>JACKML010000019.1 GCA_024235415.1 Chromatiaceae bacterium | reverse complement strand
CTGGTCGCTTTCAGCTGCAAGAGGCGCGGCTTCTGCCCCAGTTGCGGCGCTCGGCGCATGGCCGAGAGCGCGGCGTTACTGGTAGACGAGGTGTTTCCCGAGCAGCCGGTGCGCCAGTGGGTGCTCAGCGTCCCTTATCCCTTACGCTTCCTGTTCGCGAGCCGCCCGGTCGTGATGGGCCGGGTGCTCGGCATTGTCTACCGCTGCATCGCCACGCACCTGATCAAGAAGGCGGGGTTCTCCCGTAAGACGGCCCAGACCGGTGCAGTCACCCTGATCCAGCGCTTCGGCAGTGCGCTGAACCTCAATGTCCACTTCCACATGCTGTTCCTCGACGGGGTGTATATCGAGCACCCTGACGGTGCGCTGCGCTTCCGTTGGGTGAAGGCACCGACCAGCGCCGAGTTGGCCGGACTTACTCAGACCCTCGCACGGCGCATCGGCCGATACCTCGAGCGCCAGCGCCTATTGGAACGGGATGCGGAGAACAGCTATCTGGCCGGCGATGGCCTTGAGGCCGGGCCGCTGGATCAACTCCTCGGCTCGTCGATCACGTACCGTATCGCCGTGGGACCCCAGCAGGGCCGCAAGGTCTTCACGCTGCAGACCCTGCCGGCGTGTGACGAGCCATTCGATGAGGGGGTCGGCAAGGTCGCCGGATTCTCCCTACATGCCGGCGTGGCAGCGCGAGCGGATCAACGCCAGAAGCTCGAACGGCTGTGTCGCTACATCAGCCGGCCGGCCATCTCGGAAAAGCGTCTGTCGCTCACCCCGAACGGCAACGTTCGGTACCAGCTGAAGACGCCTTACCGAGACGGCACGACGCACGTCATCTTCGAACCCCTCGACTTCATTGCCCGCCTGGCAGCCCTGGTGCCGAAACCACGGGTCAACCTGAGCCGTTTCCACGGCGTCTTTGCGCCAAACAGCCAATACCGGGCGCGCGTGACGCCGGCCAAGCGGGGCAGGGGCGGTCAGCACGCCAGGACCGCGGATCCGGAGGAGCCTACGTCGGCCGAACGCCGTGCCGCGATGACCTGGGCGCAGCGCCTCAAGCGGGTGTTCGGGATCGACATCGAGACCTGCCCGGCCTGCGGCGGGGCGATGCGGATCATCGCCTGCATCGAGGATCCCGACGTCATCGATAAGATCCTCACACACTTGGATGCGAAGATGGCTGAGCCCGAAGGTCCGAGGCGGCCGCCGTGCCGGGCGCCACCGCAAGCGAGTTTGTTCGACTGACCAATCCATGACGACATCATTGACCAAGCTGCATCATCCATTGACGCGGTGGGGGTTCGCTCGGCCTGTGGGGTGAATGTGCCAAAAAAATCCCGTTGTGACGCGGCTTGGCAGCTGTGATTCAGGTCGAGACCCCCACCCAAAGGCGATCTCGCGGCGGGTGGGCGCACTGAAGATACAAGGGTAAATCCGGGAATATGGGCTTTATGCGACCTATACTCCGTGACGGAATCGTCTGCATCGGCGATGCCTATGGCGGCACCCTCGAGCTGATTGCCAGCCAGCTGCCGCTGCTCGGCATCCGGACCCACCTGATCCTTGGCAGTGAACTGGATCGGCTCGACGGTCTGCTCGCCGAAGGCACCCGCATGGTGTTCCTCGAGACCCCGAGCAACCCGACGCTCGAGCTGTTCGACATCGCCGCGATTGCCGAACGGGCGCATGCGCACGGTGCGCTGTTGATGGTCGACAACACCTTCGCATCGCCGGTCAACCAGCAGCCGCTGGCACTGGGCGCCGACCTGGTGGTGCACAGCGCGACCAAATACCTGGGCGGGCACAGCGATATCACCGCCGGTGCATTGATGGGCGCCAAGGTTCTTGTCGACGCGGTCTGGCCGTGGCGCAAGAACCTCGGCACCACGCCGGCACCGGAGACCGCCGCGCTGCTGGCCCGCAGCCTGCGCAGCCTGGTGGTGCGGGTGCAGGCGCAGAACGCGTCGGCCATGGCGATTGCGCTGGCGATGGCGGCGCACCCGCGTATTGCCCGGGTGCTGTATCCGGGCCTCGAGGGCTTTCCCGGGCATGCGCTGGCCCGGCGCCAGATGAGCGGGTTCGGCGGCATGCTGACGCTGGACATCGCGGGGGATGGTGCGGCCGCCTCGGCAGTGGTGGATCGCCTGAAGCTGTTTGCCATTGCACCAAGCCTGGGCGGTGTCGAGAGTCTTGCCACCCAGCCGGTGACCACGACCCACCATGGTGTCGATCCGGCCGAACGTGCGCGTCGTGGCATCGGCGACGCGATGGTCCGCCTGTCGGTCGGCCTCGAGGATCCGCAGGACCTGATCGATGATCTGACCCAGGCACTCGATGGATGACGGCATGACGGATCCGGTCTATCTGGACTACAACGCCACCACCCCGGTCGCACGCGAGGTGGCCGACGCGATCGATCCTTACCTGCGCACGTACTTCGGCAACCCCTCGTCTGGCCATGTCTATGGCCGACGTACCCAGGGGGCAGTCGCCATCGCGCGGGCCCAGGTCGCGCAGCTGATCGGCGCGCTGCCCGACGAGATCGTCTTCACCGGCTGTGCCACCGAGGCCAACAACCTGGCCGTGCTCGGCGTGGCCCGGGCGCTGCGCGAGCACGGCCGACACCTGGTCACCAGTGCGGTGGAGCACCCGGCGGTCGCCGCGCCCATGGCGCACCTCGCCGCCGAGGGCTGGGAGGTTACCGTGCTGCCGGTTGATGAGACCGGGCGGGTCGATCCGGCCGATCTGGCCGCCGCGCTGCGTGACGACACGGTGCTGGTATCTGTCATGCACGCCAACAACGAGGTCGGTACCCTGCAGCCGATCGCCGAGCTCGCGGCGCTGGCCCGCGCACGTGGTGCCCTGTTCCACACCGATGCGGCGCAGTCGGTCGGCAAGATTCCGGTCGAGGTGGACGAACTGGGTGTCGACCTGTTGACCCTGGCCGGACACAAGTTCTACGCACCCAAGGGGGTAGGGGCACTCTACGTGCGCCGCGGCACACCGCTCGCCCCGGTGCTGTTCGGAGCGGGGCACGAGCACGGTCTGAGACCCGGCACCGAGAATGTACCGCACATCGTCGGCCTGGGTGCGGCGGCCGATCTGGCGCGGCAGCGGCTGCCGGCCGTCACCATACAGCTGGCCGAACTGCGCGATGCACTGCATACAGGACTCGAACAGGCCATTCCGGGAATCCTGCTCAACGGCCATCCGACACACCGGCTGCCGAACACTCTCAATCTGTCGTTCCCCGGCGTCGATGGCAGGACCCTGCTGGCCGCTTCACCAGGTATCGCCGCCTCGGTGGGCTCGGCCTGCCACGAAGACACAGACAGCGTCAGTGGTGTGCTGGGTGCCATGGGCACGGATACCGCGCGTGCACTCGGCGCGGTGCGTCTGAGCATCGGCACCCCAACCACGGGCGCAGAGGTCGAGATCGCCAGACGGGCGCTGATCGAGGCCTGGCGGGAGCTGACCCGCATGCAGAACCTTTGACTCGGCCGGTCGCGCGCGCTGACAGTCTTGATACCGCTCAAGTCGGGTTCCGCCTGGCTCATCTATAAGAGGGTTTTCATCAGGGAGCCGATCTGTGAGTGCGATTCAGCGGATGCGCCGCCTGGTCCGGAACACGGCCTGCCTGATCATCGTCTGCTGGTTTGCCCCGGCCGTTGCGGCCACCGATCCGCTGATCAAGCAGCTGTATCCCCTCGTACAGGAGGCTTTTCCGGCCGCTGAGCGTTTTGGTCCCTTCGGTGGCGATCCACGCGTCGCACCGGTGTTTGATGCCAATGGACTGGCCGGCTATGTGTATCTGACAGACGAGATCCTGCCGATCCCAGCCTATTCAGGCAAACCTGTCAGCGTCCTGGTGGCCCTGAACCTGCGTGCCGAGATCGTTGGCGTGAAGATCGTCCGGCACGAGGAACCGATCCTGCTGGCCGGGGTGAGCGAAGACCAGCTGGCGGATTTCGTTGCCCAGTACCTCGGCCTGGATGCACGCAGTCGTATCAAGATCGGCGGTGCCCCGAGCGAGGGATTCGTCACCGTGGATGCCATCAGTGGTGCGACGATCACGATGATGGTGATCAACCAGACCATCACCAAGACACTTCAGCAGGTGGCGGCCGCGCATGGTCTGTTGGATGGCGCGGCAGCGGTTGCCGAGCCGCAACCGGATCCTTCGGCCGAGGCTATCTGGCGTCTTGTGTGGGCCGAACGCAGCTTCGCGATAGGGGTGCTGATCACGGCCCTCGTATTGCTGACGTTGATCCTGCTGTTCCAGGATCTGCTCGCGCAACACCCGCGACTGCTGCTGTGGGTTCGCGATGGCTATCTGCTGTTCACGGTGGTGTTTATCGGCTGGTATGCGCTGGCACAGCTATCGGTGGTCAACGTGTTGACCTTCGTCCGGGCGCTGCGGCAGGACTTCCACTGGGAGATCTTTCTGATTGATCCGATGATGTTCATCCTCTGGAGCTTCGTTGCGATCAGCCTGCTGCTCTGGGGACGGGGGGTGTATTGCGGCTGGTTGTGCCCTTTCGGCGCCATGCAGGAACTTATCAATCAGATCGCACGCCGCCTGCGTATCCGCCAGTGGGAGTTTCCACAGATGGTGCATGAGCGACTCTGGGCACTGAAATACATCGTTCTGCTGCTGTTGTTCGGTGTCTCGCTGCAATCCATTGGTGAGGCGGTGCGCTATGCCGAGATCGAGCCGTTCAAGACGGCGGTGACGCTGCGTTTTCAGCGCGAATGGGGCTACCTCGTCTATGCGTTGGCGCTGTTGTTGATTGCAGTCGTCAACCGCAAGTTCTACTGCAAGTATCTGTGCCCGCTGGGTGCAGCCCTGGCGATTCCCGCACGCCTGCGGCTGTTCGACTGGCTGCGCCGCCGCAAGGAGTGCGGCAAGCCCTGCCAGATCTGTGCGGTCGAGTGCGAGGTCAGGGCGATCAGCCCGATCGGCGAGATCAATGCCAATGAATGCCACTACTGCCTGGACTGCCAGGTGACCTACTGGAACGACGACAAATGCCCGCCATTGAGTCAGCAGCGTCGTCGCCGCGAGCAGGCCGGGCAGGCGCGGCAGCGGGTGGTTGCCGGGCGAGTTGCGTCGACACAGGCCGATGCAGGTGTGGCTGAAAGTGATGTTGTGGAGCGGCCGGACTCTTAAATGGCGATTGAAATTGCCTGGAAGTCCCGATCGCATGCGGCGATGAATCAGCCAGCCAGGAGTCATACCGGCGATCAGCTTCCCACCCCTTCGGACCACTCGCACTATTGCGGTACCCGGCGTTTGCCGCCGGGTACACCAACATAACAGTGGGACTGCGCATTCGTCCGGTGCGGTTACTCGCAGTCTTCGTCAAGAGCGGCCGAGTACTCCTTCTTGGTCAGTTTCCCGTCACCATCCTTGTCGAGTTTGGCGAGTTCCTTCTTGACCCCGCTGGCGGCGAACTCGGTCGCATCGACGTGCCCGTCACCATTGGTATCCGCTTTATCGAACTTTGGTGGCGCAGCAGTCACCGCAGCGGCAAACAGGGCGGCGGAGAATGCGGTGAGCAACATAGACGTTTTCATATCGGTCTTTCCTTTGGTTGAGAAAAATACACCGGTCAACCGGCGAATCTGCCGTTGTTCGGTCGTGGGTGATCTGGCCAGGTTGCCTTGTATCGGCGTCTGCGACTTCATACAAAGCCCAGCCGCTGCATGCGCCGCCACAGGGTGGTGCGGTCGACCCCCAGGATCTGCGCAGCAAGGGTCTTGTTGCCGTGTGCCTTACGCAATGCATTTTCGATCTCGTGGCGCGCGCTTTCCATCGATGCGTCGGTTTCAATCGGTGCCGCGGAGTTACGCACCTCGCAGTAATAACGAATGGTGTCGGGCAGGCTCTCACGCGTCACCACGCCTTGCTCGGCGCAGATGATGCAGTGCTCCACCGCGTTGGCCAGCTCGCGTACATTGCCCGGCCATGGGTAGTTCATGATTGCGCGCATTGCGTCGTCGCTGAACGTGGTCTCGGCTGGATAGTTGCGCATCACCAGTCGTTTGTGGATCACCTTGGTCAGCAAGGAGATATCTCCCGGCCGTTCGCGCAGTGGCGGCACCTGCAGTGGGACCACGGCGATACGGTAGTAAAGGTCTGCGCGGAACAGGCCGTTGTCCACCAGGTCGTGAAGATCCCGGTTTGAGGCGCAGACCAAACGAACGTCGACTTTCAGCGTTCTGTCCGAACCCACCGGCTCATACTCCCCATCCTGCAGGACACGCAGCAACTTGGGCTGCAGCTCGCGTGGCAGTTCACCGATTTCGTCGAGAAACAGCGTCCCGCCATCGGCTGCCTTGAAGCGGCCTTCCCGATCCTTTACCGCACCAGTGAATGCGCCTTTCACATGACCGAAGAGCTCGGTCTCGATCAGGGTCGAAGGGATAGCGCCACAGTTGATCTCGACGAATGGCTTGTTGCACCGCTGGCTGCGACGGTGCACCAGCCGCGCGAGTTCGGTCTTGCCAGTACCGGACTCGCCCTGCAGGAGCACCGAGGCCTCCGATGCAGCAACGGTAGTCAGGCGGTGGATGAGTCGCAGCATGTCCGGGTCTTCAGTGGCGACGCCACAGGCATCCTTGTCCGCCATGAACGCAAACAAACGTTTCTCTACGGTCACGTCGCGCATCACGATCATGCGCAGTACGTGTGGCTGGTCCGGCAGATTCAGCGGGCAGTAGTTGATCCGCAGCCAGCGCGATTCGCCGTTCACACGTACCTCTTCGTCGAACTCCATCGCCATCTCGCAGTGATGATGGCTGTCATCCTCGCGGTCGAGTCCGGCGCGAATCAGCGATACACGCAAATTGTGACCACCGAGGTTTGAGAGGGTTGGTGCAGGGTCTTGTTCGGCGAGCCCGAACAGCCGGAGAGTGGCTCGGTTCAAACTGAGTATGCCACCTCCCTGGTTGCAGATGATGAGGCCTTCCTCGATAGGTTCGAGCAGAGGCTCAAAGAGGGCAAGGATGTCACGCTGTTCAAGCATGCGTTCGTTTCCGACGTATTGCGTTCGAGTCGACCAGACAGAAAAAGCGTTGCATCGGCTGCTCTGCAATGCAACGTTGCAACAACCCTGCGTGGCGCAGGGACTTGCAAGTCTTTGATTGTTGGTCTTGTTTGCTCATGGCACCGATCTTGCCCATGGTTTCTCGAGAAAGACAAGCACGACCCGCGCCACTTCCTGATAGGGACATGCCGTGCGGCGTGGTGACCGGCACGGCCACCGGGCATGCACTGTGGACGAGCGTGAGCGGCAAGAACCGAAGGTCGGGAGAGCGGAACGCAATGGCATCGACAGTCAACGGTGGCGTGTGGATGAGTGACCCCAAGTGGCATGCAGGTCGGATGATTCTATTTGTCGTTGCTGTGCTTGTGATGCTAGCGGCCATGGCCGGCATGGGGCTGTTCATGTTCAACATGGGTCGCGACATGAGCACGATGACCGCTGCCGTGTCACGCATGGGTGCCGACGTTACGAGCATGGCTGACGATATGCGGACCATGACCGACCGTATGTCAGTGATGGCGAAGAGCATGGTCGACGGGCAGAGAGGCATGTCCCAGGACTTCGCCCGGGTTCGTGTCGGCATGGAGAGGATGACCGGTGACATGTCAAAGATGGCGGCAGACATGGCTGGTCTGGGCGAGAACATCGCGGCAATGACCGGCGCGATCGCCGTGATGAATCAATCGATGTCGATGATGAATCAGTCGATGAGTCGGATGGATGCCAACATGGCAAGGATGTCAGTGGACATCAACAAGTTCACGCGCCCCGAATCCATCATGATGCCTTTTGGCAGATGACGGTTGCGGTGCAAGGCCGCATTGGATCAAGCAGTGCAACAAACAACCGAGGAGATAGAGAAAACATGAATTACCGCATCAGATACCTTGGCTACCTCGCGCCAGCGATCATTGCGTTGACGGCAGGCGGGCAAGTGTTCGCGGATCCAGGCGCCGAGATGATGGCAAACACCTGTGCCGGCTGTCACGGAACCCACGGCAAGAGCGCGGGACCTGCCTCGCCGAATCTTGCCGGTCTATCCGAGAGCTACTTCACCGAGACGATGTTGGGTTTCCGGGAGGGTACCCGTCCGGCCACGATCATGGATCGCATCGCCAAGGGTTACACCAACGAGCAGATCGAATCGATGGCGACCTACTTCGCGGCGTTACCGGTGTACAAGGCGAACGTGCCTCACGACGTCGCCAAGGCCAAGGCAGGTGCCGAGATCTACGAGTCCGGCTGCGCGAAGTGCCATGACGAGGGCGGCTCGCTGCCCGGCGATGATGCCGGCATCCTGGCCGGCCAGTGGCTGCCCTGGTTGCAGTATTCGATGGCCGACTACAAGGCCGGGCACCGCGAAATGACGAAGAAGATGAAGAAAGCGGTCGAAAAGCTCAGCGATACCGAGCTTGAGGCTGTTCTGCACTACTTTGCCAGCCAGCAGTAAACAAGGGGGGGAAATACAATGGCACATATCACACGCAGAAGATTTCTCCAGGCCACCGGCAGCGCCGTTGCCGTCGGTGCACTGGGTTTTCCGGCGATCGTCGGCGCAGCGGGCAAGAAGGTCGTCGTGGTCGGCGGCGGCGCCGGCGGTGCGACCGCTGCGAAATATATCCGGATGGCCGACCCGTCGATCGAGGTCACATTGATCGAGGCCAATGCCGAACACTTCACCTGCTTCTTCAGCAATGAGGTGCTCTCCGGTCATCGCGGCATGGACTCCATCAAGGTGTCTTACGACGGGCTCAAGGGTCACGGCATCAATGTGGTAATCGATACCGTTACCGAGATCGATGCGGCAGGCAGAAAAGTGAAGACGGCCGGTGGTTCGACATTCGCCTATGATCGTTGCATCGTCGCGCCGGGAATCGACTTCAAGGACAACATCGAGGGATATGACGAGGCCGCGATGCGCGCGATGCCGCATGCTTGGAAGGCAGGCGAACAGACGGTGCTGCTGCGCAAGCAACTGGAGGCAATGCCCGACGGCGGTGTCGTGGCGATAGTGGCGCCACCGAACCCGTTTCGCTGCCCGCCCGGGCCTTACGAACGCGCATGCCAGATCGCGATGTACCTGCGAGCCAGGAAACCGAAGTCAAAGCTGATGATCTTCGATGCCAAGGACAAGTTCTCCAAGCAGGGCTTGTTCATGCAGGCGTTTGAACGCCATCATGCCGGCATTGTCGAGTGGGTGGCAGCGGGAAAAGGCGGGCTTGTCACTCGGGTCGATCCGTCCAGCAATACGATCTACGCCGGCAATACTGCGCACAAGGTCGATGTAGCCAACGTGATCCCGGCGCAGAAGGCCGGCAAGATTGCGGTCAAGGCCGGGCTGACTGACGACAAGGGCTGGTGTCCGATCGACGGGCGTACTTTCGAATCGGCGATTCACAAAAACATTCATGTCGTCGGTGATGCCTCAGCGGCATCACCCCTGCCGAAGTCTGCCTACGCGGCAAACTCCGAAGCCAAGGTTGCCGCTGCGGCAGTTGTTGATTTGCTCAATGGCCGCCAACCGGGTGAACCCTCACTGGTGAATACCTGCTATTCAATCATCGGGCCGAACGATGCGATCTCAGTGGCCAAGGTTTATCACCTCGATGGCGGCAAGCTAAGCGGTGTTGAAGGTTCGGGTGGGCTTACCCCCAAAGACAGCAGTCCGGAGATGCGTGCACGTGAGGTAGCGTACGCGAACAGCTGGTTTGCAAACATCAAGGATGACTGCTGGGGTTGACCTGGGCCCTCACGTCGTCCGCTGATCTCAGGGCCCTTCGGGGCCCGTTTTGATTCCACCGCAGGGATGCCGACACCCAGATAGCGGACTCCCCGCGAACGGAATCGCCGGGCGATCGGGTACCCGGTTGTGCTATTGCGCATCACCGCTCCGGCCATGCCACGCATGGGGGCGTTGCGTCGCGATGCAGTGCTGCAACACCCGCGTCGGCGGCTGCCGTGGCTAACTCATTGAATTAATTGAGCAGAGGGTTTGGCCTGCGGATTGCATTCAGTGACGGCACCATGACAATCAACCATGCAAGGCGCGCCTTCCTGGGCGGCCGTCGCGATACCGGTGCCTATCTGCCACGCATGCCCTGGGCCGTCGAGGGATTCACCACAGTCTGCCAACGTTGCAGCGACTGCGTAGAGGCCTGCCAGGAGAGGATTTTGGTCACCGGCGATGGAGGCTACCCAAAGGTCGATTTTGCGCGCGCTGGCTGCACCTTCTGCGGTGCCTGTGCCGCAGCCTGCGGATACGGTGCGCTGGACCCGGGATTGGCGCATCCCTGGTCCCTGAAGGCGCGGGTGGGCGAATCCTGTCTGAGCATGCGCGGTATCACCTGTCGTGCCTGTGGCGACGCCTGTACCGAACGTGCGCTCCGTTTTCAGTTGCAGACCGGGGGTCGCGCA
>JACKML010000018.1 GCA_024235415.1 Chromatiaceae bacterium | reverse complement strand
TCGAGCGCGCAGCTTACCGCGGCGCGTTTTTTTCATTGGTTGGACGGGTACCTATTTCGGTACCTATGCGGCTTACTTCAAAAGAAAAAGGCTCAGGTTATTAACCTAAGCCTTTGTTTTTAATTGGTCGGAGCGGGGAGATTCGAACTCCCGACCCCCACAACCCCATTGTGGTGCGCTACCAAGCTGCGCTACGCTCCGGAAAGAGCGCTGCATCCTAGGGACGTGGCGCTTTTTTGTCAACGAACCGGCTAATTCAGCGGAGGATCGCGAGCACTTCCTCGAGTTCACCGCGCAGCTGGCGGATCAATTCGGCTTTTGGGCGCTCTTCGTGCTTGGGGCCATCGCCGGCGAGCTGCTGACGCGCACCACCGATGGTAAACCCCTGCTCATACAGCAGGCCCCGGATGCTGCGGATCATCTCCACGTCGTGACGCTGGTAATAGCGGCGGTTACCGCGTCGCTTCACCGGCTTGAGCTGTGGGAACTCCTGCTCCCAATATCGCAAGACGTGCGGCTTGACCTGACACAGATCGCTCACTTCACCGATGGTGAAGTAACGCTTGCCCGGGATTGGCGGTAATTCAACGCTACTGCTGTTGGGATCCAGCATATGCCTCTACTCGTGCCTTGAGTTTCTGTCCCGGACGAAACGTCACTACGCGACGTGCGCAGATCGGGATCTCTTCACCGGTCTTGGGATTACGTCCGGGTCGCTGGCTTTTTTCGCGCAGATCGAAATTGCCGAAGCCCGACAGCTTCACCTGCCGGCCGCTCTCCAGTGACAACCGTATCTCTTCAAAGAACATCTCCACCATGTCCTTGGCCTCGCGCTTGTTGAGCCCGAGTTCCTCGAACAGGTGTTCAGCCATCTCTGCCTTGGTCAATGCCATCGCTCAATCTCTCAGTTTTGCCGAAAGGCGCTCGGCCAGCGCCGCAAGCACCACACCGCTCGCCTCTTCCACTTCGGAATCGGTAAGAGTGTGCGAAGATTCCTGCAAAATCAAGCTCAAAGCCAAGCTTTTTAGACTGGAATCTATATTGTCCCCAGTATAGACGTCGAACAGCTGAATGTCTTTCACCAGCGGTGGCGCGGCCGCCTTTATGCAATCCAGGACTGCCTGATACGGCAGCGTGCGGTTGACCAGCAGGGCGAAGTCCCGGCGGATCGCGGGAAACTTGGACAACGGCCGGAATTTCGGGATCGATCCGGTCTTGAGCGCGGCCAGGTCGACTTCGAACAGATATACCCCGGCGGGCACATCCAGGGTCTTTTGCACCCCGGGATGCAACAGCCCGATCCAGCCAATCGGTTCGCCACGACGGAGCACGCGCGCACTCTGCCCCGGATGCAAGGCAGGATGTTCGGCGGCCTCGAATCGGAACGCGTCCGCGGTATCGACCTGGGCCAGTACCGCCTCGAGGTCGGCCTTGATGTCGAAGAAATCCGCTTTGCGTGTCTGCAGTGCCCATTGCTCGGGGCGTGCCTCGCCGAACACCAAGCCGCCGAGTTTCGATACCTGGCTGATCTCGCCCGATACGCGCGCGAACGTCAGGCCGCTCTCGAACACGCGGACCGCGGTCTGCTGTCGCGCCAGGTTGTACTTCAGCGTCTGCACCAAACCGGGCCAGAGGCTCGGCCGCATATCCGACATGTCGGCCGATATAGGGTTCGCCAATTTGATGGGCTCGGCCTGCGGGGCGAACACCTGACACAGCTCCGGCGCGATGAAGCTGTAAGTGATCGCCTCCTGGTAGCCGCGGTGTGTCAGCAGGTGCCTGGTCGCCGAGAGATCAAACGCCGCTTCCGGGTTCAGCGCGACACTGACCGGTGCCGAGCCCAGCCGGGCTGGGATGTTCGCGTAGCCGTAGACGCGACCGATCTCCTCGATCAGGTCAGCCTCGATGGTGATATCGAAGCGGGCCGACGGCGCCACCACATGCCAACCTTCATCTGTCGACTGCAGCTGCATCCCAAGACGCTGCAGGATGTCGGCAACAGTCGAATCGTCGATCGTGATGCCGAGCAGGCGCTGCACGCGGCTGCGGCGCAATGCGATAGGGACACGGGTCGGCAGGTGCTCCGCCGACGCCACCTCGGTAACAGGCCCGGCCTGGCCACCAGTGATCTGCAACAGCAGCGCCGTGGCGCGTTCCATCGCCTGGCGCTGCAGATCAAAATCGACGCCACGCTCGAAGCGGTGCGAGCTGTCGGTGTGCAGCCCGTAACTGCGCGCCTTGCCGGCGATCGCCAGCGGCGCAAAGAACGCAGCCTCCAGCAGCACGTCGCGCGTCGTTTCCGAGACCGCGGAATCGTCGCCGCCCATCACGCCGGCCAGTGCCAATGCTCGACGCTGATCGGCGATGACCAGTGTGTCGGCCCGCAGCCTGACGTCGCTGCCATCGAGCAGCTTCAGCAACTCGTCCTGTACGGCCATGCGCACCTGGATGCCGCCCTGCAGACATGCCAGATCGAAGCCATGCATCGGCTGCCCGAGCTCCAACAGCACGAAGTTGGTGATATCGACGACCGGTGAGATCGCGCGAACGCCGCCACGGCGCAGTTTTTCGATCATCCATTCGGGCGTGCGCGCCAGCGGGTCGATACCGCGGACGACACGGCACAAGTAACGTGGACAGGCATCCGGCGCCTGTACCGCCACTTCGAACTGATCATCGATAGTGGGCGCGACTGCGGGGATCTCCGGCACTGTCAACGGCTCGCGGTTGAGCACGCCGACCTCGCGCGCAATCCCTGCCACGCTCAGACAGTCGGCGCGGTCCGGAGTGAGATCGACCTCGATGCAATGGTCATCAAGATTCATGTAATCGCGGAAGTCACGACCCACCGGCGCATCCGGCGGCAGGGCCAGGATGCCGTCCGACGTCTCCGCCAGACCGAGTTCGGACGCCGAGCAGATCATGCCCAGCGACTCGACCCCGCGCAGCTTGGCGCGCTTGATCCTGAAGTCGCCCGGCAGAACGGCGCCGACGGTGGCCACCGCCACCTTCATGCCCGCAGCCACGTTCCTGGCCCCGCACACGATCTGCGACGGCGCATCGGAACCAATGGCCACGTTGCAGACGCTGAGCTTGTCGGCATCCGGATGCTGCTCGCGCGTCAGCACCTCACCGACCACCACGCCGCTGAATATCGCCGCCGCAGGTTCGACAGCATCGACTTCCAGACCGGCCATGCTCAACTGGTCAGCCAGCTGGTTGGTGCCGATGTCCGGGTTGACCCACTCGCGCAGCCAGGCTTCGCTGAATCTCATTGTTGTTACCTAACTCAATTCCAATCGATCGCCAGCAAGGTCATTCAACCTGCAACACGGCGTTTGTTCTGTGAACCCGACGACATGACGCACCCGGCCGGATGCCCGCTAGGCAAACTGCTTGAGGAACCTCAGGTCATTCTCGAAAAACAGCCGCAGATCATTCACGCCGTAGCGCAGCATGGTCAGGCGTTCGACGCCCATACCAAATGCGTAGCCGAGGTATTTTTCGCTGTCGATCCCGACGTGGCGAAACACCTCGGGATGGATCATGCCGCAGCCCAAAACCTCGAGCCAGCCGGTCTGCTTGCACACGCGACAGCCCTCACCGCTGCAGATGACGCACTGGATATCGACCTCGGCGGACGGCTCGGTAAACGGGAAATACGAGGGGCGAAAACGCACCTCAAGATCCTCGCGCTCGAAGAAGCTGTGCAGGAATGCATTCAGGATGCCCTTGAGGTCAGCGAAACTGACCGTCTCATCGACGAGGAATCCCTCGACCTGGTGGAACATCGGGGTATGCGTCAGGTCCGAATCACAGCGGTAGACGCGCCCCGGCGCGATGACCTTCATCGGTGGCTGCGCATTCTGCATGTGCCGGATCTGGACCGGCGATGTATGCGTACGCAGCAACATATGCTCGTCGAAATAGAAGGTGTCATGCATCGCGCGCGCTGGATGATGCGAAGGAATGTTGAGCGCCTCGAAGTTATAGAAATCGTCTTCGATCTCCGGCCCCTCTGCGACCTCGAAGCCGGCACTGGCAAAGAACGCCTCGATGCGCTGCATGGTACGGGTCACCGGATGCAGGCCGCCAATGGCGGCATCGCGGCCTGGCAGCGACACGTCCACGCGCTCCGACGCCAGCCGCTGTGCCAGCAGCGCCGCCTCCAGTGCAGCCTTGCGCGCCTCGAGGGCCGACTGAAACGCCTGCTTGGCATCATTGATCGCCTGGCCGGCGGTCTTGCGTTCATCGGCAGGCAATTTGCCCAGCTGCTTCAGCCGCTCGGTAAACAGGCCGCTCTTGCCGAGGAACTGCACACGAACCTCGTCCAGCGCACGCAGGTCACCGGCCGTGGCGACCGCCTGCTCGGACTGCGAGAGGAGCTCGTCTAGATTGTTGCTCATTGTCTTTGCTGCAAATGGAAGAGTTGAGTGTTGAGGAACGAAAAAGGGGGAAGCAACCCCAACGGCACTTCCCCCTTCATTCTTCACGACGCCGCCAGCCCGCAGGCCGGCAATCGTCCTCAGCTCGCGAGGGCGGCCTTGGCCTTCTGCGCGAGTTGCTCAAACGCCGGCATATCGTGCACCGCGATATCGGCCAGCATCTTGCGGTCGACCTCGATACCGGCCTTGTTCAGGCCATCGATGAAGCGGCTGTACGACATGTCGCACATACGGGCACCGGCGTTGATGCGCTGGATCCAGAGCGAGCGGAACTCGCGCTTCTTCACCCGGCGATCACGGTACGCATACTGGCCGGCCTTGATGACAGCCTGCTTCGCAACCCGGTAAACGGTACTGCGCGCGCCGTAGTAACCCTTCGCCGCGTCCAGGACCTTCTTGTGCTTGGCGTGCGCCTGCACACCACGTTTAACTCTTGGCATTGTTCAGTCTCCTCGTGATCAGGCGTATGGAATCATGCGGCGCGCTGCGGCCACATCACTCTTGTGCACCAGCGACGGCGAACGCAGCTGACGCTTACGCTTGGTCGATTTCTTCGTCAGGATGTGACGACGATGAGACTGGTGGCGCTTGATACCGCCGGCGGTTACCCGGAAGCGCTTCGCTGCACCACGATTGCTTTTGATCTTCGGCATTTTCTACTCCTTAAACATTCAAGGTTTTTGATAAGGCAGCCAAGGCAATGCCTGTTGGCCCGACCGCCCGGCAACCCCTCGAGGGGTCGCGTGAATTTTCTGCGACGGCTACTTGCCGCGCTTGGGACCGAGCACCATCACCATCTGGCGCCCTTCCATCATCGGTCGCTGCTCTACAACCGAGAATTCCTCGAGGTCCTTCTCGATTCGTTCGAGCAGTTCCAGGCCGCGTTCCCGGTGCGCGTGCTCACGTCCGCGGAACCGCATGGTCACCTTCGCTTTGTCACCCTCTTCAAGGAAACGCTGCAGGTTACGCAGTTTCACCTGGTAGTCGCCGATCTCGGTTCCGGGACGGAACTTCACCTCTTTGACCTGCACCTGTTTCTGTTTCTTGCGCGCTTCCTGCTTCTGCTTCTTCAGCTCGAACACGAATTTGCCGAAATCCATGACACGGCACACCGGTGGTTCGGCGTTGGGCTGGATCTCGACCAGGTCCATGCTGGCTTCTTCAGCCGCGGTCATCGCCTCTTCGATCGACACGACGCCGATCTGTTCTCCTTCCTGTCCGATCAGGCGCACTTCGCGCGCTGTGATCTCTCCATTCAGGCGATTCCGCTTCTCGGGTTGTTTGGCGATAGCCGGTTTCCTCCAAAAATTTTGAAGGCCTGACAAGCAAGAAAGCACCGGCGGACGCCAGTGCTTTCTGGGTTTCAGGCCCTGTCACCCCCGACTCGGCACCCTTAGGGACCAGCGGGGCTTCACATCATGCGCGCTCTGCCACCTCTGTCGTGAAGCGCTCGATCAACTGCTCGAGAGGCACCGATCCGAGGTCTTCTCCACTGCGCGTGCGTAACGCCACGCTGCGGTTTTCCATCTCGCGATCACCGACTACCAGCAGGTAGGGCGTGCGCTGCAAGGTGTGCTCGCGGATTTTAAACCCGATTTTCTCATTCCTCAAGTCCAATTCCGCCCTAAAGCCTTTATCCAGAAGGCTTTTCGCCACCTCTTTGCAGAAATCCGCCTGTCGGTCAGTGATATTCATCACCACGGCCTGCACCGGCGACAGCCACAACGGGAAAGAACCAGCATGATGCTCGATGAGAATACCGATAAACCGCTCGATCGAACCCAGGATCGCGCGGTGCAGCATCACCGGCACCTGCTTGCTGTTGTCCTCGGCGATATAGGTCGCACCGAGGCGGCCCGGCATCGAGAAATCCAGCTGGATGGTGCCGAGCTGCCATACGCGGTTCAGACAGTCGCGCAGCGAGTACTCGATCTTCGGCCCGTAGAACGCGCCCTCGCCCGGCTGCAGCTCCCAGTCGAGTCCGCTTTGGCTCAGCGCATCTTCAAGAGACTTCTCAGCTTTATCCCATAACTCATCTGATCCAACACGTTTTTCAGGTCTGGTAGACAGTTTGACCAGGACCTCGTCGAAGCCGAAATCGCGGTACACCTCGAACAGCAGGTCGTTGAACGCCAGTACCTCGGACAGGATCTGTTCCTCGGTGCAGAAGATGTGCGCGTCGTCCTGTACGAAGTTGCGCACCCGCATCAGGCCGTGCAGTGTGCCGGACGGCTCGTTGCGGTGGCACGATCCGAACTCCGCCAGGCGCAGCGGCAGGTCGCGATAACTCTTCAGACCGTGATTGTAGATCTGGATGTGCGCCGGACAGTTCATCGGCTTGATCGCGTAGTCGCGGTTTTCCGAGTGCGTGGTGAAGATCATGTCACCGAACTTGTCCCAGTGACCCGACTTCTCCCACAGCGAACGGTCGATCACCTGAGGGGTATGGACCTCCTGATAACCGTGGTCGCGCAGCTTGTCGCGAATGTACTGCTGCACGGTCAGGTAGATGGTCCAGCCACGATTGTGCCAGAACACCATGCCCGGGGCCTCGTCCTGCGAATGAAACAGGTCAAGCGCCTTGCCGATCTTGCGGTGGTCGCGCTTCTCGGCCTCCTCCAGCCGGTGCAGATAATCCTTGAGTTCGTCCTTGCTGCGCCACGCGGTGCCGTAGATGCGCTGCAGCATCGGGTTGTTGGAATCGCCGCGCCAATAGGCGCCGGCCAGCTTCATCAACTTGAACGCCTTGGGCAACTTGCCGGTACTCGGAAGGTGCGGACCGCGGCACACGTCGAACCAGTCGCCCTGGCGGTAGATAGAGACCTCTTCACCCTCCGGGATGATGTCCTCGATGATCTGCACCTTGTACGACTCGCCGATGTCGCCGAACGTCCTTTTCGCCTGCTCGCGGTCCCAGACCTCGCGCTCGATCGGCAGATCGCGACCGACGATCTCACGCATGCGATCCTCGATCTTCTGCAGATCGGCCGGGGTAAACGGCTCCTCGCGCGCGAAGTCGTAATAGAAGCCATCCTCGATCGCAGGTCCTATCGTCACCTGGGTACCCGGATACAACTCCTGAACCGCCTGCGCCATCACGTGCGCCGCGTCGTGGCGGATCAGCTCCAGCGCCTCATCGCTCTTGCCGGTGATGATCGCCAGATTCACATCGCGGTCGATCATGTATGAGGTGTCGACCATGCGCCCGTCGACCTTGCCGGCCAGCGCCGCTTTGGCCAGGCCGGCACCGATGTCGGCAGCCACCGCGGCAACGGAAACGGATTGTTCGAAGCTCCGACTGGAGCCGTCAGGAAGGGTGACAACAGGCATGCTGCAGCATCTCCGGGTTCAGTGGTGATCCCTACGAAAGATCACGTGAAGAGACCGTGCCTTGAAGCGGTGATCTCAGAAATTTGGTGAGCGGCGATTATATAGAGTCGGCGGGGATCGAGACAGGGCGGGATGCCAGTGGCCGTCCGAGCGGCCGACATTCGCTTCCTGAGGCTCGGGTGTGCCTGACGGCGGCTTTCTTAGGCGCGCCACCGCGCGTCCCAAAAAGCCCCGAAACTTCAAACTCCAGGCACGCAAAAGCCACCTTCAACATCCAGCCTTCCGACCACCGCGCACACGGCTTCAGTCAAAGTCGCCAGGTCGTCTTCGCCAATCACGAAAGGTGGCATCAGGTAGACCAGACTGCCAAAAGGCCTGACCCAGACACCCTGTTCGACGAACAGCGGCTGCACCCGCTGCATGTCGACGGGGTGCACGAGCTCGACCACTCCGATGGCGCCCAGCACCCGCACGTCTGCGACCTGCGGCATATCGACGCACGGTGCCAGGCCAGTCCGCAGCCCCGCCTCTATCTGCGCCACGCGCGCCTGCCAGGGCGACTGCAGCAGCAGATCAATGCTGGCCAGCGACACCGCGCAGGCCATCGGATTCGCCATGAAGGTCGGGCCATGCATGAACACGCCGGGCTCGCCTGCGCCGATCGCCGTGGCCACGCGATGGGTGGTGAGGGTCGCCGCCAGCGTCATATAGCCCCCAGTCAGCGCCTTGCCCAGGCACAGGATATCCGGCGCAATCGCCGCATGCTCACAGGCGAATAGCTTGCCGGTGCGCCCAAAACCGGTGGCGATCTCGTCGGCGATCAACAGTACCTGGTAGCGGTCACACAAAGTGCGCGCCGCCCGCAGGTAGTCGGGTGAATAGAACCGCATACCGCCGGCCCCCTGGACGACCGGCTCGAGAACCAGCCCGGCGAGCTCATCGGCATGTTCGGCAAGGATCTGTTCGAGCTCGCGCAGGTCGGCCTGTGCAACCGGCACGTTGAAACCTGCCGCCGGTGCCGACACGAACAGCTGCTGCGGCAGTACGCCATTAAACAGGGTGTGCATGCCGGTCACCGGGTCGCATACCGACATCGCATGCAGGGTGTCGCCGTGGTAACCGTTGCGCAGGGCTACGAAGCGCCGCTTGCCTGGCAGGCCGAGGCTGTGCCAATACTGGATCGCCATCTTCAGCGCGACCTCGACCGCCACGGAACCGGAATCGGCGAAGAACACCAGATCAAGGCCGTCCGGCGTGATCTCGACCAGCTTCTCCGCCAGGCGAACCGCCGGCGCATGCGTGAGGCCACCGAACATCACGTGCGCCATGTCGCGCAACTGCTCTTCAATTGCCGCATTGAGCACCGGATGGTTGTAGCCGTGGATCACGCACCACCACGACGCCATGCCGTCGACAAGTTCGCGGCCGTCGTCGAGCTTCAATCGAACGCCACTTGCCGACGCCACAGCAAACAGCGGCATATGCGCCACTGAGGAGCTGTAGGGATGCCAGAGGTGCGCACGGTCACGTGCGCATAATGCGAGATCGTTTGTCTTATCCATCGCGGGTGAACACTTGCAGGAAAACAGCAAAGACCCAACACAGGTTAACTGCAACGACCTGCATCCCGGGTGCGGATGCGCTAATCTTCGCGGATCCCGGGCAGGCGATCAATTTCGCTTCGACTTGTCGACTGGCAACCCGCCGCCACCGAGGCCAGGACGTCCGATCGGCGGCACGAAGATTGCGTGGGTTTTGGTGGCAACGATCGATCGCACTGGCCAATCGGGGAGTCTCGTCGGATACTCATGTTTCATCACACTGACATCGAACACGCGTTAAGCTTCGGGCGCATGCCCGGTCATTCACCGACCACAGCTCGCCCGACATCCAGGTAGGCCTTCCCGACAATGCACCCGCAACTGCAGCACACCGCCTTTTCGTTCGTGTTCGCCTTTGTTTTCTGGCTGTTGCTGGTCGGGTCGCTTGACCCGCAGGAACTGGTTGCCGGCATCCTGGTCGCCACGGCAGTGGCCGCGCTGAGCAGCGGACGGCAGCCGATACTCGCCGGCATCCGGCTGCGGGCGGGCGCACCACTCGCCTTCATCACCTATCTGGGGTCGCTACTGGTCGCCCTGTTGCGTGCCAACCTCGACATGGCGCGTCGCGTGCTGTCTCCCGCGTTGCCGATTCGCCCCGTGTTGGTGCGCATCAACACCTCGCTGCGTTCCGATCTGGGGCGTCTGGTGCTGGCCAACAGCATCACCCTGAC
This sequence comes from Chromatiaceae bacterium, assembly GCA_024235415.1. Lineage (GTDB taxonomy): Bacteria > Pseudomonadota > Gammaproteobacteria > Chromatiales > Chromatiaceae > Thiosocius. Next base: position 5,048 of record JACKML010000018.1, on the reverse strand, counting down.
GCCGGGGACACTGACGGTGGATGTCGAGGGCGATGCCCTGCTGGTGCATTGGATAGACTGTCCGCCCGGTACGGATATCGCGACCGCGACCCAGACCATCGCGAGCGGCTTCGAACGCCACCTGCGGGGGTTCCTGCAATGAGCCTGGGGATTACCGGGACCATCGTCCTGGCGCTGCTCGGCGCGGCTTGCGTCCTGGCGATGCTACGCCTGTGGATTGGCCCGCACGCGCCCGACCGGATCGTTGCCGCCGACACCCTTTCGGTGATCGCCACCGGTGCGATCGTGGTCCTGGCGCTGTTTTTCGATTCTGCGCTGTACCTGGACGTGGCGCTGCTCTACGGCGTTCTCGCCTTTGTCGGCGTTGTCGCCCTGGCGCGGGCGATCGAGGGAAACAGACCATGAAACTGCTGTCCGACATCTTTCTGATCATAGGCGCACTGTTCTGCCTCCTCGGTGCACTCGGTCTGTTGCGCATGCCCGATGTGTACAACCGGATCCAGGCGGGGGCCAAGGCGGTGACACTCGGCTCGCTCGCACTGCTGCTTGGCGTCGGATTCGCGCACCCGGACTGGTGGCCGAAACTGCTGGTCGTCGGCCTGTTCATCCTGCTGACCAACCCGATCGGCTCGTCCACACTGGCGCGGGCATTCCACCGCAGCGGTGTCCCGCTGTGGCACAAGCAGAGGGATGAATCATGATGGGAGTCGCCATCATCGTCGTCGCCCTGACGCTCGGTGCCGCGCTGGCGGTGCTGCTGCTCGAGAACCTGCTCGCGGCCATCGCCGCTGCGTCGGCGGTTTCACTCGGCGTGGCCGTGATGTTCGTACTGCTGCAGGCACCTGATGTGGCCATGACCGAGGCCGTGGTCGGTGCCGGTCTGAGCGGTCTGATACTCGCGCTGGCACTGCGCCGGCTTGGGCTGGCCCGCCTTGACGTTCCAACGAGCGGGGAGAACACGGATGCGTAACCTCGCCACCCTGCTGTTCCTCGGCGGCCTGGTCTTCCTGCTCGCCGCCATAACCGGCACCCTGCCGTTTGGGCATCCACCAATGCTCGTCGGGCAGGCCATTCAACAGGCCGCCAAACCTGAAGTCGGCGCGGCGAACGTCGTCACCGCGGTCGTCCTCGGCTACCGCGGCCTGGATACGCTCGGTGAGCTGGCGATACTTTTTGCCGCCGCCACGGCCGGTGGACTGGTCCTCGGTGGTGTGCAGGCCAAGGGGCGCAACAACGCCCTCCCTGCTGCCGGATTCGTTCTGAGGGCCGGCACCGACGTGCTGTTCCCGCTGCTGTTGATAGCCGGCCTGTATGTGGTCATCCACGGCCACCTGACGCCGGGCGGCGGCTTCCAGGGCGGCGTCATTCTCGCCGCGGCATTCTTTCTGCCGCTGCTCGCCCGCCCGAGCGAGTCGCTCAGTCACATCTGGCTCAGCGTAATCGAAGGCCTTGCGGGGACCGCATTCATTGCCCTCGGGCTGGGCGCCCTCTACAACGGAGACGCCTTCCTCACACCGTTGTTCGACAAGGGCATGTTCGGCGAACTGGTCTCGAGTGGCAGCCTGCCTCTGCTGTATCTGGCTGTTGGCCTGAAGGTAGGCGCCGAACTGTCCAGCCTGCTGATGCGCCTGGCACACGACGATGGAGCCGCATCATGAGCACATCTGTCGGACTGGTGTTCTTCATTGGCGCAATCGGTCTGTGCGTGATCGGCATTACCGGCATCGTGCTGTCCAGACACCTGTTCCGCATGGTACTGGCGCTGGCGATCGCCGAGGCAGGCGCCAACCTGCTGCTGATTCTGGCCGGTTACCGTTGGGATGCAGTGGCACCGATCTTTACCGGTACGGCCGGCGGCCAGGCAATGGTTGATCCTGTCCCGCAGGCGATGGTGCTGACCGCGATCGTCATCGGGGTCGGCGTGCAGGCCCTGGCGCTCAGTCTGGTGATCCGCATCAAGGAGCGTTATGGCACGCTGGACATGCAGGAGGCGCGTCAGTGCATGCAGGACGACCTGGATGATGCCGGCGGGGTGACACCGTCACGCAGCCGCGAGCGGCCGGCCGGCGAGCGGCCAATACCTGCACCGACCGTCCTGAACAGCACCGGGGGCCAACATGACTGACGTCTCCCTGGCCGCGGTCCTGCCCCTGCTCGGCGCATTCGTCCTTCCGCTGACCCGCCACGGCATCTTGCGGCCGCTGGGTCCGGTGATCGGCCCGATCCTTCTCGCCGCGTGTGCGCTGATCCTGTTTGCCGCCTGGTCAGCCTACGATGTCCCCTATGCAGTCGCGCTCGGCAGCTTCGCTCCTCCAATGGGGATCACCTTTTACATCGACGACCTCGCACTGCTGTTCGCGCTCGCCGTACCGCTGACCACGCTGGTGCTGTGGCCGGGCGAGTCCGATCCGGCAGCCACCGGCCGCCAGTCGCTGACGCTGCTGCTGGCCGGCTCGCTTACCGGCCTTGCCCTCTCGGGCGACCTGTTCAACGTCTACGTATTCTACGAACTGGCAGCGGTCGCCTCTTACGGACTGGTGGTGGGCGACGGCCGCTCACCTGCCTACGTGGCGGCTTTTCGCTATCTGATGATCAGCGCACTCGGGTCGGTAGTCGGCCTGATTGGCATTGCCATCATCTACTTCAAGACCGGCACTTTGAATCTGGCGGATCTCTCCACGCTGAGCGGAGAACTGGCCGATCCACAGGGAATGGCCGCCTTTGCCATGCTGGTGATCGGCTTCGGCGTAAAGGCCGAGGCCTTCCCGGTCAACGGCTGGGTGCCGGAGGTCTACGGCGCCGTTGGCAAGCGCGTCGCCGCACTGCTCGCCGGGCTGGCGTCCAAGCTTGCGGTCCTGGTCATCGTGCGCATCCTGATACTGGTGTTCCCACACGACGAGACCCGGCAACTGCTGCTGGTACTGGGCATTCTTGGTGTGGCTGTGGGTGAACTGGCCGCGTGGCAGGCGCGTGACATCCCGCGGATGCTGGCGTGGTCATCCATCGGCCAGCTCGGTGTCGTGTTCGTTGCCTTCTCGCTGCCCGGCAAGGCCGGCGTGATCGCCGGGGTCACTGTGGCGATGCACCATCTGGTGGTCAAGTCGGCGCTGTTCCTGCTCGCCGACCGCTGGGACCGCGCGATCGAATCCCTCAAGGGCGCCGCGTCGACTTCACGCATCGGCGCCGCACTGTTCGTACTGTTCTCGCTGTCACTGCTAGGCCTGCCTCCCCTGCCGGGTTTCTGGTCGAAGTTCCTGGTGCTTGGTGGGCTGGCCGCATCCGCGTCACCGCTGCAACTGCTCGCGATGGGCACCATCCTGGCCGGCACGGTCATCGAGGGGGCCTACCTGTTGCGGGTGGTGGTGACTTTCTACGCGCGGCCTGACGCCGCCGTCCGGGTACCGGGACAACGGGCCGGCAATCTTCTCGGCGCCGGCCTGTTCGCGTTGGTGCTGTTGACTGCGGCGGTGATGATCAATCCGCTCTGGCAGGGGCTGGAGGTCCTCGCCGAGCGAGCCGTCGATACCAACGGATATCAGCACACGGTGCTTGGTGACAGGGAGGCCGGCCGATGATCGGCGCACTCGATTCGCTCTTGCTGCTGGCCCTGGTGGCGATCCCGCTCAGCTTGCTGCTGGCGACTAGTCGGTGGGGCCGCTGGCTGCTCGTTGCCGGCTATGTCATCCAGTTCGGCCTGCTCGTCACGATGGTGTCGGGCTCGTCACCGCCCAGCGCGGTCTCGTTCAGCCTGCTCGGCAACGACGTGGGATGGCAGCTCGACCCGCTTGGCTGGTTGTTCGCGATGATCACCGTCGGCGCGGCCGGCTTCGCGGCCGCCTACGCCAGTGGCGAGTGGGGTGAGACCCATGCCGCCCACGGCGGCAGCCTGCGCTGGCTCTACGGCGGTCTGCAGATCAACGTGCTGGCAATGTTGCTGCTACTGTCGTCCGCCGACTTCATCTCCTTGTTCATAGGCTGGGAGTTGACCAGCTGGTCCGGTCTGATCCTGATGTTACTGGCGGGTGGTGAGGCGATCCGCGCGGCGCTGCGCTACATCGTGTACGCGATCGCCGGCGGAATGGCGGTCTTCGCTGCGATGCTGGTCACCTCTGCCGCGGCGGGCTCGCTGCAGTTCGATGCCGTACAGGCCGCAGTCCCTTCGATGAGCAACGGCCAGCTGTGGGCCATTGCGTTGCTGTTCATCGCCGGCTTCTCGGTCAAGATGGGCACGATGCCGTTTCACCTGTGGCAGGCGCCGGCCTATGCCTTCAGCCCGGGTCCGGCATCGGCCTTCCTCGGCTCGATCTCGGCGCGTATGGGAATGTTCGCCATTGCGCTGGTGGCCTTCAGGCTGATCGGCGTCACGCAGCTCGACCGCCTGGCCATCGTTCCGGACTGGTTCGACTTACGCGACCTTCTGGCCTGGATCGCGGTATTCACGGCAATCCTTCCGACTTTCGTCGCGATGCGCCAGAACGATGCCCGCCTGCTGCTCGGCTGGCACGGCGTCGGACAGGGTGGCTACATGCTGCTCGGCCTGGTCATGGCAGACAGCCTGGGTAGCGCCGGCGGCCTGTTGCACGTGTTCAACCATGCGAGCTACCAGGCAATCCTGCTGATGGCCGTGTTTGCGGTGATTCACCGCACCGGGACCTCGGACCTCAACCGCCTGGGCGGGCTCGTGGCGCGAATGCCGCTGTCGTTCCTGGCGATGCTGATCGGCATCATCGGCTTGGCCGGACTGCCACCGATGAACGGTTTCGTTTCAAAGTGGATGATCTACCGCGCGCTGATTATCGATGGCCACCCGCTGCTGTTCGTAGCCACCGTGGTCAGTACTTTGGGTACGGTACTCAGCGTCTACAAGCTGCTGCACAACACTTTCCTGGGCCAGCTTCGCCTCGAACACGAGACGGTGCGTGAGGCGCCCTGGAGCATGACCGTCCCGATGCTGCTGCTGTGCGTCGTGGTGTTCGTGACCGGTGTCGCACCCGGACTGGTTCTTCAGTACGTTGCCGCCGCGCAGCAGGCAATCGGCCTCGAGCCCG
>JACKML010000017.1 GCA_024235415.1 Chromatiaceae bacterium | reverse complement strand
GTCTTGGCGGCAGCGAGGATGTCTTTTTCGGTCAGGCCACGGTCTTTCATGACCTTTTCGAGCTGGCCGTTGGCCAGCGCACTGCCAGCAGCACTGGCGCCAAGCGCGAGGCTAATCAGCAGCGGAAGGGTTTTTTTTGCGATTTTCATGGCGTATAACAGCCCCCCAGGCGGTTTCAATTAATTTGGTTCGGACGAACCGGAAGTCTGGTTCAAACGCCGGATTCCGCCTTGATCAATGTCAAAAGGATGTGGCAAATGACACACCTGGCGTGCGTCAAATCCCCCGGTTGCCACGGCTGCACCAGCTGACCGGAAAAAACAAAGCACTCCGCGAGTACGGAGGGCATGGATCGCAACCATTCACAATGTTGAGGAGTTACTTAGTGAACAAGCCTGAGATCACCGAAGATATGATTTTTGCCTGTTTTGCCGCGGCGAAACAGGACAGCCGGATGCACCAGACGGCGGAATCCTTCGTCGACGTCGAGGAGTACGAAAACCAGATCATGTACCCGGAGTTTGCGCGTTGGGCGGAAAAGGCCGGGCAGCCGGACCTCGCGCGCCTGTTCCGCAAGGTCGCCGGCGAGGAAAAGCTGCATGCGGTGTGGCTGCGTGAACTGTATGACGATATCGGTGTGCCGAGCCGCGGTGAGGACACCCAGCGTGCCATAGACGCGCTCAACACCATCCAGGCGAACTGCGACCAGTTGATCGCGATGAACCCCCAGGGCGTGATCGAAAAGGCGCTATCTGTCGCGATCAGTGTCGAAGAGCGCGAGTATCAGGATATCTACCCGCGTTTTCGCGACCAGGCGATCGCCGAAGGCGAAACCGAGACTGCGGCCGTATACCAGCGCGTAATCGATTCCGAGGCGCAACATGCCGACTGGTTCCGCGGCGCGCTCGCCGATTTCCGCGGGGCGCAGACCCAGGTCGCCGCCGGCGCCTGAGCCACACCACCCCGCAGGGCTGGGTCTTGCGGGGTGGCGATATTGATGGATCGGTTGGTCATCGCCCGGCATGCGGACGGCATCGCGAGGCCCGGGCGCGCCTTGCTATTCGGGCGGTTTGGGCGATGCGCAGGGAAAGTGAAATGTGTCCGCCAGCGACACATCGGCCCGGCCACAGACGTTTGCAAGTCGCTGCAGTTGTTCGCGGTCACCGATCTCGACGTGGCTGCCGCGCACGGCGAGAACGCCCTGTTCGCTGAGGTTTCGGATGATGCGCGAAAAGGTCTCCGGCTGCACGGACAGGCGCGAGGCCAGCGTCTGCTTGGGCACCTCGAGTTCGAAGGTTGCCCCGGCTGGTGAGGATTTGGTCAACAGGTAGCCGGCGACGCGACAGGTCGCACTGCTCAGGCTAAGGTCGTCGATCTCGCGGATCAGGCCGCGCAGGCGCTGGCTCATGTCACCCATCAACATGAAGCAGGTATCGACAGATTCGCGCAGCATGCGCGCAAAATCGGCGGCGTCGATGCTGATCACTTCCGCTGCCTGCAGCGTCTGTGCGCCCACCGGATACGTCGGTCGCTCGAGGAACATCAGCGCCTCGGCAAACGTGCTGCAGGGAGTGACGATCTCGATGACTTTCTCGTTGCCGTTGGGTCCGAGGCGGAACAGTTTGATCTGTCCGCGCATCAGCAGGTAGAAACGGCCTGCCGGTTCGTGCTGCTGGAACAGCAACTCACCGTCATCGAGCAAGATCCGCACCGCGTGCTGTGCGACCCGCTCCAGCTGGCTGTCGCTGAGACGCGCAAACATGAAGCTCTTTTTCAGATCGTCTATGAGCATCGGGCAGTGGCCATGGTGCGAATCGCGCGAGCCGGCATTTAATCACCGAAAGTTGATCTGAGGCAATGTTAGGTGCCGAGCTTGACCAATATCAAGGTCAGCGCATCCCCTCGAATCTCAAATGGCGCCCACGTGGTGCATTTCAGGGGAGGTCCATGCCATGTCACAGGCTTTTACAAAGGCCATGGCGCGCAACATCTTTTACGGTGGAAGCGTGTTTTTCTTTCTGCTTTTTCTTGCGTTGACGTTCGATACACACAATGCCTGGCCTGACCGCGACAACCGGGCGGCCATCAACGACTCGGTATCCCATGGCAAGGCCTTGTGGGAGGAAAACAATTGCGTCGGTTGTCACAGCCTGTTGGGCGAGGGCGCCTATTTTGCACCTGAACTCGGCAATGCCTTCCAGCGCCTTGGCGGCAAGGATGGTATCAAGGGCTTCATCATGAGCCGGCCGAAAGACGGAATCCCGGGGCGTCGCAGCATGCCGCAGTTCGATTTCAGCCCGGAGGAGCTCGACGCAATCGCCGATTTCCTGGAGTACGTCTCTGGCATCAATACGGCGAACTGGCCGCCGAACATCCAGGGCTAAGGAGCAATCATCATGCAATACAAGTCGCAAGCGGTCGCCAAACCGTATTTCATTGCAGCCATTGGCCTTTTTGTCGGTCAGATCCTGTTTGGACTGATCCTTGGGCTGCAGTACGTCATCGGGGACTTCATGTTCCCCGAGATCCCGTTCAACGTGGCCCGCATGGTGCACACCAACCTGCTGATCGTATGGTTGCTGTTCGGCTTCATGGGTGCTGCCTATTACCTGGTGCCCGAAGAGGCGGAGCGTGAACTGGTGAGTCCCGGTCTGGCCCTGCTGATGTTCTGGGTCTTCCTGGTCGCCGGCGCGTTGACGATCCTGGGCTACCTGCTGGTGCCTTACTCGGGTCTGGCCGAACTGACCAGGAACGAGTTGCTGCCGACCATGGGCAGGGAGTTCCTCGAGCAGCCCACGATCACCAAGCTGGGTATTGTCGTGGTCGCCCTGGCGTTCGTGTTCAACATCGGTCTGACCATCCTCAAGGGTCGCAAGACGGTCGTCAGCCTGGTGCTGTTGATCGGCCTGGTTGGCCTGGCGGTGTTCTTCCTGTTCTCGTTCTACAACCCGGACAACCTGGTCAAGGACAAGTACTACTGGTGGTGGGTCGTTCACCTCTGGGTGGAAGGCGTCTGGGAACTGATCCTGGGCTCGATCCTGGCCTTCGTGCTGATCAAGACCACGGGTGTCGACCGCGAGGTGATCGAAAAGTGGTTGTACGTGATCATCGCCATGACCCTGATCACCGGGATCATCGGTACCGGTCACCACTTCTACTGGATCGGTGCACCGGAATACTGGCAGTGGTGGGGTTCGATCTTCTCCGCACTGGAGCCGATTCCGTTCTTCATGATGACGGTGTTCGCCTTCAATATGGTCAACCGTCGTCGGCGTAATCACCCCAACAAGGCCGCGATCCTGTGGGCCCTGGGCACGGCGGTGATGGCGTTCCTCGGTGCCGGTGTGTGGGGCTTCCTGCATACCCTGTCACCGGTGAACTACTACACGCACGGCACCCAGATCACGGCGGCACACGGTCACATGGCGTTCTACGGCGCCTACGTGATGATCGTACTGACGATGATCTCCTATGCCATGCCGATGCTGCGTGGACGTGAAGCGGCCAACAGCAATCGCTCGCAGGTACTCGAGATGTGGTCGTTCTGGCTGATGACGGTGTCGATTGTGTTCATCACGCTGTTCCTGACCGGTGCCGGCATCCTGCAGGTCTACCTGCAGCGCTTCAGCGCCGATCCACTGCCGTTCATGGTGGTGCAGGACAAGATCGCGCTGTTCTACTGGATGCGTGAGGTTGCCGGCCTGGTGTTCCTGATCGGCCTGCTCACCTACGTTGCCAGCTTCTTCGTCGGCTCCAGGGAGCCTGAAGCTACCGTGGCAGTGGCGGAAAAGGCATAAGGCCTGACCGCAGCGGGGTGGGCGCGATGACGCCCACCCCGAACAGTTCTTCCCGTGGTGGGTATTGCCCATCTCCTATTCGCCAGCCGCGCATTGAGGGATGCAGAGCTGGCGGTTTTTTTTGATCTGCGCTAGACCAGACATGATGTCCAACAACATGGAAACATCCGCCGCCGCACCGGTCGGCGTGCAGCCCGCAACACGGCCCGCGTATCCGCCGGGTGATCTGGCGATCTGGATCTTCATCCTGGCCGAACTGCTGGTATTCGCGGTGTTTTTTGCCGCCTATGCGTTCACCCGGATGAATCACGTCGAGTTGTTCAACGAATACCAGGCGACGCTGAATCGTGACGCGGCGCTGATCAATACGCTGGCCCTGCTGACATCGAGTTACTTCGTGATGCGCGGCGTGGTCGCCGCACGCGAGGGCAACAATGCCTTGTGCGCACGCTGGATATGGGCCGCGGTGGCGATGGGAGTGGTTTTCGTCGTCGTGAAGTCGACGGAGTATGCTCACCACCTGGGTGCCGGTGTGAGCCTCAGCACCAATGATTTCTACATGTTCTACCTCTCACTGACCTTCTTTCACTTCATGCACGTGATACTCGGCATGGTGATCCTGGCTGCGGTGGCAGTGAAGGCCCGAAGCGGCGGTTATAGTGTCGAGGACCATACCGGCGTCGAGACCGGTGCCAGTTATTGGCACATGGTCGACCTGTTGTGGCTGATCCTGTTTCCCCTGGTTTATGTAATGCGATGAATACCACGGAACCGACAAGACAACTGATTCGTCCGTGCACACTGGTCTATGCCGTGTTGATGCTGTTGACCCTGGTGACCTGGGGGATAGGTCGCGCCGGCCTCAGTGGCCTCGGTGTGTCCCTCCTGGTACTGGCATTCGCAATGCTCAAGGGACAGCTGATCGGCGACTGGTTCATGGGTCTGCGCGGGGTGCGCGGTATCTGGCGCTGGGTGGTGGTTATCTGGTTGTTGATCCCTGGTGGCCTGATCTCGCTGGCATTCATTCTGAGTTATCGGGGCTAAGCTGTGGATATGCAAATCGACACACAACAGACAGCGCAGCACGAGTTGCCGTTTTATCGTCCACAGGGCAACGAAATTGCGCTGTTCGAGCGTGCCTGGGCCAACCAGCTGCCAGTGCTGATCAAAGGGCCGACCGGTTGTGGCAAGACGCGCTTCGTCCAGTATATGGCGGCGCGCCTCGGTCGACCGCTGTACACGGTCGCCTGTCACGATGACCTGACCGCTGCCGACCTGGTGGGCCGGCATTTGATCGGTGAGAGCGGTACCTACTGGTGTGACGGCCCGCTGACCCGCGCGGTGCGCGAGGGCGCGATCTGCTACCTGGACGAGGTGGTCGAGGCGCGTAAGGACACCACCGTGGTCCTGCATCCGCTGACCGATGACCGCCGGATCCTGCCGCTGGAGCGTACCGGCGAGACACTGCAGGCGCCGCCGGGCTTCATGTTGGTGGTGTCCTACAACCCCGGCTACCAGAACCTGCTCAAGGGGATGAAGCCGTCAACGCGGCAGCGCTTCCTGGCCATGAGTTTCGATTTCCCGGGTCCCGAACTGGAACTTGAGGTGCTGCTCGGCGAGACCGGCATCGATCAGGCACAGGGCGAACGCCTGGTGCGGTTGGCAAATGCATTGCGTGCGCTCAAGGATCATGACCTGGAAGAAGCGGCATCGACCCGCCTCCTGGTGTACGCGGCCACGCTGATCAAGGATGGCTTCGATGTGCGCGATGCCTGTCGAGCAGCGATGGTCGAGCCACTGAGTGACGATGACGAGACACTGGCAGCGTTGATGGAGGTGATCGATGCAACGCTCGGCTGAATTGACCGAGGGAGCCGGCACAGCGGTCACCGCGGAGAGTCTCTACCTGGTCAATCTGTTGTTGGCGCCCGGTCTGGGTTTTCTGCTGCTGGTGTGGATGTGGTGGCGATCACGCGATCAGGCGCCACCGCTGGCGGCGTCGCACCTGTCGCAGACGATCTCCGGCAGCATCTGGGCCGGGATTTTGCTGGTCGTTGCCAATGCCCTGATCCTGCTGCTTGGCGGCTATCGCGGGCCGCACGTCTGGGTCGTCGTCATCACCTATTTCACCTTCTGCCACTCGATGCTGGTGATGTTCGGTGCCTATGGCCTTTCCAAGGCGATGGCGGGCCAGTGCTGGCGTTACCCGCTGATCGGGCGGCCACTCCCGGCGGGTTGCGGCGAGGGCTGAACCGGCGATGACGCGCACGATCCTGCAGCGCAAACGGCTGGCCTTTCAGGTCGGTTTCTTCGCGCTGTTCGTGCTGGCGCCGCCGCTGGATATCCTGCGTATCGATCTGACGCGAGGTCACGCCATCCTGCTGGGGCTGGACTGGACGCTCGGTATCGATGCCTTTGTGAGCGGCGAGGGCAGCGCAATGCAGGCGGCGTTCAACCTGCTTTGGCGTGGCTTCGTGCCGTTGTTCGGCGGTGCGGCGTTCCTGCTCTGGCTGGCATGGCGCTACGGCCGTCTTTACTGCGGCTGGTTGTGCCCGCACTTTTCGGTAGTGGAGACGATCAACGGCCTGATGCGTCGCGCCAGCGGTCGGCCGAGCATCTGGGAGCGCCGGCCGCTGCCGCAGGTCCAGCCCGACGGCGTGCGCGAGGTGCCCAATCGCTGGTACTGGGTGCCGACCCTGTTGGCGGTATTCGGCTTCGCATTCCTGTGGGCGGTCGCATTGCTGACCTACCTGCTGCCGCCTGCCGAGATCTACCACAATCTGTTCAATGCCGAACTGACGTTGCGCCAGTCGTTGTTCATCGGTGCGGCAACAGTCGCATTCAGTATCGAGTTCCTGTTTGCACGCCATCTGTTCTGTCGCTTCGGTTGTGCCGTCGGCCTGTTTCAGAGCCTGAGCTGGATGGCCAACGATCGCGCCATGGTGGTGGGTTTCGACGCCACCCGCGCGACCCGCTGCCAGGACTGCAACAATGCCTGTGACAACGTCTGCCCGATGCGCCTCAAGCCGCGCACGATCAAGCGCAAGATGTTCACCTGTACCGAATGTGCGCAGTGCATTTCCGCCTGCACCACGGTGCAGGGCGGTGACCCCGAGTACAGCCTGCTGCGCTGGGTCGAGGGCGCGGACGCCTTGCCCGTGGTGAGTGGCCGGCCAGCCAGGCCCACGGCGCACAACATCGAGTCATCGGCACCGGCTGTGCGGTCGGCACCGGCACCTTTTTGCCAGGAGCCGTGAGTGGAAGAGCAGGTCGGTGAGTTCTGGCACCGTCTGGTCACCCGCCTGGCGGACAAGAGCTATCCGCAGGCGGCGGTGACACTTCCCGAGGTCGAGCGTACCGTCAGTATCCTGTTTCGTGCGCTCGGCGGTGACGGTGGCCTTCAGGTGACCAGTGCCGAGCAACTGTACGACCAGTCACGCCGCAGCTGGGTGCAGCGCCTGGCGGGCAGTCAGCAAAAGGTGGCACTGGCATGGCGTGACGACAGCTACCTGCGGTTGCCGGCGCAGCTCGACTGCCTGCCGCAGCGCGCGCTCAATCGCGATCTCTACCTCTGGCTGGCCGCGTTGGCGGTGTCGTCGTGTGCGACCGACGAAGACTGGTTCACCGCGAACCAGCGCCGCACGCTGGAGACGTTGGCACGTTTCCCGGGTCTGGCGCCGCGTTATGGTCGCCTGGTCGAGGCGCACATCGCGACCCGACCGGCGCCTGAGTCACTGCGCACTGCCGAGGCGAAGGCCGAGTCGGCAGTGCGCCAGGCGCTGCGCGAGCCCGGCAGTGTGGAGCACCTGCCGAGTGCCAAACGTCCCCCATCACCGGTGCCGCTGTGGCTGCACCCGCAGCCGCCAGGGCAGCTGTCGGCGCACAAAGCGGCCGACCCGGATACCCCTGAGGCGACCGGTGACGAAAAGCGGCGTGAGCTGGAGCGGCTGCGCCGCCAGGCAGAGCGGGTCAAGACGCCGGAGAGCGACCGGGGTCTGATCACGGTGCGCATGGAAAACATCTTCACCTGGGGTGAGTTCGTCAACGTCGATCGCGGGTCGGAAGACGAAGACAACCTGGACCGTGCCGAAGCGATTGCCCGCGACCTTGACCGCCTGGCGGTCAGTCGCGATGCCAAGCGTGCGGCGGCGACCCTCAAATTCGACCTCGACCTGCCGGCGGAGGCGGAGGACGACCTGGTGATCGGTGAGGGCATCCGTCTGCCCGAATGGGACTGGAAACAGCAATGCCTGCTGCGTGACCACTGCCGTATCGTCCCAATGCTGGCGGCCGACGCACCTTCCATTGCGTTACCGGAGCGGCTGGGACGTACCGCGCGTCGCCTGCGCAACCAGTTCCAGGCGCTGGCCCCGGCGCGGGTCTGGCACCGGGCGCAGGCAGACGGCCAGGAGATCGATATCGACGCCTACCTGCGTTTTGCCGCTGACCGGCTTGCCGGTAACGCGGTCGAGGGCGATGCGCTGTACCGCGAGCTGCGCAGTGGTGCGCGCGATCTGGCCTGTCTGCTGATGGCCGATCTGTCACTGTCCACGGATACCTACGTCGATGATCATCAGCGCGTTATCGACGTGGTACGCGACAGTCTGTTCCTGTTCGCCGAGGCGCTGGACGCGACCGGCGACCGTTTCGCCCTGCACGGCTTCTCGTCGCGCAAGCGCGACCCGGTTCGGGTGCACACGCTGAAGACCTTCGAGGAACGATACGGGGGGAAGGTGCGTGGGCGTATTGCGGCGATCAAGCCGGGCTACTACACACGCATGGGCGCGGCGATCCGCCATGCCAGCGCGATGCTGGCTGCACAGCCGGCAGGTCGCCGCCTTCTGCTGTTGCTGACCGATGGCAAGCCGAACGACCTCGACAAATACGAAGGCCGCTACGGCATCGAGGATACGCGCCAGGCAGTCCTGGAAGCGCGCCGGCTGGGTCTGCAGCCGTTCTGTGTGACCATTGATGCCAAGGGCAACGACTACCTGCCGCACCTGTTCGGCAATGGCGGTTACGTGGTGATCCGCCAGCCGTCCGAGCTGCCCAAGCGCCTGCCACTGCTGTACGCGCAGCTGACCGCCTGAAGCCACCTGCAGGCGGGCCTGCACGGTCGGGGCCAGATCGAATTGATTACCATCAAGGTGGCCAATTCCGATGATATGCATCCTGCGCGCCATGGCACTTACCACCGATAGACACAAGGGCGCTGCGTCCGTCCAGGGATGGGCTCCGTTCGCACTCGGATTCCGCCCGTTCTTCCTGCTCGGCGCATTGGCCGCCGTGTTGCTGATGGTCGTGTGGACGCTCCTGTGGCATGGCGTGCTGGCTGCGCCGGCGCACTACGACCCGGTGGCATGGCATGGCCACGAGATGCTGTTCGGTTACACGGTGGCGGTGATCGCCGGTTTTTTGCTCACCGCGGTGCGCAACTGGACCGGCATACAGACCTGGACCGGTCCGCGGCTGGCGATGCTGGCGGCGCTGTGGCTGCTCGGCCGGCTGCTGCCGTGGATACCGGGCGTGCCGGCGGTACTGGTGGTTGCGGTCGATGTGGCCTTCCTGCCACTTGTCTTGATCAGCCTGGTGCACCCGCTGTGGAAGGGCCAAAACCGGGTGAACCGGGTGTTTCTGCCGTTGCTGGCGGCGATGGCGCTGGCGAACCTGCTGTCACACCTGCAGCTGCTCGATGTGGTGAGCGGCCTGGGCGACATGCGTCGGGTCATGCTCGACCTGATCCTGCTGATCATTGCGCTGGTAGCAGGACGGGTGATGCCTTTCTTCACCCAGAACGTGCTGCCCGGCTTCCAGTCGACACAGCGCCCCTGGGTCGAGCGTCTGACCATGGTGCTCCTGGTGCTGCTGGTGATCGCGCAGGCCATCCCGGCGTCTGCCGGTGTGCCGACCGGGTTGCTGTGGCTGGCGTTTGCCGGCAGCCAGGCGGTGCGTATGGCCGGCTGGTTCGAGAGACGGATCTTTACGATACCTGTGCTTTGGGTGTTGCACGTCGGCTATGCATGGCTGGTGCTGGGCGCAGCACTCAGCGGCATTGCCGAACTCGGCCTGTTCGCACCGGCCTCGGCGCTGCATGCGCTCACCGCGGGCGCCGTCGGCGTGTTCACGATGGGGATGATGGCGCGGGTCGCGCGCGGCCATAGCGGCCGTTCTATCGATGTCACCCGCGTGATGACAGCGGCCTTCGTGGTGATGAACCTGGCGGCGCTGATCCGAGTGTTCGGCACTGCCTGGGGCAGCGCCACCTACGCCAGGTGGGTCGATCTGTCGGCGCTTTTATGGATCGTCGGATTCGCGCTGTTTGTCTGGCAATACGCGTCGATCCTGCTGCGGCCAAGGGTCGACGGCAAGCCCGGATAACCCGACACCCGGCGAGTCATGGCCGCGGTTTGAGCAGGATCTGATCGACGCGGATCGGGCCTCGGGGACGCAGGCGCAGATAATGCGGGTGGTTCGCGGTCAGCACGATCTCGATCTGCAGTTGTTGTGTCTCGACGGTGACGCATTGATCTGTGAGTGGATCGAATTCGCCATCGATAACCTCCAGACGCACGCGTCCGCCACCGGTGAAGTCGATCGTCAGCTGGTACCTGCCAGGCGCCAGTGTCGACAATGGCAGGAAATAGGCGCCGCTCCAGGCATCCAGGTAGGGGGTGAGGTCATCCGCATCAACCGCTTGGCTGAGGTCCACCGCGGGCAGTTCGGGATAGCTGCAGTCGGCTTTCATCTGCTCCAGTGCGTCGTACAGCTGCCGCGCCAGCCCGTCGTCGGTCGGTCCAGCGTATTGGCGGATATGTGCGTAGGCGGCCTCCGGTCGGCGTGCAAAACTCAGGCGACCACTGCATTCGCCTTCATGACACTGCGCACATGCGGTACCGAAACGCAGTGTCGCCAGCGCTGACGCCGTCGCCTGTGGCGCTGTCATTGCCAGCAACACGATGAGGGTCGCGCAAGCCGATCGACACAACATGACTGAATGTCCTCTTCTGACTTTCTCAACGCCTATTCTGCGCCCCGTTGGCCGGGTCGGCTTCGACCCAGATCAGGCGGCGGCGGGTGCCACCAGGCGCGGCGATCTGGCGTCACGGCAATCGCCGGGCGGCATGGAAGTGGCGTCGTGACCGGGCGGCGATGGCCGCTGCTGTGGGTGGCCCTTGTCGCGTCCGCCGGTTGTGGCCAGAGCGAGCTAGAGCTGGGGGAGCGCATCTACCTGCAGGGGCGTGGCGAGGGGGCGCGCCTCGACTACCGGCAGGGGCCGACATGGTTGGCGAGGGCCGGTCAGGGTTGCGCGGTGTGCCACGGTGTCGAGGGGCAGGGGCGGGTCGTGCAGGCCGGCACGCTCACGGGTGCCGCCCCGGCGCTGACGAGTGACGTGCTCAAGGCGCGCGGATACGATAAGCAGTCTCTGCGCAGGGCAATCGTCGATGGCCTTGACCCGTCAGGTCGGCAGCTCAGCTATTACATGCCGCGCTGGATCCTGAGCGATCGCGAAATGCTCGCGCTGCAGGGTTTTCTGGAGACCTTGTAGCCAGTTGCGCAAGCTGCCGCAGTGGTTTCTGTGCGAACCCCCCATCGTCCGAGCACGCCGGGAGTGCAATTGCGTTGCCTGCGCGAAAAGATCAGTGGTCGCGGATCGGTCTCGACCTGATCGAAGTCAAGGAGTCATGGCGCGCTCAGGGCAGGATTGGGAGGTCAAGATTGCCCCCAGGTAACAGCTGATGTCATTTCAAGAAACCCTGGCCGCCCAGCATCGCGCCTGTGACGCCGAGTTCGCAAAGATCGAGCAGGCCGCCCACCGCAGAGACTGGGTGGCCGCAGCGAATGCTGCGCAGGCCTTCATTGACGATACCGAGTTGCATTTCCACTACGAAGAACAGACGTTGTTTCCGGCGATCGAGATGGCTACACCGATGGCGACCGGACCGACCTCGGTGATGCGCAGCGAGCACGCGCAGATGCGGGAGTTGTTCGACGAACTGCGGGATGCGATCGGCAGGCATGATGCTTCGGCCCTCGCCGACGCCGCGGATACCCTGCTGCTGGTGATGCAGCAACACAATGTGAAAGAGGAGAACGTCCTCTATCCGATGGCCGACCGGACCGTTGCGCACAGCCTGCTGGTGCGACTGGAGGGACGAAAGGGGGTGGCCTGATGGAGCAGTCGATCGATGTAAGTGCACTCGAGCCGCCGGAGCCGCTGGAACATATCCTCGACGCCCTGGCGGATCTGCCGACAGGTGACTGGTTGCGGGTCCGGCACCGCCGCGATCCGGTGCCGTTGTACAGGATGCTGCAGGATATGGGCTATCGCTGGGATACCACCTGCCTGGCACCGGAACACTTCGAGATCCTGATCTGGCCCGCCGATATGCCACAACCCGGGGGCGCAGGCGCGCTGGACCCGGATCGTCCGTGAATCTCGGGGGACTGTCGCCGGATAAGGCGCCACCGGTCGAGGCGCCGTTGACGTTGTTCTACCTGATGCCGTTTTTCCTTGGACTGGCGGGCTTGGCGCTCGCCTGGCAGGGCGACCAGGTGCTGGCGTCGCGCTGGGCCCCGGCTGCGCTCGCCACGACACATTTTCTGGTGCTCGGCGCACTCGCGCCGGTGATGTGCGGCGCGCTGTTGCAGATGGCGCCGGTGCTGCTCGGTACCCCCTATCCGCGGGTCAGGCTGGTTGCCCGTCTGACCGCCGCCGGGTTGGGTCTCGGTGGCGTGCTGATCGGCGGCGGGTTCCTGTTTACCCGGCCGGGCCTGTTGCTGTCGGGTGGGTTTGTCGCGATTGCAGGACTGCTGGTGTTCCTGGCAGGTTCCTATCGCGCGCTGAGGGTGGCGTCCGGGCGACGCGAGACGCTGTGGGCAGTACGCCTGGCGGCGCTGGCTCTCGCTGTCACTATCGCCCTGGGTCTTACGCTGGCGATGGTACGTTACGGTTGGCTGGAATTGCCGCAGCATCTGCGGTGGATCGATATGCATGTGGCGTGGGGGCTGGCGGGCTGGATCGGCCTGTTGCTGGCGGGCGTGGGCATGGAGATCATCCCGTTGTTTTATATAACGCCCGCATTCGCTGTCAGGCTCAAGCGGTTGCTGCCACTCGCGTTGTCTGCCCTGCTATTGCTGGTGTTCGGATTGCCCGGGTTTGCCGCGTCGCTGTCCCAGTCGCTGTGGCAGGGGCTCGTCGCCGCACTTTTTGTTGTCCATCTGCTGTACAACGCCAACGCGCTGTATGTCGAGCAGCGGCGCCAACGCCCACGTCGCGATGCCAACCTGTGGTTGTGGCAGTTCAGTCATCTCGCGGTATTCGCCGCATTCTTCGCCTGGGTTGTTGACGTGTCCAACAGCCTGGTCGGTATCCTGTTGCTGGGCGGCGCACTGAGCTTCGTTGTCGGCTCGCTGATGAAGATACTGCCGTTCCTCACCTGGCTGGATCTGCAGCAGCGGCGGGTGGCCGGAGGTCATATGCAGGTCAGTCTGCCGCGCCTGCGCGCGCTGTTGCCGGAGGGCCTGGCGAATGCCGTCGCGTTGACCCTGGGTGCCGCCATGATTGCCACATTGTGCGGCGCCATGGTGCCGTACCTTACGATCCCGGGCGGCATCCTGCTGATGGCCTGCGCGGCCCTGCTGGCTTACGCCCTGGCGCGTGCCGCGATGATCCGGCGTAGGGTGATTGCGCAGTTTGCGCTGCCGGGACGGTGTTCCGGGGGAGTGTGAAAGGATCTGTTCCGATCCGGGGTATGATTTTGCAGCAGATCCACGAATTTTCGATGTCCGGTGGTAACCTAGCGCCTTGTTCGCAGCCGAAGACACCGGCGGTGGGGTCACTGAAATGATCGAAGAACTCAGACGCAGTTTTCTGTTTGCCGACCTTGGCGAAAATCAGCTGCGGCGAATCGCCAATCACGCCGTGCGCGTGCGTCTCAACGAGGGTGACGCGCTGTTCGAGCAGGGCGATCCGGCGCGACGTTTCTACCTGGCTCTCAGCGGCCAGATCAAGCTGTTCCGGCTGTCACCCTCGGGCAACGAAAAGGTCATCGATATCGTCGTGCCGGGCATCACCTTCGGCGAGGCCCTGATGTTTCTGGAACGCCCCCATTATCCGGTTGGTGCCCAGGCACTGCAGCCCAGCGAGGTCCTGAGCTTCGATTCGCTGGACTTCGCCGATATGCTCAAGGGTTCGGTGGAGACCTGTTTCGTCATGCTTGGCAGCATGAGCCAACGCCTGCGTATGCAACTGCGTGAAATCGATGAACTCAGTCTGCAAAGCGCCACCTGTCGCGTTGCCTCGTACCTGGTCAAACAGGCGCCGGTTGACAGCGACGTCTTCGAACTGCCGGTCGCCAAGCAGGTGGTGGCTTCACGCCTGTCGGTCTAACCGGAGACGTTCTCCAGGATCATCAAGAGCCTGAGTGATGATGGCGTGATCCAGGTCGCCGGAAGTCGGGTCACGATCCTCGATCGCCCCGCGCTGGACGTGGTGGCCGAGACCTGTTCAACGGTCCGCGACGACTTCTGAACCTAGCGGACGCGCCGCCGGTATCAGCAGCTCATCCCCCCAGCGCAGACATCGGTCTCAGTATCGCGGTCGGGGCGTCGAGGAAGTCGTGACGCTGCGGTTTTCTCGCGATTCCGGCGAGTATGGCTGCCTGCAGTTCGGAGTCGCTGGCGCCACCACGCAACATCTCGCCTAGTGCCACCTTGTTTTCCTGCCCGAGACACAGGTAGAGATCGCCATTGACACTCAGGCGCACGCGGTTGCAGGTATCGCAGAAATGCTGTGACTGCGGGGTGATGAAACCGACCCGCAACTCGCTGTCGTCGATCTGGAAGTAACGTGCCGGGCCGCTGCCGTGCATGGCTGTTGGGGTGAGCGTGAAGCGATCTCGCAGCCGCTGCTCGATCTCCGCCAGCGGCATATAGTGATCCTGCGCGCGCTGTCCGCCGGCGCCGACCGGCATGGCTTCGATGAAGCGCAGGGTCAGCCCCTTGGACAGGCAGAAGTCGACCATCGCGTTGGCTTCGTGGTCGTTGAGTCCGCGCATCGCCACCATGTTGATCTTGATCGGTGCGAAGCCGGCGTCGCGTGCGGCGTCGATGCCGGCCATGACCCGCGCGAGGTCGCCGCCAGTGAGCTGTTTGAACGTGGCGGCGTCGAGTGAATCGAGACTGATGTTCAGGCGTGTCACGCCTGCTGCCTTGAGATCGCGGGCAAAGGTGCCCAGACGTGAGGCGTTGGTGCTGAGCGAGAGGTCTTCGATGCCGGGCAGCTCATTGATGCGTTGAACGATTTCAGTCAGTTCCGGGCGGACCAGCGGTTCGCCACCCGTCAGTCGCACATGGTTTACGCCCAGTCCGGTGAATGCCGCAACGACCCGCGCCAGTTCCTGTGGTTTCAGCCACGCATCGGGCGTCTCGAAATCGCGATGGGAACGCGGCAGACAATAGGTGCAGCGGAAGTCACAGCGGTCGGTCACCGACACGCGGAGATAGTGAATGCGCCTGCCAAACTGATCCTGCATGGAATGCCGCTCCGACAAAAATCGTGTCCAGTTGACTATGGTCAATACCCCGAAAAACAAACTTGATCTTCGTCAAGTCTATGTCTCGGGCCCGCGTCTAGGCTTTAAGTCCCGAAAGCGGACAGACGGCAGTCTGGCTAACGCAATGACAACAATCAATACCGCAAGACGGGCTTTTTTGAGAGGCAGGGCAGATCAGGTTGAACATCGCGTGCCGTGGGCAGTTGCCACGTTCACCGAGGTGTGTCGACGTTGTGATGACTGCATCAAGGCCTGCAAGGAGTCCGTCCTGGTCGTCGGTGATGGGGGGTTTCCCACGGTTGATTTCAGTCGCGGCGCCTGTACATTTTGCGCCGACTGCGTCAGCGCGTGCGAACACGGTGCGCTCGATCGCGAATTGGCGCAGCCGTGGTCACTGAAGGCGCAGGTGGCGGAGTCGTGCCTGAGCATGCGTGGGATCACCTGCCGCGCCTGTGGCGATGCCTGCACTGCGCGTGCTATCCGTTTTCAGCTACAGACCGGGGGACGCGCG
>JACKML010000016.1 GCA_024235415.1 Chromatiaceae bacterium | reverse complement strand
ATGTGGCTGCTCTCGCAACAGTGCTTCAACCTTGCGGGCGGCCTGGTCGGTAACTTCTAACGGCGTGGTCTCCGGCAAGTGAATGTGCACCAAGAAGGTGTCCTTGTCGTCTTTCGGCAGGAATGCGAGCGGCACTCCTAGAAACGAAACTTCTCCCGCGACGCCACCCGGCCGGACGAACTGCCAGGCAGGCTGCAGAAAGGCGATCGCCAGCATTACAAGAACCGACAGGTAAAAGCCGCGACGCAGCCATCGGTTGCGAAGCAAGGTCGTGATGAGTGCACGGTAGGCACGCTTCATCCACGCGCTGCTGCCTGAGTGCGGCGTGCCAGTGCGGAGCCAACGCCTAGCTATCCATGGTGTCACTGTATACGCCACGAGCAGAGAGGCGATCATCGCAACTGGAACGTTGAAGGTGATGGGATAGAAATAGTCCCCGAGCATGCCGGTGACCAACGTCAGGGAGAGGAAGACCACCACGATAGTGAGCGTGGCCAGGGTTGTGGGGTTACCGACCTCGTGAGTAGCCGCCACCGCGGCGTTTGCCTTCGCGTCGCCGCCCGCACCCACGGGTAGATCGAGGAAGTGCCGGTGAGTATTCTCGACGACCACGATGGCATCGTCCACCAGCATACCCAGTGCCAGTATGAGTGCATAGAGCGTGATCCGATTCAGGGTTGGACCGGCCAGTAGGTCGGCACCCATCACGATCGCGAACACGAGAGGAATGGCGGAAAACACAATCAGCATGGCGCGTGGGCCGAGGAAGATCAGGATGGTCAGGCTCACCGCCGCGACCGCAATCCCCAGGTGTTCCACCAAGCGCGTGACAGTCCGGTCCGCCTTCGCGCCATCATCCCGGGTGACAATGGCCGTCACGGAGGGAGGCAGGTACCCCTCGGACATTGCTGCAACCCGCTCGCGCAGCTGGGCCGTCAGATCAACGGCATTCATCCCTTCGCGTTTCGCGATGGCAATGGTGACAACGGCCAGTTCGTGGCCGTCCCAATCGGCGAAGCGCGGATCTCCAGGTCCAAAACCAAATCGCGTGTAGTGCTCAAGGTCGGGGTCCGGTCCGTCCGTGACGTCCGCCACATCCTGTACCCGCAGCACCTGCCCCGATTGTGCAAGCACTGGAATGGCGGCAATCTGCTCGGCGCCGTGCAGACGCTCCTGCAGGCGCAGGCTGTGGTTCTCTCCGGCATAGACCCTGCTGTTCAGCGAACCGGAGACATTGGCCGCGTCGACCGTCGCCGCCAGCTGGTCGAGCGTGAGGCCGAAGGATTGGAGGCGCTCAGGTGTGGTCTCGAGTCGGATTGCCCTTTCTCTGCCGCCGGCGATCGTGCCAAGGCTCGCACCGGCGACACCACGCAGGCGTTCAAGTACCCGCTCCGCGACGCGCCGGAGTTCGAAATCGTCCAGCGCGGCTGAGACAAGGGCAAGGGTGAACACGGGCACGTCGTCGACATCCGCCGCCCGAATGCGTGCCTCGCCACTGCCGACGGGCAACTCGAACCGGTTCAAACGCTCGGTGACGGATACCAGGGCGGCTTGCTCGTCTTCACCGACTTCAAACTCAATCAGGACGCGCGCGGCACCAAGTAACGCCGTGCCGTAACTGTGTTTGACCCCGGCAATGGCGCCAAGTGTCGCCTCCAGTGGTGAGAGGAGAAGGTGTTCGACCTCTTCAGGGGGCGCTCCTGGCAAAGGCACTGTGACTTCTACCGCGGGCACGATGATCTGTGGGTTCTCGTCTCTCGGCGTAAAGATCAGCCCGACCAGACCAACGGTCAACATGGCGAGAATCAGCGGCAGGGTGAGGCGCGAAGCTACGAAAGCCCGAGAGAGCCGGCCGGGAAGATTCAGCCGTGTGACGGTCATGGCACGGTCGTCTTCACCCGGGCGCCATCCACGAGGCCGGGCCCCGCGTCCAGTACCACCGCTTCACCCGGCCGGACACCGGCCAGTACCTCGACATGCCGGCCCAGGCGGCGTCCGGTCCGAACACTGCGATAGTGCACCCTCGCGTTCTGCGCCAGTTCGCCTTCATCGAGCACAAACAGGCCGACCACGCCGGCGCGCTCGATCAGCGCCCGTGCGGGAACTACGGTCGTCGACACCTCGCCTTGAAGGATACGGATCTCGCCGTAGGTGCCGGCCATCAGACCGGCACCCGCCGGCAAGTCGACCTCCAGCTTGCGAGTCCGCGTGAGCGGATCGGCGGAGTCGAGGACACGGCTCACCCGAACATCCATCAGCAGTTCATGCCCATCGAGCACCAGCGTCGCCGGCATCCCGGCATGCAAGCTCGTCGAGGCTGCCTGTGGAAGCCATGCCTCAAACCGTAGATCGGCGGCGGACTCGACTTCCAGAATCGGCAGTGCTGGTCCGGCAAGATCGCCAGGGTCGCGTAGACGCTTCACGACGATCAAGGCTTCGGGTGCCGTCACGCGCAGCTCGGAAAGCTCTGCGTCTCGAGCAGCGAGTGCCGCTTTTGCCGCTGCAAGAACAGCCTTGGCCCGATCGCGACGCACGATGGCATCGCGCAAATCGTCATCAGAAACTGTGCGGGTCTTTGCGAGAGAACGCACACGCACGAGATCGCCCTCGGCGTCCGTGAGTTCCGCCCGCGTGGCTTCCAGCTCCGCCGCGAGCTGCGCGCGTGACTGCGTCAGCTCGGGCGCCACAAGGGTGGCGACAAGTGCGCCGGCCGCCAGTCGGTCGCCGGGGCGAGCATCAAGCGCCGCCAAACGCCCGGAAGACCGCGGCGCAAGGGTGAAGCGCCGGGCAGCGACCACCTCACCTGGGCGCACCATAGGGACAGCAACAGTCAGGGTTGTCGCTTCGCCCAGGGTGACCTGCGTCGACGGCAACTCATTGGATAAAATAGATGCAGCTTGTGGCGCAACAGCCTGTTGACGGACGGCCAACCAAAGCGCGCCGCAGGCAATTGCCAACAGCAGAGCCATGGCGCCGGACCGCCTCATCATTTTGTCAACAACAGCGCACGGGAGAGCAACCGCTTCACGTGCTCGGAGATCATGGCGGGGGAGTCATGTCCCTCACGCACGCCCGGCAGGAATCGGCGCACCGGCGCAGTCTCGAAGTGAAACAGGATGAGCCCGGCCATGGAGATCGCCAACATGTGTGGATCGCAATTCGGGTCCAGGTCGCGTGACAATGCCGAAATGGCCTCGAAGGGCTCGCGGAACACGTGTTCGGCAACCAGGCGCAAGCGGGACTCGTCCCCATCGATCAACTCGCGCTGCAACAAGTGGCGAAAATCGGGATCCTCGGCCATGAGGGCCGTAAAGCGGTCGACAAAGCCATGAAGCCGCTCCTGCGGCGTTGCGCCCGCACCGGCCGTTTCGCTTATCGCTCGGGCCTTGTCAGCAAATGCATGCGCCATCGCGCCCAGGTACAGGGACTCCTTGTTCGGGAAGTGGTGGTAAAGCGCCGCAGCACTAATGCCCACGCGTTTGGCGATGTTGCGCATGGACACGCCGTCGTAGCCGGTTTGTGCGAATAGGGATACCGATACGTCGAGTATGAAGTCGCGTGTACCCGGCGCCGGATTTGAAACGTTGCTCATGCCTGAAATACAGTCTCTTTGGACTTAACGAACGTTAAGTAAGGTAGTATAGTTATTAGTTGAAGATCAAGCTCTGCGGAAAACGCCAAAGCGGCGGGCGCGAAGTACCAGCGCATACCGATGCTTCGCTCGGGTGATTCCAGCTTGTGCTCATGATCAGAAAAGGCGGAACGATGGTGCTGTTTAGTCGCGGAGTGCTCTCGCCGGAAAACGGGCGCTCGGGCCTTCTGTCGTCATCTCGGCGCAACAGACTCTTGAGGAGATTCTCGTAATGGACATCCGCAAGTGGATCGCGAGTCTGGCCGGTACGGCCGTGTTGTTGGTTTTGGCTTGGAACGGCTGGCAGCACTATCTCGATGGACTGCAACCCACCTTGGTCGCGTCCGGCAACGGGCGGATCGATGCAACCGAGGTCGATGTCGCGACCCGTTTGCCGGGTCGGTTATCAGAGGTCCTCGTCAATGAGGGTGCTATGGTGACCGCGGGCCAGATCGTTGCACGCATGGATACCGACGAGCTGCATGCTCAGTTGCGCGAAGCAAACGCGAGACTCTTGCAGACGAAGCAAGGGGAACGCTACGCAGAGGCGATCGTAAAACAACGCCAGAGCGAGCTGACCTATGCGCGCAACGAGTACGGTCGCTCCAGCCGACTGAGCAACGAAGGTCACGTCTCCGTTGAACGGCTCGATCAGGATCGCAACGCCCTGACGACCGCCGAAGCGGCACTGCAGGCTGCCAATGTGCAGGTGCTGGAGGCACAGGCGGCAATCGAAGCCGCTCGCGCAGCAGTGGACAGAATCCAGTCGAACATCGATGACAGCGTACTCGTAAGTCCCATCGACGGGCGCGTGCTGTACAGGCTTGCGGAACCAGGTGAGGTGTTGGCGGCCGGCGGCCGCGTCGTAACGGTGTTGGATCTCACCGACGTATTCATGACCATCTTCTTGCCCACCCAACAGGCCGGGCGGGTCACAGTAGGTGACGAGGCGCGGATCATCCTCGATGCCCTGCCCGACTACGTCGTTCCCGCCCAAGTCTCGTTCGTTGACCCGCAGGCACAGTTTACGCCCAGGGAGGTCGAGACCCGATCGGAGCGTGAAAAACTGATGTTCCGCATCAAGGTGAAGATCGACCCGGGTCTGCTGAAGGAACATGTGCAACGGGTGAAGACCGGAATTCCGGGGGAAGCCTACTTACGGCTTGATAGCGCAGTTCAGTGGCCTGAGCAACTGAAGGTGAGACTGCCCTGATGGAGGCGGTGTCCAGCCTTGCGGTCCAGCTGGATCACGTCGGCCACCGATACGCAGATGCCAGTGCAGTCGACGACGTCAGTCTCGACATTCCCGCTGGACGCATGATGGGCATCATCGGGCCGGACGGTGTCGGCAAGTCCACGCTACTGAGCCTTGTCGCCGGTGCCCGTATGATCCAGTCTGGCCGGGTGTCGGTGTTCGGTGGCGACATGTCAGACGTGCGTTTTCGCGACGGCGTGGCGCCGCGGATCGCGTATATGCCTCAGGGTCTGGGCAAGAACCTGTATGCCTCCTTGTCGGTGCGGGAGAATGTCGATTTCTTTGGACGTTTGTTCGGGCAGGGCAACAGCGAAAGACGGCGTCGAATTGCCGAACTGCTTGACAGTACGGGACTTGCACCTTTTGCGGGTCGCGCGGCGGGTAAACTGTCAGGGGGAATGAAACAGAAGCTGGGGCTCTGTTGTGCGCTGATCCACGATCCTGACCTCCTGATCCTTGATGAACCGACCACCGGGGTCGATCCGCTGTCAAGGCGCCAGTTCTGGGAATTGATCGCGCGCCTGCGCGAGCGCCGCCCGGAGATGACGGTGGTCGTGGCTACTGCTTATATGGAGGAGGCGCAGCGTTTCGACTGGTTGGCCGCCATGGACGCCGGTCGCCTGCTGGCCACGGGAACCCCGGCTGAGCTTCTCGCGCAGACTGGAGCGACAGACCTCGACAATGCCTTCATCCAATTGCTACCCGAGGAAAAACGCAGCAAACACCACAAGTTGATTGTACCTACGCGACACGGCGGAGCGGACGTGCCCGCTATCGAAGCTGAGGGACTGACTTGCCGCTTCGGCCGCTTCACTGCAGTGGATCAGGTGAGCTTCCGTATCGAGCGTGGAGAGATCTTTGGGTTTCTCGGCTCGAACGGCTGCGGTAAGACCACCACCATGAAGATGCTGACCGGCCTACTGCCCGCGAGCGAGGGCGAGGCGCGGCTGTTCGGGCACGTCGTGGACCCTCAGGATATGGCCACGCGCCGACGCGTAGGTTACATGTCGCAAGCGTTCTCCCTGTATGGCGAACTCACGGTGCGACAGAACCTGGAGCTGCATGCGCGATTGTTCCATTTGCCTGCCGAACGAATCCAGCAGCGGCTGGCAGACCTGGTGCTGACATTCGATCTCGCCAGCTACCTGGATGAACCGTCAGCAAATTTGCCACTAGGCATCCGCCAGCGCCTGTCACTGGCGGTGGCGGTTGTGCATCAGCCCGAGATGCTGATCCTTGACGAGCCAACTTCGGGCGTGGACCCGATCGCCCGAGATGGTTTCTGGGAGCTGTTAATCAAGCTCTCACGCGAACAGGGTGTCACCATCTTCATCTCCACCCACTTCATGAATGAGGGCGAGCGCTGCGACCGTATTGCGCTCATGCATGCCGGCAAGGTGCTTGCCAGTGACACGCCGCGTCAGTTACAGCAGGCGCGTCGAGCGACGAGCCTGGAAGAGGCGTTCATCGACGTCCTACAAGAGGCCGCCGGCGAGGAAATGGTGCCCCCCACTGCATCGGCGTTACCTCCCGCGAAAGCGATCCGGCGTCGCGGCCAACTTCAGCTGCGGCGCCTCGGCGGAATTGCCTGGCGCGAAAGCCTGGAGCTGCTGCGCGATCCGGTACGCCTGGTCTTTGCCTTGTTGGGCTCTGCGTTGCTCATGCTGATTATGGGGTACGGACTGACGCTGGACGTGGAAGATCTGCGTTTTGCCGTGCTGGACTATGACCATAGCCCGCAGAGTCGCGACTACGTGCAGAGCCTGTCTGGCTCGCGCTATTTCCTTGAAGAACCGCCACTGCGCGACGCCGAGGACATGGAACAACGTATGCGTAGCGGAGAGATCGCGCTCGCCCTTGAGATTCCACCGGGCTTCGGACGCGATCTGAAACGCGGCCATGTCCCCGAGGTGGGCGTGTGGGCGGACGGCTCGATGCCGTTCCGCGGCGAGACAGCAGGCGGCTACGTGCAGGGCATGCACTACCAATACCTACTAGGCTTGAGTCGACGCAGCCCCAATCCGGCAGTGCCAACCGGTGCCGCCGATCTGGAGGTGCGCTACCGCTACAACCAGGCATACCAGAGCCTCTACGCGATGGTGCCCGCTGTCATACCGCTCCTGCTGGTGTTCATTCCGGCGATCCTGACGGCGCTTGCAGTAGTCCGCGAGAAGGAGCTGGGCTCAATCATCAATCTCTACGTCACCCCTGTGACACGATTGGAGTTTCTCGTCGGCAAACAATTGCCGTATATCGGTGTCAGCATGGTCAGTTTTCTCGTACTCACCACGCTATCGATCTGGTTGTTCCGAGTGCCCGTGAAAGGGGACTTCTGGGTGCTGGCACTCGGAGCGTTCTTGTATGTGAGCGCGACCACGGCCTTGGGATTGCTGGTTTCCACCTTCACGCGTACCCAAATTGCCGCACTCGCCACAGCGGCCATCGGGACCTTATTGCCAACGGTGCAGTTCAGCGGCCTCATCGATCCGGTCGCGTCTCTTGAGGGCGTCGGACGGTGGATAGGACAATGCTTTCCCACGAGCTATTTCCTTGTGGTGAGTCGCGGTGTCTTCACCAAGGATCTAGGCCTTGACGCACTTGCCGGTCAATTGGCAGTGCTAGCGTTGTTCGCACCGATACTCGTCATCGTCAGCGCAGCGTTGTTGCACAAGCAGGAGCGCTGAAAATGCGCCATTTGTCCAACATCATCCGCCTCGGGGGCAAGGAGTTGCGGAGCCTGTGGAGCGACAAGGTGCTCCTGGTGCTGGTTATCTGGGTATTCACCGGCGGCATCTATGTCGCCGCCACCGCCACCGCCACAGATATTCGTAACGCACCCATCGGCATTGTTGATGAGGATCACTCACCCTTATCCGAACGGATTGCAAGTGCGTTCTATCCGCCATACTTTCTGCCGCCGGTGAGCATTCAACTGGCCGATGCTGATCGCCTACTCGACATCGGCCAGTTTACTTTCGTCTTGCATATTCCGGCGCGTTTTGAGCGGAATGTGCTGGCTGGCAAACAACCCGTCGCTCAGCTCAACGTTGATGCCACTCGCATGACTCAGGCCTTTATCGGCACAAACTACGTTCGCAACATTTTCACCGGAGAGATCGACACGTTCGTCGAAAGTCGGCGCGCAGAAACGAGCACGCCCATCGAACTCAAACTGCGCTATCGCTTCAACCCGAACCTGGAAAGTCATTGGTTCGGTAGCGTCATGGAGATCATCAACAACATCAACCTATTGGCTATCATTCTTGCTGGCGCGGCCATCATCCGCGAGCGTGAGCACGGCACACTGGAACACCTGCTGGTGATGCCCTTGACGCCGTTCGAGATCATGAGTGCTAAGGTCTTGGCCAATGGATTGGTGATCATTGCCGCTGCGTGGTTCTCCATCGAGGTGATGATACAGGGCGTGCTTGGAGTACCAGTGGAGGGTTCTGTTTCGCTGTTCCTTCTCGGCGCAACTCTCTATCTGTTCTCGGCTACAGCCATCGGCATCTTTCTGGGTACCTTGGCTCGGTCAATGCCGCAACTTGGCTTACTGATGATCCTGGTGATTCTTCCATTGCAGATGCTGTCCGGCGGCATTACGCCACGCGAAAGTATGCCGTCACTGGTGCAAGACATCATGCTGGCGGCACCGACCACGCACTTCGTCAGTTTGGCGCAAGGCATCCTGTACCGGGGCGCGGGGTTGGATGTTGTGTGGCCGCAGTTCCTGGCGATCATTGGCATAGGTGTCGTCTTCTTCTTATTCGCGCTGGCACGTTTTCGCAGATCGATCACCCTTACTTCCCTTTAGTGCGCCGCCATGAATCAACTTCGACTACTGTGCTCTTCCATCTTTCTCCTGGCCGCTATCATGACGGCACCAACTGTGTCATCTGGTGAAGAAGTGGCTTTGGAGAAACCCCTGGAGTTTTACAGTTTGCAGTTGGAGAACGACCTCTGGGGCAGCGGTGACGATCGTTTCTACACGCATGGTACCGAGTTGTCTTATCTGCGCACCGGAGCGCCGCCGTCCTGGCTGGCCGCGATCGCTGATGTGTTGCCGTTCTTTCACCGTACATCGGAGAGTGCGGTGGGCTATTCCGTGGGGCAGGCGATCTTCACGCCTTCGGATACCGACAGCGAAGCTCTCGTGTCCAACGATAGGCCCTATGCCGGCTGGCTATATTTTTCCGCGGGGTTGGCCAGCCGCGTGGAGATGAGGCCGACGTCGGAGACAATTGATGGACTGGCAGTTACGCTCGGCATGGTTGGGCCGAGCGCCCATGCTGACAATGTTCAGACCGAGTTTCACAAACTGATCGACGTGGACGTCGCACGAGGATGGGACCACCAACTGAAAGATGAACCGGGCGTGATTCTTACGTATGCCCGCAAATGGCGCCATTTCCCGTTGAACGGCGGCCCACGGCAGTGGGAATGGAGTCCGCATCTCGCCGCGTCGGTGGGCAATGTCTACACATACGGCGCTGCCGGCATGATGGTCCGTTGGGGTACCAACCTGCGCACCGACATCGGGCCGCCAAACATCCGCCCGGGTTTCCCTGGGGCGCCGTTTTTCCAGCCAGGAGCCAAGTCCAACTGGTACCTGTTTGGCGGAATTGAGGGGCGGGCAGTCGCGCGCAACATCTTCCTCGACGGCAACACCTTCCGTGATAGCCATAGCGTAGATCGAAAGCCGTTGGTGGCAGATGTCCAGTTTGGCGTTGCGTTTCACGTCGATAGTGTGCGCATCGCCATTAGCAACGTCTATCGGACGCGAGAATTTAAAGGGCAAGATGAGCCGGCACAGTACGGTGCGATAAACATCACCGTGTTTACGGATTGAGACCAAAGCGGCCGTTGTTCGCAGCACAGTTTTTGCGGGCCGGCACGCTTGGTGTCTGCGTTTGGCCGGTTTCAGACGAGCCGGCCGCTACCACTTGAAAGCCTGAGCGTACCGCTCGAATATGTGTCCGCAACCGACCCATTTAGGAAGGAACAAATGGCCGATAAACAGTTCGACCACGCTACAAGGCTGCTGATCAGTTAATCTGTCAGGCGAGCACACTTACCGAATATACGGGCCTCGCGACCGTAGCCGCAGGGCTACACTACACTGCCGCCCGATTTGCTGCGTTTGAGGCATCGCTGCAAACCGCTGACCTTCATCGCGACAAGGTGGAGGCACTGGACGCTTATCTCAACGATTTCCGCGCGATGCTTGACGTAAGTCTTGAGCGGTACATCGAGCAACAATCGGGCATACGACCACTTACCAATCCATTGCAGCCGTTTCCAGACCTGATCCCCAACGACCGCTCTGGCCGACCATCAGACAGTCGCATCCCCATAAATGATCTGCTGCGCTAGTCGCCGTGCCGATGACCGAGAGCCTTCTTCCTCGATGTCGCCTGCGGCATGCGGGCACGATAGGGCTGGCTACCAATCGACCTGGCAGACGTGGCCTATATATGACCAGCAGTCCAACGGTACTCTCACCGAGGCTCATTTTCGTTGATCTTTCGTTTGTAACCGAGCTGCAATATCCCTTTTCCGAACCGGTCTGCTGCACGGTCAATGGTCTCGAGCAAACGCTGGTCCCTCGCGCGTTCCCGGGGTTGATCGAAGAGGTCGACCTGTTGCGATTCGGCCTGCTGCCAAGCGCTGATACCCACCCCGATGAGCCGCACCGGTTTGCGGGGCAGGTCTCCGCGAAGGAATAGCGCCCAGGCCTCCCGCAGGATCACACGCTCGTCGTGGGTCGGAACCGGAATCGTGCGCTGGCGAGTGTGGGTCTCGAAGCCCACGAAACGGATCTTCAGCGTTACCACTGAGCCCGACAGATTCTCCCCGCGTGCCGTTGCGGCGACCTCAGCGGCCAATCCACGCAACACATCGTGCAGGATGTCTTGATTGCGGACGTCCTCCTCGAAGGTTGTCTCTTTGGAAATGCTTTTTCGACCCCGCCCGGGTACCACCTCAGCGGAGGCGATACCGAGGGCTTGATCGCGGAAGCTCGCCGCGGCTTTTTTCCCCAGCTGCTCCTCCAGATATTGAAGCGGGATCGCCCGCAGCTGTGACACGGTCTCGATCCCCAGACGCGAAAAGATCTTCTGGGTCTGGCGACCAACACCGCGCAGGGTGGCCACCGGCATGGGCGCGAGGAAGTCCAGAACCTCGTCGGGGTGCACCACCATCAAACCATCGGGTTTGCCGTGTTCGGAGGCAAGCTTTGCGATGAGGCGGTTCGGACCGATACCGACCGAGGCCCGCAGCCCCGTGCCTTCGAAGATACGGCGCTTGATTTCACGTCCGATGTCTTTGGGTGGCCCGAGCAGTCTCTCCAACCCCGTCAAATCCAGATAGGCCTCGTCGATCGAGACTGGTTCGACAACCGGCGTGAGTGTGCCCAACGTCTGGAAAATCTCCTGTGAGACCCGGATGTACTTGGCCATCTCAGGGCGCAGGTAGACGGCATCTGGACAACGACGGTAGGCCTCGGCAATAGGCATGGCCGAGCGGATGCCGAATGCCCGGGCCTGGTAGTTGGCGGCCGCTACCACGCCACGGTGGCCGGGGAGTGCACCGACCACCACCGCTTGGTCGCGGTATTCGGGGCAGTCACGCTGCTCGACGCTGGCATAAAACGCATCGAGATCGGCATGCCCGATCCAGCGTTTTTTGGTGTGGGGAGGCGTCATCGCAGATAGCGCTCCGACAAATGACTGTGCACCCTGATTCTTGCGGCCCGCATCGTCGTGTTCTCAGCCTGTCGATACTGCTCATGCTATCAACAGTGTGGGCGGAATACTGAAGCGGCCCCGGAACTTTGGACAGGAATCGAAGCCGACTGGACTGACTTCGGCCAGATAGAAGCCGCGCATGTCGCCATGCGCGGTTGGCTGTCGCCGATTCGTGAACGGATGGGTTGTCCGCGCTGGGTGCCGATAGGAGGGTGGAATGGCACCCATTGGGAAACGTAGCTAGCCCCATATCCGGAAGATCATGCCGTGGGATCTTCGATGATCGGCGATCGATGGTGGGGCGTCAGATCGCAATTCTCACGGCGCATGACTGCACAAAGGGGCACCGTCGGCTTCTGGTAACGGGCAACCAGCGTGTTGGATGCAAGGCCAGAGGCCTTGCCGGAAACTGCCACGGCAGGCTCGGGGAAGGCCTCTCGCGAAACGCGCTGGTGGCATGAGCCATGAGAATGCAAAAGATGCGGGCATCGGCCCCGATAGGGAAAGCCGATGCCCGCTGCGTCAATGCTATCGGGTTGGCCCGCTCTGCTTCGCTGTCACAACAGCCCACGCTCGGCCATCGAGATAATTGAGTCACCGACCACGAAGTGATCGAGAACCCGAACCTCAACCAGCGAGAGCGCCTCCCGCAGCCGGCGGGTGATCGTCTGGTCCGCCTGGCTGGGCTCGGCGACACCGGATGGATGATTGTGGCAAAAGACCACGGCAGCCGCGTTGTGACGCAGCGCTGCCTTGACCACCTCACGGACGTGTACCTGGGCGCCGTCGATGGTGCCTCGGAACATCTCCTCGATCTCGATCAGGCGATGCCGGTTGTCGAGAAACAGCACCACGAACACCTCGTGCTCGCGTTCAGAGAAACGCAGCCTCAGGAGCTTGCGCACCACATCGGGTGACTCCAGGCAACTGCCGGCACGGTCGGTGCGGTACTTCAGGCGTTGCTCCAGCACATGACAGGCATGGGCAATGAGTTGATCGTCGTCGAGTTCGATGACGGATATCGCGTTGGACATGGAAACCTCCAGGGAACTAATACCGGGAGGCCTCCCACCGGGATCGGGTCCCGGTGGGGTTGATGTTATGGATCCGGCCTTTCGGCCACCTGTCTTCCGGATCCGAACAGATTTGTCGCTTTGGCCGAGCGACGCGGCAGAGAACCTTTGCGCAGCACCCTCGGTGAAGGTGCTGGGCAAAGCGAGGCACCGCTGGGCGGTACCTCGGAACGGCGGGTCATGCGACCTCGCGTTTTTGACGCAAGGCTGCCTCCGACGATGGCGCGGGCCGGGGATCGATCCCCAGCCGGCATTCGAGTGCCCGCATGCAGGCCGTGTGGTAAAGGGGTGCCAGGTCCGCCAGCAACGGCTCGATGCGGTTGGCGGCTTCACTGAGCGACGACAGGCCGTTGAACCGGTACCCGCCACCGGGAACGGGGCAGACGGCGATCTGATCAGCGATCTGGGTGAGTGATTTCATGGTGTTCCTCCGAATAGGCCCCACCACGGGAGCCCTCCGAAACGACCCCGGCTAGGGTGGAGACGTTGCGGAGGACTCCCGCAGCGGGATCGAACCTGGGAACACCATGCCCCAGCGGGACAGGTGTCCCCAGGGGATGTGAAAGAAACCGGGTATGCCCGGCTGGGTGAAGAATGGATCAAGCCCGAAGGCCGCGCTTCTTCCCGATCCGCAAGCGCTTTGTCACTGACCACGAAGGCCAGGCAACAAACTGGTAAGCCGAGTCTAGCGTATGTGTCGGCAAGGTCGGACTGCGTCACCACTTTTTTCAACACCCCGGCAGGGCGCTCAAAAAAGGCCACCCGAAAGGTGGCAAAGGACATGGCATCTGTCCTGGTGTGTCTCAATGAAGGGCCGGGGCCGGAATCAGCAGATGACAGACATCGGCCTGTACATAGCCGAGGCGGCAGCGCACGCCGGTGGTGCGCACGACGCCGGCCTCCTCGAGCGCCGTGAGCAGGCCTTCGTTTTCGCCGTAGTCCTTGATCAGGACCTGGTCTTCGGCCAGCGGCATCGTCGGCACGTTGATGGTCGCCGTGGCGAAGGGCTCGCCCCTGTCGTCGTGAAGCTGGATCGCCAGCCGGCCGTTGGCGTAGCGGCTGAACTGCAGCCGGCAGCGGGTGTTGAGAAAAGTCACTGTGTTGTCGGTCATCATGTTTCGCTCCTTGCATGTCTCTGGGGTAAACGCCGCTTTGCCGGGCGCGCATGCCCGGTTCAGCGGTGGGTGTCGAGAGCGAGCCCCGCGTGAGCGGGGCAGGGGATCAGCCGGCCTTGAGGGCGGCAAACTCCTCGGTCAGGCGCCACAGCGCCCGGTTGAGTCGGACGTCCTCGTGGGCGGAATGGATGGCCCGGGTGCGCACCCGGCGACCGCCAGTCGAGCGGCCGCGCAGGCCACCACGCACCAGGTTCTCCTGCACGCGGTTCATGGTCAGCCACAGGCTGTCGCCGGCATCGGCGGTACGCCGTGCGCCGAGCAGTGCCTGCGGTTGGACGGGCGACCGTTGCTGCCAGTCGTCGCCATAGCGCAGCGCCAGCGCGGTGCGTGCGTAGAGGTCCTGTTCGCCGGCGTCGAGGGTCAGGCCGCTGAATCGGTCGACCCGCTCGGCGAGCTGCGGGGTCTCGTCGACCAGGTCGTAGACGCCCTCGATCACCGAGTTGACGACCTCGCGGCCGTGGCGAAAGCGCATGCCGCCGGCCTTGCCGATCGGGGTCACCATGCCATTGCTGCAGACCAGGCGGAACAGCCCCAGGTCGAGCTGGAACGACGAGCTGCCGTCGTGTGAGTTGAGCAGCACCAGCTCGGTCACCGAGTCGCCGACCTGGGTCGGCTGTTCCTGGCGGAAACGCAGCATGTGGCGCTGGAAGCCGTGGCGGGTCTCGTCGCGGACCCGCGACTGCCGGACCGTGACCGGAAACCAGCCTTCCTGCTCGATCGCCTCGACCAGGTCGATGGTGGGGACAAACCCGTATCGGTCCGTGACCCGGCCATGCGGCTCGGTCGCGAACACAGAAGGGGCAACGCGCTGAATCTGCGCGTGGGAAAGTGCATTGTTGAGCATCACGTTCTCCAGAATGCCGGATCACGCCCGCCCTGCCGGGGTGACGTTCCCCGGTGAGGTGAAAGACAAAGGTGGATGGTTGGATTCAGCCGGGTGGCCGCCTGTCTTCCGAATCCGGACAGGCTTATCGCTTTAACCGAGCGACACGGGTATGAAACTCATGCCGGCGCGATCCGGTTGGACGCGGCCAGCCAGATGCGCCCGGCCACCCGCGTCAGGTGATAGACCCCCAGCGGGATCCCGGCGCCGAGGATGACCGCCAGCACCATGCCGGTCACGGCGGGATCGCCTTGCGGGGGCCAGAAGGCCCAGACGTTCAGCGCGATCGAGATCGCGATGGTCGAGACGACATAGCGGTGCGCGTAACCGGCGACGCGGATGTTCGGAAAGGTCGCCAGCACGATCAGCGCGACCTCGCTGGCGACCATGCCGACGTCGATCGCAATCGCCAGGGCCCAGGCCGACCAGGCGGTGCTGTGGGTGATCTCGCGGATGCCGGACGCCAGGTGCTCCAGCGAAACGCCGAGCATGATGGTGACTACGGCGCCGAGTGCAACGACCAGGTGCCGGCCGAGTCGTTGCTCGGTCGCCGTCAGGCGGGGCACCTTGTCTCTGGCCCGGCTGCGCGGGCGTGGCGCTGCCTTCTTCTTCGTCGGCGCGGGCTTTGGCATGGGGGCAGTGGTCTTCGGCGAAGGCACAGGTGCGGGCGCCTCAGCCGGCTCGCCAAAGGTCTGCAGCGCGCGAACGGTTCTGTTTGTTCCGGTTGTCATCGTCATGTCCAAATTCCAAAGAAATACGCTGACGCTCAACGCTGCACCCGGAAGAGGGCGCAGGGTTGAACGCTCCGCTGGCGGAGTCGGTGGGTTGAGGAAGCACCGTCCCTGCAAGGGTTTGCAGGGACGGGTGGTCTCAGTAGGTCAGGCGCAGCAGCAGGTGGCCGCTGGATGGCGGTGGCTCGAGTTCATCGAGCCGCCCGTCAGCCTGTGCGGCATACCGCCGCTCGAGCCCGTCGAGTATCGCCAAGGCGGCCTCGACCGACGGTGCATCGGCAATGAGGCTCTTGGCGGAAACGACGCCTTGCAGCTGGCCGAAGACTTCGGCGCACTGAAGCGGGTCGGTGGTCAACTGCCATTGGCCGTTGCGCAAAACTGCTGACGTGAAAGACTGTTTCTCTGCGTGCACGTGCATCTCCTTATGCATCGAGTTTCCAAAGCCGCCCCAGCGGCTGAAAGTGATAGCCCAAGGCCTTCAGGCGTGCCGCCTGGCGACGCAGCACCGGGCGATCGACCGTTGGGTCGAGACGGACGATATCACCCAGCGGCCAGTTGTCGCCAAACAGCGCGGCGTCTTCGCTGGGCACCTCGGCCTGGGCATCGTCGGGTTCCGGCTCGCTCGCCGGCGGCTCCTCGGATTCTGGCCGGGTATCCATATCCGTCAACGCGATGGAGGTAATGGTGGCACGTACCTCCACGTTGTAGCGCCCGCCGACCGCATAGGCGGCGGGATAGATCCGGCTGATCGAGAACTGGCCGGCATACTGCCCGGGTGCATACTCCTCGATGCCCTCTTTGACGTTGAACTCACCGATCTCGGTGGTCAGGCGCCCGACATTGAAATCGCCGTTGCGCCCGTTGATGGTCTTGACCGTGATGGTCCCTGTGAGGTTGATCATGCGTGAACTCCGAAAATGCCGGGGACCACGCAGCGCCCTGACGGGATGCGTGGCCCCGGCAGGGTTGAGAACAGGCGAAGCGCCGAGGCGCTCCGCGGTGATGCGGCTCAGGCCGCTGCGGATTCGTGTTCCGCGGCGTCGGTACCGCCTGCGCTTGGCGACGACGGCGCCGTGTAGACGACGCGTCCATCGACCCTCACCCAATCGATGCGCAGCAAGCGCGCCTTGAGTGAAACACCGGTGGTGCCGGCCTTGGCGCCTTTCTCGTAGGTGAAGGGCTCCGGGTAGAGGTCACCCAGATTGAAGGCGACGAGCACCTTGCGCTCGCCGTCGACATGCTTCTTGGCGTGTGCGATCACACGTTGTGCCTCGGCGCCTACGACGCGGCAGTCGAAGCGGGTTCGCTGGACGTTGTCGGCCGAGCCGAAGATCGCAGCGATATCGGTCGCCCAAAAGGGCTCGGCGCGGGTCGGCTTCACTTCGCGGACGCGGTTGAGGTAGCCGATACCCTGGATGTGGAGGTCGAAGTACTTGGTTTCGGTTTGAGTCATGGTGTTCTCCTTGAGTGAACGAGGGGAAACACCGCGCACAATGCGACCCGTCAGGGATGGTGTTTCCCTGTGGGGGTGAATGACAGCCGCGATGCGGCTTTACTGAATTGATGCGGTTCCGCCTGGTTGGGGCAGGGAGACCGCTGGGTCGGGAAAGGATTCCCGTTGGGGTTGATGGATAGATCGAAGGTCTATGCCCCGCCTCTTTTCGCGATCTGCAGAGGCTTTTCGAGAGCCACTGGAAGTGGCCGCGCGAAAATGAAGATGATGTGGCAATGTTATGCGGAATGTGCTGAGTGTCAAGGTCTTC
This sequence comes from Chromatiaceae bacterium, assembly GCA_024235415.1. GTDB lineage: Bacteria > Pseudomonadota > Gammaproteobacteria > Chromatiales > Chromatiaceae > Thiosocius. The sequence goes on along the minus strand of JACKML010000016.1, from coordinate 534 downwards.
GGCAGCCATCGTCTGCTGCTTCTCGGGGATGCAGGGATTTGGCAGTGTCTGCGCGCCTGTTCTCGGCATGTTGCTGCCGGTCAATGCTTTGCAATGCGATGACAATAGACGGACGAGTCCGCCTTTGCGTATTCGGCCAGAGCCGGCCATGTGTGGTCTGTAAAGATTGCTGACAGCCGCTGACGATTTTGGCACGCAGCGCCTGCACTCTCGAAATGTGGCCGGTAAAGGCAACGGCTAAACCTGCTAGCCTTAGAATCAGCACGAGCTCGCAAGGATGCGATCATGTTGCCGTTGCCGGCTGGCAGGGAAGCCAAGCTGGGTGTTGGCGCGCCGTATGTGCACCACCGTCCGGAGCGCACCCTCCTTTATCAAATTGTTGACGAGTATTACCCAGAGTTCAAGGAGCACCTGGCGGCGCAGGGCACGGCCCTGCCGGGGTATGTGGAGCAGGAGTTCGAGGCCTACCTCAAATGCGGGTGTCTCGAGCACGGCTTCCTGCGGGTGCGCTGCGACACTTGTCATGCCGAGCAC
>JACKML010000015.1 GCA_024235415.1 Chromatiaceae bacterium | reverse complement strand
GCATTGTCTGGCCGGGACCATAGAGGTTGGATGGTCTCGCGATCCCCAGTGAGACACCGTTGGCATTTGCGAATACGTTGAACAAGGACTCGAGTGCGAGCTTGGCAGCTGCATGGTAGGAAAGCGGGTGGACCTCGGCGGATTCATCGACAGGGATCCTGCGCGGATTCCCATACACTGAACCTCCGCTGGACACGAAGATCAATCGGTGCGGTGGCTTTTTCGACAACAGATCGACCAGCCTGGCCGCGGGCAGCAGGTTCTCCTCGATGTCGATCACCGGATCGCGCGCCGATGAGCCCGGTGTCGTGGTCGACGCGAGGTGTACCACCCTGCTGCAGGTTTCCAGTAGCGGCAAGACCACGGATGGGTTGTCTTGGCTGCCCTTGTGGAATGCGATGCCGTCCCGTTCTCCGTTTTCCACGTGCCTGGAGAGGATATGCACCTCGCGGCCACCCTGCGCAAGGGTGGTGGCAAGTGCCCGACCAAGAAAACCGTTGCCACCGATCAGCAGGACTCCTTGTCTATCGCTCATTGTGTGGATTCCGCCCCAACAGATCCCGATAAGCGGCAAGGCACCGCGTTGCGCAATCGTCCCAGGTGCCGATCTCGTCGCGCACCCAACCCCGGGCCTTGTTGCCCACAACGTCGGCGGTTCCATCCGCCTCCGCCTGATCCAGCGCCCCGGCCAGTTCGTCGCGGCTGTCGACCAGCCAGCCGGTCTCGCCATGATGGATCAGATCGGCATGCGCCGGAATGCGGCTGGCAATCACCGGCAGCCCTGCAGCCATGGCCTCGATCATCACCTGCGGTCGCCCCTCGTCGTGGCGGCTGAGCGTGAGCAGCCCGGCGGCCCTCGGAAACCACTGCCGGCGAAGGCTGTCAGGATTGGTTGGTCCGCCGTATTCGATCCACGCCGGCAATGCTACGTCTTCCTGCATCGGGCCGAGCAGGCGCAGGCGGCGATGCCGGCCGAACAGACCCTTGCCCCAGCGCAACAGGTCACCCAGCTTCTTACGGGTGATACGGGTCACCACCAGCCATTCCCTCGGTTCACCGGCCTGACGCTGTATGTCGAACCATGCCGGGGTGACGCCGAACGGGTTGGGTCGGATCTCCGCGACATCGCCGAACAGTTCGCCGAGGCGGGCCTGCATCCAACCGGCGTTGGGTGCCAGCAACGTCGGCCGGGTACTGAATTTGCGGCGCAGCAGGCGAGCCATGCCTGGCAGGCGCAGCAGGCCGAAGTCACTGCCGAGGACGGCGACATACAGCGGCCGACCGTCGTCGGGCAGACCGAGCGCGAGTTGCAGCCAGTTGACGTGATAGAGATCCGCACGGTTGCGCGCGCAGGCCTCGCGCAGGCGTGTAAGTATGCCGCGGGCCTGGAGCAGGCCGGTCAACGGTCGGGTCCGCAGCAGGTGGGCGATGCCGCCATCGCCGGCCAACTGGTGCAACCAGGCGGTGTCGCCGCGCGAGTTGGCGCTGCTCACGTCGCCCGGCAGGTGGCCGGGTGGGCCCCACAGCTGGACATGGACCTCGCCGGTCCGGTCAATCGATGCGACAAGGTCGTAGATGAAACGTGCCTTCCAGTCCGCGCTGTCGAGCGGATAGGAGGTCGTGGCGAGAAGCACCTCCAGCGTCGATCGAGACGGCAACGGCTCAGTCATCGGCCTTGCTGCGGGCGCTGGATTGTAGGGACCACAAGGTGCGCATCGTTGGCCTGTGTGTGATCGGGTCAAGTCCCGGAAATCTCAAAGTGACGACCCGCAGGGTATCAATATTGCCGATCCGACTCACGGTTTTGAGGTGCTGACCGCGGGTCTTGCGAGTGGCAGCGGAATTTTTCTCCGGGCGGGCGTGGGCGCGCGGCGGGCCGGCAGTTAGAATAGCGGTCATGTCAGGAAACACCATCGGAAAACTCTTCACCGTGACCTCGTTCGGCGAAAGCCACGGGATTGCGATCGGCTGCATCGTTGACGGCTGCCCACCGGGCATGGCGCTGTCCGAGGCGGATATCCAGCCCGACCTGGATCGCCGCCGTCCGGGCACGTCGCGCCACACCACCCAGCGTCGCGAACCCGACCAGGTGCAGATCCTGTCCGGCGTGTTCGAGGGCAGGACCACGGGTACGCCGATCGGGCTGGTGATCTTCAATCAGGACCAGCGTTCCAAGGACTACGGCGACATCGCGCAAAAGTTCCGGCCGGGTCACGCGGACTACACCTACAACCAGAAGTACGGCATCCGTGACCATCGCGGCGGCGGTCGTTCGTCGGCCCGTGAGACAGCGATGCGGGTCGCCGCCGGCGCAATCGCCAAGAAGTATCTGCGTGAACGTTTCGGCGTCGAGGTGCGCGGCTACCTGTCGGCGCTCGGACCGATCCGGCCAAACGGTTTTTCCTGGGACCCGGTCGAGAGCAACCCGTTCTTCTGGCCCGATGCGGGGCAGGTCGCCGAACTCGAGCAGTACATGGACGAACTGCGCAAGTCGGGTGATTCCGTTGGTGCCGAGGTGTCTGTCGTGGCTGCCGGTATGCCACCGGGCTGGGGTGAGCCGATCTTTGACCGACTGGACGCCGACATCGCCCATGCGCTGATGAGCATCAACGCTGCCAAGGGTGTCGAGATCGGCGCCGGGTTTGCCTGTGTCGCGCAGAAGGGCACGGAGCACCGTGACCAGATGACCCCGCAGGGTTTCCTGTCGAACAACGCCGGCGGCATCCTCGGCGGCATCTCCAGTGGCCAGGACATCGTTGCCCGGGTCGCCTTCAAACCGACCTCAAGTATCCGCCTCGGTGGCCAGACCGTGGATGTCGAAGGGCATGCGACAGACGTGATCACCAAGGGCCGGCACGACCCCTGCGTAGGCATCCGGGCAACCCCGATCGCCGAGGCGATGCTGGCGATCGTGCTGCTCGATCATGCCCTGCGGCAGCGCGGGCAGAATGCCGACGTCAGGTCCAATACCCCGGTGATCCCCGCCGCGCCCGGCAGCTGAGGCGCATCGCGTGGCTACCGGCGGGCCCGCGTGGCCGCATTCCGGCGGGGCGAATTGACGATGCCATACTGGCGCCTGTCGGCCTTTTACCTGTTCTATTTCGCCCTGCTCGGGGCGCTCGTCCCGTACTGGGGACTGTTTCTGCGTGCCCGGGGCTTCGATGCGGTGGCCATCGGTGAGTTGATGGCGATTCTGATGGCGACCAAGATCGTCGCCCCGAACATCTGGGGATGGCTTGGCGATCACCTCGGGCACCGGATGAAGATCGTGCGCATGGCCTCGCTGGTGTCGGTGCTGGTGTTCAGCGCCATGTTCGTGGCCGAGGGGTTTTGGGCGATCGCCCTGGTGATGACCCTGTACAGCTTCTTCTGGAACGCCTCGCTGCCACAGTTTGAGGTCATTACCTTCACCTATCTGAAAGACCGCGTTGCGCGCTATGCGCGTATCCGCGTCTGGGGCTCGATCGGTTTCATCGCGACCGTTGTCATCCTCGGCGTGCTGGTCGAGCGGCACGGCCCGGAGGTGATCCTGCCGTCGGTACTCCTGATCTTCGTCGCGATCTGGTTGAGTTCGCTGCTGGTGCGCGACCCGGACCCGGAGCCACATCCACAGGATCAGCCGTCGCTGGGTGCCATCCTGAAGAAGCCGTCGATTATCGGGTTTTTCGTTGCGGTATTTCTGATGCAGGTCAGCCACGGCCCTTACTACGCCTTTTACTCGATCTTCATGCAGGACCACGGATACAACGGGACACTGATCGGCCAGCTATGGGCACTGGGCGTATTGGCCGAGGTGGGGTTGTTCATGGTGATGCACAGTCTGCTCAATACCTTCGGCGCACGCCGTGTGCTGGTCGCCAGCCTGGCGCTGGCCGGCGTGCGCTGGCTGGTGATCGGTAACCTGGCGGCGTCACTGCCGATGCTGCTGGTCGCGCAGCTGCTGCATGCCGCCACGTTTGGGACCTTCCATGCGGCCGGCATCCACCTGGTGCATCATTATTTCCGCGGACGCCACAAGGGTAGGGGGCAGGCGCTGTACAGTAGTGTGAGCTTCGGCGCCGGTGGGGCCGTTGGCAGCCTCGCGAGCGGTTATGCGTGGCAGGGCCTGGGGCCGGCGATGACCTATGGGGCGGCCGGCGGCATCGCAATGCTGGGAGCCTTTGTCGCCTGGCGCTGGATAGACAGTCACCATGATTACTGAGCGGATGGATTGACATGATTGCCCACACCCTTGGCGAGATTGCGCGCGAGATCGGGGCCAGCCTCGAGGGCCTGGCAGAACGTGCAGTACGCGGTATGGCACCGCTCGATACGGCTGGCCCCGGCGAGCTTTGCTATGCCGAATCTCCCGAACTGGTGGACAAGGTCAGGGGTACAAGCGCCGCCGGTGTGATTGTCGGCGAAGACTTCCCGGCCATTGCCGACTGCAATCTGCTGCGGGTGAAGAACCCGAAGGTCGGATTCGTGCGTGCGATGGAGCTGTTTCGGGTCGAAGAACGCTTCAGCGGTGTACATGTCAGTGCCATGGTTGCCGACGATGTCCAGGTCGCCGACGAAGCGGGTGTCGGACCACTGGCGGTCCTTGAGTCCGGTGTCTGCGTGGGGCCGCGCAGTCAGATCCGTGCCGGTGCGTTCGTTGGCCGGGGTGTGAAGATCGGTGCTGACTGCGACATAGGTCCGAACGTGGTGCTGCTGGACGGCACCATCGTCGGCGACCGCTGTATTCTGCATCCTGGTGTGGTGCTGGGCTCCGATGGTTACGGTTTTCACTGGATGGGCGATCACCATCACAAGATCCCGCAGCTCGGCATCGTCGTCATCGAGGACGATGTCGAAATCGGTGCCAACACCTGTATCGATCGCGCGACCCTGGGCGAGACCCGCATCGGGCGCGGCAGCAAGTTCGACAACCTCGTGCATATCGCGCACAACAACCAGATCGGCCAGCACGTGCTGCTGACCGGGCAGGTGGGTGTCGCCGGCAGCAGCCGGCTGGGCAATGGTGTGGTCGCCGGCGGTCAGGCGGGAATCGCCGATCACGTCGAGATTGGCGACGGCGTGCAGATCGGCGCGCAAAGCGGTGTCATTGGCGACCTTGCAGCAGGCGAAAAGGTCTGGGGCACGCCGGCGCGACCAATGGGGCGGGTGATGCGCGAAAAGGTGGCACTGGGCAAAGTCCCGGACCTGCTGAAGGCGTTTCGCCGCCAGGAGAAAGAACTGCAGGCATTGCGCGATCGCATCGCCTCACTTGAGGGCGGGCAGCCAGAATGAGCCGCCACCTCTACCAGCCAACAGTCATCCAAGCCAAGAATGAACCCAGATAAACCTGTGCAGGAAAGGGTGCGTCGCAGCCGTTGGTGGCTACCGCTACTGATCCTGCTGCTGGCCACCGCGGCTGCCGCGGCGTTGATCGCGAGCAAGCCGAAACACAAGCCGGTTACCGTCACTGAGCGCGCGTGGCTGGTGGCGGCGGAGGCCGTTCATGCCCGACGTTACCGGCCGGGCGTGACCCTTTACGGGCGCATTGAGTCGCTTTGGTCGAGTCAGCTGACGGCCGGTGTTGCCGCGGACGTGCAGGCTGTCGCTGTGGTCGAGGGTGAGCGCGTTGCCAAGGGGCAGGTGCTGGTACGCCTTGACGATCGCGATGCGCGCCTGCAACTGCTGCAAAGAGAGGCCGAACTGCGCCAGGCCGAAGCGCGCATCGCGGCTGAACTGTTGCGCCACGAGGCCAACCTGGAGACCCTGCCGCGCGAACGCCAGCTGTTGGCGCTGACCCGTGGTGAGGTGGCGCGACTGCAGGATCTGGTCAGCAAGAAAGTCGGTGCGCAGTCGCAACTCGACACGGCCCGGCAGGCGGCGGAAAAGCAGGCGATCGCATTGTCGGCACGCCAGCAGGCGGTCGACGAGCACCCCTCTCGGCTGGCCGACGTCGAAGGCGCACGTGCGCGTGCGGCGGCGCTGCGGGATCAGGCCATACTCGAGGTCGAACGCTGCGAGGTGCGCGCACCTTTCAATGGTCGGATCATCGAGGTCCTGGTGTCGCCGGGGCGACGCACCCGGGTCGGCGATCCGCTGGTGGCCCTGTTCGACACCGATGCCCTGGTCCTGCGTGCACAGCTGCCGGCCCGCCACCTCCCGGCGATTCGCGCCGCGCAGTCGGCCGGCGAACCGCTCGTCGTGCATGGCGAGATAGACGGCGTCGCGGTCAGCGGCGAGCTTCGCGGCCTGGCCGGCGAGGCGAGCAGCGGTACCGGTGGTGTCGACGGACTGTTTACGGTCACGACGGGTGCCGACGAGGTCAGCCAGGGGCGCTTCGCCCGCCTCGAACTCGCGTTGCCGGAGACCGACGGCCTGATCGCGCTGCCGCACGAGGCCCTGTATGGCACCGACAGGATCTACACGATTGACGATCAGAGTCGGATGCGTCCACAACGCGTTGAACGCGTCGGCGAATGGCATGATCCGGACGGCAATGTGCGTGTCCTGGTTCGTGCTGTTGATCTGCCCGATGGCACACGGGTCGTGACCACGCAGCTTCCGGCGGCCCTGGATGGCCTGCTGGTGCGCGTCGCTGGTGAGGGCTGACGCGTGGCGTTTGCGCATCGCAACGATTTCGTCGGGATCTTCGCCCAGCACAAGGTGGCTGCCAATCTGCTGATGGTGGTGATGTTGCTGGCGGGTGTCTGGGGGCTGGCCAATCTGAACGTGCAGTTCTTCCCCAACTTCGAGGTCGAGGTGGTCAGCGTAAGAACCATCTGGTCCGGCGCCTCGGCCGAAGACGTCGAGCGTTCGATCACCGTGCCCCTGGAGCAGACACTGCGCACCGCGGACGGCCTGGACAAGATGACGTCGACGTCCAGCCAGGGCCTGAGCCTGATCAACCTGGAGTTTCCGGAAGGTACGGACATGGGGGTCGCGACCAACCGCGTCGAGGAACTGGTCAACGCCGTGCGCAACCTGCCGGCGGATGCGGAGTCGACCGAGGTCAGCCATATGTTGCGCTACGAACCTGTAGCGCGGCTGTTGGTTCACGGGCCGCGGGATATCCGCGAGCTGCGGCCGCTGGTGCGACGAATCGAGAGAGAACTGCTCGATCGCGGTATCGCCAAGGTCGATATCACCGGCCTGCCGGAAGATGAACTGGCGATCCAGGTGCCACAGGCGACGCTCGAAGACCTCGGGCTGTCGTTGCGCCAGGTGGCCGCTCGGATCGCTGCCGAGTCCCGCGATCTTCCGGCCGGCACGGTCGGCCGCGACGATGTCGGGCGCGAGGTCAGGACATTGAACCAGCGGCGCAGTGAGCTTGAGTTCGAAGACGTCGTGCTTATCGCCGACCGGGATGGTCGGCTGGTGCGCGTCGGTGACATCGCCGAGGTCGAACGGCGGCCACGGCCGAATCAGGTGGAGATGACCTATCAGGGCGCGCCGACGGTGGAATTGCAGCTGATGCGATCCGCGACGTCCGACTCACTGGTATCGGCGCGGGTCATGCAGGAATGGCTGGCCGAGGCCGTCCACCGGTATCCGCCTGACGTCTCGATCACTGTCTACGACGAGAGCTGGACCCTGATCAAGGATCGCATCAACCTGCTGCTGCGCAACGGGCTCAGTGGCCTGGCGCTGGTGGTGGCGATCCTGTTCCTGTTTCTCAACGGACGGGTCGCGTTCTGGGTCGCCGTCGGCATCCCGGTCTCGTTTATGGCGACCCTGGGGATCGTGTATGTCGCCGGGGGCAGTATCAACATGATCTCGCTGTTCGCGCTGATCATGGCGCTCGGCATCATCGTCGATGACGCGATCGTGGTCGGCGAGGATGCGCTGACCCATTACCAGACCGGCGAGAGCTCGCTGGAGGCCGCGGAAGGCGGCGCGCGGCGCATGCTGGCGCCGGTGATGTCATCGTCGTTGACCACGATCGCGGCGTTCATCCCGCTGTTCGCGATCTCCGGCTTCATCGGCAAGTTTCTGGGTGACATCCCGTTCGTCATCGTATGCGTGATCATCGCGTCTTTGATCGAGAGCTTCCTGATCTTGCCGGGGCATCTGCGACACAGTTTCAAGGGAATACAACATGCCGAGGCCAGCCCGTTGCGACGGCGCCTCGACAACGGATTCAGCCGCTTCCGCGATCACGCCTTCAGGCCTGTTGTGACCTGGGCGGTGCACAACCGGGTTGCGGTGATCGCGATCACCCTGGCATTCGTCGTCGTGCTGTTCGGTCTGCTGCGCGGCGGTCGAATCGGTTTCGCCTTCTTTCCCAACGTCGAGGGCAATGTCGTGGTCGCCAGTGCCACCTTCGTGGCCGGCACGCCGCCCGAACGTGTGCACGCGTTCATCGCCGAGGTCGAGACCGCACTCTACGAAACGAATGACGCCTTCGGTGGCGGGCTGGTGACAGTGACCAACGTCGCGACCGGACGGGGATTCTTCTCAAGCGGCCGGCAGGAGCAGCAGGGTGAGCAGTTTGCCTCGGTGACCGTGGAGCTGATTCCGTCCGATCAACGCGAGGTGCGCAATGAAGTCTTCATCGCCGATTGGGAAGGGCGCCTGAACAAGCCGCCGGGGCTGGAATACCTGACGATCACGTCACGCACCGGTGGTCATCCGGGGCGTGACCTGGAGGTGCGCCTGAGCGGGCAGGATGCCAACGCCCTGAAAAGGGCTGCGCTGGAATTGTCCGACTCACTGGCAGCGATCCCCGGTGTGCTGGCGATCGAGGATGACATGCCCTATGGACAGCAGCAGCTCGTGTTTCGTCTGAATCCGCTGGGCGAGTCGCTGGGGCTGAGTGTCGAGGACGTCGGCCGGCAACTGCGCGGTGCCTTCGACGGCGAACTGGCACAGATCTTCAACGAGGCTGACGAAGAGGTCGAAGTGCGGGTGATGCTGCCCGACGCGGAGCGCTATCGTCTGAGTGCGCTCGAGGACTTCAGCGCCTTCCTGCCGAATGGCCAGACGGTGCCCTTGTTGTCGGTGGTCGACCTCGAGGAACGGCGAGGCTTCAAGGCGGTGCGACACGCCGAGGGCCGGCTCGCCGTTACGGTGTACGCCGACGTCAACAAGAAGACCGCGAACGCCAACTCGGTACGGGCGCAGCTGCGCGAGAGCCTGCTGCCCGGCCTGGTCGAGCAGTACGGCCTGAGCTGGGAGTTTACCGGGCGGGCCGAAGACCAGCGCGAGACCGCTGGCGACATGCAGCGCGGTGCCTTGTTCGCGCTGGCGATGATCTACATCGTGCTGGCCTGGGTGTTCGGCTCCTACGGCTGGCCGCTGGTGGTGATGGCGATCATCCCGTTCGGCATCGTCGGTGCACTGTTCGGCCATTACCTGATGGGAGTCACCCCGACCATCCTGTCCATGTTCGGCCTGTTTGCGCTGTCCGGCATCGTGGTCAACGACTCGATCATCCTGGTGGTGTTCTACAAGCAGCTGCGCGAGAAGGGCATGGGCGTGAAGGAGGCCATCGTCGAGGCCGCCTGCCAGCGCCTGCGCGCGGTGTTGTTGACCTCGCTGACCACGATCGCCGGCCTGCTGCCGCTGTTGTTCGAGACCTCGCTGCAGGCGCAGTTCCTGATCCCGATGGCGGTCTCGATTTCGTTCGGTCTGGCGTTCGCGACCTTCCTGGTGCTGCTGTTGGTGCCGACCCTGTTGGCCGGGCTGGAAGGCGCACGGCTGCGTCTGTCGGGCGAGGCCGCGCGCTCGACGGTTTGACCGGATCCGATCGGCCAGAGGCTGGCCTCCTACGGGTGGCACGGTGCTGTAGGAGCCGAGCCCTCTCGGCGAATCATGCAACGGTTCAACCCCCGATACAGACCCTGATCATCTCGGTCCCCGCATTGGAAAGGCTGCGTTTCTGGTGGGTCACAGCGCCCAGTCGCCGACTCAGCACGAACCCATCTACCTGCAGTTCATGCACCTTGGCATCCAGCACGGTCGCCGGCAACAGGCTCCAGCCCAGGCCCGTGGCCACCAGCATGTGCAGTGTCTCCAGGTAGTTGGTCGCCATGGCCACTTTCAGTTCGATGCCGGCGCTGCGTACCGCGTCTTCGAGGATTCCGCGGGTGTAGGTTGTGGTACCGGGCAGTACTGCGGGAAAGGCGATCAGTTCCTGCAGCGACACCCGTTCACGACCGGCAAGCGGATGATCCAGGCCGACCATGAAGGCGAGCGGGTCGTCCCAGATGGTCTGCAGATGCAGGCTTGGTGGTGTCGTCGGTGGCAGGGTCACGATCGCCAGTTCGAGATCGCCGGTCTCGACGGCGCGGCAGGCGGCCTCGGAGTCCATGAAACGGATGTCCAGGTCGACGCCGGGGAACAGCTCCGTATAGCTTTTAAGCGGCGCGGGCAGGCGGTGTAACCCGATGTGGTGACTGGTGCCCATCACCAGACGGCCGCGGACCTCGCCCGAAAGATCGCTGACCAGGCGTTTCAGCTCGCGCGCATCGTTGATCAGGCGGCGTGCGCGCGGCAACAGGGCGGTCCCGGTGGCGGTCAGCGAGACCCGCCGGCCGATACGGTCGAACAGCCGGGTGTCCAGCTCTGTCTCCAGCAGCGCGACGCGTTTGCTCACCGCCGGCTGGGTCAGAAAAAGCGCCTCGGCCGCCTCCGAGAATGACTGGTGGTCGGCGACCTCGACGAAGGCCTGCAGCGCGGAGATCTCCATTATTCCTGGTAAGAATCCATAAAATGAAAAACATGAATTTGTTTTATTCATGATAGGCGCTATTTTTAGCTTCGTCAGCAACAGGAAAGGCGCGATGAAAGCCAAGACGCTCTACGACAAGTTGTGGGAATCGCACGTGGTGCGGGAAGAACCGGACGGTACGGCGCTCCTTTATATAGATCGTCATCTGGTACACGAGGTGACCTCGCCGCAGGCGTTCGAGGGACTGCGCCTGGCCAATCGGCCGGTGTGGCGGGCGTCGGCGAACCTGGCGACCGCGGATCACAACGTCCCGACCACCGATCGCAGCAAGGGAATCGCCGACCCCGTGTCCAGGATCCAGGTTGAGACGCTGGATCAGAACTGCGCCGATTTCCGGATTCTGGAGTTCGGCATGAATGACCCGCGCCAGGGCATCGTGCATGTAATGGGGCCGGAACAGGGTGCGACCCTACCGGGCATGACGGTCGTGTGCGGTGATTCGCATACCTCGACGCACGGTGCGTTCGGCGCGCTCGCGCATGGCATCGGCACGTCGGAGGTCGAACACGTACTGGCCACCCAGTGCCTGATCCAGAAGAAATCCAAATCGATGCTGGTGGTCGTCGACGGGCCGGCCGGGCCGGGTGTCACGGCGAAGGACATCGTGCTGGCGGTCATCGGGCGCATCGGTACCGCCGGTGGCACCGGTTACGCCATCGAGTTCAGCGGCCAGGCGATTCGCGACCTGTCGATCGAGGGCCGCATGACCGTGTGCAATATGGCGATCGAGGCCGGTGCGCGGGCGGGGTTCGTCGCGGTCGACGACAAGACCATCGAATACGTAAAGGGCCGCCCGTTCGCGCCGTCGGCGCAACATTGGGACCAGGCCGTGGCCTATTGGCAGACGCTGCACAGCGATGACGGTGCCGAATTCGACGAAGTCGTGGTCATCCCGGCGGCGCAGATCCTGCCCCAGGTCACCTGGGGGACCTCGCCCGAGATGGTGTCGCCGGTGTCGGACAAGGTACCCGACCCACGCGACGAGGCGGATCCGGTCAAGGCCGACGGTATGCGCCGCGCGTTGAGTTACATGGGACTCGAGGCCGGTACGCCGATCACGCAGATCCGTCTGGACAAGGTATTCATCGGCTCATGTACCAATTCGCGGATTGAGGACCTGCGTGCGGCGGCGGCGATCGCGCGTGGGCGCAAGGTCGCCGAAAGCGTCAAGCAGGCGCTGGTGGTGCCTGGTTCCGGCCTGGTCAAGGCGCAGGCCGAGCAGGAGGGTCTGCACAAGGTGTTCATCGACGCCGGTTTCGAATGGCGCGAGCCGGGCTGCTCGATGTGTCTGGCGATGAACGCCGACAGGCTGGAGCCGGGCGAACGTTGCGCGTCGACCTCGAACCGTAATTTCGAGGGACGGCAGGGCAAGGGTGGCCGCACCCACCTGGTCAGTCCGGCCATGGCGGCTGCGGCGGCGATCGCCGGTCATTTCGTTGATATTCGCGATCTTCAGGCATGAGTGGGGTAATGATGAAACAGCTGATCGGTCTGAGCGTGTTGATGGCCCTGCTGCTGGGGTCGGCGGGTTGCGAAACCATCAAGGGGGTCGGCCGCGATATCACCAACGCCGGCGAGGCGATCGAAGACGCCGTGAGGTAGCTATGGACAAGTTTCAGACATTCACCGGCATTGTGTGCCCTTTGGATCGGTCGAACGTGGATACCGACGCGATCATTCCCAAGCAGTTCCTGAAGTCGATCAAGCGCACCGGGTTTGGCCCCAATCTGTTTGACGAGTGGCGCTACCTCGACCACGGTGAGCCTGGCATGGACAACAGTGCGCGTCCCACCAATCCTGACTTCGTGTTGAACGATCCGCGCTACGCCGGGGCGAGCATCCTGTTGACGCGCGAGAATTTCGGCTGCGGCTCGTCGCGCGAGCACGCGCCATGGGCACTCGAGGACTACGGATTCAAGGTGATCATCGCGCCAAGCTACGCCGATATCTTTTTCAACAACAGTTTCAAGAACGGCCTGTTGCCGATTGTGCTCAATGCAGCCACCGTCGATCGCCTGTTCGAACAGGCCAATGGCAGCCATGCACTCGAACTGACCATTGATCTCGAGGTGCAGCAGATCCGCGTTGGCGAAGCGGCGCCCATCGGTTTCGATGTCGATGCATTTCGCAAACACTGCCTGCTCGAAGGCCTCGATGATATTGGCCTCACGCTGCAGCATGTGGACGATATACGCGCCTACGAGGAACGTCGGCAGCAACAGGCGCCCTGGCTGTTTGACTGAGTGCAGCGCAGGCGTATTTTTTCGAATTCAACAGGAGGGAAACGAAGGACACGGATGGTGCAAGGTCAACGCCCCTGGCGGCCTCGCACGTGTTGCGTCCTTTGTAGGATTTGCCCATGACTAAACGCGTATTGGTGTTGCCGGGTGACGGCATCGGCCCGGAAATCGTGGCCGAGGCGGTCAAGGTTCTGGACCATCTGGCCGGCGAAGGCCTGGACGTCGAGCTCGACGAGGGACTGATCGGCGGTGCGGCCTATGATGCAGCCGGCTCCCCGTTGCCGGAGTCCACGCTGGCGATGGCTCGCGAGGCCGACGCAGTATTGCTCGGTGCTGTCGGCGGGCCGAAGTGGGAGCCGCTCGACATCGCGGTGCGGCCCGAAAAAGGCCTGCTGGGGCTGCGCGCCGGGTTGGGACTGTTTTCCAATCTGCGTCCGGCAATCCTGTATCCGCAGTTGGCCAGCGCATCCAGCCTGCGTCCGGAGATCGTGTCCGGCCTCGACATCATGATCGTGCGCGAGCTCACCGGCGGGATCTATTTCGGCCAGCCACGAGGTATCCGCACGCTGGAAAATGGAGAGCGCCAGGGCTTCAACACCCTGGTGTACGCCGAGCACGAGATCGAGCGCATCGTCCGTTCGGCCTGCGAGATCGCCATGAAGCGGGGCAAGCGGTTGTGCTCTGTGGACAAGGCCAATGTCCTGGAGTGCACCGAGTTATGGCGTGAGGTGGCGACGCGTGTGGTCAAGTCCGAATACCCTCAGATCGAGCTGTCGCACATGTACGTCGACAACGCGGCGATGCAACTGGTGAAGTGGCCGAAGCAGTTCGATGTGATGGTCACCACCAACATGTTCGGTGACATCCTGTCCGACGCGGCGGCGATGCTCACGGGTTCTATTGGCATGCTGCCGTCGGCCTCGTTGAACGAAAAGGGTCAGGGGATGTACGAGCCGATCCACGGCTCGGCGCCGGACATTGCCGGCAAGGGTATTGCCAATCCGCTGGCGACCATCCTCTCGGTGGCGATGATGCTGCGCTACAGCCTCAATGAGGCCGGCATGGCGGACCGTATCGAAAAAGCCGTGGTGGCGGTGCTCGACAAGGGATTGCGTACACCCGACATCATGTCCGAGGGCATGACCGAGGTGAATTGCGAGGGGATGGGCGACGCGCTGGTCGCGGCGCTTTAGTCAAGGCAGTAATCAGGGCGGGGCCCGGGGTTGGCCGCGCGGTATCGGCGCCTCGAAACGCCAAGTTGAAGGGTGGAGCAATGAAAAGAGTCGGTTTTGTAGGTTGGCGGGGCATGGTCGGTTCGGTGCTGATGGACCGGATGCGCGAAGAGAACGACTTTGCGCACATCGACGAACCGGTGTTCTTCACCACGTCACAAGCGGGCCAGCCAGGTCCGGACGTCGGCAAGCCGATCGCCGCGTTGCAGGATGCAGCGGATATTGCGGCACTGCGCCAGATGGATGCCATCGTTACCTGCCAGGGCGGCGACTACACCAAGCAGGTGTTCGCCGAGTTGCGCAAGTCGGGATGGCAGGGCTACTGGATCGATGCCGCTTCGGCACTGCGTATGGACAAGGACGCGGTGATCATCCTCGACCCGGTCAATCTGCCGGTTATCGAGCAGGCGCTGGCGGACGGCAAGAAAGATTTCATCGGCGGCAATTGCACGGTCAGCTTGATGCTGATGGCGCTGGGCGGCCTGTTCAACGCCGATCTGGTCGAATGGGCGACCTCGATGACCTACCAGGCGGCCTCCGGTGCGGGCGCCAAGAACATGCGTGAACTGCTCGGCCAGATGGGCGTGCTGCAGCGAAGCGTTTCCGATCTGCTCTCAGACCCCGCATCGGCGATCCTCGATATTGATCGCAAGGTGACGCAGACGCTGCGCAGTGCCGAATACCCGACCGAAAACTTCGGTGTGCCGTTGGCCGGAAGCCTGATCCCGTGGATCGACGTGGCGTTGGAAAACGGTCAGAGCAAGGAGGAATGGAAGGGGTTCGCCGAGACCAACAAGATCCTCGGTCGCAGCGCAAATCCGGTACCGATCGACGGTACCTGCGTGCGCATTGGGGCGATGCGCTGCCACAGCCAGGCATTGACGATAAAGCTCAAGAAGGACGTGCCGCTGGATGAGATCGAGCAAATGCTCGACGAGGCGAATCCCTGGTCCAAAGTCGTGCCCAACGACCGGGCGGCGAGTATCCGTGAACTGACGCCCGCCAATGTGACCGGGACGTTGACGGTGCCGGTCGGGCGTCTGCGCAAAATGAATCTCGGCAACGAGTTCCTGAACGCGTTCACGGTCGGTGACCAGCTCCTGTGGGGTGCGGCAGAACCGCTGCGCCGGATGTTGCGTATCCTGCTGGAGCGGTGACGCTGTTCACAGCTTTCACCGCCTGGATGAAAAAAAGCCCCGGAGACATTTCAGTCCCGGGGCTTTTTGCCGCTAGTAGCGTTGGTAGGACACCTTGACTCGGCTATAGTAAGCCGAACTAAATTCATCGGTTCTTGGTTGCAATCACCGGTTTGGGATTGACCGGGCAGCCACGAAATCGGGGCGACGAAGCACCTGAGGGAGGATCCATGGTCCGCAAGTTGGCTTTGGCGGTTTCACTCGCATTGGGGACCGTGAGTGTTCCTGTTCACGCGCTCGGTCTGGGCGAACTCAGCTCGAAATCGGGTTTGAATCAGAATTTCAGCGGCGATATCACCCTGCTTTCGGTTCAGGCGGAAGAGCTGGACACAGTTCGGGTCAAGCTGGCGGACACTGACGCCTTCGCGCGTGCCGGCGTGGACCGGCCGTTCTACCTGTCGCTGCTCAAGTTCGAGCCCGCGCTCACCGCAAAGGGTGCAACGGTCATCCGGGTGACCTCGGAATTCCCGATCCGCGAGCCTTTTCTGAATTTTCTTGTCGAAGTGAACTGGCCGAACGGTCGTTTGCTGCGCGAATACACCGTATTGCTCGACCCACCGACGACGACCAAGCGTCGTCCGCCCCAGGTGACGCCGGCGCCACAGACGCGTCGTACCACCCCGGTTCCCGCGGCGGCTGCACCGGCGCGGCCGGCCGCGCCGACGGCAAAAACGGCTGTCACGGCGCAGTCTGAGATGGCGGCCGGTGGCTCCGAGTACGGCCCGGTCAAGGCCAATGACACCGCCTGGAGTATCGCCAAGCAGGTGCGGCCGCGCGGTGTGAGCATGGAGCAGATGATGATTGCACTGCTCAATGCCAATCCGAACGCCTTCGTCGACGGCAATATCAATCGCCTGCGCAAAGGCCAGATCCTGCGCGTGCCGAGTGCCGCCGAAATCCAGCAATTGAGTCGCCAGGAGGCCCGGCAGGCTTACCGTCAGCAGCAGGATGCATGGCTGGCGCAACGCAATGAGAAGTTGCAGAGTGCGGCCGAGCAGGCGGCCGCCGATACGGCGTCGACGACCTCGGGCGCGACGGAAGCGGATGCGCAGGATCAGTTGCGGATTGCCACGGCGAGGCCCGAAGGCGTGGGTGAAGCGGGTGCCGGTGATGACAATGCCACGGCAACGACATCCAGCGATTTGAGCTCGCGTCTGATTGCGGCTCGCGAAAATGCCGAGACTTCCCGCCAGGAGGCCGAGACCCTGCGTTCGCAGGTTGACGACCTGCAGGAGCGGCTGCAGAACATGCAGAAGCTGTTGACGCTCAAGGACGACCAGCTTGCGCAACTGCAGGACCGCGTCGTCAGTGAGGAAGCCGAGGTGCCCGCCGCAGCGGCGCCGGCCGAAGCCGAGGTCCCCGAGGTGGTGCTCGCCAATCAGGTCGATCCGGCAGCCGCCGATGCGAAGGCAGAGGTTGCGCAGGCCGTGGATCAGGCGGTGGCGGAATTGACGGGCGCGGCGAAAGCGCCGGTAGTCGGGTACAGGATTCAGGACATCCCCCCGCAGATCGATCCGGATCGCATCGTACTGGGCGGAGGTGCTCAGGCGCCGGGTATTCAGGATATTCCTCCGCAGATCGATCCCGATCGCATCGTGATGGGCGGAAGTGTCGAGGTGCCGGGTTCGGCGACGATGGCGCCGGACTCGGAACCGGTGCCGCTGGTCGACGCGACACCCGGTGCGATTGCTGAGACGGCCGTCGAGGCGGTGCAGGTATTGCCCGAGTCGAATGTCGTGGTGATCGAGGGACCCGGCGAAACTGGCCAGGTTGCTGCTCCGGATACGGTGTCGTCAGCAGGGCCTCAGGTTGCCGTCGAGCAGCCGGCGGCAGAGACTCCGCCCGACGAGTCGCCCCTGCCCGCTGCAGTGTCCGACGGCATGTTCAAGCTGCCCAAGCCGCTTGCGAGCATGATCGAACAGAACATAGTGCCGATCGCAGCCGGCGGTATCACGCTGTTGGCGCTGATCGGATGGTTGTCAACGCGCGGTCGCCGTCGCACGGCCACCGGTACTGCCGTGGCGGCGGCCGCCCCGGCGAGTGCTGACCGGGAACTGCCGGCAGTGGATCAACCGGGGCTCGATGCCGCTGCCCTGGATGAGCTGCCAGACAGTTCCTTCCTCGATGAGTTCTCGCCAAGTGATATCGATGCGTTGCACGACGAGACCGGTGAAGTGGACCCGGTTTCGGAGGCGGATGTGTATATCGCCTATGGCCGCTATCAGCAGGCGGAGGATCTGTTGCGCCAGGCAATGGAGCGTGACCCTGACCGCCTCGCACTGAAACACAAGCTGCTCGAAGTGCATTACGCCACGCGCAATGCGCAGACCTTCAGTGAGCTCGCACAGGAGATGGTCGATGCCGGCCAGGATACGGTGGACGAAGATGCCTGGGCCAGGGCGCTCGACATGGGCCGCGAACTCGCGCCGGACAATCCGTTGTTTGCCCAGGCGACCGGTCGGCGTGGCGCCAAACTGGCCGGGCTGGCCGCAGCGGCGGCCGCCGGGGCAGCCGCCAAGGCGGTGGACGATGACACCTTGTCGCTCGACGACCTGGAGCTGTCTGAACTGACGGCTGCCTATGATGAAGACAGCACCGATTCCAACGATCTCGAGGCACCGTCGGAGGTATCGATCCTGCTCGACCTTGACGAAGAGTCCAGTCTGAGCGAGTCGACGATGCCTGAAACGCCGGCCAGCATCTCGCTGGACGAACTCGACTCGCTGGATTTCGCGCTGCCAGAGGCCGACAAGGCAGACACCGCCGACGTGGAGCCGGTCGAGGAAGACAGTGTCAGCGATTCGTTCAATCTCGACAGCATGATTGCCGAAGCCGAGGCAGCGGTGGATGCCGAAGGATCGACCCTCAGTCTGGATTCCGAGTTCAGCGCCGACGAGTTGCAGGCCCAATTGGACGAATTGAGTGACCTTTCGGTGCTCGATTCCGATCTGGATACGCCGCCCGAGGACACGCCTTCGGCAACGCCGGGTGGCAGTATGGGACTCGTCTATGAAGATACGTCGGGCGCTGCCGAGGGTCTGGATCAGCCGATCAGTCTCGACGAGTCGGTCGATGCGGACGATGTCGAGGATGCCGGGGCGGAGATTCTCGACTTCGGTTCGGCAGTCGATGCCGACGGCGACGAAGACGATATCACCACCAAACTCGACCTGGCGCGCGCCTACGTCGAGATGGGTGATCAGGACGGCGCACGCAGTATCCTCGAAGAGGTGCTCGGCGAAGGCAACGACGAGCAGAAGGGCAATGCCGAGAAGCTCCTGTCGCAGCTGGGATGAGCAGTCTGGATGATGCAATAATCGCCCGATCTTGATTGGACGGGGCGCCGGCAGGCGCCCTTGTTTTTTTATGCGAATCGCTCTGGGTATCGAATACGACGGCAGTGCCTTCAAAGGCTGGCAGGTGCAGCGGCACGACGTCAGTACTGTTCAGGCAGCGGTGGAGTCGGCGTTGACCAGGGTCGCGGCACATCCGGTCCGGGTGGTCTGTGCCGGACGCACCGATACCGGTGTGCATGCGGTCGGCCAGGTGGTGCACTTTGATACCGTGGCGGTTCGGGAACCGCGCAACTGGTTGCTGGGCGCCAATGTGAATCTGCCGGCGACCGTGGCCGTCTCCTGGGCACAGCTGGTCGATGAGACGTTTCACGCGCGTTTTTCGGCGTGCTCGCGCCGCTACCGCTACCTGATTCTTGACCGCCCGGCGCGCAGCAGCCTGCTGGCGGGGCGCGCGACCTGGTCACACCGTCCACTCGATTCGGACATGATGCACGCGGCGGGTCAGGCACTGGTCGGTACCCACGACTTCTCCAGCTACCGGGCGCTTGGCTGCCAGGCGAAAAGCCCGGTGCGCACGCTGCACAGCCTGAGTGTCGTGCGGCGGGGTGACCTGATCGAGGTCAGGGTCCATGCCAACGCCTTTCTGCACCACATGATCCGCAATATCGCCGGTGTGCTGCTGGCCATCGGGCGTGGAGAAAGGCCGGTGGAGTGGGCGGCCGAGGTTCTGGGGTTGCGCGATCGCACGCTCGGCGGCGTCACGGCGCCACCGGACGGCCTGTACTTCGAGCGCGTATGGTACCCCGAGGAGTTCTCGATACCGGCACCGGCGGCGTTTCCCCTGTTCGACTGACTCGGACAATCCTTCGCTCGCATCGCGGCAAATTGCAGGCTGATTGCTGCATAATGCGACGCCATGCGAACCCGGGTTAAAATCTGCGGCATCACGCGCGAACAGGATGCATTGCTGGCCGCCGAATACGGTGCCGACGCCATTGGCCTCGTCTTCTACCCGCCCAGTCCAAGGGCTGTCAGCGTGGAGCGCGCAGCAGCCATCGTCCGCGAACTGCCGCCGTTTGTGACCACGGTCGGGTTGTTCGTGAACGCGGAGGCGGAACTGATCTCGCGGGTCGTCGACGATGTGGGTGTCGACCTGTTGCAGTTTCACGGTCAGGAATGCCCGGACTACTGCGCCCAGCACCGTCGCCCGTGGATCCGTGCGATAAGCATGAAACCGGATACTGATCTTGCCGCGATGCAGCGACAGTTTGCCGCGGGCCGTGGCCTGTTGCTGGATGCCTACCGGCCGGGTATCCCCGGCGGTACCGGCGAGACCTTCGACTGGGATCGAATCCCCGTCGGGCTGGGGCCGCGTATCGTGCTCGCTGGCGGACTCGACCCAAACAACGTCGCGGATGCGGTGCGTCGGGTCCGACCCTACGGTGTCGATGTCAGTGGTGGGGTCGAGGCCGCGAAGGGCATCAAGGATCCGCGAAAGATCAAAGCCTTCATCGAAGAGGTACTAAGTGCAGAAAAATGAGATGCGTCTGACGGACCTGCCGGACGAACACGGCCATTTCGGCCCTTACGGCGGCATCTTTGTCGCCGAGACCCTGATGGAGCCGTTGGACGAACTGCGTGTCGCCTACGAGAAATACCTGCAGGATCCGGCATTCATCGCCGAACTCGATGCCGATCTGCAGCACTACGTCGGCCGCCCTTCGCCGATCTACCACGCGGAGCGCCTGAGTCGCGAACTGGGCGGCGCGCAGATCTATCTGAAGCGTGAAGACCTCAATCACACGGGCGCGCACAAGATCAACAACACGGTCGGCCAGGCGCTGCTCGCCAAGCGCATGGGCAAGACGCGCATCATTGCCGAGACCGGCGCCGGTCAGCATGGTGTGGCCTCGGCGACGGTGGCGGCCCGGCTCGGCCTGGAATGCGTCGTCTACATGGGTGAGGTCGATGTCGCGCGCCAGGAGGCCAATGTCTACCGCATGCGCCTGCTCGGTGCCGAGGTGCGTTCGGTGTCGTCCGGCTCGAAAACGCTGAAGGACGCGCTGAACGAGGCGATGCGCGACTGGGTGACCAATGTCGACAACACCTTCTACATCATCGGCACGGTCGCAGGCCCGCATCCGTATCCGGCGATGGTGCGGGATTTCCAGGCGGTGATCGGCCGCGAGGCGCGGGCGCAGATGTTGGACATGACCGGACGTCTGCCGGATGCGCTGGTCGCCTGCGTCGGTGGTGGTTCCAACGCGATCGGGCTGTTTTTCCCCTTTCTGGACGATGCGGACGTGGTGCTCTACGGTGTCGAGGCGGCCGGTGACGGCCTGGCCACCGGGCATCACGCGGCGCCGCTGTGTGCCGGCAGACCGGGCGTCCTGCATGGCAACCGCACCTACCTGATGGAGGACAAGGACGGCCAGATCATCGAGACTCATTCGATCTCCGCGGGCCTCGATTACCCCGGGGTCGGCCCTGAGCATGCGTGGCTGAAAGACGCGGGCCGGGCAAACTATGTCGCGGTGACCGACGACGAGGCGCTACAGGCGTTTCACCGCCTTACGCGCACCGAGGGGATCATCCCGGCGCTCGAGTCGAGCCACGCGATCGCACAGGCTATGAAAATGGCGCCGCAGATGGACAAGGACAAGACCCTGCTGGTGAACCTGTCAGGGCGTGGAGACAAGGATATGCACACGGTCGCTGCGCGCGAGGGACTGAAACTATGAGCCGGATTGCCGGGGTGTTTTCTGCGTTGCGCGAGCAGGGCCGCCAGGCGCTGATTCCGTTTGTCACCGCTGGTGACCCGGAGCCGTCAGTGACCCTTCCGTTGATGCATGCACTGGTCGAGGCCGGCGCCGACATCATCGAACTCGGTGTGCCGTTTTCCGATCCGATGGCCGATGGGCCGGTGATTCAACGTGCCAGCGAACGCGCGCTCGCACACCATGTCTCGCTGCACGATGTGATAGGCATGGTGCGTGATTTCCGCCGCACCAACGAGCACACGCCGGTGGTGCTGATGGGGTATCTCAATCCGCTCGAGGTGATGGGCTACGCGGCCTTTGCCGAGCAGGCCGCGGCGGCTGGCGTCGATGGCGTGCTGACCGTCGATATTCCCCCGGAAGAGGGTGAGGTCTTCGTGCCCGCGATGAAGGCATGGGGTATAGATCCGATCTTCCTGCTGGCACCGACCAGCAACCGGGCGCGCATCGAACGCATCACTGCGGCCGCCAGTGGTTTCGTTTACTACGTGTCACTGAAAGGGGTTACCGGTGCGGCCAACCTGTCACTCGACAACGTGCGGCAGAAACTGGCCGAGATCCGCAGCTGTACGGATCTTCCGGTGGGCGTCGGATTTGGTATCAAGGATGCGCAGACTGCGGCGGCAATGGCGGGGTTT
Organism: Chromatiaceae bacterium; assembly: GCA_024235415.1. Lineage (GTDB taxonomy): Bacteria > Pseudomonadota > Gammaproteobacteria > Chromatiales > Chromatiaceae > Thiosocius. The sequence continues at coordinate 12,761 of JACKML010000015.1, read as the reverse complement.
GCCGATGCCGTCGTCGTCGGCAGTGCACTGGTGTCGAGAATCGAGGCCAACATCGGTCAGCCGACGACGGCGATTGCGCAGATCAAGGGCGTGTTGGAAGAGATGCGCGCCGCGATGGACGCAGGTTGAACAGGGCGATCTGCTAGAATTTCGCCAGGCAAGAAACGGGGACACGCATGAGCTGGTTCGAAAAACTGATGCCCAGTCGGATCCGGACCGAGGGCGGCAACAAGAAGGCCGTGCCGGAGGGTCTGTGGGCCAAGTGTCCCAGCTGCAGTGCGGTTCTCTACCGCGCAGAGATGGAGCGCAACATGGAGGTCTGCCCGAAGTGCGGACACCATAACCGCATCGGCGCGCGGCGACGTCTCGACCTGTTCCTCGATCCCGAGCCGCGAGACGAGATCGCGGCGGATCTGGAATCCGGTGATCCGCTGAAGTTCAAGGACAGCAAGAAGTACAAGGAGCGTCTGGCTGCGGCACAGAAGAAGACGGGTGAGAAAGATGCGCTGGTGGTGCTGCGCGGCCAACTCAGGGGGCGCGATATCGTCGCCGCGGCATTCGAGTTCGGCTTCATGGGCGGCTCGATGGGCTCGGTGGTCGGTGAGCGCTTCGTGCAGGGGGTCAACACGGCAATAGAGCGTCGCTGCCCGATGGTGTGTTTTTCTGCCAGCGGCGGCGCGCGTATGCAGGAGTCTTTGTTCTCACTGATGCAAATGGCAAAGACTTCGGCGGCTTTGCAGCGCATGTCGCGTCGGGGCCTGCCTTTTATCTCGGTGATGACCGATCCGACGATGGGCGGTGTTTCTGCCAGTTTTGCGATGCTCGGTGACATCAATATCGGCGAGCCCGGGGCATTGATCGGATTTGCCGGGCCGCGGGTGATCGAGCAGACGGTACGCGAGAAGTTGCCGGAAGGTTTTCAGCGCAGCGAATTCCTGCTTGAACACGGTGCGGTTGACACCATTATCGACCGGCGAGAAATGCGCGACCGCCTGGCGAATATCCTCGGTATGCTCTCGACCGAGAAACACAGCTAGACCTCCCGTACCTGCCAGATCATGCGATTCGATTCCCTGGCCGCCTGGTTGGATTGGCAGGCCGGACTCAACCCCAGATCGATAGACCTCGGGCTCGATCGGGTGCGCCTGGTGTGGGAACGCCTGGGTGCGCCGAGGCTCGACGCCGCGGTGATCACCATCGCCGGAACCAACGGCAAGGGCTCGAGCGTGGCCTTCGCCGAGGCGATCCTGCACGCGGGTGGCTATCGCAGTGGCTGCTACACCTCCCCGCACCTGCAGCACTACAACGAACGCATCCGTGTCGACCAGGTGCCGGTCGACGATGCGCTGTTGTGCGCGGCGTTCGAACGCGTCGACCGGGCTCGCGCCGGGGTCCCGCTCACCTATTTCGAATTCGGTACCTTGGCGGCCCTGTGTATCTTCAGCGATGCCAGGCTCGATGCCGTGGTCCTCGAAGTGGGACTGGGCGGGCGCCTGGATGCCGTCAACCTGATCGATCCCGATGTGGCGTTGATCACCAGCATCGGTCTCGACCATCAGGATTGGCTGGGAACCGATCGCGAGTCGATCGGCGTGGAAAAGGCCGGAATCATGCGCGGTGGCCGACCGGCGGTTTTCAGTGGGCCCGACATGCCAGACAGCATCCGCGCGCAGGCGCAGCGCCTGGGCGCCCGGCTGTTGGTCGCCGGAGTCGACTATCGGGTCGAACGCGATGCGCACGGCTGGGATCTGCTGGTCGGCGAAGCATCACGCCATGCATTGCCGCAACCGGGTATGCGGGGCCGCGTGCAGATCGAAAATGCAGCCGGGGTGCTGGTTGCCCTGGAGTGCCTGGCGGCGCAACTGCCGCTCGACCAGAACGCGGTACGCAATGGCCTGCTGGCGGCACGTCTGCCGGGACGTTTTGATGTGCGGCCGGGACGGCCGACCTGGGTGCTGGATGTTGCGCACAATCCCGCTGCGGCAGCGGTGCTTGGCGACATGCTTGGCGACTTCTATTGCAAAGGCCGATCGATAGCGGTGTGCGGGATGCTGGCCGACAAAGACGCCGCGGGTGTCGCTGCGGCCCTGGCCGGGCGCTTCGATGCCTGGTGCCTCGTGGATCTTTCGAAAGAACCACGCGGCATGTCTGCCGTGCAGCTCGCCGAGCGGATCCGTCCGGCCCTGGGCAGCACGCCGGTCGACATCGGTTCCGGTGTTGCGCAGACGATGGCCGACATCGCCGCAAATGCGGGTGTCGACGACCGGGTGGTGGTGTTCGGCTCGTTCTTGACCGTTGGTGCGGCGATGACCTGGTTGGCGGGTGACAGATCTGCAGCCGCAAAAGCGTGAGGCTACAGGTATAATTCACACTTTGTGTTGGCAGAAACAGTGATGGATGAAGGCCTTAAAAAGCGCTTGATCGGGGCGGCGGTGTTGGCGTCGTTCGCGGTCATATTCGTGCCGATGCTGTTCGAGGAGCCGCCCTCGCAACCGCCCCCGTTGCCGTCCTTGCCAGCCAAGCCGCCAGAGAGCGACTTCGCCTCCGAGATGCTGCGCGAGGAGGTGGCCGCGGTCACACCGCTGGCGCCACGCGAAATACAGGCAGAAGTGGATGCCGGATCCGGGCCTGTCGCGGTCGAGCCGGTGAAACCCAGGACCGGGCTGACCGCGTGGGCGGTTCAGGTCGGAAGCTTTTCGAGCCAGGAGAATGCCGAAAAACTGGTCGCGAAGCTGCGTGAGGCCAATCTGCCGACTCCGGATGCGGAGCTCGTGGACATCAAAGGTAAACGTTATTACAGGGTGAAGGTGGGCCCTGTCGTAGAGCGGGCGGAAGCGGAGGGTATGGCCGCGAGGGTCAGCGAGATCGCCGGGACCCGAACCCAGGTGCAGCAGTACCCGTGACGCGTGCTCAGTGTCGGGCCGACACCCTGCTTCTGATAGAATCGAGTCGCCCGGTGGGAGCGGCCTGATCAGTGGTTTGGCTGGATTTCCTGATTTTGGGGATCATTGCGCTGTCGTCGTTGATCAGTCTGGCGCGCGGGTTCGTGCGCGAGGCCTTTTCGCTGGCGATCTGGGTATTGGCATTCTGGGTCAGCTGGAGTTTCTTCCGTCACCTTGAAGTGCCGATGCGCGCGTGGATCGGTTCGCCGACGGCGCGCCTGGGGATCGCCTTTGCGCTGCTGATGATCGTGACCCTGGTGGTCGGCGGCCTGGTCAACTACCTGATCATTCAACTGGTCGAGCGTACAGGGATGTCGGGCACCGATCGCCTGATCGGGATGGTTTTTGGCGCTGCCCGCGGTGTTCTGCTGGTGGCTGCGTTGGTGCTGTTGGCGGGGCTGACGCCTTTGCCGGGCGAGCAATGGTGGGCCGGTTCCACGCTGGTCAGCTATTTTGAAGAACTGGCTTTTTGGCTGCGCGATCTTTTGCCGCCCGAGTTTGCGGAACGGTTTCGCTACAAGGCATAGACACCTGATCGGTTTGAGGACAAGTGCGACATGTGCGGAGTTGTTGGAATCGTCGGGACCGGACCGGTCAACCAGTCGCTGTATGACGCCCTGCTGGTGTTGCAGCACCGTGGCCAGGATGCCGCCGGAATAATGACCTGCGAAAGCGGCCGGCTGCATCTGCGCAAGGACAACGGGCTGGCGCGTGATGTGTTCGACACCCAGCATATGATCAGTCTGCCCGGCAATATGGGTATTGCGCACGTGCGCTATCCGACGGCAGGGTGCTCGTCCTCGGCCGAGGCGCAGCCGTTCTATGTCAATTCGCCGTTCGGCATCTGTCTGGCACACAATGGCAACCTGACCAATGCGGCGGATCTGAAACGCGACCTTTTTCGCGACGACCGTCGGCATATCAACACGGATTCCGACTCTGAGATCCTGCTCAATGTGTTCGCTCATGAGCTGGGCGAAAGCAGCAACCTGACATTTGACGAGAACGACATCTTCCGTGCCGTGTCCGGGGTGCACCGACGTTGCCGCGGCGGTTACGCGGCAGTGGCGATGATCCCGGGTTTCGGTGTGATCGCATTTCGCGATCCCAATGGCATCCGCCCGCTGGTGTTCGGCGTGCGGGAAAGCGCCAGAGGTCCGGAGATGATGGTGGCATCAGAGAGCGTGGCCCTGGATACCCTGGATTTCGATCGTGTGCGCGATGTCGATCCGGGCGAGGCGATCCTGTTCACCGAGGACGGCAAGCTGCACACCCGGCAGTGCGCTGAGCACTGGCAGCGCAGCCCCTGTATCTTCGAATTCGTCTATTTCGCCAGACCGGACTCGATTATCGATGACATCTTCGTGCACAAGGCACGCCTGCGCATGGGTAAGAAACTGGCAAGGAAGATCGAGCGTGTGCTGGGCAAAGACAAGATCGATGTGGTGATTCCGATACCGGACACCAGTCGCACATCGGCGATGAGTCTGGCGCATGAACTGGACGTGCGATTCACCGAGGGCTTCATCAAGAACCGTTACATCGGCCGCACCTTCATCATGCCCGGGCAGACCGCGCGCAAGAAATCGGTGCGCCAGAAGCTCAACCCGATCGATGTGGAGTTCAAGGGCAAGAGCGTGCTGCTGGTGGATGATTCGATCGTGCGTGGAACCACATCGCGGCAGATCGTGCAGATGGCGCGTGACGCCGGTGCGCGCAAAGTCTACTTCGCCTCGGCGGCGCCACCAGTGCGTTATCCCAATGTCTACGGTATCGATATGCCGGCGGCCTCGGAACTCATCGCACATGGTCGCACCGACGAAGAGGTGTGCGCCTGGATCGGTGCGGACGGACTGGTGTACCAGGATCTGCAGGACCTGATTGACGCGGTGGGCAAGCGCGGCAAGACCGCGGTGCAGCGGTTCGATACATCGGTATTCAATGGCGAATACGTGACCGGTGATATCACTCCCGAGTACCTGAATCGACTGGAAGCAAGCCGCAACGACGATGCGAAGGCGTCGCGCGAACTGAACCCGGGAACTGTCATCGGTCTGCACAACGACCGCTGAGCCCACGGCAAGCGGATGATTGACCGGATTCGGTCACCGGACTAGTCTCGACACGAAGCGCCGATTTGGCTCAGATTGCGGGCGCTATACAAGTACTGCTAAAGCGAGGTGAAACCTGCTTTGGCTGACCTGAGCGGGTTTTTTGTTTATAGAGGCTGTACGTGACGTCGTTACGGCCGGAGGCAGTAACTTGAGCGAATTCGATCATGACTGGTCTCTCGAGACCCTCGGTATAAGGGTCGGACACCACCGCACCGCGGAAGGCGAGCACAGCGAACCGATCTTCGCCACATCCAGTTTCGTATTCGGTTCGGCGGCAGAGGCGGCGGCCCGGTTTTCCGGCGATGCGGCAGGGAACATCTATTCGCGGTTCACCAACCCGACGGTGCGCGCGTTCGAGGAGCGCCTGGCCGCGATGGAAGGCGGGGAGTGCTGCGTGGCAACCGCGTCCGGGATGTCGGCCATTCTCGCGACCTGCATGGGGCTGCTGACACAGGGTGACCATATCGTCAGCTCGCGCAGCATCTTCGGAAGCACGACGGTGCTGTTCGACAAGTACCTTGCGCGTTTCGGTGTGACCACGGATTACGCGGATCTGGCCGACGTCGCTGACTGGGAACGTCGGATCACGCCAAAGACACGACTGCTGTTTGTCGAAACGCCATCCAATCCGCTGATCGAGTTGGGGGATATTCGCGCCCTGGCGGACCTTGCACATCGCAACGGGTGTCTCCTGGTGGTGGACAATTGCCTGTGCACCCCGGCACTGCAGCGGCCACTGGAGTTGGGCGCTGACATCGTCATCCATTCGGCGACCAAGTACCTGGACGGTCAGGGCCGTGCGGTCGGGGGCGCGGTGGTCGGTGACCGCAAACGCGTGGGCGAAGATGTGTTCGGGGTGCTGCGCACAGGCGGGCCTACGATGAGTCCGTTTGCTGCGTGGATCTTCCTCAAAGGCCTGGAAACCCTGTCGCTGCGGATGCAGGCGCACAGCGCCAACGCGCAACGCGTCGCGGATTGGCTGGCGCTGCAGCGCGGAATAGGCCGCGTACATTACCCTGGTCTCGCAAGCCACCCGCAATATGAGCTGGCGCAGACGCAGCAACAGGCGGCGGGTGGAATCGTCGCCTTCGAAGTGGAAGGTGACCGAGACGCGGCATGGCGGGTGATCGATGCCACGCGCATGCTGTCGATCACTGCCAACCTGGGCGATGTGAAGACCACCATCACCCACCCGGCGACAACCACGCACGGGCGGCTCAGCGTCGCGCAACGTGAAGCGGCAGGGATCACCGAGGGATTGTTGCGGGTTGCGGTGGGCCTGGAGGACTTCAGGGACATCAGGGACGACCTCGCGCGCGGACTGCCTCGCGGATAAATTCGGTTTATCGGGTTGAAAGATTAAGTAAATAAGAATACACTAATAAAAGTTCGACGACGCTCAAGGGTGGGACCAGGCCGGTTCCATAAAGCACGCTGGAAGCCGCGAAATTCCTATGAGCACGTGTATCTATCTATACTGCTTTTCCAGCGCGGGGAACTGCGCACAACGAAAAGCAAAATTCAGGAGAGTTTCATGGCAAGTTTTCGTGTAGTGGCCGCGTCGTTGCTTTTGGTCGGAAGTCAGATCGCAGTGGCAGATCAGGCAGCTCCGCAACCGGGCGTCGGCCCTTACGGGTACGGCCCCCAGGCAGGTTACGGCTATGGCCAGATGCCATATGGTGCCGGTCCTTACAACGGCGGCCCCTTCGGTGGTGCACCGTTCAATAACGGGCCCTTCGGTGGCGGACCCTTCAACAGCGGACCCTACGGGGGCGGTCCTTTCGGTGGTGGCCCGTTTAACAATGGTCCGTTTGGTGGCGGTGGCAGCCCGATGCGCGGCGTCCCGTTCATGCAGAGTTTCGACATGTCGCGTCCGGACAGCTTCAACCCGATGCGCCCGCATGTCTGGGGTGCAGGTCCGCAGACATGGTTGAACCCGACTGACCCAAAAGAGGGGATGTCGCAGGCATGGGATGACATGATGAATGCACCGCACCGCATGGGTCGTGTCCCGCCGGGCTGGAAGGCACCTTCGATCGATATCCCCAACCCGATCGATGTCGGTGACGAGTTCGAGAAGAATGCGCGCCGTGCACCTACGATCATGCGCGACAACTTCACCTTCAACTGATCTTTTTCGCATAAGGGCCACGATTCGATTCGTGTCCCGGGCGGTGCCGGCAATGCCGGCACCGCTTGCCTGGTTCATCAAGCGACGCCCCGCATCAGCGGGGCGTCGTCTTTGAGCCGTTCACATGGACGTTGAAGCGCGTCCGGTGCCTTGTATTGTTTGACTTCGGTTAAGTCGATTTGTCGCTCAGCGCTTTATCATTGCGCGGCAGTATCGGCCCGCCATCGGGTTGATGCTGAGATCAAGCACAAGGCATCAGGCGACGAGTCGCCTGTGACCTCAAACAACCAATGGTGTTGCATGCGATCCAAAGGTTTTGGCAGGGCAGGGGTTCCTCACCCGGCGCGATCACATCGGGCGGCAACCGCCTGGGTGTTGATTGCGGGCTTTCTGCTGCAACCGGTTCTGGCGTACCTGGTCACGCCGATCGTTACGCACGATGCCCATGGGCAACAGGTCGTCATCTGTACCCTGAAGGGCCAGAAACTGGTTACGATCGAGGGCCTGCAGCTTGCAGACAACCAGGACACTGAGCACTGTTCGGCGCTGAAACTTTATCAGATGGCGAGTGCGGCACAGGTATCTGAGCCGCCCTTGGCGCCGCAGCTGACGCTGTATGCGGTCGAGGTGTTAGACCAGACGGCGAATCATCAACATCACCGCCTGCATTTTTCCGCCTATTCCACACGCGCCCCCCCGGCGTTTTCCTGAAGTCCCTTTTCCCGCTCGCGATCTGCGGCCCTGTCGGCAGGTAGACGACGTTTCTGTGCGTCGTTCTCTTGCAGTGCTGAACAGCGCGGTGCGTTGCGTCATGGTCCTCAGACCAAACTTCAGGAATTATTTTCGTGAACACACTGAATACATCTGTTTCATTCCGGCTGAGCCGGCTTTCATTGGCAATTGCCCTGGTTTCATTCGGCCATCTGGTCACTGCCGAGGAGACGCGTCTCGGGCCGATCGCGGTCGAGGCGCAGGCCGAGTCGGCAGAGCCGCTTACCACCTCCACTGTTGACGCCGATACGGTTCAGTTTCTGCGTCCGGCCACCAGCGATACCGCCAGTCTGCTGCGTGATGTGCCCGGTGTGAGCCTGTACGGGGCTGGTGGCGTCTCCAGCCTGCCGGCAATTCGCGGCCTGGCCGACGATCGTCTGCGCATCAAGGTCGACGGCATGGACCTCATTGCCTCTTGTCCGAATCACATGAATCCACCCCTGTCGTACATCGATCCGAGCAATGTCGGCACGCTGAAGGTCTTTGCCGGCATTACGCCAGTCAGCGTTGGCGGCGACAGCATCGGCGGTACCATCATTGCCGATTCGGTGGCGCCGGAGTTTGCGGCGCCCGGCGAACAGGCGTTCACCAAGGGTGAGGTAGGTGCGTTCTATCGCAGCAACAACAACGCATTCGGCGGCAATCTGTCGGCGATGCACGCGACCGAAGCATTCAATATCAACTACAGCGGCTCACATAGCCAGGCCGACAACTACACGGCTGGTGGTGATTTCAAAACCACGACAGCAACCGGTCGGGTGGGGCATACGCTGTCGCTCGATGAAGTGGGTTCGACCGCCTACGAGACGCAGACCCACAATTTGGGCATGGCCCTGAAGGCTGGCAGTGACGTATTCGAGGCCCAGCTCGGCTATCAGAATGTGCCGGAACAGCTGTATCCGAATCAGCGCATGGATATGCTCGACAACATCCAGAAGCGGATCAACCTGAGTTGGCTCGGTGGGTTCGATTGGGGCGACCTGGAGACGCGTGTCTATCATGAGACGGTCGAACATTTCATGGACTTCGGTCCCGACAAGCGCTTCTGGTATGGTCCCAACTCACAACCACCCGCGACTGCAGAGGTGGGTACCCCGTGTGCCCCTATCGGTTTCATGACCTGTGCCTCCGGCATGCCGATGTACAGCGAAGGCAAGACCACGGGTGCCACGGTCAAGGCAGACATCGATATCACGCCGCAGGACGTGCTGCGCGTCGGTGGCGAGTACCAGCGCTATCGTCTCGACGACTACTGGACCCCGTCCGGTGGCGGCATGTGGCCTGATACCTTCCTGAACATCAACAACGGCGAGCGTGACCGCGCGGCCGTGTTCGCCGAGTGGGAATCGCAGCTCAATCCTGAATGGCTGACACTGCTTGGCGTGCGCTACGAACGAGTGAAGACGGACGCTGGCGATGTGCAGGGCTACAAGTCAACCTTACCGGCGCCAGGCAATCAGATCGCCGAAGCGGCCGCTTTCAACGCCCGTGACCGTGAGAAAAATGACGACAACGTGGATCTGACTGCGCTGGTGCGTTACAGCCATGATGCCAATCTGGACGTGGAGTTCGGTTTTGCACGCAAGGTGCGTTCACCGAACCTCTACGAACGCTACACCTGGTCTACCTGGGCGATGCCGGCGGCGATGAACAACTTCGTTGGCGACGGAAACGGTTACGTGGGCAATATCGATCTCGAACCGGAAAAGGCGCATACGGTATCGGCAACCTTCGATTGGCATGCCGCCGACCGACACTGGGAGTTGAAGGCGACGCCTTACTACACTCACGTGGATGACTATATCGATGCGATTGCCTTACCGGGCTGGGCGCCGAACCAGTTCAATGTCCTCCAATATGCCAACCAGTCGGCGCGCCTGTACGGCATCGATCTTTCTGGACAGATGCCGCTGGCACGGAACGATTGGGGCTCCTGGGGGCTCAAGGGGCTGGTGAACTACACGGACGGTGAGAACCGTGACAGTGGTGAAGCGCTTTACAATATCATGCCGCTCAACGCCCGATTCACCCTCACGCAGGAGATCGGCGGTTGGAGCAATGGCGTCGAGCTTGTGGTGGTAGACGACAAGGATGATGTCTCCGGTGTGCGCAACGAGGTTGAGACATCCGGCTATACACTGGTCAACTTGCGTGGCAGTCACTCCTGGAAGCAGGTACGCGTGGATTTCGGTGTCGAGAACCTGTTTGACACATTCTATTCGTTGCCGACCGGAGGTGCCTATACCGGGCAGGGGACGACCATGCAGCTCAACGGCATTCCATGGGGTATCGCTGTCCCGGGTATGGGCCGTTCGTTCTATGCCGGGGTGAATGTGTCATTCTGAGTCGCGTGTCGGTGTGAGGTGCAACGCCGGCGATACACCGGCGTTGCGCGTTTCCCTCACAGCAATACGACCCCAGGCGGGCCGTCTGTGTGATTCGATTAAGGAGACCGAACAGAGTTTGAATGATGGAAATGACCGGTTTTGATCAAGCGTCTTTGATGATCCTGCTCAAGGGTTATCTGGATATCACCGTGTTCGGTGTGCTGGGCTTCATGAGTTTCCTCATGATTGCTTATGCCATCGAGCGCACGCTGTTCTTTGCGCGCGTGGAACTAACCGACTATGCCGATCGGCACAATCTCGAGGTGGCGTTGACACGTCATCTGACCGTGATTGCGTCGGTGGCCTCGAACGCGCCGTATATCGGGTTGCTCGGGACCGTACTCGGCATCCTGGTCACGTTCCATGACCTGTCCCAGGGCGCCGAGCTCTCAGCGTCGGCAGTCATGCTTGGCCTCGCACTGGCGTTGAAGGCGACGGCTGCCGGTCTGCTGGTCGCCATCCCGGCCACACTGATCTACAACGGTTTGGTTCGGCGGGTCGATGTACTGACGGCGCGCTGGCACAGTCAGCAGGGCCTGTCATGAAACCGATGTCGACGATGAACGTGATACCGTTTATCGACATCATGTTGGTATTGCTTGCGATCGTATTGACGACGGCCACCTTCGTTGCGCAGGGCAAGATCCCGGTCACCCTGCCGCAGGCTTCGGAAGCGCAGCCCCTGCAACTGCACCAGCCAGTTGAACTGACGGTGTCAGACGCGGGCATTTTGTTCGTCGACGGACAGGATGTGACGCTCGACGATCTGGCACAGCGTCTGGCGCAGTTGCACAAGGATACGCCTGTGCTGCTGCGCGTTGACGAGAAGGCCGCGTTCCAGCACTTCGTCGCGATCATCGATATGCTCAAGGCTGTGCAGTTGAAGAATGTGTCCATCGCCACCAAGGCGCCGGGTGGCTGATGTCGAGCTATCGTTGGATAGGGTTCGTGTTTTCCGGCCTGTTTCACTCGGCCGTTATTCTTGCTGTATTCATTCCCGGGCCGGCAACGGTGCAGTCGGCGCCGGAAGAGAGGATGGTGCCGATCAATCTCGACATGTTCGAACTGCCGTCGCCACCCAAAGCGGTTGAAACCGAGCCGGAGCCCCCGGCATTGCCCGAACCTGTGCAGGTTGAAGAACTGCCTCCGCCCGAAGAGATCGTCCAGCAGCCGCCGGAGCCACTTCCGCAGGAACCGACACCTGCGCCGGTACCCGAACCCGTTGCGGCGGAACCTCCAAAGCCACCGGTCAAACCGGTGAAAAAAAAGCCGCCGGTGCAGGCAGCACGTGCGCCACAAGTCGTCGAAGCCCCGGCGGCCGTGGAGAGTCCCGCACCGGAGCCAGCGAGGGTTGTGCGTGATGTCGTGATCGATGCCAAACCACGCGTCGAGCCGATAAGAGCGTCGTACCTGGCCGAGTTGGCGGCGCAGATCAATCGCAAGAAGTACTATCCGCGCGCTTCCAGGCGGTTCGGTGAAGAAGGCACGGTCGTGGTCAGCTTCGTATTGCAACGCGACGGTCGCGTGACGGACCTGGCTGTCGCCCAGTCATCGGGGTCGGAACGACTGGATGAGGCCGCGTTGACGACCCTGGAAAGGGTCACGCCATTTCGGCCTATCCCAGACGTGCTGCAACGCGACGATTGGCCTATCTCAGTGCCGATCGCGTTCAATCTGCGTCGCTAGCCCGATAAACAGCAAAGCCCGGCACATGGCCGGGCTTTGCTGGTTGGCGACCGCATAACAGAATGCGGCCGGTGTCTATCGGATCACTTGTTCTCGCGGTTGCCGATCAGATTGTCGACTACGGTCGGGTCGGCCAGCGTCGAGGTGTCGCCCAGTGCGTCGATCTCGTTGGCGGCGATCTTGCGCAGTATGCGGCGCATGATCTTGCCGGAACGCGTCTTCGGCAGCCCCGGGGCCCACTGGATCAGGTTGACCTTGGCGATAGGCCCGATCTCATTGCGTACCAGCTTGACCAGTTCCGCCTTCAGCTCGTCGGTGCCTTCTTCGCCGGCCATCAGCGTGACATAGGCATAGATGCCCTGGCCGGTCAGGTCATGCGGATAGCCGACCACTGCCGCCTCGGCGACCTTCTCGTGCAGCACCAGCGCCGACTCGATCTCGGCGGTGCCCAGACGGTGACCGGAGACGTTCAGCACGTCGTCGACACGTCCGGTGATCCAGTAATAGCCGTCAGCGTCGCGGCGCGCACCGTCACCGGTGAAGTAGTACCCCGGGAACATTGCGAAGTAGGTCTCGAAGAAGCGTTTGTGGTCGCCGTACACGGTGCGCATCATGCTCGGCCACGGGTGCTTGATCGCCAGGTTGCCCTCGGCCGGGTTGCCGTCGATCTCATTGCCCTGGTCGTCGAGCAGGCACGGCTGCACGCCGAAGAACGGCTTGGTGGCCGATC
>JACKML010000014.1 GCA_024235415.1 Chromatiaceae bacterium | reverse complement strand
GTCAAAGGCCATGTTCTTCTGGGCGAAGCGTGTCACGGTGAAGCTGCATTTCATCCAACCCGGCAAGCCGACACAGAACGCGTTCGTCGAGAGCTTCAACGGCAAGTTCCGAGACTACTGTCTCAATCTGAACTGGTTCGCCAGCCTGGTGGATGCACGCGAAACCATCGACACCTGGCGAAACCATTACAACCACGTCAGGCCACACCGCTCGCTGGGCAAGAAACCGCCTGCCGTGTTCGCCCAGGAAGTCGCCTGATATGCTCAGACTCCCACATCAAACATGGCTCACTTCCAGGGGTACGGTCACGATCAAGCGACCGGTTCCCCATCAATAACCCGCCATACACCCCCCCTTTTTTTGGCAGCCACCCGGTCCTTTTCCGGCCGATGATTGCCGATCGGAAGTCCCGCATCAGTGGGATTCCCGCATCTTGGGAATGTAAACGCTTGTCTGCCGGCCCCGAAACTTCAGCAGGGTCTTTATGCCATTCAACCAAAGTCCCTGACACTCTGAAAGACAGCCTCAACCTCAGGGGGGTGCCATGTAGAGATTTCGATATGCGTCCACGATGGGGAGCCAAACACCAGAAAAGCCGGTCTGCGCTCACTCAGCCGGCTTTTTTGTTTGCCCGCCCGATCACGCGGCGTCTTTGACAGGCATCCCGCCACTGACGCATATTTCCACGGAAGTAATGCACCGGGTGCCGCGATTTGAAGATCGAGTTGGCCGAAGGCTACCGAAACACTACCCTGGGCAGCGAGGGTGCCGAACTGCTCGGTCCCTGTGTGCAATGCGGTCAGTGCACGTTCCGCTGTCCCACCTTCCGACTGCTGGGCGACGAGTGGGACGGTCCGCGCGGCCGCATCTACCTGATCCAGAAGATGCTGGAGGGTCGTGCGCCGGGTGGACCCGACATGTCCCCGGGCTATTCCCTGGAGTCGCTCCAGGGGCGCAGCCTCGCCGGCAACGTCCTGCACCACCTTGACCGCTGCCTGAGCTGCCGCTCCTGCGAGGCGTCCTGCCCTGAAGGCGTCCGCTACGGGCGACTGCTCGACGTCGGCCGTGAGCTGGCAGAACGGCTCGCACCCAGGCCGATCGGCCAGAGGATTGCCCGCCGCACCGTGCGTGCACTGGTACCGCACAGGCGCCGGTTCACTGCACTGCTGCGCACCGGGCAGGCCCTGCGATCTCTGCTGCCCCGAAACCTGCGCGTGCGCATTCCGCGCCGGCGGGTGGCCGGCCCCTGGCCCGGGAATACACACAGCCGCAAGATGCTCATCTGGCAGGGCTGCGTGCAGCCGGGGCTGGCACCGGACATCAACGCGGCCGCCGCACGGGTGCTGGACCGCTTCGGCATCGAGCTGATTCCCTCACCGGATGCCTGCTGTGGGGCCATCAGCCTGCACATGGCCGCCTCTGACGAGGCACTAACACATATGCGGAACGCCATCGATGCACTTTGGCCGCACATCGAGGCCGGCGCCGAGTCCATCGTGTTCACGGCCAGCGGCTGCGGCATGCACTTCCGCGACTACGGCGAGTTGTTGCGGGACGATCAACGCTACGCGGACAAGGCGCAGCGCATATCAGGAATGACGCGCGACATCGCCGAGATCGTCACCGCGGAATGGACCGAAGCGTCCGGTCCGCGGCTGCCGAGCCTGGCACAGCCGCTGCGCGTGGTCTTTCAGTCCTCGTGCAGCCTGCAGCACGGCGAGAGGCTCAACGGGATCGTCGAGCAGTTGCTCAAGCGTGCCGGCTTCAAGCTGTTGCGTGCGGCCTATCCGTTCATGTGCTGCGGGGCAGCGGGTGCCTATTCTCTGTTGCAACGCGAACTGTCCGAGTCGCTGCGCGCCAGCAAGATGGAAACACTGCTCGCCGTTCGACCGCAGGTAATCGCCACGGCCAATATCGGCTGCATCAATCATCTGTCAGAGACGGCCCCGGTGCCGGTGCGGCACTGGATCGAGCTGCTGGACGAGAGCTTTGTCGCCGCGGCGTCCGCTTCAGCGGGACCCGAAGTCACTCAAACCCCGGCCTGATTCCGCCGCCATCACGCGGGATCGGCGGCTTGGCTCAATCGCTCATCGCCATGTGGTAGCGCCGGATCAGGCTCGCGGTCGACGAATCGACACCGGCGGAACACGCGATCTCGCGGAAATCCGCAAGGATCTGTCCGGCCAGTTGCTTGCCGAGCTCGACTCCCCATTGATCGAACGAATCCACGCCCCACACCACACCCTGCACAAACACCTTGTGCTCGTATAGCGCGATCAGCGAGCCAAGCACCTTCGGCGTGACCTGCTCGACCAGCAGCATGTTGCTCGGGCGGTTGCCCGGGAAGGTGCGGTGCGGGACCAGTCTGTCAATCACCTCGGGGGCGATTCCACCTGCCTGCAGTTCGCTGCGTGCCTCGGCCTCAGTGCGCCCGCGCATCAACGCCTGGGCCTGCGCAAGGCAGTTGGCGACCAGTTTGTCGTGGTGCCCCTCCAGCGGATGTTGACTGCGCAGGGGCAGGATGAAGTCGGTCGGGATCAGCCGGGTACCCTGGTGGATCAGCTGGAAGAAGCTGTGCTGCGCGTCGGTACCGGGTTGGCCCCAGACCACAGCGCCGGTGGCATAGTCGACAGGGACGCCATCACGGGTGACCCGTTTGCCGTTGCTCTCCATGTCCAGCTGCTGCAGGAAGGTCGGGAAATGCTCGAGGTACTGGTCGTAGGGGATCACCGCCTGGGTGTCGGCCCCGCCGAAATTGTTGTACCAGATGCCGAGCAGCGCCAGGATGATCGGCATATTGCGTTCCGGAGGTGCCTCGACGAAATGCTCGTCCATCGCGTAGGCGCCGGCCAGCAACTCGTCAAAACGATCAGGCCCGATCGCCAGCGCGATCGGCAGGCCGATCGCGGACCACAGCGAATAACGTCCGCCGACCCATTCCCAGAACTCGAACATGTTCTGCGGGTCGATCCCGAACCTGATCACCGCCTCGCGGTTGGTCGACACGGCAACGAAGTGGCGCGCTATTGCCGCCTGGTCCTGCAGCGCCGCGAGACACCAGGCCCTGGCCGAATCGGCGTTGGTCGATGTCTCCTGCGTGGTGAAGGTCTTGGAGGCGATCACGAACAGGGTCGTTGCCGGGTCCAGACCGTTGAGTGTCTCGACCAGCTGGGTGCCGTCGACATTGGACACGAAATGCACCCGCAGATCATGGCTCTGGTAGGGCCGCAGTGCATTGCAGACCATCTTCGGCCCGAGACTGGAACCGCCGATGCCGATGCTGACCACGTCGCGGATCGGTCGGCCCGTATGCCCGAGCCAGCGCCCCTGTCGTACCTCGTCGGCAAAGGCACGCATGCGTTTGAGCACAGCGCGCACGCCCGGCATCACGTCGACGCCGTCGACCTGGTAGCTACGGTCGCCGACGTTGCGCAGGGCCATGTGCAGTACCGCTCTGCCCTCGGTATTGTTGACCTTGTCACCGCGCAGCAGACTGTCACCCCAGAACCTCAGGTCGGCGGTACGCACCAGTGCCATCAGGTGCTGCATCGTCTCGTCGGTGATAAGGTTTTTCGAGTAGTCCAGGTGGATTCCGCATTCCTCGAGACTGAAACGCTCGCAACGCCCGGGGTCTTCCTCGAACAGGTCTCGCATCCGCAGACCGGCAGTCCGGTCCCACAATTGTTCCAGTGATTTCCAGGCAGGTGTGTGGCTGATAAGGGGCATAGGACTACGTCGAAAAATGAGTGGATTGCCGGCCGCAATTTATACGGCAAAAACGGCGTGGATTTGTCAAAGTATACCAATGCGAAGAACCATCGGCCCGACTTTGCGCGGTCCCGGAACCGGCCATATGGCCAAGAGAGTGAAGATCAGTGAGCGATCCTTTCGTCAATGCCTGCGTGAAACACGACAAGGCCCTGCGTGGCAGGGTCAAACTCCTCGGCCGCCTGCTGGGCGAGGTGATCAGCAGCCAGTCCGGCACCGATGTGGTGCGTGCGGTGGAACGGCTGCGCAAAGGCTTTCTGCAACTGCGCAAAGATCCCGACCCGGTGCGCCTGGCGCGCCTGAAAAAATTCATCAGCAAGCTGTCGCCCGACGCCCTGCGCCCGGTCATTCGCGCCTTCAGCATCTATTTCCAGCTGGTCAACACCGCCGAAGAGAGTTTCCAGCACCGCCAGCGGCGGCGCATTGCGGCTGACGGCGGCGTGCTGTGGCGCGGATCGTTCGACGCCTGTATGCGTGACCTGCGCGACATGGGCGTCGATCCCGAGGAATTGCAGGACCTGTTCGAAGAGATCCGCTACATGCCGGTGTTCACTGCACACCCGACCGAATCCAAGCGCCGGTCGATCATGCTGCAGATGCGCCGAATCTTCGAGAGCAACGAGGCGCTGGACGCGCCGCCAAATGCCATCGAGTACAAGGAGACCCATACCCGGAATCTGCGCACACACATCCAGGCACTGTGGAAAACCGACGAGGTCCGCCCCTCGCGCCCCGATGTGCGCCATGAGATACGCATGGGCATGCACCATTTCCGCGAGGCCCTGTTTGACGCGATACCCGTGGTCTATCGACGCCTGGAAGGCGCAATCCGCCGAGCCTACCGCGACCACCCCGATTTTCACGGCATCGACGTACCGGCGATGATCCGCTTCGGCAGCTGGATCGGCGGCGATCGGGACGGCAACCCCAATGTCACGGCCGCAACCACGCGTGAAGCGATACTGACCCAACACCTGACCATCCTGCAGGAGTACTTTCAACGCGTCGAGGACCTGATCGGCATCCTCACCCAGTCGCAGGACTTCTGCACACCCTCCCCCGCATTCACCGCCAGCCTGCGTGTGGACGACGACTACCGCGCGCAGTTCGACCAGGAATGGCCGGCACGTTTTCCCGAAGAGCCCTACCGCCGCAAGCTGTACATCATGGGACTGCGCCTGCAGCAGGCGCAGCTGCGCGGCCAGGCGTGGATGGACGACATTGCTGACGAGAACGCGCCGACCGGTTATCACACCGAGGCCGAGTTCCTCAGTGACCTGGTCATGATCCGCGACTCGTTGATCAGTCACGGTGATGCCGATACCGCCAACGCCGAGTTGCTCGACCTCATCCGTCTCACCCGCACCTTCGGCTTCTACCTCGCGCGCCTGGATATCCGCCAGGAATCGACCGTGCACACCGAGGCGGTCGCTGAGCTGCTGGCCCACCTCGGGATCGAGCAGGACTATGCCGGGCTGGATGAGGCGAATCGTGTGGCACTGATGGGTCGACTGATAGAAGACCCCCCGTTGATCGATGACCGCACCCGGCTGACGGCCATGACCCAGGAAGTCCTGGCGGTGTTTGACGTGGTCGAGCAGATGCAGCGCGCGATCAGTCCCCGGGTGATCGGACGGTATGTGATATCGATGGCGCACCAAGCATCGGACGTGATGCATGTGATGTTCCTCGCGAGCCTTACCGGACTCGCCGGTCGACAGGGTGAATCGTTCATCTGCCGCATCGGTGTGTCACCTTTGTTCGAGACCATTCGCGACCTGTCGCGCATCGAACCGGTCATCTCCGAGCTGCTCGATGATGCGGTCTACCAGCGGCTGCTGCGCAAGCACAACAGCCTGCAGGAGGTGATGCTCGGGTATTCGGACTCTGCCAAGGACGGCGGCATCGTCGCCTCGGCATGGCTGCTGTACCGCGCCCAACAGCGGGTGATCGCGCTGGGCAGGGAACGCGGCGTGCGCATCCGCCTGTTTCACGGCCGCGGTGGCACCATCGGCCGGGGTGGCGGCCCGACGCACGAGGCGATACGTGCACAACCGGCAGGTACCCTGCTGGGGCAGATCAAGTTCACCGAGCAGGGCGAGGTGTTGTCGTACAAGTACAGCAACCGCGAAACCGCAGTCTACGAGCTGTCGATGGGGCTTACCGGGGTCGTCAGTGCCAGTACCGGGCTGATCCGTGAGGTCAAACCAGACAACGAAACATTCCATCATCACATGCAGGCGCTGGCCGAAAAAGGCGAGGCGTGCTACCGCGAGTTGACCGAACAGACCCCGGGGTTTCTCGATTATTTCTACGAGGCCACGCCAGTATCCGAGATCGGGCTGCTGAACATCGGGTCACGGCCCTCGCACCGCGCAAAAGGTGACCGCTCGAAGTCCTCGGTACGCGCGATCGCCTGGGTTTTCGGTTGGGCGCAGGCGCGTCAGACCCTGCCGGCGTGGTACGGCCTTGGCAGCGCCCTGGAGGGATGCTGTGACGACCAGAAAAAACGCCTGAAATCGCTGCGCGAGATGTACCGCGACTGGCCTTTCTTTCGCGCGCTACTCAGCAACACCCAGATGGCGCTGTTCAAGTCCCGCATGGACATCGCACGTGAATACGCTGAACTTTGCAGTGATCCAAAGACCCGCGACACCGTGTTCGACATGATCGAGTCTGAATACCAACGGACCGAAAAATGGATTCGCAAGATCGCACAGATCGACGAATTGCTGGACGAGAATCCGTTGCTCAAGACCTCGCTGACTCGTCGTGACCCCTATCTGGATCCACTGAACCACATTCAGCTGGAGTTGCTGCACCGCTATCGCAGCAAGGACACGCGCGAAGGCGATCGCGAGGCCAGCCTCGACCCGCTGTTGCGCTCCATCAATGCCATCGCTGGCGGAATGCGGAACACCGGTTGACCCAAGGGTGCCGTGGCGCGCCGCCTGTTGGGGGTGGCGTCTGCGACGGCACCCGCAAGTGCAGCACCAGGGATTGCAGGCGGCGGTCGTTCCCTGCCGGACACAAGGTACAGTGAGGCACCATGGTCGAAACCGCATCATCCCGGATTCTCCTGTTTGCCGCGTGCGCACTGAATACCGCTGGTGCGACCGCGCAAGACGAAACCGGGCCTGAACTCTCGCAACTGCTGCAGGTACTCGAGCAGCAGACCGAGATCGCCACCAAAACCGGGCTCAACAAGGACTATGTGCCCGACCATGTGACGATCCTCGTCGGCAGCGACCTGCAGCAACGCGGCATCCGCACGGTGGCCCGGGCGCTTCGGCTGGTACCCGGCCTCGACGTGATGCAGGACGAGACCGGTACCGGCCAGGTACTTGGTGGCGGCAAGCTCGGTTTCGACAATGTCGCACGGGCGTGCACCTGTGGCCTGGAGGTGAAAGCCGAACGCCGCTTCAAACGCCACATCGCCGTCGATGGCAACCTCAGTTATGCACAGCCGCACGACGGTACAAGCGACACGGACATCGCCGATTCGACACATTGGCTCGGCAACCTCGGCTTGCACCTCACACCCTGGAATGAACTCGATGTGCATCTGCAATTCACCCATGCGGGGGAACATGCGCGCGCACCCGGTGACACGCGCGACGACATGACAGCGTATACGACGGCCGATCTGGCGATCGAATGGCAGGCCGCCCAGCCACTGATCCTGCACTCGGGATTGCGCAACCTGGCCGACATGCGGCGCCACGACCCCGCACCGGCAGATACCTATGTCGATGACTTCCCGCGCCGCGGACGCACGCTGTGGCTGGGGCTGGCCTACCAGTCGAGCGTTTGACAGCAGCGGCCATATCCATGGATGCAAGAACATGATCCGGCAGCTGATTCACGTGGTCAGCGGCACCGCATGGTGGATGAGCGTCTGCGCGCTGATCGCCGCATCCTTTACCGTGCGGGCGGACGATCTCAACGATGCACGCATTCGTGTCGCCATCAACGTCTTCCCGGCGTTTATTGCCGCAAGATCGGTCGCGCCGCCCCACCCGGAGCACATCGCGCTGGTGTTCGCCGACGATGGGCCGAAGATCGCTGGCATTGCCTATGCTCTGTACGAGCGGCTGCAGAAGAGCCAGCCCAAGGCCCGGCTCTCGTTGACCCGCCTGGATGCACTGCAGGTTTCCCACGCGAGTGATCCGTTCACCGCGGTATTCCTCGCCCAGGCACTCGATGATCGCGAGATGAAGCGATTGCTGACATTCGCGCGCACGCACCATGTCCTGAGTTTTTCACCCCTGGCCGGAGACATCGAGCGCGGTGTCCTCGGCGGCATCGCGGTCAGCGACCGCATTCTTCCAGAGGTCAATCTCCAGTCCCTGATCGACCACGGGATTGATCTCAGGCCCTTTTTCCTCAAGGTCTCGGCCCACTATGAAGCTATACGGCAACAGTAGTCCGCATCGCCACAGCGCCGTGGCAACAGTATTTCTCGTGCTGATGCTCGCCCTGGCGACACTCAGCGCGTTGGACTGGCTGCTGATCCTCGAGCCACGACTGCGCAGCGAGGCGGAAACGACGGCCCGCATCCTGGCGCAGGCCAATGCCGAAAACATTCAGCACCTGATGAGCCATGGCACCAACCCGCCTGACACATCGGCGATCCGCGATGCCCTGAGCAAGATGCTGATCCTCGAGGATACCCAGACGGGTGAGTCCTATTTCTCCGCCGCAACGATGGAGTTCACGCCGCCGTTCGAGCTGGGTTCGTTCAGTATCGGCGACACGGCATGCAGCGACTGCTTCGACAACCGTATTCCGTTGTTCGACCCGGTCGGCGGCAAACTGGTCGGTCTGTTGACGATCAAGGTCAGTCCCGTGTTCTTCCAGGCGATGCGTGACGATACGCGGGTCAGCTTTTTCGTCTGGACGGCCGCCCTTCTGGGCATGATGGGCCTGGGCTGGTGGTCGCTGACGCAACTGCAGTCACGGTCCGCGCAGAGCGAGGCGCGCGCGGCGACGCTGTTCAGCGCTTCACCGATCCCCCTGCTGCTGGTCGACACAGTGGACGGCGCCGTCATCGACTCCAATGCTGCCGCCAGGACACTTTTCGCATCCACCGCCTCGGCGCCCGCCCGGCTGGACGATCTGGTCGGCTCGGAGACGCGCGCGCGCCTGGAGTCGACCCCGGCGGACAGGCCGCTATCGCTGGAGACCACGCTGAGGCTTGGCAATCGCGAACTGCCGGTGACGACCACCGCGACCACATTGCAGCTCGACAGGAAGCGCCTGCTGGTCGTCGCCGTCATCGACAATTCGGCGCACAAGGCCTTCGAGTGCCGAATCGAGGAGGAAAAAGAAAAATCCGAATCCGCCAGTCGGGCCAAGAGTGCCTTTCTTGCCGCGATGAGTCACGAGATCAGGACCCCGCTCAATGGCATCATCGGATTCACTCACGTCCTCGCGCAGAGCACACTCAGCGAGGAACAGCGCGAACATCTCGACCTGATCGATCTCTCGGCGCGCAACCTGCTCGGCGTGATCGAAGAAATCCTCGACTTCTCGCGCATCGAGGCCGGCAAGTTCTCGGTACGCGAAGCGGTCGTCGAACTCCCAGTCCTGCTCGACGACACCGTCCGCCTGTTTCGTGCCAAGGCCGAACAGAAAGGGCTCGAACTGCTGTACCGCGAGGAACCGCAGCTGCCGTTTGCGATCGAGACGGATGGCCTGCGCCTGCGCCAGATGCTGGGGATCCTGCTCGACAACGCCATCAAGTTCACACCGCGCGGCGGTCTCCAGCTGGAGACCGAAACCCGTACCGGATGCCCCGAATCCGTGCTGATCCTGCGCGTCTCTGACACCGGTATCGGCATCCCCAGCAACGCGCTCTCCAAGGTTTTCGAGCCTTTTTACCAGGTCGATCAGTCGAGCCGGCGCGCATTCGGCGGAACCGGGCTGGGCCTGGTCATCGCCCGCAATATCACCGAGTCGCTCGGCGGCACGATCGAAGTCGACAGCAGCGAGGGGAAAGGCACCTGCTTTGCCGTCACGCTGCCGCTGCACATCGCACAGCAGAATGGCGCCACGGACAGAGGCAGCAGGCAGCGCCCGCCTCCCAGACGCAATTCCAACATGCGTGCCCTGGTGGTCGATGACGACCCGATCAACGGCAAGTTGCTGGTCTACCTGCTTCAGGCTCGCGATGTTATCGCCGATCGTGTCGAATCCGGTGCCGACGCGCTGTGGCAGGTCGACGAACAATCCTACGACCTGGTGTTTCTCGACGTGCACATGCCGGGACTGTCGGGACTCGACGTGGTCAGGGAACTGCAGCAGCGGCAGGGCTCGGGACCACGCAGCTATCCGCCACTGGTTGCCACCACCGCGGATGTACAAAAAGGCAGCCATGAGCGTCTTTTCGCCGAAGGGATGGACGATTTTCTGGCCAAGCCGGTGGATGTCACGTCACTGGACGAGATCCTGCGCCGCTGGATCCCGACGGAGCCAGCAGAGAAGCCATGACTGCGGTTAACGGGCGACCTCAATATTGTCGATCAGCCTGGCCTTGCCGAGGAAGGCCGCCGCAAGGACCACCAGCCTGTCCTCGCCGGCCGCCGGTTCGAGCAAATCGGCCGCATTCCGAATTGCCACGTAATCAGTGCGCAGACCATTGTCATCCAGCTCCCTCGCCGCCTGCGCCTGCAAGCCGGCGAAGTCCTGGCTGCCCTCACGCAACGCCTGCGCTACACCCGTCAACACGCGGTAGAGCACCGGTGCGATGGCTCGCTCACCGTCGCTGAGGTACCCGTTGCGTGAACTCATCGCCAATCCGCTGCTTTCGCGCATCGTCTCGACGCCGATGATCTTCACTGGCATCGCCAGGTCCTGCACCATGCGCCGGATCACCATCAGCTGCTGGTAGTCCTTGTTGCCGAACAGGGCGATATCCGGCTGCACCATGTTGAACAGCTTGCACACGACCGTTGCCACGCCGACGAAGTGCCCGGGTCGGCAGGCGCCACACAGCACATCAGACAGACCGGGCACCTCCACCCGGGTCTGTTCGGCCTGCGCCTTGGGATACATCACCCGCACCGACGGCGCAAACAGCAGGTCGGTACCTTCGGCCGCAAGCATCGCGGCATCGCGTTCCAGTGTGCGCGGATAATTGTCGAAATCCTCGCCCGCACCAAACTGCAGCGGATTGACGAAGATACTGGCCACCACCCGGTCGGCGACCTTGTGCGCGGCTTCGATCAGCGACAGGTGCCCGGCGTGCAGATTGCCCATCGTCGGCACGAAGGCTACATTGCCTCCTCGCCGCCACGATTCGACCTGGGTGCGCAGACTGTCTACTTCTCCAGTCGTGATCATCAGAACGCGTGCCCTGCCGCCGGGAAGGTGCCGCCCCTGACCGCCTGTACATAGGCTGCAAGTGCCGCCTGTACGCTGTTCTGCCCCGCGAGGAAATTGTGCACGAAACTCGGGGTACCCTCCATCGTGATGCCGAGCATGTCGTACAGCACCAGCACCTGGCCGTCCGTGTCGGGCCCGGCACCGATACCGATTACCGGGATATCGAGCGCACGTGTTATCTCGGCCGCGAGCACGGCGGGTACGCACTCCAAAACCAGCATCTGGGCGCCGGCATGCTGCAAGGCCACGGCATCCTTGAGTATCCGCTCGCCCTCGTGTTCACCGCGACCCTGCACCCGATAGGCACCGAGCTGGTGGATCGACTGCGGCATCAGCCCGAGATGGCCGCACACGGGAACCGCACGTGCCGTGAGATGACGCACCGTCTCCACCTGCGGCGCACCGCCTTCGATCTTGACCATGTGCGCACCACCTTCCTTCATCAGGCGGCCCGCGGTATCCAGGGCCTGCTGCGGCGTGCCGTGACTCATGAACGGCATATCGGCGATGACCATCGCCCTGGTGCTGACACGCATCACGTTCGCCGTGTGGTAGACCATGTCGCTAACCGTGACCGGAAGCGTGCTTTCGTGTCCCTGCACCACCATACCGAGCGAATCGCCGACCAGGATCACATCCATACCCGCCGCCTCGATCTGCCGGGTGAAAGAGGCGTCGTAGCTGGTAATGACGGCGATTTTCTCACCGGCGGCCTTCATCCGGTTAAGCGTGCTTATCGTGTTCTTGCTCACCTGTCCTCCTGCGGAATCACCGAGCGTTGCGCATCGGGCGGTTTCGAGTGTATCGCCAGCACGGACGCGTTGAAATAGCACCTGTCAGCGCTGCGCCCGGGAGTCAACCGGTAGCGACTTCGTCCACGGCTCGCAGTCCCTCCGTGTCGACAGCCGCCAGCAGCGCCGCGAGCGCTCCCTGACCGGGCACCGTCAGCTGCGGCGCGATCTCGTGTAGCGGCACCAGCACGAAGGCACGCCTGTGCATTTGCGGGTGCGGCACCTGCAGGCGCGGGCTGTCGATGCGCCGGTCGGCGTACAACAGCAGGTCGAGGTCGAGCGTGCGCGGCCCCCAGCGGACACCGCGTTCGCGTCGGTGGCGTTTTTCTATCAGGTGCAGGGCATCCAACAGCTCGAACGGATCCAGTGCCGTCTCCAGCATGGCCGCGGCGTTGACGAAATCCGGTTGATCCTGCGGACCGATCGGTGTCGATCGGTAAAGCCGCGAGTGCCGCAAGAGCTGCGATCCGGGCATCTCTCGCAATTCCAGCAGCGCGTCCCCGACCTGCCTGACCGGATCGTCGAGATTGCTGCCCAGGCCGATATAGACGACGCAGGCGGCGACCGTCATTCCCCTTCGGCGACCGCCGGCTTGCGTCGCCGACGGCGTCCGCCACGGCGCGAGCGACGTCCCGCAGAGCCGGGTTCTGTTGGCGCAGGTGCCTCGACATTACCGTCCTGGAACGCTGTCCACCACGACGCCAGTTCCGGATCCGCCTCGCCCGACTGGGCGCGCAACAGCAGGAAATCGTAAGCCGCCCGGAACCTCGGGTGGGTCAACAGGCGTTGCGGCCGCTTGCCCCGGGTCTGCAGGAAGCGGGACTGCAGGCCCCAGATCTCCTGCATCGGCGTGCTGAAGCGACGCGGCAGTGCAATGCGCTGAACCTGCCTGGCCACCACCTCACCACCGGCACGCTGCACTGCCTGGTAAGGGGCCTCCCCCTCCGCCTGCAACTGCGCCGCACGCAGACGGACCGGCTCCCACAGCAGGACCGCGAACAGGAAGGCCGGTGTCACCGGCTTGTCCTCATGGATCCTGTTGTCGGTGTTTTCCAGCCCCTTGAGCACCAGCGTCAACGGGAACTCGTGCTCCAGTCGCGCAAGGCTGGCATCCGTATCCGGGAACAACTCGGCGAACAGGCCATACTGACGCAGTTTCTCGAAACACGCGACCGCAGTACCGCCGAGAAACAACTTCAACACCTCCTCGAACAGGCGTGCCGAAGGGACGTCCGCCAACAGCGATGCCAGCACAGGGATCGGTGACTCGGTTCCGGGTGCCAGGCGAAATCCCAGCTTTGCGGCAAATCGCACGGCGCGCAGCATACGCACTGGGTCCTCGCGATACCTTGTCTCGGGGTCACCGAGCAGGCGCAACAGACCTTCGCCCAGGTC
Organism: Chromatiaceae bacterium; assembly: GCA_024235415.1. Lineage (GTDB taxonomy): Bacteria > Pseudomonadota > Gammaproteobacteria > Chromatiales > Chromatiaceae > Thiosocius. The sequence goes on along the minus strand of JACKML010000014.1, from coordinate 24,682 downwards.
CTCGACCCCGCCCGCATAGTCGATGATCGAGAAATCCGAGATGTTGTAGTACAGCGCGTTGACGGTGAAATCACGCCGCAGTGCATCCTGCTCGATCGTGCCGTAGACGTTGTCTCGCAGCAGCATGCCTTCGTCGGTCTGGTGATTTTCCGATACGTCGGCATCCTGCCCGGCACGGAAAGTCGCGACCTCGATGATCTCGCTGCCGAACTGCACGTGCGCAAGGCGGAAGCGGCGGCCGATCAGCCGGCAGTTGCGAAACGTCTGACGCACCTGCTCCGGGCTGGCGTCGGTGGCGACGTCGAAGTCCTTGGGTTCGCGGCCCAGAAGCAGATCGCGTACCCCACCGCCGACCAGGTGTGCTTCGAACCCGGCTGCCTTGAGGCGATAAAGAACCTTCAGCGCGTTGGGCGAGATGTTGGCCCGTGAAATCTGATGCTGATCGCGGGGTATGACGACTGGGCTGGAAATATGCGGTTACCGAGTAGGTGTGGGAAGTTGTTGGGGCCGATCATACACCGGCGCGCGCCGCCGTTCAGCGCCGCACGCCCCGCCGGGTCAGTAATGCGACGCCTCTGTCAGGTACTCCATCACCTCCGACAGGTTGCCGTCGGCATTGTCCACGGTACACACCAGATTGGCGACACTGCACACCGACATCCTGGCGCCACGTACGATCCAGCCGCCCGGCGGCGTCCAACCGTTGATTCCGGTAAACATCGACAGCTGATCCGCGTTGCCCTGGACGATACGCTTGTAGTCATGCGCAAAGTGCGCCAGCGCCGCCAGTTCGGCCTCCGGCAATACCCCGTAGCCCTCGACGAAGGCGCCGTCGTCGCGAAACCGGGAGACCGCCATCACCCCGTCAATGGCGAGAAGTTGCTTGATCACCCGGCACCTCCCTGTTGTGCCAGGGCCTGGTAGGCGGCTTCATAGTCGGCGTCCTTGTTGCTGACGACCACACCGAGATTGCCGTCGGTGATCGCCGACCAGTCCATACCGATCATCGTGAAGCCGTTGATTGGATAAAACCCCTTGTTGTCGGAGTTCGCCTCCCAACCCCGGGCCTGCATCGTCGCGATCGCATTGTTCGCCACGCACATGTGTGCCAGCAGGTCGAGCGCCGTCTCGTCCAGCGGTGAGCCGTCGGCAAGTACATGTTGCTGCAGCTCACCGCGGTCGTTCATCAGAAAGGCCGCCTGCGCACCTTTGAGTACCATGAGTTTGTTCAGATCCGTCATCACTGTTGTCCTGACTTTGAAGAGAGCATTGTGGCGCCTGACGAGGTCAGACGAGGTCGTGAGAGGCGCCCGCCAGGCGCTTGCGCATCAACGCCACCACCGCGTTGAGCGAGGACTTGTCGTTGTCGATGAAGCAAAAGACATTGGCGATATTGCACACGGTCATCGCCGGGCCGCGCACGATCCAGCCCTGAGGCGGACTGCTGCCACAGCCCGGACAGTACTGCTCCAGCATGCCGACCTGCATGTGTTCGCTCATCGTCGTCGCGCGACACATGATCGCCGCCATGCGCGCCATTTCATCGCTGATCTGCCCTTTGAATGTGAAACGGTCGCCGCGGTAGGAATATTCCCCCGCGGCCACGACCCCTGGCATATTGGCCAGTTCGGCTGCCACAGACATCGCTTGCTCCCCTGATTCAGTGTGTATCTGATTTTTGTCGTTGGCCGGGTTCGGCAGGGCCGAGATTAGCACCTGGACACGATCTGCCAAACCCCCACGGACAATTGACGCGGATCGCCGCCGCTTATTCGAACCGACGATTTGAGGTGCCCCTGCGTCACGCGGCAGGCGGGCCGGTTTTCGGCCACCGGTAATTGCCGCGGCGGTTCCTGGCGCCCCCCAACCCGTTATAATCGACGCCTTTTCGCAGCACCGGCCGGACTCCCACGATGGAAAAAACCTACGACCCCCACGCAATCGAGCAGCACTGGTACCGGATCTGGGAGAACAGAGGCTGGTTCGAGCCGACGGCCGGCAGGGTTGGAGACGAAACAGCGGACGGCAGACCCTACTGCATCATGATCCCGCCGCCCAATGTCACCGGCAGCCTGCACATGGGCCACGGTTTCAACAACACCGTGATGGACACGCTGATCCGCTTCAACCGAATGCGCGGCCGCCCCACCCTGTGGCAACCGGGCACCGATCACGCCGGCATCGCGACCCAGATGGTGGTGGAACGTCAGCTCGAGGCCGCCGGCTTGACACGCCACGATCTCGGCCGCGACAAATTCATCGAGCGCATCTGGGAATGGAAGGCCGAGTCTGGCGGCAATATCACCCGCCAGCTGCGCCGCCTCGGCTCGTCGCTGGACTGGGCCCACGAGCGTTTCACGATGGACGAAGGACTGTCCGAGGCCGTACAGGAGGTCTTCATCCGGCTGTATGAGGAAGGCCTGATCTACCGCGGCAAACGCCTGGTCAACTGGGACCCCAAGCTGCACACGGCGGTCTCCGACCTCGAGGTGATCTCAGAGGAAGAGAGCGGACACATGTGGCACATGCGCTACCCGCTGTCGAACGGCCAGGGCCATCTGGTCGTCTCCACCACACGTCCGGAGACCATGCTCGGCGACTGCGCGGTCGCAGTGAACCCGGAAGATGCACGTTACAAACACCTGATCGGCGAACTGGTGGAGCTGCCGCTGACCGGACGCCGGATACCCATCGTCGCCGACGAACACGCGGACCCCGAGTTCGGTACCGGCTGCGTGAAGATCACCCCGGCGCATGACTTCAACGACTATGCGGTGTGGCAGCGTCATCGTGATGAGACACCGATCAGCAGGCAGGCACACGGCGGCCTGATCAACATCTTCACCATCGACGCGGCGATCCGCGCCAACGAGGCGGACGAAGACGACCTGATCCCGAGTGCCTATATCGGTATGGACCGCTACGACGCGCGCCGCCAGATCGTCGCTGACCTCGAGGCGAAGGGCCTGCTGGAGAAGATCGTCGACCACAAACTGATGGTGCCGCGAGGCGACCGGTCGGGTGCGGTCATCGAGCCCTTCCTGACAGACCAGTGGTACGTCAAGGTCGGCCCATTGGCCAAACCGGCGATCGAGGCGGTCGAGAGCGGGCGTATCCGTTTCGTGCCGGACAACTGGAAGAACACCTATTACGAGTGGATGCGCAACATCCAGGACTGGTGCATCAGTCGCCAGATCTGGTGGGGACATCGCATCCCGGCCTGGTATGACGACCAGGGCAACATCTACGTCGGTCGCTCCGAGCAGGAGGTCCGCACAAAACACGACCTGGCCGCGGACTATGTCCTGCAACAGGACGAGGACGTGCTCGACACCTGGTTCAGCTCGGCGCTGTGGCCGTTCTCCACCCTCGGCTGGCCCCAGCAGACCGATCGCCTGCAGCGGTTCTATCCGACCAGCGTGCTGGTCACCGGGTTCGACATCATTTTCTTCTGGGTCGCCCGCATGATCATGATGGGCCTGAAGTTCATGGACGATGTCCCGTTTCACGAAATCTACGTCCATGGCCTGGTGCGCGACGCCGAGGGTCAGAAGATGTCGAAATCCAAGGGCAACGTGCTCGACCCGATCGACGTGATCGACGGCATCGGGCTCGAAGACCTGGTGGCCAAGCGCACCAGCGGCATGATGCAGCCCCAGCTGGCGCAGCGCATCGAGAGGCTGACCCGCAAGAACTTTCCCGACGGCATCCCGGCTTTCGGGACCGATGCGCTTCGCTTCACCTTCGCCGCACTCGCCGCCACCGGCCGCGACATCAAGCTCGACGGCGGCCGCATCGAGGGCTACCGCAACTTCTGCAACAAGCTGTGGAATGCCTCGCGCTTCGTGTTGATGAACACAGAGGGCCAGGACTGCGCAGTCGACGGTGGGGCACTGGAGCGCTCGCTGGCCGATCGCTGGATCCTGTCACGCCTGCAGAAGACCAAGCAGGCAGTGACCGACGCGATCGAGGCCTACCGCTTCGACCAGGCTGCACAGGCGATCTACGAATTCACCTGGAACGAGTACTGCGACTGGTACCTCGAACTGACCAAGCCGGTGCTGAACAACCCCGATGCGTCGGAGGCCGCCAGGCGCGGCACCCGGCGCACCCTGGTACGGGTGCTCGAATCGCTGTTGAGGCTGATCCACCCGATCATGCCGTTCATCACCGAGGAGATCTGGCAGCGCGTGGCACCGCTGACCGGCAAACTCGAAGCAAGCGATACCGGTGCTGGCGGCGACGATGCCGAGCGGCCAGTCACAACCAGCATCATGCTCCAGCCCTACCCGATATATCGTGCCTCACTGGTCAATGACGAGGCCGAGGCGGAGATGCAGTGGGTGATGCAGTTCATTCTCGGCGTGCGCAAGATCAAAGGCGAGATGAACATCGCGCCGGGCAAGCCAGTACCGATACTGCTCGCCGACAGCAGCGAACAGGACCGCCGAAATGCGGTCGAACACCGTGCCTTCCTCGACTTTCTCGCGCGGATCGAATCGATCACCGTCCTCGAGCCCGGCGACGCCGGCCCGGAATCGGCAACCGCGCTGATCGGCAAGATGAAAATCCTGATCCCGCTGTCCGGCCTGATCGACAAGGATGCGGAGCTCGCGCGCCTGGAGAAGGAGATCGGGCGCCTGCGCCAGGACGTCGAGCGGACGGAAAAGAAACTGCAGAACCCGGCGTTTGTCGACAAGGCGCCGGATGCCGTGGTCCAGAAGGAGCGCGACAAGATGGCACAGTCGCTGGCCGCATTGCAGGACCTTGCGGCGCAGGCCGAAAAAATCAGGGCACTGTGATGTGTATGGCACTGCCACGCGGTGGCCCTTCCGAACCACCGGGTGGGGCGTTGCGGCAACTGGGCAGGTTGTTCGCCTTCGCGGCGCTTTTTGCCTGGCTGCTGGGCGCCGGCGTGTGGCAGCTGATCGTCGAGCGCATCACATCCCGCTGAACACCAGCGCAGGAATGCAGCAGGACGTACCGCTAACGCATGACCACGACGCGCACCGCATCCAGGCGCACTTTGGCGGCCCTGATGTGCTGCGCCAGCAGCTGGCGACGCTGTGCCAGCAGATCGATTTCGACCTGACTGACGTTCGGATTCACCCGCGACAGTGCCGTGAGTCGCTGCTGCTCGGCATCCATCTCCGACTCCATGTCTCGCAGGGCCCGCCGTACCAATGCGGCGTTGTCTCGGGCGACCGATTGCTCGGCCAGCTGCAACAGCAGCTTGATGCGGTCGCGCTGTGTCTTGATCACCGTATCCGCCAGTTTGCGATTCTGCGCCAGACACAGCCCCTGCAGCTGTTCGTGTGACAACACCCTGGATTTGTCCTCCCCCTGCGCATCGAGCAGCAGACGCAGGCAGGTGGGCGGCAGATAGCGCTGGACCTCCAGCCCGGGCGGTGCGACACACTCAGCGATGAACAGGATTTCCAGCAGCGCCGATCCGGTCCGGTAGTCTGGATGACTTGCGACTGTTACCGCCGCCGACCCCAGCTCGCCGCTGGTCAGCATCTCCATGCAGCCACGCGTCATCGGGTGCTCCCAGGTCAGGAACTGACGGTCCTCATGCGCCAGTGCATCACTGCGGTCGAAAGTCACCGTCACCGCCTCGCCCGCCAGGCCTGGAAAATGCTCGTGCAGCATGTGTGTACCGGGATGCACGATGAGTGAATGCCCCGGCCCAGCCTCATGCTCCACGCCAAATGCATCCCAGTAAGCGGTCATGAACTCGGCCAATGGCGTGACGCCGTCCGATGCCTGCAACGACTGCAACAGCCCGGCGGCCCGTCGGGGCTGAAACGAGTGCAGTTCCAGCAGCCGGTCCCTGCCGGCCTCCAGATCGGTATTGATCGTCGCCGTCAGCGCCGCTGCCTCGGCGACCAGCCGGTCCACCTGACCCGGATCGGCCATCGCATTGTCGAGCTGCCCGCCGAGGCGATCGAACACCACGCTGGCCGCCGGGCATACGGTCTCGAAACTGGCGAGACCATCGCGATACCAGCGCAGCAGTACCTCAGCCGCGGTCCCCTCCAGATAGGGGACATGCAGCTCGATGGTCGCACGTTGCCCAATTCGGTCGAGGCGGCCGATACGCTGTTCCAGCAGGTCGGGTTCGAGCGGCAGATCGAACAGCACCAGGTGATGGGCAAACTGGAAATTGCGTCCTTCACTGCCTATCTCCGAGCAGATCAGCACCTGCGCACCCTCTTCGGAATCAGCAAAGAAAGCCGCGGCGCGGTCGCGTGCAACGATCTCCATGTGCTCGTGAAACAGCGCCGCATGCACCGCGTGGCGATCGAGCAGGTGGTCGCGCAGCGCGATCGCAGTGGCCGCATGGGCGCAGATCACCAGCACCTTGTCGGGCGCCAGTTCACCCAGCAGCGTCCTGAGCCAGGGGACACGTGGATCCACATCCGTCCAGCCCTGACCGAAGGAGCGTTCCGGCTGCAGCTGCGCGGCGAACGGGGCATAGGCCGGGGGGCTGGCCAATGCATGAGCATGCAGCCGCCGCGCCGGGAACCCTTTGATGGCATGCCGCGTATTGCGGAACAATACGCGTCCTGTGCCGTGCCGATCGATCAATCGGGCAATGATCTGCTCGCTGCCCAGCCCGGCTTCATCGCCGAGCAGATCCGTCAGCAGCGCACTTTCGTCAGGCTGCAGCACCTGTCCATCGAGCAGGTGCGCCGCCACGCTGGCAACCGGGGCATAGGCCTCCTCCTCGGCAAGGAACGCGCGGTAGTCATGGTAGCGGGATGGATCGAGCAGGCGCAGGCGCCCGAAGTGCCCGGCACGCCCGAGCTGCTCGGGCGTCGCGGTCAGCAGCAGCACCCCCGGCGTTCGTGCAGCCAGGGCCTCGACCAGCTGGTAGGCGAGACTGCTGTCGTCCTCGGACCATGTCAGATGGTGCGCCTCGTCGACGATCAGAAGGTCCCATTCGCCGTCGAGCGCTGCCTGCGCGACTTCGGGCGAGCCGGTCAGCAGCGACAGGCTGCACAACACGCGTTGTTCACTGTGGAACGCATTGTCACTGTCACTCTGCTCGAAGCGCTCCTGGTCGAACACCGCAAACGGCAGGTTGAAGCGGCGCAGCATCTCGACCAGCCACTGATGCACCAGGGCATCGGGCAGCACCACCAGCACCCGACGCACACGCTCGGTCAGGATCATGCGGTGCAGGATCAGGCCGGCCTCGATGGTCTTGCCCAGACCGACCTCGTCGGCCAACAAAACACGCGGCAGGGCGCGCGATGCAACCTCGGCAGCGATATACAGCTGGTGGGGTATCAATTCGATACGCGGACCCTGCATACCAAACGCCGGCCGCCGCCACATGGCCGCCGACTGCAGCCATGATTGGTAACGCAGGGTGAACCAGACATCTGCATCGATGCGCCTTGCCAGCAGTTTGTCCTGGGGGCGATTGAGTTGCAGGCGATCATCCAGCAGCTGTTCCGGCAACAGTGACATGACCCCTGCGTCGTCGACACAGTGATACGCCAGCAGCGGCCCCCGTTCGTCGACCCTGACGACGGTGAGTTCCCTGCCCTGCGGGTCGCGCACCTTGTCGTCGGGCCCCAGGCGCACACGACTCAGGGGCGCATTGCGTGCGGCATAGGTCCGTTGCTGTCCGCTGGCGGCGAAGCGCACCAGGACATGGCGTTGGTCCACCTCCTCGACCAGGCCCAGACCCAGGTCCGGCTCGGCCTCGCTCAGCCAGCGCTGTCCCGCAACGAAAGTATCCACCACCACACTCACCCGACTGCAAAATGGGCGGGCATTGTAGCGGCTATCCGAAGATGCAGAGGCGCAGCGACCGAAAACGGCGACATCCAGTGTGGCGTCGCACGCGGCACACGGCCATAATCCCGCCCCTTTGGCCATCAAGGAACACCTGGTATGTGGTTTCGCAATCTGCAGCTGTACCGTCTGATTGAAACGTTCGAACACACCTCCGAATCACTGCATACCGCACTCGAAGAAAAGCGCTTCAAGCCCTGTGCCGGGCTGGATACACACAGCATGGGCTGGGCCGCGCCGGCCGGCCGCGAATCCACCCAACTGGTACACGCGGGCAACGGACGGATGATGGTCTGTCTGCGTCGCGAGGACCGCATACTGCCTGCCGCGGTGGTGCGCGAGCAGGTCGAGGAAAAGGCCGAGGCGATCGGCCTCGCCGAATCGCGCCCGGTCGGCCGCAAGGAAAAGCAACGCATCAAGGACGAGGTCATCACGGACCTGCTGCCACGTGCGTTTACCCGCAGCAGCCATCAATACGCCTATATCGACCCACAGGCCGGCTGGGTGGTGGTGGACAGCGGCACCGCGAAGAAGGCCGAGGAACTGCTGGGCATGCTACGGGAAACGCTCGGCAGCCTGAGGGTCAGGCCGCTGGCCGTCGACCGCGCACCGGCTGCCGTGCTGACGCACTGGCTGGAGACCGCACCGGCAGAGGGATTCGAACTTGGTGACGAGTGTGAACTCAAGGAGCCGGTCGACAAGGGCGGCGTGATGCGCGGCAAACGCATCGACCTCGGCAGCGCCGAGGTGAAGTCGCACCTCGACGCCGGCATGCAGGTCGGCAAGCTGGCCGTGGAGTGGCAGGAGCGCATCGGCTGCATCCTGTGCGACGATCTGGGCATCCGGCGCCTGCGCTTTCTGGACCTGATCATGCAGGAGGCCGCCGAGGTCGACGCCGATGACGCCCTGGCGCGTTTCGATGCCGACTTCGCATTGATGGGCATGGAGCTGGCGCGTTTCATCCCCGCGGTCATCGAGGCCTATGGCGGACTCGAACAGGAGTAAACCGCTGCCGTCCGTCGGTCAGGCGTGATCGCTGCCCCGGGCGCTTGCCAGGCGGTCGATCACATACCCAGCCGCCGCCATGCCGAAGCTGGCGGTTACCGGCATACAGGCGCCGTATCCGCCACAGTTCAGTGAGCCCGACGCCACCGGATCGCAGCTGTCGGGCGGTGCCAGCTGCGGCTCGTCGGACCACACGCTGGGGACCTGGAAACGGCGCTTGGGGTTGACCGGAAAGCCATAGTCCTGACGCAACAACTTGCGCGTACGCGCCAGCAGCGGATCCTGCTCCGTGCGGCGCAGGTCGCTGATCCGCACGCGCGTCGGGTCGCGTTGCCCGCCGGCGCCGCCGACCGTGATGATCGCCTGCCTGCGGCGCCGGCAGAACGCGATCATCGCCGCCTTGACCCGGAAGCTGTCGATGCAGTCGATCACCCAGGCATGCTCGGCGTCGATCAGTGCCGCGATATTGTCCACGCTGACGAATTCTTCGAGAGTGTCGACCCGGCACGTCGGGTTGATCAGCGCAACCCGCTCACGCAACGCAATGACCTTCGCCCGACCCAGTTCGGGTTCGATTGCCGGCAGCTGGCGATTGATGTTCGACTCGGCGACATGATCCATATCGACCAGCGTCATCGCACCAACCGCACTGCGCGCAAGTGCCTCCACGACCCACGAGCCAACACCGCCGACACCCACCACGCATACGCGGGACGCCGCCAGCCGCGCCAGCCCCTGCTCGCCGTAGAGGCGTGCAATACCACCGAACCGCCTCTCAAAATCCAATTGCTGATCACCCCGCAGACCAACTACCCGGATGGTGGCTCCAACCGGGCCTTGCATCGCGCTATATTAACGGTTTGACAGCCGTCCCGGGGTTGTCGCTGACGAAGCGTTTCGCGCACCGCGAACCGGCCTCCCCGCGGACACGAGCACCCAAGCCAAAGCACCAGATGCCTGCTTCCGACCTGAAGGAAATCGACGACCTGCGGACATTGTTCCTCAACGATGTGCCTCTGCTGGATGTGCGCGCGCCGGTCGAATTTGCCGAAGGTGCCTTTCCCACCGCGCACAATCTGCCTCTGATCGATGACGCCGAACGTCACCGAATCGGCATCACCTATAAAGAGGACGGACAGGACAGCGCCATAGCGCTGGGCGAGCGCCTGGTCAGCGGCGAGTTGCGCCAGCAACGCATCACGCAATGGCAGCAGTTTCTCGCGCACCACCCGGACGCGGTGTTGTACTGCTTCCGCGGTGGCATGCGCTCACAGATCAGCCAGCGTTGGCTGCTGGATGTGGCCGGCCTTGCCTGTCCCAGGGTGCGCGGCGGCTACAAGGCGATGCGGCGCTTCCTGATCGATCAGCTCGCAGTGAACGGCGAGGCGTGTCGGCCTGTGGTGATCGGCGGGCGCACCGGCGTGGGCAAGACCCGCCTGCTTGCCCACTGCCGTTCGCGGATTGATCTCGAGGCACTGGCCAACCACCGCGGTTCAGCGTTCGGCAATCATCCACAACCACAGCCATCGCAGATCGATTTCGAGAACGCGTTGTCGATTGCGCTGCTGAAACAGGTGGCGGCCGGCAATCGACCTTTCCTGGTCGAGGACGAGAGCCGAAACATCGGGGGCCGTCATATCCCCGGCGCCTTCTACGAGCACCTTCAACACGCGCCGCTGATCCTGCTCGAAGCCAGTGACGAGGAGCGAATCGCGATCACCCTGCAGGAATACGTGCACGATGCGCTGGCCGAGTTTACGGCGCTGTATGGCGCAGACGAGGGATTTTCCGCATGGTCCACCTATCTGCGGGACAGCATGCAGCGGATCCGGCGTCGGCTTGGGGGTGACCGACACGCCCTGGTCAGCCGGATGCTTGATGATGCGATCACGCTCCATGCCGCGAGTGGCGACACGTCGCGACACGCGGATTGGATCGCGTTCCTGCTGCACGAGTATTACGACGGCATGTATGAATATCAACTCGCGGGCAAGGCCGAACGTATCGTGTTCAGAGGTGACCGCAACGCCGTTATCGACTACCTCAGTGCGAACCATGGCATCGTCGCCTGAGGACCCGCCCCTGTTTCACTCACGCGGCCGGTATCCGGGAGCGGTAATACGCAACAGGCATCCGGCCCTCCTCGCACTACGGCTTACGGCTCTGCTGATCCTGCTCTGCGCGGCAGCGGCACCGGTTCTCGCGTTGGACTCGCAGGCCATATTCGAGCGCAACGAGCAGGCGGTTTACCAGATCCATGTGGTCAATCGCGACACCGGCAAAAAGAGCAGCATCGGCTCCGGTTTCATTTTCGATCGGCCGCAGCACCTTGCGACCAACTACCACGTCGTAAGTCAATTCATCGAAAAACCGGATCGCTATGAACTGCGATTCGTCGCGTCAGATGGCACTGAAGGCCCATTGCGCCTGGTCGCCGTGGACGCGGTGCATGACCTGGCCCTGGTAGAGGCCGATGCCCCCTTTGGTGACCCGCTGCAGGTCAGCGAACCACCACCAAAAGGTGCAGCCCTTTACGCAATGGGCAATCCGCTCGATCTCGGGCTGACCATCGCCGCCGGCACCAACGGCGGCGTCCTGAGCCAGACGGATGACAGCCGCATCCTGTTCTCCGGCAGCCTGAATGCGGGGATGAGTGGAGGCCCCACGTTCGACGAACGCGGGACCGTGGTCGGAATCAACGTGTCGACAGCACGCAATGACATCAGCTTCATCGTGCCGACCCGTTACCTGCAGTCACTGAGTGTGGCAAACGTGGTACCGGCAGAAGACTTCCGCCGGGTGATCACACAGCAGATCCGTGAGTACCAGATCCGATACCTGCAAGGCATGATCGATGGCGCCTGGCCGTCGACCGACCTGCGTCGGATGCGCGTGCCCGGCGCCATTTCACCCACGGTCCGCTGCTGGGACGCGAGTCCGAAGCCGAAAGACGAACACCTTTACCGACGTTTCAGCATCAGCTGCAAGAACGAAAACGATATCTACCTCAGCGACACGCTCGAAGTCGGAAAGATACTTTACGAGTACCTGTGGATCGAATCCGACCACCTCGAACCGCTGCGCTTCTATCGCCTGTACCAGGCACTCAACAACAGCCAGTTCAGCAGTAAGGCAGACAAAGACGACGTGGAACGATTCCGCTGCGATACGCAATTCGTCGACCTGAGTGGACAGACATTCAAGACCACGGTCTGTGCGCGTGGCTACAAGAACTACCCCGGTCTGAGTGACCTGTTATTCAGTGCAGCGATGGTTGGACACGACCGTCAGGGGTTTATTTTCAACCTCGATCTGTCGGGCACGGATTTCAGCGCTGCGAGTCGCCTGATCGTACGCATGCTCGAGGGTCTGCAATGGCTTCCCTGATCGTAGAGATTCAAAGTCGGCACGGTGCCCAGTATCACAGGATAGACACGCCATCGCTCCGACTCGGCAGGGCACTCGACAACGACATCATTCTTGCGGATCCATCGGTTTCGCCTTATCACTGCATCGTGCACCGCAACGACAACGGCAGTTACACGCTAAAGTCACTGGCCGACGAAAATGGTATCCGCATAGGCGGCAGACGCATCGAGGATCCAGTCACAGTCGACCACCTGCCATTGGTGTTCGATGCCGGTCGCACGCGCATCCGCATTCTCGATCCGGCACACATTGTGGCACCGACACGCATGATCAGCTGCCACGGCGGCAGCGTCTGCATGTTCGGACACTGGGGATGGGCATTGCTGCTGTTTGCCCTGCTGACGCTGATCAGCGCCTTCGACAACTATCTATCGACGCCGCTGACATTGACCTGGGAGTCGTTCTGGCGCGATCAGGCCATCATCATGATGGTCGCACTCGGCCTTGTGGTCTCGCTCCTGATAATCAACAGAATCACATCACACCGCTGGGATCTTCCCTCATCGCTGAGCTTCGTCAGCCTGTTGCTGACAACCGCGCTCGTTCTCGATCTGATGATCCCGTACGCAGACTATTTCTTTACCTCGCCGCTACCCGGCTTCATCGTCGGATTGGCCTGGAGCCTAATACTCCTTCCATGGGCCATGGCCTGGTTCCTGGTACGACTTCATCATGGCAACACCGCGGCCAGTATCGTATTTGTCGTGGTCCTGCTGCTCCCTGCCGCCTATTACCAGCTGAAGGAGATCGTCAGTCACTATGATTTATTGAATACCTTCAGCAAGCGATCATTCTACAGTGACACCCTATCACCTTGGGACCGACGACTGCAGAGCACCCTGTCGATAGACGAGTTTTCAGCCATGAGCATGCCGACAGTCTCTCCGGATACTGCCGATAGATGAAATAGTATCCGCAACGCAATATGTTCCATGACCACGCTCATTGCAAAATAAATCGGTGGTCGTTATATTTTGCGACGCTAGGCACTTTTACTATATACCTCTGTCAAAAGAGGCACTCACGTTTCCATTTGGAGTTGGCTTGATGGCAAAGAAGAACCTGTCGGAACTGACCTCCGACGAACTGTACGAGCTCGCACGCGCACGCGAGGAACAGGAAGCGGCGGAGGCCAAAGAGGCCACCCGCGCACGCATCGACGCCCTGCGGGCCACCAAACGCGAACTGCTGGCGCGCCATCGCAGGGAGCTCGCTGAAATCGATGCCGAGATCCGCAGCCTCGGTGGCCGTGGCGGCCGTGCAAAACGACGTGGGTCGGCGGGCGGCAATGTCACCGACCATGTGCTGGAGATCGTGACCAAGGCCAAGAAGATATCGACCAGGGAAATCAAGGATGAGCTGGAAGGTCGCGGCGTCGTTGCCAACAACCTGGCGCAAACGCTCGCCTACCTGAAAAGGCAGGGCAAAGTCGCGTCGCCCGCAAGGTCCATCTACACACCCGCCTGAATCCGTCCAAGTCCCATGGGGCCGCGCCTCATCGCGGGGACATCACATGAACCTGCCACATAGCGCGCGCGTCCTCGTCGCCCTGGCGGTGCTGGTCCTCAGCCTGGCGGCATTGCTGCTGGTGCTGACGATCAGCGAGGCCACGCTGAATATCCAGGCGCGCCTGGCCGAGGCGCCCGCATGGCTGCGCTATGGCTGGTGGGGCCTGCTCGGCGTCGCCGGACTGCTGGTCGGTTGGTTGCTGTGGCGGCTCCTGCGCCCGCGTGCTGCGGCGCAGCACGCGCGCCACGACCAGCCCCCGATCACCGCCGAGCAGGTGACAGCGGCCATCAACAAGGCGGAGGCGCTGGGCGCCGACACGACCGCGGTGCACCGCGAGCTGGCCGAGCGGCAGCGACGGCGTGAACACGCAGAGATCCATGTGGCGCTGTTTGGCGAGATATCCAGCGGCAAATCGGCATTGGCACAGGCACTGCTGCCGCAGGCCGAGATCACGAGTGACGTGCGCGGCGGGACCACGCGAGAGCTGACCCGCTACACCTGGCAGAGTCCCGGCGGTGACAGCCTGCTGCTGACAGACATGCCGGGAACCGCCGAGGCGGATGGCACGCTGGACCGGCTTGCCGCCGACGAGGCACGACGTGCCCATATCGTGGTCTATGTCACCGATGGCGACCTCAATCGCTCTCAGCACCAGGCACTGACGGAGCTGCTGCAACTGCAAAAGCCGTTGATCCTGGTACTGAACAAGACAGACCGCTACAACGCCGTCGAGACCGCGGCGCTGTCGGCAAGACTCGCCGGGCTTCTCGATGCTCATCCGAATACGGCGTTCGTACAGGCCTCGGCGGCCACCACACGCCAGGTCTTGCGCCACATGCCCGACGGCAGCGAACAGCTGGAGAGCCGCGCCGTGGCACCGCAGGTGCAAGCGGTCAGCAGCGCCCTGCAACGTATGATCGATGGCAACCAGCAGATCCTGGACCGGCTGAGCGACAGTGCAACCTTTGTCCTCGCTTCGGAGAAACTCGATGAGGCAATTGCCGCAACACGTCAGACCCGGGCCGATGAACTGATCGACAGCTATGCCGTCAAAGCCGTGATCGGGGCATTGGCGGCAATCACGCCGGGGTCGGACCTGCTGATTCAGGGCTATCTCGGCACCCAGCTGGTGCGCGAGCTCGCGGCAATCTACGACACCAAGGTCGGCAGGGTAGACACCGAGCTGCTGTTGACCCTGGTGCAAAAGCACGCCGGGCGTGCCCACACTCTGCTCCTGGCGGTGGCCGGCAATGCGCTCAAGGCCTTCCCCGGTGTCGGTACGCTGGCAGGCGGTGCACTGCACGCAGTGGCCTACGGCATCATATTCCGTACGCTCGGCCGCGCGCTGAACGTCACGCTGGCGACACGTGGCGAGCTGCACCCGCGGCAGGCGGCCAAATTGTTCGAGGAGAAACTCGGTGAAGATCTGGACACGTCTGCGCGCGGCCTTGCCCGCGTGGTTGTCAGGCAAATCGGCAGCGACCGGCGCAGCGACTGAATCGGCTGGTGACACCCATCTCTCGCTGGCGCGCGAGAGCCTGCGCGAACTGCTCAGCGATGAGCGCGTGCCGCAGGAGGTACGCGCGCTGCTGGCCGAGGACTACCAGCAGGTCCAGGCGATGCTGGACAAACTCGAGCACGGACATATCCACATTGCGGTTTTCGGCCGCGTCAGTGTCGGCAAGTCAGCGCTGGTCAACGCCCTGTTGGGTGAGCAGCGCTTCAGCACCAGCCCGCTTCACGGCGAGACCCGGACCGTCCAGAGTGGCCAGTGGCGCGAGTTTCACGACGGCAACGTCTACCTGATCGATACCCCCGGGATCAATGAGGTCGACGGCGAGGCACGCGAGCAACTGGCCAGGGAGGTGGCCGGGCGTGCCGACCTGATCCTGTTCGTGGTCGACAGCGACCTCACCCGGGCCGAACTCTCGGCGCTGCGCGCGCTGGCCACACAGGGCCGTCCGTTGCTGCTGGTGTTGAACAAGATCGATCGTTACAGCACCACCGAGCGTGAACAACTGCGCAACGCCCTGCAGACACACCTCGCCACATCGCTGGGTGCCGACAGGATCGTGTTTACCGCCGCCCAGCCGGCGCCGCAGTGGGTGATCCGGGTCGACGAAAAAGGCAACGAGATCGAGCAGCAGCGCCAGGGTCTGCCGGATGTGGACCAACTGAAGGCCCGTCTTTGGCAGGTCCTGGAGCAGGAGGGAAAGACGCTGGCGGCACTGAACGCTTCCATGTTCGCCGGCAACCTCAGCGACCAGGTCGCGGCACGCGTGCTCAGCGCGCGACGTAGCCTGGGCGATCGCGTGATCCGCACATGGTGTGTGGCCAAGGGTGTCGCCGTAGCACTCAACCCGGTGCCGGTCGCCGACCTGGTGGCCGCCGCCGTGGTCGATGTGAGCATGGTGGTGCACCTGTCGCGTGCGTACGGCCTTCCACTGAGCCGCAACGAGGCCGGAAGCCTGGTCAAGACCATCGGTGCTCAGATGTTGCTGCTGATGGGTACCGTCTGGGCGGTCCATCTGGCTGCCTCGGCACTGAAGCTCGGCACCGCCGGCCTTTCGGCAATGGTAACCGGCGGTGCGCAGGGTGCGGTCGCCTACTACAGCACCTACGTCGTCGGACGTGCTGCCGAGCGCTATCTGGCGAACGGCAAATCCTGGGGCGACGCCGGTCCGAAACTGACAGTGCGTGAAATACTGGACAGTCTCGACCGCGATTCCATCATCGACCAGGCGAAGGCCGATATCCGTACGCGGCTGAACGCCGGCTGATCGTCGGGCCCGCCATACTCAGCCTTTGACGGCGACGCTCATCACGAGCTGCACCACACCCCACACCGCAAGGATGAAAACCAGGGTCAGCAGAATGCCGACGAAAATGAAATCGCGCGCCCGTCCGCGTTTGAAATCACGCTCCCGGGTCGCGTTTTTCTGCACCCCGAAGAACGACGACACGACGCTGCCGAGCACCTGCAGAAACGACAGTTTTTGGTTTTCGTCCGACACATCCACTCCAACGAATTTCGTCAACATCATACAGGCCGGCCAGTCTGCCAGAAATGCAGCGGGGCGTCCGCCGGCCACAGGGTATTTAAAGGCGCGTACCGAACCGCCGCTAGATGTCTGCATACCCTTGTCGCAGAGAACGCCAATGGCGGATATCAGCCTGCCCGAACTCGCAGTCCTCGTCGTAGAGCCCTCGCCGACACAGCGGCGGATCATCTGCCGTGCGCTGCAGGAACACGGGATTCACGCTACCCTCGAATGCGGCAGCGGTGCGGACGCGCTGGTGCGACTGGCGGCACAATCGCCCGACCTGGTGATCAGCTCACTCTACCTGCCCGACATGACAGGCACGGACCTGGTACACCGGATTCGCGAATCAGCGGATTTCTCCGACACACCTTTCATGTTGATCTCAAGCGAGACGCGCTTTCGCTATCTCGACCCGATCCGCCAGGCAGGCGTGGTCGGCATACTGCCGAAACCGTTTTCGGCCGCCGAGCTGCGCACCGCGCTCGCAACAACCATCGACATGCTCGACGACAGCGTACACGAAATTGCCGACCTGGACGCCGATGCGCTGCAGGTCCTGGTGGTGGATGACAGCGCTTTGTCGCGTAAGCACATCACACGGGTCCTGCATTCTCTCGGCATCCGGCGCATCGATCATGCGGAAGACGGCCTGCGCGGGTTGGAGATGATTGAACAGAACTACTACGATTTCATCGTCACCGACTACAACATGCCGCGCATGGACGGCAAAGAGCTGATCGACCACATCCGCACCGAGTCGACCCAGTCCTCGCTGCCCGTGCTGATGGTCACCAGCGAATCCAACCAGAACCGGCTGGCCGCGGTGCAGCAGAGCGGTGTGTCGGCGATCTGTGACAAACCGTTCGAACCTGCGATGGTGCGTCAGCTGGTGCGCAACATCCTCGACGCCTGAGTGCTTACATCCTGCGTTTGGTGAAACGCGTCGCCCTGGCAGCGGCCGGGTCATCGGGCCAGAAGTGTTTCGGATAGCGACCACGCATCTCCTTTTTCACCTCGGCATAGGCCCCCGCCCAGAACGCCGCCAGATCCGATGTGACCTGCAACGGCCGCCCGGCCGGTGACAACAGGTGCAGCAACACCCGGACCCTGCCCCCGGCCAGCACGGGACCGTCACTGCAACCAAGCATCTCCTGCAACGGCAGTGCCAGCAGCGGCAGGGCGTCTTCGCGGTACTCGATACGTCTTCGCGTACCCGCCGCGGTGTCGAAGTGTGTCGGCAGCAGTTGATCCAGGCGCTGTGCGCGTTCCCAGCCGAGCACCCCGAGGAGCACCTCGTCGAGACGCAGCGCACGCAGCTGACGCGCGCCTTCGCCGCGCTTCATCCACGGCAGCAACCACGTCTCGAGGTTGGCCAGGATGCCCTGCTCGGTGAAATCGGGCCACCCTCCCGCCTCGTCTACCTGCGCCAGCAGCTGCACGCGTGCCCTCAGGTCGAGTGGATCGGAGAAGAACGCCGCCAGCCCCTGTTCACGGATCTGCGCGAACAGCAACGCCGCAACCGGGTCGTCGGGATGCAACGCCACCGCCGTGTCGCTCAACACCAGGGCGTCCAGCCGGCGGACGGATCGCGCAACCACGTCACCCTGGCGCTCATCCCAGCGCACCTCGCGGCCCGCAATGATCTGTGCACCGAACAGCGACTCGAACTGTGCAAGATCCAAGGCTGCGGCCAGCCAGACGACACCCTCACGCATTCCCGCGTCAACCGCCGCAATCGCAAGGAACGGACTGCCACGCAGCGGGTCGGTCGCATCGAGCAGCGCCGCACGACCGTTGCGCATCAGGTAGCGGCGACCGTCAGTGGAGGCAGCCATCGCCACCCGGTCCGGGTACGCCAACGCCAGGCACCTCGCCGCATCCAGAACCGGCCCGTTTTCGTCGGGAGCCGCTGGACACAGCTGGCGGAACTGCCGTGCCGCCTGCTCGATTCGGCGCAGCGCCGTCGCATCGAAGCCGGAGGGCAACCGTGCATGTCCACGCAGCGCGGCCAGGGCATCGATGCGAAGGGTGATATCGGCACTGCGCTGTTGCATCGGCGTGCGACCGAGGGGGTCACGCTCGGACAGCAGCGCGACCACCTCAGCGGCCACTGCCTGGTCTTGCCTGCCGACCGCCGACACCAACACATGTGCCAGGCGCGGGTGTGCTGGAAAACGCGCCATGCCACGCCCGGCCTTGGTAATGCGTGCCTCCGCATCGAGCGCGCCGAGCTGGCGCAGCAGGCCGACCGCCTGCTGCCAATGGGCCGGCGGCGGCAGGTCCAGCCACCGCAGTTGCCCGGGATCGGTGACACCCCAGTTGGCCAACTCCAGGACCAGGCCGGCGAGATCCGCCTCGGTGATCTCCGGCGGCGTCCATTCGGCCAGACGCGCATGGCGCGCCGGGGTCCACACGCGCAGGCATTGACCTGGTCCCAGCCGGCCGGCACGCCCGGCGCGCTGCTGAGCCGAAGCCCTGCTGATCCATTGCGTCTGCAGACGTGTAAGCCCGGTATTGGGATCGAACACCGGTCGGCGTGCCAGCCCGCTGTCCACCACCGCCTGCACCCCCTCGATGGTCAGGCTCGTCTCGGCAATGTCGGTCGCCAGGATCACCCGGCGCCGCACACCGCCTCCCCCCCTGAGGACCACATCCTGCGCAGCAGCCGGCATATCGCCGAACAGCGTGAGAACATCCAGCCCCGCACCCGATTGCGTCTCGACTGCCTGGCGCATGCGCTCGATCTCGCGCCGCCCCGGCAGGAACACAAGGACATCACCATTGCTGCATTCGAGCGCCTGGCCCAATGCGCGCAGGCAGGCCGGTGTCGGGTCACGTGGATCGGCGTCCTGCGGCATGTGGATCACGTCAACAGGGTGTTGCCGGCCCAGGGCAGTGACCACCGGCGCCTGCAGCAGGTCTGCGAGCGGCTGTGCATCCAGTGTTGCCGACATCACCAGCAGGCGCAGGTCTTCACGCAGTCCGGCGGCAACGTCCAGGCCAAGTGCCAGCGACAAATCACCGACAAGACTGCGTTCATGAAATTCATCGAAGATCAGCAGGCCGACGCCGCCCAGTTCCGGATCATTCTGCAGACGGCGCAACAGCAGACCCTCGGTCAGGACCTCGATCCGGGTGGATTCCGAGATCTTTCGCTCGAAGCGCACCTGGTAGCCGACCGTGCCGCCGACCTCTTCGCCGAGCAGCTGCGCCATGCGCCGTGCCGCCATGCGTGCAGCGGGCCGCCTGGGCTCGAGCATCAGAATGCTGCGCCCGGTCAGCCACTGCTCGTCCAGCAGCAACAGCGGGATCAGCGTCGTCTTGCCGGAACCAGGCTCAGCGGTCAGTACCGCATGCCCACGCAACAGCGCTGACCGCAGCGCCGCGACTGCCGTGCGTACCGGCAGTTCAGGCAGTCCGTTGCGGGTGGATTTTTGTCGCGGCAATGACTATCTTCCGGGGTTCGCGAACGCGGCCAGCCGCACCCGTACAGAGACTCAAGGTGAACCACAACTATAGCCTCAGCCGGCCGCTGGCGGTAAGGCGGACTCATTGATGCAGGCGTCTGCATCGACGCAACGCAGGGTCGCTGTCGTGGTTGCCGGCTGCCTGCTGTTCACCGGCTTGGCCGGGGTGTTTTTCCTGCTGCGGCACGAGCCGCTGTCGGTCCTGCAGCACGTACAGAAAAACGGCGTGCTGGTGGTCGCCACCCGGCAGAGTCCTGCCGCTTACTACCAGGGTGCCGACGGGCCGGACGGCTTCGAATACGCACTGGTGCGAGAATTCGCCCGTCACCTGGGTGTCGAGGTGCGACCGCTGTTTCCGCGCACGGTCGAGACCCTGTTGCAGGCCACCGAACGCGGCGTGGTGCACATGGCCGCGGCTGGACTCGCCATCACACCCGCTCGCGAGCTCAGGGTGCGCTTTTCCACGCCGTATGAATTCGTCACCGAGCAGGTCATCTACCGCCGCGGCAGCGCACGTCCGCGATCCTTCGACGACATTGCCGCCGGCGACCTGCACGTCGTCGCCGGCTCCAGCCATGACGAGCACCTGACCAAATTGCGTGCCACGCAACGCCCCGGTCTGACCTGGCAGACACATGACGACATCAGTACCGAACGCCTGCTGAGCGAGGTTGACCTGGGAAACTTTCGTTTGACACTGGCCGACTCGCATACCGCCACGCTGAGTCGGCGGGTCTTTCAGCATACTGCGGTGGCGTTCGACCTCACCGAGTCGCAGCCATTGGGCTGGGCATTCAGCCGCAACGGTGACGACAGCCTGCTCGATGCCGCCAACGCGTTCCTGGACCTGGTCCATCAGGACGGCCGCCTGGAACGCCTGCGCGCACGCTATTTCGGCCATTCCGACCGCCTCAACTTCGTCGACACACGCGAGTTCTGGCGCCACGTTCGCGACCGCCTGCCGCAATTCCGCGCCTATTTCGAACAGGCGGCCCAGCAGACAGGCATCGATTGGCGCCTGCTCGCGGCGATCGGCTACCAGGAATCGCACTGGCGGGCCGACGCGGTTTCGCCGACCGGCGTTCGCGGCGTCATGATGTTGACCCAATCGACGGCGCAGCAGATGGGCATCACCGACCGCAGCGACCCGCAGCAGAGCATCACCGGTGGCGCGCGCTATCTGCGCGTGGTGGAAAAGAAGATCCCGGAACGCATCCAGGAGCCGAACCGCCTGTGGCTGACCCTCGCCGGCTACAACATCGGCTTCGGGCATCTGGAAGACGCGCGGATCCTCACCGAACGCGACGGCGCCAGCCCCGACCTCTGGTTCGAGGTCAAGCAGCGCCTGCCGCTGCTTGCAGACAAGACGCACTACAAGACACTCAAGCACGGCTTTGCACGTGGACAGGAGCCAGTCGACTACGTCGACAGAATCCGCAACTACTATGACCTGCTGGTCTGGTTCACCACCACCAACGACCGCAAGACACTGCAGCGCCTGATGACCGCGGATGCGGATTAGTGCACGGGGCCTGCCGGCGATTTTGGGCCTTGCCTTCGCCGGGTATTGCACCGGCCTGCTGAAAGGGCGATAAGCTGTAACTCAACCGTTTAGCCTGAATGAGTGCCCGACCATGTCCGACCAAGCCACCCTGATCCTCGACGGGGTAAACCATGAACTGCCGATCATCACCGGGGTGGAGGGTGAACGTGCGATCGATATCCGCGACCTGCGCGAACGCACCGGCCATATCACGCTCGACCCGGGATACGGTAATACCGGCAGCTGCCTGAGTGACATCACCTTCATCGACGGTGAAAACGGCATCCTGCGCTATCGTGGCATCCCGATCGAGCAGTTCGCGACCTCTCCAAACTTTGTCGAGGTCGCCTGGCTGCTGATCTTCGGGCAGCTGCCGACCGCCGCCCAGTACACCAGCTTTGCCGATGACCTCACCCGTTTCGCCAATCTGGACGAAGGGATGAAGCATCATTTCGAGGGCTTTCCGCGCGCCGCGCCACCGATGGCGATCCTGTCGGCGATGATCAATGCGCTGTCGTGCTTTCACCCTGACCTGCACGAACTCGATGACGAAGACCAGTTCCGCATGGCGGCGGCACGGCTGATCAGCAAGATCCGCACGATTGCCGCGTACGCCTATCGCCACTCGGTTGGCAAACCGTACAACTACCCCGACCCACGCCTGCGTTATGTGCCGAACTTCCTGCACATGATGTTCTCGCAACCATTCGACCAGTATGTCTGCGACGAAACAGTCCGTGACGCCCTCAATCTTGTTCTGATCCTGCACGCCGACCATGAGCAGAACTGCTCTACCTCGACGGTTCGCATGGTCGGCTCCAGTCGGGCCAATCTGTTCGCCTCATGCGCCGCCGGCGTATGCGCCTTGTGGGGGCCTTTGCACGGCGGAGCCAATGTCGCGGTACTCGACATGCTCGAACAGATCCATAAAGGCAACATCACGCCCGACGAGTACGTGAGCATGGCCAAGAGCAAGGACAGCAAGGTACGCCTGATGGGCTTCGGTCATCGCGTGTACAAGAACTTCGACCCGCGCGCCCAAATGCTGCGCACCGTCACCGAGCGGCTGCTCGAACGTCTGGGAAAACCGGACCCGCTGCTGGACATCGCACGCCGCCTCGAAGAAATCGCGTTGC
This sequence comes from Chromatiaceae bacterium, assembly GCA_024235415.1. Classification (GTDB taxonomy): domain Bacteria; phylum Pseudomonadota; class Gammaproteobacteria; order Chromatiales; family Chromatiaceae; genus Thiosocius. The sequence continues at coordinate 1,740 of JACKML010000014.1, read as the reverse complement.
GCGACCCGTATTTCGTCGACCGCAAGCTGTACCCGAACGTGGACTTCTATAGCGGCATCATCATGCGCGCGATCGGCATCCCGGCGGATATGTTCACTGTGCTGTTTGCAATCGGCCGCCTGCCCGGTTGGATCGCGCACTGGTGGGAGCAGAGCCAGGAGCAAGGCGGCAAGATCGCAAGACCGCGCCAGATCTATACGGGCAACCTGCAGACAGACTACGTCCCTCTGGCGGACAGGGGCTGAACAAAGCCTGGATGACGCCGGGCGCACGGCCCGGCGGTTTCGTCCACTACTTCTGGAACGCCTCGGCCTCCATCGACAGGAAAACCTGGTAGGCATTGCGCCGGTTAGCCGCTTCGAATGCCGGCAACTGCTCGAAGCGACTCCAGTCGGCCGCATCATAGGCACTGGCGAAATCCTGCAACTCGTCGACCGCGGCACCCATCACCTCGCGCAGATAGGCCAGGTATTCCCTGGTCCCGGCGACCGCCTCGACCGGATTGCGCGCCGCCGGCCCGTGGCCGGGAACCAGCGCGACCAGATCACCGGTTTCAAGCGCCTGCAGGGTCTCCAGCCAGCGTTTGGTATCTGCATCACCGACAAAAGGCACGCGCCCTTCGAATATGATATCGCCGGAAAACAGCACCCGGTCCTGCACGACGTACAGCGTCATGTCACCATCAGAGTGCGCACTGCCCAGGTAGTTGAGCTGAAAATCCATACCGCCCAGGGAAAAGCGGTATTCCTTTTCGATCACCCGGTCGGGCCGCACCAGCCGCGTGTCGTCGTTGACCCAGGGGTCGAGTGAGAACCGCCGTTCGTTGAGACGTTCGGCTGCCGCGTTGGAAGCGAGGTATTCATAGGCGCCGCGCGGCGCGATGATCTCGGCGCCTTCATCCTGGAACACCTGCAGGCCGTACACGTGGTCGGCGTGGTAGTGACTGACAATCACTTTGACTACCGGCTGGTCGGTCAACTCACGGATACGCTGACGCAGGGCCCACGCCAGCGACGGCGAACCCAGGCTGTCGAACACGACCACGCCGGCATCGGTGATCACGAAGCCGGCATTCGAGATGAATCCCTGGTTCTCGGTCGCCGTGCCAGCGGCGCCCAGCGCGTAGTAGGTATGATCGGAAACCCTGGTCACCGCGACGTCGACCGTGACCGGTGGGTAGTCGGGCGCAGCCAACAGACCGGATGACAGCAGCAGCGCGACGAGCGAAAACGCAATCTTCAATGAAGGTGCCTCCAGGCAAAGAAACATTCAGCGGCGCTGGCGGAAGAAGTCCTTCAACATTGTGGAACTCTCTTCTGCCAGCACACCGCCCTCACAGCAGGTGTAGTGATTGAACCGTTCATCGGACGGAAGCAGATCGAACCTGCTGCCCGCAGCGCCGGCACGCGGGTCGGTCGCCGCGTAGACCACCCGCTGCACGCGCGCATGCACAATTGCACCTGCGCACATCGGACAAGGTTCCAGCGTCACGTACAAGGTGGTCCCAGGCAGTCGATAGTTGCCGATTGCCATGGACGCCGCACGCAACGCCACGATCTCGGCATGTGCGGTCGGGTCGTTGCTGCCGATCGGACGGTTCCAGCCCTCGCCGATGATCGCACCATCGGCGACGACGAGCGCACCCACCGGTACCTCGCCATGCACCTGCGCCTCGTGCGCCAGCGCCAGCGCACGACGCATGAAGTCTTCATCCATTGAAGACGTCGTCACCGGGTGGTT
>JACKML010000013.1 GCA_024235415.1 Chromatiaceae bacterium | reverse complement strand
GCGGCGCTCGGGCGTGCCCGACCAGTCGACGCCAAAACCATGCGCGGTTGCCGCGGCCGCTGGTGCGGCCTGGCCTGCCGTCTGGGCGCCTGCGGCACCCGCGGTTGCCAGGGCAGCGGCGACAGCGGCATCGATACGCTGCTGTTCGGCGAGCTTGGCGGCCTTGCGCTGTTCGCGCTCTTTCCTGGCCTCTTCCTGCTGCGCGAGTTCGGCGGCTTCTTCGGTCGCCTTGACCCTGGCCAGGCCGTCGATAAATGATTGCGGCACTTCGCGGGCATAGGCCGGGACCGGGGCGCTCAGCGCTTCCAGTTCCTCTTCGGTCAGGTTCTTGTGCACAGGCTTGTGTGCAATACCCTTGTGGCAGTCGATGCAGGTGTTGCCGTTCTCCATGGCGAATTTGTGCTGGTTGCGCGCGCGCGGCTTCTGCTTCTCTGGATTCATGGTGTTCCAGTCGTGGCAGTTGCGGCACTCGCGGGAATCGGTGCTCTTCATCGCATCCCAAACGCGGCGCGCCATCGTCAGGCGGTGCTCGTCAAATTTCTCCGGGGTGTCTACGGTGCCAAGGAGCTTGTGATAGATCTCGTTGCTGGCCTTGATCTTGCGCACGATCTTGTGCACCCAGGGACGCGGTACGTGGCAGTCCGGACAGGCCGCGCGCACGCCGCTGCGGTTACCGTCGTGAATGCTACCCTTGTATTCCTGGTAGACGTTGTCCTCCATCTCATGACAGGAGATGCAGAACTCGCCGGTGTTGGTCATCTCCATGCCCCAGTTGAAGCCACCCCACAGCATCACGCCGATCGCCATGAACAGGACAGCGGCTCCAAGGGTCGCGCCGAACGCGACCTTGCGGGTCAAAAGGCTTTTGAGTAACGACTGTTGCTGCATCGTTTTTCTCCGTGGGAAATGGAGTATTCGAATCTAAAAAAAGGCGGGCATGAAGTGCTTCCCCATGCCCGCCGGTGGATCAACGTAGCTGTTACATCACACGTCGCCGATCAGGTGACGTGCTCGGAACGGTTGGTGACGTTGAACTTGCCTGTCGGAGCAAAGAAGCCCTTGATGCGGGTCTTTTCTTCCAGGGTGTTCGCGTCATACACGACGATTTCGCCGTTGTCCTTCTTGCTGTCCTTCATGTTCCACGCAGATACCCATACCTCGGTACCGTCGGCGTTGAACTCCATATGGACTGCAGCCTGGCCGGGGACATTGGTGACCGTGATCGTCTTGACGATCTGGCGGGTCTCCTTGTCGATGACCTGTACGGCCTGCTGTACACCTGGCTCCGGATGCTTGGTCTGGTCGGCCCAGAAGTACTTGCTCTTCGGATGGGTGCGGATGAACAGGCCGGGGCCGTCCGTCTCAACCTCGTAGCAGACCTTCCACGCAGCGTCCTTGTGACCGGCCGGGTCGTTGCCCCAGACGGTGACCTTGCCGACGCCCAGGTGAGTGGTACCGCCGACCGGTCCGCACTTCGGATCCATCCAGTTGGCGCCCGGGCCCGGGTGCGGGAGCTTGTCGACGTCGATCAACGCCTCTTTCTTGCGCTCCTTGGTGTCGACCACGACCATCTTGTTCGACGCGTTGGCGGCGATCTGGAAGTAGCGGCCGGTCGGATCGAAGAAGCCGTCATGCAGGAACTTGGCGGTATCCATCTTGTCGATACGCAGGTTGTCGAGGTCGGTATAGTCGACCTGCCACATCTGACCCAGTTCCTTGAGCGCGACCAGCCAGGACTTCTCGTTCGGCGTGTCGTAGATGGCCGCGACGCGCGACTCGTTCACGTACTCGCCATCGATGTTGACGCCGCGGGTGGAAACGACCTTCAGCGGATCCATGGTCTTGGCATCGACGATGACGAAGTGCGGCGGCCAGTAGCCACCACCGATGATGTACTTGCCATCACCGGAGACCGCCACGTCACGGGCGTCATATGCGACCTTGGTCTCGGCGACCAGCATCTTGTCCGGCGTCTGCCAGAGGTCGATCTTGGTCATCTTGCCGTCACGACCCTGGGTGTACCAGAAGCGGCCGACATCGTCCGGGTTTTCCGGATGAGCGGCATTCGAGTGCTCGAGGGCCTTGATTACGTGTACCGCGTAGCCGGTCGGGATGTGGGCGATGATCTCTTTCTTGTCACCATCGACAACCGCGACCTTGCCGACATCACGCTCGATGACGACGAAGAAGTTCTTCCAGTTGCGGCCGTGCAGCGGCTTGGTCGGATAGTCCTTCGGGTCGACATAGACCTTGGTGTTGGCCTTCATCTGCGCCAGCGACATCTCGGGCGGAATCGGTGGCTCCATCTGGATATAGGTGGCCATCGCCTTGATTTCAGCATCCGTCAGGATCTCGCTGAAGTTGTTCATGCCACCTTCGGTGCCGAACTTGATGATCTTCTCGAGACGCTCCTGGCCGAGTTCCAGCGTACCCTTCTGGTTCTTCGCCGGGTTGCCTTTCGGCTCCAGGCTCTTGCCTGTTGCGCCCTTGCGCAGTGTGCCGTGGCAGCCTGCGCAATGCTGGAAGTATATGGTCTTGCTCTTTTCAAAGTCGGCATCGCTCAGCGTCGGGCCGGCGGCGTTGGCCGCGGCACCGAAGCCACCGATGGCGACTGCGATTGCAGTGGAGAGCAGGCTGACTTTGGTTTTTGACAGCGTACCCTGATTTAAGATTTTGGACATTGGTGGAAAGCCTCCGTATACGAGAGTGTGCGGGGGGATTAACGCGCTGGCGGCGGGGTTGTACCTTGATGATTGTCAAGTCAGCCGTGGGGAATTGCTTCTAGGCTGGCGTCCAATCGATGTGCGGTATGCTTGCCGTCTACCAGTAGTGACCAAAAAAGCCAAAGGAACGCGATCATGCGTAAGAGTCTGCAGACACTCGGCCTCTCCCTGTTCATCGTGGTGGCCCTGATCATAATAGCGATAGGCCTCCTGCCGGGGATGAATCCCTGGATCTCCGTCGTCATGGCAGCGGTGCTGCTGGCGGTCCCGCTGATCAACAAATGGACGACCTCGCGGCGCTTCGTGGCGTGGCGCGATGACCTCAGCGTGGGGATCGGATCGATCGATGACGATCATAAGAAGTTATTGACCCTGATCAATAATCTGCAGACTGCCGTCTACTATCCGACCGGCGAGGCGTTCGAACGCCAGGCATTGAAAGAACTGGTCGACTACACCAAGTACCACTTCGATCGTGAAGAACGCATGATGCGTGAGAACGACTACGCCGATTATGAGCCGCACAAGCGTCAGCACGAGGCGATGATCGCCAAAGTGACCGGGTTCATGGATGCGTATGAGAAGGATCGCGACAGTACCGTCGAGGAATTGACCGGATTTCTCAAGGGCTGGCTGATCCAGCACATCGCCGGTACGGATCAGAAGTACAGCGGGTATCTGCAATCACGCGGCGTGAAATGAATCCCGCCGTCTGCGGCTCGTCGCGTCAAACGCAACGAGCCGTGAACGCTGTGAGGCCCCTGTTTCGTTCCGTCTGATCGCCCCTTCGGTCGCTGGTGCATTCAGTTGCGCTGGATCAAGTTTTTCCTTCGCATTGCTCGTCAACCCCCCATTCGCCATTGCAGCTTGATATTGATCAAGGCTTGGCCACCTTCCTGAATCGACCATCACTGCACCTTCGCGACGGAAGTCGTGCCGGACTGCCCTTGCGGCGGTCTGTTCAGAATGGGAGCGGATATGCAGTCGACAGGCAAAGTCTTTCTGGTTGGGGCGGGTCCGGGTGATCCAGACCTGCTGACGGTAAAAGCGCTGCGACTGTTGCAGACTGCCGACGTGGTGGTGTTCGATCGTCTGGTATCGCCGTCCATCCTCGAACTCATCCCCGAGGGCGTGCTGCGCGTCTCGGTGGGCAAGGCCTCCGGCCGCCACAGTGTCCCGCAGGACCAGATCAACGCTTTGCTGGTGGAGTTGTGCGTGACCGATTGCGGGGCACCACGCAAGATCGTGCGCCTCAAGGGTGGTGACCCCTTCGTCTTCGGTCGTGGCAGTGAAGAGGCCCTGCACCTGCGTGAACACGGCATCGAATTCGAGGTCGTGCCGGGCATCACCGCGGCAGCGGCCTGTTCCGCGTATGCCGGCGTGCCGCTGACGCATCGTGGTCTGAGCCACGGCGTACGGCTGGTGACCGGGCATTTCCTCGAGAACAAGAGACTCAAGCTGGACTGGCGGGCACTGGCGGACCCGGATTCGACCATCGTGATCTACATGGGTCTGGCCAGTCTCGACCGCATCTGCACCGCGCTTGCCAACCAGGGCATGGATCCGGCGACACCCGCAGTCGCGATCCAGGACGGCACCACCGACCGGCAGCGCCGCGTGTTCGGCGACCTCACGACCCTGGCTGCGCGGGTGAAGAGTTCACGTCTGAGTGCACCGGTGATTGTGATCATCGGCCGCACGGTGGCGTTGGCAGGGCAACTCGACTGGTTCGTTACCGACAAGGAACACATCGATGATACGTTGGCTGGCGCCAGTAATTATTAGTCTGCTTGGCGTCGCCGTGGCGCATGCTGCGACCCCGTCGCCGCAGCGCCAGGCCGAGTTGCGCCATCTGCTGATCCAGGACTGTGGCTCTTGCCACGGGCTGACGCTCAAGGGGGGCCTGGGTCCGGCGCTTACGCCGCCAGCGCTCGCCGGCAAGCCGCCGGAGTTCCTGCAGTTGACCATCCTGCACGGTCGCCCCGGTACGGCGATGCCACCGTGGCGTGGTTTGTTGAGTGAAGATGACAGCCGCTGGCTCGCTGACCGCCTGCTGGCGGGGGAGACGCAACCATGAATGCCGCGAACGAATCGACGACCGCTGCCGACGGTGATCAGGTGCCGATGCGTGCCGAGTGGGGCACCGTGCTGATCAGCAGTATGCTGGTAATGTTTCTGCTGCTTGCGGTGGTGTCCAAGACCGAGGCCGCGACCCTGGGCAGTGGTGATCTGGCACTGGTGGTCGAACGCGCCAATGGCTCCGTGCAGATCGTCGAGACGACTGGCAACAGCGCGCTCACCCGCGTCGAGGGCCTGGGGGACCTGTCACATGCATCTGCGGTGTTTTCCCGTGACCAGCGCTATGCCTTCGTGTTCGGTCGCGACGGCGGTCTGAGCAAGGTGGATATGCTCGAGGGGCAGTTGGTGGCCCGGGTCATGCAGTCGGGCAACAGCATCGGTGGCGCGATCTCCCAGGATGGCCGTCTGGTCGCGGTGTCCAATTACGAGCCCGGCGGGGTAAAGGTGTTTCGCACCGACGACCTGACACTGGTTGCCGATATCCCCGCGCTTTACGGTGCGGGTCAGCACTCCAAGGTGATCGGCCTGGTCGATGCCCCGGGGCGCCGCTTCGTGTTCAGCCTGTGGGATGCCGGTGAGATCTGGATTGCCGATTTCTCTGCCGGTGACCAGCCGGTGATCAGCAAATTCGAAGACATCGGGCGCAACCCGTACGACGCATTGATCACCCCGGATGGCCGCTACTATATCGCCGGGCTGTTTGGCGAGGACGGCCTGGCCCTGCTCGACCTTTGGCATCCGGAGCAGGGGGTGCGCCGCATCCTGCCGCATTACGGCAAGGGTGAGGAAAAACTGCCGGTGTACAAAATGCCGCACCTTGAGGGCTGGGCGGTAGCCGGCAATCTCGCGTTCGTCCCTGCGGTCGGGCGGCACGAGGTGCTGGTGATCGACATGCTGACCTGGCAGGAAGCCGGGCGTATCGCGGTCAAGGGTCAGCCGGTGTTCGTGATGGGACGGCCGGATGGTCGCCAGGTGTGGGTCAATTTTGCCGTGCCGGACAACGATTCCGTGCAGGTCATCGACGCCGAGAGCCTCAAGATTGTGAACACCCTGCAGCCCGGCAAGGGGGTTTTGCACATGGAGTTCGAGCCGCGTGGCGAAGAGGTATGGGTGTCAGTGCGTGACCAGGACGAGCTGCATGTCTACGACACCGCCAGCTTCGAACGGCGCGCGACCCTGCCGGCGCAGAAACCAAGCGGTATCTTCATGACGGCACGCGCGTCTCGTATCGGACTTTGACCCGGGGTGACGGCATGACAGCGAACGTGGCCCTGTTGCTGAGTGCGATCGACCGGCACCTGCTGGATGACTATCAGCACAATTTTCCGCTCGACCCGCAGCCGTTCGCCACGATCGCCGAACAGTTGGGAACGGATGAGGCCAAGGTCATCGAGCGGCTGGAATACCTCCAGCGTATCGGTGCGCTGAGCAGGGTGGGTCCGGTGCTGCGCCCGAATCGCGTCGGGGCGAGTACGCTGGCGGCGCTCGCAGTACCGGCGGGACGGATCGAGGCGGTCGCTGCGCAGGTCAGTGCCTTTCCCGAGGTCAATCACAATTATGAGCGTGAACACGAGTACAACCTGTGGTTCGTGGTCACCGCACGCGATCGTACGTCGGTGGACCGGGTGCTTGCAGACATCGCTGCCGCCACCGGGCTGACGCCGCTCGATCTGCCGATGCTCGAAGACTATTTCATCGACTTGGGGTTTGCACTCAAATGGAGCTGACAAACGAACGCGATACCGCACAGTGCGACGCGCGTGACCGCGCGCTGCTGCAGGCCGTCGAAGATGGTCTGCCGCTGGTGCCAAGACCCTTCGCCGAGCTGGGTGCCCGCCTGGGGATGACCGAGGGCGAGGTGATGGCACGCTTCTGGATGCTGCAGAATCTCGGGGTGATCAAGCGTTTCGGCGTCGTGGTCCGGCACCATGAGCTGGGCTATCGTGCCAACGCGATGGTGGTCTGGGACATCCCCGACGAGCGGGTGCATGACATCGGTCAGCAGCTCGGCAGTTTTGCTTTCGTGACCCTGTGTTATCGGCGGCCACGACGTCTGCCGGTATGGCCCTACAACCTGTTCACGATGATCCACGGTCGTGACCGCGAGCAGGTGCTGGCGCGTGTCGAGGAACTGGTGCAGACCTGCGGTCTTGGTGATATCGCCCACGATGTGCTGTTCAGCCAGCGTCGTTTCAAGCAGCGTGGCGCTCGCTATGGCAGCGGCGGTGAATCCGCTGTCGGGCGCTCGCGAGAGGCCGGTGCGAGCTGATGGCGCTGTCCGGGTTTGCACGCGCCTTCATCAACCATTGTCAGGGCGGGTTTCCCGTCACTGAGGCCCGGCCTTTTGCCCGTCTGGCAGATGCGCTGGGTACGGACGAGGGTTCGATGCTCGGCCTGGTTCGCTCGCTGCTGGAGACAGGGCAGTTGAGCCGGTTCGGACCTATCTACGATGCCTCGCGCCTCGGAGGCGGGCAGACGCTGGCGGCGCTGAAGGCCCCGGCCGAGCGTTTTGCCGATGTCGCCGCCCAGGTCAATGCACTGCCGGCGGTTGCGCACAACTACCGGCGTGAACATGCCCTGAACATGTGGTTTGTGATCGCTGCGCCAACCCCGGAAGGGGTCGATAGCGCGCTGCGCGAGATCGGCGAGGCGACCGGGCTCCAGGTCTTCAACTTTCCGAAACAGCACGAGTTCTACCTGGGGCTCTGGCTGGCGCTGGACGAACAGGGCGTGGTGGATACGGTGCCGGTCCCGTTGGCCTACCAGCCGCAGCATGCGCCACATGCACTGGATGCAGTCGACTATCGCATCATCGGGGCCACGCAGGCGGGCCTGCCGATTGTCGAGGAGCCGCTGGTCGAACTCGGCGGGCAGCTCGGCCTGGCACCGGCAGAGGTCGCCGATCGCATGCAGAGCATGCTCGACAGCGGCGCCATCCGCCGCATCGGCGCGGTCCCCAATCACTACCGGCTCGGCCTGCGCGGTAACGGCATGACGGTCTGGGACGTGCCGGACGATATCGCGATCGAGCTGGGTGAACAGGTCGGCGCACTCGATTTTGTCAGCCATTCCTATCTGCGGCCGCGCTACCCCGGTGTCTGGCCCTACAACCTGTTTGCGATGGTGCACGGGCGGGGACGCGACGAGGTGTCGGCAAAGGCCGAACGTGTTGCGGCCATACTGGGCCCGCACTGCCGTGCGCACGATGTGCTGTTCAGCAGCGAAGTTCTGAAAAAAACCGGCCTGCGTCTGGCCGCTTGAGGTTTATGCCATGTTTCGACTGACCCGCTACATGCAGGCACTTGCCAATCCCGCGGCGCCGCCGACCAGGCCGCAGGTGGCCGCCCCGACCGGTCCGGTGGTGATCTGGAACCTGATCCGGCGCTGCAACCTGACCTGCAAACACTGCTATGCGACATCGGCCGACAAGGACTTTCCGGGAGAGTTGTCGACCGAACAGGTCTACGAGGTGATGGACGATCTCAAACAGTATGGGGTGCCGGTATTGATTCTGTCCGGTGGTGAGCCGCTGATGCGCCCCGATATTTTCGAGATTTCGCACCGCGCCAAGGCAATGGGTTTCTATGTCGGGTTGTCGAGCAACGGCACCCTGATCGATAAAGACAACATCGAGCAGATAGCCGCCGTCGGCTACGACTACGTCGGCGTCAGCCTGGACGGCATGCGCGAGGTCCATGACCGCTTCCGTCGCCGTGACGGCGCCTTCGACGAGTCCCTGCGAGGTATCCGTCTGTGCCGCGACGTCGGTATCAAGGTGGGCTTGCGTTTCACGCTGACCCGCGACAATGCGCGCGATCTGCCGGAGCTGTTGCAGCTGCTCGACGACGAGGGGCTCGACAAATTCTATCTTTCACACCTGAACTACGCCGGACGCGGCAACAAGAACCGCGGTGACGATGCGCACCACCAGATGACCCGTGCCGCAATGGACCTGTTGTTCGACACCTGCTGGAACCACATTGTCGGCGGTGATCCCAAGGAGTTCGTCACCGGTAACAACGATGCAGACGGTGCCTATCTGACGCAATGGGTGGAACGCAATCTGCCGGCGCAGAGTGAGCGTCTGCAGGCAATGCTCGAACGCTGGGGCGGCAACTCCTCGGGTATCAATATCGCCAATATCGACAACCTCGGCGGTGTCCACCCTGACACCATGTGGTGGGACTACGGTCTGGGCAGTGTCAAGGACAGGCCGTTTTCGGAGATCTGGGAAGATACGTCCGACCCGCTGATGGCCGGACTGAAGCTGGCCCGCCGGCCGGTCGAAGGTCGTTGCGCCGAGTGTCGCCACCTGTCGATCTGTGGCGGTAACAGCCGCACCCGGGCCTGGCAGCTCACTGGCAATTTCTGGGCCGAAGACCCCGGATGCTATCTCAGCGACGAGGAGATCGGCGTGGATGAGGGTGGCGAACGCCTCCTGGTCAGACCCTACGAGGGGCGCGGCCGACCGGCCGCTTGAGAGTTTGCATCATGCATCGAATCTGTTGGTCCCTGGTGTTGATACTCACGGTTGCCGTGTCGGTACTTGTGTACCTGTTCGTGGTGCGTGGCACCACGGCCCCGGCCAGCGATGGTCGTACCGCGATCCTGTTGGCGCCGGGTGAACGCGACTTGGTATTGACGGAGATGCGGGGCTTCCTTGCCGCCGTGCAGGCGATTACCGAAGGCGTGGTGAAGCAGGACCCGGCGGCGGTGGCTGCAGCAGCACGCCTCGCAGGGGCGCCGGCGCAGCACAGCGTGCCCGCCAGCCTGGTTGGAAAACTGCCGCTGCCCTTCAAGCGCCTCGGCTTTGATACCCACGGCCGGTTCGACCAGCTTGCCCTGAACGTGCAACAGTTCGGCGACACCAGCCAGGTGCTGCCGGAACTGGTGGCGCTGATGAACAACTGCGTCGCCTGTCACGCCGCCTACCGCATCGACCTGGAGCCATGATGTCCCCGACCCGCAAGGCGCTGTTGCTTGCAGCGTTCGCGATGCCGCTGCTGTGCGCATCGCCAATGATTCATGCCGACGAGACCGCGGCGCTGTATCTGCAACACTGTGCGCAGTGTCATGGTGCAGACCGTCTCGGGCTGATGGGGCCGGCGCTGTTGCCGGAAAACCTGACCCGGGTGCGCAAGACCGAGGCAGCCAAGGTGATCGCCGAGGGTCGGCCTGCGACACAGATGCCGGCCCTGGGAGCAGTGCTCGACAAGGCGGCGATCGAGCGTCTGGTCGAATACATCTACACGCCGCTGCCCGCGGTGCCGGGCTGGGGTGTGGAGCAGATCGAGGCCAGCCGCAAGGTGCCGGTGGCGCCTGCCGATCTGGTCAAAGCGCCGGTGCACGATGCCGATCCGATGAACATGTTCATCGTCGTCGAGCTCGGTGATCACCATGCCAGCGTGCTCGACGGCGACCGCATGGAGCCGATCCACCGTTTCAAGACGCAGTACGCGGTGCATGGCGGACCCAAGTATTCGCCGGATGGCCGCTTCGTGTATTTCCTGTCGCGCGACGGATGGGTCAGCAAATTCGACATGTGGGGCCTGCAGACGGTGGCCGAGGTGCGTGCCGGGATCAACGCCCGCAATCTCGCGGTGTCGGACGATGGCCGTTACCTCATGGTTGCGAACTACCTTCCACACAGCCTGGTGCTGCTGGATGCCGGCGAGCTGCGCCCACTGAAGCTGATCGATGTTCATGACGACACCGGCAAGACGTCGCGGGTGAGTGCGGTGTATACCGCGGATCCCCGCCACAGTTTTGTCGCTGCGCTGAAAGATATCCCCGAGGTCTGGGAGATCAACTACGAGGACCACCCACCTCGCGGTTTTGGCGAGTGGATGCACGACTACCGTACCGATTCCGGCGAGGACCGTGCGCTCAAACAGTTTCCGGTGCGCCGCATCAAGGTCGATGATTTCCTCGACGACTTCATGTTCAGCCAGGACTACGTCACGCTGATCGGCGCCTCGCGCGAGGGGCATGCGCAGGTCGTCGATCTCGACCTGGGGCGGGTGACGCGCAAGCTCGACCTTCCGGGGATGCCGCACCTGGCGTCGGGGATTACCTGGGAGTACCAGGGGCGCACCGTGATGGTGACGCCGAACCTGAAAAAAGCCGCTGTCAGCGTGATCGACATGCAGACCTGGGACACGATCAAGGAGATCCCGACCGAAGGTCCCGGTTTCTTCATGCGCAGCCATGAGAACAGCCGCTACGCCTGGGTTGACGTGTTCTTCGGGCCAAACAAGGACAAGGTCCACGTCATAGACAAGCAGACGCTGGAGATCGTCAAGACGCTGCAGCCGGCGCCGGGCAAGACGGCCGCACATGTCGAGTTCGACAAGGATGGTCGCCATGCGCTGTTGAGTATCTGGGAGATGGATGGTGCCGTCGTGATCTACGATGCGGCGACGCTGGAGGAACGCAAGCGCCTGCCGATGGTCAAACCGTCCGGAAAGTACAATGTCCACAACAAGATCACCCGATCTGCCGGCACCAGTCACTGACACTGAGATGCCTGCAGCCATTCGCTTTGTTGGTTTTGCTTGCGCCGCCTATGCGCGTGATACGAGGTGGGTTCATGTCCTGTAAGCCGCTGCGTGTGTTGGTTGTGCTGGGCCTGTCGTCTCTGATGGCTGCGTATGCGCAAGAGCGCGAGCCGGATATGGACAACGGTGAGGAAATCAACGAGCTGTGTGCCGGTTGCCACGGCGTGTACGGCGAGGGCGGCAAACAGGGTGAATACCCGAGAATCGCCGGTCAGCCGTACCAGTTTCTGGTTGACCAGCTGGTGTTGTTCCGCGAGCGCAAACGGCCCAATCTGGCGATGGTCGAGTACATCGATGAGCGACAGATGCCGGATGCCGATATTCAGGATATTTCGGCCTACCTGACGCGCATCGAGTTGCCGAACCGGATGTCTGTGATTGACGAAAGCGCGCCTGGATTTGACGCCCTGGCGCGGCTCGAAGAGGCTAAGCGCGTGATCCAGATAGCACGCGCCGAGGGTGATGTGGCAGCGGGCGAAAAGCTGTACAAACGCGAGTGTGCCTCGTGCCATGGCCGTGACGGGCGCGGTGACGTGAAAGATGCCGTGCCGCTGTTGGCGGGCCAGTACACGAATTACCTGTGGCGACAGGTTGACAAGTATATTGCGAAGATCCGCATCCATGACCCGAGTGCGCCCGATGATTCCCTTCTCGGCGATTTCGCCAAGCAGGAACTGCAGGACATTTTTGCCTATGTCTCGACGCTCGATGACTAGATCAGCCGTTGGTGCCCTGTATGCGCTCGGCGCGCTGATCGCGTCGTTTCCGTCAATCGCTGATCCGATGGCGAAAGGTGACTGTGATCGTCCCGCGTCAAAGACAGATCTGCGGCACTGCGACCTGTCCGGCCGCAAACTGGCTGGCGCCGATCTGCGTGCGGTCGATCTGCGGGGGGTGAATCTGAGCAACGCCGATCTTTCGCAGGCGGACCTGCGCGGCGCCGATCTGCGAAAGGCAGATATGCGCTGGGTCAAATTGATCGAGGCCCAGCTTGGCGAAGCGGACCTGAGTCATGCAGACCTGTTTCACGTGGTTGCCGATGGGGCCAACCTCGACGATGCGCGTCTGTTCAAGACTAACCTGTTCGGTGCCTTGATGAACGGCATCCATGCGCATGAGGCCGAGTTCACACAGGCCTACATGAAAGACATCGAGATGGAGGAAGCGGATCTCACCGGGGCAACCCTGCGCCGCGTCAACCTGATGCGTATGGTCGCGATGGGTGCAGTGTTTCGTGGTGCCGATCTGTCCCACAGCCGGCTGACCGGCGCGGCAGCCGCAGACGCCGATTTTTCGGACGCACTCATGGTGCGTACGCAACTCAATGGGGCCGATCTGCAGAATGCGCGTTTCAGTGGTGCCGACACCAAAGGCGCCGATTTTTCCAATGCCCGTTTCGATACCCCTGTGGATTTCGGCAACTTGCTCGTCGCGCCGCCGCCGATGCCGATCCCGGCCAGTCAGGACAATCCCGATCACTGAGCGTGTTGCGGGTGGTCGTGGAGTAAGCCGGGGATGTCGTGGCCCGTCGCCTGCCGCTTGATTTTGGCCAAGTCCGGCCAAAGGGTTTTTCGTTAGGATTCCTTCCACTGAGGTTACTGATTTGATCCAGCCGATGAAGATGTTTCGATATGGCGTGATGTACCTGGCCTTTACGGTTTCCGCCACGGCGTTGGCGAATGAGGACGCGCGGTACCAGGCAGTGAGCGCATTGGGGGAACTCAATGGCGTCGCATTGCAGTGCAAGTATCTCGACCAGGTAAGGCGCATGAAGGCGGCGGTGGTGGATCACGCCCCGAAGGAACGCAGCTTCGGCCTGGCGTTCGACCAGGCGACCAACGATGCCTTCCTCGCGTTTGTCAGAAGCGGTGATGGCTGTCCGCCGCACGAAAGCCTGGAGCGGCAGGTCGGGCACCAGATCGACCGTATGGCCGAGGCATTCGCGGCAAAGTAGCCGCTCCGACCACCTACCCCCCCCGAGGATTCGCATGAGGTCGACCGCACAAGTGACGCGACTGGCTGCCAGGCACATCCCCATCATGCTCTGCGTGCTGATGCTGAGCGGTGCCGTGTGTGCATCCGAGATTCCTCGTGTGGTGGTCAGCATCAAGCCGTTGCATTCGTTGCTCGCAGGTCTGATGCGCGGCATTGCCGACCCCGTCCTTCTGATCGATGGCAGCACTGTGCCTTGGGAGTTTCATCCCGACTCGGCGCAGGCAGAGGCCATCGAAAAAGCCGATATCCTGATCTGGTCGGGTCCGGAACTGGAGCCGGGACTGGCGGCGTCGTTGGCGCAGGCCAGGCCGCACGGCCGCGAGTTCGAGGTCCTGGCAAGCGAGTTGCTGAAGGTGCTGCCGGCGCGTCAGGATGAGACAAAACGCGATCCTTTCTTCTGGCTGGACAGCCGCAACATGCTGATCCTGCTTGACGGCTTTGCCGAACTGATGATCGATATCGACCCGGACCGTGCGTCCGCCTATGAACGCAACTGGCAGCGGATGGCCGAGGCCCTCTCAGTGATCGATCGGGTGATGGAGTTCGGCTACCGCGATGTCAGCGGGGCGCCGGTGTTTTTCTATCACGACACCCATCAATACTTCGAGCAGGCCTATGCGATGCACGTCGCGGGCTCGGTAGTCGATGTCAATGGGGCGGAGTCGACCGATACCGCACGGCTGCTGGCGACCCATGGCAGGGTCCTCGCGGTCGGCGCCTCGTGTGTGTTTACCGAGAAGGGGCTGCAGGAGCCGTACCTCGATCTGCTGATCGATGGCACCGGGGCCGAAGTGGTCGAGCTCGATTCTCTGGGTGCCGGTCTGCCGGCCGGCGCGGATCTGTACGTCGATCTGATGCGCAACAATTTCTCGGCAATCTCGGACTGCGTGCGCAAGCTTAAGCCCCCTACGGCGTCTTCCGACACGTTCGAGGCCCCCGACGTGTCGCGCTCGCCGGACCGTCTCCGGCCGCGCTACGCGATGATGGACCAATATGGACGCAGCGTGACGCAGGCCGATTTTCAGGGAAAACTGCAGCTGATCTATTTCGGTTATACCTCGTGTCCCGACATCTGCCCGACCTCGCTGGCGGTGATGGCCAGGGCCCTCAAGATGCTCGGTGCCGAGGCCGATGAGATCCAGCCGATATTCATCACTGTCGATCCGCAGCGCGACACGCCTCAGCTGCTGGGTGAGTACGTGACCTATTTCCACCCACGCATGCTGGGCCTGTCGGCAAATCCCGAGATCACCAGGCGCACCGCCGAGCTGTTCCGTGCGCGATACGAGCTGGTGCCCGCCGAAAGCGGTGATGCGGCGCGTTACACCATGGATCACACCGCCAGTCTTTACCTGCTCGGGCGCAACGCGGAGTTCATTACCAAGTTTGCCCATGGCCTGCCGGCGGCCGAAGTGGTGGACCGCCTGCGCGCTTATCTGCGCGACTGAGCACAGCCGAGGCGTTTGATTTGAATCATGTCCGGCGCGGGTGCGTCCTGCGAGACTGTTGCGGTCTGTAGCAAGGGACTATCGGGGATCACATGCCAACTGCAACGCCAGGGCTCTGTCGTTTCATCACCAAGCCGTTGAGCTGGCTGCCGCCACGCCTGCATGCCGGTGGCTTGTCGCTGGTGCTCAACCACCTGCTGGCACACTCACTGGCCGGTGACGAGATGGACTTCTTGCGTGGCAAGGTGGTCAGCCTCGAAGTGACGGACCTGGGTATTCGCTACCACCTTATGTGCAAGGACGAAGGTTTCGTGCCAGCCGCGCCGCGCGTCGAGGCCGACGTGCGATTCAGCGGTACCGCCCACGCATTCCTGCTGTTGGCGGCACAGCGCGAAGATGCCGACTCACTGTTCTTTGCGCGCCTGTTGCGCATCGAGGGTGATACCGCCACCGGGTTGCACCTGAAGAACTTCCTCGATGCCCTCGGTCAGCCACCCTTGCCGAGCCCGGCACGTCATGTCCTTGAACGCTTCACCGATCTCTATGGTCGGCGCTGTGGTGCCATGGCTCAATCCCCCCGGCTGGATCCCGGCGCGACCGCGCTGTAGGAGCCGAACCCTTTCGGCGATCCTGTCCACCGGGCAATCGGCCGGGGCTGGCCTCCTACGCATCTTGGCCCTCTCTGCGATCGTGTTTCCCCGCTATCGGCCAGGGACTGGCTTTCTGCGAACCGAGCCCTCTCGGCGATCAGGTCGCCGGCGATCGGCCGGAGACTGCCCCGAATGTCATTGCGAAATCGCAATTCCTGATGGACATCAAGGTTTTTCTGCTGGCGTTGTCATGAACTGGTCGGACAAACGTGTGAGCGGGTACCTGAGCCTGCGCGCATACAACAAGAAGATTGCCATGAGACACCAGAGGAGAAATGCCATGGGGTTATCAGCTTTGCCCATAAGGGGGCTTATTGGGGGCCTGCTGTTCATTGCGCTGTCGTCGGTCGCGCTGGCAGCGGAAATGCAAGTCAAGAAATTCGATGCCGACAGGAAACTGCAGGGTGACTGCGTCGGCTGCCACATCAATGTGACGCCGGGTATCGTCAAACAGCACCTCGGTTCCCCCCATGCCAATGCCAGCAACCCCGAAGACGAAGTGCTGTGCTCTAACTGCCACGGTGACAAGCACGTCACCATGGAGGATTGGCAGGAAGCCACCATGCCGACCGCCGATACCTGCGGCGAGTGCCACAAGAAACAGGCGCGTGAGCATTCCAAGGGCAAGCATCAGCTTGGCTGGATGGTCATGAAATCGCAGATCGCCTGGCATGGCCAGCCCGGTGCAATCACCGAGCAAGGCTACCGGGGCTGCTCGGGTTGCCACAAGATCGGCAAGAAGGGTCTGCTCGGTGTGACTGATGGCAACAATGACGCCAAGGTCGCCTACGACGGTGGTAAGGAAGAGGCGCATTACCGCTACGGTAACGCCCAGTGTGATGCCTGCCATACCCGTCACAGCTTCAAGAAGTCCGAAGCCAAGGACCCGCGCGCCTGCTCCAACTGCCACATGGGCTTCGACCATCCGCAGTGGGAGATGTACACCTCGGCCAAGCACGGCGTGATCTGGGGTATCGAGGGTCACGAGGAGGATGCTCGCGCACCGACCTGCCAGACCTGTCACCTGATGGAAGGCGATCACGAAGTACGCACCCCGTGGGGCTTCCTCGGCCTGCGTATCCCGACCAAGGAAAACGTGTTGGCGTTGATCCAGGTGGCACCGACCCTGGAGCCGCAGCTGACGAAGCTGGCCGCTGCACTGCCGTCGGGCAACTATGTTGATCTCGATGACGATCCCACCTGGACGCTCGACCGTGCGTTGATCCTGCAGGCGGCCGGTGTGCTGGATGCGGATTTCCAGCCGACTGAGCGTTTTGTCGAGATCGTGCTTCAGGCAGAGGCCGCGCGTGGCCCCGAAGAGTTCAACGAGCTTCGCACCAAGATGAAGACGAACTGCAACAAGTGTCACTCGCAGGGTTTCGTCGAGTCGCACATGAAGGCCTCGGACGAGATCCTGAAGGCTGCAGACCATGAGTTCGCCAAGGCAATCGCCGCGGTGCAGGGTCTGTATCGTGACGGTATCCTGAAGGTGCCGGAGGGCTGGAAATATGCGCCCGACCTGCTGCAGTACTACGATGCGAAGACCAAGATCGAGCAGGAACTCTACCTGATCATGTTGGAGTACCGGCAACGCACCTTCCAGGGTGCTTTCCATGCCAGCAACGACTACATGCACTGGTACGGCTGGGCTCCGCTGAAGACCGCGGTCAATACGATTCTCGAAGAAGAGAAGCGGATGCGGGCCGAGCACGCAGCGGTCAAAGTGAGCAGCAACGCGGCCGCAGCCAAGAAGCATTAACCATGCGGTGATCGGGCCAGGGCGTCAGCCCTGTGCCCGGATTGATCTGATAGAACAGCCGGCGGCACATGAGGTGTCGCCGGTTTTTTTTGGTACGGGTACGTCGCCCGGTGTGGCGCGTGACGATCGTGCCTGTCTATGTCGACAGGTGCGTCGTGGTTCCGGCTGTCGCCTTCCAGCTAAGGCCCGGCCGACCGGCCCAATAACCGTCACACGGACCTGCCGGCATGTAACGGCCGATGTCAGCCTGTACCTGCGCCACATCACGCCGCGATTGCAACACATCGGCGAACGCCTGGATGATCGCCGGTGTGTGGTGTGATTGCGGACTGATGCGCAGCACGTCGACCCCAAGGCTGCGGATATCGTCTATCTCGTGCAGCAGGGTGTAGGTCTGTGCCGATTGCGTCTGGATGCCGTTGAGGGCGAGGAAGCGTGCGTCGTCCTGGGTTGACAGCAACATGCCATCCGGGTAGTCGAGACAGCGGAACTGGCAGTCGTCCTTCGGCAGGTTGTGGGCGCGTGCGGTGAAGCAGCGTGCCGACAGCGCCAGCGGCAGACGGCCGAAGGCGAAAAGCTCGGTCTCGACCGCGTCCGGCCGCTGTGCCTGCATCGCCGCCAGCGTGTCGCGTGACAGTTCCACCGGCATCACCCAGCGGCGCAGGCCAAGGCGCGCCAGTGCGGCAAGCGTCTGCTGATTGTAGATATTGACGAATGGGCCGGCGACGAACCCGGTCCTGCCGGCCAGCAACTGCACCGCCGCCATGTCGTTGGCCTCGACCAGAAAGCGCTCGTTGCCGCACAGGCGGCGCAGCGCCTTGAGTTCGGATTCGGCCTCGATCAGCGCGAGACTGGACAGCACCACCTGTTTGCCCGCGTCGGCAAGCCGTTCACCCAGTGCCAGCCAGTCATCGAGGCGCAGGCTGCGGCGTTTGGCGCACACGGTCTCACCGAGGTAGACGATGTCGACCGGCGTATTCATGATTGTCTCGTAGAACGCAAACAGGTCGTCGCGTGACCAGTAATACAGGACCGGGCCGAGCGCGAGGCGAGGGGTGTGCGTCAGAGGTGTCATGCCTTACCTACCGTGTTTCATTTGCATTCGAGTACATCGCCGAGCGGGCCCGGCTCCTGCGCGTGATTGCCTGTAGGAGGCCAACTCCTGGCCGATCTGTTGGCATGGGCTTCATTGCCACGGCCGGGAATAGGCACCGAGTGTGGTCTGTTGGCCCTCACTGACCCGTCCGAGCACCTGTTGCCACTCCGGCAGTGGACGGTATGCACCGGGATCGCGCCGGCAGGCGTCGATTGCAGCACGCCACACGGTGGTCACCTGGCGCACGTAGGCAGGGCTGCGCTGGCGGCCTTCCAGCTTGATCGCCACCACGCCGGCGGCGGCCAGTCGTGGCAGCAGGTCGAGCGTGTTCAGGCTGGTCGGCTCCTCGATTGCATAGAAGGTGTGATCGCCGACCTGGTAACGTCCCTTGCATAGTGTCGGGTAGCCGGCGTGCTCTCCCGGGCCGACGCGGTCGATCAGCACGCCGCCGAGGCGGGTCTCGAGGCCACGGGGTGTCTCCTTCCATTCGACTGAGGCGGCCGGCGAACAGCAGCCGTGGGTATTAGGCGACTTGCCGGCGGCATAGGACGACAGCAGGCAACGCCCTTCGACCATTACACACAGGCTGCCGAAACCGAACACCTCGATCTCCACAGGGCTGCTGGCCACCACCTGCTGGACCTGCGCCAGCGACAGCACGCGCGGCAGTACCGCGCGACGCACGCCGAACTGCTCGTGGTAGAAGCGCAGTGCCTCGTAGCTGGTGGCGGAGCCCTGCACCGACAGATGCAGCGGCAGGTCTGGATGTTGCGTGGCGGCGTAGTCGAGCACACCGATATCCGCGGCGATCACCGCGTCGAAGCCGGACGCGGCGGCGCGGTCGACGGCCTGTTGCCAGGATGCCCAGCCGGCCGGTTGCGGGTAGGTGTTGAGGGCGAGGAAGGCGCGGCAACCGCGGGCATGGGCATAGCCGATGCCGTCGTGCATGTCGCGCTCGCTGAAGTTCAGTCCCTCGAAGTTGCGTGCGTTGGTGGCGTCGCGAAATCCCAGGTAGACCGCGTTTGCCCCGGCATCGACCGCGGCCTTCAGTGACGTGAGGTTGCCAGCCGGGCAGACCAGTTCCATGCCTGCTTCTCCTGTATCTGAAGTGGTGCAGCCAGGGCGCTGCCCTGATGCGTGTTGCGCTGCACGAGTTCGGCCGCGATACCGTCGATCACGCGCCATTTGAAGCGGCACCAGTCGGGCGCCAGCAGGATCTGCGGCGAGGCGGTGCCGGTGAGGCGGTGGTACACCACATCTGCCGGCGTCTGTTCCACGAGGTCCGCCGCTGTTTGCGTGTAGCGCGCCAGCGACCACGGTTGGTAGCCACCGCGCCGCCAGTCGTTGGCCAGTCGCGTGCCCTTGACCACGTGCAGCGGGTGCAGCTTCAGGCCATCCACGCCAAGGTCGAGTACGCGTGCCAGGCTGTTGCGCGCGTGCGCACCGTCTTCCCCGGGCAGCCCCACGATCAGATGGGTGCACACCTTGAGGCCGCGCGCCCGTGCGGCACGCACCGCCTGGCGGTATTCACCAAAACCGTGGCCACGGTTGACCCGGTCGAGGGTGGCATCGAACGCCGACTGCAACCCGAGTTCGAGCCACACCTCGTGACCCAGGTCGCGATAGCGGCACAGCAGGTCGAGCACCGCATCCGGTACGCAGTCCGGCCGGGTGCCGATGGACAGCCCGACCACGTCAGGCTCGGCGAGAGCAGTGCCGTACATTTCCGACAGGCTGGCCACGTCGGCATAGGTATTGGTGTAGGCCTGGAAGTAGGCGATGAAACGGCGTGCCCCGGTGCGTTTTGCCATGACCCGGCGCCCGGCGGCGATCTGTTCGCTGATGTCCGGTTGCTGCCGCGCGTTGGGGCTGAACGAGACGTTGTTGCAGAAGGTGCAGCCACCGCGACCCTTGCTGCCGTCGCGGTTCGGACAGGTGAAGCCGGCGTTGATCGCGAGCTTGTGCACACGCTGCCCGTAGCGGCGCAACAGGTCCTGTCCGAAGGTATTGATGCGGTCGGGGAGTGGGCTGGACATCATGGCTCTGCGTGGGTCAGCGGGCTTTGTGCCATCCGCGCGCCCGGGCACCCTTGATCTCGATCAACCAGGAAGTGATTCGGCCCCCGGGATTGATCTGGGTCAACACAAGGCATTCCTACATCTTGGGTTTGAGATGCCAATAAACTACAACATATTGTGTTCTAGCCACCATAACAACGAGGATGTCCATGTCTGTTCCAGCCACCCAGGTGGCCCGCCTGCCGGCACGCATACGCCGACGGGACGGGTCCGATACCCCGTTCGACAACGAACGGATCCTGTCCGCCATCCGCCGCGCGGGCGAGGCGAGCGGTGAATTCGCCGCTGACGAGGCGCGCCTGTTGACCTCCCAGGTGGTCAAGGTGCTGAGCCACGGCCATTTCCCCGGCGGCGTGCCGGATATAGAGCGCGTGCAGGATATCGTCGAGCAGACCCTGATCGCGGCCAACCATCTGCGCACCGCGCGTGCCTACATCAGCTACCGCGACAGGCATGAACGCCTGCGTGCCGATCAGCGCACGATCGTCGACGTTGCCAGTTCGGTCAACGAGTACCTGGAGCGCGCTGACTGGCGCGTCAACGCCAATGCCAACCAGGGCTATTCCCTTGGCGGGCTGATCCTCAACACCTCGGGCAAGGTCATCGCCAACTACTGGCTGAGCCATGTGTACGCACCAGAGGCGGGGGTTGCGCACCGCGAGGGCGACATCCACATCCATGACCTCGACATGCTCGCCGGATACTGCGCCGGCTGGTCGCTGCGCACGCTGCTGCACGAGGGCCTCAACGGGGTGCCCGGCAAGGTCGAGGCGGGTCCGCCGAAACACATGTCCTCGGCAGTAGGGCAGATCGTCAACTTCCTCGGTACCTTGCAGAATGAGTGGGCCGGGGCGCAGGCATTCAGCTCCTTCGATACCTACATGGCGGCATTCGTGCGCAAGGACGAACTCAGCTATGCGCAGGTCAAGCAGTACATCCAGGAGTTGATCTACAACCTCAACGTGCCGTCGCGCTGGGGCACACAGACGCCGTTCACCAACCTGACCTTCGACTGGGTCTGCCCGCAGGACCTGCGCGACCAGGTGCCGGTGGTCGGTGGTGAGGAGATGCCCTTCACCTATGGTGACCTGCAGGCCGAGATGGACCTGATCAACCGTGCCTATATCGAGGTCATGACCACTGGCGACGCGAAGGGCAGGGTGTTCACGTTTCCGATCCCCACCTACAACATCACGCCGGACTTCCCTTGGGACAGTGAGAACGCCGAACGCCTGTTCGAGATGACCGCGAAATACGGACTCCCGTACTTCCAGAACTTCCTGAATTCCGAGCTGCAGCCGAACATGATCCGCAGCATGTGCTGCCGATTGCAGCTCGACCTGCGCGAACTGCTCAAGCGCGGCAACGGCCTGTTCGGTTCGGCCGAGCAGACTGGCTCGCTTGGTGTGGTCACGATCAACTGTGCGCGCCTCGGTCATCTCTACCGAGGTGATGAGCAGGGTCTGCTGACCCGGCTGGACGAATTGCTGTTCATTGCCCGCGACAGCCTCGAGGTCAAGCGCAAGGTGATCCAGCGGCACATGGATGCCGGCCTGTTTCCCTATACCAAGCGTTACCTCGGCACGCTGCGCAACCACTTCTCGACCATCGGCGTGAACGGCATCAATGAGATGGTGCGCAACTTCACGGCCGACCGCGACGACATCACGACGGCAGACGGTTACGCACTGGCAGAGCGTCTGCTCGATCACGTGCGCGATCGCATGGTCGAGTTCCAGGAAGAGACCGGGCACCTCTACAACCTGGAGGCCACCCCGGCCGAGGGCACGACCTATCGGTTTGCCAAGGAAGACCGCAAGCGTTTCCCCGGCATCCTGCAGGCCGGCAGTGACACGGCGCCTTACTACACCAACAGCTCGCAATTGCCGGTCGGTTTCACCGACGATCCGTTCGAGGCCCTGGAGCGCCAGGACGGCCTGCAGCGCAAGTACACCGGCGGCACCGTGCTGCACCTGTACCTGCCGGAACAGGTATCGAGCAGTGAGGCCTGCAAGCGCCTGGTCAGGCGTGCGCTGGGCAACTTCCGTCTGCCTTACATCACCATTACGCCGACATTCTCGATCTGTCCGACACACGGCTACCTGGCCGGCGAACACGAATTCTGTCCAAAGTGCGATCAGGAGTTGATTGCACACAAACAAAGAGAGGAGTTGAAGTCACATGAATCCTGCAGTTGCTGAACTGAAAGACGAGGAGCGCACCCGCTGCGAGGTATGGACCCGGGTCATGGGTTACCACCGGCCGGTATCGGCCTGGAATCCCGGCAAGCAGTCCGAGCACGCCGAGCGCCGGTACTTTGTCGAGCCCGAGCGGCGCGGCACCTGTTGACTGCAATTGCATGCCATCTGCAGCCGCGGGACCACTTCCCCCTCTCCCTCCGGGGAGAGGGCATGGGATCAAATGGTCGCCAAAAAGCGGGGGATATCCGGCTCCCATGTCTGAGACTATAGATGCGGGAAAAGCAAACCGATCGGAGACCTCCTGCCAATGACTGCCATGCAGGTTGGCGGCATCACGCCGCTCACCACCATCGACTATCCGGGCGAGCTGGCAGCGGTGGTGTTTTGCCAGGGCTGTCCCTGGCGATGCCGCTACTGCCACAATGGTCACCTGCTGCCGCGAGGGCTGTACTCGCCCATCGACTGGCAGGAGGAAGTCATTGGTCTGCTGCAACGCCGCCGCGGCCTGCTCGATGCGGTGGTGTTTTCGGGTGGTGAGCCAACGGTGCAGCGTGGCCTGCCGGCAGCAGTCGCTGAAGTCCGTGCCCTGGGATTCAAGGTTGGCCTGCACACCGCCGGCTGTTACCCGGAACGTCTCGACGAACTGCTGCCGGCGATCGATTGGGTGGGCCTGGATATCAAGGCGTTGCCCGAGGACTACCCGGCGTTGACCGGCGTGTCGGGTAGCGGCGAGCGTGCATTCGACAGCCTGCGTTACCTGGTCGAATCAGGTGTGGCGCACGAGGTGCGGGTGACCGTGCACGATGCCCTGCTGCCGGCCGACAAGTTGCAGCGCCTGCTGGGCCTGCTGCGCGAGGCCGGCGCTGCGAAGATCATGTTGCAGCATTGTCGGACAGATAACGTGTTGGACAGCGCACTCGGCGTGAGTGCACAGCCGTGGGCAGGTGCCGCGCGTTGCCCCGCTGATCAGTGAGCGATGGCCGGGTTCGGCGCGGCGGCATGAGAGGATAGGCCGATGTCGGACAAGTCACACTGGGAAAACATCTACGCCAGCCGAGCGAGCGACGACCTGAGCTGGTTTCAGCTGCATGCCGATCGTTCGCTGGCGCTGATCAGGAACACCGCGGTGGCACATGATGGCGCGATCATTGATGTCGGTGGCGGTGCCTCGGCGCTCGCTGCCGACCTGCTGCACGCGGGTTATTCATCACTGTGGGTGTTGGATATATCCGCCGCCGCACTGGATGCAGCCCGCCAGCGGCTGGGTGAGCAGGCCGCGCGCATCCATTGGCTGGAATCGGATGTGACGCGTGCCGAGCTGCCGCCGGCGCATTTTGATATCTGGCATGACCGCGCGGTGTTTCATTTCCTGACTGCAGCAGATGACCGCGCGGCCTATGTCGAAAGGGCCTGCGCCGCGGTCAGGCCAGGTGGCCATCTCATCATCGCGACCTTTGCCGAGGACGGGCCGCGGCAATGCAGCGGCCTGCCGGTGATGCGCTACGATGCAGCGGCACTGTCCGCCGAGTTCGCCGCTGCCACTGAACTCGTGCATACCGAGACCGAGACCCACCGGACGCCCTCAGGTCAGCTGCAGCACTTCCGCTACTGTCACCTGAGACGGCACTGACCCGATAAAGCGGCTCAATCTTTTTTGATACGTCCCGGTTCGTCGGCCTGCAGATAGGCCTCTTCGGCCGCACTCAGGTCGACCTCGTCGTATCCGTTGATCATTGGGCGCACGTGTTCGACGAATGAATGCCCGGTGGTCAGCAGGTAGACATGCAGGATGATGAACACCAGGATCGCGAATGCGGCCGCGGTATGCAACAGGGCCACCCATTCCAGGCTGGCGTTGCTGAGCGCGCCCTGTGACCACAGGCCGTAGCTCAGGTAGGCCAGTCCCGACAGCCAGATCAACGGGAACAGGAACACCTTCAGTGCCAGGTAGGTAAGCGCCTGCATCGGGTTGTGCTTGCGCCAGAAGTGCTTGCGGTAGGGGTGGTCTGCGCCTTTGAAGATATCGAAGGCGTAGTAGCGTGCGACCCTGAACAGGCCGCTGGTGGTTGGTACATAGTGCCGCCATGTCCCGGTGGTCAGGTGCCAGAAGATCGCAAACACCCAGAGCACCATCAGGTACAGCGCGGCGACCACGTGCACCGAAACCAGGGTCTGGAAGTCGCCGATCCTGTGCAGTCCGTGGATACCGAACCCGGTGAACAGCAGGACGAAGATCGCCACCGCCTGGGTCCAGTGCCAGAACCGCTCGAAGCGGTTGAAGATCAGGACGCGATGTGTGCTCATCAACCTTTCCTCCGTGAACGCATTGCGATGCGGATAGCCGCATGCAGCAGCACGCCGCCCAGCGCCGCGAGCACCGCCAGTATGCCGATGCGGTCGAGCCATGGGTTGCTGTCGCGGCCCGGCAGGTAGAAACCCTGCAAGTCCTTGAGGCGGCCCTCGCGCGCGTGGCATTCCCGGCAGGCCACGGCCTGTTCCCTGGGTGCGACCATGTGGTTGATCGGCCAGTAGGAGTAGGTGTCGATAAAGCCGTATTCACCGCTGTAGGGTAGATTGTCATCGGCCATGCCGCGGCGGATCGCCCGCTCGAAGTCGTAGTTGCCCCAGAAGGCGTCGGGATCGTTGCCCCACAGGTGCATATAGACCAGCGTCTTGTTGCCTTTGTCATACGGCTGCACCGTGTGCATCACCTTGAACGGCCAGATGCGTGCATTCGGGTCATCGGCACTGCCCAGCGGCTGGTTGATCACCAGTGGCCTGCTGTCGTCGAATTGGGTGTCGATCGTGGTGTAGTCCACCACGCCGTTGAACCAGGCGTAGCTTGGCTGCAGGTTCTCGGCATACTTGAAGTCGCCCTTGATCGACTTGTAGGTATAACGGTGTTTGCCGTCGCCCTGGGTGTAGCCTTCGAGCTTGAAGCCCTCACCGTTTTTCAACTTGCCGGCGGTGCGCCAGTCCCAGTCGACCTTGGTTGCCACGCCGCCACGGGCATAGGTCGGGATATGGCAGGTCTCGCAGGCCACCCGGTCGGTGTGGTCGTTGAGTTTGATGCCAGTCAGGCCGGGTGGATGCGGGTCGTGACCGTGACAGCTCTCGCAGGTCGCGGTGTCGCGTGGCATGCCGGGCTTGCCGGTGCCCTTTGTGTCCTTGCCGACCATGTTGTAGCGACTGCCGGCCCATTCGTGGCCTTCGCCGACGTGACAGATCACGCACGAGAAATTCTCGCCGTCCTCGCCCATGTGGACGTCGATGTCGCGGCTCGGTTTGAACAAGACCGAAGACAGGTCACCATGCTTCACGTTGTCACCACCGCCACCGTAGAAGTGGCAGGCGCCGCAATTGTTGCGACCGGGCAGGGCGACGCTCTGTGCGACCTTGGTCAGGTCGATTGCCGGCTTGCCCTGGAACATGATCGAGCACGCCTTGTTGCCTTCGGTCGGCGGCGTCTTGTAATAGGTGCCAGTCGACTCGTGGCAGATCAGGCAGTCGATATT
This sequence comes from Chromatiaceae bacterium, assembly GCA_024235415.1. Lineage (GTDB taxonomy): Bacteria > Pseudomonadota > Gammaproteobacteria > Chromatiales > Chromatiaceae > Thiosocius. The sequence continues at coordinate 21,939 of JACKML010000013.1, read as the reverse complement.
CGCCTGATTGCTGAAGTCGTAGGTCCTGATGTCCTCCATGCCATAGCCGGCATGGCACTGCGCGCACATGCCTTCGTTGCCGCGTGCATTGGTACAGAAATTGTTGATCAGCACGCCTTTGCCCAGCTGCTGGCCGGTGACCGGGTGTTGATACTGCCAGGTCCAGTGTTTGTTCTGCGTGAACTGGTGGCCGGCCTCGGTATGACAGCCCAGGCATGCCTTCGTCACCTCCGGACCACTGGCGAACGGACCCTCGAGCTCCTTCAGCTTGGCGTGGTCGGTAGTCGATACCGGGCCCTTGCGTTCGCTCAGCCGGGTGACCGACTTGTCGACCGGGCGTGCGTTTGCGGTCTCCTTGTATTCCGAGATGCCGATTTCACTCTGGTAGGCGGGCGCGATCGCCGGCAGTTCCGCTAGGGCCGCTTGCGGCAGCCACCACAGCAGGCCCGACACGAGAAGGGCCGCCATGTGCCGGGCTTTGCCGGACGGGCGGAAGGGATTGCGCGGCATACAGGGCCTCCGTGGGTGCCGATGGAGCGGTGCGCCGGCTTTCAATGCCGGACGCATTGCGCAAGCTTGCATTGCAATGGCATCAGGAGGATTGACCGAGGTCAAAACGGGTTGCGCGTGCCGTGCGGGTACGCCCGGCGGCACTGCTTTCGCGTGTCAGCTGGCCAGTGCAACCAGAAGCTGATCCCTGGTTACCGGGTGGTAGAGGTGAAAGCCCTGCCCGAACTGACAGCCTTCGCGGATCAGTAGCGAGCGCTGTTCCTCGTTTTCGATCCCTTCGGCGACGATCGAGAGATCGAGGTTTTCGCCGAGTGCGACGATCGCGCGCACGATCGCCTTGTCGTTTTCCGAGGCAGGCAGGTTCTGGACGAAGGCTGCGTCGATCTTCAGCGTGGAGACTGGGAGGTTCTTGAGGTGATAGAGCGACGAGTAACCGGAGCCGAAATCGTCCACGGCCAGGGTCACGCCCAAGGCGCTCAGCGCCGACAGCACGCCCGTCAGGTGACCGGTGGTTCGCAGCAGGACGCTCTCGGTGATCTCCAGCTGCAGGCATTGGGCGGGCAGACCTGAATGGGCGAGCGCCTCTTCCACAGTCCGCACGAATTCATTGCATTCAAGCTGCCGGATCGAGACATTGACCGACAGGCAGCCGTCGAACAACCCCCGGTTTCGCCAGGACTCGGCCTCGCGGCAGGCGGTCTTCAACACCCAACGCCCGATGCCGGTGAGGTCGCCGGTTTCTTCGGCTGCCGGGATGAATTGGGCTGGTTCGATGTCGCCCAATTCCGGGTGCTGCCAGCGCAGCAACGTCTCCACGCCAGTGATCCGTCCTGACGACAACTCGTACTGCGGTTGGTAGACCAGTGTGAACTGATCAAGTTCCAGGGCCTGCCGCAACGAGCCTTCGAGTTCGATGCGCCGGCATGCGCTGGCGTTGAACGAGGCATCGTAGGTCGTGGCCCGGTTGCGTCCGGCCTGTTTCGATCGGTACATCGCGCTGTCGGCGTTTCGCATCAGGGTGGCGATGTCGGTCCCGTCACCCGGGAAAATCGCGATGCCAATACTCGCCGAGGTGCACAGCCCCTGCAGATCGGCAGCGTGCTTGACGCTCTCGAGCATTTTTTCTGCGACGCAAACGGCTTCCGACTCGCCTTTGATATTTTCGAGCAGGACAACGAATTCATCACCGCCGAGGCGGGCCACGGTGTCTGCGGCACGTACTGCGTCGCGCATGCGACCGGCGACGGCGCGCAGCAAGGCGTCACCGGCGTCATGTCCCAGGCTGTCGTTGATCTTCTTGAAGTCATCGAGGTCGATGAACATGAGCGCGAACTGGGACTTGGCGCGACGCGCCAGTTCGATCGCGTGTTCCAATCTCTCCATCAGCATCAGCCGGTTCGGCAGGCCGGTCAGCGGATCATGGTGGGCCAGGTAGGCGAGTTGCTGCTGTGCCTGCTTGATGACGCTGATGTCGGCGAAGATGCCAAGGAAGTTGGTGATACGCCCATTGGCGTCCTTGATCGACGAGATGCTCAGCCAGCTCGGGTATGTCTCACCGTCCTTGCGTTTGTTCCAGATCTCGCCTTGCCATCGTCCGTCTCGGCGTAGCGCACTCCACATGGCATCGTAGAACGCTTCGTCGTGACGTCCAGAACGCAGGACACGCGGATTCATGCCGATTACTTCATCGGCCCGGTAGCCGGTGATCTCGGTATACGCCCGGTTGACAAGTATTATGTTGCCGCGATGGTCGGTGACCAGCATCCCTTCGCTGGCGGCATCCAGGGTTGCCGCCCACAGCCCGTTGGTGCGCGCTGTTTCGTCACCTCGACTCTCATGCTGATCGACTTTGGCGTCCAAATCCAATCACCGCTCGGTTGTGGATCGGGCAGCTCGAACCAGCCATGCCCGACATTATTGTTTTGACGGAGGATGGTGAGCAGGGGAGCCGGGTTCCATGACCAAGGTCAAGAATTATGGCGCATGCATGTCTTGGGTGGCTTCCAATAGACCTGGATCAAGAAAACGAAGTCGTATTTACGACACGGATTTCGGCGCCGCCGTGATCAAAGTCCTGTGATCGCGCGTGCGCGCGTGGTATCAGGCAGCGTAAATCGGTTGTCGTGAAGGTGCAGCAGCCCCTCCCGGCGCAGTTGCGCCAGGTTGCGACTCAGGGTCTCGGGCGTCATGTGCAGATAGCTCGCGATGTCCTGTTTCTTCATCGGCAGGGAGAGCCCGGATGACTGGGTGTGGGATGCCTGCGTCAAGCGCTCGTGCAGGTCGAGGAAGAACCGCAGGACCCGCTGGTGCGTCTGCAGGCTGCAAGACCACGAGAGGTCACTGTCCTTGCGGCGGACATACGAGCCGATCATGGAGATGATCCATGCGTTCAGTCCCGGCTTGTGTGCACAGTGCGACAGCAGGCGCTCGAAATCCAGCTGACAGACCTCGGTGTCGATATTCGCGTAGGCATCACTCTGATACTGGCGGTCGGCCAGGGCATCGATACCTACAACGTCACCCGGCAGAAAAAAACCGGTGACCACCAGATCGCCCTCGGGGGTTTCGCGTTGGGTCTTGAGCGAGCCGCTGCATACCTGGTACAGCGAAGTGAACGGCGTATTGCGGCGGTAAAGGCGTTCGCCACGTTCGATCGGGTAGCGTCTACGCACGATATCCGCGCAGTCACCATCGTCGTCGGGCAGTGGCTTGGCCAGAAAGCAGCGCTCAACCAGTCCGCAGCCCTCACAGGCTGGCGCCGTGGCCACCGATACTGGCCACTGGGATTGGGCCAAAGAAGATTTCATGTGCATCGCGTCCCTGGTGTGACCCTGCCCGATGCGGCCGGTACCGCCAGGAGTGCGCTCAGTTCCTGGTGCTGGTTGCCGATCAGATCCTGCAGGGTGCAGTTGTCAAGAATGTCGAGAAAGGCGGTCTGTGCATCGCGCATCAGGCCACGCAGGTGGCAGGCACGCAGTATAGGACACAGCGGTCGATTGCAGTCGATCAGGCGATCCTCGCCCTCGAGCTGGCGTACCACGGTACCGACATGAATGGTGTCGGGAGACATCGCGAGTTCACTGCCGCCACCCCTGCCGCGACGGGTGGCCACAATGCCACTCGATGCCAGGTGCCCGATGACCTTGGTCAGGTGATTCTGTGGTACGTCGAACATCTCTGCGATCTCGGCGGTGGAGACCCGTCGGCCAGGGTGCATCGCCAGGTAGACCAGGGTACGCAGGCCGTAATCGGTGTGTTTTGTCAGCTGCACTTGCCGCTCGAATACGCTAAATCGGTATTCTATATACTAGTTACGTCATCGTTTTGTCGTATGAATCGCCGGCCATTTGACATCAGTCAATCAAGAGGCAAAACAATCCCATCGTGACTTGATTTTGCTTTTGCAGCTACTACAGGGTTCTCGCCCCCCGCTTCGCTCGCCATACCGCGGGCGCTCAACCGGGGTAGCTTTAGCATTTCGTCGCAACGCCGCTACAACCACGAGGTGGAATGAAGTCTGCCTGTGGCCGGATGCGTGCGCCCGGCACCGTCAAACACCGTGTCGGAGACCTGTAAATGAAATCGCTGTTCTTGCGTATGCGTCTTGTGCATTGGATCGGCGTCGTACTGCTGCTGGTCAATGCGACGTTCTTTACCGACAACCTCATTGGTGCGGTGATCCAGTATGTCGTGGCCCTGGTGATACTGGTTCACGATCTCGATGAAAAGCGTTGGGGTGTCGATACCGTACGCCAGGTCTCGCTCTACCTCGCGAACTTCAGTACCCGTGACCTCTCACGAGCGGCGAGTATCGACGCCTCGTTCAATCGTGAGGTACACGACATGCTGACGGTGATCGACCAGTTCCGCGAGAATATCCGGATTGCACTGAACGAAGTAAAGCAGGTGTCCACGGACAGCCATGCGGCCTCATTGGCATTTGGGCGGTCTTCGCGGACCATCGGGCAGCGCGTGAAAGAAGAGGCGACCCTGGCCGCCCAGGCGGCAGACAGCGCCGAAATGATCACGACATCTGTTGCGGAACTGGCGGCGGATGCCGAACGCACAGCGCAGGAAATGACGTCCGCACGCCAGCAACTGGCAACTGCCCGCAAAGCGGTTGCCAGCATGATCAGCCAGGTGGCAGAGAGCATCAGCACCGGCGACAACCTGGCGGCCAGGCTCAACGAGCTCACCGCCTCGGCCGTTCAGGTCAACAACGTGCTTGGCACGGTCTCGGCAGTTGCCGAACAGACCAATCTGCTGGCCCTCAATGCGGCGATAGAGGCGGCGCGTGCCGGCGAGCAGGGCCGTGGCTTTGCCGTGGTCGCCGACGAGGTGCGCAAGCTCGCGGAGCGCACCCAGTGCAGCGTCGCCGAGATCAATGAAACCCTCGGTGGTATCAACCAGTCGGTCACTGACACCACCGGCGAGATGGAGCGTCTGGCGGCCGTGTATCGCGGACTGTCGGATGCCTCGCACGAGGTCGAGGGCGTCATAGAGGGCACGGCCCATTGGGTCGATGGCATCGTCGACCTGGTAGGTCGAACTGCAGAGATATCGCTGCAGGCACAAGGCGGGGCCCAGGACATCGTCAGCAGGATCGCGCAGATCCAGGCGTCCTCGGGCAAGAGCGCCGAGGCCGCATCCGAGATCATTGCCAGCGCCGACAGGATGGCGGCGCTTAGCGAGGACCTGAACGGGCGCTTGGCCCAGTTCCGGACCTGAGTGCCTCCCGTCGCCCTGAGGCAGCTTTCCCTCAAGTGAACACCGTGTCTGCCGCCATTCATGCTGTGCAACCCGCCTGCGCCAAACCGGTCGTGCGGGCATCTGTGGAGCGGAGGAATTACTGATGTCGATTCTGGATAGGTTGAAGCTCAATCAGAAGCTGCTGGTGCTGGTTCTGGTCCCGCTTCTCCTGGTGGTGTACTTCGCGGTGTCGCAGACACTCACGGCCTGGACCTTGCGCGGCGGTGCGCAGCGCCTTTCCGATCTGGCGGCACTGGGCGTGCGCGTCAGCGGTTTGGTGCACGAGCTGCAGAAGGAGCGCGGTGCCAGCGCCGGGTTTCTCGGCAGCAGGGGCGCCAAGTTCGGCAGCGAACTGACGGCACAAAGGCAAGACACCGATGTGAAGCAGCAGGTGCTGCATGACTTCGTCTCCAGTTTCGACGCACCGGCCTACGGCGGCAAACTGCAGCAGGGGCTGGACATTGTGCTCGGTGAGCTCGATCAGATCGCCGCCAAGCGTGGCCTGATCGACAGGTTCGAGCTGCCACTGGGCGACGCACTGGCCTACTACACGGGCATGAATGCAAAATTCCTTGGTCTGATCTCCGAGATGTCGAAGATCAGCCCGGACGAAAGGCTGGCGATCGATACGGCGGCCTATGCGAACTTTCTGCAGTCGAAAGAGAGGGCCGGTATCGAACGCGCGGTGCTTGCCAACACCTTTGCGAAGGACGCGTTCGGTCCTGGCCTGTTCCGGCGTTTTCTGGGTTTGCAGACCACACAGGACAACTACCTGAACGTGTTCGATTCCCTTGCGAGCGACGAGCACAGGCAATTGCTCAAGGACACGCTGCAGGGTGAGGCGGTTACTGAGACCTTGCGTATGCGCGATGTCGCGACTGCCAAGGCGGAAACCGGTGGCTTCGGCGTCGATCCCGTGTACTGGTTCGAGATGCAGACTGGCAAGATCAACCTGCTGAAGCAGGTGGAAGACCGCCTGGCCGCCGATCTCGAGGCCAATGCTGTTCGGGCAGTCAGCGCAGCGAATATTGCACTGACCGCCAGCCTGTCGATATCGCTTCTAGGCATTGCCCTGACGTTGCTGCTGGGGTGGGTGCTGACGCGCAATATCCTGCGTCAACTCGGTGGTGAGCCAATCTATATCGCACAGATCGCCGATAGTATCGCCCGCGGTGAACTGGAAACGCCGCTGCACGACGAGGGCAACACCCGGCGCAGCGGTATCTACGCCAGTATCGTGTCGATGCGTGACGATCTGCGCACGCGTATCGCTGCAGACCGCGAGGCGGCACAGGAGACGCTGCGTATCAAGACGGCACTCGACTGCGTCAACGCAGGGGTGATGGTGGCGGATGGCGCCGGCAGCGTGATCTACGTTAACGGCTCGGTGCAGCGTATGTTCTCCGATGCCAGCGCGGATCTGCGCAAGGTGATTCCGACGTTTGATGCCACCAGCCTGAAGGGGCAGCAGGTCGATACGATGCTGCGCAACAGCGCCGGCAGCGGTCGCGTGACAGCTGCCGAAGGCGGTGCCGGCGACCACCGGATCGTGGTCGGCGAGCGCACCTTCCGTGTGATCACGAATCCTGTGAAGGATGCCGGTGGCGAATGCCTTGGCACCGCCATCGAGTGGGCGGATCTGACGGCAGAGCTCGCCGAGGCAGGACGTGAACGCGAAAGGCTCGAGGAAGAGCGCATGCTTGCGGCACAGAACACCCGCATCAAGAATGCGCTGGACAATGTGTCCAGCTGCGTGCTGATGGCCGATACCGATCTCAACGTGGTCTATCTGAACCAGGCGGCACAAGGTCTGTTCAGGGACGTCGAAGAAGAATTCCGCTCGGTGCTGCGTGAATTTGACAGCACCCGAATCATTGGCCGTTCGATGGACGGATTCTGTAACGACAAGGTTCGGCGCCAGGATCTGCTGGGTTCACTCGATCGGCGCAATGAATCCGAGGTGGTATACGGCGACCGTACGCTGAAGGTGGTGACCAACCCGGTATTCAACGACACGGCGGAGAAACTCGGCTTTGCCATCGAGTGGACCGACCGCAGCACTGAGGTCGCAGTCGAGAATGAGGTCGACGGGATCGTGGCGGCGGCAAGCCGGGGGGATCTCGGACAACGTATCGAACTGGGTGACAAGCACGGATTCTTCCGCCGCCTGAGCGAAGGGGTCAACCAGCTCATTGACGTGGTGGAGACGTCGTTCGACGACATCGCCGCGGCAATGGACAGATTGTCGCAGGGCGATCTCACCCATCTGATCTCACGCGACTACCAGGGCACCTTCGGAAAAGTGAAGGAAGGTGTCAACGGAACGACGGCGAAACTGCAGGAGGTGGTCGGCAAGTTGCGCGAGTCGTCCGATATCGTCTCCAACGCGGCCGGCGAGATCGCGTCGGGCAACAACAACCTGTCGCAGCGCACCGAGCAGAATGCATCGAGCCTCGAGGAAACGGCTGCCAGTGTCGAGCAGTTGACCTCGACCGTGCGTAACAACGCAGACAATGCGCAGCAGGCCAATCAGGTGGCGCGTACGGCGCAGCAGCAGGCCGAGAGTGGGCACCTGGTCGTCGGCCAGGCGATCGAGGCGATGCACGAGATCAACAGTTCATCGAGCAAGATCGCCGAGATCATCGGGGTCATCGACGAGATCGCATTCCAGACCAACCTGTTGGCTCTGAACGCCTCCGTCGAGGCGGCGCGCGCCGGCGAGCAGGGTCGCGGTTTCGCGGTCGTGGCCACGGAGGTGCGTAACCTGGCGTCGCGTTCAGCCCAGGCCGCCAAGGAGATCAAGGAGTTGATCAACGATTCGGTGAACAAGGTCCACAGTGGCAGCGACCTGGTAAATCGTTCAGGCGAGACCTTGCAGGGCATCGTGGTCAGTATCAAGAAGGTCGCTGATATCGTCGCCGAGATCACTGCCGCCAGTGCTGAGCAGTCGGCCGGCATCGATCAGATCAGCCGTGCGGTGACCAGTATGGACGAGGCCACGCAGCAGAACGCGGCGCTGGCGGAACAGACGTCTGCAGCCGCAGGTTCTCTGGAAGAGAAGGCGCAGGAGATGCAGTCGATCATCGACTTCTTCCGCACTGCCGGTGCAAACGCGCGCCGTCCCCAGATGACGCCAAAGCCGCGTGCGGCAGTCGTTGTCCCGTCGGCGCGCACGGTGGCTCAGGCACCCGCAGCGGTGCGCAGGGCGTCGCCTGCAGCTCCGGTGCAGGCGGCTGACGATGGCGAGGACTGGGAAGAGTTCTGAATCACGCCGCCTGTCGGCAAACCGTGTGCCGACAGGCCTACATGCCTCGGATTCGATCGTAATAGCGTGCGCGATACAGCAGGCGTTTGCGCGCCGGGTCCGGGTCATCTTCGAATCCCGAACGGTCATGCAGCACGTTGTTGCTGATCAGGCCCCAACCGGCCTGCAGGGTTCCCCGCAGGATGTTGGGTGATGTACCGTTCAGCAGCGTCTCCAGCCAGCTCACGGCCTCTCTGACCAGCGGATCGTCTTTCCATACCACGTTGCGTTTGCGCATCGTATAGCGCATGTGCAGATGACCGTCGGCGGCGATCATGAACACCGGCCCCACGCGGTCGGGGCGCAGTTCCTCGCCATCGACAACGTTCTTCGGAATCAGCATCACGTCTTCCTGCATCAGTGCACGCACGTATTCGGGGTTGGTGTCGCGCATCAGGAGATAGGCGATCTCGTGGTCCAGTAGCGCGTTCTCACCACCATGCAGCGCCGGGCGCACGCAGTGCAGCAGCAGTGCGTGGTCCTGCAGGTCGAGACGGTTGTAGTAGCCGTCCGTATGCCAGTGGATCTGCTTGTTCGAGTAGGGGATGTACGGCGTGTGCAGGGCGTCGTCCTGTACCGTGAGGGCGGTCACCGCGTCGGCCTCCGCGCCACGGTTGTGATCGAGGTGTTCGAGCCCGAAATGACGGCCGCAGCCGCGCGGGATATCCGTGCCCTCGGCCTCGCCCAGGGTACTGACGTAGATTGCCATATTGGCCTTGCGGCAACGTGCCATCAGGGCGTCATGTTCGGCGTCAGACAGGCTGCGTGGATCTCTGACCTCGACCACCAGTTCGTCAAGCGTGCGTGGTGCCGTGTCGAGTTTGTGTTCGCGCCAGGCCTGATAGCGGGTGTCATCGTCCAGGTCAAAGGGGCTGTGTTGCATGTCGTGCGATCCCGTCAATGTGACTATACATGGTGATATACGTGGAATTGCGCGTACTGCTGATGACAAAAGTCAAACCGGGACATCGCGGCAATCAGGGACAATAGCCGGGCCTGACTGCGCAGCAGCAGGATTCAGGGAAAGGTCGCACGCAGACCAATCCCGGTACTCGAATAGCAGACGGGAACGCGGCATGCACGAGCCTACGACACTGACATTAGCTTCGCCCGCGGCACGCTACGTCGTGGCAACGCGCCCTGGTTTTCTCACGGCAGCGGCGATCCCGGTGTTTATTGGCGTGGCGGCTGCTGCGCTGCAGGCGCCGATCGGCTGGATGGCCGCGCTGCTGACCCTGCTGGGCGCTATTGCTGCGCACGCCGGGATCAACGTGCTAAACGACGTCTACGATGATCGCGCCGGATGCGATGAAATCAATGCCGATCGTGTATTTCCTTATACGGGGGGCAGTCGCGTCATCCAGAACGGTGTGTTGAGCATCACCAGCATGGCGCGTTTCGGTTGGTTGTTGCTGGCAGCGGCTGCGCTGATCGGCGTGAGCCTTGCCGCGGTGTCGGGTCCAGGGCTGTTGCTGATCGGCCTGGCCGGACTGTTTTTGGGCTGGGCCTATTCGGCACCGCCGCTACGGCTCAGCGGGCGTGGTCTGGGTGAACTGAGTGTGGGGCTGGGTTTCGGCCTGGTGATCCCGCTGGGTGCTGCCTACGTGCAGCTCGGCAGGGTCGATATGCTTGCGCTGTGGGCCGGCCTGCCTTTCGCGTTCCTGATCGCGCTGGTTTTGTACATCAACCAGTTTCCCGACCTGCGCGCCGACAGCATCAGCGGCAAGCGCAACTGGGTGGTCCGCCTCGGCGCCCGCAGTGCGCGCTATGGGTACCCCCTGTTGGTGGCGGCCGCTTATTTCAGTCTGATTATAGGTGTGTTGCTTGGACCGCTGCCGCCGTACGTCTTGGTCGGCATGCTGGCCCTGCCGCTACACCTGCGGGCGCTGCGATTGTTGTGGGTGGAGGCGGGCAATCCGCAGTCATTGCGACCGGCGATCGAGGGAACGCTCAACGGGACAATGCTGCATGGACTGCTGGTCGTGACGGGCCTGATGGCGCCCACGTTTGTGTAAGCGAGGACCGGAGGAAAGCTGCGGTAACGCAAAACCACCAGCGTCGGCCGGCGGTTCAGGCGAGCGAAAACTTCTTCAGACGATAGAGCAGGGTGTCACGGGTCAGTCCCAGCAGGCGTGCTGCCCGGCTGCGATTGCCACCGGTGTGTTCCAGCGCCTGCGCAATGAGGTCTTTCTCGAGTTCTGTCAGATCCAGACCGCCGCTTGGCAGGGCAACGATACGGTGTCGCGTCCCTGTCGCCGCGCGGAACTCGATTGGCAGATTCTCGACGCGGATCGTCTTGCCCGGCAACAACAGGGTGAGCCGCTCGCACAGGTTACGCAGTTCGCGCACATTGCCTGGCCAGGGATAGCCGGCCAGTGCGCGCCTGGCGTCGTTGCCCAGCTTAACCGGTGCCACGCCACGCTGCGCGGCAAACCCATCAAGGAATCTTTCTGCAAGGACCGCGATATCACGTTGGCGCTCGCGTAACGGCGGCAGCGTCAGCGGGACTACCTGCAGCCGGTAATAGAGTCCGCTGTTGAATCGGCTCTTTGCGACTGCGCTGGCGAGGTCATGGTGACTGGCGGCAATGACGCGGACATCCACCTGGAGGGGCTGCGCGCCGCCGGCCGCGATGATCTCACCACTGTCGAGGAAGTGCAGCAGGGCGGACTGGACTGCCGTCCCGAGCGCGCTGACGTTGTCGAGAAACAGCGTGCCGCCCGCGGCGGCGTTCAGATATCCCTGGTGTGCCCCTGTTGTCGACTCATGCGTCGATGAGTCCTGTCCAAACAGCAGCGACTCGGCCATGGCCGGTGGCAGGGCGCCGCAGTTGACGGCGACGAACGCCGCCTGGCGCCGCGGGCTATAGGCGTGAATGGCGCGGGCCAGCTGCTCCTTGCCCGATCCGCTCTCGCCAAGCAGTAGCGTCGTCACCTCGGTGGCGGCGACGATACGCGCGGCGTTCAGAACCTCCTGCATCGCCGGTTCGCGGCTGTCCCAGATGTTGTCGTCTTGTTCAATCATGGTGTTCATGATGAGCACCCCCGTGGCCGGCTTCTGCCGGCGTGAATCGATGCGGAATATCCGTCTGGCCAATCAACAGGGTGGCAAACCCGATCGCGATGATCGTCCCTGCCATCCAACCGCGAACCCGCTGGTTGCGTGCCAGCCGGATCATCAGGCCGCCAAAAACGCCCGTGGCCTGCATGCCGGGGACCGTACCCAGCCCGAAGGCCAGCATGAACAATGCCCCGGTCATCGCGCTCCCCAGAGGCGCGGCCAGTACTAAAGAATAATATACCAGGCCGCATGGCAGCCAACCCCAGACCAGGCCGGCGGCGAGCGCCGCCGCTGGCGTGCGCACCGGCAACAGGCGCCGCCCGATGGGTTCGATACGGCGCCACAGGATCCGGCCGGCGAAATCGACGCGACGCACTGCGGCAACCCAGCCGCCGAGGTACAGGCCAGTCAGTATCAGGCTGAGTCCGGCGACGGCAGACGCCGTGCGGCGCCACAGGGTTGGATCGAGGTTGTCGAATACGGCACCGCCGGTGGCGCCGGCGAGCAGACCGAGAAACCCGTAAACACTGATCCTGCCAAGGTTGAAGGCCAGCACATAACCATGCCGCTTCAACCGGTCCGTGTCTGCTGAGGGGGTCACGCTGCACGCCAGCGCACTGACGATCCCACCGCACATGCCAAGGCAATGCAGCGTGCTGAACAGCCCGAGGGTGAAGGCAAGGGCAATGGCGGCGGAATCGATCATTCGGTGGTCCGGACGCCTACTGCCGATTGACCTCGAAATTGAAGATCGCCTGGTGCACGCCATCGGTACCATGCGCGATCACGATGGCCTGCCAGCTCATGCGTCGTCGGATGCAGACCGGCAGCACGGCGTCGCCGGTAAAGGACCCGCCACCCGTGTCGAGCAACTCGTGGCGGATCAGCCCCATGTTCATGTCGACTCCGCGAAACTCGACGTCGACCGATGTGGCCGTAAAACCGGCCGTGTCGACCAGCAGCCTCAGGGGTTCGCTCGGCACTACCGCCCTGGGCTCGATTGCAAGCCGGATGAAGCGCGTGGCATCGAACGCCGCGGCACAGGGGCCGGCGTGCAGGTCACACCCGGGCGTTGCCGTGGCGGTGAACAGCGGCGGCGGGAACAGCAGTGGCCAGCTGCGCATCAGCACGTAGGCGAGGCCGCCGAGCATCAGGGCCAGCACACCGCCTGTCAGTGCGTTTCGCCAGGTCGACGCGCGTCCATCGATCCACGGCAACGCGTTCATATCAGATCGCCGCGACGAAACAGCACGTAGCCAAACCACGCGGTCACGGTGCCGAGCGCGGTGGGATAGAGCAGTGCGAACGCCATGTAGCCGGTGGTGCCGAAGTTATCCAGTATCACGTATGCGGCCGGACCAAGCATCACCAGCTGCGGATCAAACAGCATCATGGTCCCGGTACGGAACACCTGCATCGGGTTGGCGAGCGCGATCGCCACGGCGGTCTCTGCCGGTACCTGCTGCTGGATCATCACACCGAGCAGGATCAGGTCGAGGAAAAGCAGCAGTACCAGCCAGATGATGAACGCGGCACCCTGGGCGACATCGACTGAACGTGCGATCGAGGAAATGAAGATACCGATACCGAGGAAACACCACGACAGCGCGATCAGCAGCCCGGTGTAGTAGGTGAACAGGAGCCACGGGATATCGGCGCCCTGCAGTCCTCCCCACAGCAGTGCCCCGACCATTGCCAGGAACACCGGGGTGAACACCATCAGGAAGCGGCCGGCCAGTTTTCCCCAATACCAGGCACCGAGCGGTACCGGCAACGCGAGCAGGTATTCGAACACACCGGCCTCGCGGTCACCGGCGAGCGAGCGCACCGTGGTGATCAACACGAAGATCGGCAGGATCGCCATGCTGAGCTGGATGTAGGTGAGCATCAGCCGCGACAGGCCGGTGAAGCCCATCACGCGTGATTCGGTCAGTCCGAGCACGAACAGCAGCGCGACCAGGCTGCCGAACACCAGTGTGTACACGGCAAACCAGCGCGCGCGCAGTGATTCGAGGATATCGGTCCAGGCGGTCAGCCACAGGTGTTGCATCGATGCGGTCTCTATCTGATCGGTGGTGGTGACGCCGGCTCGGGGTGTTCGAGGTTGCCGCCGTGGATGTTGAACTGTTCCTCGATACGGTAGATGTGATCGCGTGCCCGGGCAAAGTCCAGGGTATCGGCTGTCTCCCCGGTCTGGGCGCCCAGACCGTACTGCATCGAGGTATGCCGGCCGGTCACATAGTAGGCGTTGCGTGCATCGATCCATTGCCCGTTGCGGTGATCGGTGACCCAGATCTCCACACCGGGTTCGTCGTGCCAGGGCTGCTGGTCGAGCCACAATACTGCGCAGCCCAGGTCGTCGAACTTCCTGACCTGGCTGCGCTTGCCGTCTGCCGGCGTGTACCGCACCTGTGCCGAATGTTCCCGGTCGCTGAGCACCATGTTGCACCGGGTGCAGACGTCGCGGTCCCACTTGACCTCGACCGGCCCTGTGCCAGGGTCGCCGGAACAGCCGGCCAGCAGGAGCGCGGTGGCGATCAGCAGCCGCGTGGTGCGATACCAGGTGTCAGGCATTTGCGGTCTCGCGTGAATGCAGCGTGCGCTCATCGGTCTCGCGCAGTTCGAGTGCCGCGATCAGCGCCGCGTAGCGCGATAGCATGCCAAGGAAACGCAGGCGGTCGGCACCGGCTACTGTGCCGCGCCAGGCCAGACCATGATCCACGTCGACAAAACCCCAGGCGCCGATCGCCTTGGCGAACGCCTTCTCCGGACGGGTCAGGTGGATCTCGCAACCGAGGCGGCTCGCCAGATCCACGCTGTCGGCAACCAGGTCGTCGAGTACGACCTTGCCCTGGTCGAGTTCGATCACCCGGTTGACCAGCGCCGCGACCTCGTCGAGACGGTGGCTGGAGATCAGCATGACAGCGTCTTTCTGCCGCTCTGCGAGCAGCTCGAAGAAAGTCCCGCGCGCCTCGGGGTCGAGGTTGGCGGCCGGTTCATCGAGGATCAGCACATCGGTATCCCGGCCCAGCGCGGTGGCGATCAGCAGTTTCTGCTTCTGTCCGCCGGACAGGCGCACGAACGGCTGATGGCGAAATCGCGTGGCGTCGAAGCCGAGTCGCGCTGCAACCTCGGCGATGTGGTCGCTGTGCGCGCCGCACAGTGACGAGACATAGCGGATCAACTGCCCCACCGGCATCTTCAGCGGTGGTGGCAGTTGTGGGACGAATCCGACGTGCCGCAGTACCTCGGTGCGGAAACGGCGCGGGTCGCGTCCGACCAGGCTGACGTCGCCATCGCGCGTGTACTCACCGAGCAGGCAGCGGATCAGGGTGGTCTTGCCGGCGCCGTTGGAGCCGATGAGGGCCACTCGCTGACCGCGCGTGATCTCGAGGTCGAGACCCTGAAGGACGTCGCGCCGGCCGAGACGTTTGCGCAGATTGCGGATCTGGATCATGAGATTCCCGTCAGCCCAGCTTCTTCGACCCGACGAACTCGAAGTTCAACGAGTCGGTGGGGCAGATGTCGACGCACAGGCCACAGCGCGTGCAGTCGGCGCCGATCGGTACATTGACATCACGCGCACGCATGCGGATCGTGGTATCGAGCACGTGCGGCACCTCGCACACCTTGCGGCAGTCGCCCTCGTGGTGGCAGTTGACGACGTTGTACTTGACGCGCACGGGTGAAATGCTGCCTACCAGTCCGTAGGTCAGGCCGATCGGGCAGACATAACGGCACCAGGCGCGCTTCGAGACGAATATCTCGAACAACAGCAGCACCGCGACCCAGGCCAGCGCCAGCCCCGGGCCGTAGATCAGCGCGCGGCTCAGAATGCCGGTCGGTGAGATGGTCTCGAACACGGTGTAGCCGGTGACCACTGCGAGCAGCGCGAAGATCACGTAGAACACGGTGCGCACGCCACGATGAAAGGTGACCGGCTTGATCCACTTCTTGTCCGCCAGCTTGACGTGCAGCTTCTCGGCAAACTCGGCGACGAAGTGGTATGGGCACACCCAGGAGCAGAAGGTCCGACCACCGACCAGGACCCACAGCAGGAACACCGTGACCGTACCGATCAGCAGGTTGAGTACGACGTGCTTGTAGGCCAGCATCACCTGCAGTGCCGAATTCAGATCGGCCATGTGGAAGCCCACCACGCGTGATGCCGTCAGCGCGCCCTCGACCAGCTGCACATCAAAATAGTACGAGACGACGAACAGCAGGTTGACGATGATCAGCGTCGCCCAGCGCCGGTTGCGCCACTTGTGGCGGTGGCGGGTACGTGCGTGGGCTTCCTCCAGGGCGTGCAGTTCTTCCTTGGTCAACTTGTGCTTGCGCTTTTCCTCGTAGATCTCCCGGACCTCGACCTTGAGCTCATCCTGTAACGGCTTGGCCGGGGCCCGGCCGAGCATCTGCGAAATAGACTCGATGAAGTAGTTCATGTTGTGTACCTCAGGCACTCAGCGTGTCGGCAGTCTTGTCGAGATCGATCACGATCACGGTCTCTTCCACCGGGCAGATCATTTCGCAAACACCGCAGCCGACGCAGCCGTCTTCGATGACCGGCAGCATTGCCTTGCCATCGCCGACCGGCTGCAGGCGGATCGCATGACGTGGCGGGCACTGGTTCTGGTCGCCTGACGGCGGCTTGCCATCCGCGCACTGTGCGATGCGGATCTCGATCGGGCACTGGCGCACGCACAGGTCGCACAGTTCCAGGTCGTAGGGATGATCTGCAACCGGGATCGGATTCCAGCGGTCGACTTCATCAAAACGCAGCTTTCCCCGGTAATCGGCGCCGCGGGCCTGGCCCTTGAAACCCTTGCCCTGTACTGCCAGGCAGGTGTCGGGGCGTGCCACGCGGGCGAAGCCCATGCGCGTCTGCGACGGGTAGTTCAGGCTGTGGGTCAGGGCTCCGGTAGGGCAGGCGAGTACGCACTGCAGGCCGTCGCACGAGAAATCGCACGCCTGCGCCCGGGCATCGATGTACGGCACGCCGAGCCCATATCCGTCGGCCAGATCGGCGAGATGGATCGCCTCGACCGGACAGACCTGCACGCACTGGCCGCACTTGATGCACGCCGACAGGAAATCACGCTCGCCGAGTTGCACATCCTTCAACGCACCGGGCGGGCGCAGCCGATGCGTGCCACCACCGGCGATCGGCACAAAACCGGCCAGCGCGGCGATCAGTGTTCCGCCGACCAGCACGCCGGAGCGAATGAACTCGCGCCGGTTCTGTTCTCGTCTCACCGGGCTGAGTGGTGGTTTCTTGGGTTTGTCGGTACTCATGTCTATGCACCCTCGAAAAGACTATGCATCACGGGCTCAGTCGCGTCCGAGTGATCGACGCAACAGTTCGTACGAATCGGGTTCAGCCGCCGGCGCGCCATCCGCAGGCCCTTCGCCGTCGTGTGACGGCGCGGTTGCCGTCGTGGGTTCATGCTCGAGGCGGAACGCTGCGTTCATCAATGGTTCCTGGTCTCGCAGCAGCAGGTCGGGCGAGGTAAACGGCGCCAGGCGCTCGAGGAAGTCCAGTACCTCGAGCATCGGCGTGCCTTTGAAGAAGCGCGCCGGCGGCACGTCCATCCAGATGCGGTCGGCATAGGCATACTGCTCGTAGGGTGTATCACCGACGCCGTCGCGATCGCGATCGAAACCCGCGTAGTCGTCCCAGTGGTTGCCTTTCCATTCGTTTCGCCTGGCGGTCTTGCCGCCGAGCACCGCCACCGATGTCAGGTTGCCCTTGATCAGGTTGTCTTCGAATACGTTGCCGGTCCAGTCGTTGAGAAACTGGATGCCGATACCGTTGTAGGCGATCAGATTGCCATGGATACGGTTGGTGGTGTCCGGCTGAAACGGTGATACATCCAGATGCAGGCCTGTCGCGCAGTACAGGATCTCGTTGTCGACGATGTCGACGTCACTGGTCTCCTTGAAACCGATCCCGACACCGGCGGCGCCGGCGGCGTGCGAGATATGGTTCCTGCGCACGATGACACTGTCGCTGTACATCAGGAAGATACCGACCGAGTTGCCGCGAAAGTCGTTTTCCTCGACCAGGTTGTACTGTGAGTACATAAAATGCAGCGAGTAGCGTCCACCGCGTGCGCTGTTGCGTCGTATGACGTTGTCGCGTGAATACCAGACGACGATATCCCGTGAATCAACGGCGCTGTTTTCCTCGATCCTGTTGTTGAAGCTGTACCACAGGCGGATCGCGTCGCCGCGGATACCCAGATCCACCGCCTTGGAGGTGATCCGGTTGCGGCGCACGATGTTGTTCGCCGATTGCTGCAGGTCGATGCCGAACAGGCAGTCATCGATCACGTTGTCTTTGACCACGTTGAAATTGCCGCGTACCTGGACGCCGGCATCGATATCGTTGTGCGAGTTGCCGGAGTTGGTCAGATGCAGGTTGCGCACCGTGGCGCCGTCGGTATCGAGTACGATCACGCTGCCCTTGCCACCAGCGTCGATCGTCACCTCGCCTCGACCGTCTATCTGCAGTGGCTTGTCGATCAGCACGGGGCCGGCATAACGACCGGCCGGTGGTGACAGCACGCTGTTAGGCTCGGCCTGGTCGACCAGCGCCTGGAAGGAGGGGAGCCCTGCGGCCATGGCGACAACCGTGCTCAGCAGCCAGCCACTGGTTGCCAGCGCAGCCCCGCGAGCCAGGTGTCGCCACATGCGGGGCCTCAGCCGCCGGCGGAACGGTTCAGCTGCTTGCGACGCAGGACGACCATCAGTGCAATCACCACGCTCAGCACCAGCATCACACCGAAACCCCAGTAGGGATAGGAGTGGGTCGAGAACTGCGCGACCTTGCCGTCACCGAACACCGTCGGCATGAACGGCTTGACCGTGAACGCGCCCATGTCATTGAGGCGATGGCCGTACCACCACAGCCAGGCCGAGTAATCGATGATGAAGAACACCGGCAGCAGTGCCGGGACGGCCGCAAGCAGCCAGTAGAACGGGCCCTTGCCGCGCAGTGCGCCGAACAGCAGCACCAGCATCGCCGCGATGATGCCGAAGAACACTACGTAAGATGCAATGTTCATCGCCGACACCAGCGGGCGGATCTCGACCGGGTTGTTGAAGTAGCGGCCGAGGCTTTTTTCGTAGTGCCACAGCAGCACCTGGTGGCCACTGCCAGCCCATTCGGGCACGGCGTTGGCTCCGCGGCGCTCGCGGTCCTTCTGGTAGGTCACACGCAGGCTGTTGATGTAGTCAGTCTTGGCCGATGATTGCGATCTGTCTTTAGCAGCGGGCGCCGCCGTCTCGCCCCGCTCACGCGCCTCGACCGCGGCCATCTCGGCCTTCAGGCGGGCGACTATCCCCGTCGGTTCCGGTTCTGCCTCCTCGCTGCCAGCCTCCTGGTCCATCGACGTGATCAGTGACTCGACGTACCCCGTGTTCTGGTATTTCAGCCCACCGGCACTGAAAAAGGTCATGCCCATCCAGCCGATGATCGCGGCAAAGCCGACCCCCATGATGCCCACGCGCAGCGGCCGCTGCGAACACGCGAAACCTATGACCATCACCCCGAGCATCGAGATCAGGAACGGCGAAAACGCGCGTTCGATGACACCACCGGCGGCGATCGGGTACATGCCGACATAGTGGTTGATGGTGTCCATCTCGTGCACGCAGTCGAGTGCCTGGTCCTCGTGGATCTCGGTGCTCTCGATTTTCTGGCAGCCGTTGAACACGCCGTTCATGTGGAAATGGATGCGCACGCCGTCCGGGAAGGCCTCGGGCGGGTAGTTGGGCGCCTTCAGGGCGACCCACCAGGTCGGCAGGAAATAAATGGCGGCCAGCAGGGCGACGGCAACCAGGCCGAGCATCATGACCGGAAGGTTCTGGCGGATCCGGATGGGCGGGTTCATCATTGCTTATCCAGCTTCAATAGTGGACGGTCAGACCGGCCGGCAAACGTACCGGCCGGCCGGTCATAGGGGCTGAGACTTATTTGAAGTCCGGGTTCTGCCAGTCTTTCGACGGGGCCAGCTGTTCCGCGGGGACCGGAACCCAGGTAACGTAATTGATCACGTTCTTCATGTCCTGGTCGGAGAAGTTCTTGATCTGCTCGACCATGTCCGGGTTGGCGTTGCGGCGCTTGCCGTCACGGATCCACTCGAACTGACGCAGCATGTAGTTGTAGTGCTGGCCGTTGATGCGCGGGTAGAACTTCTCTTTGTCACCCATGCCGGTCTCACCGTGACACTTCACACAGTTGTCTGCAAACAGTTTCTTGCCGGCCTCAAAATGCGGGGTGCCGGGCTCCCAGGGACCACGACCCGGATCGGGGTTCATCGGCAACTGCTCGATATAGGCGACCACGTCGGCGATCGCCTGGGCATCACCGATCGACTCGGGCAGTGCGAACGGATACATCGTCGGATTATCGCGGTTCAGCGCACGGATGTCGGCCAGCTGCTTTATCAATACACCACGGTGCTGGCCGGCGAGCTGCGGAAAGGTACCTTCCTGCAGGCCCCAGCCCTCGGGCAGGTGACAGGCCGAGCAGACTTCGTAGACGTCGCGACCGTTGTCGATGTCGGGCGTCAGGTGCAGTGCCTCGTCTTGTTCGCCGCCGCCCTCGTTCCATGCGGAAAGGGTCGGGGCGGAAATCAGGGCGGTAACCGCGGCTGCGATGAATGAGCGTTTCAGGCTTGACGAATTCATGGTGTGTGCGGGCTCCTCGAGATTCAGTTAGGGTGACGCGCCGGAAAGAATGTCGGCGCGCATGTTGCCCATATTAGTCCTGGCTAAAGCTGCTGCCTTGACGGCGGTCAAGCCACCGACCCCGGTGGGCCGGTGGCCTGCGTCAGGTCAGAGGGACGACAGCCACTGCGCGATGGCGTCGATCTCTTCGTCGGAGACCAGGTGCATGACGCCTTTCATCGCCGCAGTCATGCCATTCGAGCGTGCGCCGCTCTTGATGTCTTTCATCTGCTGCGCCGCATACACCGCGTTTTGCCCGGCCAGTTTCGGGTAGGCCGGCAGGATCGGGGTCTTCGCGTCCTTGCCGTGGCAGGAGAAGCAGGTCTTGCTCTGATACAGGGCGGCGCCGTCCGCGGCGGCGGCAGTGCCGACGCTGAGCACCAGCGTGGAGGCCAGAACGGCACCAAACAGGGTTTTCATCATCATCGTCTAATAACCTCTCGTGTTATCGGGTTTTTGTCGCTCATAAACAAACCGGGGGGCACGATGCCCCCCGGTGATTCCTAACTCAGGAAGCGATCAGATCATTTGATCTTTTTCGCACCATTCTGTTCCAGGAAGGTCTTGGCACGCAGACCGAGGTCGGCGGCCTTGACCTGATACTGCCACCACTGGTTGGCCCACAGCATTGCGTTTTGCCAATCCTGCTTGGCCGCAGCGGCCTCGGATTTCTCCTTGGCATCCTTGGCGAAGCCGAGCTGGTCGGTCGCATCTTCCACCAGACCGACTACCGTTGGGAAGTCCTGGTAGTTATGGCTGGTGATGAAGCCCACCACCGAGTCGATGACCGCCTGGGTGTCGACGTTGGTCTTGACCTGCTTGTCGTAGTCGACCTGGGTATATGCCACGCCTTCCTGCATCGCGGATGCCTTGGCCTGGTATCCCTTCGGCTGGACCAGCAGGTAGCCCTGCATCTCCAGGTGGAGCGCCGAGCAGAACTCGGTGCAGTAGTAGGGGAATACCCCTTCCTGATCGGCATGGAATGTGACCGATGCGGTCTTGCCCGGCTCGATCGACAGCTGGACGTTCTGACCGTACATCGCGAAGCCGTGCACCTCGTCCTGTGCGCGCTCGAGGTTGGTCAGGTGCACCTTGACGGTGTCGCCAACCTGCGCCTCGATGATCTCGGGCGTGATGTGCGAACGGATCACCGTGCCCCAGACCTCGGTCGTGCAGTTGCCGGCGGCATCACAGTTACGCTCGGTCTTTTCGCGGCCGGCGCGGGTCTTGAACTCCGAAACCTTGTCTTCACGACTGTTCCATCCCGACTTGTAACGGACTTCGGGCTTGAGCTTGTCGGCCTTGATCGCGACCACGTAGTGCGGCTCGCCCAGTGGCAGCGGCATGTCGTACAGCAGTTCCATCTTGTCGCCGCTGATGTCGATCAGCTGGTGGTTCTGCGGATGCAGCGGGCCGACCGGGTTGAAGCGGTCGATGGCCAGCTTGTTCAGCGCGACCAGGTACTTGCCGTCCGGCGACACGGTATCGCCTTCCATGGTCATCAGGTGGCCGATGTTGTAGTGGATCGAGACCTTGTCCAGCACCTTGCCTTCGCAGTAGTCCCACTTGGCGACCATCGAGTC
>JACKML010000012.1 GCA_024235415.1 Chromatiaceae bacterium | reverse complement strand
TGCGCTGAGCCCAGCGCAATAAAAAACCAATATGCGCCACCACGCGCATCAATTAATTAACCCACCATCAGGCCAAAGAAACCCTAAACCTCCGCCCACATCCGCAACAGATTCACGTAAGAGCGGTCGACATTCTTGGTCACATCCGTCTCCGGATCACTGCGCAACAACTGCTGACGCGACTGATCCAGTTCGTACAACAGTTCGCGCCGTGCGGCATCACGCACGAAACTCTGGATCCAGGTCAACGCCACCAGACGCTCGCCGCGACTGACCTCGGCCACACGGTGCACGCTCGCCGAGGGATACACCACCGCATGCCCCGCCGGCAACTTGACCTGCTGGTCGCCGAATGGCGTACGGATCACCAGTTCACCACCGTCGTAGGTGTCCGGTGGGTTGAGGAAGATCGTCATCGACACGTCGCTGCGAAAGCGCGGCCCCTGCCCCATGATCGGGTCGTCCACGTGGTCGCCGTAGCGCATCCCCGGCTGATAACGCGCGAAGATGAAATCGGCCACCTTGGCCGGCAACACCGCACTGCGAAAGACCTCGCTGTGCCCGACGCTGGCCATCACGATCCGATACAGACGCTGCAGCAGTTCCGGCTCCTGTGCCAGCTCCTCGTTGTTCTTGACCTTGCTCGCCGCCATGCCGGCAGTGAGTCGCCCGTCGACGAAGCGTGCCTGCGCAATCGACTCGTGTATCTTGGCCAACTGTGCGCTGTTGAGCAGCTCCGGTATCTCGATCAGCATCTGGATCCATCTCCCATGGGCGGTACAATCCCCCAGCCACCGCTGTCCGGGACAATCGAGATGATACTGAACGTAGTGATCGACGACCAATTGCTGGAACTCAATGTGCCAGAGGCGTTCATAAGCCAGGCGCAGGACTTTTTTGCCAAGATGGACAGCGACATGGATCGGGGCTGGCAGGTCAACCGCGAATGGGTCGAACGGCCCGATCAGATGCTGCGCGCCCAGATCGCCGCCAACAAGCTGCTGACCGCACTGGAGAACCAGGACCACAACCTGGGGCGGCTGATGGCCGGGTATATCCTTTCACGCGTCCCCGAAGTGGTCACCGTGGAACTCAACCCGGCTGGTGAAACACGCGACCACCGGATCGAGATTGCCGAGGCCGGCATCGAGTCGGCACCGATCGCGCCCAACGGTGAATCGATCGCCCATGCCGGCATCCCAAAGGGGCTCAACAAGATGCAGGCCATGGCGCAGGCCGCCAAGGACGTCAGCAAGGTGTTCAAGATGGGAAAACAGTACCGCTTCTCGGTATACAACCATGCCACCGGGACCTGGGAGGAATCACCCGCGATCGCCGACAAGGCACAGGCCGAGTCGATGCGCGAGCACGCATTTAAGGCACGTTTCGAGGCGCTTTGCGGATAACCAGGGGAGTCTGCGACCGTTCGGCTTCCGACCTGGCTGCACCCAGGACCGCAATTTTCACCTGGCCTGTCGCACAAACGTCATCCGGCGTTCATCATCCTGTCGCGGATCCGCGATGTAATCCGCCGATGATGCGTATCCTCAAGATCTCCGATGTCTACTTTCCGCGGGTCAACGGCGTTTCCACATCGATTCGCACCTTTGCCCGGGAACTGCAGCAGCAGGGCCACGAAGTCACCCTGATCGCCCCCGCCTACCCCACCCCGCTCGATGACCACTTCGAGGTTATCCGCATCCCGTCACGCTACCTGTTCGTCGACCCGGAAGACCGCCTGATGCAGCGGCGCTCGCTGCGCCGGCACCTCCCCGAGCTGCACAGGCGCAACTTTGACATCATCCATATTCACACGCCGTTCGCCGCGCACTACGAAGGAATCTGGCTGAGCCGGCAACTCGGGATTCCTGTGGTCGAGACCTACCACACCTATTTCGAGGAATACCTGGACAAGTACCTTCCGTGGCTTCCCCGCAAGGTCCTGCGCTACGCGGCGCGGCAATTTTCTCGTACGCAATGCGCGGTCCTCGACGCCATGGTGGTACCTACCCGGCCGATGCTCGACGTGTTGCACGGCTACGGCATCACTGCACCGGCCAGCATCATCCCCACCGGTATCCCGGCCGGCGCTTTCAGCAGTGGAGACGGTACGCGCTTTCGCGCACGCCACAACATCGCCACCAACCGGCAGCTGATGCTCTATGTCGGCCGCGTCGCGTATGAAAAAAACATAGGCTTCCTGCTGCGCGTGATCGATCGGGTGCGCCGCTCGCACCCTCGCAGCCTACTGGTCATCGCCGGCGAAGGGCCGGCGACCAGGCACCTGCGCAGGCTGAGCACCTCACTGGGTCTGGACCACCACGTCCGGTTCGTTGGCTACCTGTCGCGCGAACACGATCTGCCCGACTGCTATGCAGCGGGTGACGTCTTCACTTTCGCGTCCAACACCGAAACGCAGGGGCTGGTGCTGCTCGAGGCAATGCAGGCAGGCACACCAGTCGTCTCGACTGCCGTGATGGGTACCGCCGAGGTCATGGCCGACAGACGTGGCGGGCTTGTGGCTACCGAGGACGTCGACGACTTCGCCGACAAGGTGTGTCGCCTGTTCGATGATCCGGCACTGCATGCTCGGCTACGTGCACAGGCGGCCGCAAAGGCCGCCGGCTGGAGTGTCCGGGCGACCACGGCACGCCTGCTCGAAGTCTATGAAGGCTGCACTGCGGCATACGCCGGTGATCGCAACGGCGCCATCGAGTCGGCGTGATCAGCCTCCTGCCGCCGGTACGTGAGCCGGCGGTCACACCGGGTCCCGGCACCGTCGTCGCAACGATCACCCGGTCAGGCGCATCGCCTTTGGCGGCTTTTCTCCGGCTTCTGCCGAAGCCACGTCTGACACCACCCAATGCACCAGTTCGACGCTGCCGTCGAAGCGTTCAATCAGCGCCGTGTTGCTCTCCACCCAGTCGCCGCAGTTGTGATACCGGATGCCATGGATGTCACGGATCTCGGCATGGTGAATATGTCCACAGACCACGCCATCGACGCCACGTCGCTTGGCATCGCGGGCCACCGCCTCCTCGAAACCGCTGATGTAGCTCACCGCATTCTTGACTTTGCGCTTGAGAAAACCGGCCAACGACCAATTGCCCATACCAAGGCGGCGGCGCACGATGTTGAGGTAACGGTTGCTCGCCAGCAGCCAGTCGTAGGCGTGACTGCCGAGCTTTGCCAACCATGGATGGCAGGTGACGACGCCGTCGAAATCGTCGCCGTGGACGATAAAGAACCGGCGGCCGTCGCGTGTCTCGTGGATAACCTCTTCGAGGATCGCGACATTGCCGAAATGAGTACCCACATGATCACGGAAGACCTCGTCGTGGTTGCCCGGGACGAATACGACGCGGGTCCCGCGTTTCGCCTTTCCCAGGATCGTACGGATGACGTCGTTGTGTGCCTGCGGCCAATACAGGCCACGTTTCATGTTCCATACGTCGACGATATCGCCAACCAGGTAGAGGGTCTCGCACTCGGTATGGTGGAGGAAATCAAGCAGCGTTTCTGCGCTGCAACCACGAAACCCAAGGTGTACATCGGAAATCCACACCGTTTGCACGCGCAAAGGCCCAAGCCTGCGGACATTTTTCATCTCTGCTTACCCGTCTCTGGATCAGACAGGCGAAGTCTCGCGTCGGTGCATGCAACTCAGGTGACGCATTGATGAAACAAATAAGAACGCGGGACGGCCGGTCGATCACCGCGCTGCCGCTCAGTTCAGCGACGTGACAGCCGCCAAGCGCAGCACCGCCTCCACCCTGTCGGCGGTAACCGGAAAGGCGATCTTCGCGAACAGCGGGAACCGCGCCTCCAACAGCGCCAGTTTTTCGGCCTGCTCGGGCAGATAGAACACGATCACTTTCACCTCGGGATGGCGCTGTAACACCGCCATCAGCGTCTCCAGGTTGGAGGTGCGGTCACGGAAGTCGGACTGGAAGATGTACTCGGCAACGATCACGTCCGGCATGCGCTTTTTCAGCGCGCTGCGCGCCTTGCGTTGCGAATTGACCACCTCGACACTGAAACCCAACCGCTGGTACAGCGGCAGCAGGTTCGGATAGCCGCCGAGTTCGATAATCGACAGGAGGCTTGGCACGTCAGCGAAACACCACCCAGGTGGTCGCGATGTATTTCACGCCGGCATTCACGGTGGCGGCGCGGTGCTCATGGGTCCAGAACGGTGGAAACACCACCATCTTGCCACGCTCCGGCCGGACCTTGACATCCTGGTACAGGAACTCGGTCTCACCGCCAGGACCCGGCACATCATTGAGATACCAGATCACCACCAGCTGGCGCTGGCTGAACTCGTGACTGCCGCCGTCGATGTGCCAGTGGTAGAACTCGCCCGGCTGGTAGCGCTGGATCTGGTACCCCATGTCCTTGAACGGGCCTTTGAAGAAAGGGAATGTCTCGCGCAACTCCGCCAGTGCAGCACCGACACAGCGGAAGAACACCTGGTCGATATCCTTCCAGTCCTCCCTGCCGCTGACCACCAGGTCCATGGTGCGCTTGATCTCAGCATCCAGTCCCTGCACCTGCCCGATGCGCCCACGATTCTGCTGTTCCGGGTTGGCCTCGAAACGACGGATCATCTCGTCGCACCAGTCCGCCGGGATAGTGTCCGGCCGCTCGTAGATGAAACTGCCGGGCTTGACCTCGCGAAAGGTGCGTGGCGGCGTGACGGTTCGCTCGATCGGGAAAGGGTTGTCCATGGGGCGACGGGGGCTGTGACTGGGATGCCCCGGATTATCGGCCTTCGGCGCCCCGACGGCAAAACCGCAGTGCTACAGGAAGGCCGATTCGACGGTGCGGGCGATCGGCACTGCGCTTTGATCGCGGTGTTCGGCATGCAACGCAAGCAGCTGCAGCGCCAGAGCGCGCCAATGCGCCGCACCACGCTGCACGAGATCAAGGAATCCCGCGTTGTCGCCGGTCTCCATCCAACCCTGGTAGGCAGTGACGACCGACGGAAACAACTGCTTGCGCATTGCGCCCAGGTTGGCGATAAAAAGGTGCAAAGATGGCTCGCGTCCCGATTCCAGCAGCATGGGCAGGGTGTGGGTACAGTCCGCCAGATGATCGCGAACCGCGCGCGCCATCAGTTCTGCCGGGGTCAGGCTGATGTCCAGCAGCATCGCCTCCCAGCCTTCGCCGAGATCAAGACCTGCGTGATACTCGCCCCGCTCGTGCGCCTCGATCACGGCCATCTCAGCCACTGTCATTGCATCCAGCGCATCGTTAAGCGCCGTCTCAAACGGATAGAACGCCAGTGCCCGCGCCATTGCGTTGTGCGGCCGGCTCCACAACCACGATTCGTATTTCTCCCAGAGAAGACGCCGCAGTGACTCACGACGCAGGAAAATCGTCGCGCCGCGCGTCATCGCCGGCGGCGCACTCAGGCAGCGCGCCAGTTCGCGCCCGCTGACACGCAACAGGAAACCGGTATCAGCACGCCGCTCACCCTCCAGCTCCGCGAGGAAGAAGTGTGGACGGGCACCATCCACCAGTCCCGCGCTGTAGACCAACCCGTGGAGGGCAACCGCATCGTTGACTGCCTCGGCGTCGAACGGATCGATCGACCGACCGCCGATCGACAGCTCGGCGAAATCGGCGTCCTGCAGGCTCGCCAGGTGCGCCTCGCGCGTCGTCAGCCAGTCGCCTACGTCGTCTTTGCCCAGCGGCGCGCCGAGCGGCAGGTCACGCTCCCAGCGGTACAGTTCGCGCATCTTCAGCAGATAGGTGCACATCCCGAAATCGCTGCCATGGCGGGCATCACAGATGTCGCAGTTACGCTGGACGGTATCGATCAAGGCCTGCATGAACTCCTCCCCGCGACGCTGGCCGAATCCACTTTTCTGAGTAAAATACTCGACTATTAGAGCCAAGCCAATTCAAAAGAACCGCCTATCCGGGCAGGAGAATCCACTGTGGCGCTGAGAATCAAGAGCCGTTGGCACGACGACGACGCCGAGCGCAGCCTGGACGAAATCGCCGGTGCACTGGCATTTATCGGCTGGCGAATCGCCAAGGACAAGGCGATCAACCTGCACGGAGAGGATTTCGTCTATCAGGACGACGAACAGCGCTTCGCGGTGATCGTCGAGTACCTGATTTTTCAGCTGCAGATCGTCGACCGCCTGGCGCTGATGGAACTCGACCTGAGCGACGATGACCGACGCCAGCTGGTGATCACGCTTGCACGCCATCTTGCCGGCCACCTGCGCGACAACAGTGTGGACATATTCGGCCCGGGTGACTACGTGGGGCCATTCATCGAGAAGATGAACCAGCGCGGCCAGGAATATGCCGAGTTCACCTACTACGAAGACGGGCCTTCGTATCCTTTCATGCGCCACCTGGGCTTCGAGATCCAGCAGATCATGGGCGACTCACAGGAGAACCGCTGGGTGATCGACCAGGTGATGGACAGAGACGGCATCGA
The DNA here is from genome assembly GCA_024235415.1 of Chromatiaceae bacterium. Taxonomy (GTDB): domain Bacteria; phylum Pseudomonadota; class Gammaproteobacteria; order Chromatiales; family Chromatiaceae; genus Thiosocius. Next base: position 57,646 of record JACKML010000012.1, on the reverse strand, counting down.
GATCAACCGCGAGATCAGGCGCGCAGTGCAGAACCTGTTCGAATGAGGCGGCTGACGGGGGTGCCTGCGGACAAGAAAAAAGGCGGGGATCACCCGCCTCTTTCGCTCTAAAGAACCGGAAAAGCGATCAGCTCTTCACCCAGTTCCCGAAGTTGTCGGTGTTCTTTTCTTCACCATCGCCGTAACCTGCCTCGTAGGCCTCGGTCACGCGCTGTTCTTCACGCTGGGGGTTCTGCAGGAAACCTGCCTGCCAACCCTGGATGTACTCTTCGTCCACAGCCATTTCTTCCATCTTGGTCACAGCGTCGTAGTAGAACTGGTTCATGTCCGGTCTCCGTTTAGCAAACTTCTGCTTGCCGCTTACCTGCACCACCCGCGATTTTTGCGCCTGTCGACGCCTGCCCTCGGAACGGTTCGGCTGCGACCTGAAGAATCCAGGCGCGGCGGCTCTCTAAAAGGGGCATTAGAATAATCTGGTTTTCTAAAGGCTGACAAGTTCAATTTGCTCGGTGCGCTACTGTGCACTGCAACACGATTCCATTTGTGAATGGGGGTTGACCTGGTCGGTTGCGGTCAACATTCTTGTCAATTGCACCCGCAGTAGGAGTCAGAATGCGTCCCGCCCAGTTGCTCACCATCCTCGATCGCGAATTCGCCAGCACCCGTGATGGCCACCACACGCCAGTCATGCTGTGGGGCCCGCCCGGCGTCGGCAAATCAGACATGATCCGGCAGACCGGTGAGCGTCACGCGGCCCCAGTGATCGACATACGGCTGTCGCAGATGGAGCCCAGCGACCTGCGCGGCATCCCGTTTCGCAACGGCGAATTCGTCGAGTGGGCGGCCCCGGCAATCCTGCCGGACGCACAGCGACACGGCGCACAGGGCATCCTGTTTCTCGACGAGATCACGTCAGCCCCGCCAAGCGTGTCGGCAGCCGCCTACCAGCTGATCCTCGATCGCAGGCTGGGCGAGTATCAGGTGCCGGCCGGATGGGCGATCTTTGCCGCCGGCAATCGCCAGGGCGATCGTGGCGTGACCTACACGATGCCTGCCCCGCTCGCCAACCGCTTCTCGCACTTCGATGTGGATACGCATCTTGACGACTGGGTCGCCTGGGCCTACCAGCACGCCATTGACGAGCGGGTGATTGCGTTCCTGCGTTTCCGGCCGGAGCTGCTGTTCGATTTCGACCCGGCACACAACCCGGTCGCCTTCCCGTCACCAAGGTCCTGGGAATTCGCGCACCGGAGTCTGCACAAATTCGGCGACCACGCAGGCCTGCTGCAGGGTGCACTGCAGGCCTGCGTCGGGCCGGCCGCCGGGATCGAACTCACGGCCTTCGTCAACAGTCTCGACAAGATGCCGGACCTGGACGACATCGTGGCGGGCAGAGAGGTCCCGGTACCCAGCGAGATCGATCTGCAGTATGCGGTCGCCGCCGCGCTGGTCGGGCGCGCCATCCGCGCGCAGGAAAACGGCCGGGCGATCGAAATCACCGGTCGCATCCTCGACTACGCCGGGCGGTTTCCGCAGCGCGAGATGGGGGTGATGCTGGTATCCGACCTGCACCGCGCGATCGGTGAGACGCTGTTCCAGGTGCCCGAATTCGCCACCTGGGCGAACGCGGTCGCCGACGTGATGCTGTACGAATAAGTCCGGCACAACGCGTTCCGTATGGACCTGCAAGCAATCGAAACCAAGCTGGCCGCGGCGCGGACCAGGCTGATCCTCGACAAGCCGTTTCTCGGCGCCCTGGTGCTGCGCCTGCCGATGGCGGCCGCAGACCCGAACTGGTGTGCGACCACCGCCACCGACGCGCGCAAGTTCTACTACAACCCGCAGTACATCGACTCGCTGTCGATGTCACAGACCCAGTTCATGCTCGCGCACGAGGCACTGCATTGCGCGCTCTCACACTTCGCCCGTCGTCAGCACCGTATCCAGCACCGCTGGGACCTGGCCTGTGACTACGCGATCAACCCTTTGTTGCTGGACGACGGCCTGACACCTCCGCCGAACTGCCACGTGATGCCACAGTACCTGGGCATGACAGCGGAAGAGATCTACCCGCTGATCGACGAGAACGACCAGAGCGACACCATCGACCAGCACCTGTTCGACCAGGACAATCAGTCGGGTGGCGGCCAACAGGGCAAGGCACCCGACAAGCCGGAAAGCCAACAGCAGCAATCCGGCGCCGGCGGCACCAGTTCGCAGCCCGAAGACGACGGTGACCAGGGCGGCGAACGGCCGCTGGATCAGCCGTCGCAGCAACGCAAAGGGCAAGGCGCACAGCCGATGGACGCCGATGCCGGACGCTCGACCGAGCAGCAACGCGACGGTGACGACGACGGCCGAGGCGAACCGACGCCGTCACCGCTGAACAACGACGAGCGGCAGACGCTCGAGGTGCAGTGGCAGCAACGCCTTGCCGGCGCCGCACAGCAGGCCATGCAGGCCGGCAAGATGGGCGGCAGTATGGCGCGCCTGGTCGACCACCTGCTGCAGCCGCGCCTGCCGTGGCGCATGCTGCTGGCGCGCTACATGACCGCGTTGGCGCGCGACGATTTCAGCTACATGCGGCCGTCGCGGCGCGAGGGTGACGCCATCCTGCCGTCACTCAAGAGCTCGCAGGTTGATATCGTGGTCGCGGTGGACACCAGCGGTTCCATCAAGACCGCCGAAATGGATGAGTTCCTGTCAGAGGTATCGGCCCTCAAGGGCCAGATGCGTGCCCGCGTGACCCTGTTCGCCTGTGACGCCAGCATTGCCGATGGCGCGCCCTGGGAGTTCGAACCCTGGGAGGATTTCCGCTGCCCGGCACGCATCGAGGGTGGCGGCGGCACCGATTTCCGTCCGGTGTTCGACTGGCTGCGCGATCATGGGAGGCAACCGGAGTTACTGGTTTATTTCACCGATGCACAGGGCCAGTTCCCCTCTCGGGAACCGAACTTTCCGGTGATCTGGCTGGTCAAGGGAAGGGACCCGGTGCCATGGGGGCAGCGGGTCCAGCTGAACTGACGCGAGGCGCTAAGATGCAAAGGGTGTTGAACAGGTACCGGGACGGCGCAGGGATGGACAGGTGAAGATAATCGAAGCGGCTGCGGCCCGTCTCTCGCTGTGCGCGCTGCTCCTCGTGACACCCACTGGCCCGGGTTTCGCACTCAACACGGAATTGCCCGATCTGGGCAATTCCGCCGGCAATCTGATGACGCCCAAGCGCGAACGCGACCTCGGCAAGGCCTTCATGCGCAGCGTGCGGCGCTCGGAAAAGGTCATGGATGATCCGTTGCTGACCGATTACATACAGAGTCTCGGGCAGCGCCTGATCAAAGACAGCCCGGCCCACGGCACGCCGTTCACGTTCTTCGTGGTCGACGATCCGCAGATCAACGCGTTCGCCGGACCCGGTGGCTATATCGGGGTGTTCAGCGGTCTGATCCTGACCACCGAAACAGAAAGCGAACTGGCGGCTGTGCTGGCCCACGAGATTGCGCACGTCACGCAACAGCACCTGCTGCGGGCCTGGGAGTCCACCGGCCAGATGAGCATCCCCAGCGCGGCCGTGCTGCTGGCGGCGATCGTCCTCGGTGTGGCCATTGGCGGCGATGCCGCCGCGGCGGCGGCCGTCGGTGGCCAGGCGGCGCTTATCCAGCAGCAGATCAACTTCACCCGTGGCAACGAACAGGAGGCCGACCGTGTCGGTATCGACATCCTCGCCCAATCCGGCTACGAACCGCGTGCCATGCCGTCATTCTTTGAACGCATGGGCAAGGCCAACCGCGTGTACGCGAGCAAGCTGCCCGAGTTCCTGATGACCCACCCGGTGACCAGCAGCCGCACCGCCGACGCCATGGGCCGCGCCGAACAGTATCCGTACCGCCAGACCCCTGAGTTCCTGCGCTATCACCTGGCCCGGATGGCGCTGACGCAACGTCAGAACGACCGTCCCGAGGAGGCGATTCGCGATCTCGGCCAGATGCTCGAAGATGGCCGGTTCCGCAATGAAACGGCTGTGCGCTATGGCATGGCATTGGCGCAGATTCGGGCCAACCGGCTGGCCGACGCTGGCGCCACGCTTGACCGGCTGCTCGGCATACATCCAGAGGTCGTGGAATTCATCGTCTCGCGCGCGCGGGTCGAGGCACTGCAAGGTGATAACGCGGGTGCACTGCGCCGACTTGAGACGGCGATCGCCGAACACCCGGAGAGCTATGCGCTCAACGTGACCTACGCCGAGTCCGCACTGGCCATGGGCGAGCCGGCGCGCTCGGCAGCGAAGTTGCAGCGATTCCTGGACTTCCGCAGTGAAGAACCGCGGGTGTACCAACTCCTGTCCAGGGCAGCCGGCGACCAGGGAAAGCAGGCCCTGGGCCACGAATACCTTTCCGAGTACTACTACCTGATCGGCGACCTGGAAGGCGCCATCCTGCAACTTGAAATAGCCCTGAAAAAACCTGGGATGAACTTTTACGATTCCTCCAGACTGGAATCGAGATTGGCCGATCTCAAATCCGAACAGGACGACGAAAAAAAGAAAGGAAGCGCGAAGCCGTGAATTATTCCATCAGTATTTCTTAATGAAATATTAGTTGGGCCGGGTGCTTGCCAAAGCTTTTTTATCCTCTATCCTAGCGACTTAGCCCTGATTTGGGTTAATGATGATTGCGATGCATAACGGCGCTTCACCGAACGTTGCAGAGCATTCGGAAGTCGGAAAAAAAATACAACGAGCGCCAGCTCTCAGCCGTTTAAAGTTAATGATAGGAGGAAAGGCGATGCGGAAAACTGCAATATTCGCGAACACGGCCATGTCGACGAACGCCATGCCGCGGCTTTGCTGGTGCGGACCGCTTTCGGAAAACGAGATCGATCCATAGTCGATGCTGTCCACCTCCTCTGACGCGTAACACGACCCCCCCCACGTTTTGATTGTTAGGAGATTGAAGATGATGATGAACATCAAACGCCGAGTCTTTCTCAAGGGCTCCCTGGCCGCCGGCACCGTAGGCGTGGCCGTGGGCGCAGGCCTGCTGGCCCCGCAGGCTGTCATCGCCGCCTGGAACGAAAAAGCGTTTCAGGCCAAGAGCATTGACGATGCATTGGCCGCGGCACTGGGCGGCTCGTCCAGCACCGCTTCCGACGCGATCAAGATCAAGGCCCCGGACATCGCCGAAAACGGTGCTGTCGTACCGGTCTCGGTTGCCGCGGAAATGGCTGGTGTCGAATCCATCGTACTGCTGGCCGAAGGCAACAACGCTCCGCTGCTGGCCACCTTTACGCTCGGCGCAGGTGCGGCCCCGGACATTTCCACCCGCATCAAGATGGGCAAGACCAGTGATGTCATTGCCGTGGTCAAGGCCGGTGGCAAGCTGCACTCGGCCCGCAAGAGCGTCAAGGTCACCATCGGCGGCTGCGGCGGCTGATCCGGCCCCCCTCACCCAGCACGAAACAGCATACGAATTCGAGGTAAACATTCATGGCTAACAGCATCAAGATCCGCGCCAAGATCAAAGACAACACCACCGAGGTCAAGTGTCTGATCACCCATCCAATGGAGACCGGTCTGCGCAAAGACAGCAAGACGGGCCAACTCATTCCGGCACACTTCATCAATGAAGTCATGGCCGACGTCGGTGGCAAGAGCGTCATGAACGCGCAATGGAGCGGCGGCATCTCCAAGAACCCGTACCTGTCCTTCTCTTTCACTGGCGCCGCCAAAGGCGATGAAGTGAAGATCACCTGGGCCGACAACCAGGGCGGTGGCGATTCAGAAACAGCCACCATCAGCTGACACAGAAATTCCCTGGCGAAGACCCTGTGTTCGGGGTCTTCGCCGGGTATCCATAAAACAGCTCGACGAACACGACTTCACCCGATAACAACGTTCGAACCTCACCAAAGGAGAAATCCATGTTGAAGAAACTTCTTTATGTGGTACCCCTCGCGCTCGCCGTCGCCGGCACGGCAAATGCCGCCACTGACTATTCCGGTATGGCGCCGGAAGAAATCCTGCAGACCCTGATCGACGAGACCCAGTCCCCGTATCTGTCGCAAAGCGATCAGAACCTGATGTTGATGCCGGACAACCCGGCTCAGTTCGTTGCCGAAGAAGGCGAGGAACTGTTCAAGACACCACGCGGCCCGAAGAATGTCTCGCTGGAGGGATGCGACTTCGGCAAGGGACCGGGTGTCCTCGAGGGCGCCTATGTCGAGTTGCCGCGTTATTTTGCCGACACCGGCAAGGTCATGGACCTGGAATCGCGCCTGGTGCACTGCATGACGACACTGCAGGGCTTCGCCAAGGACGACAAGTCCGTCAAGTCCCGTCATGGTTCGGACTCGGACATGATGAAACTGCAGACCTACATCGCGATTAAGTCCAATGGGATGCCATGGAATCCACCGCTCGATCATCCGCTGGAAAAGGCGATGCGTGACGCGGGCGAGGCAATGTTCTATCGGCGTGCCGGTATCACCGACTTCAGCTGCCAGACCTGCCATGGCGACACTGGCAAGCGAATCCGTGCATCAGTGCTGCCCAACATGAAGGTCCCTGAGGAATGGACGAAGGCCATCTCCTGGCCGGCAGAACGCGTCGGTCATCAGAACGTGCGCAGCAGCCAGCACCGCCTGCGCGGTTGCTACTGGCAGATGCGCCACCCGATGATCAACAACGGCTCCGATGCCTCGATCGCAGTGATCTCGTTCTGGACTGACGCCGCGCGCGGCCAGCCGGCCATCCTGCCAGACATGAAGCGCTAACCGTCGCCGCACGAGGAGATTGAGATATGTACAAGAAGACTGCCATTGCGGCTACGATTGCCGCCACCACCACCTTGATGCTGATCGTCGGCGGCTGCGCCGCGACCGGTACTGACAAGCCTGCAGCGGCCGCCGCATCCAAACCCGCGGCATCTTCGGGCAAGGTCGACTACACGAAGATGACCCCTGAGGCCCTGGCCGAGTACCTGATATTTGAGGCCAACGGTTTCAAACTCGATCAGGCGACACAAGAGGGAACCACCGGGCGCGAGCGTATTACCCAGGACGAGCTGCAGAAGGCGTGTTCCGCACTGCGTGATCAGCCGATCGATGGTGACACCGCGGTCAAGGTCAGCACCATCGCACGCAATTCGATGAAATACCCGGAGGGCGGAATCAAGCTGGGTGACTGGAGAAAGGGCGGAGACTTGGCGTGGTCGGGCTTCGGTTACCGCTTCGGCCACAACAACGACGACCACAGCAAGGGCGATCCAGGCGGCAACTGCTACAACTGCCACCAATTGGCCACCGACCGCACCGGCGGCACCATCGGCCCGAGCCTGACCGGCTACGGCCGGGTGCGCGGCAACAGTGAGGCAATGCTCAAGTACACGTATGAAATGATCTACAACCCACACGCGTACTTCCCCTGCACCAGGATGCCGCGCATGGGTGCAAGCGGCTACCTGCGCCAGGATCAGATCGCCGATATCATGGCGTACCTGTTCGACCCTGCATCGCCGGTCAATAAACTGCCGGCAGATCCTGATTCGCCTGTGAAATAAGCCACCGCCCTCAGGGGCAAAACGGCCCGGCTTCATAAGACGAGCATTCAGGCCATCGGCGACAACGCCGATGGCCTTTTCTTTTGCCAGCAGCCGACGTGGGCGGTAAGACCGTGATGACATCCCAGTGCAGCGACGGCATCTTCAGGAACCCCTATCTGTCGTTCTCGTTCGTGGGCGCCAGTAAAGGTTGCGGGGGAAAATCAGCTGCACCGAGAGCCCCGGTCGCGTGGGCAGCGAATCAACGTCGTGGTGCCGAATGACCCCAACGCACTGGCCCTCTAATTCGCGCGTCGTGGAATGAGCCGGTGCGGGCGAACGAGTTCAGGCCCCAGGGCAAGGAGTACCACGACCTTGATTTCTTCCTGTCACACATAAGCAACAGCACCAGGTTCAACGGCCCACCTGCTCGCAAGTGATTGGGTGACAATCAGGCAGAACGAAAAGCCCGGCACCGGCCGGGCTTCTTTTAGCCTCTACGAAATACGCGGCCACTCACCTGCCAGAGCCGGCCTTCAGCGAATCATCACCGGCGTCAAACAGATCATCCAGGCCTTCGGGATCCGTGGCTGCCAGTTCCTCCGGTGCACCATCCTCCAGCGCTATCTCGACGTCACCCGCATCGGCATCGGCATCGGCATCGGCATCGGCATCGGCGTGGGTGCTTTCCACCTCATCCAGGCCTTTACCTTCCGCGCTACCTGCGGGGCGCGTCTTGACACTGACCTCGACCGCGTCACCGGCGTCGCGTGCAGACTGCTCCTGCAATGCGGCGTCACGAAGCACCTGCGCCATGGGGTCCAGCTCAGCATCCGCTTCGTCGGGTTCGGATTCCTGTTCCGGGATATCCGCGGAATCGTCGCCAGCGAAAAGATCCTCTTCTTCAGCGGCAACGACTTCGAACTCACCGGCATCAGGCGCATCGGCTACCTCGTCGACGTCGTCGGCAGTGTCGAACTCGTCCACCGGCACCTCGTCTGCCTGATCCGCAGTGTCGAACGGCACATCGTCGACTGACATTGGCGCTGGCACCACGTTCGGCTCCTCCGTCTCCTGCAGGTTTTCCGGCGCCGACCCGGAGAACATCGTCGAATACTCGTTCAGCATCCGGCTCATCGTCTCCATCGTGATCCTGAGCTCTTCCGACAGACGCTCGTTTTCCTGACGCAAGGCCTCGATCTCTGTCTCGTCCACCTCACCCGGCTGCGATGGCTCCTGATCGGCCTGCGTACCAACTGCAAGCGCATGGTAGGGCTCCAGGACCGCGTACAGATCGGCATCGAAGCGCGCAGCCATCGCCGCCTCGCGATTCCGGTAGACACCGGCAAAACGCTGCAGCAATGTCAGTTCCGCGCGCAACATCGCGACCTTGGCCTGCGTCAGCGCGGGGTCGGACAGCCCCATGCGTTCGGCAAGATATTGTTCGAGCAGCTGCTCGCGCTCCGCCTTGCCCTTCTTGACGCGTGCAATCAATGCACGCATGGCACGCTGGTCACGCCGGGACGCCGCACGGTTGCGGAAAAACGCCACGGCGAGAAGCACTATCAGCAGTAGCAGCAGTTCGGCGCCGAGGGCGCCCAGCAGTACAAGCATGGTCTGGCTCATGCCGCTTTCTCCTGCGGTGTCGTTGCGTCCTCCGACGCATCGACCGTTTCGTCGATGAGATCATCGAACTCGAGCTCGTCCCTGCCCGCCGCGCGTCGGCGACGCAGGAAGAACCAGACGCCTGCAGCGATTATCAATGTCAGATTGAACCCGCCAAACACCAACCCCGGCACCAGCAGGCTGTCCTCCGCAACAGCAGGCGGCTCGGCGGGCGGCTCTTCGACCGGCGCCGCCACCGCTTCAGGCTCGACTGGCGCGGGCTCGACCGCTGGCGGCGCCGGCTCGACCACGGGGGGTGCCGGTTCGACCACTGGCGCCTTGGCCACGACTGCCGGCAAGGTCACACCGGGCGCGACGATCGGCCCGACGGTACGCTCGATCAGGTTGCCCAGTTTCGTTGTGCCCGAAACCGTCAGATAACTCGGCGATACCGGGTCCATCAGCGCGGCCGACCATTGCCCCGGTTCACTCTCGGTCAGTTGCAGCGCTACGCGCTGGCCATCAGCGGCCTGCTGCCAGGCACTCAGTTCTGCACCCGGCTGCATGACGGCACCCTGCAGCCTGACGCTCAATTCGGGACCATCAGGCCCATCGGCCACACTGCCCTCAACGGGTTCGTGGACCGCCAGACGAAAACGCTTTTCACGCATGAAGGTGGGACTTTCCACTGCCACCAGCACCCCGACCTCATCCTGCGCGGCGGGCTCGCTGTGGCGCAGCGTGTAGCGGCCATCGGCTGCCTTGTCGTCGGCGCCTTCGCCCTGGTCGTTCAGGGCCAGCGGCGCACTGGCGCCCTGATCGATACGCTCGGCGTAGACCTGGAGGAGACGCAGAAACGCCTGGCGGGTAACCAATTCGCCGCGGCTGCTCAGGTTGGCCTCGATGCGCAGGCTCTCACCCACCGCGATGTGGGTCGGAACCTCGGAGTGCTGCAGCTTCAGATCAGTCACGATCATCACCCGGTTGTCCGGATCGATATCGGCCTGCAGGCTCCATTCGCCCTTCTGCGGTGAGGCCACGGTGATCAGGTCGTAGCCCTGATCACGAAACCACGCGACACCGGCGGGAAGGTCGCTGTCGGTGTATTCATCACCCGACGGCGAGCGCAGCACCACCGGAGGCGTATCGGGCCTGCTGAACACCAGGACAGTCGCCTCCGAGATACTGCTGTCGACCACGAACCGGTTGTCCTGCAGAGGCACCGAATCCGGTTTTCCAACAGTCTCGAACATCCGCAGGAACACGCGTTGCAGTTCATCCGCCTGCGCCACCTGCTGATACCAGCCACCGGTCTCACCGGCCAGGATCTTCATCAACGCGTGATCGGCACGTTCTGACAACGCGATGGTGTGCACCTTGACGCCCGCGGACTTGAGACGCGGCAACAGGGTGCCGATGATGCGTTCACGCGACTGTGCGTTCTCGGCTTCCTGCCTGGATACATCGACCATGCCGTCGGTGAGCAACACCAGGTGCCGGGCATGCGTGGTGGGCTCGCCACTCCAGTCGGCCGAGGCCTTGTCCAGCACTTCCTCGATATTGGTGAACTGGCCCGGCGAAGAGATCTGCTCGGACAATGACTGGGTGCGCTTCTTCCACGCCGCATCCACATCCCCGACCGCAACCAGGTTGTTGGTCCAGCGTGCGAAGGTCCATACACCGGCCTGGGTCCCCGGCTGCAGCAGGCCGGCCAGCATGCGCAACGCAGGGCGCCGAAGGTTGTTTGGATCGTTCTGTCGCATGCTGCCGGAGATATCGATCAGCACCCTGACATCCGATTTGTCCGGCGCCGTCTGCGCGACCGACGCAGCGCACCACAGCGCCAGCATTGCAGCTGTCACCCGGCCGGACCATGTCCCGATATCCGATAACCGCATACCAAGCCCCTGAACAAGAAATGAGTTCCTGTCAGGGTAACGGCCAACGGCCGGGTGCCTTTAACCGCCGCGGCAACGCCGCTGTTTCAGGGCTCGCGTACCGAATACGGGCTGGTCTGACTGCCCGGGACCAGGAAACGCCGGTACGTCCACTGGTAGTGCTCCGGAAATGCACGCGCACAACGTTCCACATCACGGTTGAGAGCGGCCGCAGCGACCTCCGGTGACGCGTCACCGATCCCGGCCTCGCCCTCGAAGTGATGCAGCCGGTGCCTGCCGATACCCGCATCGTAAACGGCACAACAGAACAGCACCGGCGACTTGTGCCGGTGGGCGAGCCGGCTGATCAGGGTCATGGTCATCGCCGGATGACCGAAGAACGGCGCCACCACCCCTGCGGCGCCGATCGTCTTCGGCACCTGGTCGGGCAGGATCACCACACCCTCGCCGCGTTGCAGCGCCGCGTGCAGCGCCTTTAGCCCCTGCCGGTCGATCGGCACCGGTACGATCCCGGTGCGGGCCCTTCCGGCGCGCATGATGCGGTCCATGAAGGCCATGCGCGGCGGGCGGAACAAAGCCGTTGCCGGCGTCACGGCGATCATCGACTCACCGATCAGCTCCCAGTTGCCCAGATGCGGCAGCGCCAGAATCAGCCCGTGGCCACGCTGCAACAGCGCGCGACCGTGTGCCTCGAAGCCGTTGTCGTCGATCAGGCTGGACATATCGAGCTGGCGACCGACCCAGACCCGCGCCATCTGCGCAAAACTGCGCGCGGTCTCGATCAGGTTGCGCCGCACCAGCTGTTCGCGCGCCGGCGCGTCCATCTCGGGAAAACACAGGCGCAGATTGACCCTCGCGTTGTTCACCTCGCGTCGATTGACTCGGTAGAACACGCGCCCGACGGCGGCGCCCAGGCCGCCTGCCCAGCGGAACGGCAACAGCCCGAGCGGCCAAATCAGCGCCTCGAGCACACGGTCACGTATCACATCCAATACCCAGTATCGGGATTTCCACGAGGTCAGACCTGTCGTATTGGTCTATAAAACAGAGCTGAATTCAAATGGGGAATCGCCATGAACAAGAAAAAGGAACCAGCCGAATTATCACCCAAACAGGCCTGGCAGGTATTGCAGGATGATCCACGCGCCCTGCTGGTCGATATCCGCTCGACCATGGAATTCCTTTTTGTCGGCCACCCCAGGGGCGCCGTCCACGTCGCATGGATCGACGAACCCGATTGGGACATCAATCCACACTTCGTACCCGAGATCCGCAAGCTGCTGCTCGGTGGTGCAGTGTGTGACGCGCAGGAAGGCTGTGCGCCGGTGATCCTGATCTGCCGCAGCGGCAAGCGCTCGGTCGAGGCCGGCAAGGCTCTGCTCAACGCCGGTCTCAAGAACGTCTATCACGTCGACGAGGGTTTCGAAGGCGACCTCGACGACAACCATCAGCGCGGCACGGTCGGCGGCTGGCGGTTTCACGGCCTGCCTTGGGAGCAGTGCTGACGGCGTGTTAGGCTGGCGCCCCGTTTTTCTGCCCAGCAGCTGCATCCATGTCGTCCACGGTCGTTCTGTGCACGCCTGAACATATCCTGTCGTTGCGTCAGTTGCTGGCGCGCTATGCAATGCAGGTCGAGATTGTTGGCACCGGCATGCCGATCCCCGGGTCGTACTGGGGCGACAGCGAGGCAGGGCTGATCCGTTCCACGCTGTTTGTGCGCCCGGACACGCCGCTGCATTCAGCGCTGCACGAGGCCTGCCATTTCATCTGCATGGACGGGGCGCGGCGTGAGCTGCTGCATACCGATGCGGGCGGCGAGATCCCCGAGGAGAATGCGGTGTGCTACCTTCAGGCGCTGTTGGCCGACGCCTTGCCAGGCTATGACCGGCATCAGTTGTTCGCAGATATGGACGCCTGGGGTTATACGTTCCGCCTGGGCTCGGCGCAGGCGTGGTTCGAACAGGATGCGACAGATGCGCTGACGTGGCTTTTGCAGCACCACATCATCGACAATCAGCAATGCCCCACAGGCCTGTTGCGCCACTGAGCAAATACACAACGGACTTTCACCATGATCAAGAAATGCCTGTTCCCCGCCGCCGGTTACGGCACGCGCTTTCTTCCGGCCACCAAGGCGATGCCCAAGGAGATGCTGCCGATCGTCAACAAGCCGCTGATCCAGTACGGCGTGGAGGAGGCCATGGCGGCCGGCATGAACACCATCGGGATCGTCACCGGACGCGGTAAACGTGCGCTAGAGGACCACTTCGACATCAGCTATGAGCTGGAGCAGCAGATCACCGGCACGCCGAAAGAAGTCTTTCTCGCCGATATCCGCAACATCATCGACTATTGCACCTTTTCGTATACCCGCCAGACCGAGATGAAGGGCCTGGGCCACGCGATCCTGACCGGTGAGACGCTGATCGGCCGCGAGCCGTTCGGTGTGATCCTCGCTGATGACCTGTGCGTGGGTGAAGACGATGGCGTGTTGACCCAGATGGCGCGCATCTATGCCAAGTACCGCTGCAGCATCGTCGCTATCGAAGAGGTGCCGCAAGACGAGGTGCACAAGTACGGCGTGATTGCCGGCTCCGAACTGGAAGATGGCGTGTACGTGGTGTCGGACATGGTGGAGAAACCCGATCCGGCGGACGCACCGTCGAACCTGGCGATCATCGGCCGCTACATCCTGACCCCGGACATCTTCGACGTGATCCGCTCCACGCCACCGGGCCGCAATGGCGAGATGCAGATCACCGATGCACTGCAGACTCAGGCGATCAGGAACATGGTGCTGGCCTACCGGTTCAAGGGCAAGCGTTTCGACTGCGGCAGTGTCGAGGGCTTCGTCTCCGCGACCAACTTCTTCTACGAGCGCTGGAAGAACGCCGGCTAGGGGCTGTCTCCTACGAAGACGCCGGGCTGTAGGAGCCGAACCCCCTCGGCGATCGCCTGCCTAACCGAACAAACCCAGGAAGGCCGCCGCCTTGTCGAGGCTTTCCTGGTACTCGGCCGCACATGCGGAGTCGGCCACGATCCCGCCACCCGCCCAGTAGAAGACCTCATCACCGCGCATCAGCAGTGTGCGGATGGTGATACTGCTGTCGAGGTTGCCGTCGAAACCGAGACGGATGACGCTGCCGCAATACACCTCGCGGCGCACCGGCTCCAACTCGTCGATGATCTGCATCGCGCGGCGCTTCGGAGCGCCGGTGATGGAACCGCCCGGGAAGCAGGCGGCGATCAGATCCAGCGCATCGCAGCCGCCGCGCAGATGCCCTGTCACGGTACTGACGAGGTGATGCACCGTGGCGAACGATTCCACCTCGAACAGCCCCGGCACATCGATGCTGCCGGGCTCGCAGACCTTGCCCAGGTCATTACGCAGCAGGTCGACGATCATCAGGTTTTCCGCCCGGTCCTTGGCACTGCTGAGCAGTTGCGCGCGCATGGCCTGATCACTGTGCGCGCTGTCACCACGTGGCCGGGTCCCTTTGATCGGGCGTGTCTGTACATGGCCATCGCGCAGCTGCAGAAACTGCTCTGGCGAACAGCTCAAGATCTCACCGAACGGGTATTCAAGTAACGCACCAAAGGGGGCCGGGTTGTCCGCGCGCATGCGCTGATACAGGGTCCAGGCATCGGAATCGACCGCCGCACGAAAACGCTGCGCAAGATTGACCTGGTAGCAGTCTCCATCGCGGATATAGCGTTGGATTCGGGCAAAGGACCGGGCATACGCATCTCGCTGCATGCCCGGTTCGATCAGCCTGCCGGTCGCGGCTCGCGGCGGTTCACGGCCCGGCAGGGCGTTCAACAGCTGCCGCAGCGCAGACCGCCAGCTGTCGTCGCCACGCGGGTCCCTGCCACTGCGGACGAGGTCACAGCGTTGCCGGGCATGGTCAACCACCAAGGCCCAGTCATACAGACCGACGGCCATGTCGGGCCAGCCTTCCGCACCCGCACGCGCCGGCAGATCCCCCAGTGTGCGTGCCAGGTCATAACCGAGAAAGCCGATTGCCCCCCCGCAGAACGGCAGAGCGCCATGCGCCGTGGCAGATCGGCCCATTGCCTCACGCAGCAGACCCAGCGGGTCGCCATGGGCCACCCGCACCGCACCGCCCGAGGCGGCAAGCGTGGTCGCACCGTCCTTGCACACCAGGGTGATATACGGGTCGGCGGCAATGATGTCGTACCGCCCGCCACCGGATGCCGGATAGCCGCTATCCAGCCATACCGGCCAGGGCAGATCGCGCAGCGCAGCATAGTAATGCCGGTTGTCCGGGCAATATGGCAGCCGCGTTGCCTGCAATTCCGTCATTCGTGGTGGAGATAACGCCACTGGCCAGAAGTTGGCGCACCGTCCAGCGAGACCCCCGCCCCCGGCCGCCAGCACACCCACTGCTCGACCATCTTCGCCAGTTCGAAGTCCTTTGTGGTGATCGCATCGTCGGAGTGGGTACGCAGTCGCACCTCCACCCCACCCCAGCTGACACGCAGTTCCGGGTGATGCCAGGCGACCTCGGCCAGATGCGCAATGCCATTGGCCAGCAGCATGCTGGCGCGCCAGCCCTCGGTCTTGTAGCTGCGGCACAAGTGGCTCGAATCCACGCGCCAATGCGGCAGTTCCTGCGCCAGCTTCGCGCTTGCCGCTGCGTCGTCAAAAGCAACCGGTTTGGTCATGTTCCACCTCCTCTTGCGTGCATGCCGCCATCGCTATGCGGTTCCCGATTCTGCGTTCCGCTGCGGCTGCTGTCAGCAATTGGATCTACAGGGTAATGGCGCAGGGAGAGGAAATGCGTGCCGGCCACCGTGAGCAACGCGCCCACGGGTGCGGTAAACCAAGACAGACAGGAGGGACAGACAGGCGGGTACACCAACGGTGGCCAGGGAAAACCCCTGACCACCAGCGGTCACCAGGCCGGGATCACTTGCCCATCAGGTCGAGAAGGACCTCTACCCGACGGTTGGGTGCCAGGCAGTTCAGTGCAGCTGCTCCGAACATACCCTCACACCCGACCAGTGGCTCGGATTCGCCCCTGCCCGCGATCTCGATCGATTGCGCGGATACACCGGCGTTCTGCACCAGGTAGTCGCTCACCGCACTGGCACGACGCAGTGACAGGTCCATGTTGTAGTCTTCAGTGCCAACACGGTCTGCGTGTCCGGTCAGTCGTACGGACTTGATGCTGCCTTTCGACTTGGCCTGCTGGACCAGTGAGTCGATCGCGGCGGTTGCAGTGGCATCCAGGTTGGCGCGGTCAAACGCAAAATTGACCTTGGTGTCCACCGCCATCATGGCGACCGGCGCCGGTGCCGCTTTGGGTGCGGACATCACCGTGGGTGCCGCCTGTTCCGCCACTTTGCCGTCACAGCCGACGATCGCCATATCGGGTGTCCAGTACCCGGTATGCACGCACTCGCCTGCCCCACTGCGCCAGACATCGCCGGCGGCATCGTTCCAGTAGCCAGCGTGGGCCTGCATCGCGCCCAACAGACCGGCTGCAAGCGCAAGATGACGAATAACACGGATTTCCATTTCGACCTCCTAACAGATCGTCGGCCGCGCAATAGATGCAGCCTTCATAGGTAAGTGTGAGATATTTTGGCGCGCGCCATAAATCCCGCTGCAATATTGCCAGCTGGAGTGGGTGCGGCCTCGGGCGAGTCCGCGGGTAAGCATGCCGGACGGCATTTTCAGGTGCCTAAAATCGAGAGAATTCCCGCCCGCACATTATGCGACGCTTATTTTCGGTATTCAAGACCCGGCTAATGTGTTGTCGACCCTGTCAAGCAGTTCCAGGGCCAGGTCGAAATCGTAGCGCGCAAGCGGCTCGCGCAGCTGCACCAACGTATCGATTACCGGGTTGCCCGCGCTGGCCGCCAGCAACTCGTCGAGAGTCTGGTCGCTCCCGGTATCGAAATTCTCGATCCGGTCGCGCAGGCGCAGCAAACCTTCACTGATCGATTTCCGGGATATCGGCGCAACGGCATCGGGCAGCGCGTTCGGGACATCGGCGATGATCGCCTGCAACTCGTCGATCACCTCGCCCAAGCGGTGCTGCGCCGCGATCAGCTCAGCTGTCAACGCTGCACTGCCGCCGGCGGCGATGGCCGATTCCAGTTCCGCTGCCGCCTCTGCCAGGGCGTCAGCACCGATGCTCCCGGCGGTCCCCTTCAGGGTATGCGCCAGTCGCAATGCCTGCTCCTGGTCGCCAGCGTGCAGATGCGTTTCGATATGGTGCACGTCGTCGCGGTGATTGCGCCGGAACTTGTCGATCATGCGCCGGTAGCTGTCGATATTGCCGCCAATCCTGGCCAGGCCCTGTGCGGTATCCACATGCCTGCCGGGCGGCAGGCCACGCGTGGGCTTTGCGTCGCGGCCTGGTGCCTGTGGTGAAGTCGTTACCGGCACATCGCCGCGAGAGCCACGCAGCCATTTCGCCAGCACGCCGTACAGATGGTCCGGGTCGATCGGCTTGGCGATATGGTCGTTCATCCCTGCGGCCGAGGTCTTGGCCACATCACCCACCATCGCGTTGGCCGTGACCGCAATCACCGGCAGATCCACCCAACGCGCATCTGCTCGGATGCTCCTTGCCGCCTGGTAACCATCCATGACCGGCATCTGGCAGTCCATCAACACGACGTCGAAGCGTCCTTCTTCCAGCTTTGCGAGCGCCTCAGCTCCATTGGTCGCGATCTCGACATGCATCCCGACCCGGTGCAGCAACTCGACCGCGAGCTCACGGTTCACCTCGTTGTCCTCAGCCAGTAGTACCCGACAGCCGCGCAGTTGTTTCAGGGCCTCGGCATGAGGCCCACGCATGCCCTGATGCGTGCCACGACGTGGCGTCGCTGCACCGAATGCGGCATCGATCACATCGACAAGTGTGCTGCGCATCACCGGCTTGCTCAGCAGCATAGGGGCCGCGAGTTTTCGCTTGCCTGCGACCGCCATTACGTCGTCACGGCGTGTGGCAACAACGATAATCGCGCGTGGCGGGTTCACCAGGCCAAGCCCGTCAATGCCCTGCATGCACGCAAATGCGTCGACACCCGGCATCTGCCAGTCGATAAACACCAGGTCGTAATGCCGTTCCTGATCTGCCGTCGTCAACGCCGACAGCACGGCACCGGCATCAGCAACCGTGTCGCAAACATGGCCCAGCTGCCGCACCATACGTGCCAGGACATCGCGCGCCCCGGTGCCTGCATGGGCCAACAACACGCGTAAACCCTGCGCGCGCCCGACCACTGCCGGCTTTGTCGACAGATCCGACGGTGCAGCACTCAGGCGCACGTTGAAGTAAAAGGTGCTGCCACGACCGGGCGTGCTCTCGACCCATATCCTGCCGCCCATCATTTCGATCAACTTGCTCGAGATGGCCAACCCGAGGCCTGTCCCACCATACTGCCTCGTGGTCGACGCATCCGCCTGGCTGAACGATTGGAAAAGGCGGCCGAGCTGTTCCTCTTCGATCCCGATACCGGTATCGCGCACCGCAAACTGCAGACACATCTGTTCGCCGGCACACGCCTCCAGCGTCACCACGACGCGCACCTCGCCACGCGCTGTGAACTTCACCGCGTTGTTGCAGAGATTGATCAGTATCTGTCCCAGGCGCAGTGGGTCGCCGAGCATCCGTATCGGCACATCGTCGGCAACGTCGAACACGAATTCCAGGCCCTTGTCCGCCGCTTTCGCAGCCACCGCGTTGGCAACGTCGGTCAGTACGTCATCGAGGCGCAGCCCGGTCTGCTCGATATCCAGCTTGCCGGCCTCGATCTTTGAGAAATCGAGGATATCGTTGATGATGCCGAGCAGCGATCTGGCCGAGCGATGAACCGTCTGCACATAACCCCGCTGCCGGGAATCCAGTTCGGTTTCCAGCGCCAGGTGCGACATCCCGATGATCGCGTTCATCGGGGTGCGGATCTCGTGGCTCATGTTGGCGAGGAACTGGCTCTTTGCCTGGTTGGCCGCCTCTGCCTGGTGTTTTGCCTCCTGCAGACGCTCGTTGAACGCACGCCGCTCGGTGATGTCCTGGTGCACGCCGGTGGCGCGCACGGGACGCCCCTGATCGTCGCGCCCCATGACCCTGCCGGTGGACTGTATCCACACCCAGTGCCCATCGCGGTGGCGCATCCGGAACTCGGCCTGGAAGTCGTGCGAACGGCCTTCCAGATGCACCTGAAGCTGCTTTGACACCCGTTCGCTGTCGTCTGGATGCAACAGCCCTGCCCAGCCTGCGCCGTTGTTCGGTACCCCACCCTGTACATAGCCGAGCATCGCCAGCCACTCGTCGCTGAAGTACGCAACGTCGGTCTGAGGATTCCAGTCCCACAGGCCGATCTGCGCCGCCTCCAGGGCGATCTGCAGCTGCTCGCGACTCTCGCGCAGCGACTCCTGCACCTGCAGGCGTTCGGTGATGTCCTGAAACACCCCGACCTGACCGATGATCTCGCCGTCTTCACGCAGCGGCACCGCAACGATCGCGATTGGAAATATCGTGCCGTCGCGTCGTGTGTAGACATCCTGTTCGGACCGGTATTTCTCGCCCCTGAATACCGCACGGCCGGTGGCACAGTCCGCAGCACTCACCTTTACACCGGCGGCATCCTGGAAGTGCACACAGTCGTGAAAATTGCGTGAACCCAGCTCAGCCTGGGTCCAGCCCAGCAGGCGCTCGGCCTCGGCGTTCAGGAAGGTACAGACGCCGCTCTCATCGAGCACATAGACACCCTCCCCCATCGAGTCGGTGATGCCATGAAGGAAACGCTGACGCTCGTCGAGCGCCTCTTCGAGCTGCTTCTGCGCGGTGATATCGGTACGGATCGCGATGTACTGCTCGGGCCGCCCCTGCTCCGAGCCGATCGGCACGATGGTCGCGGCGACCCAGAAGTGCGACCCGTCACGTGCACGGTTGCGGATCTCGCCGTGCCACACACGTCCCGCCTGGATGGTGTCCCAGAGCTCGCGGAAGAACTCCTTGGTATGGAAGCCGGAGTTGATGATGTCGTGATCGACGCCCATCAGTTCGTTGCGCGCGTAACCGCTGATGTCCACAAACCGGTCGTTGGCATACACGATCCGGCCGTCACGATCGGTAATACTGACGATCGCGTGTTCATCGAGTGCTGCCTTCTGCTGTTCCAGGGCGCGTTGCACCGCCTCGCGGTCCTGTACCAGATCGGCCATCAGCCCGGACAGCCGCTGCAGACTCGCGGTTCCCGCGGGTATCGCATCGCGCCCCAGGCGTGCCAGGAGCTCGTTGGTCGTCGCTCGCAGGCGTTCGATCGCCTCCGCCTGCTCGGCAGACTCTGCGCGTAGCCGGTCATTGGCCCGCGTCAGCTCATCGGAGCTGAGCAACAGGCTGCGGTTGCGCAGCGCGAGGTCACGATCGTGCTGCTCATAGCTGTTTTCGATGCGCTGCAACAACGGCGCCAGTCCATCACGCAGGCGCGACAGCAGGGCATCGTCCGGCTGGTCCAGCGCTGCGTCGGACAACTGCTGTTGAAAGGCCGCCAGCGCGGCATCGTCTTCGATACCAAAGGCCTTCTTCAGCTGACGACGCAGCAAGCGGTGCATTCAGCCCGCCTCTCCGAGGAAAGTCACCGTCATGGTCTGGTTGTGCAGTTTGCAGTCCGTGGTGTTGGAGAACGGACTGATCTCGCCGTACGAATAGAAGCCGGTGACCACGGTGCTCCCTGCGACCGCCTCGACCACGGCGTCCACCTCATCGTCGACCAGGTCACCCATCACCAGCTTGCGGCCCACGCAGCTGACCAGGAGCGCCAGGCCGATCTCACCGGGGAAACCCGACCCGGCACGTTCGGCCGCCCTGGCTGCTCCGTCGGTCAGGCCGTCGGTGGTCGCATGCATCAGGCGCAGATAGCCATCCGGGTCGATGTCGCCAGCCAGGATCAGGCTGCCGTCTTCCTCGCTGACGCCGAGGATGGTACGGATCAGGCCGGTCTCGTCGTGGTCCCGTCCCAGCATCTCGAACGGAAACAGCAGACCCGAGGCCGGCAGACCGCCTGCATATTCTCCCAGGTAGGCCTTGTAGATATTCAATGCCGGTTCGCCGTCGAGTTCGAGCAGCACATTGCCGTCGCAGCGCGTGACCTTGCGGGCCGGGCCATAGGGTTGCCAGCCGCCGTAACTGCCATGGCCGACACGCAGTGCAGCGCCATAAAGACCGACTGCCACCACGCCGTCGGCTGCGACACCGGACGGCCCCAGGGTCAGGGTCTCGACGAAGGCGCCGTCATCGCCGGCGAGCCCGCCGCTGATCGGTATGTCACGGCCGATACGCTCGACGAGGCCATCGATCAACGCGCTGCCATTGATGTTGACCCCGCGACCGAACAGCAGGACAGCGCGCAGGCCATCGCGCTGCAGCTGCCCACCGAGGTCGACACCGGCGTCGAAAGAAGCACCCAGCTCGGGCACATGGGACTCGACGACCCTGCACGCCACGTCGTCGAAATGGATGCCGGTCACCACGCAGCTGCCACTGTCCACACCGGCTCCGTGGATTTCACCTGCCGTCGAACAGCCGGCAACGCGTGCGGACGGAAAGGCCTCGGTGAGTGCGGCCGCCAAGGCCCCGTCACGCAGCAGACCGAGGCCGGAAAACACCAGCAACAGCTGTGGATCGTTGTCCAACGCCGCGCGCAGCGCCGTCGGGTCCGGGTGCGCGTCGCGCGTCACGAATTGTCGGGTGAACATGTCGCCTCCGTCAGGATCTGCGCCGCGCGATCGCGATTCGGCGACGTCCAACCCTAACTAGCGGCCAGCACCCAGGCGTCTTAACGTGGGGAACGACAACGCCCCGCACCCGGACGTGGGCGCGGCAGAACCGCTGCGACAGTTCAGCCCGGGCTGACGGCGCCGCTGGAGAACTGCTGGCGCATCGCCGTCCATTCGATCAGGCGGATCTGCACCCGGCCATTGGCGCTGTCCGCCGGGTACAGGCCATCGGCATCGGGGACACCGGCCGGCATCCCGGTCAACAGCGCCATCACCTGGTCGCAGTGCGTGGCGGCATAGACCCTGAATTCACCGCGCCCGACGGCCGCGCGGACATCGTCGCGCAGCATCAGGTCGGCGACATTGTCCGCAGGGATGACCACACCCTGCCGACCGCTGAGGCCGCGCACCCGACAGATATCGAAGAACCCTTCTATCTTCTCGTTGATGCCGCCGACTGCCTGCACCTGGCCATGTTGATTCACCGACCCGGTCACTGCGAACGATTGATCGATCGACAGGTCACCGATTGCCGACAGCAGCGCACACAACTCGCCGAGCGAGGCGCTGTCGCCTTCGATCACACCGTACGACTGCTCG
Organism: Chromatiaceae bacterium; assembly: GCA_024235415.1. Taxonomy (GTDB): domain Bacteria; phylum Pseudomonadota; class Gammaproteobacteria; order Chromatiales; family Chromatiaceae; genus Thiosocius. Next base: position 35,252 of record JACKML010000012.1, on the reverse strand, counting down.
AACACCAAGCTCGCCGAGACGGACAGCGGCTGGTGACGCGAATACCGATTGGCCAGGTAGGCGGAAAGGATCATCACCCCCTTGCCATGAATCGCACCACCGAGGTTGGCCTCGCTCTCGATATCGACCACCTCGCCACCGCCGATGCGCGCAGTCGCGCTGATCCGGGTCGGGCTGCCGAAGGCCTGGTCACCGGCCTGGATCACCACCAGCCCGTTCACCTGCCCGAGCTGGCGGCCGTCGGTGTCGATCAGCAGCGTGTTCCGCAGGATCGCCTCGTGCAGGCGCTCACGGTGCTGGTCGGTGCGCCGGTTACGCGCGTCAACGGCCTGCTGTACATGCCCCGCATCGATGATTCCGCTGCCGCCGCGCACGGCGAAATGATCGGCCTCGTACAGCAGCTCGGTGAGGCTGCCCAGGTGCAGTGACAGCTTCTCGCCGTCCCCCGCCCGCCGTGCCGCCCAGTCGATGATCCGGCCGACACCGTCGCGACTGACCGCGCGCAATGCCTCGCGCTGCTGCAGGGTGGCGACCAGCTGCGCATACGCCAGCTCCCGGCCGGGGCCGCGCGGCATGTCCTCGTTGAAATCGGCAACCACCTTGAACAACGCACCGAAATCGTCATCGTGCTGCTTGAGCAGGTAATACAAGCGGCGCTCGCCGACCAGTGCGACCTTCACCCTCAGAGGGATGGGCTCCGGCTCCAGCGATACCGTACCCATCAGGCCCAACAGCCGCTCCGCGGGCTCGATGCGGATCTCCTCGCCATTGAGGGCGCGCTTGAGCGCGTCCCAGGCAAAGGGATGCATCAGCACCTCTTCGACATCCAGCACCAGGTAGCCGCCGTTGGCGCGGTGCAGTGCACCGGGCCGGATCAACGTGAAGTCAGTGCTCAAGGTGCCCAGGTGGGCGACGTGCTCGATCCGTCCGAGCAGGTTCTGGTAGGTCGGGTTGTCCTCATAGACCACCGGGACGGTACCAGCGGCACCGTTGTCGACCAGCAGGTTCACGCGGTAGCGGACGAATCGTGGATCATCCGCGACAGGCCCGTCGCTGCCGTCGTCGGGCAGGAACAGCGCGCCATGTTCCACCACGTCGGCGCGCACTGCCTCGAGGTACGTCAGCACCTCGGGCAGGTCCTGGTAGCGATTTTCGAGTTCGACGGTGAACTGGCCGACGGTCAGGCCCGTGACATCGGCATCGAGCACACGGAAACGCTGGCGCAACTCACGCCTGACCAACGGGATTCGCCCCAGCACGGCGCGCAGCTCTTCCTTGATCTGCCCCATCGCCTGTTGCAGGCGTGCCTTCTCGCCGTCGCCCAGGGCATCGAACTCCTGCGGGCTGAGCACCTTGTCGTCATGCATTGGGGCCAGGCTGTAGCCGGTCGGGGTCGATAGCAGGGCGATCCCCTGTTCAGCGGCGTGTTGGCCCAGCGTGGCCGCTATGTCGTCTTCGCGCGCCTTGAACTCGTCCCGGATCTCCTGTGCACGACGGCGGTATTCATCGCTCTGGAAAGCGGCCGGCAGTGCGGTCAGCAGGTCTTCCACCAGTTGCTGCATATCGTGGCGCAGTTCACCGCCACGACCGGCCGGCAGCTGCAGTGCGTTAGGCCGGTCCGGCTGACCGAAGTCTGCGACGTAACACCAGTCACTGGGCGCAGGCCGCGCCGCCGCGTGGGCCGCCAGTGTCTGGTTCAGGAGGTGATGTTTGCCGACGCCCGGCGAACCCATGACGTACAGATTGTAGCCACTGCGTTCGATGCCGGTGGCAAACTCGATCGCCTCCAGCACCCGTTCCTGCCCCAGCGGCGCCTGCTGCGGCGCCAGCTCAGCGGTATCGGCGAAATCCAGTGCCGCGCAGTCACACGCATGAATCAGCTGGCTGGCCGCCAATGCTACCAGCGGCCGCGCCCCGCTATGCGATGCAGGCAGTTCATCGGTCACAGGTACTCCGGCAACTGCGCACGGATGCGTTCGGGCGACTGCGTCGACAGGTCGGTCGCGATCTCGTCCTTGATCAACGCGCGCAGGGTATCCGGCTGATGTTTACGCAGCATGCCGAGGAAGGCCGGGGCGGCCAGCACGTACAGGCGCTCAAAGGCATGCGCGGTACGGCCCTTTTCCAGGCGTTTGCACACCTCGGCGGCAAACCGGTTGGTGACATCGTCTTTGACCTGGTTACCAGCCCCGTAGCCATGCCTCGCACCCTCGCCGCTACTGATACGCCCGCCGCGGTCGCTGATCAGGTCACCCTCGTGCAGCCGCCCTTCGGGGTTGCTGAACGCCTCGATCTCGGTCAACCCGTCGGCCGGCTTGGCGGCACTGAAGATACGGGCGCGACTCGCGTCCGCGACAACCACCCAGATCTTGCTCATGCTGTATCTCCTTGTGCGCACACGGCAGAGGTGTGCTGAAATCGGACGACCTGCCTATTTTAATCTCCACGTTACAGGCCGCACCAGCAGCGCGGCGAGCGAATTGCCTGCTTTGTTGACAGGAGACAACCCGATGCGATGGACCGGGTGCTGCCGTCAGACAGCCCCATCGGCGCCCAGTGAGATCCATGCGCCCGCGTCATAAGACGGTACAATCTTCAACACCTCAACCATACCGTGAATGGCGACCGCACATGCCGAGTGTAGGTCAAGAACCGGATGGCAATCGTGGGTGATTGGGGCAGGCCTCCTGCAGCCGATGTGCAGTTGCCAGTCCACCCCTCGATTGCCGGCCGGTTCCGGCCCACCAGAGGTCCAGCTTCCTGAATCCCGATTTATTTCCCGCCCGGCACTAGGCATGTCGTCGCGAGCGACCTATGATTTCGACGTTTTTTCCCCAAATCTCGGAGCCTCCAGCCCAGTGATTCCCGTCATCACCGATTACTACGATCAGGCCACTTTTGACCGCATGAAGGCGTTTGCCGACAACATGGACACGCCACTGCTGGTGGTCGACACTGCCACGGTGAGTCGTCAATACGACGAACTTGTCAATGCGTTTCCCTATGGCAACGTCTATTACGCGGTCAAGGCCAACCCGGCGGTCGAAGTCCTGTCGCTGTTGCGCGACAAGGGTTCCAATTTCGACATTGCGTCGATCTACGAACTGGACAAGGTGATGGCGCTGGGGGTCGGTCCGGAGCGCATCAGCTACGGCAACACGATCAAGAAGAGCCGCGATATCCGCTACTTCTACGACAAGGGCGTGCGCATGTTCGCCACCGATTCCGAGGCCGACCTGCGCAATATCGCGAAGGCCGCACCGGGTTCGCGCGTCTACGTGCGCATCCTCACCGAGGGTACGCAGACTGCTGACTGGCCGTTGTCGCGCAAGTTCGGCTGCCAGACCGACATGGCGATGGACCTGCTGATCATGGCGCGTGCACTGGGGTTGGAGCCCTACGGGGTGTCGTTCCACGTCGGCTCGCAACAACGCGACATCGGCACCTGGGACGCGGCGATCGCCAAGGTCAAGGTCATCTTCGAGCGCCTGCGCGAGGAAGACGGTATCGAACTGAAGATGATCAACATGGGCGGTGGCTTTCCCGCGAACTACATCGCCAAGACCAATGAGCTGACCACCTACGCCGAGGAGATCACGCGCTACCTGCACGAGGACTTCGGCGACGACCTGCCGCAGATCATCCTCGAGCCGGGCCGCTCGCTGATCTCCAACGCCGGCATCCTGGTCAGCGAGGTGGTACTGATCTCACGCAAATCGCGCACTGGCCTCAACCGCTGGGTGTTCACCGACGTCGGCCTGTTCCAGGGCCTGATCGAAACGCTCGGCGAGGCGATCAAGTTCCCGGTGTGGACCGACAAGAAAGGCGAACTGGAAGAGTGCGTGCTGGCCGGCCCAACCTGCGACAGCGCCGACATCATGTACGAGGACTACAAGTACCCGATGCCGCTCAACCTGTCGATCGGCGACCGCCTGTACTGGTTTTCCACCGGCGCCTACACCACCAGCTACAGCTCGGTGGAGTTCAACGGCTTCCCGCCGCTGCAGGCGTACTACATCTGAGGTGCCGTCTCCGGTGTCGCGATCAAGGGGCTGCGGCCCCTTTTTCGTGCGCCACCGCCAGGCATGCCGGCGGCTCAAGCGACAGCGCGCTGCAGGGCCTCGACCCGATTGGTCTGCTCCCAGCTGAACCCCGGCCCCGAGCGCCCGAAGTGCCCGAACGCTGCGGTCGCCGCATAGATCGGCCGCCGCAGGTCGAGATCGCGGATGATGCCGGCCGGGGTCAGATCGAACACCTCACGCACCGCGGTCTCCAGGCGCTGCTCGTCCACCTGTGCACTGCCATGTGCATCGACCCGGATCGACACCGGGTCGGGCCGCCCGATCGCGTATGCCAGCTGGACCGTCACCCGCCTTGCAAGACCGGCCGCGACCAGGTTCTTCGCCACCCAGCGCGCCGCATAGGCGGCCGAGCGATCGACCTTGGTCGGATCCTTGCCGGAAAACGCGCCACCGCCGTGCGGACAGCTGCCACCATAGGTGTCAACCACGATCTTGCGCCCGGTCAGCCCGGTATCGCCGTGCGGCCCGCCGATCTCGAAACGCCCGGCCGGGTTGACCAGGTAGCGGATATCGGCACCACGCAAGACCGGCGGCACTACCGGCTCGATCAGACGGGCGATCACCTCGCGCTCGATGTCGGCATCCGAAATATCACCTTGCAACTGGGTCGAGATCACCACCGTATCCACTGCTACCGGCCGGTCGTCGCGGTAACGCACCGTCACTTGTGCCTTGGCGTCCGGTCGCAGCCACGCCAGCTCACCACCGCTGCGCAGCTCGTGCTGGCGCTGCATCAGCCGATGCGCCAGCTGGATAGGTAACGGCATCAGCTCCGCGGTCTCGTCACAGGCATAGCCGAACATCAGCCCCTGGTCGCCGGCACCGAGGATGCCGTCCTCACGCTCGACACCCTTGGCGATCTGCGCCGACTGGCCGTGCACGCGGTTCTGTACCTCGCAGGTCTCGGGGTCGATGCCCGGAAAACCGGCGTTGTAGCCGGTCTCGCGCAACACCCGGCGCACCATGCCGTCGAGCTCGTCGCGCACCGTCTCGAACGCCCCGAGCGGACCGAGCCGGAACTCCCCCGCCACCACGACCAGGTCGTCGGCGAGCAGCGTCTCGCACGCCACCTTGGCCTGCGGGTCTAGCGCCAGACAGCGGTCGAGCACTGTGTCGGATATGCGATCGGCGAGTTTGTCGGGATGGCCATCGGAGACCGACTCGGAGGTGAATAGGTAACTGTTGCTCAACGACTTGCCCTCGTCTGCAGAAAAGGAAGAAGCCCGCGATCTCCCGGGCGTGTGGTGGATGCGTGCATGACCTGCGTCGCCGGCGGAGCCTATTGTGCCTGCGACATCAGGAACTGCAGCATTCGCCGCTCCACGTGTTGGTAGAAGGGATTCCAACGTTGACGCAACATGTCCGAAGCGGCAACGTGCAACACTCCACGCTCACCGCGCAGCGCGAGATCGCCAAGCCGGAACCCCTGCTCCGAGCCTTCCGGTCGACCACCATAGAGTGGATCTTCCGGCGCAAAGGGCAATGCGATGTGGGCCAGCGAGTAGACGCCTTCCGGCCATTCCAGCGCGAGATCCTGATCACCCGCTGGTGTACCGCCAGGCTGCCAGGTGCGTTGCACCACCCTTGTGCTTTGCCCATCGGCCTGGGTCACCAGGCTCAGGCGGTAGCCCTGGTTTCGCTGATCCTGCAGGACCCGGAGCATGGTCGAAGGATCCCACTTGAGAATCGGCTCGATCCCCGACCTGCGATTGATGTCGAACAGGACCAGCTCGTGGCCATTGGCCGGCAGTTGGGCGAACAAACCTTCGACAAGTGCCGTCGGCGATACCGTGGCGTCGACGACCGACGAGAACGCCAGTACAGGCGGAAACGCGCCGAGAAGGTCACGCTCACGCGCCACCGTGAGCCGCCGCTGGATCTCGCGGGTCAGGCGATAAACGACGTCGCCGGCATTGACGGCGAATGAACCATATTTGAACGGGTCATACTCGGGGAGGATGTCACTCCAGGCCAGCTTGTCGAGTCCAAGCAGGTGACCCAGACGGGCCTGCCAGACGGCCAGCGCTGCCGCGGGCGTGACACCGATCGCCGGTGACAGGATAACCAGGCGTTCGACCCTGGGCAGCGTCGGGTCAACCAGGGCCGCAAGCGCATAGTTAACCGCCAGGGCGGCGCCCGTCGAGTAACCGACGATGAACAGGGGTACGTCTGGTGAGCGCTTGCTGAGGTGCTGGATCGCAAGGCGCATGGCCGCGTCCATATCCTGCCAGGTCAACTCCACCAGCCCCGAAGGTGCCGTGCCATGGCCAGGCATGCGCAGCCCAAGCACGGAGGCCCCCGCGGCGTGCAATCGTTCGCCCATCTGGCGCAGGCTATACGGAGAATCGGACATGCCGTGCAACAACAGGACCGCCGCCCTCGGTGATCCGGCCGGCAACTCGAAACTGCGGTTCCAATTCGTTGACCAACGCTGCGGATCCGACAGGCTGCCGCGACTGTAGCGGTTGATCGATACACCCTGCGCCGCCGCGACCTCCCCGTAGACCAGCTCGTCGAGTTGCCGGAACAGGCGCTCCTCGAGTGCCAGGTATTCCTCGAAGCTGCTGATCCCCGAATCGACCGTAAACTCTTGATCGAGGTCTGCCATGTGCCAGACATCCAGATCAGCCCTGCTATCCAGGTACAGGGCGAACGCGGCGATGAATGCGAACGCGGCGCCAATGCACATGTAGATCGCGGCTAATAGCGCTTTGTGCAGGTATATCCTGAACGGAAACGTCATGATCCTCACTGTCCAATATCCATCAATACGGACTATTGCTTCTCCATCTCACTGCAGCTTAGGGTAAACAGCGCAGTCGGCAATCATAGACCGCGCAAAAACAACCTGCCCAAAGGACGCCATCATGACCGAGCTGTACCGATAGCCTGACCCACCTGATTTGGACAGTGATCGGACGACGATATGCGCCTCCTCCATCATCTGCAGCCTGCTCCGGAGAGACGCGACAAGAAGGAAGAGACGGACACGTTCGCGTGAATTCAAAGCCAAAGTCGCCTTGGCGGCGATACGGGGTGAGCTGACGACGGCCAGACTGGCCAAGAAGTTCGACGTGCATGCCAATCAGATCACCGACTGATAGAAGCAGCTTGCTGAACAGTGCGCCGGATGTCTTCGGCAAGGGCGCGAGGAAGGCCGCGGATGACTCCTGCTCAGATGACCTGGAACAGGTTACGGTGGTGCCGGGTTCGCGCGCAGACATGGCAGTGCATCTCACTGGCGGCGGCCGAAGCCGATATCGGTCGGTGAAAATCCGCGCCACAGGCTCGACAACGACCGACTTGGAGAGGTACCCGGCTGCACTTCACCACAGAACAGGTATCCACGGACATCGCATGTTGGTCGCAGACATCCGCGCACAGACCGCAACCGGTGCACGCATCAGCATGTACCTCGTAGGCATCGCCACGCTCGGCCAGGCGTAACGCGCCATGCGGGCAGACCCGGATGCAGCCGCCACAGCCGTTGCAGAGCTCGGCGTCAAGGTACGGTGCAAAAAACGCCAACTCACCCGCGCCAGCGCGCGGCAGCACCGATCCGGGCGCCTGCCATTCAAGCGGTTTCTTCACCGCTCCCGATTCGGCGACCGACGTCAACGCGCCGCGCAGAAAATGCCTGCGCGACATCGCAGGGCCGGCAACCGCCGGTGCAGCGGTGGTGAAGAAACGACGCCACTGCGAAGTCGTCAGTTTTCTCGCGACCATACCAGACAGGCCGCGTTGCGCCAGAACACGATTGAGTGTCGCAAGCCGAGTGGACAGACGCTCACCCGCCCCGCGTGGACAGTCCTCACATTCGCCAACACAAACCAGGAGACGGCGAACGCCGTCACGATACAACGCCGCCAGACGGGTCAGACCGAAGGCGTGCACACAGGGAACGGTGGCGCCTGCCGCCTTCGCGCCTACCCGCTCGCAGGCCGCGAACGCCGCCGTCAAGCCTCCCCAACGTCGCAGCGCGGGCGCCACATCGTGCGACAAGGCACCTTCGGGACATGCTGCGACACACAGGCCGCAGCCATCACACGCACTGGCATCGATCGCAAGCTGCTCGTCGTCCAGCATCCAGGCCGCCGCCGGGCAGGCATCGACACAGCGCCGGCAAGAACCAACCTCCGCATGCGTATGGATGCAGCGCCCCGGATCCACGTCGGGACCGAGACAGGCGCTGCGCACCTCCGACCTGAGATCCCACCAATTCACACCGGCCCTCCGCCGCGACCCCGGCTGTCATGACCACGAACGCGTTCCCACGGCTGCTGACCTTGCCTGGCACCTCTCGCACGACACCGCGCCGCATCGATCACCCAGGGCATACAACAGCCGACCTTGTCAGCGCATTCACCACGAAGGCGCCGAGCCGGGCACATAGCTGCTCGGCATTGGCAATACCGTCTCGCGTTTCGGCTTCATGCGACGTTCAATCTCGTCCGACGAGGGACGTGGTTGCTCGAGTATCTGCGCCAGTACATCGCGCAGCTCTTCAAGGTATGCCGCCGTCAACAACGCCAGACCGGCGTAGAACGGCGTTTCGGCGCGCGCCGAAACGCGCAGCGCAAAGTCCGGGATCCAACGCAGGGAATGCTCGTCGAGAAACCGTGCCGCTTCTGCAAAATCCCCGCGTTCCAGCATGGTGGTCAGGAAATGCAGCTGATGGACAAGGTGGTCGTCTGTCCGCTTGCGCCAATCCTGCGCGCTCAATCCGTGGCGCGCATAGAACTCCCGCACCTGAAACATCGGCTGCTGCATCGCGAGGCCTTCTTCGTCGATCCATACGGATTCGCAAGGCGATGCCGCATAACCGTGATTGAGGTAGATCGCCGCGAAATCGGCTGCGAGCTCGTCCGCTGTCTGCCCGTCGCCACCCAGCGACCTCACAGCCTGCGCAAGGATTTCAATGGCAGAACCTGCCGGTTCAGACGCCAACCTGAAGGCCAACCCGTTGGGAAAGCAATCATGCTGCAGCGCCACCCTGGCTTCATCGGACAATTCGCGATCATGCAGCATGGCTATGGTCATCAGGTCGAGCGCCACGCCATCACAGAATTTTTCCAACAACTCAGCCATTTGACTTTCCCCACACTTTGGATTGAATCCGCACACTGACGCCCGTCGCAGACGCCGCCAGGCGTTCGCACAGCGTTCAGTGCGACAACACCCAGTTCATTACCGCATCGAGGTCCGCATCACTGATAACGACATTCGGCGCCATTGGAATGTCACCCCAGTTGCCTGCGCCACCGCTTCTCACCTTGCCGATCAATGTCGCTTTGGCACCGGCGTCACCTTTGTACCTGGCGGCAACATCCTTGTACGAAGGGCCAACCAGTTTCGTCTCCACCTGGTGACAAACCATGCAGCCATTCGCCTGTGCCAATGCCTGGTCGGCGGCAACGGATTGACTCAGTGCGAGTCCAGAAACAACGGCGAAAACACTCATCGACTTGATCATCGTCCAATTCCTCTTTTTGTCGAAAAATTACGGTGGCCGGCCACAACAGGTCGCCACAACAAGGGGCCTACACAGTTTTCTGCTCTACCGGGGGAACTGCCGGTTGCGCAAGCGCATCGCTACGAACGCACGCCATCGCCCACTCCGGCGACTGCAATCGGGCTGACGCCTGGTCGTTCAGTCGACCGGCCAGCGCCCGCAGGTCGACGATATAGGCAGCCGTCAACGCAGCAATCCCCTGATACCAGCGAATCGTGCTGATCAGACTTACCCTGGCGGCAAAACGCTCTACCCAGCACAAAAGGTGTTGATCGAGAAAAAGTCCGATATCGGCAAACGGCATGCTGGCGCCGGCGGGCGAGACGAGATGCGCAAGCAAGCGCAATTGGCCGACCAGGTGGTCAGCACAGCGATACGACCCCACTTCGTCCACGAAGCCGGAACGGCGTTGCCAGGCGTAGATGCCATCGATGGCGTTGCGCTCGCCCGATGCCGCGTCACCGCACCACGCCGACTCGAACGGGAAGGCGCCACTCTCCTCATTCAGGTACAGCTCACGATAGGCCGATTCCAACCGGGCCAGGGTCTCCCGATCAAGGCAGGTCGGGATGTCGGTCAAGCCCTCACAAAACAGGCCAACCGCTTTTCTCCCCCCGTCAGAAGACAGCTTGAAACCGAGTACCCCGTCGTAACAACGGCGCCAAAGTGCCGAGAGCGTGTCGCGCCTCGGCGCCTTTGCGTGCAGTTCGGCCAGCACCATGAGGTCTCTGGCCAAGGTGTGGCGCAACTGCCCCAAGTCACCGTCACCACTCGACCAGCGCGTCGCACCCGCGGTCATTTTTCGACCTTGCCCTTGCTGTGAGCGACAAAGACAATCGATGGATTGGTGAGCTCCGGATCGGCGAAGTTCTTGACCGCACGAACAGGCTCTTCGTGTGGTGCGATCGCTTTTGTCTCGTACTGGTGCAGCCGCAACAGGTCGATAGGCCCGACATCCAGCACCCGCATCATGCAAGCCATTACGCAATAAGGTTTGCGCCCGGCCTCAAGTTCATCGATACACAGATTGCACTTCTTGACGATCTGCGCTTCGGGATCCCACTGCGGCGCACCGTAGGGACATGCGGCCTCACAACGTCTGCAGCCGATACACAAGGTCGAATCGATGTCGACGACGCCGTTGTCCGGTCTCTTCCAGATCGCCCCGGTCGGACAAGTCGGCAGGCAGGCCGGTTCCGCACAATGGTTGCACGACACGTTGACCTTGTAGGCGAAGACGTCCGGGAAGGTTCCACCCTCAACGTACTGCACCCGCCGGAAACGCGGACCAGGCGGCAGGCCATTCTTGTCTTTGCAGGCTATTTCGCAGGCCCGGCAACCGATGCAGTCGACGTTGTTGTGAATGAAACCCAGTTGTTGCTCGGGCACAACCGGCGTGTATACGGCCTTCTTGCGTCGCTTGATCGCCGCTTTCAGGGTTGCCCGGTCCTTGATCTTTGCCATCACTGCACCTCCCCTTAAAGGTCACGACGGAACACATGAGAGCGTGCCGTTGCCAGCCTGTCCCACCCCGGGCGGTGTTCGAGGTCCGTCCGGCGAACGTCACACAACACCGTGTTGTAGGCGAAAGCCCCTGCAGGACTGGGCTCGTCCAGTGTGAGCATGTCGGGATTACCCGAGCGATCGACGCCGTTTTCGTCGAGGTCTATCCAGGCCCCTTCATGCAGGACGGCGACACCCGGCATGCAGCGCTCGGTCACATACGCCGGCACGACCACCTTGCCCCTGTCGTTCCAGACCTCGACCGTGTCGCCGGTCTTGATACCGAGCCGCCGGGCATCCGCAGCGTTCAACGTGACCTCCTGCTCGTAGGTTTCTCGGAGCCACGAGCAGTTGTTGAATATGGAATGTGTTCGCCAACGCGGATGCGGCGAGATCAGGTGGAAAGGATATTTGGCGGTCTTGGGACTGTTCAGGGATTCCCAGGGCTCTATCCACTTCGGGATGGACGGAATGTGGTAGCCGTAGCGTGTGCGCGTCCATTCGCCGATCTGCCCGAGCTCGGTACTCAGGATCTCGATGCGCCCGGATGGCGTCTGAAATGGCTTGCCGTTCTCGATCTGCTCGCGAAACGCCACATGTGGCTGGTCGAGTTTGAACTTGTAGACACCGCGTTGTTTGAACTCGTCCCAGCTCATACCGACATGCTGATGCGCCATGACCTTGCCTTCCCACCACTCGCGCAAATAGGCTTCGTCCACCGCATCCGGATTGTCGAAATAACTGCGATCCGCCTTCGGGTTGTAGGTCTTGGCGAAATAGTCGCCGATACCGGTCTTTTGACCGATACGGTAGGCGAGTTCGGTAAACACCTGGAAGTCGCTTTTCGATTCGCCGAGCGGCTCGATAACCTTCGGCCGATGGATGTAGTAATGCCCCTTGTACCAGGGCAAGGCCACGTCGTGGCGTTCGAAATGCGTGGCAATCGGCAGCAACACATCGGCATAAAGACCTGACGGTGTGATCGTCGAATCCATGCATACCACCATCTCCAACTTGTCCATCGCCTGGACTTCCTTGTTGATGTTGGTGAGCTGATTGAACCAGTCGGAGCCGTGCCAGAAGATGCCCTTGATATTGGGAATGACGCCGTCAAGTTGATCCTGTCTTGGCCATAAACCGATCTCTTCGCGTCGCACATTCGGATAGTTCAGCACGCAGTGTGCCCAGCGATCCGACTTTATCGACGAGAACCAGATGTTCGCGTATTGGTCGTAGGGATAGGCGACTGCCTCCGCATGCCATGCCTTGCCCACGCCCTCGGCGCAACCGCCGAGCACACCGATGTTGCCAGTCATCGCCTGTAACGCAGCGGCCATCCGGTTGTATTGTTCGCCGTAGGCATTGCGGCCTGGAGCCCAAGAGGCTTTCAGCGCCGCGGGTTTGGTCCGTGCATACATGTCGGCAAGCTTGCGAATGTCATCTGCCGACACGCCGCAGATCTCAGCGGCCCATTCCGGCGTCTTGGCGACACCATCGTAGGTCCCGAGGATGTAGTCTTTGAAGTTTTCCTGCCCATTGGGAGAATTCTTTGCCCAATCCGGCATGGTCCCGGCATCCATTCCCTGCGTGAAGCGGTCAATGAACGCCTGGTCCTGCAGGTTCTGACTGAAAACGTAGTGCGCCATCCCCGCCATCATGGCGGCGTCCGTGTTTGGCCGGATCGGGATCCACCAGGCGTCGTAGGCCGCCGCCGAATCGGTGTATTGCGGATCGATCAAAACGAATTTGCAACCGCGCTGTTTGGCAAGCCGCATGTAGTAGAACGTGTTGCCGCCGTGGAACGTATAAGCCGGGTTCCAGCCCCACATGATGATCAGCTTCGAATGGGCGTAGGTGTCATCTTCGTTGCCATCTTCGATTGTGCCGAAGGTCCAGCGCGAACTCGAGGTCGTCCCCTGATACGACGGCACAGACCACGAGTTGGTGCGGCAACCGAACATGCCGAGGAAGCGTCCCAGGAGCCCCTCGATCTGATCGGACTTGTGCAGCACGCCGTAAGACGCACCGGCATAGCTCTGATCCAACAGGGCCGTGGACCCATACTGGTTCTTGATCTCGATCATCTTGCGTGCGACGTAGTCCAGCGCCTCATCCCAGGAAAGACGCTTGAACTTGCCTTCGCCGCGCTTTCCCACCCTTCCCATCGGGTAGAGCAGGCGCTCGGCGGAGTAGAGCCGTTGACGATACGACCTGCCACGCAAACAACCCCGCAACTGCGGCTCTTCCTCAGTGTCTTTACCGAAATGGCCGTCCTGCTGGTAGCGACCATCGTCAGTGGAAATGCGCACGATCACGTCACCCTTCTTGTGTGCCACCAACATATGGCGCGATCCGCAGTTGTGTGCACAGCTGGTGACCACAGTTGTCAGTTCGTCGTCGCGTGGATAAGGCTCGTAGGCAAACGCAGCCGCATCGCGTGATTGGATCAAGCCTCCAGCTCCAAGCGCCGTTGCACCCGCCGCCGTGGTCTTCAGAAACGACCGCCTCGTCATGTTCAGGCGGTCATCCAGGAAATCGTGTTTCTTGTTGTTGCGCATGGCGTTCTCCAGAACGTTCGCCGATTACTGAGCGTTACCGGGATTGGGGGCGACCGCGAACCGCGGGTTGGAGCTGGTCGGTCTGTCTATGGCCCAGTCGGGTACCGCAGCAGCCGCGCCGGGCCATGGATTGCGCGGATAGGGATAGTTGATGCGATACCAGGCACGTCCACCGTGGCAGCCGTAGCAGACATCGGCACTGCTCTTGCCCGCCTCCTCGATCGCCGCCGGTTTGAGAAAATTCACGTTGTGTCGGTTCGTGCGGATGGCGACGTGGCAAGTGAGGCAGCTGTTTCCAAACACCGCTCCATGCTCGAGCCAGCTCCCTGGCACGCCCATGACGGGATAGTTGAACTTGCCGTGGCACATCAAACAGATGTTCGGGTCGACCTGTTTGCGTTGCACCAGATCAGACTGGCCTGTGGCCGAAGAGTTGGCCGTTTCCTCGCGCAGGTCATTGCCTTGGTGGCAGGTATTGCACTTCAGGTCCATAACCTGATGGGCGTAATCCGTCGCCAGGTGGCGGCGGTGAAACGTCTCCTGTTCACCGATATAGGTGTCCAGAGTCTGGTACCAAGCCAGAGCATCCTGGGCCACCACCCCTGCAGGCGAGGTTTCACGCACCTTGCGCTCGAGAACCTCTCGGTGGCAGACGAGACATTGCTCGTCGCTCGCCGTATCGATCGCAGGCTTGAAATGGATCGGATCCCAGCGCGCCTGATCGTAAGTGACGCCGCTCTGTGCGGCGCAGACGAGTCCGGTCAGCAGGACAGAGATGGCCAGGGTCGCAAGCACCCTCAACTGGATCATGGCTACATCCTCCTCTCGCGGAGGTTAGGGGGCACTTCCCTGTGCCCGGGGACACGCCCCTTCAGGAGGGGCAAACGCTTGTCACTTGGGTGGGTTCCAGCCGCTCATGCCGGACATGCCGCCCATACCGGACATCCCGCCCATGCCGGACATCCCCGACATGCCGCCCATACCGGACATCCCAGACATCCCGCCCATGCCGGACATCCCATCCATCCCCGACATGCCACCCATACCGGACATTCCCGACATGCCGCTCATGCCCTGTTGGGCTGGGTAGAAGAAGATCTGACCATCAGGCGTGATCTTGAAGTAGCCGGACATACCGCTCATCCCCGACATCCCGCCCATGCCGGACATGCCACCCATGCCGGACATCCCCGACATGCCGCCCATACCGGACATCCCCGACATGCCGCCCATGCCAGACATCCCCGACATGCCGCCCATGCCGTTCATCCCGGACATGCCGCCCATACCGGACATCCCCGACATGCCGCCCATGCCGCCCATGCCACTCATTCCCGACATGCCGCTCATGCCGCCCATGCCGCTCATTCCCGACATGCCACCCATGCCGGACATTCCCGACATGCCGCTCATGCCCTGTTGGGCCGGGTAGAAGAAGATCTGACCTTCCGGCGTGATCTTGAAATAGCCGGACATCCCGGACATGCCGCCCATGCCGCCCATGCCGGACATTCCCGACATGCCGCCCATCCCGGACATGCCGCCCATCCCGGACATCCCGCCCATCCCGGACATGCCGCCCATCCCGGACATGCCGCCCATACCGGACATTCCCGACATGCCACCCATGCCACCCATGCCGCTCATACCGCCCATGCCGCTCATACCGCCCATGCCGGACATACCAGACATACCCGACGGCACCCAGACCCAGTTTCCGCCCATACCGGACATACCGGACATGCCGCCCATGCCGCCCATGCCAGACATCCCGGACATGCCGCCCATACCGGACATGCCGTCCATGCCGCTCATACCACCCATGCCGGACATCCCCGACATGCCACCCATGCCGGACATCCCCGACATACCGCCCATACCGGACATCCCCGACATGCCGCCCATGCCGGACATTCCCGACATGCCGCTCATGCCCTGCTGAGCCGGGTAGAAGTAGATCTGGCCTTCAGGCGTGATCTTGAAATAGCCGGCCATGCCCGACATGCCGCCCATGCCGGACATCCCCGACATACCGCCCATGCCACTCATGCCGGACATCCCAGACATGCCGCCCATGCCGCCCATGCCGGACATCCCCGACATGCTGGCGGTGGCGTTTGTCGCGCTACCCACCATCAGACCGACGGCGGCCGCGACAACTGCCTTTTTGAACCTCGTTAACATTCGAGTCATGATTTTTCCTCCAAGATTTTTCGGCCCCAGCCGGAACTTTGCTGGGTTGCGTTACTTCTGCTGCCAACCGCGGATGTCGTAGCGACCCGGCATACCGGGATGATTGAAGGGCGTATACCAATTGCCTTGATCCTCGAGGAACCGAAGGCTGTTGGGGTACGGTTGTGACACACCGAGCAAGGACGTCGTGTACCACGCGCCTGGATGATCGACTGTTGTGATTGCCGGAGCGGCAACCGGACGTTGCGAGGGGTCAACCCCTGCGATCAGGCCCTCCTCAGCGAAAGCCACCGACGTGATGATCACGACCAGCAACGCTGCACTCAAACCTGTCAACGACAACCGCATCCTCAAGTCCCCCCGTTTCGGTACCGATTCCCCCGGCGCGCCCTTCACATCGCGACTCCGGTTGGCAACTCCGCTACGCACCGTCCGTGCCAGCAAGACTTAGTCTTTGATTTAGCGATTGTTTTTTTGAATTCCTGGCGCAGCGAAGCGATTTGCCGCGTGCAATGTCTGCCGTTTTGTCAGGCTGTTTCCGAGTGGACGCCAACCGAATGAGAATCCCGCCAGACATGCCTGTCGCGGACGGATCTTGCGCAGTCGGTAAAGGCAAAAGGAATCAGATGCTTGCCAGCGGATTCTGATGCTCCGGGCGAGGCTGCCAGCGCGATCAGCGGTCAAACTGACAATCTGTCACGCGGCGTGATTCGGGACGATATCGCATCTCCGCCCCGCGATTACGCGGGGGGCGGACAACACCGAAACGTCGCGGACAACGTTAGCCCGCACCGCGTCGCGACGGTGGCCGCCGGGACGGTGTTGGGGCATATCTAACGGTAGGGATAAGGGCCATGCTGGGGCCACACCCAGGCAGGCTGCCGCCACACCGGCGGAGCGGGCCACCAATAGGGCGAACCATGCGGAACCGGTGGCGCCATTCGCCCGCAGGGGTGAGCGGGGCGCCGCGCCCAGGCCGGATAGGCCGCGACCACGGAATCGGTCAGCTGCGAAACCGGCGCGCCGTTTTCTTGCGGACTGGTTTCGACGGCTTCAGACTGTAACGGCACGACTACCGATACCTGCGGGTGCCGAAAACCTTCTGCGCCGAGCAGCGATGCCGCCTCCAGCTCGCCGCCCGGTTGACCCACAGCACCCTGGACGTCGCTGTCGCGCGCCATTGGCAGCGCCCCCTGAGGCCTTGGCGTTATCAACATCGTGCCATCGCGGCCCGCAGGCTGTACCTGCCACCCGCTCTGTTGCAACTGCTGCTTAAACTGCTCGACGTGTGTCGGCGAGGCCACGGGGCCGGTCGGCGACGATGCGGTTGTGGCCGCGGTCGGCGGTGTCAACTCAGATTCGGGCGCACGGTAGATCACGCTCCCGTCCTTGGCGGTATAGCGGACCCATCCCTGTCGCTCCAGGTCCTCGCTTAAGCGATCGGCAATCGTCGGAGGCGACGCCTCGACCGGTTTTGGCGGCAGGTAATACAGATCGCCGCCCGCTGCCCGCACTGCGCTCCAGCCCTGGCGTTCCAACTCACCACGCAACTGCTGGGTGACTGTACCCTGCGCGGCCAGGGCCAGATCGCTTGCGCCCGCCACTGGCGCCTTCGCGGGCGCAGGTTTGCGATAAATCCGGTTGCCCTCCCCATCCATCTGCGCTGCCCAGCCTTGCTGCTCCAGGGCCTCGCGCAGGTTGGCAGCGAACGCACGCTCGGATGATGCGAATTCGGGTGCCTGGGCGACAGCCCCGGGCGCCGGCGGCAAATAGCTGACACTGCCGTCGGGGGCATCGACCGGCGTCCAGCCCTGAGCGATCAGCGCCTCTTGCAACTGCATCGAGAGTGTCTCCCCGCTGGCTTTCGAGGAATCGAACGAGGACTCCCCGGCACTTGTAGGCAGAACGGGGAGAAAGCCCACAAGAAACGCCAGACTTGCCAGTCGGGCCAAACGAAAAGTGTCCATGGTTATGATCCTCGGGTGCAATGGAACAGGCTGATTTGAAAAAAACACTGCCGTCACACTGAAGCAAGTTGCAAGCCATGTGCGGTTGAACCGGCATCCAAGGCGCTCCAATGAGGACTCCAGGTGTTTAACCTGCGTTACTCAGGCGACCTGCAGGCACCCAGGCCTGACAAATTGTCAGGGTAATTTTTTGTGGTCTCTCTAGAATTTCATGGATGTGCCGTGTTTTTTCCGCCGTCCGCGAAACCCACCCGCCACAGGGAATCGGACCACTTTACCGGTGTTGATGCATGATCTGGCCACCCTCCCGTCTGAGTCAGAAGTTCGGCCTTGGTACTGCGGCCGGGCTCCTGCTCAGCTCGCTGATTTTCCTGCTGCTTTATATCGGCCTGTACAGCACTGAGCTGACCGCCGAGCGCGCCAAGGCAGCTGCTCAGGTGAACAGCCTGCTGCAAACGTCCCTGGAAAACGCAATGCTGAAACGCGACCTCGAAGGACTGCGGTTCATCGTTGATCGGCTCGGCCAGCAAACCGGAATCGAAGCCGTGTTCATTACCAACCCGGCCGGTGAAATCCGTTTCGCCAGCGACCCGCTGCTGCTGGGAAAACGGCATTCACCCGTGTCATACGGCGCTGCGGCTTCCACGCAATTCGTCCACGACGCACTGGGTCGCGATATCCTGCGCAGCGTCAATCCAGTGGCCAACCGCATCGCTTGCCTGGAATGCCATGGTGCCATTTCAGAGCGTCCGATAAACGGCATTCTCTACGTCGATTACGACGCGGCGCCGATACGGGAACAGGCACGAGCCACGACGCTGCTCCTGATGGGGTCAGGTGCAATCATTGTGTTGATCAACCTCGCCGGGGGCTGGTGGTTCATCCAGCGATACGTGATCAGACCCATCAATCACCTCGCCGCAACCAGCCGGTCGCTCGCCGCGGGCGATCTCGCCGTCCGTGCCAATACCCAAGGCAACGATGAACTGGCCCAACTGGGCAAGACGTTCAATGTCATGGCGGGGCAACTACAGGCAAAGATCACCGAACTGGAAAAGCAGGGCGCCTTCCTGCAGGCGTTGCTAGATGCCATCCCGGACGGCGTTCGCGTAATCGCACCGGATTATCGGATCCTGCTGACCAACCGTGCCTACCGGGAGCAGTTGCAGCTGGGCGATGACGATGGCGTCGGGCAGCATTGTTACAGTGCCTCGCACCATTTGGAGAACCCTTGCCCAGCCACCTTGATCACCTGTCCGGTACACGAACTTAACATCAAGGAACAACCAGTCCAGGCGTTGCATCGCCACCACCGTAGCGATGGCCAAGTCATAGATGTCGAGATCTACGCAGCGCGGATGCAGGCAACCGACAACGGTACCCCGCATACGCTGGTGGTCGAATCCATCCGCGACCTTTCCAGACACATCAAGTATTCACAGGAACAAAAGCTATCGGAACTGGGCAAGCTGGCAACGGGCGTTGCACACGAGATCTACAACCCGCTGGCATCCGTGAAAATGGCCCTGCATGCACTGCACGAAAATGCCGCCGGCAGCGAACGCGAACCCGAAACGCAGAAATACCTGCAACTACTCGACCGCGAGGTCGACCAGTGTATCGATGTCACACAAAGACTGCTGCGCCTCGGCATGCCGGCGTCCGAAACCCCACAATTGATCACTGTCTCCACGGTGTTGGACGACACGCTCAGCCTGGTGCGTTGGGAGGCCGATGCGATAAACGTAACGCTGAAAACCGATCTGCGACCCGAAGCCCGAGTGCTGGCCAATGACAGCGAGTTGCGCATGGTCGCGCTCAACCTGATCCAGAACGCATTTCACGCGATGCCGGATGGCGGCGAGCTGCTGGTTAGCAGTCGAGCAAACGGGAAACACGTAGAGATCAGCTTTCGGGATTCCGGTGTCGGCATTCCTCCCGAGCAACTGGCACGCATTTTTGATCCCTTCTATAGCCGGCGTGCAGCGGGCGGCAAAGGCACTGGCCTCGGGCTGTCGATCGTGCGCACCATCATCGAGAACTTCGATGGAACCGTCTCCGTGCAGAGCGAGCTCGGGCGTGGAAGCACTTTCACCGTCAGCCTTCCGGATCCATCAACCTTGACCGGGAACGCGACATGAAGCGGCCGATACTGATCATCGAGGACGACACCACCTTGAATCACCTGATCACGCAGCAGCTTGCTCGCGCGGGTTTTTCGACGACGGGGGCAACCAGCTGGTCTGCGGCGCAAAGCTACCTGGCAACAAAAGAACCTGCGCTGATCATTACCGATGTGAGGCTGCCGGATGGCGACAGTATTCAGCTACTGCCCGAGCTGGTGGAAACCTACCCTGTGATCGTGCTTACCGCATTCGGTTCGGTGCGCGACGCTGTTGATTCAATGAAACGAGGTGCCGCGGACTATCTGCTCAAGCCGGTCAGTTTCGACGAACTGCTGCTGACGGTGGAACGCACACTTGAAAACGCACAATTGCGGCAGGAGAACCAGTTCTGCAAGCGTCAGTTGCGCGCACGCGACGCGCGCAATGGGCTGGTCATCGGTGAAAGCGCCGTGATCGACGATGTGCTGCGCACAGTAGAGGCCGTTGCCAAGGAAGACATCACCGTATTGGTGCAGGGGGAAAGCGGCACCGGAAAGGAACTGATTGCACGCGAGGTCCATGACAACAGTCCGCGCCGCAAGCGCAGTTTCGTCACCGTCGACTGCTGTACCCTGCAAGAAAAACTGTTCGAGTCAGAACTCTTTGGGCACGAAAAAGGCGCCTTTACCGGTGCCGACCGGCAGAAGAAGGGATTGATCGAAGGCGCCGAAGGCGGCACCTTGTTTCTCGACGAGATTGGTGAGATCGATGGCAGCATTCAGGCGAAGCTGCTCCGCGTGCTCGAGACCGGGCAATTCCGCCGACTGGGGGGCACCAAGGACTTGAGCGCCAACGTGCGCGTGGTGGCGGCGACCAACCGCAATCTCGGCGACATGGTCGAGGACGGGGCCTTTCGCCCCGACCTGTTCTATCGACTGAACGGTTTCAACATCCTGGTTCCACCCCTGCGCGACCGCCGCGATGACATCCCCGCGCTGGCAGAGCACTTCATCCGAAATCACAGTTTCTCGCGCCGCATCGAGAAGCAACTCAAGAAGGCGGCTGTGCGCAAACTCGTCGCCTACAACTGGCCGGGCAACATCCGCGAGCTGAAAAACGTCATGGAACGCGCCATCATCCTGTCGCGGGACAAACCATGGATCGGCCCCGAGCATCTCGCCTTCGGCTCGTCGCAGCGTCAAAGCGCGGCCGCACTGACGCTGTCTTTCAATCAAGATCCCACCCTGGAACAAATCGAGGCAGAGTATCTTTCCCGCCTGCTGAAGAAATTCTCCGGCCGGCGCGCCGAAGTGGCCGATACGCTAGGCGTCAGCGAACGCAGCGTCTATCGGATGATCAAGCGTTTCGACCTCGAAAACGGATAACGATGAAATCAAACACCACTTGCCGGACGGGTTCCAATCAGGGCGGGTCAATTCGCCGCCGTGAACACAAGACCGGCCGCTATGGCCAGTGGATGAATCCAGTCAGCCGCACCCAACGGTCAATGAACCGCTGATGCCACTTCGGTCCATCTGGCGGGAGCAGTTAACACGAAGAAACTGCGCGGCAGCGCTGGCCGCGATATCCCAGCAAACAAGACCGCAGCCAACAAAAAAGGCCTGCGATTTCTCGCAGGCCTCTTTTTATTTGGTGGGGCGTGCAGGATTCGAACCTGCGACCAATTGATTAAAAGTCAACTGCTCTACCAACTGAGCTAACGCCCCAAAATCGGTCTGGGCTGATGTTGCGCCAGGAAAGAGCGCGCATTATACAGAACCAGTTGTCCCGCTCAACCCGTTTATGCCCGTTTTCAGACCGCTTCGAGTCGACGCAACCGCTCCGGCAGCAGGTGCAGATCGACCAGGCCGGTGAGCAGCGCCTTGCCCAGCGTCGCCTCGTCCTCGTAGACCATCTTGTAGTACTGCACCTTCATCGTCAGCGCGCTGCCGAGGAGGATCGCGGCAAAGGTGATGAGAGAGCCGACGGCCAGCGTGGACACGCCGGTGATCGCCTGCCCCACGGTGCAGCCCATCGCCAGGGTGCCGCCGAATCCCATCAACACGGCGCCGATCACGTGGTTGACCGCATCGCGCACCGAACTGAACCACTCGATGCGGAAACGCCGCGTGACCAGTGACCACAGCAGCGAGCCCAGCACCACGCCGAGCACCGCCATCACACCGAAATTGAGCAGCGCGCGCTCGAAGCCGCCGGTCACATAGGCCATCGTCTGACCGATCGGGTTGATGAAGGTATATGACTGCGGCGCCAGCGGGCGTCCCTGCGCCGGCCTGCCGGCGTCAGAATCGGCCAGCATGTCCCACTGGTTGTAGTAGGTCGTCAGCGTGACCTGACCATCCATCGAATCGACCCGGATGCTGCTGCTCAGGTACCAGGCAGCGACCACCGCCAGGCCGACCACCAGGCCGCCGAGGATGTTGTCCCTGTTACCGCGGAAATCGGTCGATCTGAACGCAAACCAGACCAGCAGCAGGCCCAGGCCCAGTCCGATGACAAGGCGCGCCAACGCAGCCGAGCCACGGCCCACCAGGTAACCAAGGTCCTGCGAGGGGCCGAGGTTGGTCGACAGGGGGCGGATCCAGTCATAGAACAGCAGACTCATCAGGGTCTGATCCGAGCCGGGGAACGGACTGATCATGAAGTAGGCGATGACCGCGATGATCAGGAACACGACGACCGACTTGAGATTGCCGCCACCGATGCGGATCAGCGTCTTGTTGCCGCAACCGCTGGCCAGGGTCATGCCGATACCGAACAGCAGGCCGCCGAGGATATTCTCGGCCCACAACAGGCTGCCGGCACGGTATGGCGGAAAGGTGTTGGTCGCATCGACAAGACCGCCGTATTCGAGGATCGCCACGCCCAGCAGGCTGACCGCGATGGCGAACAGCCATGACCGCATACGCCCGGTATCGCCCATATTGACGAGGTCGGACACCGCGCCCATGGTGCAAAAGTTGGTCTTGTTGACCACCACGCCCATGACCAGGGCGATCGCGAAGGCACCCCACAGCAACGCCGTCTCGGCTGCGATGAAATTTTCGAACAGCATGTCTCGCTCCTCTCGTCATCCCGACCCGAGGGCAGGATTCGTTGTCGTCGGCGCGAGATTACCCAATTGCCGGCCGGTGGGCCAATGCCTCAGGCGCGATAGCGCGTCGGATCGGGGATTCCGGCTGCGCGGAAGCCCTCGGCGCGCAGCCTGCAGGAATCACACAGCCCACAGGCGACGCCGCGCTCATCTGCCTGGTAGCACGACACCGTCAGTGAATAGTCGACCCCGAGGCCAACCCCGGCGCGGATGATGTCGCCCTTACCCATGTCGATCAGTGGTGCATGCACATGGAACCGGCCGCCTTCGACACCGGCCTTGGTCGCCAGGTTGGCCAGGTTTTCGAAGGCCGCGATGAACGCCGGCCGGCAATCCGGATAGCCCGAATAGTCGACCGCGTTGACACCAACGAACAGGTCGGTCGCGCCGAGCACTTCCGCCCAACCGAGCGCAAGCGCGAGGAACACCGTGTTGCGTGCCGGCACATAGGTAACCGGGATACCCTCGCCACCCGCCGTCGGCACGGCAATGCTGTTGTCGGTGAGTGCCGATCCGCCGATCGCATCCAGCGACAACGGCAGCACCTTGTGCTCGACGGCGCCGAGCGCCGCCGCCACCCGTTGCGCCGCGGCCAGCTCGGCGCGATGGCGCTGTCCGTAGTCCAGGCTCAGTGCGTGGCAGGCAAAACCGTCGGCACGCGCCATCGCCAGTACAGTCGCCGAGTCGAGCCCGCCGGATAGCAGAACGACCGCCTTGCGCGCAGAATCGTTCATCGGCCCGGCTCGTTGCCCCACAGCAGCTTGTGCAACTGCAGCTGGAAGCGCACGTCGAGCCGGTCACGCAGTATCCAGTCGGCCAGCTGTGTTGCGGACATCTGCCCGGCGACCGGCGAAAACAGCACCTCACAGCGTGACGCAAGATCCCAGCGCTGCAACTCGGTTCTGCTCCACTGGTAGTCGGCTTCATCGGCGATGACGAACTTCACCTGGTCCTGCGGGCCCAGATGGTCGATGTTCGCGTACAGGTTCTTTCCGGACTCACCCGATCCGGGCGTCTTCAGGTCCATCACCTTGATCACGCGCGGGTCCACCGCGGAGACGTCGAGCGCACCACTGGTCTCCAGCGACACGCGGTAGCCGGCATCGCACAGCGCGCGCAGCAGTGTCAGGCATTCGGACTGGGCCAGCGGTTCACCACCCGTCACCGTGACATAGCGGGCGTCGAAGCCGGCCACCTGGGCGAGGATCGCGTCGATATCCCACCACTCGCCGCCCTTGAACGCATAGGCAGTGTCACAGTAGCCGCAACGCAGCGGGCAGCCGGTCAGGCGTACGAATACCGTGCGCCAGCCGACACTGGCGCTCTCACCCTGCAGGGAATGGAAGATCTCTGTGATGCGAAGTCGCGACATGAACCCGTACTGCCCCAGACCGGGCAGAATTACCTGCCGGACTGCTCGAGTCTTTGCCGCGCAAGACCGGCTGCCGGCGAATCCGGGTAGTCCCTGAGCACTTTCTCGTAACTGGCGCGGGCGGCGTCGTTGTTGCCGGCTGCCTGCTGCAGGCGGCCGATCTTGAACAGTGCACCAGGCGCCTTGGTACTGTCGGGATAGCGACTGACCACGACCTCGAACGCCTGCAGCGCCTCGGCGTTGTGCTGCGACACATAGTGCGACTCGCCGAGCCAGTACTGGGCATTCGGTGCGAGCTCATCCTGCGGGTACTTCTGCAGGAACACGGCAAAGGCCTTCGCCGCATCTTCGTAGCGCTTCTGCTGCGGGCTGAGCAGGTCGTAGGCGGCCTGGTACTCGGCCTGCACCTGTGCCCGATCAACCCTGGCGGGGTCCACGGCGGCCACCGCACGTTCGACCGGGGCGGACGTCCCGGCCTGTGCAGCAACGCTGGCGGCGACGGCCGGCGCTGCAACCTCGTCGGCACCCTGCCCGGCACTCAGGCGCTGATCCATGTCGATATAGATATCGCGTTGCTTGCGCTTGAGTTGCTCGATCTCGTTGCCGAGGCTCTCGATCGAACCACGCAACTGGCGGTTCTCTCGCCGTACCTCGTCGAGTTCCATCGTCAACTCGGTGATCCGGTTGACCCGGCGCTCGAGCAGTTCAAGGCGCTGCGCCGTCGTCAACTCTGCCGCCGGCGCAAACACCGGCAGCAGGGCAATGACAAGCATCGAGACGAGGCGCAGCGTCATCCTGCCAACAGCCGATCAGTAGACCAGCACACCGCGACGATTCTCGGCCCATGAGACCTCGTCATGGCCCAGCGAGGCCGGCCGCTCTTCACCATAGCTGATGGTGTTGAGCTGCGAGTCTGCGACGCCCTCGGCCTCGAGGAAGCTCTTGACCGCATTTGCGCGCCGCTCACCCAGTCCGATGTTGTATTCGCGCGAGCCACGCTCGTCGGCATGCCCCTCGATCACAACGCTCGACGAGCGGTTGCTGTTCAGATAGGCCGCGTGTGCCCGCAACACATCGATGAATTCGCTGCGGATGCTGCTCTGATCAAAGTCGAAGTAGATCGTCTTCGTGTACAGCAGACTGTTGGGGTTATCCAGCGGGTTGCCGCTCCAGGTGCCACCGGCACCAACGCCCGACGTCATCGCGCCGGATGCGCCACGATCCTCAATGGATGCGCCGGCGTCGTCCTTGGTTCCGGTACTTGAACAGCCGGCAAACAGCAACGCCGACATAACGACGGCCAGCCAGGCCGAACTGTGGGATTTCATCTAACGACTCCTATCCTGTTGGTGATACGGCGACCATACGGGTTCACGCACGTCGCCCTCTTGCAGACGCAGGCGCTGCTGCACGCGACCATCGGTCGAGACCGCAGCCAGCACGCCCTTGTCGTTTACCCGCGTGGCATAAATTATCATGCTGCCATTCGGCGCGAAACTGGGCGACTCATCGAGTCGACCGTTGCTCATCACGCGGTAGTCGCGCGTCGCCAGGTCCAGCGTGGCGATTCGGTACTGGCCATCGACACGCGTGACCATCGTCAGCATGCGCCCATCCGGCGCGAAAGACGCGCGCGCATTGTAGCTGCCCTCAAACGAAACCCGGCTCGCCTCGCCGCCGCTGACCGAGACCTTGTAGATCTGCGGCGAACCACCGCGATCGGAGGTGAATACCAGCGACTTGCCGTCCGGTGCCCAGGCCGGCTCGGTATCGATGGCGCCATGCCTGGTCAGGGCACGCAGGCTGCGCCGCGCGATATCCATGACGAAAATATCCGGATTGCCGTCCTTGGACAGCGTGAGTGCGAGGAAGCGTCCGTCCGGCGACCACGCCGGCGCGCCATTGATACCCTTGAACGAGGTCAACTTTTCGCGTTTGCCGGTCAAGAGCTCCTGCACCCAGATCGACGGTTGTGCGTTCTCGAACGACACATAGGCGATCTGGCGGCCGTCCGGCGACCAGGCCGGCGACATGATTGGCTCGGTCGACGACACGATGGTCTGTGGCCCATAGCCATCGGCGTCGGCGATGCGCAGCTCCACCTTCTCTTTCTTGTCCTTGCCGCTGCGCTCCGAGGTCACGTAGGCAATGCGCGTGGCAAAGGCACCGGGCTGGCCGGTCAGCGTCTCGTAGATGATGTCCGCAATATGATGCGCAGTGGCGCGCAGGTCGCGCGCCGTGGTCGGCAGACTGTAGCCCGTCACCTGCTCGCCGCGGAACACGTCATACAGGTAGAACCTGACCAGGTAACCACCCGGACCGTTCGGGCTGACCTCGCCGACCACCAGGTTCTCGACGTTCAGCGCGCGCCAGTCGCGGAAATCCACCTCTTCACCACGCGTCGGCCGCGCCAGCATCTGGCTGGTCGGCAGCGGCTTGAAGCGCCCGCTGCGCTGCAGGTCGGCCGACACCACACCGCCCACCTCGTGCGGCGGTGGTGCGGCAGCGTCTCCGCGCCATGCGAACGGCACCACAGCGATCGGCAGCGCCCCTTCCAGGCCCTGGGTGATCTCGATGGTCAGGGTCGAGGCCTGCGCCGGCAAGTACAGGCCGACACACAGCACCAGTAACAACAATCTCTTCATGACAGACACTGCTCAATTGCTCGGGTCAAAAACAAACTCGATCTCACGAAACTGCGACAGCAGACGCTCGGATCTGGGCATCGGCAGCGGATCCGCCTTGCGTACCGCGGCCTCCACCGATCGGTCGAAGGAATCGTTGCCGCTGGACCTTACCACGTTGACCAGCAGCACCGATCCGCTGGCCCCGAGACGCACACGCACGGTGCAGCGCAGGCCCT
Source organism: Chromatiaceae bacterium (assembly GCA_024235415.1). Taxonomy (GTDB): domain Bacteria; phylum Pseudomonadota; class Gammaproteobacteria; order Chromatiales; family Chromatiaceae; genus Thiosocius. The sequence continues at coordinate 7,982 of JACKML010000012.1, read as the reverse complement.
GCTCGCCGGTGCCGGGGGGACGCAGCCAGTTGCGCTCGACCTTGGCGCGGATCGCGCCGGCCACTTCGGCCTTTTCCGAGGCATCGCGCTCGGCGTTGAATTGCGCGGCCAGTTCGGCCTCACGTGCGTCGCGGTCGGCCTTCTCCTTTGCGATACGCGCCTTCTCGGCCTTTTCCCTCGCCTCGCGCGCCTGCCGCTCCTTTTCTTCCTTCTGGGCCTTTTCCTTCGCGATGCGCTCCTGCTCCGCCTTCTTCTTCGCCTCTTCGTCGGCCTTGCGCTTGGCCTCCTGTTCGGCCTTCTGCCTCGCGACTTCCTCATCCCTGCGCTTCTGTTCTTCGGCCTCGCGTTTCTTTTCGAGTTCCGCCAGGCGCTTTTTTTCCAGCTCCTGTTTCTTCAACAGTTCCTGTTCCTGGCGCTTGAGCTCGGCGACGCGCGACTTCTCAGCCTCGGCCTGTTTCTTTTCCTCCGCCGCGCGGCGCGTCTCCTCGTCCTGACGCTGTTTGCGCTGCTGTTCGAGCTCGGCGAGCTTGCGCTTCTCCTCGGCGCGGCGTTTTTGAAGTGCCTCCAGCTGCTCCTGCTCCGCACGCCTGGCCGCAGTCGCCTGGTCGGCCTTCTCGCGCTCTGCCGCCTTGAGCTTCTGCACCTCGGCATCGAGCTTCTGCTGATCGACCAGCGTCGCCTGCACCACCTGGACATCGCCGCCGATCGGTTTGACCTCGTCGCGCCAATCGACCTCGAACAACAGAAACACGGCAAGCGCTACATGAAGCAGGACCGCCAGCATCAGCGCCAAGGGATTGCGTCGTAATACCGCGAACATGAAGGCCCCTAGCGCCGCGCTGCCGGTTCCGGCGGTTGGGTGATCAGGCCGACACTGGGGGCCCCAGCGCTCTGCAGCACCACCATCGCCTGGACCACGCGATCGTAAACGACACCCTTGTCGCCCTTGATCAGCACCGGGATGCCGGGGTTGTTCTGGATGATGGCCGCACTCTTGAGCAACAGTTCCTCGGCATCGACCTGCTGGGTGCGGTCATCGTCGTAGGTGATCGACCAGGTGCCATCGGCCTCGACGCTCACCACCAGCGGGCGCTTGGCATCGTCCTCGATCGGCTTGGCATCCGCCTCGGCCAGTTCGACCTTCACACCCTGCGTAAGCAGCGGCGCGGTGATCATGAAGATCACCAGCAACACCAGCATCACGTCGATGTAGGGCACGACGTTGATCTCGGCCATCGGGCGCCTTGTCTTCTGCTTGGTGGCCATAGCTCTACCGGACGCGTTGACGGTTTGCCGACATGTTCAACGCTTCCTGGCGCGGGTATGCGCCTGGCGCTGCAGGATATTGGAGAACTCCTCGACGAAATCGTCGTAGCGATTCTCCAGGCGCTGCACCGAGTTGGCGTACTTGTTGTAGGCCACCACCGCGGGTATCGCCGCGAACAGACCCATCGCGGTCGCGATCAGGGCCTCGGCGATGCCGGGGGCGACCAGGTTCAGGGTCGCCTGCTTGACGTTACCCAGCGCGTGGAAGGCGTTCATGATGCCCCAGACGGTGCCGAACAGGCCGACGTAGGGACTGGTCGAACCGACCGTGGCCAGAAACGACAGGTGCGTCTCCAGCGTATCCATCTCGCGGCTCAGCGCCACCCGCATCGCCCGGCGCGCCGCCTCGACCAGGTCCATTGCCTCGATCCCGGAATTCTCACGCAGGCGCGCAAACTCGCGAAAGCCCGCGTGAAAAATCGCGCCGGCACCGCGCAGGCTATCGCGATCGCGGTCTACCGCGCGGTACAGCTCGCCCAGGTCGCCACCCGACCAGAAGTGATTTTCAAACTCCTCGGCCTCGCGCTGCGCCTTCTTCAGCACACGCGAGCGGTCGAAGATGATGGTCCACGACAGCACCGAGGCCAGCACCAGCAGCGCCATCACCAGCTGCACGATCACGCTGGCATTGAGGATCAGGCTGACAAACGACAGGTCACTACTGGGCATGTTGTATCTTCTCGCGGATGTACGGCGGTATCGCGGTTGGTCGGAATTTGTCACTGTCCAGGCACACGACCTTCACAGCCGCCGTGCACAAAACGTCATCGGGTGCGCGCAGGATGCGCTGCGCGAATCCGAGGCTTACCTTGCTGACCGCATCCACAGTCGCCTCGACGCGCAATGCATCGTCGAAGCGCGCGGGCGAAAGATAGTCGATTTCCACGCGGCGAACCGCGAACAGGATCCCGGCATCGCGCATCAACGCCTCCTGCCCGAATCCCAGTTGACGCAGGTACTCGGTACGAGCCCGTTCCAGAAACTTCAGGTAGTTGGCGTAGTACACCACGCCGCCGGCATCCGTGTCCTCGTAGTACACCCGCACCGGCCATTCGAACACGCTCAACACATCGCCCTGCTGTGATTGCAATATCGTAATAAAAGTTCAGTCGTCCGCGAGGTCGGCAAACAGGTCCCGGGCATCGGCCGATTTTGGCGGACTCAGGCCGAACAGCAGATACGAGGCACGCGTCGCCACACGTCCGCGCGGCGTGCGCATCAGGTAGCCCTGCTGGATCAGGTAGGGTTCGAGCACGTCCTCGATCGTGCCGCGCTCCTCACCGATCGCCGCGGCCAGGTTGTCGACACCGACCGGCCCGCCGTCGAACTTCGTGATCACCGCCTGCAACAGGCGGCGGTCCATCTGGTCGAAGCCATTGGCGTCGACCTTCAGCATCTGCAGTGCGGCATCAGCCACCGCTGCACCGACCACGCCGTGCGACTTCACCTGCGCGTAGTCGCGCACGCGGCGCAACAGGCGGTTGGCGATGCGTGGGGTGCCGCGCGAACGCCGCGCGATCTCGGCTGCACCATCGGCCTCGATGTCGACACCGAGGATGCCGGCGGAACGGCGCACGATACGCGCAAGCTCGTCTTCTGAATAGAACTCCAGGCGCTGCACGATACCGAAGCGGTCGCGCAGCGGCGACGTCAGCAGGCCGGCCCGCGTGGTCGCACCGACCAGCGTGAACGGTGGCAGATCGACCTTGATCGAGCGCGCGGACGGGCCCTCGCCGATCATGATGTCGAGCTGGTAGTCCTCCATCGCCGGGTACAACACCTCCTCGACCACCGGGCTGAGGCGGTGGATCTCGTCGACGAACAGGACATCATGCGGCTCGAGATTGGTCAGCAATGCTGCCAGGTCGCCGGGGCGCTCGAGTACCGGTCCCGAGGTCTGACGCAGATTGACGCCCATCTCGTTGGCGATGATGTGCGACAGCGTGGTCTTGCCAAGCCCGGGCGGACCGAAAATGAGCACATGATCGAGCGCCTCGCCGCGATCGCGTGCCGCGGGGATGAAGATCTCCATCTGCTCGCGCACCGCCGGCTGTCCGACGTATTCCGCCAGCGTCTTGGGGCGGATGGCGCGATCGATGGCCGTGTCGTCGGCGGCGGGGTGGGCGCTGATAAGGCGGTCGGGGTCTTGCATCGGGCGATTATGGAGGAAGCGCAGCGCCGGTACGAGGGGGCAAAACGGGCAAAATGATGACACTCGTGACACTTGCGGCGCCCTGGTCGACGCCGGCCGGCCGTCAGGGAAGGACCGGGGTGGCCGTCCGTTCACCGCGCCGGGCCACTGCCGACCACAGCAGCGCGGCCACCGCGATCGCGGGTGTCAGGATGCCGGCGTGCAGACCCATGCCGATGTAGGTCGCCGCGCTGACCAGGCACCATAGCAGCGGAATTGCCGCGAGCAGCCAGACGGCCCGGCCACGCGCCATCAACAGAAAACCAAGGGTCGCAAGCGCGGTCGGATCGGGTGCCACGCCGAACACCTCTGCGCCAATCCAGGCCCGACCGGACAGGATCTGCCCGAGCGGATGAACCAGCACGGCATACAGCACCAGCACCAACCCGGGCAACGACGCCGACGACGTGCGCCAGCCGGCCAGGTCAATCCGCACGCGTCGCCACACGCCGGCCACCATCAGCAGCAGCGCCTGCAGCGCGAACCCCGCACCGAACCAGACGGCCACCGGGTTGATCTGCGCATAGCGCTCGACGAAAAACCACCAGGCGACCAGAGACCAGACGGCAGCAAGCGGCACCAGGACACGCCAGGCAGCGCTCGCCCGCGCACCGCGGATCAGCAGCAGCAAACCGACGGCGATTGCCAGTGCAGGCGGTTGCAGTGGCCAGATCGCCGCATTGTGCAGCTCGTAGAGGCGGAAATACGCCTGCGGCGAAAACAACACCAGGTCGGCCAGCGAGTAGCTCGCCCAGACGCCCATCACAGGCCTTCGACATAATCGATCATGCGCTGGCGGGTCTGCGGATCCGGCAGGCGTCCGTGCATCGCCGCCATGTTTTCGGTCAAGTGGTCTATCCGCGTGGTGGCCGGAATCGCACAGGTAACGGCGGGATGAGAGACGATGAACTTGAGCAGAAACGCCGCCCAGTCTGCGCAATCGATGTCCTGCGCCCAGGCCGGCAGCGGATGACGTTTTGCCGCGTCGATCAGCCCACCGCGCTGAAACGGCCGATTGGCGATGAACGCGATACCGCGCTCGGCGGCCAGCGGCAGGATGCGCTGCTCGACCTCGCGATCGCGGATGTTGTAGGTAGCCTGCACGAAATCGATCGGCCAGGCGCGCATGATCGTTTCCAGGTCGGCATGCCGCCGGCCATGCGAAGTGGTGATACCGACGTAGCGCACAGCGCCCTGGCGTTTCATCTCGAACAGGGTTTCCAGGTGCGCCTCCCAGGCGAGCAGGTTGTGCACCTGGACCAGGTCGAACCGCTCGACACCCCACAGACCACGCGACACCTCGATCTCGGCGGGCCCGTCTTCACCCGAAGAGGTCCAGACCTTGGTCGCCGCGAACAGGCCCGGCGGCCTGCCCAGCCGCCTCAGGCCGTCACCGATCACCGCCTCGGACGAGCCATACATCGGCGACGAATCAAGCATGCCGCCACCAAGCCGGAAAAACGCACGCAACAACTCGGCGCGCTGCGCGCGGGCCGACGCATCGTCGCCGACGTTGAACGTGACCGAACTGCCCATGCCGATCGCCGGGATACGTTCACCGCTGGACGGGATCGACTTGACCAGCATGGCCTGCCGGGCATTGGCACGTGTGGTGCCACTGACCAGGGCACCGACGCCCATGGCGAGCAGCGCAATCAACCGCCTTCTGTTCATCTGTTGTGTCCCCACCACGCGGTGAACGCCGTCGGCGCATCGTCGGAGCGAAAAGCCGGCGGCGCCGGGAAAACGCTGCGGTTCGCGGCTGTCACTTCACCGTGCCCTTCAGCGCAGCACGGATCACCGTCTCGGTATCCATGCCCTCGTCGAACACCTTGCTGACCATCCGACTCGCCTCTGGCGGTTTGTATCCCAGTGCGATCAGCGCACTGACCGCATCCTGGTCAGCCCCGGCTGGCGCGGCGCCGGCGGTGACCAGGCTACCCCCCTCGGCACCGAAACCGGCCTTTTCGATCTTGTCGCGCATCTCGACCACCAGCCGCTCGGCGGTCTTCTTGCCGACCCCGGGCAGGCGCGTAAGCGCGGCCAGGTCGCCGGCCTGTACCGCGCGGCTGAACTCCTCGGCGGTCATCCCGGACAGCACGCCCAGCGCCATCTTGCCGCCGACGCCACTGACTTTGAGCAGCGCACGGAACAGCGTGCGGTCGGCCTCGCGCGCGAAGCCGTACAGCACGTGCGCGTCCTCGCGCACCGCCAGGTGGGTGTGCAACGTAACCTCGTCATCGCCGGCAGGCAGCACATAGAAGGTCGACATCGGCGCCTCGATCTCGTAGCCGACACCGTGTACGTCGAGCAACAGGAAAGGTGGATGCTTGCTCAGGATCCGACCACGCAGGCGACCGATCATTGTGCGGCCTCGATCTGGCGCCGTGTCGCATGGCTGTGCGCATGACACAGCGCCACCGCCAGCGCGTCTGACTCGTCGAGCGCCATCTTGCCCTGCAAACCCAGAATGACCCGCACCATGTGTTGTACCTGCTCCTTCTCCGCGCGACCGTTGCCGACCAGGCCCTGTTTGACCGCTGCCGGGGTGTATTCGAAGACCTGCAGGTCCAGGGTGACGACGGCGCTGATCGCCGCCCCGCGCGCCTGCCCCAGTTTGAGTGCAGAGGCGGCATTGCGCGATACAAACACCTGCTCGACGGCGACCTGCTGCGGCCGCCATTCCACCAGCACTTCGCGCACGCCGTGGAAGATCTCGCCCAGGCGCGCCGGAAAATCGCCCGCCGCGGTGCGGATGCAGCCCGACGCGAGGTGGCGGCTGCGCACGCCGTCGGTCTCGATCACGCCGTAACCGGTGACCCGGGAACCAGGATCGATTCCGAGTACCCGGGTCACGAGGTGCTATCCCTCGAGCGCTTCCATGACCTCGGGCGCGATATCGGCATTGGTATAGACCTCCTGCACGTCATCAAGCTCTTCGAGGAAATCCACCAGCCGGAGCAGCTTTTCGGCGCCATCGCGGTCCAGTGGCGAGTTGTTCTCGGCCTCGAAGGTGACCTCCGCATGATCCGGCTCGCCGCAGGCTGCCTGCATCGCCGCCAGCACATCGGAGAAATCGTCCGGATTGGTGTAGACGTCGATCGAGCCGTCGTCGTTGGTGGTGACATCGTCGGCGCCGGCCTCCAGCGCGGCCTCCATGATGGCGTCCTCGTCAGCGCCCGGGCCGTAGCTGATGATGCCGCGCTTGCTGAACATATAGGACACCGAGCCATCAGTGCCCAGGTTGCCGCCGTGCTTGGTAAAGGCATGACGCACCTCGGATGCGGTACGGTTGCGGTTGTCGGTCATGCAATCGACGATCACCGCGACACCGCCCGGTCCGTAGCCCTCATAGCGGATCTCGTCGTAGTTGCCTTCGTCTTCGCCGCCGTCGCCGCGCTTGATCGCACGCTCGACCGTGTCATTGGGCATATTGGCGCCACGCGCCTTGTCGACTGCCAGACGCAACCGCGGGTTGCAGTTGATATCACCGCCGCCCTCGCGTGCCGCGACCGTGACCTCGCGAATCAGTTTCGACCACAATTTGCCGCGCGCCTTGTCGGTGGCCGCCTTCTTGTGCTTGATGTTGGCCCACTTGCTGTGACCTGCCATGCCCCTACCTCGTCCGAATGCTCTGGGTGGATCGCCGGATTGGCGTCAATCGCGGAATTTTAACACTGCCGGCAGCACCTGGCAGCGTTCAAGTTCAGCGCTCGCGCGCCGCCACACAGGCCATGCCCGGCGCGTCCACGAAATCCACCTTGCACCACTGCCCGTTGGCCGAGACCACGTTACCGATCATGCGCGAAACCGCGCAGGAACTGCGCCGTCTGCTCGGTCTGCACTCGACCCGCAACCAGGAGCTACAGCGCGTGCTGCTGAGCGACCCGGCGGCCGCGATCGCGGTGTTCCGGCGCCTGGAGCAGGCCCGCCCGGGCGCCTGCGAGCAGGTCACGGACGCCGCCCACGCGGTGTCACTGATCGGCCTGGACCCGTTTCGTCACCTGCTCGACGCACTGCCCGAGATCGACCCCGGCAGGCGCGACCAGGCGGGCGGCAACCCGGCGGGCGCCTACAGCGAGGCCGCCCACGCGGCCTTCTACGCCGGCGCACTGTCCGACCACAAGGGCCTGGTCAGCAATCAGGAAATTCCGACCGCGGCATTGTTGCAGAACCCCGCAGTGCTGGCCCTGTGGACCGCCGACCCGGAGGCCGCGCTGCGCGCTCACAATGCAGTGCGCGATGGCGTGTCAGCCGAGATCGCGTTTGGCGCCGAGCTGGGCGAACCGCTGGAGGAAGCCAATCGCCGCCTCGCCACGGCGTGGGCCTTCCCGCAACTGGCGCAGCAGGCCATGCGGGACAGGGAGTTCGGCAGCGCCCGACCCCGGATGGTCAGAATCGCCGACAACCTGGCACGCACCACGTCGGCCGGCTGGCAACGCGAAGACACCCATGCCGCGACCGA
>JACKML010000011.1 GCA_024235415.1 Chromatiaceae bacterium | reverse complement strand
TCACGGCGGGCTTACCCGAAACAGTTTCTCGCCCTGATCGACGATAGCTCGCTGCTGCAGTCGACAGCGGCACGCCTGGACAGCCTCGGGAATGCCGCAAGTGTCCAGGCGCCGCTGATCGTGTGTAACGAGGTGCATCGCTTTCTGGTCGCGGAACAATTGCGTGCCAGTGGTCATGCGGCCGGCAACATTATTCTCGAACCGGTCGGGCGTAATACCGCCCCGGCGCTGACCCTGGCTGCGCTGGATGTGGCCGAGGACGATCCGGTGATGATCGTCATGCCGGCGGATCATGTGGTGAAGGATGTCGGTGCATTCGCACAGGCAGTGACGGCCGGGCTGAAACACGCGGCTGCCGGCAAGGTCGTGACCTTCGGGATCGTGCCCGATTCCCCGCAGACCGGGTTCGGCTACATCCGCGCCGGCGCGGCGACGGATGCGCAGACCTTCGCTCTGGAGGCCTTTGTCGAAAAGCCCGATCGGCAGACCGCCGAATCCTACGTCAGCAGTGGCGACTATTTCTGGAACAGCGGGATCTTTTTGCTGCGTGCCCGGCGCTGGTTGGAACTGATCGAGCGTTTTCGGCCGGATCTCGCCGTCGCTGTGCGCGATGCCTATAAGGCCGGACAGCGTGACATGGACTTCTACCGCGTCGACCAGGACGGATTCGCCGCATCCCCGGCGGATTCAATCGACTATGCGGTGATGGAGCCATTGTCGCGCGAGGCCGGTGAATGCCTGGTGGTGCCGCTGGATGCGGGCTGGTCGGACATCGGCGCCTGGGCCGCCCTGTGGGACGTCTCAGAGCACGATGCGTCAGGCAACGCAGTGCATGGTGATGTGCTCGCCTTTGACGCGCGGAACAATCTGCTGCACGCGCAGCACCGGGTCCTGGCCGCGGTCGGCGTTCAGGACCTGATCGTGGTCGAGACGCCTGATGCCGTCCTTGTGGCGCACAAAGACCATGCGCAGGACGTCAAACGGGTGACCCAGTACCTCGATGAGCAGGGGCGCTGCGAGAGTGAATTCCATCGCCGGGTGCATCGGCCCTGGGGGTCGTTCGAAGGTGTGGATATGGGTGAGCGCTTCCAGGTGAAGCGTCTGACCGTGACGCCGGGTGCGTCGCTGTCCCTGCAGATGCACCACCATCGTGCCGAGCACTGGATCGTGGTCAGCGGCACCGCGCGGGTCACCTGCGATGACAGCGTGTTCCTGCTTTCCGAGAACCAGTCGACCTACATCCCGATTGGTACACGCCATCGCCTGGAAAATCCTGGCGCGATTCCACTGGAGATCATCGAGGTGCAGTCCGGTTCCTATCTGGGAGAGGACGACATCGTGCGCTTCGAGGATGTGTACAACCGCAGCGGCAAGAAAGACTGACGCAGCGGCGACGCCGGGTGTGGCGGATTTCTCGCCACTGCGCTTTTCCGCTATCCTTGCCGGTCTTTTTTGAGCGGACACCAAGCGGAGTGCTGCCATGGGTTTCAAGTGCGGTATCGTCGGATTGCCCAACGTCGGCAAATCCACCCTGTTCAATGCCCTGACCAAGGCGACCATTGCGGCCGAGAATTACCCGTTCTGCACCATCGACCCGAACGTGGGTGTGGTGCCCCTGCCGGACAAGCGGCTGGAGGTCCTCGCGGCGATCGTCAAACCCCAGAATGTGGTCCCGACGACGATGCAGTTCGTGGATATCGCCGGGCTGGTTGCCGGTGCTTCGAAGGGCGAGGGACTGGGTAACAAATTCCTCGCAAACATCCGCGAGACGGACGCCATCGCACAGGTGGTGCGTTGTTTCGAGAACGACGACATCGTGCATGTCGCCGGCAAGGTGGACCCGCTGTCGGATATCGAGGTGATCAACACCGAACTGGCGCTGGCGGACCTGGAGTCAGTGGAAAAGGCACTGCAAAAGGCGGAAAAGCTGGTCAAGACTGGCGACAAGCAGATCCTGGCGCGGCGCGACCTGCTGACCCGGGTGCGCGATCAGCTGGACCGTGGTCAACCGGTGCGCGCGCTGTCGCTGAGCGAGGAGGAGAAGCTCGAGCTGCGCGATCTGCACCTGCTCACGATCAAGCGCACGCTGTACGTCGCCAATGTCAGCGACGATGGCTTCGACAACAACCCCTATCTCGACGCCGTGCGCGAGTTTGCACACAGCGAGGGTGCCGAGGTGGTGCCGGTGTGCGCCTCGATCGAGGCCGAGCTGGCAGAACTCGATGATGCCGAGAAGACCGAATTCCTGGCCGAAATGGGTCTGGAAGAACCGGGTCTCGATCGCGTGGTGCGCGCTGGTTATCAGCTGCTGCACCTGCAGACCTACTTCACCGCGGGGGTCAAAGAGGTGCGCGCCTGGACAGTGCCGGTCGGCGCCACCGCACCGCAGGCCGCTGCGGTCATCCATACCGATTTCGAGCGGGGATTCATCCGTGCCGAGGTCATCGCCTATGACGATTTTGTCGCCGGCAAGGGCGAACATGGTGCCAAGGATGCTGGCAAGCTGCGCCTTGAAGGCAAGGATTACATTGTGCGCGACGGCGATGTGATCCATTTCCGGTTCAACGTATAGCGCCGCTTCGATTGACAGTGCTTGTGTCCAGCCGGTATATTCTCGCGCCTTATTTGGCAAGGTAGCTCAGCTGGTTAGAGCACCGCACTCATAATGCGGGGGTCGGCGGTTCAATTCCGCCCCTTGCTACCAGATCGGATAAACCGGACCCCTTTTGGGCTCCGGTTTTTTTTGTTTCTGTCTCCAGGTGCAGGTGCCGCCGCACGTCTGGTCGGACACGTCTTTCTCGCCATCCAGGTGAAACTTTTGGCATGGGCCGCGGGTCTTATTTTGCGTGGGCAAGATGCCCTGCAACGAACACCGTGTTCGTTGAGACTCCCCTTGGTGATTGGCCGGCGCCCCGTTTGAGAGCGTCGGCCTATTTTTTGCGCCAATCCAGTGCTTTTCGCATGTGGCATGCACCGAGATGGTGCGTTATTCGCCATCGACCGGTGCCCCATTTTTATTTTGTCTCGTTAAAACAAGCATCTACGTGGTGGCATATCTGGTGCATGCCAGTGCGCAGTCTTGCTCGGGCAAACATCAAGAAATCGAAAATGAGGCAAACCATGACGAGAGTAACTGCGACCAAATTCCTGCCGTTCACGGTCCCGATGCTGATGCTGCCTGGACTGGCGCTGGCTGAGGAAACCGCCGCAAACAGTGCCAATACGGCCTGGATCCTGACGTCGACCGCCCTGGTGCTGTTCATGACGCTGCCCGGTCTTGCCTTGTTCTATGGCGGCCTGGTGCGCAGCAAGAACGTGCTTTCGGTGCTGATGCAGTGTTTTGCGATCGCCGGCGCCGTGTCGATCCTGTGGTTGGTCGCCGGCTATAGCCTGGCCTTCGGCGAGGGAAATGCGTGGATCGGTGATTTCAGCAAGGTGATGCTGGCCGATGTCGGGCGTGACAGCCTGTCCGGCGACATACCGGAATCGCTGTTCATGCTGTTCCAGATGACCTTCGCGATCATTACGCCGGCGCTGATCATCGGCGCCTTCGCCGAGCGCATGAAATTTTCCGCGATGCTTCTGTTCAGCTCACTTTGGCTGATGCTGGTGTACGTGCCGGTGGCCCACTGGGTGTGGGGTGGTGGCTGGCTAGGGGCGATGGGCCTTTACGATTTCGCGGGTGGTACCGTGGTGCATATCACCGCCGGTGTCGCGGCTCTGGTGGCAGCGCTGGTCCTCGGCCCGCGTCGTGGGTTCCCGGAAACGGCGATGCCACCACATAACATGACGATGACGGTGATGGGGGCCGGGATGCTGTGGGTCGGCTGGTTCGGCTTCAATGGTGGCAGCGCGTTGGCCGCCAATGGCGACGCCGCGATGGCGATGCTGGTGACGCATATCTCGGCGGCTGCCGGGGCCATGCTGTGGATGACCATGGAATGGCTGAAGTTTGGCAAGCCGAGTGCGTTGGGCGCAGTTACCGGCATGGTCGCGGGCCTTGGAACCATCACCCCGGCATCGGGTTTCGTCGGTCCCGGCGGCGCATTGATCATCGGTGTCCTGGCCGGGTTCGTCTGCTTCAACGCCACCATGTATATCAAACGCGTGCTCAAGATCGATGATTCACTCGATGTCTTCCCTGTCCACGGTGTGGGCGGAATTCTTGGAACCCTGCTGGCGGGGGTGTTCTCGTCGACCGGCCTGGGTGTGTTCAGCGGTTATGGTTTTGCCGACGGTATCACCGGCATGGGTGGGCAGTTCTATGTGCAGCTGGTTGGCGTCCTGGCGACCATCGTTTTTACCGCGGTGGTCACCTTTGCCATCCTCAAGGTTGTGGACGCAATGCTTGGCTTGCGCGTGAGTGAGGAGCAGGAGGTCGAGGGGCTGGATATCAGGCTGCACGAGGAGCGGGGTTACGACCTGCATTGAACTGCCTGTCGGTGCGTTGCAAAGGGGTGGATGGATCCCCCCTTTGCGCATTCAGTCGCGGGCAAACAGGTCCTTGTAGCCGGCCCAGGTGGCGTAACCCAACCACGGGAAGATAACGACAAAGGCCAAGAAGAACGTCAGCATGCCGATGATCGTCAGGCCCGCAACCGCGGCACCCCAGGTAAGCATTGGCAGCGGCTGTTCTATGGCGGCCTTGACGCTGGTCACGACAGCGGTACCGAAATCAACGCGTGCGTCGAGCACCATCGGCAGTGACCAGGCGGTCAGTGCGAACATCAGTGCGGCGAATACGGCACCGACGCCGAACAGCACGGCCAGAAATCCGATTCCCTCTGGAGAGGCGAGCGCGGCGATGAACCCCGAGCTGCCGGCGATGTTGCCGATGTAGAGTGCCGCCGCCAGGGTCGAGAAGCGGATCCAGGCGATCATGACCAGGCTCAGCAGCAGCGAGAACAGTGCGACCGAGCCCAGTCGCTTGCGCAATGCGCCCATGCATGCACTGAACCGGATCGTCTCGCCGCGGTCCTGCAGTTGAGCGATTCGGTATAGCCCCATGGCGAACAACGGGCCGACCAGCAGAAAGCCGGTCCAGAACGTCAAAACGAATTGGGGGCGATTGAATCCGAGCCAGGTGATCAGCATGCCGATGGCGGCGAACACCGTACCATAGGCCATCGACACCCCACGGGCGCGTCCCATGTAACGATACCCCTCACGCAGCCACGCCAGCGCGGCGTTGCGCGCCAGCTTGCGCCGTGGTGGCAGCGTCATCACAGGGTAAACGGGTGAATTGGGTGTATCGGTTGTCGCCATGGCGGCATCCCCGGCCTTGGTTTGTGGTGTTTACCTAGACAATAGGGCAGGGTGAAACGTTTTGGTCGGTTCTGACGGGAAAATCAGGGGAATTGCCTGAGCTGTGCCAACAGCAAAAAAGCAGCCGCGAGGGCTGCTTTTCCGCCTGAATTGGTCGGAGTGATAGGATTCGAACCTACGACCCCCACGTCCCGAACGTGGTGCTCTACCAAGCTGAGCTACACTCCGAAATGCGACTGTCAGGCAGTTCGATGCCTTCAGTCTTCAATCATCCAGTTCAATCGCCCCGTTCTGTCGTATCCGAACAACCGCGATCAGTCCGCAATATCGGGGACCCACGCGTCAGAAAGACCGATCGACTGAAAAATCCGCAACCGCCGCGAGGGCATTGCGAAAACTCGATGCGGGAAGGGCGTCCAGTGCCTGTTTGGCGATGGCTGCCTCGTCCGCCGCGAGCCGCGCAGTGTAAGCGATCGCATCGGTCGATTCAATCGCCTGAAGCACCTCTTCTATGCGTTCAGTGCCACCGTTTTCGATCACTCCGCGCAGCATGTCGCGGGTGGCTGCGTCACTCTGATCGATGGCACGGATCAGCGGCAGGGTCGGCTTGCCTTCGGCCAGGTCGTCACCAAGGTTCTTGCCGATATCGACCCCTGATGAGCCATAGTCCAGGGCGTCGTCGATCATCTGGAATGCCATGCCCAGGTGCAGACCGTAGGCAGCCAGTGCCTCTTCGGTGGCGCTGTCTGCGCCGCTGATGATGGCGCCGAGGCGTGCCCCGGCCTCGAACAGCGTTGCGGTCTTGCGCAGGATCACCTCGCGGTAGCGTTGCTCGTCGGTGTCCGGGTCATTGCAGTTCAACAACTGCAGCACCTCGCCTTCGGCGATCCGGTTGGTGGCGTGCGACAGCACCTCCATGACGCGCATCGAATCCACCGCGACCATCATTTCGAAGGCGCGCGAATACAGAAAGTCGCCCACCAGCACGCTGGCCGCGTTGCCCCACACTGCGTTGGCGGTATCGCGGTTGCGCCGTTGTTCCGAATCGTCGACCACGTCGTCGTGAAGCAGCGTGGCGGTATGGATGAACTCGACGATTGCGGCCAGGTCGATGTGTGCCGAACCCTGGTAGCCGAGCGCGCGTGCGGCCAGCAGTACGATCACCGGGCGCAGGCGTTTGCCGCCGCTGTTGACGATGTAATGGCCGATCTGATTGATCAGCACCACGTCGGAGCTGAGGCGATCGAGGATCAGGGCATCGGTCGCCTTGAGATCGGGCTCGATCAACTCGCGAATGCTGGTGAACTCCATAAGGGGCGGATTTTCCGGGCAAAAAACTGCGTGGCATCCTATGGAACGCAGTTTCTTCGTGTCAAGCGCCCATGTTGCGTAGCCAGTGCCGTCGCGATGCAGCGCTGGTGTTGACGTGTGGTTGATCCGTCTATAGAATTCCGCGTCTTTCGTCGGCACCTCAGTGTCGCCGACCCGTTTCAGATTCAAGGGAGATTGTGCGGTCATGTACGCCGTTATCCAGACCGGGGGCAAGCAATACCGGGTTGCCCAGGGTTCGACCCTTAAAGTAGAAAAAATCGATGCCGAAGAAGGCGCCAGCGTCGAGCTTGGTAAAGTCCTGATGGTGGCTGACGGTGACAATGTCAAAGTCGGCGCGCCTTACCTGGATGGCAGCAAGGTCACCGCGACCGTCAAGGCGCATGGTCGTGGCAAGAAGGTCATGATCGTGAAGTTCCGTCGTCGCAAGCATCACATGAAGCGCCAGGGCCATCGCCAGGCCTTCACCGAGATTGAAGTTACCGGCATCAGCGCCGGTTGAGGGAGAGTCCACCATGGCACACAAAAAAGCAGGCGGCAGCTCCAAGAACGGCCGCGATTCAGAATCCAAACGACTTGGCGTCAAGGTCTTTGGCGGTCAGGTAATCACTGCCGGCGGTATCATCATTCGCCAGCGTGGCACCCGGGTGCATCCCGGCGTCAACGTCGGTTGCGGCAAGGACCACACCCTGTTCGCCAAGGCTGACGGCGTGGTTCGGTTCGAGACCAAGGGTCCGAACAGCCGGAAGTTTGTGAGTATCGATCCGGCCTGATCCGCTGTCGAAAAGGTTTGCGCGAAAAGGCCTCGTCGTATGACGGGGCTTTTTTCGTTTACAGGGCGCGTGCATTGCGTAGCGAGGGGATGGCGAAAAGCCGATGAAGTTTGTCGATGAGGCGATTATCAAGGTCGAGGCCGGCGACGGCGGGAACGGCTGCGTAAGTTTTCGCCGCGAGAAGTTTATTCCCAAAGGCGGCCCGGATGGCGGTGACGGTGGTGACGGTGGTCATGTGTTCCTGGTGGCCGACAGTGGCCTCAATACGCTGGTCGATTTCCGCCATCAACGCCATCACCGCGCCGAGCGCGGGCAAAATGGCATGGGGCGGCAGATGACCGGGCACAAGGGCGAGAGTATCAACATCCGCGTGCCGGTCGGGACGCGCGTACTCGATGCCGACACCGAGGAGTTCATCGGCGAGGTGATGGCGCACGGCGACCAGTTGCTGGTGGCGCGCGGTGGCACTCATGGCCTGGGCAACATCCATTTCAAGAGCAGTACCAACCGTGCGCCGCGGCAGTCGACCAACGGGACCCCTGGCGAGCGCCGCACACTGCACATGGAGCTGGTGTTGCTGGCGGATGTCGGCCTTCTGGGGCTGCCGAACGCCGGCAAGTCGAGCCTGATTACTGCGGTTTCGAGTGCCCGTCCGAAGGTCGCAGACTACCCCTTCACCACGCTCTACCCGAATCTGGGCGTGGTGCGCGCCGGGCAGGACCGCAGCTTCGTGATTGCCGATATCCCCGGTGTGATCGAGGGTGCAGCCGAAGGAGCGGGTCTGGGTATCCAGTTTCTCAAACATCTGTCACGCACCCGGCTGCTGCTGCACCTGGTCGACATGGCGCCAATGGACGAGTCGTCGCCCTCCGAGGCGGTGCGCACGATATGGGCCGAGGTCGAGAAGTTCGGCCATGATCTGTCGCAACGCGAGCGCTGGCTGGTGTTGACCAAGCGCGATCTGCTGGACGAGGAGGAATTTGCCGCGCGGCAGGGCGCCCTGCTCACGGAGCTGGCCTGGGACGGCCCGGTGTTTGCCATATCCTCAATTACGCGCAAAGGACTCGACCCCTTGGTTCAGGCCCTGGCAGCTCGCCTGGAGGCAATGCGTGCCGCCGAACAGGCCAGTTCGACCGTGGTCGAAGACGCGCCATACGACCCGCTTGGCTGATGATGATGCGTGATCGCTTGAGAACAACCCATCGCTGGGTGGTCAAGATCGGCAGTGCCCTGATAACCGGTGACGGCAAGGGACTGGACCGTGAACGCCTCGGTCAATGGGTCGACCAGGTGGCGGACCTGATGGCGGCCGGCAACGAGGTGGTGATTGTGTCCTCCGGCGCGGTAGCCGAAGGCATGAAGCGCATGGGCTGGACCCGTCGGCCGGCCAGCCTGCATGAGCTGCAGGCCGCCGCTGCAATCGGCCAGATGGGTCTGGTGCAGGCGTGGGAGAGCTGTTTTCAGCGTCGCGGCCTGCATACCGCCCAGGTGCTGCTGACGCACGACGACCTGTCCGACCGGCGCCGCTACCTCAATGCGCGCAGCACCCTGCGCGCGCTGGTCGGTTTCGGTGTTGTGCCGGTAGTCAACGAGAACGACGCGGTGGCCAACGAGGAGCTGCGGCTGGGTGACAACGATACCCTGGCGGCGCTGGTCGCCAACCTGATCGAGGCCGACCTGCTGGTCCTGTTGACCGATCAGCAGGGACTGTACGACGCCGATCCGCGCGCCAATCCGGGCGCCACACTGGTTTCGCACGCAATGGCCGGTGACAGCGCGTTGGATGGCATGGCCGGTGATGGTGGGCTGCTCGGCCGCGGCGGCATGCAAACCAAGTTGCGTGCCGCGCGTCTGGCGGCGCGCTCCGGCAGTGCGACCGTGATCGCCTACGGGCGGACCGAGCAGGTCCTGCAGCGTCTCAAGGCGGGTGATGAACTCGGCACCCTGCTGACGCCATCGCACGGACCGGATGCGGCGCGCAAGCGCTGGCTGGCGGGGCAGTTGCAGGCCAAGGGGCGGCTGGTGTTGGATGCCGGGGCGGTACGCGTGCTGCGTGAGTCCGGACGCAGCCTGCTCGCCGTCGGCGTCAAGGAAGTCCTCGGTGAATTCCGTCGCGGCGAGATGGTGGTCTGTGTCGGAGAAGACGGGCGCGAATTTGCGCGCGGCCTGGTCAACTACGGCGCCGGCGAAGCACGCCAGATCAAAGGTCGTCCGTCGAGCGAGATCGCACAGATCCTCGGCTACGTCGACGAGGATGAGTTGATCCACCGCGACAATCTGGTACTGCTTTAGCGCCTCATCAAACGAATTCGCCGCCATCGCGGGCGGTCGAAAAAAAACCCCGGGCGGATCCGTTCGCCCAGGGTTCAGATGTCGTCAGGCTTGGTTGGCAAACTCCTTGGTCCTTGCGGCGCCTCCTGGCGCATAACGCAGTCCTTTGAGTCCTTTTCGACGACATCTTGACTGTGACATAGACCCGCCATGCGCAGATAGAACGCGCGTCATCAGCCGGTGTAGGAAAAATCCTACACAGCGCAGGCACTTTGGCTGGGCAATAAAAAACCGGCCACTGGCCGGTTTTTTCGTCCGCGAAAGACGGCGCTCAGAGTGCGCGGATCTTCGCGTTCAGGCGGCTCTTGTGCCGGGCAGCCTTGTTCTTGTGAATCAAGCCCTTGGTAGCCATGCTGTCGAGCAGCGGGGCGGCGGTCTTGAAGGCGCCTTCGGCGGCGGTCTTGTCACCGGCATCGATGGCCTTGATCACTTTTTTGACCTCAGTGCGCATCATGCTGCGGCGGCCGGCGTTCTGCTGGCGGTGCTTCTCTGCCTGGCGGGCGCGCTTACGGGCTTGTTCTGAGTTGGCCAATTCAGGTCTCCTGATACATCGGCATTCACGAAAGACGCGAGATTATGTGGATCTGCAGCCCCCCTGTCAAGTCTCACGCGGGCAGCAAATCGATGGGCGCATGTGCCTATAATCGCCGCTTTGTGGAGGAACCCGGCCCTGTCCCTGCTCAGATCCTTGTCCACCGTTGGCGCCCATACCCTGCTGTCGAGGATACTCGGGTTCGTCCGCGATCTGGTACTGGCGCAGGTATTCGGTGCCAATGCGCAGACCGACGCGTTTTTCGTGGCCTTCAAGATCCCGAATTTCCTGCGTCGGCTGTTTGCGGAGGGCGCGTTCGCCACCGCGTTCGTCCCGGTCCTGACCGAGTACCGCAGCAAGCGCGAATATCGCGAACTCAAGGATTTCGTCGACCATGTCGCCGGCAGCCTGGGGCTGGTGACCCTGGCGGTGTCGCTGATCGGAGTGGTGGCTGCGCCCCTGGTGGTGTCGCTGTTCGCGCTCGGCTGGGTGATCGACGGCGATCCGGGCAAACTCGACCTGGCTGCACAGATGTTGCGCCTGACCTTCCCCTATCTGTTCTTCATCTCGCTGACGGCCTTTGCCGGCGGCATCATGAATGCGCACGATCGCTTCGCGGTGCCGGCATTCACACCGGTATTGCTGAACCTGTGCCTGATTGGTGCGGCCCTGTGGCTGGCACCGCAGATGGAGCCGGGGGTGGTGGCGCTGGCCTGGGGTGTGTTGATTGCCGGGATTGCCCAGTTCACCTTTCAACTGCCCTTTCTGGCAAAGCTCAAACTGTTGCCGCGCCCGCGTCCGGGCTTTCATGACCCCGGGGTGCGCCGAATACTCAAACTGATGGTGCCGGCGATGTTTGCGGTATCTGTCACCCAGATCAACCTGCTGCTCGACACCGTCCTCGCTTCATTTCTGGTGTCCGGTAGCATCTCCTGGTTGTACTACTCGGACCGGCTGATGGAATTCCCAGTGGGTATTCTGGGTGTTGCGTTGTCGACTGTTATCCTGCCGCGCCTGTCGCGGCGTCAGGCCGAGGCGGCGCCGGAAACGTTTTCGCGGGAGCTCGACTGGGGTCTGCGTACGGCGTTCGTGTTCGGTGTGCCGGCCGCGGTGGGCCTGATCATGCTGGCTGGGCCGATGATGGCGACCCTGTTTCAGTCGGAAGCATTCGATGCGCACGACGTGGCAATGGCGCAGCGCAGCCTGATGGCCTATGGATTGGGGTTGCAGGCGTTTGTACTGATCAAGGTGCTGGCCCCGGGGTTTTACGCGCGCCAGGACACCCGCACACCGGTGAGGATCGGCATGATCGCGATGGCGGCGAACATGCTGCTCAATCTGCTGTTCATCTACCCGCTACAGCATGCGGGGCTGGCGCTGGCGACCAGTCTGGCGGCCTACCTGAACGCCTTCCTGTTGCTGCGCGGCCTGCGCCGCGAGGGGGCCTACCGCCCGGTATCCGGGTGGCGGCGCCTGACCCTGCAGGTCGGTCTCGCGGCGCTGGCGCTGGCCGTAATGATCATGTCCGTCTCGCCCGACCTGGCGGAGTGGGTCGGGGCCGGTCGAGGGCAACGTGTGCTGTGGCTGATCGGCCTCGTCGTTGGTGGCGTCGTCAGCTATCTTGGGGTCTTGTGGCTGTCCGGCGTGCGCCCGCGCGACCTGCACAGCCGTCGCTGAGGGGTACCGATGATACGTCTGCTGTGGCTGAGCGCGCTGGTGGTCATACTCGACCAGGCCAGCAAGTTGTGGGTCGTGGCGCGCTTCGCCGAGTTTGAGGTGCTCACCGTGTGGCCGGTGTTCAACCTGACGCTGGTCTATAACACCGGGGCCGCGTTCAGTTTCCTCAGCGACGCCGGTGGTTGGCAGCGCTGGTTCTTCGTGGTGCTCGGGTCTGCCGTGTGCCTGGGCATGGTGATCTGGCTGCGCCTGCTACGCGACGACGAGCGGGTCACCGGCTGGGGGTTGGTCCTGGTGATCGGTGGTGCGCTTGGCAACCTGATTGACCGCGTGCGCCTTGGCAAGGTGGTCGATTTCCTGCAGTGGCACTGGCACGACTGGTATTGGCCGTCGTTCAATGTCGCCGACAGCGCAATCACGCTCGGCGTTGCCCTGCTGCTTATCGATGGGCTGTTCGCGCGCAATCGCGCAAGGGATCGGAATTCCTAGGAAAAGTCCTACGTCGACAGGGGCTGTTGTGGGCTATGGACGCAACCGTCCGGTGTCGATAATCGCTTCACCACCTTCAAGGACGAAGTGAGCGTACAGGACGTAACCGTCGACAGGGATGTGACGGGATCCAGGATGGATCTGCACCACGGTCTCGGTGGTAATGCCCGACAACATGGACTGTTGTCGGGCTTTCTCGTTGGCCCGCCAGCCCGATCATGCACGCCGGTTATACCGCGCGGCCGCCATGTCTCTATAATGACTCGCTTACGCTCGGCTTACTGGCAAAACCTGTGCTGCTTATCCGCGGATTGCACAATCTACGCGCGGCCCACCGCGATTGCGTTGCGACCATCGGCAACTTCGATGGTGTGCACCTTGGGCATCAGGCGGTCTTTTCCGCATTGACGGCGCGTGCGCGCGCGGCCGGTCTGGCGTCGCTGGTAATCACCTTCGAGCCGCAGCCGATGGAATTCTTCCGCCCCGAGCAGGCGCCGCCGCGTCTGACCCGATTGCGCGAGAAGCTCGAGGCGATCGATGCCTGCGGCATCGACCGTGTGCTCCTGATCCGCTTCGACGCGGCCTTTGCCGCAGTCGATGCCGACGATTTCGTGCGCCGTATCCTGGTACAGAAACTCGGTATCCGGCATCTGTACGTCGGTGACGATTTCCGCTTCGGTCGCGACAGGGTTGGCGATTTTTCGCTTTTGACCGCCATCGGAGGGCAACTCGGTTTCGGTGTCGAGAGCCTGGATACCGTGGCCGAAGACGGCAGCCGCGTCAGCAGCACGCGGATACGCGATGCCCTGCAGGCCGGTGACCTGGCGCACGCCGCACGCTGCCTTGGGCGCCGTTACCGCATCTGCGGACGGGTCGCGCATGGCAACAAGCGCGGCCGTACGATCGGCTTTCCGACACTGAACGTCGGCTTGTTGCGGCGCTCGACGCCGTTGCGCGGGGTGTTCGCGGTGCAGGTGTTGGGGCTGGCAGAGCACCCCCTTCCCGGCGTGGCCAACATCGGCAATCGCCCGACCCTGCAGGGCGACGACCGCCTGCTGCTCGAGGTGCATCTGTTCGATTTCGAGCGCGAGGTGTACGGTCGGCATGTCGAGGTCGATTTTGTCGAACACATCCGCGACGAGCGCCGCTTCGAATCGTTCGATGCCTTGCGTGAGCAGATTCAACGCGACGCACAGCGCGCGCGCGACATCCTTCGCCTCGATGCCCTGGCCCGCCGCAAGTCGGGCTGACGCGTTCGGGTCCATCCACAGAATTTTTCGATTACCGGGTCATAGTCCGTGAGCAACAATTACAAGGACACGCTGAATCTTCCCAACACCGCATTCCCGATGAAGGCCAATCTGGCGCAGCGGGAACCGGAGATGTTGAAGCGCTGGGAGGACGAGGGTCTGTACCGCAAGATCCGCAAGGCCTGCGCCGGCCGTGACAAGTTCGTGCTGCATGACGGCCCGCCTTATGCCAATGGCGAGATCCATATCGGGCATGCGGTTAACAAGGTGCTCAAGGACGTCATCGTCAAGAGCCGCACCCTGGCCGGCTTTGATGCCCCCTATGTGCCGGGCTGGGACTGTCACGGCCTGCCGATCGAGTTGCAGGTGGAGAAAAAGGTCGGCAAACCGGGGCAGAAAGTCAGCGCCGCCGAGTTTCGCCAGGCCTGTCGCGACTATGCGCTGACCCAGGTCGACAAGCAGCGCGCCGACTTCAAGCGTCTGGGCGTGATCGGTGACTGGGACGATCCCTACCTGACGATGAACTTCGTCCAGGAGGCCGGGATCATCCGCGCGCTCGGCCGCATCGCCGAGCAGGGCCATGTCGCCAAGGGGTCCAAGCCGGTGCACTGGTGCACCGACTGCGGCTCGGCGCTGGCCGAGGCCGAGGTCGAGTACAAGGACAAGGAATCGTTTGCGGTCGACGTCCGTTTCAAGGCGGTCGAGCAGGCCGCGTTCGAAGCGAATTTCACCCCTACTGATGATGGTCCGGGCAGCGGCGAGATCGCGGTGGTCATCTGGACCACCACGCCCTGGACCCTGCCGGCCAACCAGGGGGTCGCGCTGAATCCGGACCTCGAATACGTGCTGGTGCAGGTTGGTGACGAGCGCCTGATGGTGGCCGACGGCATGCTCGAACGCGTGATGCCGGCCTGGGGTGTCGCCGACTACCAGGTGGTCGGGCGCGCACAGGGTGCGGTATTCGATCGCCAGCTGTTGCAGCACCCGTTCTATCACCGCCAGGTGCCCATCGTGCTGGGCGACCACGTCACGCTCGAGGCTGGTACCGGTGCGGTGCACACGGCACCCGGCCACGGTATGGATGACTACATTGTCGGCCAGCGTTACGGGCTGCCGGTGGACAACCCGGTCGGCGGCAATGGCTGCTTTGTCGCCGGTACGCCGCTGTTCGAGGGTGAGCATGTGTTCAAGGCCAACGAGCATGTGATCGAGGTGCTGGAACAGAACGCTGCCCTGATCAAGTCGGCGAAGTTCAGTCACAGCTACCCGGTGTGCTGGCGACACAAGACCCCGATCATTTTCCGCGCCACGCCGCAGTGGTTCATCTCGATGCAGCAGAAAGGCCTGCGCGATACCGCGATGGCCGAGATCCGGCATGTGCACTGGACGCCGGACTGGGGCCAGGCGCGCATCGAGGGCATGATCGAGAACCGCCCCGACTGGTGCATCTCGCGTCAGCGCACCTGGGGTGTGCCGATCGCCTTCTTCATCCACAGGGAGACCGGCGAACTGCACCCGGATACCGTGGCTCTGGTCGAGCAGGTGGCGCAGCGCGTCGAGCGTGAGGGCATTCAGGCCTGGTTCGACCTGGAGCCGGGTGATCTGCTCGGTGACGATGCCGCGCATTACGAAAAGGTCGCCGACACGCTCGACGTCTGGTTTGACTCCGGGGTGACGCATGCCTGCGTGCTCGAGCCGCGTGCCGAACTGGTCAGCCCCGCGGACCTGTATCTCGAAGGCTCGGATCAGCACCGCGGCTGGTTCCAGTCGTCGTTGCTGACGTCAGTGGCGATGACGGGGCATGCACCTTACAAGGGTGTGTTGACGCATGGATTCACTGTCGACGCCGACGGCAAGAAGATGTCCAAGTCGCTCGGCAACGTGGTGTCGCCGCAGTCGGTGATGAAGACCCTGGGTGCCGACATCATCCGGTTGTGGGTCGCGGCGACCGACTACCGCGCCGAGATGTCGGTGTCGGAGGAGATCCTCAAGCGCACCGCCGATGCCTACCGACGCATCCGCAACACCACGCGCTTCCTGCTGGCCAACCTCGAAGGGTTTGATCCGGCGCGGCACAAGGTCGAGGCCGGTGACATGGTCGCGCTGGACCGTTGGGCGGTCGGACGCGCGCATCGGCTGCAACAGGAGATCATGCAGGCCTATGAGGATTACAACTTCCACCTGATCTACCAGAAGCTGCTCAACTTCTGCGTCGCCGACATGGGGGGGTTCTATCTCGATGTGATCAAGGACCGCCAGTACACCACGCAGGCCGACAGCCTGCCGCGCCGCTCCTGCCAGACCGCGATGTTCCACATCGTCGAGGCGATGGTGCGCTGGATGGCGCCGGTGCTCAGCTTCACGGCCGACGAGATCTGGGGTTTCATGCCCGGTGAGCGTGCCGAGTCGGTGTTCATGGAGACCTGGTACAGCGAGCTGTTCCCGCTTGAACATGACGCGCTGGACACCGATGCCTGGACCCAGGTGATCGGCGTCAAGACAGCGGTTGCCAGGCAGCTCGAACTGATGCGCAAGGAGGGCGTGATCGGTTCCTCGCTCGACGCCGAGGTCGAGCTGTATTGCGACGGGAAGCTGGCCGACGTGCTGAATCGGCTCGGTGGCGAGCTGCGCTTCGCGCTGATCACCTCGTATGCCAGCGTTGCCCCGATGGCCGAGGCGCCGGCCGAGGCGATCGACAGCGATGTGAAGGGGCTGCGGATCGCTGCCTGGGCCAGTGCGCACCAGAAGTGCGTACGTTGCTGGCATCACCGCGAGGATGTCGGTGCCAACACGGAACATCCGGAGCTGTGCGGACGCTGCGTCGACAACGTGATCGGTGAAGGCGAGACGCGGCGTTTCGCGTGAGCGCGATCGGGCGGCGCAGTTGAATCAGGCTACACGGAGCAATGGCATGGCCTACCCGGAGATCCTTCACCACGGCGCAGTCGGTGGTGTCACCGGCTCGTGCCATGAACTGCGTGTCGGCGAAGACGACGCGATCCTGATCGACTGCGGCCTGTTCCAGGGTGCGGAGAACTCCGGCGAGGGTGCCGGTGCGAACAATCTTGCGATCGAGTTCCCGATCGACCATGTCCGGGCATTGGTCGTGACCCATGTGCACATCGACCATGTCGGGCGCATCCCGTATCTGATTGCTGCCGGCTTTCGCGGTCCCATCTATTGCTCGCAACCGTCTGCCAAGCTGCTGCCGGTGGTCTTGGAAGACGCACTCAAGGTCGGGGTGACGCGCAACCGCGACCTGATCGAGCGGGTAATCAACGGCCTGAAAAAGATGATCCGTGGTGTCCCCTTCGGCCAATGGCAGCCTATCGAGGTCGAAGGCGCCACACCGCTGGCCGTGCAGTTCCGGCGCGCCGGCCACATCCTCGGTTCGGCCTGGGTGGACTGCCGCTGCGGAAACGACGCCGATGCCCGGCACGTGATCTTCTCCGGTGACCTCGGCGATGCCGATACGCCCCTGCTGCACCCGCCGGATCAGCCGCAAGGTTGCGACGTGCTGGTACTAGAGAGCACTTACGGCGATCGCAACCACGAGGGCCGCGCGGCACGCCAGCAGGCGCTGGAAAAGGTGCTGCGGCATGCACTGGAAGACCGGGGCACCGTGCTGATCCCGGCATTCAGTATCGGTCGCACCCAGGAACTGCTGTACGAACTCGAGGACATACTGCACCGCAATCGCGGCGGCAATGCGGCATCCAGGCTGGCATGGGAAGACGTCGAGATCGTGCTTGATTCACCGATGGCCGCGACTTTCACCGATCTGTATCGCGAACTGCGCCCCTACTGGGACGACGAGGCGAGGGCGCGCATCGCGGCGGGCCGCCACCCGCTCGATTTCGAACAGCTGACGACGATCGACAGCCACGACGACCACCTGCGCGCGGTGCAGTACCTGGCCAAGACCGGGCGTCCGGTGGTGGTGATCGCGGCCGGCGGCATGTGCGCCGGTGGGCGTGTGGTCAATTACCTGAAAGCCATGCTGGGCGACCCGAAGCACGACATCCTTTTCGTCGGTTACCAGGCTCGCGGAACCCCTGGCCGCGACATCCAGCAGTACGGTCCGCGAGGCGGCTATGTCGAACTCGACGGTGAGCGTGTCGATATCCGTGCCCGGGTACACACCATCTCCGGCTACTCGGCACACGCCGACCAGCATGGCTTGATCGAGTTCGTGCGCAACATGAAGCGGTTGCCGCGGCAGATCCGGCTGATCCACGGTGATCCGCAGGCAAGCGGGGTTCTGGCCGACCACTTGCGCACCCTGGTTCCCGATACCCTGGTGGCCAGGCCGCCCGACGCCTGATCGGTCGGACGGCTGTTCTCGGTGACAGGCCTACCGGGGTTCGGCCCGGAGAGGGTCGACGTCGGCAAGCGGTGACTCGAGGTAGTTGGCCGACACTGCGAACAGGTAGTAGGGCGCATAAGAGCGCCAGTCCAAGCGCGTGTAGTAGCGTTGTTCCATCAATTCACTGGGAAATCGCCCATTGCTCGAAACGCCGCCGTTGGTGCACGGTTCGAGCGTGATGTCGTCAGCCCTTGCCAGTGCCGCGGCTGACAAAGCCGCAATAAAAAACACCATTTTTCCAAACATGTTACTGCTCCGTTGGAAATGTATAAGTAAGTAGACAAATGCTAATAGTTAAGAGTTTCACCGGGCATTGATATTTCTGTCTGAGCGATGCCCCGGCGGGCGCCCCGGTGACAGCCCGGCGCGTGGGTTGCCCCGTCTGAGCGCCGGTACAGCAGGGATCTGGGTCGGTGCTACGGTGCCATTCGTCGTTCGCACAGCAGCTGTACCGCCCGAGGCAGTCGCGGTCCGGGACGCGACAGCAGGTCGGCAATCTCCGCATCGCGGCCGGTAAGGCCCGGCAGCAGTGATATGCGCTGCGCATTGCCTGCCGCCAGCATCGCCTCGGGCGCTATCGCGAATGCCCCGGCATCGTGGGCCGTAAACAGGTTGAGGAAACCAGCCGCGCGCAGTGCGTCGTTGATCCAGTGGCGGCCGCCAATGACCATCGGTGGCCGCTCCCAGACCACGACATAGGCGGGCCGCGGCGCGAGCTGTGCGCAGGGCGTCCGCAATCCCAGGACGAAGGCACCAGCGGCCGATTCGGCGACGACCGCGGTGCCGGCGAGCCGGCCAAGCGCGCGGATCGCCGCGGCTATATCCATCAGGTCCTTCGGCTCGCTGCGAAACAAAGCGATTCCACTGCGGTCCAGCCAGTCGAGGTCCTGCGCGCGGTTGCCTGAGTGCCAGGCTACTGCGAGGTCAGGCCGCAATCGCAACACGCGTTCGCGATCGATGGCGCCGGGCCCGCCGATGCGCGGCAGTGCCGCCAGTTGGCGCGGCAGGTCGTCGCTTGCCGTAGTGATGCCGACCAGGCGGTCCGATGCCCCTGCGGCGATCACCAGTTCGGTCGCGTGGGGAGACAGCGTAATGATGCGTTTCGCCGGCTGCGCCAGGCTGATCAGCCGACCGAGATCATCGACGGCTTTGGTCGCGGCGACTGAGGCACCGGCGCACAGCATTGCCCCCAATGTGGCTGCGAGCGCTGCCCTCAAGCCAGTGCTGCGACGAGGCTGCCGCCGGCAATCACGGTGACCCACATCGCGAGGCTGCGCCACACCAGGGCCAGGGCATCCTCGACGACGGGCGCGACCAGGGCCGCGTCGATTGCCATCGGATCCATATCTTCGATCTCGTCGGCATCTTCGGGAAATGTGTCGAGGGCCGCCAGACCGGTCCTTGCCAACAGGTGCTCGGCCTCGGTTAGGGGCCCGTCGTCAGCCAGGTAATCGAAGCTGCGCCAGGCGTGCGCGACCGCATCGAAATTGCCGGCGATCGCGTAACCGGCCGCGGTGATGCGTGCCGGCGCCCAGTCCGCGATATGGCGCATCTCGTCGCTGTAGCGTTTCATCTGCGGAGGACAGTCTTCGTTCTGCAGGCGCTCGGCCAGCAGGTGGATGGCACGGAACGCCGCCGCCCCCACGGGACCAAAGACCACAAACCAGAACAACGGCCCGATCAGTCGCTTGGCCGCCATTACGACCACGGCGCGTGCGACGGCGAAAGAGCGACGCGGCTCGCTGTCGGGAATCTCGCTGAGGCAGAACGCCTGCGCGAGTGCGCTGGCGTGCTCGTCGTCGCCCTGATCGCGCGCAGCGACAAACGCCTGCGCCTCGTCACCCAGGTCGCGTGGGCCGAGGCTGTACAGCAGCACCACGGTGCCGAAGGCGAGAAAGAACAGGCCGCCCAATTGCGCAAAAAAGGCCTGCAGCCAGCCGATCAGCAGCAATGGGGGCAGCAGGGCGAGCACGCCACCCCAGGGCCGGCTGACCAGCCACTGGCCGGTAGAAGAGTTCGCCAGACGCGCACAGTAGGTGTCGAACCAGCGATGTTGTCGCTGCGGGCGGTGCTGGCGGAGGACCCGTTCAATGAACAGCGCCAGGAGAACGGTCAGGAATGTCATCGTTGTGTCGGCCTCGTCGTTGTCCCGCGCTGTGCCGCCACCCGGCGGGACAACGCCCGGATTTTACGTCAACTGTCGTCGCTGCGCCGGTCCCCGGTGCCCAGCCCGGCCAACAGCGTGCGGTAGCGCTGCCAGTCGAAACAGGGTCCGGGATCGGTCTTGCGTCCGGGGGAGATGTCCGAATGTCCGACGATGCGTGCGGCCGTGATCGCCGGGAACAACGTACAGATCTCGCCGGTCAGTGCCGCCAGCTGCTGGTATTGGGCATCGGTGAACGGCGTGTCGTCACTGCCTTCGAGTTCGATGCCGATGGAAAAGTCGTTGCAGCGTTCACGCCCGCAGAAGTTCGACTGCCCGGCGTGCCAGGCACGCCGGTTCAACGGCACGAATTGCACGGTGGTGCCATCGCGCCGGATCAGCAGGTGGGAGGAGACCTCGAGGTGTGCAATTCCGGCGAAATAAGGATGCGCGTTCGGGTCCAGGCAGTTGCAGAACAGCTCGTCGATGTGGCGACCCCCGAACTCGCCCGGCGGCAGGCTGATGTTGTGGATCACCAGCAGATCGACGTCACAGCCGGTGGGACGTTCATCCGCGTTCGGTGACGGGGTCTGCGTGACCTGGGTCAACCACAGGTCGCCGCTATGGTCCCCGGTGTCGGTCATGGTGCCTCCGCGGGTGGCTGCTGCAGCGCCGCGTGCACGGCCTCGATGATGGCCGGGGGGCGTGCCTCGGCCTGCAGCTCACAGTGGAACTGGCCATCGGAAAACAGAAAAATTGTAGGTAAATGAAAGACTTCGAACTCGCTTACCAGGCCGCTTTCACGCTGCGCATCGATCTCCAGCAGGTGCCATGCCGGCTGCAGTTCGTGCACCGCAAGCAGCACGTTGCGCAGGTGACGGCAGCTGCCACAGTCGGGGGAAGTGAACGCCACCAGCGTGGTACCGGTCATATCCGGCAGGTGCTGGTGGAAATCGAACTGGCTGGAAGGCGCCAGCGGTGAATTGCTCGGTGGTGCGGAATGAGGCATAAACCGCTCAGCGTTCCTGAAAAAACGATAAGTTATCATCAAACTGCGCGTGTCCCGGTCATGAATCGCCGGCAACGGTCGCTAATGCTGGTAAGGGAAAGACGAACCGCGCAGTGTTCGGATAGGCGGCAGAATCCCGCCTTTGTGTGACGGTGTCGGATATGCCGGCAAGGGTGACAGGTGGCGCCCGTTGAAGCGTGACCGGCGTCACGCCGGGTCCGGCAGGGCGCGTTTAGTTTTATCAGAAGTGTGGGGTCAGCAGGGGTGTCGGCCGGGCAACGGTACGGTCCAGGGGTTGCAGATGGTACGTGACAATGTGATTTCTTTTGATCAGAACCTGGGGGGCGCCAGGCGACGGGTGAGTGATGCCCGCGTGCAGGAGCTGCTGGCCTCATGTCGCGTGCATCTCAAGGATACCCTGCCAAGGCTGATGCAGGAGCTGTTCGAACACGTCGACGACGAGTTGTACCAATTGGCGGACAAGTCGGCCAGCGACGTACTGCAGACACGTTACTTCGATGCCATGCGCGAGCTGCGCAAGCTGCGCGAACAGATCGACCAGGGGTTCCTGCGCAACCAGCTCGATCGCTACGACGCGTTTTGGCAGCAGCCCGTGGCGCCCGACGAGGCAAAACCGATTGACGGCACCGACGAGCTGAGCCTGGTCGACGACGAGGAGCTCGAGGAGAACCTCGCAGTGAACGGCATGGTGTCCAAGGCCGAGAACCGTTACCACCGCGAGCTGTTCGCACTGAACATGCGTTTTGCCCAGATGGTCGGTGTGACCGACCTGCCGGTGCGGCAGAATCCGGTCGGCCCGTTCAACCTCGCCGAAGGGTTCCGCGCCGCGATGCGCCAGTGGTCGGGTGATCTCGGTGTGCGCCTGGTTGTGTTCAAGCTTTTCGACCGCTATGTCATGGGCTACATCGGTGGTCTGTATGACGACCTCAACGACGTGTTGGTCGATGGTGGCGTGCTACCGAAGATCGTGCAGCGGGTGCGGCGCAACCCGGTTGCACCATCGGTGCAGCGTGCACGCCAGGAATCCCCGGATGCCGTAGCGTCGCGTGTTGCAGACGGTGACATGGCATCGCTTCCGGGCAACGAGGTCAGCCAGGAGCAGGTCCTCGGCATGCTGGGTCAGTTGCTGTCGATGCGGCGCGACCGCGGTGCAGCCAGCCTGTATTCGGGACGTCTGCCCGGCGGCGGCGAAGCGGCGCACCTGCGACACCTGCCGGCGGTCGGGTCGAACGAACTCATCGATGCGCTGAATTATCTGCAGCAGGACTTTTCGACAGAGGCGCCGGTAAGTCGCGCCGAAGTCCAGCAACTGCAGACCGAGATGTTGTACAACCTCGGGCGCCAGCTGGACATGGGGTCGAATGACGCGCCGTCCAAGCGTCTCAACCAGGTCGATCAGGATGTGATCGATGTCATCGGCATGCTGTTCGATTTCATCCTCGACGACCGCAACGTGCCGGACGCGATGAAGGCGCTGCTCGGTCGGCTGCAGATCCCGATGTTGAAGGTGGCGGTGCTCGACCGCAGCTTCTTTGGAAACAAACACCACCCGGCGCGGCGTCTGCTCAATACGCTGGCGCGCGCCGCGATGGGCTGGGTCGATGACGGCGACCGTTCGGCGAAGTCGCTGTACGGCCGGATCGAGACCGCAGTGACGCGGATACTCAACGATTTCAGTGACGATGTCGGCCTGTTTGCGCTGGTGTACGACGAGTTCTCCA
Source organism: Chromatiaceae bacterium (assembly GCA_024235415.1). Taxonomy (GTDB): domain Bacteria; phylum Pseudomonadota; class Gammaproteobacteria; order Chromatiales; family Chromatiaceae; genus Thiosocius. The sequence continues at coordinate 51,654 of JACKML010000011.1, read as the reverse complement.
GTTTCATCGAGCGCGAGGCGCGGGGCGCCGAGGTGGCCGAGGAGCGCATCAACCAGGTCACCCGCGGTCAGGAGCAGTTGCTGATTGCACGGCGTCGTGTCGCCGAGGTCCTCAACGACTTCCGTATCGCGCAGCCTGATCTGCCGCTGGCGGTGGTCAATATCCTGCGTGAGGGCTGGCACGATGTGATGCTGTTGGCCTACCTGCGCGAGGGTGAGGAGAGCGTGGCCTGGCAGCATGCGTTTGCCGCGGTCGAGGAATTGATCTGGAGCGTGCAGCCGAAGGTCGAACCGAGTGACCGGCAGCGACTGCTCAAGTCGATCCCCGACCTGTTGAAGAAGTTGCGCGACGGCCTCAACAACATCTCCTTCGATCAGCACCGCGCCGGGCAGTTGTTCAAGGAGCTGCAGGCCTGCCATATCGCGGCCCTGCGTGGCGAGAGTGACACCATCGAGGTGGCGTCGCTCGACGAGGTCGTGCCTGAAGGGGTTGGCCTGAGCGCTGAGGTCGAGCCGGCCGAGGTGATCGAGGACGAGTTCTTCGAAAAGGCCACGGCACTCGAGGTCGGGCAGTGGCTCGACTGGCAACGCGATGACACCTGGGTGCGCGGTAAGCTGTCGTGGCGCAGTCAGGTATCGAACAACTGCATTTTCGTCAATCGCAAGGGCATGAAGGTTGCCGAAATGACGGTCAACGACATCGCGGTGTTGTTCCGTGAAAACAACGCGCGCCTGCTCGATGATGTCAACACGCCGTTGATGGACCGGGCATTGGACGCGATGCTCGGGGCGTTGCGGGACACGGGGGCGGCAGCCGCACCTGCCTGATCTTCACGCCTCGGATACAATGCACAGCGCCGGTCCAGCCGGCGCTTTTTTTTGCGACAGACAACCTGGGAGACAGATATGGCAGAACAGATCACCGATTCCGGCCTGAAGTATGAAGACCTGGTCGAAGGCGACGGCGCCGTTGCGTCCCCTGGACAGCAGGTCTCCGTGCACTACACCGGTTGGCTGACCGATGGCAGCAAGTTCGATTCCAGCCATGACCGCAACCAGGCATTCAGCTTTTCACTTGGCCGCGGTATGGTCATTCGCGGCTGGGACGAGGGTGTCGCCGGCATGAAGGTGGGTGGCAAGCGCAAGCTGACCATCCCGCCGCAACTCGGTTACGGTGCGCAAGGCGCCGGTGGGGTCATCCCGCCGAACGCGACCCTGGTGTTCGATGTCGAGCTGCTGGCGATCACCTAGCAGATGCGGCAGCCCGATCCCGCTGATGTCGCTGCGCAGGTGCGCCGGGCGCTGGCCGAGGATGTCGGTGCTGGCGACCTGACGGCCGCGCTGGTGCCGGCCGATGCCGTTGCGCGTGCCGAGGTCATCGTGCGTGAACCGGCGGTGCTGTGCGGCAGCGCGTGGTTCGAAGAGGTGTTTCGTCAGCTCGACGCGGAGATTCGTGTCGACTGGTCGGCAAGCGACGGCGCGCACCTGGTTGCGGGACAACGTGTATGCACCGTGCAGGGGATGGCGCGGCCGGTCCTGTCGGGTGAGCGCACGGCGCTGAACTTCCTGCAGACCCTGTCTGGCACGGCGTCGCGTGCAGCACAGTACGTCGCCGCAGTAGCGGGCACGCAGGCGACCGTCCTGGACACGCGCAAGACCCTCCCCGGGCTGCGTCTGGCACAGAAGTATGCGGTGCGTTGCGGCGGCGCCAGCAATCACCGTGTCGGTCTGTTCGATGCCGTGCTGATCAAGGAAAACCATATCCGCGCTGCCGGTTCGATTGCGGCCGCGCTGCGTGCCGCACAGGCAGCGACATCAGGCGACGTGATGATCGAAATCGAGGTCGAGGACCTGGCCGAACTGGGTCAGGCGCTGGGGGCCGGTGCCACGCGTATCCTGCTCGATAACTTCAGCCTTGCGCAGTTGCGTGAGGCGGTGCTGCTGACGGCAGGGCGGGCGGAACTGGAGGCCTCGGGCGGCGTCAGTCTGGAGAGCGTGCGAGAGATCGCCCTGAGTGGCGTTGACTATATCTCGGTCGGGCAGCTGACCAAGGATGTCAGGGCGACTGACTATTCGATGTTGTTCCCGGTACGCTGACGCCCCGGTTCAGGCTTTCACGTCAAGCAGAGACCCCAGCATCCTGTCGTGCGCCGCCAGCGTCTTCATGTTGGCCTTGGCTGCGTGTTCGTGTTGTTTGAGTTCCACCAGCGCGCGGGTCATGTTCGTGCGGTCGCCGGGCTGGGTGGCGCGCGCGATCTCGGCGGCGCTGCGTGCCAGACCCTGGGTGCTGCGCTGGATACCCTGCAAGGCCGTATTGCCCAACTTGCTGATCATTGTCGTTGTCCAAAGAATGCCCCGTCGCCTGTATTATCGACGTCGCCGGCAACCGCTTGATGGCCGTTGATGCAATCTGTGAAATGCGTTCCGGGTTTCAGGCCGAAGCTTCGGAAACCGGGACTGACATTCCTTAACCGACTGAAAAGACAATGAAAAAATCACTCTATTTCCTGTTTTCGGTGAGCCTTGTGATGCTCGCGGTCGACGTTTTCGCATCGGAGCCGCCGGCCGGGTCGGTGCCGCAACGCTACAGCTATGCGATGGGCGTGCGACTGGGGCAGTTGCTCAAAGGCCAGGGCATACAGCAGCTGGACAGCGCCGCGTTTGCGGCGGCGATCGACGATGTGCTGGCCGACCGGCCGCTGCGTCTGAGTGACGATCAGATGCGTGAGGCGATTGCTGAGCAGCAGCGTGCGTTCGCCGCGCAGCGCGCACAGCGTGCGCTGGCCAGCCTGGACGCCGGGCGACGTTTCCTCACCGACAATGCCGCCAGGGGCGATGTCGTGTTGCTGCCGAGCGGCCTGCAGTATCGCGTGTTGCGAACGGGTACGGGTGAGCAGCCACGCCCTGACGACAGCGTGCGGGTGCACTACCACGGCACCTTGTTGGACGGTCGCGTATTTGACAGCTCGGTCGAGCGCAACCAGCCGGCCGAATTCGCGTTGGCCGGTGTCATTCCCGGCTTCAGCGAGGCGCTGTCCAGGATGCATGTCGGGGATCACTGGCAGGTGTTCGTGCCAAGCGAACTTGCCTATGGCGAGGCAGGTGCCGGCAGCGATATCGGGCCGAACGAGGCCCTGGTCTTCGAGATCCAGCTGCTCGACATACTGCGATAGGCGCAGACGGCGCCTGTCATTCCCAGGCGGCCTTGCCCGGCGGCAGTACCATACGTGTGCCGGCGAACAGCGTGCGCTGCTGCGGCATCGCGCACAGTCTGAAGGTGCTGCGTCGCAGGCTCGGCTGGGTGTGCAGGCAGCCGCCACGCAGCATGCCGGCGTCATCGAGCGTGGTGCACGGCGCCAGTTGCGCGTCGCTTGGTGCCTGATGATCCGGATAGACATGAAAGGTGTTGGCACACCATTCCCAGCTGCGGCCGACCGACTCGATTTCACCCAGGCGCGCCGCGACCTCCCATTGGTACTCGTGTTGCGGTACTGCACCGGTCAGGCCGTCGGCGTGTGCCGATGCCCAGGCCGCATAGGCGCGCGCCTCGTGCGCCGAAAGGCCTGTCACCGGGTCATCCGCCTGCAGGTCCATTGCGCCATTGGTGCCGCTACCGTACCAATGGCCGGCAGTGTCGCGCCGCCATTGCCAGGGTGCTTCGGCAAGACAGGTATCCCGCCATTCACGACCGGGCACATCCCACCAGTCGTCGTTCCTATAGCCGTCGTCCAGCATGAAGGCGAGGTACTCGGCGTTGCTGACGGGGTGGCGGCAGATGCGATAGGCATGCAGTTCGACGACCTGTGCCGGTTCCTCGTGGTGCATCACCACACCTTCGCGCGCACCGACACGGTAATGCCCCTGCTCGATGCGGACGGAATCCGCACGCGCAGGTCGCGGCTGAAGGACCTCGGCGACCAGGTGATCACTGTGCCCGTGCTGCGCGCTGCGCGCGGTCAGCAGCGCCAGCAGGCGCTCGTATATGAGTGCATGGCGTTGTGCCAGGTGCCAGACCAGCCAGCCGTTCTCCAGCAGCGGGTGCGACGGCAGGTGACCAGGGTTGGCCAGCCAGACCAGGTGCTGATCGAATACCTCGGTGGCCCAGTTCAGCAGGTGGTCCCGTGCCGGCAGCTGCGCCTCGACATCCGTCGGCGGCCTGTGTTCGTCATCGAACAGGTGGCGCACGCGTGCTGCAAGATCGTCGTCCTGCATCACGACGCTGCGCAGCAGGTGGAGTTCAAGAAACACCGCGCGCCCCAGCAGCCATCCGGCTGACGGCAGTTGCGGGTCGAAGCACCGATTGGTATCGCGCGGCGGCAGTCCTTCGATCAACTGCAGCAATAATGCGTGGGTGCCCGCGAGGGCGCCCAGGGCTTGAGGATCCATCATGTCTCGGGACGCCGATACGGCGCGGTTGTCACGGCTTGGCGGCAATTCTACCCGATCATGGCCCGCCCGAAGCAGCGGCCCCGTGCGATCAGAGGTGGAACCGGCCGGTCGCGGACAGCAACTGGTCGGCGTGCATCTTGAGTTCCTGCGCGGTCGCTTGGGCCATGCTGGTGGCCTCGGATGTCGAGTGTGAGGATTGGTCGATGTGCACGACGCTGCGATTGATCTCCTCGGTCGCGGCGCTCTGTTCCTCGGCGGCGGTGGCGATCTGGCTGCTCATGTCGGAAATATGCGCGATTGCCTGGGTGATCAGTGCCAGTGCCTGCGAGGCCTGCTCTGATTGTTCGACGCTGATGTCTGCCTGCTTCTGCCCCTCACGCATCACCAGTACCGCCTGCCCGGTTCCCTGTTGCAGACGCTCGATCATCTGCTGGATCTCCTGCGTCGACTGCTGGGTGCGTCCTGCCAGCGTGCGTACCTCGTCGGCGACCACTGCGAAGCCACGGCCCTGTTCGCCGGCGCGTGCGGCCTCGATGGCGGCGTTCAACGCCAGCAGGTTGGTCTGTTCGGCGATGCTGCGGATCACATCGAGCACGCCGCCGATCTCGTTGCTGTGGACCTCGACATCATTGATCACGCCAGAGGCGCGGGCGACTTCCTGGGCGAGGCGTTCGATCGAGCCCTTACTCTGGCCAACAATGCGTTGTCCTTCGTCGACCTGGACCCTGGCCTCGTGGGTGGCCTCGGCTGTGCGCGCCGCACTCTGCGCGACCTCGTGTACGGTCGCCGTCATCTCGTTGACGGCGGTGGCCACCTGGCTGATCTGCATCTGCTGGTGGTTCATGCTCTCGCGGGTGCTCGCAGTCACGCTGCTCACCTGCGTGGTCGCCTGGTTCACCGCTTCGCCGGCGTTCTTGACCCCGAGAATCAGCTCGGAAAACTGCTTTGCCATTCCGTTGATTGCGTCCTGAACGTCGTTCAACTCGTCCCGCACACCCAGGTCGATGCGTGTCCCCAGATCGCCGGTAGAAATCTGGCTGGCGCCGTCTGACAAACGGCGGATGCTGCGCATGATCACGCGGAAGAACGCGGCGACGAAGTAGATCAGGACCGCCAATGTGCCGCCGGCAATCAGCATCACCGTCCAGGCACGCGTGCTTTCGCGGGCAGCGCGTGCCTGCAGGTGCGAGGCAAGCGCCGGTTGCAGGCTGTCGCCCATGGCGAACACGGCGCCGATTGCCGCGGTACCGCTGGCAAACACGGTGCCGGCGTCGACGGTTATCGCGTCGGATTGCAGCATCGAGGTCTTGATCAGATCGAGGAATCGTCCGACCAGCACATTGGCCTCGTCCAGCTGCACCTGCAGCTTGGCCGCCAGCTCCGGTGCCGCTGTCTTGACCTTGTCGGTGGCCTTGATCAGCCGCTTCTGCGCATCGGCGACGAAGTCGACGTTGGTCGACAGCCTGGTGAACAGTTGCGGGGTGAATTTGCCGGCGGCGGCGATGCCTGAGCCCAGCCCACGCGAGCGGCCGAGGTATTCGGCGAGATCCGGGCCGGCCTCGGCCAGGGTGCGTACCGCATAGGCTGTGGCGATATCGCTGTCGCGACTCAGGCCGGACTGGTCGGCGACTTGCGCCATGAAGTCCGTGAGTCCCTCGATCAGTGCGGTGTGCTGGGCAAAGGAAGCTGGCGGTTCTAGTCCCCTGTTGCGCTCGCGCAGCGACTCCCATTCGGTACGCAACCGGTTCAGTTCCCCCGAACTGCCCAGGTTGGCACCCAGTTCGCTGTCCAGCGTCGCCAGCGCAGCGAAGCGTTCGTCTACCTCCACCCGGACCTTTTCGAGCTTCGGGCGGGTTGCCTCGTCGCCCTTGAGGACCGCCTGCGACAGGCCGCGGTGCTGCGGCACTTTTTCGAACACCTCGAGGATGCCGCCTATGTAGGTCAGCCCCTTGCCTTCCAGTCGCATCGCGTCGGCCTGCGTCTGGCTGGACAGGTACTGCAGGCTGCCGAGGTAACCGACCGGGACCAGGAACAGGACCACAATCAGTGATGTCTTGGCGGCAAAGCTCAAGCGGGCGATGGCTGCTTCAGCGGGCGAGAGCAAGGCGAGCATGTGGAACTCCGGGATGGCACGGTCAGGTTCTGAAACCCTTAGCGGCCACCCCGGTGTCGCCTTTAAGCCTGTGCCGGGGCAGCCTCAAGCGCCATCACGCGCTGCTCGAGGAAGGCGATGATGTCGTTCGACTCATACAGCCAGCGGGGTTCACCCGATTCGCCCGCGATCCGCAGGCAGGGGGTCTGCAGGCGCCCACCTTCTGTCAGCAGCTGGTTGCGCCATTTCGGGTCACGCTGGGCATCGCGCAGCTCGATGTTCAGACCCAGACGGCGCATCGCGCGGCGGGTCTTGACGCAGAACGGACAGGTAGCGAACTGGTATAGCGCGAGATCGCGCGTGTGGTCGTCGATCATCGCCTGCTGGCGCGCATCCCGCTGCGGCCGCTTGGGGGCGGTGAGGAAGTCGACCAGCAGGATAAGCTGGCCGAGCGGCCAGCGAATGAGCTTGAAGATCATGCCTTGCCACCTCCCATGCACGGCGGTGAAGCGGGCGCGCTGCCGCCCTTGGCGAACCACTCTTCCGGTGTCATGGTGTGCAGCGCCAACGCGTGAATCCCGCCATTCAGTTCAGCATCCAGCGCGCTGTTGACTGCGCGGTGACGCTGCAGCAGCGGCCTGCTGCTGAATTGCTCGCTGACCAGCACGACACGGAAATGAGACTCCGAGCCCTCCGGCACGTCGTGCATATGGCTCTCGTTCGTGACCTCCAGGTGCAGCGGCGCGAACTGCGCCTGCAGTTTTCCCTCGATCTGTTGTTGCATGGACATGGCGGTTACCTCTTGTCGCCTTTGAATGCCTACCCTGCGGATACCCCACCGATCGCGTGCAATCAGCGCGGCGCCGCTGGGAAACCCCTGTGCCTGCCGGCAGTTTCCGGCCGATGGGGTGGCGTTAAAACCGGTGGCCGGTGCGGGATTGGTCGCGTTGGCTGCGTGAAACCCGCAGAACCCTGTTGGCTAGCCGATCCCCTCCCAGAATTCCGAGTCGCGCGCGAGGAACTGATCGGCGGGGATGTAGTGCGATCCGTCGCAGGAGAAATTCAGCCCGACCATCCCGTTGAAGATGTTCACCGAACCAGCACGCAGGTAAATGGTGTCGTCGGCGAACCGCAGATGTTTGAAGGTGTCGAGGATCAGGCGAATCTGCTCCTGTGGAACCACCGCCTCACTGGGGTAGTCGTGGTGCGGGAATGCCAGGCACACATCGGGATCGACCAGATCGTCGAAGTCCAGCAACTGGTATCGATAGGGATCATCGAGCAGCCAGAGTGTCGCGCGGCTGCTGGAGAAATGGATCTTCAGGTGGAATACGCCGTTTTCGACGATCAGTTCTTCCAGTACTGGCAGGATCGAGTCGATCTGGTCGTCCAGGCGGCTCTGCACCCGGCACTGTTGAAACACGTTGCCACGGATCGCCGGGTCGCCCTTGAGCTGACGCCAGCGCGTCGGTTCCGAATACAGCTCCTTGGTGATCGGCAGGCCGCGCAGGTCGAAATCGCCGCCGAGGTAACCGATCAGCTGGCCATTGGCCTGGACCCGCTGAATCGCGGTTACCGAGGGACGGCTGACGCGCAGGCTGATATAGGCTTCGGAGAGCGTCATTTCGCGGTCGGTTGCCAGATTCATCATGTAGGGCCGCTCTGACCGGTCGCGGCCGAAGTCCTCTTCGATCAGTCCATCCTGGGATGCATTGGCGCTGATCTGGCGGCCCTGGCGGTCGAGGGCGTACAGGAAAGTGACATAAGGCACTCTGGGGATGGATTCGAGCAGCAGGTGGTCGAGCGCCGGCTTTTCGCCCCATACCTTGGCGCACCGTCTTGCGACGCGGCTCATCGGGTCAATGAGCATGTTGTACAGGGTGGCGCGCTGGCGCACGATACGCTGTCGCAGCGGCGAATTTTTGTCGTTAATGTCCACGTCAGGGTCTGCTGGTCTGCCGGATCAATGCCTGTGTTTTCGTGTCACCGCTTCAGCGGTTGCGCCCGTCTGTCGGCGGCAGAGGGAAGGGGGTGACGTTGCCGAGAGTGCCGTCCATTTCCAGGATCTTGTTCTGGCCGCGCTTCTCGACCTCCTCAATGCGCATCACTGCATGCATCGGCAGCAACAGGCGCTGCACGCCGGCGAACTCGGCCTTGAGCTTCTCTTCCGCCGGATCTATGACCAGAGAGGTGTGTTCGTCGAACAGCAAGTCGCTGATTTCGATGAAACCATAGAGATCGGCCTGCGAGATCTGCTGCGCGTGCAGCTGATAGACCTTGCCGTTGCTGTGGAAAGACACCCTGAAAATGCGCATGCGGACCACGACCCGTTTTTGTCGCTGCAATTCTACTCCAATATTGCCGATGCCAACGCGTCGGCCGCGGGCCATGCGCTATCATCGGGGCAACCACGCTACACCTGGACAGGCCATGGGTACCTTCAGAGAACTCGAAAAATTCGCGACCGGCCAGTCACTGCCGCTCGCAATCGTGTTGGACGAATTACCTTGGAACGCCGATGGTCTCTTGCCGGCCATCGCGCAGCAGTTCGATACCGGCGAGGTATTGATGCTGGCCTGGATGAACCGCGAGTCGCTGGCCGAGACGCTGCAAAACGGGCGGGTTTGTTACTGGTCGCGCTCGCGCCGGTCGCTGTGGCGCAAGGGCGAGTCCTCCGGGCAGGTGCAGATGCTCAAGGAACTGCGCCTCGATTGTGACGGCGACACCATTCTGCTCAAGGTCGATCAGACCGGACCGGCATGTCATACCGGTCGGCGTGACTGCTTCTACAACCTGGTGCAGGGAGATCGCGTGGTGGTCGACAAGGCCGCGTTGATCGATCCCGAGCAGCTGTATCGCAAATGATCGACATCCGCCCCATCCCTGCGTTTGACGACAACTACATCTGGTTGATCAGCCGACCTGGATACCACGGTTGCGCGGTGGTCGATCCGGGCGATGATGACCCTGTTATCGAGCGCCTTCACGCCGAGGGGCTGAGCCTGGACGCGATCCTGATCACACACAAACACGGTGACCACGTCGGTGGTGTCGACGGGCTGAAGGCGGACTGGCCGAAGGCTGTCGTCTATGGCCCGGCCGGTGAACCTATCAGGTCGCTGGAGCGCCGTTTGCGCGGTGGTGACCGGGTGGAACTCGACGGGTTGGGCATGAGCTTCAGTGTGCTCGACGTGCCCGGTCATACCGAAGGTCACATCGCCTACTACGGGCACGGTGCCCTGTTCTGTGGTGACACGCTGTTCGCAGGCGGTTGCGGACGCGTGTTCAGCGGGACTTTCGAACAGCTCAGCGACTCGCTGGCCCGCATCGCCGAACTGCCGGCCGACACCCGAGTGTTTTGTGCCCACGAGTACACGCTGGCCAACCTCGGATTCGCCGCCTGGGTCGAGCCGGAAAGTACCGCGCTCGCCGCGCGAAGTTCGCTCGATCGAGATCGGCGCGCACGTGGCGAGCCGACAGTCCCGTCATCGGTCGCAGAGGAAATCGCCACCAACCCGTTCATGCGTACCGACCAGCCCGAGGTGATCGCTGCGGCGAGCGCCTGGGCCGGCCGACCACTCGAGGGTCGCGCCGAGGTATTTCGCGCATTGCGCACCTGGAAAGACAAGGATTACGACTGATGAGCCAATCACTACTGATCACCAATGCACGCATGGTCAACGAGGGGCAGGTACGCGAGGGCGACCTGCTGGTGGTCGACGGGCGAATCGCGCAGATCGGTGGCGCGATCAGCGCGCCGGGTGCCGAAGTGCTCGATGCCGCCGGTCAGGTGCTGATGCCAGGCATGATCGATTCCCAGGTACATTTTCGTGAACCGGGCGTGACCCACAAGGCCGATATCGCGACCGAGTCACGTGCCGCGATTGCCGGTGGCATCACCAGCTTCATGGAGATGCCCAATACCAAGCCGCAAACGGTCACGCTCGATGCACTCGAGGCCAAGTTCGCGCTGGCCGCCGGGCGCGCCTGGGGGAACTTCGCTTTCTACCTTGGCGCGACCAACGACAACCTCGACGAGATCCGTCGCCTCGGCGCCAATCAGACCTGTGGCGTCAAGGTGTTCATGGGGGCATCGACCGGCAACATGCTGGTCGATGATCCGGCGACACTCGACAACATCTTTCGTGATGCGCCTAGCCTGATCGCCACCCACTGCGAGGACACGCCGACCATCCAGGCCAACGAGCAACGCTACCGTGAGCAGTATGGTGAGCAGATCCCGGTGCGCTTCCACCCGATGATCCGCAGCGAGGAGGCATGCTGGAAGTCGTCGTCGTTTGCGGTCGATCTGGCGCGGCGCCACGGCACGCGCCTGCACGTGCTGCACCTGACCACGGCACGCGAGCTCGCATTGTTCACTCCGGGGCCGATCGGCGGCAAACAGATCACCTCAGAGGCCTGCGTGCACCATCTGTATTTCAGCGAGGCAGACTACGAACGGCGTGGCAGCTTCATCAAGTGCAATCCTGCGATCAAGCGTGCCGAAGACAGGGCAGCACTGCGTCGCGCGCTTGCCGAAGACCGCCTCGACGTGATCGCGACCGACCACGCGCCGCATACGCTGGAGGAAAAGCAGGACACTTCCTATTTCAAAGCGCCGGCCGGACTGCCGCTGGTGCAGCACGCGCTGGCGATGGCCCTGGAACTGGTGCATGACGGCGACCTGAGCCTGCCGCGACTGGTGCACAAGGTCAGCCACGGGCCCGCCGAGTTGTTCCGGGTTTACGAGCGCGGCTACCTGCGCGAGGGCTACTGGGCCGACCTGACCCTGGTCGATCTGGATGCACCGCAGCGTATCGATCGCAGCCAGGTGCTTTACAAATGCGGCTGGTCACCGCTGGAGGGGGATGTCCTGCGCTCGCGTGTGCGCGCGACCATCGTCAACGGTGAACTGAAGTACCGTGACGGCGAGTTCTTCGGCGAGGCCGGCGGAATGCGGTTGGCGTTCGATCGATAAGCCGGGATTCGGGGGTTCGGGTGTAGGAGGCCAGCCCTCTGGCCGATTCGCGGGACCCGTATAATCGCCGAGAGGGCTCGGCTCCTACACAAGCGGGAAACTTAGTATTTCTACAGCCTTGGAAACACAGTGTCGCCGCTGAGGCGGCTCCTCGTGTCCACCTCGTGCAGCCTTTCCGGTCGACCTTGCAGGACCCCGGCCAATCGGTGCCCCGGGTGTCACCGCGGCAGCTGCTCAACGCCCATCGCCTCCAGCACCGGCGCCCAGCGTGCGTCGGGATCGAAGGCCGGCATCGACGCGGCGACGGCGTCGCCATCTGGCCCGAGATCGGACTCATACAGATTGCCGTTATCACCGAGCAGGAAACTCATCACGCCGGTCTGCCCATAGTCCGCAGGCCAGGCAACGATGGCAAAGCCGCCGGTCATGCTGCCGTTTTGTACATAGTCGCGGGCGCCACCATCGGCATGTGCGCCCTGCGCCGTGAGGATCCGGTAGCGATAGCCGTGGTAGGCGCTGCCCGGCTCGTGGTCGGCAAAACGTGGTCCCAGCGGACTTTGCTGCTGGCCGGCCGCTGCCTCCCAGTACAGGCCGTCCCGTTGCCCCACGGAGCTGATGAAACGCTGCGCATATTCCAACACGCCGTCGCCGTCGCGGTCCTGCGTGGCGTACTCGGTCTGTGCGTCGTGATAAGCAAGGACTGCCTGCATGGTCGACAGTTCATTGCGACCGATGCGCCTTACCCGCATTACCTCCTTTCCGGCGACGGTGTCGAAGTGCCAGCCCTGTGTGTCAGACACGATTGGGACCGGCAGCGTCCACCCATGCGTCCCCACAGCCAGGAAGCGGGTCTTGTCGTCGTTGGAAAGAAGTGTGTTGAATCTTGCCCAGCCGTCGAGGAACTGCTGCACTTGGTCTTTTTCGATTTGATCGACGGGGAGCACTTCGGCGTAGTCACTGCCCAGCAGCGCATTCATTGCCTCGTTGTCGTGGCGCGCCAAGGCGATCACCAGAGCGTCGGCAGCTTGTTGTGGCGTCTCGAAATACGCCTGTTCGGCGCCGGCAGTGGATGTCAGCAAGATCAACGCAGCTGTCAGCGAAGAGCAAAATGACTTGTTTATCCTGTCCATAGCGAGGTTTCTCATGTTTTGTGCTCCTAGCGGCGACCGCCGCGACCAGCCCGCCCACCACCGCCGGCCCGCGCACCACCGGTCCGCCCTCCGCCGCCAAACGACATGTTGCTGCGTGCACCGCGGTCGGCGCTCATTCGTGTCTTCGCGCCGTCGTTCACGCCGCTGAGGGCGTTGTCGCGGCGTGATGCCGTGGCCGGGCGCGCGGCATCGCGTTGCGCGCCGGCGCGTGTGTCCGTCACCGCCCGGTCGCCCATCCTGCCGCCACGGTCCGTGTCGCGTTGCCGGTCTGCCTGGCCGACCTGGTCACGCACCTTGTCACCCGCACTGCCGCTCAACTGCTTGCGCTCGGCCGCGGGGTCTATCCCCTTGTCCTGCAGTGTCTTCATTGCCTTCTCGCGGTCAGCATCGCGACCACGATAGTCCTGGCGTTGATCGGCCCCCGGGAGCTTCTGGTCTTTGCCCGGTCGATTCGCCCGGTCTGCGTCGCGTGTTCCCTTGCGGTTGCTCTCGTTGTGCTTCCATGACACGTTGGTCTTATTCACGTCGATGCGGTTGTTGATGTTGATGTTGTTGTAGCGGTTGACGTTGATGTTGACGTCGTGGTGATGCCAGTCGAAACCGCCCCAGATCGAATTGGTGATAGCGATCCCGATGCCAAAGCCGATGCCGCCCACGATAGCGGCACCGAAGCCATACCCTGGGGGCGGCGGATAGTAGAACGGTGGGTACGCGGGCCACCACCAGGTGCCGTATACAACGGTCGGGTTGTAGGTGGGCACATAGATCACCTCGGGGTTGCTCGGCTCGATGACGATCACTGTCTGGCTCGATGAGCTATCGACCACGACCTTTTGCTGGTCGTTGTTTTCGAGGTTGCCGGCATCCTTCGCCTTCTTGCGCAGACCCTGTACGGTGTCCATCACCTTGTCGGGCTCGGCGAGGAAGGCATCGCCCATCTGTTTCACCCAGTCGGGCTTGTCGCCCATCATGACCAGGGCCTGCGGAAATGCGACCAACGAGGCCACGCTCGGGTCCCAGTCCTTGTCCTGCACCGCCTTGACTGCGTCGTCGCCCTTCTGCTCAGGGTTGCCCTTGGACCATGCGGCCGCCTCCTTGACCTGCTCCGGGTACGTTGATGCCATCAATACCTGGGACAGCAGCGCATCCGGTTAAAGGGCAACCGGTGCCATCATCTGGTCGAGCTGCTCCTGGCTGAAGTTCTTGCTTTCGTCGGCGACTACCGACGCGATCGGCTGCATCATCGTCAGTACAGTCAGCAAGGTGAGCAGGTTTTTGCCGGCGTTGGCGCACCAGCCGCGAATGCCCGGTTGCGCCCTTCCAAAGGTCCCAATTCTCATTTCGTCGTCCTTCCGTAATCGCTATCGTTGTCGGTTGCGCGCGCAAAGAGCCGCTTCATTGCAGCAATGAGGGGCGGTAGTTGATTCCCACGCTGATGAATGGCGCTGTCCCAATATCGAAATCTGGACTCTCCCATGCGCCGCCGGCGATACGCAAGCCGCGCAGACCGCCAATGCCTACCTGCATCCTGGCCCACAGATTGCCACTGACACGGCGTTCTGCACTGAGACCGAGGTCCCAGGCATCGAGGTCGAAGTACAGGTCGCCGGTGGCCTGGCGTACCGACCATGAACTGCCGGACGGCGAAGCGCCCAACTGGAACAGCGAGTCCTTGCTCGGAGCATACGAGACCGTTGGCCACGGCATGATCGCGCTGATCTCCCACTGGTCCGTGATCGCCCACGCGGCGCCGATATACGGCAGGTAGACGTCTTCATCGGGTCCAATGTCGGCAAAGGCGCCAAACACCCACCAAAGCTCATCGTCGTGCACATAGCGCGCGAAGGCACCGGCCATGTACTCCCAGCGCCAGCTTGAGTTGCTCAATGAAGATTTGTGCGCCAGCGGCATCGCAAACGCTGCCGTCTGCCACGCATCATTGATCTGGCGCATCCAGCCCACTGGGATGCCGGTCGAGACGACATCAAACGATTCCCTTTGCGATGCATTGGCATCAAAGCGCGACCAGCTGATCCACTCGCCGACCGCAACCAGGTCGCGCGGGCTGGTCAGAAAAGGCAGTGCCGCCGCCTGCGAGACCGCTGTCTGGTTGTATGAAAAGGTGCGCCCACCAGCGATCGGATCACGAACCTCGGTATCGCCGTAGTAGCTGGTGTTCAGAAACGCCACCGGGAGGAAGGGGACGTTCGAGGTCGAGCGTTTGAAAACCAGTTCGCTGTCGGCGATTGAATCGATTACACCCCGCACGCCGCCGGCGGCCACGGATGTGGTCCACGCGGTTACCATGACGCCCCAGATCAACAGTGTCGCGGTGAGACGCAGTCCAGCGCCAATCGACTGATCAGTCGTGCTCAATTCCAATCCGCCTGAGTCTGCTCGGACACCCAGAACGTCGCCACTTTTCCGACCACGTAGGCGGCATCTTCGACGGCAAATCCCAGCGGTCCGCATCGAGTTGGCGCAAACCCAGATACGCCGGACGAACTTCGTGCGCCTGCGCTGTGATGCCCAACGCACGCAGCAGAGGTGCGAGCGCTCACATGGAAAAGATGCAGGCCGCAGGTCGAACGATAGAGGCCGTTCCAGCGGTCCAGTGGACAGCCGTAAAGCGAAATCAATGCCAAACACGCGGCCCATGTCGTGCGAGTCGGCCTGCATCATCTCGCCAGGCAGCATGCTGGCATGGAGACCTCCTTGTGCTTCGGATGGTAAGAGCGTGCTTGCTCACGAAGGCGTTCGGGGACGGTTGGTCGAGTGACCCCGGTGTCGCAGTTGCCGGTGCTATCGTCGAGCCCGCGATATCGTGACGGATGAAATCGAATGTCTGAGGATAATAGTTCAGAAACTTCTGCTGACCAACAGTGTTGAAAAGCCGGTCATTTTGCCTGGACGTGGCGCCACCCCGGTTACCTTCTATGGGCCTGGGGGCCGGCCTCCTACGCCAATCCGATCGCCCCCTTGTCCACGCCCTCGAATGCGTAGACCTTGAATCGGTCGTTTGGGTGTTCGGCCTTGAGTTGGTCTGCGATGTGCTGTGCGATGTTCTCAACCGTCGAGTCGTTGTCGATCAGGTAACAGCCGATCTTGGGCAGCGTCAGGCCGAAGCTGCCCTGGCTGCTGCGGTAGCCGAACTCGCAATATTCGACACCATCGCGACGGCTGGTACCGATCAGGTCGGCGCGGGTGCCTATGTAGATATCGGCCCAGCCATCGGCCCACTGTTCCTCCAGTTGCGGATCGCGCTGGCCGTTGCGAAGGATCTCGATGCGCGAGCGGTGGCCATGGGCGATGCGCTGGCAGTTACCCTCGTGGTGCCGCAGGCCGTGACTGTATTGATAAAAGGCGCCGTCGATCGGCTCTGGCCACAGGCGCACGCGGATGCTGCTGACGTTGTCCGGCGTCTGCGGTGACAGGTAGTCGGTGACAATCTGTGCCAGCCGGTCGGCGGCAATGCGTTCGCAGGGGATCAGCCTTACCGCATCGCGCGGCGAGCGGTGTTCGATGTCGCGGCCGTCCTGCAGGGTAAACGACAGGTGCAGTCCCTCCCGGTATTCGGCGACCTGCAGGCCCGGGTAGTCGGCGGGCACCAGGAGCTTGTGGTCGAACTGCTCGTCGATCAGGCGCTTGATTGATTTTTTCACCTCGCCGAAATCCAGCACCATGCCCTGGTAGTCGAGATCGCCGTCGAGTTCGATATCCACCTGCCAGCTCTCGCCGATGAGGCCGCGCGCCGGGCTGAGCACGGAACAGTCGATAACGGTCAGTCGCTTTACGAACAGTGTGGTCATGTGCTCAGGATAACCGGAAAACGGTGTTTTGAAAGGCACGCCGAGGTCGCGGCTTAATCCTGCGGCGTATCACCCTTCGCGTCTGATAGGCTAGCGGTGTCCCGGCCGCTCGCCATGTTCGCTGTGCATGCCTGGACATACGCCGGGCACTCTTGGTCGTCATCACTGTCGGATGATTGGGTGAAGCATAGATTCCTTCTTTTCGTTTGTGCGCTAGTTCTCGCGGCCCGCGCTGCAGGTGAGGTCGTGCTGGAGGCAGACGGGGCAGAGAATTCGCTCAAAGACAATCTGCTCAGTCGCCTGAGCCTGAACGCAGAGCCCTGCGATGCCCCTGTCTGGCGGGTTCGGCGCCTGTTTGCCCGTGCCGAAAAGGAATTCGATCCGGCGTTTCGTGCGTTCGGCTTCTACCAGGCCAAGGTCGAGAAAAATCTGACGACCGGGGGCGACTGCTGGCAGGCCCGCTTCGTCGTCACGCTGGGGGCGCCGGTCACCATCCGCAAGCGCGATGTTGTGGTACTGGGTGATGCGACCGGCGACAAGCGGCTGACTGAGCTGCTGGCGTCGCTGCCACTGCCCGAGGGTGCGGTGCTCAACCATGCGAAGTACGAAGAAATAAAGGAGCGGCTGCGGGTGTTTGCCGCCGAGCGTGGCTATCTCGACTTCGAGTTCACGCGGCAGCAGCTGCGTGTGTATCCCGACGAGGCGGTGGCCGAGATCGATATCGAGGCGCAAAGCGGGCCTCGCTATCGGTTCGGCGAGTTGCGATTCAGCAAACAGGCGCTGGACGAGGATTTCGTGCGCAAACTGGCCAAGGCCCGGGAGGGTGAGCCGTTTCATACGCGCAAGCTGGCAGCGATCGACCGCCGCCTGAGCGACGGTGGCTATTTCAGCCGCGTCGAGGTGCGCCCACGCCGTGACGAGGCGGTGGACGAGTCGGTGCCGATCGATATCGTGCTCGAGTCGGCGGACCGGCACGTGTGGCGGGCCGGCGCCGGCTATGCCACGGACACAGGGGCGCGTGTCAGCTTCGGTTACGACAACCGCTACATCAACCCGAAGGGTCATCGGTTCAGCAGCAATCTGCGTCTTTCGCCGGTCGAGTCGAGCCTTATTGCCGACTACCTCGTTCCGGGCGAGGATCCGCATCGGGAAAATTTCAGCTTCGGTGCACGCCTGTTGCACGAAGATACCGATTCGCGCGAGAGCGACAGTGCGTCACTGATTGCGCGCCAGACGATCAAGACGGGCACCTGGACGCATACGCGCTTTCTTGAGTTGCTGTACGAGAAGTCGCTGGTCGGCAATGACAGCACCACGGCAACCCTGTTGATGCCTGGCTACCGCATCGAACGCACCAAAGCCGACAATGTCCTGCAGACCGCGCACGGCTATCGCGTCAGCCTCGAGGTACGCGGTTCATCCGAGTCCCTGCTGTCTACCGTGACCATGCTGCAGTTGCGTGGGAGCGCCAAGGGGATCCATCGCTTCGGTGAGGGGGGACGGGTCACCGGACGGGTCGATATCGGCACCACCATCGGTGAGAACGTCACCCACCTGCCAGCTTCGTTGCGGTTCTTCGCCGGCGGCGACAACAGCGTGCGCGGCTATGCCTACGAATCGCTTGGCCCGGTGGATGCCACCGGGCTGCCGGAGGGTGGGCGCAACCTGTTGGTCGGCAGCATCGAATACGAACATCCGGTGGTCGAAGACGAATGGTGGGTGGCCGCCTTCGTCGATGGCGGCAATGCCTTCAGCAGCGAGGAATTCGAGCCGCGTTACGGTTACGGTGTCGGCATCCGCTGGTATTCGCCGGTCGGCAGGGTGCGTCTGGACTTCGCCGTACCCGACGACACCGACAAGGACGAGTGGCGTCTGCATTTCGGCCTCGGTGCTGACCTGTGAAGCGCGGGCGCCTGCTTGCGCGGCTGTTGCTGTGGCCGTTGTTCCTGCTGCTCGCACTGCTGGTCGCCGTGCTGGCGCTGCCGATGACCGAGGGTGGCACCCAGTGGTTACTGCGCCAGGCCACAGAACTGGCGCGCCCCTATGGATTCGATATCGCTTACGAACGCAGTAGCGGGACACTGCTTGGCCGGTTACAGCTCGACGGTGTCACGTTCGACGGCGCCGACACGCGGGTCGAGGCCGGCCACCTGCTGTTGCATTGGCGCCCGCTTGCATTGCTCGATCGCCGACTGCATATCGTCGCCCTGGAGGTGGCAGACGTGCACGTGGTTCCGCCGCCGGCGAGCGACACCCCCCCGAGCGTGCCGCAGATACCCGACATCGTGCTGCCGCTGACGGTTCGTCTCGACCGCCTGAACCTCGACCGCCTGTCGGTGCAGCAGGGCGAGGGTGTGCTGCAGTTCGATCACCTGGCGCTGTACGCGCGTCTCGATGAAGACGGCCTGATGGTCGGCGACCTCGATTTTCGTGGCCAGGGGGTGCGTGTGGATGGTGACCTGAACATGCAGTCGCGCGCACCGCACGACATCGCTGGTGGTCTTTCGCTGGGGGTCGATGCCGACCTGACCGGTCCGCAAATCGGTGATGTCAGTGGTCAGCTCGCGCTGCGCGGCACGGCACTGCGTCCACAAATCGACCTGGCGCTCAGCGCACCGGCCGGCCTGCAACTGAAGGGGGAGTTGCGGCTCGATCAGCTGCAACCGGGGTTCGACCTGACGGCAGACTGGCCAGAACTGGGGTGGCCGTTGCAGGGCAGTCCCCAGGTGGTCGCCCGCCAGGGCCACTTCAATGTCCAGGGCACGGCGGAAGACTATCGCCTCATTTTTCGCGGCAACGTCAGCGGTGACGGGATACCGGCCACCGTCGTAGACCTGGTCGGTACCGGCAACCTGGACGGACTGAAACTGGTCCCGCTGCAATTGGGCCTGCTCGATGGCCGGTTGCGGATCGATGGCACCGTGGACTGGAGTGATGGCGCGAGCTGGGATCTCGATGTACATGCACAGCGCATCAACCCGGGCCTGTATCAACCTGACTGGCCGGGCGAGCTGGGCGGACGTGCGGCCGTCAGTGGCAGCGTGGCCGCTGACGGTGGCGGCCTGGCCCTGCGGGCCGGGATCAGTGAATTCAGTGGGCAGCTGCGGGGTTACCCGGTGCGGGCCGGCGGTGTGATTGAACTGGCCGATGGCAACGTGAAGGCCCAGGGGCTTGCATTGTCCTCCGGTCCGAACCGTGTGCGTGTCGATGGTCGCGCCGGGACAACACTCGACCTGCGCTTCGACATCGAGGCGCCGGACCTGGCCTCGCTGTACCCGGGGCTCGCCGGTGCGCTTGCCGGCAGCGGCAGGCTCAAAGGTACCCAGGCGGCGCCGCTGGTGGTGGCCAATCTCAAGGGCAGCGCACTTGTCTTCGAGTCGGCGCGCGCCGACGAGCTGCAACTGGATGTGGACTGGCGTGAAAGCGGTGGCAAGGCCGCACTGCGGATTGGTGGCCTGGCGGCATCCGGGATCGACATGAACCAGCTCACTCTCGATATTGGCGGCACGCCCGCGGCACATCGGCTGGCCCTGAATGGCAGTGGGCCGCAGGTCGATATCGCGCTGGCGGCACAGGGTGGGGTGGTCGATGAAACCTGGCGCGGGAAGCTCGAGGAGCTGGCATTGACACAGCCGCAGCTCGGCGAGTGGCGCCTGCGCGAAGCAGTCGTTCTGCAGCTGGCTGCGAACGACGCGCGTGCCCGACGGTTGTGCATGGTTCAGGGTGATGCGCGTCTGTGCGCCGAAGGGGGATGGAATGCGGTCAAGGGGATCGACCTGACCGGCAGTGTGCGCGGTATTGACCTTGCCCGCCTGAATGAGCGCCTGCCGGGCGAGGCTAAGATCGAAGGTGATCTGGCGGGCGATTTCAACCTCAGCGGAGACCCCGCCAATCCCAGTGCGACGCTGGAGTTGCGGCCTGGTGACGGGGTGTTGCGCGTCGACACCGATCTCGATTCGCTCGAACTCGCCTATCGCAATGCCCGGGTCAGTGCGCGCTTTGCCGACGACCGCGGCGACCTCGACCTGGGCTTCGACCTCGGGCCGAACGGGCGTGCCGGCGGCAAGCTGAAGTTGGGGCCTGAACAGGGTGGACGGCGTTCTATATCCGGTCGGGTCGATGCGGATTTTCCCGATCTCGGACTGGTTGCCGGATTCGTCCCGGCCCTGCAGGAGGTGCAGGGTGGACTGCACGTCGATGCCGCGTTGTCGGGCAATACCGAGACACCACGTATCGTCGGTGAGGTCGTGATCGCCAATGCAAGCGCGCGGGTCGCGGCGGCGGGGATCAAACTCAGCGATATAGACCTGAATGTCCGCGGCGACGGCGCTGCGCCATTGCAGATCGTGGGCGCGGTGAGCTCCGGCGAGGGCCGGCTCGATATCAAGGGCAGCGTCGATCTCGCTGCCAAGGGTGGTCCAGGCGTCGACATCCGGGTCAAGGGTGAACGCTTCGAGGCGGTACAGCTGCCTGAGGCACAGGTAGAGATCTCGCCCGACCTGCGATTGCAGGGCGGCAGCACCTACCACCTTTCGGGCAAGGTGCTGGTGCCCAAGGCCAAGATCGAGCTCAAGGAGCTGCCTCCGAGCACGGTCGAGGTATCCTCGGATGAGATCGTGGTCGGCCGCGACGACACCGTGGATCCATCGCAGCGTGCGCCGCAGAACCTGACCGCCAAGGTGCGTGTCGAGCTGGGTGACAAGGTGACCTTCAAGGGCTTTGGTCTGAGCACCGGACTGACCGGGGCGCTGGATGCGACCGTCGATGCCAAGGGCACCGGTGTGGATGGCAAGATCGAGTTGCGTGACGGACGCTACAAGGCCTATGGACAGGACCTGCAGGTCGAACGCGGTCGTCTGCTGTTCGCCGGTCCACCCGGGAACCCGGACGTCGATCTGCGTGCTTTCCGCGAGTCGCGCGACGGCCTGGTCAAGGCCTATCTGCAGGTGCGCGGTCCGCTGGCCAAGCCGCGCCCGCGCGTGTACAGCGAGCCCACGCTGCCCGAAGCGCGTGCGCTGGCCTACCTGCTGACCGGCAAGGATATCGATCAGGTGGGCAAGGGCGAGGGTACGAACATCACTGCAGCGGCTTTGTCTCTGGGCCTGGCCCGTGGCGAGCCGTTGCTCGAAGACCTGAGCAATCGACTGGGTCTTGACGACCTGCGTGTGGCGGAGGGTGAGAACGGCCTGGAAGACACCTCGCTGATCCTCGGCAAATACCTGAACCCGGACCTTTATGTCGGTTATGCCCAGGGGTTGTTCAACCCCGCGGGTGCGGTGCTGTTACGCCTGCGCCTGAGCGACCGGGTCGAGGTGGAGAGCCGTTCGGGTGATGAGCAGTCGGTGGATCTGTTCTACAAGCACGAACACAATTGAAATCTGCGCGATCGGAGGCAACGAGAGGATCGCCGAGGGGCTCGGCTCCTACGGCCCTGCACCGCTGTAGGCGGCCGATGGAGGGCGGCGCAACGATCGCCGAGGGGGCTCGGCTCCTACGGCTTATCGCGGCTGTAGGAGGCCAGCCTCTGGTCGATTCTCCTGTCCGCCGCGCTGTTCACGCCACTGCCACGGCGGCACCGGCTGATCGTCCGACCACAGGCCACGCCTCGCCGCGCGCGCCTGGTGCTCCGCCTGCACATAGGGGTGGCGGTCGTCGTGCGGTCCGTTCAGACCGATGGTCGACCAGGCCAGGCCGTCGTGCAGCAGGTCGAGCGCGACATCGCGTCCCTTCAGCGCCACGCGGCCCGTGACCTCGCGGTCACGGTTCGTATCCCAGACCTCTACGACCACGAACAGGCCGGTCATCGTCGTGTTCAGGTGTTGTGCCGCTGCGGCGCCCCATGGCTGGTTCTGTTCAGGGGCGTCGATCCCGGCCAGGCTTACAAGATGCTGGCTGCCGCGCACGTCGATGATCAGCCTGTCGCCGTCGACCACGCGCAACACCCGGCCCGGGAGGGTCTGGTCAGCCTGCGTGGCGGCAACGGTCGCCAACAGGCCGGCGACGATAACGGTTCGAAAAAGCGAGAGATGCGTGATGCGAAGCGACCTTGTCACCGCTGTCAGCACCATGTGGTAGGTGGCGCGGCGGGAAGATGGAGCCAATGGGCAGAATCGAACTGCCGACCTACTGATTACGAATCAGTTGCTCTACCGACTGAGCTACATTGGCGTGAAGGCCGCGAATTATGCGGCACGGCGCGGCGCGACTCAACCCCGCGCCGCGGTCCATCGATAAGGTGCAGGGTCGACGATCGGCGGGCGATCCAGCACCAGGTCGGCGAGCAGCCGCGCCGAGGCCGGGCCGAGAACGATCCCGTTGCGGAAGTGCCCGGCGTTGACGAACAGGTTTCCGATCTGCGGGTGCCGGCCGATGAACGGTACGCCGGCTGGCGACGACGGCCGCAGTCCCGCCCAGTGCGCTTCGACCGGATGCCGCTTCAATACCGGGAACCGGGCCGTGGCGATCGCGTACAGCTCATCGCGCGCGGCCTCTGTGGTCTGCTTGTCGAAACCGACGTCTTCGATCGTGCTGCCGAACAGGGTGCGGCCGTCGCGTCGCGGAATCACGTAGCGATTTGATTCCAGCACCATGCGTGTGATTGTGCCAGCCGGTGCCTTGAACAGCAGCATCTGGCCGCGGATCGGGTGGATGGCCGGGGGGGCGGCGTAGTCGGCCAGCACCTTTGCGCTCCAGGCGCCGGCACACACTGCGACCGCATCGGCTTCGAGGGTGCCGCTGGTGCTGCGTACACCGCGGCAGCGGCCGTCGGTCATCAGCAGGTCCACGACGGCATCGCCGGTGCGTACGTCGACGCCGAGCTGCCAGACCCGCTGGCGCAGTGCCCGCACCAGGCGCGGGTTGCGTACCTGGCCGACGTTCGGCATCCACAGCGCCGCATCGGCCGGTTCGGCGGCCTGCGGTTCCAGGTGGTGAAAGGTGTCGCGGTCGATCAGTGACAACGCATGCCGGTGTTGCGCCGCCCAGCGTTGTGCCTCGTCTGCCTCGTCCGGGGCGATCAGGATCAGCCCGTTCTCCGTGTACTCGGGGTCGATCCCTGTGTGCTCGGCCAATGCAGCGCAAAACGCCGGATATACCGCCTGGCTCCAGCTTGCGAGGGCGGTGACGCTATCGAGGTAACGCCAGGGGAACAGCGGTGAGACGATGCCGCCACCGGCCCATGACGACTCGCGCCCGGTCTCGCCACGCTCGAACAGGGTGACCGCATGCCCGGCGCTGGCGAGTTCATGGGCGGTGAGCAGGCCGATGACGCCGCCGCCGACAATGATGATTCGATTCATGGGGATCAAAAGTCTGCCGCTAACGCAGGAATGAGATACCTTTGCACACCGTTCGTCGGGGAATCGCCGCAGTCTATCATCGGCGCTGCCCCTTCATTAACCGCAACTGCTATACCGCAATCATGAATATCAGACAGACAGGCCTGACGCTGATCGAGTTGATGGTGACCCTCGCGGTGGCCATCGTGCTGCTGGCGGTCGGCGTACCCTTGTTCACCGGGCTGGCCGGTAGTAATCGTGCCACCACCCAAGCCAATACATTCCTGGCTGCATTCAAGCTAGCTAGAAGCGAGGCAATTAGCCAGGGGTCAGAAGTATCCATCTGCTCAGTCGCAGATGTCGAAGCGGATCCCGTCGAGTGCGGTGATGAGAATGATTGGGGAAACGGTCTTCTTGTATTCACGGATTCAGGGACACTTGGAAGCGTAGATGGTGGAGATACGCGAATCAGAGTTTTTGCGAACCCGAGCGATGGTGCAATCGTTGATACATCAAATGCCTACGTGAGGTTCAATGCTCAGGGTGATGCGAGTGATCTTGTAAACCATTCGCTATGCCCGGACTCCGGTACCCCAGTAGAAAGAACCTGTATGCAACTCAATCAAACCGAGTCGACCGGCAATCTGCCGAGATGCCTCCATATTCGCAGAAGTGGGCAAATTCGTTTGGAGCGTGGTACATGCAGCTGAGAAGTCCATCATTTTTCCGGGCGGCGGCGGGTTTCACGCTGCTCGAGGTGCTGGTCGCGCTGGTCGTGCTGTCAGTCGGTCTGCTCGGCCTGAGCGGGCTGCAGACCACCAGCCTGCGCAACAATCACAGCGCGTTTCTGCGCTCACAGGCCACCATTGTCACGCATGACATCATCGATCGGATGCGCGCCAATCGCGACAGCGCGCGCAACGGCAACTATGACATCGGGTACGCCAGTTCGCCCACTTCGACCAGCTGCACCGGCACCTGCTCGGCGCTGCAGGTGGCGCAGATGGATGTCGAGGAATGGCGCGACTACGTGGAGCGCCTGCCGGGCGGTGAGAGCGAGCTGGATGTGGACGGCATCAGCAATGTCGCGACGATCAAGGTGCGCTGGGCCGATGCGCGGGACAGCGGCAACAAGCTGCAGGTGGTGACGAGGGTGCAGCTATGAGATACGAGTTGAAGCGACAGGCCGGCCTCACCCTGGTGGAACTGATGGTCGCCACCACGCTGAGCCTGGTGCTGCTGGCCGGGGTGCTGCTGGTGTTCACCGCGAACAAGGCCACCTACCAGATGCAGAACGGCCTTGGCACACTGCAGGAGAACGGCCGCTACGCGATGCGGCAGATCGCGGCCGACCTGCAGCTGGCTGGGTTCGGTGGCTGCCTGTCGCCGCACCTGGACCCGCGCGTGGTGATCCTGGCCAATTCGCCGCCACCCTACCTGGCGAATTTCACCACCGGTGAGTTCTTCGACGGCCGCAACGACGAGACCGCGACCCACACCTACGGTGGCAGGGCGATGTACAACGGGCCCGACTACGATGCGGATGGCACGGACGGTGACAATGGCACCGACTCGATTGAGATCCGTGGTCCGTTGCGTTCGGACGTGCGCTTCGTGACTGGCGAGATCCTGACTACCAGCACCGTTGATGTGATCGGTACCGGTAGCGGATTTGCCACCGACGAATACCTGATGATCGCAGACTGTGCCGGTGCGGATATCTTCCGTGCGACCAGTGTCGCCGAGAGTGGCGGCGAAACGCAGATTGGGCACGCTGCAACCTCCAACAGTCAGGCCGGGCTGTCGCGGCGTTACGGTGCCGATTCGGTGGTGATGGAGTTCGCCACCCACACCTATTTCATCGGCGACACCGGTCGCACCAACAGTTACAACCAGCCGATTACCGCGTTGTACCGGTTTGACGGTACCAATTCGCAGGAACTGGTCGACGGTGTGGAAGACCTGCAGATCCAGTTCGCCCTGGATACCGATGGCAATGGTGTCGTTGACAACTACCAGGACCCGGGTGGCGTCACCGACTGGAGCGAGGTCATGGCGGTGCGCGTCTCGCTGCTGCTCAACAGCGTCGAGGGTGCGAGTGCGACCGAGGCCCCGTTCACTTTCTTTCCCAATGGGACAGGTCAGGTCACTCCGGCGAGCGGTGATCTGCGCCTGCGCCAGGAATTCACCGCCCTGGTCTCCGTTCGCAACAGCGTGCTGTAGAGGGTTAGCGATATGCGTGACATGAACAGATACAACCCGAGGGCACAGCGCGGCGCCGTGCTGATCGTCGCCCTGGTGCTGTTGCTGGTGCTGACCATCCTCGGTACCGCGGGCATCCGCGACACCACGATGGAAGAACGCATGGCCGGTAACTTCCGCGACTACAGCGCCGCCCTGGAGGCCGCCGAGACCGCACTGCGCATCGGCGAAGATGCGATCAGCGTCACCAGCGTGTTCAGCGCGATGCTGTTCGACGGATCGGATGGCACCTTTGGCATCACCGATTCGTCGCACAGTGTCGATCCGCAAACCTCGACCAATTATGGCCTCGGCGTGCCGTCTGACGTGATGACCTATGGCGGCGACCTGCTGGTCAGCGAGGTCCCGGAGTATTACATCGAGCAGTTGCCGGAGATCGAACTGCCTGCCAGTGACCTGACCGTAGGATTCCAGGACCAGGCGCCGCGCGTGCGTTACTACCGGGTCACCGGCAAGGGCCACGGCATTTCACCCAATTCAGAAGTGATCCTGCAGAGCACCTACTTCCGCTGATCGGCGGAGTCGGGCGAGGAAAGAAGTATGCGCATCCACAACATCGTCCTCTCATTCGGCCTGGCGGCCGGCGCCCTGCTGCCGCAGCAGGCCCCGGCTGCACCGGCACAGGTGCCCATCTTCCTGATCTCGGGTGCCGAGACCCAGGTCATGATCAACATGTCGAACGACCACCAGCTTTTCTACAAGGCCTATGACGACTGGTCGGACGTGGACGAAGACGGCGTGCTCGACATTACCTACAATCACGACATCGACTACTACGGCTATTTCGACGCCTACAAGTGCTACGACTACTCCTCGGGCCGGTTCGTGCCGCAGGCATTTACCACCGACAAGTATTGCGATGCGGTCAGTGGTGACTGGAGCGGCAACTTCCTCAACTGGGCATCGATGACGCGTATCGATACCGTGCGCAAGATCCTGTACGGCGGCTACCGTTCGACCGACACCAGCGCACTGACGGTACTCGAGCGCTCCTACCTGCCGGGTGATGCGCACAGCTTCGCCAAGTATTACGAGGAAAGCACCAGCGGCGAGATCGCCAAGCTGACACCGTTCTCGGTATCCGAGATCACGGTCTGTAACACCACCTATGCGGCCAATGGTGATTCCGAAGACCGTACCGAGCCGCCGTTGCTGCGGGTCGCCGACGGCAACTTCGCGCTGTGGGCGGCCAATGAGCGCCATCAGTGTCACTGGGACGGTCACGGCGAGCTGCAGTCGAATATATTCAACTCGCCGAACCCCAATACCAACAATGGCAACCATGCCCCGACCACCGGGCTCGATGCAGATGCAGACAACCCGAACTGGACCAATGACCGTTTGGGCAATGGCGACTACATCGCGCGGGTCGAGGCCTGCGTGGCCGGCCTGATCGGTGTCGAGAAGTGCAAGGCCTACCCGAGTGGCAACTACAAGCCCTATGGTCTGCTGCAGGAGTACGGTGATGACGGCTCTATCTACTTCGGCCTGATGACCGGCAGCTTCCAGAAAAACAAGTCAGGTGGCACGTTGCGCAAGAACGTCGGTCCGATCACCGACGAGATCAATGTATCCACCGACGGTACCTTCAAGAGTGCGCCGGCGGCGGGCAATATCATCAGCAACATGAACGCATTGCGTGTCAGCGGTTATGATCATGACCCCGGTTATTACAACTCGGCGGACAACTGCTCCTGGGGCATCAACACCTTCAACAACGGCAGCTGTACCAACTGGGGCAACCCGCAGTCTGAGATCTTCCTGGAGAGCGTGCGCTATTTCGCCGGCAAGACCACACCTGGTTTCAATGCGAACGACTCCAGCTATATCAACAACCTGATCAGTGCGTCTTCCTGGGTCGATCCGCTGAATGCAGGCAACTACTGCGCGCCGCTCAAGGTCATTCAGTTCAATGCCAGCGTGACGTCGTATGATGGAGACGAGCTCGGCGGTGCATCCGGCCTGCCTTCACTCGGATCGGTCAGCACCTGGACCAACGCGGTCGGTGCGGCTTCGGGTGAGGGAATCGCCGGCAACGATTTCTTTGTCGGTACCGGCAGTATCGTTTCAAACGGGTTGTGTACCGCGAAGACGGTGAACAACCTGGCCGACGCCGAGGGTATCTGCCCCGAGGCGCCGCGCCTTGGCGGTGGCTATGACATCGCCGGTCTTGCCTACTATGCGCACAAGGAGTCCATCCGTACCGATCTTTCCGACGCTGACGGCAACACGGCAGACATCAAGATCGATACCTACGGGGTGACCCTGTCGCCCGCGGTGCCGAAGATCGAGGTCCCGGTTCCCGGCCAGACCGACCCGGTCACGATACTGCCTGCCTGCCGCAACGAATCCATCAGTGGCAACTGTGCGATCGTCGACTTCAAGGTGGTACAGAAGCACGCGGAGACGTCTTCCGGTTCCGGGATCTACACCGGCAAGTTCTACATCAACTGGGAAGACAGTGAGCAGGGCGGGGACTACGACCAGGACATGGCCGGGCTGTTGTCCTACTCACTCAACACCAACGTCACTCCCAATACGATTACAGTGACCACCAGTGTGTTTGCCGATTCGACACCGAACAAGATGGGCTTTGGCTACATCATCGCCGGTACGACACAGGATGGCTTCCATACCCATTCAGGCATCAACTATTTCACCGCCTATACGGATCCAACCGGCGTACTGACCTGCGCCAACGCGGCAATCAATTGCGAGACCGGCCAGCCGGCAACCTCGGTTGCCTACAATCTGGGCACGAGTTCCGGCAGCCTGCTGCAGGACCCGCTGTTCTATGCCGCCAAGTGGGGCGGCTACAAGGAGGAGGCCGAGGCCAGCAAACGCCCGCCGAGCACCGCGGCGCCCAACGACATCCCCGACCAGGCATATGAATGGGATACGGACGGCAATGGCCAGCCCGACAATTATTTCTTTGCCCGCAACCCCGGACAGTTGAGCGAGCAACTGGCGACGGTATTCGAGACGGTCGCGACCGTATCCTCGTCGGCATCCGTCGTGGCCAACTCGGTCAGCCTGCAGACCACCACGCGTATCTACCAGGCACGCTTCGACAGCAACGACTGGTCGGGCAAGTTGTTGTCGTTCCCGGTGGATATCACCACAGGAACACTGCAGGCGGCGGAGTGGGATGCCGGCAGCGTGATCGCGGGTCAGGACTATGACACCGGTCGTGAGTGGATCACCTGGGACGGCACGCAGGGTGTGCCTTTCCGCTGGGCGGACATCACGACCACGCAGCAGGCGGCACTCAACATCGACCCGGACTCGGCGACGCTCGATACGCTCGGTGACGAGCGCCTCGACTACCTGCGTGGCGACACCTCGAATGAACTGGCCAACGGTGGCGCCATCCAGTTCCGCAATCGCTCCACACCGCTGGGTGACGTCGTGCATTCGACGCCGACCGTGGTGGCGGCGCCGATCTTCGGCTACCGCGACTATGAGCCGGGCACGGCGAATCTTTTCGAGACGGCCAAGTATTCCGATTTCAAGCGCAAGTACAGCAACTCGGAGTGCTACGAGAGCGACGGAACGACACCGATCACCACCTGGTCTGCCGGGAGTGGCAGTAGCGCGGGTAGCCGTGAGCCGATGCTGTACTTCGGTGCCAACGACGGTGCCCTGCACGCGGTTTCCGCATGTACCGGCGCCGAGCGCCTGGCCTACGTGCCAAGTGCCCTGTACGCGAACCTGAGCGAACTCACCTCGACGGACTATACTCACCGCTATTTCATCGATGGCCCGTCCACCGTGGTCGATGCCTTTTGGGGCAGTGCCTGGCACACGGCGTTGGTCGGCACCCTGGGTGCCGGCGGTAACGGGGTGTTCGCCCTCGACGTCACCGACCCCAACACGTTCAGCGAGAACAATGCAGACAACGTCGTGTTGTGGGAGAAGCACAGCAGCGATACCGGTTACGGCGAGCTGGGCTACACGTTCAGCCAGCCGGCCATCATCAAGGCCGAGGGTCACGGCTGGGTCGCGGTGTTCGGCAATGGCTATGACAGCGCCAATGGCAAGGCGGTGCTGTACATCGCACAGATCGATACCGGGGACCTGCTCGCGACGATTGACCTGTCGAACGTGAACGCGGCCGCCGATGGCGGCAGCAACGGGCTGTCGACGGTTTCGCCAATCGACCGTGACGGTGATGGCGAGGTCGATCTGATTTATGCCGGTGATCTCAACGGAAACGTCTGGCGATTCGCGTCCAACGGCTCGGGCTTTTCGGAAGGCAATACCTCGCTGCTGTATTCGGCGAAGAGCGTGGGAAGTGTGGCGCAGCCAATCACCTCGCGTCTGGCCGTCGGCTATCACCCGACCAGCGCCGTGGGTCGGATGGTGTATTTCGGTACCGGCAAGTATTACGAGACGGCCGACCAGGATCCGACCAATGCGGTGGCCTACAACTCCATGTATGGCATCTGGGATCGGGACACCGGCGCAACCATCACCTCGGTGACGACGCGCAACTCGAATATCCTGCAGCAGCAGACGATCACCCAGCAGACAGCGGGCACCTTCGGCAGCAATTCGTTCGACGTGCGTATTGTCAGCAACAACCCGATGACCTGGGCCACCCCTGTGGCCAGCTGCTCGGCACTGGGCTCGTGTGGCTGGTACCTGGATCTGACCAACCCCGACAGCAATGGCAACGCAGTACAGGGCGAGAAGATGGTGGCCAACCCGATCCTGCGTGGCGGGCGCCTGATCTTCGTCACCACAATTCCCTCGTTGCAGGCCTGTAAGGCGGGCGGTGACGGCTGGCTGATGGAGGTCGATCCGCGCACCGGCGGCCGTTTGTATGCGCCGGTATTCGACCTTAACGGTGACGGGGTCTTCACTTTCGAAGACAACCTGTCCAGCACGTCCGGCGGCACCACGATCTACACACCAGTCTCCGGCAAGAAGTCGAAGGTCGGTATCCTGCAGCCTCCGGCGATCCTGTCGGGCGTCGGTGGTTCAGGTGATGGCAGCTATGGCGGTGCCGAGGGCAAGTACTCGTCAGGCACCAAGGACGCGGCGATCGATGTGACCGTCGAGAACCCGGGTCTGCTCGGTGCCGGCCGCAAGTCCTGGGTGCGGATCCAGTAGGGGAAGATGATGCAGAAAAGACAACGTGGCCTGACCCTGGTGGAACTGATGGTGGTGGTCGCCGTGATGGCGATCATCGCGACCATTGCCTACCCGATCTACACCAACCAGGTGCAGAAATCGCGCCGCGCCGATGCCAAGGTGGCGCTGGAAACGGTGGCCATGGCACAAGAGCGTTTCTATACGATCAATGGCGAGTATGCGGCCGGCCTGAGTTCCCTGCAGGTATCGACTGATATCCAGGGCGGGGCATCTGACCAGGGTTACTACAACATCACAATTGCACGTTCGGGCGCCGACAACGAGCAGTTCACGGTCACGGCAACGGCATCGGGCAGTGGCCCGCAGGCCGGGGATACGGCCTGTCCTACCTTCACGATCAATCACCAGGGTGTTAAGACGCCGGCCAGTGGCTGTTGGTAAGACGTTGTACGAAGGGATGATCCCCTCACCCCAGCCCTCTCCCTGAGGGAGAGGGTGCGTGTGTGCCTTCTCCCCTGAGGGGAGAAGGCAGAGATGAGTGGCAGACTTATCAGTGCCTCGGACTCCATGCTCCTGCCCTTTCCCCCCCGAGGGGAGAAGTCTGGGATGAGGGGCAGTCTGATCAGTGCTTCGCGGTCAACGCTCCTGCCCCTTCTCCCCTGTGGGGAGAAGGCTGGGAAGAGGGGGCGCGGGATTCAGCCCTGCGTCGAATTCCCCGCCATGGCCGTCAGCAGATTTTTCGGCAGTGCGAACACCACGGTTTCCGGTTGCCCCCCGTCCTGTTCGACCGAGTCGGCCCCCCAGTCCCTGAGCTGACGGATCACGTTCTCGACCAGCACCTCCGGTGCCGAGGCACCGGCAGTCAGGCCGACCGTTGCTACACCGTCGAGCCACTCCCGGCGGATGTCCTCGGGACCATCGATCAGGTAGGCCGGCCGGCCCTGTTTCTCGGCAATCTCTTTCAGGCGGTTCGAGTTCGAGCTGTTGGGTGAACCAACCACCAGCACCAGGTCACACTGTTGCGCAAGGCGGGTGACTGCGTCCTGGCGGTTCTGGGTCGCGTAGCAGATGTCGTCCTTCTTCGGTCCCTGGATGCTCGGGAAGCGCCGCTGCAGGGCTTCAATGACCAACGCGGTGTCGTGCATCGACAGCGTCGTCTGGGTGACGAACGCCAGTTGTGCCGGGTTGCGTATGTCGAGCTCGGCGACGTCGTCCGGCGTCTCTACCAGGTAGATGCCGGCGTTTTCCCTGATGCAGCGATACTGTCCCATGGTGCCTTCGACTTCGGGGTGTCCCTTGTGCCCGATAAGCACCACCTCGTCGCCGGACTTGCAGTGCCGCGCGACCTCGAGATGTACCTTGGTGACCAGAGGACAGGTCGCATCGAATACCGTCAGGCCGCGCTTGTCGGCCTCCTCGCGTACCTGCTGCGACACCCCGTGGGCACTGAAGATCACGGTGCCGCCGTCGGGGATCTCGCGCAACTCGTCGACGAACACGGCGCCGCGTTCGCGCAGGCGCTGTACTACGAAGCGGTTGTGCACCACCTCGTGGCGCACATAGATCGGTGCGCCGAAGGCATCGAGTGCACGCTCGACGATCTCGATTGCGCGGTCGACGCCGGCACAGAAGCCACGTGGATTGGCCAGGAGTATTTTCATGCTGGGATTGTCCGGGCCCGGACCGGCCTTTTCAAGCGTGGTGCTGATTGCCCGCGTCGGCCGTCAGGTCTCTTCAGGTGCCGGTTCAACGCTTATGATCTCGACCTTGAACGTGATTTCATGACCGGCCAGCGGGTGGTTGAAATCGACTTCAACGCGTCCTTCGTCGACAGCGATGACCATGCCCGGGGCCTCCTCGCCGTTAGGCAGCGAGAACGCGACGATCTGCCCGACTTCCGGCGTGAACGCGGCCTCGAACTCGGTCATCGGCATGTACTGGATGAGATTCGTGTCGCGCAGGCCGAAGGCCTGCTCGGCGAGCAGGTTGATGGTCTGGGTGTCGCCCGCGTGCAGGCCATATAACGCCAGCTCCAGTCCCGGTTGCAGGGTGCCGTCACCGATGGTCACGCTGACGGGTTCTTCGCCGAAGGTGGAGATTGCCTCGGTACCGTCTTCCAGCGCGATCGACAGATGCAGTACCACTGGGCTGCCCGGGAGGATCTGTGCCGTGCTCATAGAACCGCCGGGCTCTGCTGTTCGTCGGCGATCTGACGCAGCATGGGCACCTTGATCTCCAGTCGATCGGCGTGATCGAGGGCGCGCCGCAGGCGTGCCGGTGCGCTGCGTCCGGTGCAGGGATGCCCCGGGTCGCCGTCAAATGCGCGGACCATCGCGGCCACCAACTCGTCGTTGTTGAAGCGGGAGCCGGTCAGGCCCTCCTGGATCGCGATGACCTCGTTGGCGACACCGCGTGCAAACGGCTGGTGTTCGGCCCACAGCTGGCTGACTGTGCCGCCACAGCGCAGGCCGGCGATGTTGCTGGTCAGGATGTAAAGATTCTTGACCACCAGCTCGAACAGCATGTCACGCGGCTTGTCGATCAGCTTGACCGGGATATCGAGGGTGGCCAGCGCCTTGGCCAGCAGCTTGGCGCGTGGTCCGAAAGCCGGCGATGGGATGATGACCTTCGCATCCTGACCTTTCTTCTTCTCGAACCAGACGGAGATCACGCTGACCTCGTCCAGACCCACGTAGTCGTCCGGCAGCAATTCGTTCTGCAGCAGGGCCAGACGCTTGCGCCATGACTTGGGCACTTCTTTCAGTACCGCCTGCAGATCGGCTTCGCCAACCGCCACCAGCACCAGTTTCGGCGCGGGGACGCGGTGCGCGAGTTTCTTCATTTTGGTGTCGCGGTTGACCGGATACACCGGGTGTCCCAGGCGCAGCAGGCCGCGCGCGAAAACACTGCCCATCTCACCCATGCCGATGACCACGACCGGTTTCTTCGCCATCCTTTATTGCACCCGTATCGCCTGACAGGAAATTGAGCGTTCTTCTTAACACGAGAGATTGGTGTTTGGGAAACGCCGGTGGTGATCGCCGAGAGGGCTCGGCTCCTACAGGTGCGGATTGCGCGTAGGAGGCCAGCCCCCTGGCCGAGTGGGTCGTTAAGCGGGTTGTCGCCGAGAGGGCTCGGCTCCTACAGGTGCGGATTGCGCGTAGGAGACCAGCCCCCTGGCCGATTGGATCGTTGTGCGGGTTGTCGCCGAGAGGGCTCGGCTCCTAGGTCCCCTTGCGCCAGGTGACTTCGCTGCCGCCGTCGCGGCGCGCGAGCACGCGCGCGAGCACGAACAGCAGGTCGGACAGGCGGTTGAGGTACCTGATGCTCGCCGGGTTGACCGCCTCGTTGCGCGACAGGCGCAGCAGTTCACGCTCGGCACGCCGGCACACCGCGCGTGCCAGGTGGCAGCGTGCCGCGCCCTCGTTGCCGCCCGGCAGGACGAATTCCTCGAGTGCCGGCAGGTCGGCGTTCATCTGATCCAGTGCCTGTTCCAGTTCGCTGCTGCGGTTGTCCGCAATGATGGACGTGCCCGGCATCGCCAGCTCGCCGCCCAGATCGAACAGGCGGTGCTGGACGGCTTCGAGCAGCCTGTCGGTTGTCGCGTCGGACACCTGCACGCGAAGCAGTCCAACGGTACTGTTGAGTTCGTCGATTCCGCCGATTGCCTCGATGCGGGCGTGATCCTTGGGCAGCCGCGGGCCGCTGGCGAGCCCGGTGGTCCCGTCGTCGCCGGTGCGGGTGTAGATGCGGGTCAGGCGTTTGCTCATCGGTTATTCCTCGAACCGGTAACTGGCTTCGATCCAGAAATTGCGCTCGGGTGCGGGGTTGTAGCCGTCGCCGGCAAACGAACTGGAGCCGGTTTCGCTGTAGCGCGCGTCGAACAGGTTATTGATCCGCGCGCTCAGACGCCAGTCGCCGAGGTCGCGATGCGCGGTCAGGTCGACCACTGTATAGGCATCGAGCGGTGGTGCGGTATTGGCATAGTCGGAGCCAAGGTACTGTTCACCGACATACGCGACATCAAGGCGCAGCAGCCAGTCGGCCTGCGGCTGGTACTGCGCATACAGATTGGCCTTGTGCACGGGCACCAGCGGGACACTGCTGCCGCTGTGGGTGCCGCTGGTGATCCGGCTGTCGATGTAGTCGTATCCCGCGCCCACCTGCACTGACGACAACAGGGCGGTGTCGGCCGACAGGCCGAAGCCCAGGCGTCGGCTGCGCGGGAGGTTGACGTTGCTGAAGCTGACGGCGTCGAAACTGATCTCGTCTTTGAGGTCGAGGCGATAGGCGCGCGCGCCGAGGCTGTATGCGTCGCGGGTCAGTTCGGCCCCGGCTTCGTACGATACGCCGGTCTGATTTTTAAGGCCTGCCGGCTGGCCAAAAGGCACGTTGGTGTGTTCGTCGACCTTGGCGAAGCGGTAGTTCTGGTCGGCACGCAAGAACAGCCGCCAGGCCGGGTCTGGCCGATAGACCAAGCCCAGTGAACCCACCGTCGCCGAATCGTCCAGATCGACCGGCGTGCCACCGTTGTTGATGTCATTTTGCACCTGCGCATGGCGTAGCCCGGCGGTGGCCGACAGCACCGATGACAATGGGTGCATCACCTGGCCATAAACGGCCGCGATGTCCTGCTGGTTGCCCTGTGGGCCGAACGCGGTGAGCAGCAGATAGTCGGTGCGCTGCAGATCGATGCCAAGTGTCACGACGTTGTCACCGAAGTGCCCGATCAGGCGTGGCGTCAGCTCGATCGTGTCGCGGTCCTGGGTCGATGGTGTGCCGGGAAAGCCGCGGAAGCTCTGCACGAATTCGCGCTGATCGTTGCGCAACGCCAGTTCCGCCTCGATCCGCCAGTGCGCGCCCAGGGTTTGCCCGGTGCCGATGCGCAACACTTGGCTGGTGGTGTCGAGATAGTCGTTGGGAAACACCGCCTGGCGCCGGTCCGCCGCGAGTTCGCTGGCAAACAGGGCGCCGGGTGTCTGGGAATAGTCGTCGAGCCGTTGCACATCAATGTAGCTGCGCCCACCCTGGTGATCGACCTCCAGGCGCGCATCGAGACGCTGCATGCGGCTGGCGTTGCGCTCGCGGTAGTTGTCGTTGCCGCGCTTGGCTGCCTGCACGCTGAGGCCGACCTGTTGGTCCAGCCGCTCGGTGATTCCGGCCAGCAGCTCCCAGCCATCGTAGCTGCCACCTCCCAGCTTCGCGCGCAGGCTGCGCGCATCCGGTCGTCGCGTGATCACGTTGATCAGTCCACCGACGGCCTGGTTGCCGTATAGGATGCCTGCGCTGCCCTCGATGATCTCGATCTGCTCGACGTTTTCCAGGTCGATGCTGCTGAGGTACAGGGTCGAACTGTCGGTGGCCGGGTTGATCTTGCGCCCGTTGACAAGGATCACGACGTTCGAATTCGCGGTGGCGCCGAAGCCGCGCATGTCGATATTCGCGCTGCCGCCATCGCCGATGCCGTCGGAGACATGAATACCCGGCACGCGTCGCAGCAGTTCACCGAGATCGCGCGCGCCGCTGTCCTCGATCGCCTGGCGCCCTATCAGGGTCGTCGCAGCCGGGATATCCAGGCCCTGTTCGGCACTGCGCGCGCCGCTGACGAATACCGGTGGCAGTGTGGTTGGGGTTGCGGCAAAGGCCGTATGACAAATGAAACCCAGGCCGATGGCCAATGAATGGATGCGCATGCCGTCTCCTCGTCAGTGCCCGCCGCACTGCACGTGTCGGGTCACAGGAGGAGCAGGAGACAGCCTTTCCGCGCGATCACGATGGGGAAACGTCATGTCTCACGCGGCCCGCCGCGACGTGGATGAATGACGCTTGGGGCCGGTCTCCGGACTGACGGGGTGGCGCCTGTCGGGGATCGCCGACAGCGCTGTCACGCTGCGCCTTCCCACGTCGATGACGCAGTGGCATTTGGGCAGCGGATGGACCCGATCACCGTTGCGGGGGCAGTGTCGGCCTTGCCCTTGGTGAGGCGCACCGACTTCCCGTTTAACCTCGGGCGCGGCAAGCGCGGGAGGCACCTCAGGCGAGGCGCGGAATCTACGCGGGGGGAAGGCAAGGGTCAAGCCACTCCGGGGTGCCCGAAGAGGCCAGACGGGGATTACTTCAAGAGTTCCTGGGTTACGAACACATAGCCGAGCACACCAGAGAGTGCGACCACCAGGATCATCTGCAGAACGATGCAGACGCCGGGGATATCGCTGCAGACCTTACCGAATGCACAACACACAAAAGACTTCACTCTCTACACCTCCAGATCGACCTTTTAGCCTTGTAGTCAGTCCTGCAACCCTCGGTTTTTAAATTAGAAAATACTAATTTGCTGCCCGTGGAGTTGTACGATACTGGCACGCCTTTGACGCTGTGACAAGGTTGTTACACGCGGTTTTCAGGGGAATTGCCTAACCTAAATTAAGTGTTTGTATTGGAAACAAAATTGACTGTTTTTGTTGGTCAATAACTGGCCAGCGGACAGGCCGCCAGGGGGCTCGCTCCAGGGTGGGCAGGCGGCTTTGCCAGGTCTCGGTTCAGGGTTATTTTATCCCCGACTTGCCGTATTCTTGACGCCCTTTCCGCTGCAGAAACGGAGACGTGCATGGATATCAAAGGCCCACTGAAGGTGGGTGTGGTCGAACCTTCACCAGAAGGCAACTACGAGCTGCACATCGATTTCACCGAGGCGTTCAAGGCCGCTGACCTGAGCGCGCAGGACGCGCAGTTCCGTGCCTATATCGCCGAGCTGGGGCGTGCCCTCAAGGGTGATATCGATGGGCGCAACGCACAGGGGATTCTGCTGGTGCAGCAGATCTGCGAGCAGTTGCAGCCGCACATTGCGACCGGCGACATCGCTCTCGGTGAGACCCTCGTGATCGAGGTGCAGCGCACCCCGGGTGTCAACCTCGTGGACCTGTTGCACGGATGAACGCCCCGGCCTACGTGCTCGAGGGCACAGAGTTCAATTTCGACAGCCTGGTGCTGGAGAACTCACGCAAGGGGCTGGTCCTGGTTGACTTCTGGGCACCCTGGGCGGGGCCGTCACTGCGCCAGCAGAGGCTGCTGAAGTCATTGGCGACCCAATACAACGGCCGTTTTCTGTTGGTCACCGTCAATACCGACGAGCAGAAGGGCATCGCCGGCCGTTTCGGGGTCAAGAGCCTGCCGTCGTTCAAGGTGTTCCGTAATGCAAAGGTGGTGGAGGAGTTCCACGGCATGCAGCCCGAGGCGGACTACCGGACCATCATCGACAGGTATCTGGTGCCGCTCGGTGACAAGGTGCGCCTGGCGGCGGCCAAGGCGTGGGACCAGCGCGAGTATGACAAGGCGATCCAGGTCCTCGCGGAAGGTGCGGTGGCCGATCCGGAAAACCTGGAGGTCCCAGCGATGCTGGCCAAGCTGCTGATGCGTCTGCACCGCTACGACGAGGCGCGCGAGGTGCTGGTCGCGATGCCGGCGGAGGCGCGCGATACCACCGAGCTGGCGACCTTGCGCGCGCACCTGGATTTCATCACCACGGCACGTGCGGTCGAAGACGAACAGGCACTGAGGGACCGGCTGGCGCAGACGCCGCCGGACCTCGATGCGCATTTTCAGGCAGCCGCGCTGCACCTGGTGCGCGACGAGTACGAGGCCGCGCTGCAGGCGCTTATCGTCATCCTGCGCAACCGGCGTGATTACAACGACGGTGCGGCCAGGCGTGGTCTGCTCGCGATCTTCGACACCCTTGGCGGCGACCACGCACTGGTAAAGAAATACCGCGGCGACCTGGCGCGCCTCATCCATTAGAGGACAAATGGCAAGCACTGAACCCACGATCGGTTTCGTCAGCCTGGGCTGCCCGAAGAACCTGGTCGACTCCGAACGCATCCTCACCCAGCTGCGTGCCGAGGGCTACGGCCTTTCATCGAGCTACGAAGGTGCCGACCTGGTGGTCGTCAATACCTGCGGCTTCATCGATGCCGCGGTGGCCGAATCGCTGGACGCCATCGGCGAGGCCCTGCACGGCAACGGGCGTGTGATCGTTACCGGCTGTCTCGGCGTGCGAGCAGACGAGATCCGGGCCGCCCATCCAGACGTACTGGCGGTGACCGGGCCGCACGATTACGAGGCGGTGATGCAGGCGGTGCATGCGCATCTGCCGGCCCCGCATGATCCTTTCACCAGCCTGATCCCGCCACAGGGCATCAAGCTGACACCGCGCCACTATGCCTACCTGAAGATCTCCGAGGGCTGCAATCACCGCTGCAGCTTTTGCATCATCCCGAGCATGCGCGGCGACCTGGTCAGCCGCCCGGTCGGCGAGGTGCTGGCGGAGGCACAGCGCCTGGTCGACGCGGGTGTGCGCGAATTACTGGTGGTGTCGCAGGACACCAGTGCCTACGGTGTCGATATCAGGTACCGCACCGATTTCTGGCAGGGTCGGCCGCTGGCCACCAGGCTGACCACGCTGGCACGTGAACTCGGGCAACTGCCGGCCTGGACGCGACTGCACTATGTCTACCCGTACCCGCATGTCGACGAGTTGCTGCCGCTGATGGCCGAAGGCCTGATCCTGCCGTATCTCGACATGCCTTTGCAGCACGGCAGCGAACGTATCCTGCGCGCGATGAAGCGGCCGGCCGCGACCGAAAAGGTCTTGTCGCGAATCGCGCGCTGGCGGGAGAGCTGTCCCGACCTGGTGCTGCGCTCGACCTTCATCGTCGGCTTTCCGGGCGAGACCGAGCAGGACTTCGACCAGTTGCTTGAATTCATACAGGAGGCGCAGCTCGACCGTGTCGGTTGCTTTGCCTATTCGCCGGTCGAAGGGGCTGCCGCCAATGCACTGCCAGACCCGGTACCTGAAGAGGTCAAGCAGGACCGCCTGCAGCGATTCATGGAGATCCAGGCCGAGATCAGTCGCGACAAGCTGGCCCTGCAGGTCGGGCGCGCGATGACGGTGCTGATAGACGAGGTGCAGGAAGGCCGGATCGTCGCCCGCGGCCCTGGTGATGCACCAGAGGTGGACGGCCTCGTGATCATCGATGGCGACTGGGAGGACGTCGGTGCCGGTGATTTCATCGAGGTACAGGTGACCGGTTACGACGAGCACGACCTGTTTGCCGAGCCGCTGTGATCCAATCGGCCAGGGGCTGGCGTCCTACGGGTGTGTCACGTTGTAGGAGCCGAGCCCTCTCGGCGATCATCAAGAAAAAAGCCGGCGCAGTGGCCGGCTTTTTTCCAGAGCGGTGATCCCGCCTCAGAAAGCGACGCCGGGCTTCTTGCCCATTTTCTTCAGGATCGTCGCCAAAGGGCAGAATCCGGTAAATGCGGACTGGAACAGGTTCAGACCGATGAAGGCGGTGAAATACAGCCAGTAGGTGTGATGGAAGATCGGGCTGCCTTGCATGCCGAGGGCCACGGTCAACATGATCATGATGCCGGCAAACGCCATAACGATGCGCTCAATGGACATAGGGTCACTCCAAAAAAGGTTGGACGGAACCGCTGTTACGGCTCGCGGTGTGAAACGCCGTGGATATTAGCGTTAACTAATATATAAAGTCAAGTGTAGACAGTCGCTTAGGCGAAAGGACCAGCGGTTCTGCCGCTGCAGTCGAAACTGCCGCGGGTGGCGTGTGTGGCCGCTGTGTCGATCCTCAAGGTATACACTTACGTCACAAATACAGTCGCCGCGCGCCGGCATGGCGGTGTGTCGGGAGGCGACCCGGTGGTCACGTTCGATGAGGGGGTGACGGGGTGTTTGACGGATACCTGACAGAACTGTGGACCGTGATGCTGGATCTGTCGCCGGCCCTGATTCTCGGGCTGCTGCTGGCCGGCGTGTTGCGGGTGTATTTCCCCGAGGGCCTGGTACGCGCCCATCTCAGCCAGCCGACGCTGGGCAGCGCAGTGCGCGCGGCCCTGATCGGCGTGCCGATGCCGCTGTGCTCATGCGGCGTGGTGCCGACCGCGATCGGTCTGCGCAACCAGGGCGCGTCAAAGGGTGCTACGACATCGTTTCTGATCAGCACGCCGCAGACCGGGGTCGACTCGGTCCTGGTCAGCGCGGCCTTTCTCGGTTGGCCGTTTGCGCTGTTCAAGGTGGCGGCGGCGTTCGCCACCGGTGTGGCCGGCGGCTGGCTGGTCAGTCGGCTCACCGATGAAGAGGCACCAGCGGTTGCCGACGACGAACAGGGTGAGCACTGGCGTACCGCCGGCAACCGGCTGACGGCCGTGTGGCGCTATGCCCTGTTCGACATCCTGGCGGCGATCGATCTGTGGCTGATCGCCGGAATCCTGCTTGCTGCCGCCATCACCACGGTGGTGCCGCCGGATTATTTCCAACAGGTGAGCTGGTCGCAGGGTCTGCCCGGCATGCTCCTGGTACTGGTGATCGCCTTGCCGATGTACGTCTGTACCACCAGTTCGGTGCCGATCGCCGCTTCGCTGATCGCCGCCGGGATGCCGGCCGGTTCGGCGCTGGTGTTTCTGATGGCCGGGCCGGCGACCAATATCGCGACCATGGGCGCCGTCTATCGTGCCCTGGGTGGGCGTGTACTCGGGCTTTACCTCGGGACGGTGATCGTGGCCAGTATCGGCCTTGGTATGGGCTTCGAATTCGTGCTTGGAAACGTGACTGCCGATGTGCAGGCGCACCGCCACGTCTCGGCTGCCTGGTGGGAGATCGCCGCGGCCGTCGTACTCGTCTGCCTGATGACCTTTCTGCTGCTGCGCCGCATCTGGCAGCGCTACCTGGGGCCGCGACCCGGTGCCGCAGTAGACG
Source organism: Chromatiaceae bacterium (assembly GCA_024235415.1). Classification (GTDB taxonomy): domain Bacteria; phylum Pseudomonadota; class Gammaproteobacteria; order Chromatiales; family Chromatiaceae; genus Thiosocius. Next base: position 9,829 of record JACKML010000011.1, on the reverse strand, counting down.
CTGGCGACGTGACTTTCAGCGTCGAGGGCATGACCTGCCAACATTGCGTGGCCAATGTGACGAATGCGCTGCAATCGGTCGCAGATGTGGAGCACGTCAGCGCCGATCTGGGCAGCGGGATCGTTCGCATCAAAGGTGTTCAGCTGCACCCCGAGCTGCTGCGGTCGGTGATCACGCGTGCGGGATACAGGGTCAGCGACACGCCGGGGTGAGCTGCGCGATCAGAGTAACTCGGTATCGTCGTGTGCGTAGGGTGGGCTGCAGCAGCAGAGGATCACCAGATCCTCGCTACCGATGTTTTCCACGCAGTGCGCGGTTCGGGGCGCAATCGCAATAGTGTCGCCAGGCAGGATCTCGAAGCGTTCTTCACCCAGGGTCATCAGGCCGCTGCCGGCAGTGACGTGATACAGCTCTTCGCTGCGCAGGTGCCAATGCAACGCGGTCGATGCGCCGGGTGCGACACGCGCCTCGGCCAGACTCTGATGGCGGTTGCCGTGCACCGCGGGGTGCATCAGTTCGCGGATCACCGATCCGTCCTTGGTCTCGAACGGCGGCTGGTTGCGGTACCGGGTAAGCATGGAGACTCCGGGCGTCGATGATTTACAGGCTTATGGCCGCCACGCCGGCCACCATCAGGCCACCGGCAAGCAGGTGGCGGCCGAGATGCCGCTCGCCGAAAAGCATAGCCCCGTAGAGCATGCCGAACAGCAGGCTGCTGCGTTTGACCGCGATCATATAGGCCGCCTCGACCTGCGCCAGCGCCATGAAATGGGTGACGACCATCACGGCCATGAAACCCGCGACGATCAGTAGCGGCCAGATCCCGTGTCGATGGACGCGCAGCGCCGACGGATGGCTGATGCCGACGAACAGCAGCGTCAGGGCTCCGAGTACGACGAAGTAGAAGGCACCGAATTGCTCTGGCGGCATCCACTGCATGGCCGCCTTGCCGCCTACCGAAGTGACCGCATAGATCGCCGCTGTTGCCAGCATCAGACGCGAGCCGGGATTGACGACGATGGCCTTCAGCGGCGCGGTCAGGGTACGCAGGTTCAGGCGCTGCGCGTGCTCGAAATTGAGCAGCCAGGAACCGGCCACCACCAGCAGGATCCCCAGCAGGCCGTTGCCGCTGACCGTCTCGTCCAGCACCAGCCAACCGGTAACGACCACCAGCACCGGTGTGAAGGCGAGGTAGGGGACCGTGAGCGCAAGCGGGTAGTCGCGGATCGCCTTCATGTACATCAGCATTGCCGCGATCTCCAGCGGCATGATCAGCGCCAGCCACCCCCAAAAAGGCAGCGGCAGTGGCGGCAGGTCGAACGTCAGTACCCATGGCGCGAGCAACAGGCCGCTGAGGCCGAGGCGAACCACGACCATCTCGCGGGCGCCCGCCGAGCGCAGCCAGTGTTTGGCGGCGGCATCCGAGGTGGCGAGGCAGAAGGCGCAGATGAGGCTGAGCGCAAGCCAGTGCAAAATGATTACCGCCGTTGTGGGTCGTTGCTGTTCCGGTCGGGTGGAGTGGCGCAGCACCGGCTGCCGATCCGGTGGGCATCCAGCGCCCCATGGCCCTGGCTATTTTATCAGCCGCAACCGGCGAATCGCGGGAGTCGAAGAAAGCCTGCCACCATCCGTGCCACATGGGTGAAACATCACACAGCGGTCAGGGCCCAATGGGTGGGTTTCCGCCGATTTCCCTGTTCACGGTGATTGGACGAAATGTCGATTTGATGCTTTAAAACAAACAGATAGTTTCTTTGCTCAAAGTTGGCATCGCGGTTGCAGCAGTTAGCGTCATGCCGTTCGTTGCGGGAATTGCCGCAGTCATTCAGAGATGGAAGGAGAAAGACCCATGCGTAAGCACCTGATTGGTTTGGCGGTTTCCGCCGCCCTGGCCGTATCGGCCGCGCCTGTTCTGGCGGACTGTGATCCGGGTGAGATCGTGATCAAGTTTGCCCACGTTACCAACGCTGACAAGCATCCCAAAGGGATTGCCGCGAACCTGCTGGCCAAGCGGGTGAACGACGAGATGAACGGCAAGGCCTGTATGCAGGTGTTCCCGAACTCCACGCTGTATGACGACGACAAGGTCCTCGAGGCCATGCTCAACGGCGACGTGCAGCTGGCTGCGCCGTCGCTGTCGAAGTTCGAGACCTTCACCAAGAAATTCCGCATTTTCGACCTGCCGTTCGTGTTCGAGGATGTCGCCGCTGTAGACCGTTTCCAGAACTCCGAAGACGGCGAGAAGCTGAAGAACGCAATGGCACGACGCGGCCTCAGAGGGCTGGCCTTCTGGCACAACGGCATGAAGCAGATCTCGGCCAACAAGCCGCTGATCAAACCGGAAGACGCCAAGGGCCTGAAGTTCCGCGTTCAGGCCTCGGACGTGCTGGTTGCCCAATTCGATCAGCTCGGCGCATCACCGCAGAAGATGTCGTTCAAGGAGGTCTATGGTGGCCTGCAAACCAAGGTCATCGACGGCCAGGAAAACACCTGGTCCAACATCTACGGTCAAAAGTTCTTCGAGGTGCAGGACGGTATCACCGAGAGCAATCACGGGATTCTCGACTATCTCGTGGTCACGTCCACCAAGTTCTGGGACGGCCTGCCGGATGACGTACGCGGTCAGTTGGCGACGATCCTCAAAGAGGTGACCGAGGAGCGCAATGCCGAGTCGACGAAGGTCAACGAAGACAACAAGCAGTCGATCATCGCCGCCGGCGGCGTGGTGCGTACGCTCACCCCTGAGCAGCGCCAGGCATGGGTCGAGGCCATGAAGCCGGTGTGGAAGAAGTTCGAAGACGACATCGGCGCCGATCTGATGGATGCCGCGCTGAAGGCCAACAAAGGCTGATCTGAGGCGCCAACAGAGCATGGCCGCCCCAGCTCACGAGGGTGGGGCGGCCATCAATAACAAGAAGTCCCCGGGTGGAAGGCCGGCCCAGGGGGCATCCGCGGCGTCGATCTCGTCGGTTCACGAAGCCGGCCGTGCCCGCACAGCCTGGCGGTCGACCGGCAATTACGCCGGTCACCGACTTTTGTCGGCTAGACTTGGCTGTAGTCTTCGATATGGCGCGGGGGAATAATGCAAGAACAACAAGTCACCGGTATCGGCCGGATAGTCGACAACATCGAAGAGACCAGCATCGCCATCTGCCTCGGCCTGATGACGATGATCACCTTCGTCAATGTGGTCGCGCGATACGTCTTCTCCGACAACATTTTGTGGGCCAAGGAGGCGACCGAGTTCCTGTTTGCCTGGCTGGTCCTCATGGGTATGTCCTACGGCGTGAAAAAGCACGTGCATATCGGTGTGGACGTGGTGATCAGCCATCTCTCGAAGCCGGCCAAAAAGTTTTTTGCCCTGGTATCGGTCGCTGCGTGCCTGGTATTCGCGGTGCTGCTGATGATCGGGGCATGGAAGTATTGGTACCCGTTCGCCACCGAGCGCGCCTGGATGGAGACCGAAGACCTGTTCATGCCGGACTGGATGCAGTTTCTCTCCACCTGGATGAACGAGGGTGAGCGCTACGAAAAGATCCCGCGTTGGATCCCCTATCTTGCTTTGCCGCTGGGTGTCGGTCTGCTGATCATCCGCCTGTTGCAGCAGGCGTGGCGGGTGGTGACAGGCGAGATCGATATGATCATCGCCAGCCATGAAGCAGAGGAGTTGATCGAGGAGCTGGAGATGGTTTCGCCTCATCCGGCCGATGTATCGATGCACAAGCGCGGGGAGGGCTGAGACATGTCAATCGCCGTCCTCTTTGGCATGGTCATCGTGTTCATGCTCATCGGTGTGCCGATCGCGATCGCGCTCGGACTGTCGTCGATTCTTTTCCTGTTCATCTTTTCGCACGACGCCTCGCTCACCTCGGTCGCGCAGACCTTGTTCGATGCGTTCGAGGGGCACTACACGCTGCTGGCGATCCCGTTTTTCATCCTGGCGTCGGTGTTCATGTCCACTGGCGGTGTGGCGCGCCGTATCATCCGTTTCGCGGTCGCCCTGGTCGGTTCGTTCAGGGGCGGATTGGCCATCGCTTCGGTATTCGCCTGCATGTTGTTTGCGGCGCTTTCCGGTTCGTCACCTGCCACCGTCGTGGCGATCGGCAGTATCGTTATCGCCGGCATGGTGCAGGTTGGGTATACAAAAGAGTTTGCCGCGGGTGTGATCTGTAACGCCGGTACGCTGGGTATCCTGATTCCGCCTTCGATTGTCATGGTGGTGTATGCGGCAGCCACTGACGTGTCCGTCGGTCGGTTGTTCCTGGCCGGCGTGTTCCCCGGATTGCTGGCCGGCGGCATGTTGATGCTGGCGATCTACATCTGGGCCCGCTTCAAGGGCCTGCCGTCAAACCCCTGGGTGGGCTGGTCCGAGGTGCTGACCTCGGCGCGGGATGCCGGCTGGGGTCTGATGCTGGTGATCATCATTCTCGGCGGGATCTACGGTGGTGTGTTCACGCCGACCGAGGCGGCGGCTGTCGCGGCCGTGTACGCCTTTCTGATCGCGAATTTCATCTATCGCGACATGGGTCCGTTCAAGAAAGACGCCGGTCCGCTCGCGCTGATTCCATGGCGCGCGTTGTCGGTGTTGTGGCACCAGGACACCAAACACGCGCTGTTCGAGGCCGGCAAACTCACGATCATGCTGATGTTCATCATCGCCAATGCGCTGCTGCTCAAGCACGTGCTGACCGAAGAGCGCATCCCGCAGATGGTCACCGAGGCCATGCTGGCGACAGGGTTCGGGCCGGTCATGTTCCTGGTGATGGTCAACGTGTTGTTGCTGATCGGCGGTCAGTTCATGGAACCGTCAGGTCTGCTGATCATCGTCGCGCCGCTGGTCTTCCCGATCGCCATCGCGCTCGGCATTGACCCGATCCATCTGGGCGTCATCATGGTGGTCAACATGGAGATCGGCATGATAACGCCTCCAGTAGGACTCAACCTCTTCGTAACCGCGGGTGTCGCGCAGATGTCGATCGGGCGCGTGATCAAGGCTGCCCTGCCATGGGTGGCGATTATGTTCCTGTTCCTGATTATCGTGACCTACGTGCCCTTCATCTCGACCTGGCTGCCCACAACCCTGATGGGACCGGAGATCATTATCAAATAGCGTTGGCAAACGTCACTGGCCGGCCCCTGTGCCGGCCTTCCTTATTGCTTTGCAGGTGTGACCGAGTCGTCTGAGAAGACCGTGCCCGAGAGGTCGGCGGCGGCAAAGATCGCGCTGCGCAGGTCGGCACCACGGAAATTGGCCCGGCCAAGCTTCGCGCCGGTGAAGTCGGCCGCGTACAGATTGCACGACGAGAAATTGGCCTGCTGCAGATCTGTATCGCGAAACAGCGCTTCCTTGAGGTTGGCCCCGGACAGGTCTGCGCGGGCGAGACGGGCGGCGGAAAAATCAACACCGATCAGGTTCCCTGCGACAATGGCGTTTTCCAGGTCCGCCCCGCGCAGTCGCGCGCCCTCCATCCTCACCCCGGTAAGTTTCGCTCCGCTGAGGATGGCGCCAGAGAATTGGGTGTTACGCAGATCGGCCTTCCGCAAGCTCGCCTTTGCCAGCGAGACGTCTGTCAGGTCGCTTCCGGAGAGGCCGATATCCTGCATGTCGGCACCGTCGAATCGGTTGCCGCGCAGGTCGAGCCCATCCAGGTGCGTACTGTGCAGCCGCGCACGCGAAAGGTCGCTGGCCCGCAGGTGTGCCACTTTTCGGAAATCGAGCTGTCGCAGGTCGGCCTCGATCAGCGCCACCCGGTCGAACATTGCGCCGTCGAGTTTTGCGTGACGCATGGCAGCCCTGCTCATGTCCGCGCCGGTGAGGTCTGTGCCCCGCAGGTCGGCATGTTCGAGCATGCTGCCGCTGAGGTTTGTGGCGTTGAGTCTGGCCTTGTTCAAGTTCGCGTGGGCGAGACGCGCGTCGTGCAGGTCCAGGCCACGCAGGTCTGCCGCGGACAGGTCGACGCGACCGAGGCTCGCTTTCTCGAGGTCGGCCTCACGCAGGTCCGCGCCCGACAGTCTGGCATCGAACAGAATCGTCTTGCGCAGTTTCGCGCCGTACAGGTTGGCGCCCGCGAGGTCGGCGCTCATCAGGCGCATCCCCGAAAGGTCGGCGCCGGCCAGGTTGCATTGCGCGCAATTGCCGGTGTCCCGCAGTCGCTTGAAATCGGTTGAAACAGCGTCGGCGTTGATGCCGCCGGCGTGTATCAGCACGCTGAACGCCAACACTCGCCTGATGGTCGCTGATCGCATGGGTCTTGACCTCGGATAGATGGCCTGGGACCGATTACACCACAGCGCGCTACGGGCGGTCAGTCGATATGCTCCAGGGCGTCGATGATGATTTGTGCGCCGGCGTCCGGGCGATGCACGTGTTCTGACAGGTGCCGGCGCCAGGCTCGGGCGCCGCGTTGGCCCTGGAACAGGCCCAGCATGTGGCGGGTGATGCGGTGCACCGGCACACCGGCCGCATGTTGTGCGGCGATAAAAGGCAGCATCCTGTGTACCACCTGCCGGCGGTTTGGCGGTTCGCCGTCGGTACCGAAGATCCTGGCGTCGGCATCGGCCAGGATCCAGGGATTCTGGTAGGCCTCGCGTCCGATCATCACGCCGTCGACCGTATCAAGCTGGTGTTCGACTTGCGCGAGCGTCTTGAAGCCGCCGTTGATCACGAACCCGTACTGCGGGAAATCGCGTTTGAGTGCGTGCACCACACCGTACTGCAGCGGTGGTATCTCGCGGTTTTCCTTGGGGCTGAGTCCCTGCAGCCATGCCTTGCGCGCATGCACGATGAAGGTGGCGCAGCCGGCTTGCGACACGCTGTCGACAAATTGGCTCAGTTCCTCGTAGCTGTCGCGATGGTCGATGCCGATGCGGTGCTTGACCGTTACCGGTCGTGTCGTCGCCTCTGACATCGCTGCCACACAATCGGCCACCAGCTGCGGTTCCGCCATCAGACAGGCACCGAAGCGTCCTGATTGCACCCGATCCGAGGGGCAGCCGACATTGAGGTTGACCTCATCGTATCCCCAGTCTTCGGCCAGGCGCGCACATGCCGCCAGCTCGTCCGGGTCGCTGCCGCCCAGCTGCAATGCCAGCGGGTGTTCGGCCGGGTCGAAATCCAGGAAACGCGCCGGGTCGCGATGCAGCAGTGCACCAGTAGTGACCATTTCGGTGTACAGCAGCGTTTTGCGACTGATCTGGCGCAGGAAGAACCGGCAATAGCGGTCGGTCCAATCCAGCATGGGGGCAATGGACAATAAGCGATTGATTGTATTCGCTTTTTGTTCTGCCATATTTAGCCTTTTTGCACATGAGTGCACACAAGGCGCACACGTTTTGCCGTTTCGGTGTATTCTCAATACCAGCCCGTGACGCACACGATTTGCACACGGCAAGCGGACCACACCGGGGCGGGCACCCCGGCGAGATCCTGACCACCACCCAACCTGTAAGCGAGGTTCGGCAATGGCTACCTACAGCAAGTTACCCTCCGGGCGCTGGCGCGTCCAGATTCGGCGCGGCGACATTTACCGCGCGGCCACGTTCGAAAAGAAAAGCGATGCACGCGACTGGTCAACGCAGATCGAGGCGCAGGCCGAGCAGGTACAAAAAGGCGGCCTGATCAATCCCAAGGGTCTCAAGGTCGGACACCTGGTCGAGATGTACCGCGAAGCGATACCAGGGGGAGGCCGCACCAAAGGCGCTTGTCTAGCGCGCCTTGAAAGCCGCCTCAAGCGGACTTCTCCCGACCGGCTGGCATTTGCACTGCGCGACTACATCGACAAGCGACAGGCCGAAGGCGCGGGCGGCGTGACCATCGCACAAGACCTGTCCTATCTGTCGACCGTGCTGGACTGGGCACGCCATACCCGGCGCATCGACGTCGACCCGGAGGTGGCACGGGACGCCCGGCGCGGCCTGAAGCATAGGAAGCTGAACACCCGCAGCAACGAGCGCGACCGCACCCCGACACAGGCCGAGTTAGACGCGCTGTTCGCGCATTGGGCGGCAGAGAACCCCTGGCGGCATATACCGATGATCGAGGTCGTCCGGTTTGCCCTGGCATCGGCCATGCGCTTAGGCGAGATCACGCGCATAACTGCCGAAGACGTGGACGAGGCGCGGCGCGCTGTGATCATCCGGCAGCGCAAAGACCCGAAGAAAAAGGAACTCAATGATCAACTGGTGCCGCTGGTTGGTGAGGCTTGGACGATGGTCCAGATGAAGCTGGATGCCAAGGCCACCGGCCGGCTGTTCCCTTACAACCCGCGCAGCGTGTCAGCAGCATTCACGCGGACCTGCCAGAAGGTCGGCATTGCCGACCTGCATTTTCACGACCTGCGCCACGCCGCGACCGCGCAACTGTTCCGCATGGGCCTGGATATCCCCCGAGTGGCAATGATCACCGGGCATCGGTCCTGGGAGAACCTCAAGCGCTATACCAACCTGCAACCGGAGGACGTGCACGATGCCCTCCGCGATTGATTTTTGGGATCTAGAGCACGGCCTAGAGATGCTCGCAAATGCTGTCGATCAGCACGACCGCATCGGCGTGGCGCGCTCCCTCGAGATTATGGCCACGTCAGTGAACGAGGCGAAGGGCGACGCGGCGCGGGATCTTCAATTCTTGTTGTTTCGCACGTCGATGTATCCCGAAGAAGCTACCCGGGCAGATGTCGATCGCTTGCGGGCGGCGTTCGCGCAACTGGCTATCGACTATGCAAACGGACACGAAAGCACCAGCCACAAGCGCCACCGCAAGGCGGTAAGCGCCGGCAGGCAGGGCGGCAAAGCCCCGCGGCTTCACAAACAGATAGAGCGCGAGCGATGGGAGCAGGAGATGCGCAAGATGCTTGAGCGCAACAAGCACCGCACCCCCGCCGACATGGCACGGGCGATTGCCGACCTCCCCGATGTGGAAGCCAAGCCGGACACCATTGCCCGATACCTTCGCAGGGTGCTCAAGGAGGCGTAAACGCCAAAGGGAGGGAAGGCCCCTTTCTTCCCTTCCCGTTTTCTAGTCTCCCCCTCAGGTTAAACAACGTGAGGGATTCGGGAGATGTCAAACCCCGCCGACGAAACCGGCATGCCGCCCGGCGTGTTGGAGTGGATGCACAGCCTTGGCTATGTCCACGAAACCGAGATAGAGACCGCCACCAGCACCACGTCGCGCAGCCGCACCCGCTGGAAATCGCCGCGCGGCGTCATGTTCGGCAATGAGAAGTGGTATCCGCTGGACGAGGTAAAGCGCCACCTGGATGCGCGCGCCTCGTACACCGATGAAGACGACCGCCCGGTGGTGTTGTGATGTCCCGCAAAAGCCGAGACCGCCGCGCCGCCGGGCGGCATAAAAAGAAGCTGCACGACCTGACGCTGCAACTACTCGCAGGCGGACCCGGCAACCCTGACGCGGTGACCTTGGGCGAGGCGATATGCAGCGCGCAAAAGAAAGCCGGCACTAAGACCGGCGTCGAAAATGATTCTAAAAACGGCTACCGCGTGGGCAATCGTCATGCGGAAGTTTAGCCCACCCCTGGAAACAGTGCACTGCGCCGTATGCGGCGGCCATTTCAGCCGTCCGGCCGGTCGCTGGTGGTGGTCGCTTTGCCGGTCCTGCTGGTCTTGGCACGAGGCTTACAAATGCCACCAGCGCACTGCGGAGATGCTGCGGAGGGCGCGATGAACCGAAGCATATACGAGGCCATCGCCGCCGCAGGCATGGAGCCACCGCCACATATCGAGCCGGGGCGCATCGTGCGTTTTGCTGGTGTCGGCAAATCACGCAGCAACCGCGCGGGCTGGTGTCGACTATTTGATGACCAGCGCGGCGCCG
>JACKML010000010.1 GCA_024235415.1 Chromatiaceae bacterium | reverse complement strand
TGTATGGTAACAATGCTGACCGGGCAAGGCACATTCTGAGTTCGCTCAGGGAGCTGTGGAACCATCTGCTCAGGCGTTTGGCACCCGATGATCTCGTCGCCACGTGGATTCCAGGTGTGTCCAACCAAAAGGATCTGCTACATGACGGCAAGCCTACACGTCGAGCCAGGGTACTTTATGTCTGCCGGGAGCTGAACAACGATCCGCTGACCGACTTCCTGATGCACGATACCCGGGCGCTGGTGAAGATGATCGAGCTGTTCAATCGGGTTCACGAGTTGGAGACTGCGCTGACCGATGAGCAGCTCAGGGCCATTCTCCTCAGGACCGATTCGTGGCTGATGTACATACTGCAAATCTCGTCGGGAAATTTTCACAAGTAGGCGGGGGCCATGAATCAGCAGACACAGCCATCACCACGAGAGCATCATTTCTACGTTGCGATAGCCAAGTTTCTTTTCCACCATCCGGAGCATGGCATTGTGTCGGTGGGGGACCCGATCAAGATCAAGGACGCAGAGCGGTACGGGCTCAGCCCCCTCATACTATATGGAATCACCGTTGCCGGGTTGCCCATCCGGTGGATGACCTTCACTCCAGTTAATCAGCCCAGTTCCTTCCGGGATGTTCTTCTGGAGGCGTGGTGTAACGCCGAGGGCTTGCGTGGCCGACCGGACATCCTGCGGATCAACCGCCACCTCGCGACTGCCAGCCCTGAGCTGGCAGAGGAAATGGCAAAAATCGGTGTCCGGGTCGATGTCGCCGATGCCAAGGAAAAATCCCTTCCAGCTTCCCTGCGCTCAGCCCAGGATTCCAGCCGGTGGCTACTGAGGAAGCAAGACGGAAATGACCGGTCTCTTACAGGGTCCATCCAGGCCCTTTGCGGGTACGCTCAAGTTGACCACGATTTCCGTGTCAGGGATGGCCACAGAGGCGTCAACAGCCGCGAGATTGAAGACAGAATTCAGCAGTGGCTGGCCTTACCGGCGCAAGTGCCAGTGCCAACACCGACAGTGGCCGGTGGACTCGACTGGGAGCCTGGCCCATGGCTGTCATCCTGGGAGACATCTCTGCCGCCCGATCAGCCCCGATATTTCAACAACGATGGATTTGATGGCAGTGTCTGGCTGCTGACAGGTGAGAAAGCACAGGAGGATATCGTCGAGGACGATGATTTCTGGGCCAACAGTGACTATGACAACGCTGCCGAAATCGCCAAGAACCTCGTGGCGTGCTGGCCCAATCCGCCTGCAGAGATTGCCAAGTGTGCAGGGATCACCCTGCGGGAACTTCAATGGTTTACCTCGGGCAAGGCCACCCTTGACCGGCATGTACGTTTTGACCTGGAAGCCTTGCTCGGCATCGAATACGACGAAAGCATGGGTAGTTATGTAACTGCCGGACCTTGTGTATTGATGGCCAACAAACCGATGGCGATTAAGGAAGTCTATGAAGACCTTTCCAGAGGCGGAGATGCAAGCCCCTGTGAGATTGTCCCTCGCCAGGGAGCCGCAGACCCAAGTTGGCGATATGTTTTGATCAACACATACGGTGAACCTCCGAGCATTGTGATGGCGCCTCGTGGAGTAAAAATCACGGAGCGCCTTCCTGAGTTGCTTATGAACTATGACGGCGTCAGGACTGTAGCTCCGGAGTTCTACCGGGATATTGTTTCTACCTGCGCCCGGGCCTGTCGCGAACCGACCGCCAACATTCGCGAGATGAAAGACTTTGTGAAACGCTACGAAGCGCGCTGGGTAGATTGCGCCTGGTAACCTGAGTGAATGACTTCAACATTTCAGGTTCGACTAGGTAGCTCCTACCGAACCAGGCGCCGCTCAAGTAACGACTGCATGTCTCGTCGCCCATCCAGGACGCAATGAACAAAGACGTCCTGCCCGATGACCTCGTAGATGACACGATACGGCTTGAAGTGAACCTCCCGGTAATTCGTCACGCCGATCCGATCCAGTTCGGGCGGGATATGGCCTCGCATGGGTAGTTCGGCAAGGCTCGAACAGAGCGGTTCCAGTTGATCCAAAACGTACGCCGCCTTCTCCACCGAGTCATGGATTGCAACGTAACGGTAGATGTCGAACAGGTCCTGTTCCGCTTCTTCTGAAACCCGGACGCGATAGCGTGTCACCCGGTGCTTTCCTTGATGCGTTTGCGGATATCCGCGAAGGCCGTTTTGACGGGCTTGCTGCGCCCTTCTCGAATGCACTTGGAGCTCTGGGCCAGCATCTTGAGCAGCGCCAGCGATTCCTGGGTTTGTTCGTAACTGGCGATGTCCTGGAGAACCGCTTTGGCTTCACCGTGTTGGGTGATCACTATGGTCCGCTGGCCCTCATTGACGTCTCGTAAGGCCTCGGCCGTATGACTTTTGAGGTAGCTGATGGGTTTGACCGATTCGCTGAGTTTCATAATGTGTCCACCATATCTCTGACTCCAGAACGTACCAAATATAGTCCATATTTGGTACCAACGCAAAGCGGGCCACGGTTTGTAAGAGGTACCAGCCGGAACCGGTGGGAGCAAAGGTCACCGGCCGTTTAGTGTAGCTTTTATGCCGTGTAATTTGAGAATATTTTTGTTAAACAATGCGTTAACGCCTTTGCGGCAGGAGTAATGGGTAATGGGTGATAAGAATTAAGTTAAATAAAACAATTGGTTACAATAAAAACACACACCATGAAGCAAGGGGCTGAAAAAATGTAACCTGTAGTGTAGCTTTTGTACTGCTGTAATTAAAAATATCCTTGTTAAACAAAGATGAAACACCTGTGCATCATTGGGGTGTGCTGGGCGGTGCTGTCTGTCATGCAATCGTCGGCGCGGTCGCCGCAGCGGGCTGTGGGTGGTTGAGTGGCCTGGGTGAACACTGCGCTGTGCTGCAAAGGCATCGCGCTTCACTCGCAGGGTGGCATCTTAGCACCCGTGGTCGTCGGCGCCGATGGGGCGGATTTCGTGCCACAGCGGCGCGCGGCGCGGCCAGCCACGTGCACCATTGAGCGCGCGCCTCCGACCGGTGTGACTGGCGTCATGCAAGTGGCTTAATCAACTGGACTTTAGCAGGCATTATGAATTTAAATAAGCACCCGCTAATATTTCCGAGAACGCCGAATGAACCGCGCCAGTCTGCTGATCACCCTGCTCATGGGGGCCCTGACGGTGCTGTTGTGGGCCATGGTCAACCGGCCGGATTTCGAGCCGCCGTGGCCAGCCAAGATCGAGGGCTTTTCTTTTTCGCCGATGCGCGGCGAACAGAGCCCGGTGCGTCGGGAATACCCGGACATTGCGCAGATCGACGAGGACCTGGCGCTGCTGGCCGGGGATGCGCACGCGGTGCGCACCTATACGGTCGAGGGCACGATGGGCGAGGTGCCGCGCCTGGCGCTGGCACACGGGCTCAACGTGACCCTGGGGGCCTGGATCAGCGGGCAGGCCAAGCGCAATGAAGAAGAGATTGCGCGCCTGATCAAGGTCTACCGTGAGAGTCACAAGCAAGTGGTGCGGGTGATCATCGGCAACGAGACGATCCTGCGCGAAGAGCAGACGGTCGAGGAGATGATCGGGCACCTCGAAAAGGTGCGTGAATCCGTGTGGGCACCGATCAGCACCGCCGAGCCCTGGCATATCTGGCTGAAACATCCCGAGCTGGTCAAACATGTCGATTTCATCGCTGTTCACCTGCTGCCGTACTGGGAGGGCATCCCGGTGGACGAGGCGGTGGACTACGTGCTGGACCGGTACCGTGCGCTGAAGCAGGCCTATCCCGACAAGCGCATCGTGATCTCCGAGGTCGGTTGGCCGAGCAACGGGCGTACCCGGCAGGGTGCGGTGGCCAGTCGTGCGAACCAGGCAAAGTTTCTGCGCCGTTTTCTGGCAGCTGCGGAGCGCGACAAGCTCGTCTATTACGTGATGGAGGCGTTCGATCAGCCGTGGAAGCGTGAGATCGAGGGCGATGTGGGCAGTCATTGGGGCGTTTACGATGCCGAGCGTGAACCCAAATTCGAATTCACCACGGCGGTGGTCGGTGTGCCCAACTGGTCGAGCCTGGCGGCCATCAGTATCGGTCTGTCGGTCCTGATCCTGGCGCTGATGTTTCGCGACAGTCGCGGCCTGTCATCCAGTGGCCGCGGCTTTCTCGCGCTGGTGGCCTATGCGATCACCACCTTCGTGGTCTGGCTGCTGTACGACTTCACCCAGCAATACATGACGCCGGCGATGCTGGTTGTCGGCGCGGCCTTGTTCCTGGCCGCCCTGGGCGTAATCGTCGTGTTGCTCGCCGAGGCGCACGAGTGGGCCGAGGCGCTGTGGCTGAAGCAGTGGCGACGTTCACCGCTACCTGCGGCACTGCCTGAGCATCGCCTGCCCAGGGTCTCCATTCATGTTCCTGCATACAACGAACCACCGGATATGCTGGTGCAGACCCTGGATGCCCTGGCCGGTCTGGACTACCCGGATTTCGAGGTCCTGGTGATCGACAACAACACCAGGGACGAGGCGGTATGGCAGCCGGTACAGGCGCACTGTGAAAAGCTTGGTGCGCGTTTCCGCTTCTTCCATGTCGCCCCGCTGTCCGGCTTCAAGGCCGGCGCGCTGAACTTCGCGTTGCGGCAGACCGACCCTGCCGCCGAGGTGGTCGCGGTGATCGACAGCGACTACGTCGTCGAGGCCAACTGGCTGCGCGAACTCGTCCCGTTCCTGGAAGACCCGAAGATGGCCATCGTGCAGGCACCGCAGGACTACCGCGACGGCGACGAGAACCTGTTCAAGGCAATGTGCAACGCCGAGTATCGTGGTTTCTTCCGTATCGGCATGGTGACCCGCAACGAGCGCAACGCGATCATTCAGCACGGCACCATGACCATGGTGCGGCGCAGCGTGCTCGATGAGGTCGAGGGCTGGTCGGAATGGTGTATCACCGAGGATGCCGAGCTCGGGCTGCGCATCTTCGAGCGCGGGTACGCCGCGACCTACATCCCGCACAGCTATGGCAAAGGGCTGATGCCGGACACCTTCCTCGACTTCAAGAAGCAGCGCTTCCGCTGGGCCTATGGCGCCGTGCTGATCATGCGCCAGCACCTGGCCGAGCTGTTCGGCCTGGAGAAGAGCGCCTTGACCCGCGGACAGCGTTATCACTTCATCGCCGGTTGGCTGCCGTGGTTGGCCGATGGCTTCAACCTTGCGTTCAACCTCGCCGCGATCGGTTGGTCGGTCGCGATGGTGCTGATGCCGCTTGAGGTCGCCCCACCGCATGTGATCTTCGCCGTGTTGCCGCTGACCCTGTTCATCTTCAAGATCTCGAAGATGTTCTTCCTGTACCGCCTGCGGGTGCAGGCCAGCCTGCGCCAGAGCCTTGCCGCAGGACTGGCCGGCCTGGCGCTGTCACACGTGATCGCGCGCGCCATGCTGACCGGATTCGTCACCCGCAAGATCGGATTCTTCCGGACACCGAAGCGCGCCGAGGCCCATGGGCCCATCCAGGCCCTGCTCGATGCCCGCGAGGAACTGCTGTTCCTGGCGGCGATGTTGCTGGCGGCCTACGCGGTCCAGCAGCGTATCGACGGTAGCCTGCTCGACGTGCGCGTCTGGGCGCTGATGCTGACAGTGCAGAGCGTTCCCTACGCGGCCGCTGTGCTGGTTTCGCTGATCAGCGCTATACCACGCCTGCCCGGACGCCTGATCGGCGCCATGAACCGGCTGCACCACAGCCGGCCGGGGTGACCAGCCGCTGCATGGTGCTTATTGGAAGTCGTAGTGTTTCTCGACGTCTTCAGTGATATCCCAGGTGCACTGCATGCCCTGCGGAAACGTGATCAGGTCACCGCGCTGAAAGTGCTGTGACTCGCCGCCCTCCGGGGTGACGGTGAATCTGCCGCGCAGGATGTAGCAGGTTTCCTGCTGCTGATAGGTCCAGGCGAAGCGCGACGCCTCCTTGCGCCAGATTGGCCAGTCGTACACCCCCATGACCTCAAGCTTCATCGGCGAGGGGTTGCGTTCGAGCAGTATCTGCAGTTCGCTCATCCGGATTTCCTGTTCAGTTATGCTTTGTTCAAGGTGCTGCGTGATGGCCGCAGTCTAACGGATCGGACATGCTGAGGGGGGCAGGTGGAGCGTATACAGATCGTGACAGAGTTGGCAGAGCACCTTCGACGACGCGGCTGGTCGATTGCCTGTGCCGAGTCATGCACTGGCGGCGGCATTGCGGCAGCACTTACTGATCTGGCGGGTTCGAGCGCATGGTTCGATCGCGGCTTTGTCACCTACAGCAACCAGGCCAAGCAGGAGATGCTCGGCGTGTCCGCACAGACACTCACGCGTCACGGTGCGGTCAGCCGTGAGACGGTGCTGGAGATGGCGACCGGCGCGCTGCTGCGCAGCCAGGTGCAGCTCAGCGTAGCGGTCAGCGGCGTTGCCGGACCCGGCGGTGGTACACCGGACAAGCCGGTGGGGACCGTATGGCTCGCCTGGGCGACACAGGACTCGGCAGTGGCGTCGCACCGGGTGTTCTCCGGTGATCGTACGCAAGTCCGCCGCGCCGCTGTCGATGCCGCGCTGCGGGGTCTGCTGGAACGCGCGCGGTGAGCGGCACCGCGTATCGTCTTTTTTTCGCACTTTGGCCTGACGACGCAACCCGCCAGGCACTGGTGCAATGGCAGACCCATAATCTTGCCACTGACGTGCGCCCGCAGCATCGTGAAGACCTTCACATGACACTGCATTTCCTCGGCCGGGTCGACGCAGCGCAGGTGGGCGCCCTGCACGATCTCGGCGCCTCGGTGCGGGAACCGCCATTCACCGTGGTCATCGACGACATCGGTTATTGGTCCGGACCACAGGTGCTGTGGGCGGGGCCCACGTCGCTGCCAGGCGAACTTGTCGCGCTGCATCGGCAGCTTGGCGATGGACTGGCGTCTCTCGGCTTACCGCTCGATGAACGCGAATACCGGCCGCACATCACGCTGGCGCGCAAGGTGTTGCGTGAACCCTGTTCGTTGCCCCTGCAGCCGTTCACCTGGCTGATCGACGGGTTTGCGCTGGTGGAGACGCGTCCCGGCACGGTGCCGGCATATCGCCCGCTGGCACGTTGGCGGCTCGGATAGCAGGGTCGGGCATTTTTGGCTGGAAAACAAAAAGAGAACCAACTACACTCAGCTCACAGCCGCAAACACTATCCACGACCGGGGGGTTAAATGGACGAGAATCGCAAAAAGGCGCTGGCAGCCGCGCTCAGTCAGATCGAAAAGCAGTTCGGTAAGGGCTCAGTGATGCGCATGGGCGATGCCAACGCGGTTCGCAACATCGAGGTGATTTCCACCGGGTCGTTGAGCCTGGACCTGGCGCTCGGCGTCGGCGGCGTGCCCAAGGGGCGTGTGGTTGAGATCTACGGGCCGGAATCCTCGGGCAAGACGACCATGAGCCTGCACATCATCGCCGAGGCACAGAAAAGCGGCGGCACCTGTGCCTTCGTCGACGCCGAGCACGCGCTCGACCCGGTCTACGCAGAGAAACTCGGCGTGGACACCGATGAGCTGCTGGTCTCGCAGCCGGATACCGGCGAGCAGGCCCTCGAGATCACCGACATGCTGGTGCGCTCGGGAGCGGTCGACGTGGTGGTCGTCGACTCGGTCGCCGCGCTCACGCCCAAGGCCGAGATCGAGGGCGACATGGGTGATTCCCACGTCGGCCTGCAGGCCCGGCTGATGTCGCAGGCACTGCGTAAACTGACCGGCAACATCAAACGGTCGAACTGCATCGTCATCTTCATCAACCAGATCCGCATGAAAATCGGTGTCATGTTTGGCAGCCCCGAGACCACGACGGGTGGCAATGCGCTGAAGTTCTATGCCTCGGTGCGCCTGGACATCCGTCGCATCGGCGCGATCAAGAAGGGTGACGAGGTCGTCGGTAACGAGACCAGGGTCAAGGTGGTCAAAAACAAGGTCGCGCCGCCATTCCGTCAGGCCACGTTCGAGATCCTGTACGGTGAGGGCGTTTCGCGCGAGGGTGAGATCATCGAGCTGGGTGTTGCCCAGGGGCTGATCGAGAAATCCGGGGCCTGGTACAGCCATGGCGGCAATCGCATAGGCCAGGGAAAGGAGAACGTGCGCAATTTCCTGCGTGAAAATCCGGAGATCGCACGCAATCTCGAGACCCAGATCCGTGCCACCCTGATCCCGGTCAGCGCGGATGCCGATGACACCGCCGATGTTGAGGTCGGGGACAGCGACGCTTGAGCCAGGCTCGCGAGATCGACGAGGCGGCGGCCGTCGAGGCCGCCGCGGTCAGACTGTTGGCGATGCGCGAGCACAGTCGACAGGAAATTCGCCGCAAGCTGGTGGCCCGTTTCAACGAACAGGGTTTGATCGAGGGAGTGCTCGACGACCTCGAGCGAAGGCGCTACCTGAGTGATGAGCGCTTCGCCGAGGCTTATGTCAGCGAACGCAGCCGCAAAGGCTATGGGCCCCTGCGCATCCGCGCGGAGCTGTCCGAACGCGGTATAGCTGCTGGACTCAGCACGCGTTGGTTGGATGACGGCGCGTTCGATTGGGCCGAGGTGCTCACGGAGGCAGCCACCCGGAAGTTCGGTGCCGAACCCGCCACCGACCTGCGCAGCCTGGCGAAGCGCGGGCGATTTCTCGAACAACGCGGGTTTCCGATCGGCCTGGTGCGCCGTTACCTCGACCAGGTCCGCGGCTTCTGACGCCGGGCGGGCGTTGTCTGCGGCGCGCCCGGATCCGGTCCCGCCGCCTGTTCGATATGCTGGATCTGCCAGTTAATTTGCTGAAATACAGTGATTTAAACAATGGTCGGCGGGTGACTTTTTCGATCAAGCTGCATACCATTCCGCTTTTGTCGTTCGACCCTTAGTCCTGTATGAAAACCAGCGCCGATATCCGTTCAGCTTTTCTCGATTTCTTTGCCGACAAAGGCCACGAGGTCGTCGAATCGAGCCCGCTTGTCCCGGGCAACGACCCGACCCTGCTGTTCACCAATGCGGGCATGGTGCAGTTCAAGGATGTGTTCCTCGGAAAGGACAAACGCAGCTACGTTCGTGCCGCAAGTTCACAGCGCTGTGTTCGTGCCGGCGGAAAGCACAATGACCTGGAGAACGTGGGTTACACCGCGCGTCACCATACCTTTTTCGAGATGCTCGGCAACTTCAGCTTCGGTGACTATTTCAAGCGCGAGGCGATCAGGTACGCATGGGAATTTCTCACCGGTGTACTCGGCCTGCCGGCTGAAAAGCTCTGGGTGACCGTATACCTCGACGATGACGAGGCGGCTGATATCTGGCTGCAGGAGATCGGCGTCGATCCGGCGCGATTCACCCGCATCGGCGACAAGCCCGGTGGCAGGCCGTTCGAGAGTGACAACTTCTGGTCAATGGGTGATACCGGCCCCTGTGGTCCGTGTTCAGAGATCTTTTATGACCACGGTGCCGACGTATGGGGTGGGCCGCCGGGTTCGCCGGAAGAAGACGGTGATCGCTATATCGAGATCTGGAACCTGGTGTTCATGCAGTACAACCGGGATGCCAGTGGCGAGATGACGCCCTTGCCCAAACCCTCTGTCGATACCGGTATGGGCCTCGAGCGCCTGGCAGCGGTGATGCAGGGTGTCCATTCGAACTACGAGATCGACCTGTTTCAGGCCCTGATCAAGGCCGCCGCCGGGTTCACCGGCACACAGGACATGGCGGCCAAGTCGCTGCGGGTGATTGCCGATCACATCCGTTCCTGTGCATTTCTCATTGTCGACGGGGTGACGCCGGGCAACGAAGGTCGTGGTTATGTGCTGCGGCGCATCATCCGACGGGCGATCCGGCATGGCTATCAGCTTGGTCAGGAGCAGCCCTTCTTCCATAAGCTGACCGATGCCCTCGATGGGCAGATGGGTGAGGCCTATCCCGAATTGCACAAGGCGAAAGCCCTGGTGACGCGGGTGCTCAAACTCGAAGAGGAACGCTTCGCCGAGACCATCGACCAGGGTATGCGCATCCTCGACGAGGCGATTGCAGGCCTGGAGGGCAAGGTGATTCCGGGGCATGTGGTGTTCAAGCTCTACGACACCTATGGGTTTCCGACAGACCTGACTGCAGACATTGCACGTGAAAAGTCGCTTGAGATCGATCGCGAAGGATTCGAGCGGGAGATGGATGCGCAGCGCACGCGCGCCCGCGCAGCCAGCCAGTTCGGCGTCGACCAGACGGCGGAATTCGACATCGACGGTGAGACCGATTTCACTGGTTACGAGCGTCTGCAGGACAACGCGACTATCGTCGCATTGTTCAGCGACGGCGCATCGGCCGACGAGCTCGCTGCCGGGCAGCGCGGAATGGTGGTGCTCGATCGTACGCCGTTCTACGCAGAATCCGGTGGTCAGGCGGGAGATGCCGGCTATCTGAGAGTTGGCGGTGGCGCCGAATTCGTTGTCAGCGATACCCGCAAGCAGACAGGTACCGTATTTGCCCACCTCGGTGAGGTCAGCTCCGGTGTGTTGCACATCGGTGACAGCGTCAGCGCCGAGGTCGACAGCGGCCGGCGCAACGATACGGCGTTGAACCACTCGGCCACCCACCTGCTGCATGCGGCATTGCGCCAGGTCCTGGGTGATCACGTTTCGCAGAAAGGCTCCCTGGTCGAGGCGGAGCGCCTGCGCTTCGACTTTTCGCATTTCGAGCCGATCAGCCGCGCGCAATTGGTCGAGATCGAACGCCTGGTCAACGCGCAGATCCGCCGCAATCACATGGTTGAGACGCGCATCATGGCGCTGGACGATGCCAAATCAGCCGGCGCGATGGCGCTGTTTGGCGAAAAGTATGACGACCAGGTGCGAGTGCTGCGCATGGGTGACTTCTCCACCGAGCTGTGCGGGGGCACGCATGTCAAGGCGGTCGGTGACATCGGGCTGTTCAAGATCACCGTGGAGACCGGAATCGCGTCCGGTGTGCGGCGCATCGAGGCGGTTACCGGGGAGTACGCGGTCGAGTGGGTCGAGGCCGACGAGGATCGTCTGCACCGTCTGGGCGGCCTGATCAACGCGGGCAGGGATGACCTGGAGGACAAGCTGGCCAAGCTGATCGAGCGCAACAAGAAGCTGGAAAAGGAACTCGACCAGATCAAGTCCAAGCTGGCGTCTGCCGCCGGGTCTGACCTTGCCTCCGAGGCGGTGGAGATCAACGGCGCGAAGGTGCTGGCGGCGCGTCTTGACGGCGTCGATCCCAAGGCGCTGCGCGACACCCTGGACCAGCTCAAGAACAAGCTCGGCAGCGCGGTAATCCTGCTGGCCGGGGTGAACGGCGACAAGGTCAACCTGATTGCCGGCGTCACCAAGGATCTCACCGACAGGTGTCGCGCCGGCGATCTGGTCAAAGTTGCCGCGGAACTGGTCGGCGGCAAGGGCGGAGGCCGGCCGGACATGGCGCAGGCGGGCGGTTCTGACCCTGCCGGTGTGCCCAAGGCGCTGGAGTTGGCGCGCAGTTGGGCGGCCGAGAGGCTTTAAGTCGGCGCTGAAATGGTGTTAAATCGCGCGCTTTCTTTGCGCTGGCAACTGCCGGTGCGCAATTTCCTCGTGGGGTTCGGGTAGCGACATGGCACTTATCGTGCAGAAATTCGGCGGCACCTCGGTTGGCTCGGTGGAGCGTATCCGCAATGTGGCAACACGGGTGAAGCGTCACCGCGATGCCGGGGATGACGTGGTCGTGGTGGTTTCCGCAATGTCCGGTGAGACCAACCGTCTGATCGCGCTGGCGAACGACATCACCGAGAATCCCAATCCGCGCGAGATGGACGTGCTGGTTTCGACCGGCGAACAGGTCACCATCGCATTGCTGTGCATGGCGCTGCAGGACATCGGCTGTGATGCGCGCTCGTATACCGGCGCCCAGGTTCATATTCTGACTGACAGTGCGCATTCCAAGGCGCGCATCATGGACATCGATCACGCCCGTGTCTGTGCCGACATCAAGGCCGGCCGGGTGGTCGTGGTGGCAGGTTTCCAGGGTGTCGACGAGATGGGTGATATCACCACCCTCGGGCGCGGTGGGTCCGACACGACCGCGGTGGCGATGGCCGCGGCGTTGAAGGCCGATGAATGCCAGATCTTTACCGACGTGGACGGTGTATACACCACCGACCCCCGGGTTGAACCGAAGGCGCGCAAGCTCGACCGCATCACGTTCGAAGAGATGCTGGAAATGGCCAGCCTCGGTTCCAAAGTGTTGCAGATCCGTTCGGTTGAGTTTGCCGGCAAATACAATGTGCCGTTGCGTGTGCTGTCCAGCTTCGAAGACGGCGGCGCAGGCACCCTGATTACCCTGGAGGAAGAAGGCGTGGAAGCAGCGAAAATTGCCGGTATCGCGTTCAATCGCGACGAAGCCAAGTTGACGATTCGTGGCGTTCCGGATCAGCCCGGCGTTGCCTACAAGATCCTCGGGCCGATCGGCGATGCCAACGTCGAGGTCGATATGATCGTGCAGAACATCGCCAAAGACGGGACCACCGATTTCACCTTCACCGTGAACCGTGGCGATTACAAGAAGGCCCTCGGGATCCTCAACTCGACCGCGAACGAACTGGGTGCGCGCGAGGTCGTCGGTGACAACAAGATCGTCAAGATCTCGTTGGTCGGCGTGGGCATGCGTTCGCACGCCGGTATTGCCAGCAAGATGTTTGCCGCGCTGTCGAAAGAGGGGATCAATATCCAGATGATTTCCACTTCCGAGATCAAAATCTCTGTCGTCGTCGACGAAAAATACCTGGAACTGGGCGTCCGCACCCTGCACGAGGCATTTGAATTGGCTGAAGAAAGCGCGGCCTGAACGCGGTTTTTACCTTCTGCTGCGGCGAGGATGTTGCTAGAATTGCCGCGCCCCTGATCCATAATTAAAACCGGGGCTGGGTTGGCAAACGGACACAACGGGAGAGTCCCAGGGATCAAGAAGGTCTCGCCGATGTGTTGGAAAGGAGTACTTCCATGTTGATTCTGACGCGTAGAGTTGGAGAAACCCTGATGATCGGCGACGAAGTAACCGTCACCGTATTGGGGGTGAAAGGCAACCAGGTAAGGATCGGCGTAAATGCACCGCGCGATGTCTCTGTGCACCGCGAGGAGATTTACGACCGGATCAAACGCGAGAACGGCGACTCGGCAGAAAGCTGACTTACGCCGGAAGTGGTGCGACGCCGTAGTTGGAAACGGGCGTCCAGCGCTGTCCCGCAAAAGCATACATTCGCCTGATGTGACTCTCGCGTTGTACGCATAGGGCTTTGTCCCGGGTAATCGCGCGCCTCGGCATGGTCCGCAGGGCCATTGGTGCGCCACGTGGAAAGTATTGGAGAGATGGCCGAGTGGCTGACCAGACAGCCAAAGGCTGTCGCAGAACGCCGGCGCATGGCGACGGCGGCCCCGAAGGGGCGAGGGACACAGTCCCGAGTAATCGCGCACCCCGACATGGTCCGCAGGGCCATTGGTGCGCCACGTGGAAAGTATTGGAGAGATGGCCGAGTGGCTGAAGGCGCACCCCTGCTAAGGGTGTATGGGGGAAACTCCATCGAGGGTTCGAATCCCTCTCTCTCCGCCAAACACAAAAGGTCCCCCGCGTGGGGCCTTTTTCGTTTGCTGGTCCGGGTGAACGATTCGAACCCTCGATTTCCAATAGTCGGTTCGACGGAGCTGCCGCAGGCAGCGGAGAACGTCGTCGCCAGGCGACGGCGGCCCGCAGGGCGAGCGCGCAGCGCGAGTAATCCCTCTCTCTCCGCCAAACACAAAAGGTCCCCTACTTCTGGGTTCGATCAGAAATGGTGGGATTACCGTTGCCGTTGGCGTCATAGACGAAATCGGCCAGCACCGAACCGGTGGGACTCCCGGCGCGGATCTGCTTCAGCTGCTGCGCCTCGTCGTACTCGAAATAGCGGGTGGCAGCACCGTCAGACCGCGTATCCCGGTTGTTGTACGGATCGTAGGTATAGGCTTCGATCAGTTGCTGCGCGCCGTCGCGGATTGACTTGGCTGTGCGGGGGGGGGGGCGTCGCCAGCCGCAAGGCGGTTCCACATCCAGCGGCCTTGTGCGGAGACGAAATAATCACTTAAAAACAATAACTAAGCGATGTCCCGCATGGCCCGGCGACGTGGGGTCTTCCTTTTGCCAAAATTTGCCAAAGTGACTAAACTCGGATCATGAGTACGATGAATATATCTCTGCCGGATTCACTACGGGCCTTTGTTGAGGAGCAGGTATCTGCTCGCGGCTACGGCACCAGTAGCGAGTATGTGCGCGAACTGATCCGCAAGGATCTGGATCGTCAGCATCTGCGAGGTCTGTTGATTGAGGGCGCCTCGTCTGGTCCGACGGAACGGGCGAATGCGCAGTATTTTGAAGAGCTTCGCGACCGTGTGCGCAAGCGCAGCTGACCCGGCTGCGAGCAGTGAATGCGAAACCGGTGATTCCTCGGTCTCAAGCGGACCGGGATGTGAAGCAAGCCGTTGAGTATTACCTGGAGCAAGACGCTCCCGAAGCGGCGCTCGGGTTCATCGATGCCATGGAGGCGGCGTACGACCAAATTGGCCGATATCCGGCAGCGGGCTCGCCCCGGTATGACCACGAACTGAACTTGCCGGGACTGCGGTTTCTGCCGCTGCATGGCTTCCCACACTTGGTTTTCTATGTGGAGCGGGAAGATCACGTGGACGTCTGGCGTGTTCTTCATGGTCAGCGCGACATCCCCCCATGGATGATCGAGTAGATCATTTTTGGCGCACCAGTTTTTGTTCAGGTGTTGGATAGCTAAAGGGTAAAATCTGTGCGTGAAGCACACCATCAAGAATAGGGGCATCATGCCAAAGGAGAGCGTCCTCACGCCCGCCGAAAAAGAAGGCATCATTTCATTTTTCACACCCTGATTGCCGGTAACGAGAATCCAGGATGCTTTCAATCCCCGCTGCTCAATTCAGCGGCGCGCTCGACAGTTCCTCGACCAGGCGCAACAGGTTCTTCTTGGTGGCCCCCTCGACCGCCCTGATGATGCGCGTGGCGCCTGCGAAGGCCTCGTTCCACTCGACATGGTGGCGCGTGTTGATGCCCTTGCGCCAAACCTCTTGGCCCGTGGCGGGGTCAACCAGCCAATACTGAACGACAATGGCCTAGGTCGGGCTGATGCCACCCTCGGTCGTGACCGTGATGATCTCGCTGTGCAGGTTCAGGTCGGCTTCGTCCGACGCCACTATGCCAGCGAATACCTCCGAATCGACGAGTGTCCGACTCAACGCCTCGAAAAACTGTTCGTTCGTTATGTAGGCCTCGCGACCGAATGACGAGGCGCGGCCGCCTTCGACCGGCATGACGCTGACGATTTTGCTGATCTGCCGCGGCGCCTTCGTCTGTTGATCCGGTATCAGTCCTGCGGTCTTGATACCGCATCCCGCCAATATCAATGCGAGCAGGCCAAGCAGCCCAGCTTTCGCGTACCCCAGGTTCTTTGCCATCGTCACGCCTCGGTCGATATCTCGCACGTTCATCAGTAGGGCCTTTCTGGCAGGTCTTCGAACAGTTTGCCGAAGGCCATCTCGATAGCCGCATGTTTGTCCGGCGTAAGCAGCATGCCGATGGGGCTGGAAAGCTGCAGGATGTGTTCTGAGAATGCCTCTTCGGCACGCTTTTTCCATACGACTCTCCCCGATATGCGGTCAATTACCTGTGCTGAAACGATCGCATTCGCCGATGTCTGCACCACGGGATTCGTCGAATCGATGCTCTATTGGAGGCGATGTGTTTGCGGCCTCATGGCCAGGTTCGCTCCTTCGGGTACCTTTCTGTCGGCAAGGTCTGCTGGTGGATTGACAGGATGGCAAAAAAACACGAAAATCCGCGCCTCATATTTGCGCCTGTAGCTCAGCTGGATAGAGTACTCGGCTACGAACCGAGCGGTCGGGAGTTCGAATCTCTCCAGGCGCGCCATATTGAACAAAGGCCCGACATTAGTGTCGGGCCTTTGTTTTTCAAGCGGGTGCCGTTGAGGCATCGCGGGGCTTGGCGTGACGGACCGGCTACACCGTATCTTTGGGTCTTGATCCTCCCCCGTCATGACCTTCTCCCGAGGGGGGAATGAGATCCAATCATCACCCAAATGCAGGGATGGGCCGGCATCATGGCCGCCGGCTGGCGTCACCCAGCAGACGGTTGGCACGCTGGATGACCAGCGGCTGTTCGTTCGGGGTGGCGGTCAGGGGCAACCATTCAATCAGCCGCTGCAGGTCTGCGCGGTCCAGTCTCGACAGCATGCGGGTCGGCACATCGATAAAAGCCCCGTCGCGGTTGACGACGATCTGCCCGTTAGCCAGATGCGTCGGCGTGATATCCGACAGCAACGCCCGATCGATGCGATACCCCTTTTCTCTCACCTGATCCAGCCTTGCGGCGAGTTGTAGCGCCTCTTCGGCTACGAGTTTGCAGGCCGCTGATTTTTCCAGGCGTCTGTCGGTGCCAGGGAATTCGCACCGGATCAACTCCCCGATCTCGAACGTCGGTGGCCTGTTCGGTGCAAAGTCCCAGGCGCCGGCAGCCGCCTCGGTCGGCCTGGGATTGGTCGGGTTGTCGTTCGTCAGCACACTACAATCGTTGTATCCACAAAAGCGTGCAAGAACCTGCTCGTCGATCGCCTGTTCCGCATCCGGGCGTAGCGCCGAGATGGCAATTGGCTGGCCGTCTATCACGATCAGCACCTGGTCTCGTGCATCGACCTGGATGCCGAGAGCCGCGCCGTCGGCGAGACGTGCGTGTGACGCTTCCAGGCGCGCGATGAGTTCCCGGGTACCGCTTCGCCAACTCGCCAGCTTGGCACGCCGCCCGGCCGTGCTGGCCTTCTCTGATGCAGCGGTCTGCAGTTCCTGTCGGTAGCTCTCCAGGAGCACGTCCAGGGCGATGTTGGCGAGGTCCCACTGTACGGTGGCATCCGACAGCCGCACCTGCCGGGCCACCGCCGCCAGACGCGCTGTATGCAGTTGGATGCGCACGACGGGTTGCGCCTCAGGTGGTGCGTCCTGCGCCGTGCAAGCACCGTGCAGCAGCAAGGCAAGCAGCGCGATGCAATGAACGGAATACCTGGAACCCATGCGGCGACCGGTGGCTGAGGGTGTTGCCGGTATCCTAACGTGCCAGTCTAGACGCGTCGCGGTTGCCCGTTTCAGTGCTCCGGCAAGAGGGCGAGCCGGGGTCCGTCTGTTTTGGGCGGATACTGGCCGGCTTGCCAGACCTGTTGTTAACAATTCCTTAAGCACTGCGCGTTAGACTTCATAACCTGTTTGGCCCACCGCGCCGTCCGTGTATTCGCGACTGCGCGTTGTGGGCTCCATTCGCTGGACCTGATGTCCAGCTTGGTGAAATCGTGATCCGAATTCTCGAGGATTTCCTTGCCAGTCGCACAGCCATCGCCGTGGCGCTTGTGGTTGCGATGGTATGGGGGTTCTGGTCGCCACCTCTGTATGACCTCGACGAAGGCGCGTTCACCGAGGCGACCCGGGAGATGATGGTTTCCGGCAACTATGCCTCGATCTATCTCAACGCAGAACCGCGTCACGACAAGCCGATATTGATCTACTGGGTGCAGGCGGCCTCGGTGCACCTGTTCGGGCTCAACGAGTTTGCGCTGCGCCTGCCGTCGGTACTGGCCGGTCTGGCATGGGTATCGGCGCTGTTCGCATTCACCCGTCGACACCTCGACGCGGCCACGGCCGGCGTTGCCGCGATGCTGCTGGCGTTGTCCCTGTTCGTCGGTCTGATCGCCAAGGCTGCTGTTGCCGATGCGTTGCTCAACCTGTTCCTGGTGTTGGCGATGTTCGACATCTACAGCCATTTCTGCCATCCGTCGCGGCGCCTGCTGTTACGCGTGTTTCTCTGGCTGGGCCTTGGGTTTCTGACCAAGGGGCCGGTGGCTGTTCTGTTTCCGGTGATCGTCAGCGGTCTGTTGTATGCGAGCGACGGCCGCTGGCGGGCGTGGTTGCGCCTGGTGTTCGATCCGGTGGGACTGCTGCTGTTCGTCGCCATCGTGCTGCCGTGGCACATCGCCGTCTACCTGGACAGTGGCTGGGCCTTTTTCGAGGGGTTCTATCTGCATCACAACCTGGCGCGTTATGGCAATGCGATGGAAGGGCACAGCGGCGGCATCTTCTATTACGCGTTGGTGGCGCCCCTGCTGCTGATGCCATTTAGCGGTTGGTTCCTGGGTGTCCTGGGCAATCTGGGTGCGCTGCGTCGCGACCCGCTGGACCGCTTTGTCTGGCTGTGGTTTTTCAGCGTGCTGGTGGTGTTTTCGTTTTCCGGCACCAAGCTGCCGCATTACATGCTCTACGGCGTCACGGGTGTGGTGCTGCTGATGGCGAAGTATCGAGACCGGTTGCGCAGCCCATGGTTGGGGTTTGTGCCGGCATTGCTATTCCTTGGCGTGCTGAGTGCGCTGCCGCAGCTGTTTGCGACCCTGGCGCAGACGACAGGGCGTGACTACGATCGTGGCCTTTTCGAGGCCGGCGCCCAGTCGTTCGGCGGTTGGCCGCAGTTGCTGTGCGTGTCTGCCCTGCTGATGGCCGCGTTGATCCTTTTCCTTCCGTTGACCGTGTGGCGTCGCCTGCTGCTGATCGGCTACGTCCAGGCCGCGCTGGTCGGGGGCCTGATTGTGCCAACGGTACTGGACGTGCTGCAGGCCGGGCCGAAGGCGGCAGGGTTGTTCGCCCGTGAACAGGAAAAGGATGTGGTCTTCTACCGGGTCTATCAGCCCAGTGTCAGCGTGTACCGCCAGCAGGTCACAACACATGCACCGGCCAAGCCGGGGCAGTGGGTCTATGTCCGCACCGACCACGTGGCCGAATACCTGGCGCAGCCTTCGCCTTACCGGAAGCATATTGTGTTCAGTCGGCCGCCGGCAACGCTGATCGCAGTCGACGGGAAAGCAGGCGATTGATCATGGGTGTCGAGCTTTCCCTGTACAGTCTGCGACAGACGATGCACACCGCCAACGAGCGTCTGATCGGCCGTGGCACGGCTGGGGTGTTTGAACTGCTGGTTGTTGCGATCGCGATCGTCATTCTGGGTATTGCGGTGTCGCTGGCGAGCGGTGGCTATCACGGTGGGTTTCAGTTCCTGCACAGGTCCAGCCAGGCGGCGCTGCCGGAAGAGGCCTGGGAATGGCTGACCTGGTTCGGCGATGGCCGTGTGTTGCTGATTGTGAGTCTGCTGTTCGTGCGGCGCCGTCCGGAGATCTTCTGGGCCATGATCGTCGGTGCGGTGATTGGCGGACTGTATGCGCGCGGAATCAAGGTCTGGTTCGACGAGCCACGTCCGCCAGCGGTCCTGCCGGCCGCCGACATCCATCTGATTGGCCCGGTGCTCGGCCGCCACAGCTTCCCGTCGGGCCACACCCTGTCTGCGTTTCTGTTTGCCGGGGTCCTGTTTGCATACAGCAGTACCTGGTTTTCGCGCCTGCTGCTGCTCGGGTTCGCCGCGATGGTCGGTATCAGTCGGGTCGCGTTGGGCGTGCACTGGCCGCAGGACGTCATTGCCGGTGCGTTCAGCGGCCTGATAGTCGCCGCACTGGCTGTTTGGCTCACCCGATACTGTCGCATCGGGCTGCGGCTGGGCGTACATATCTGGCTGCTGACATTGCCGGTGGCCGCCTTGGTGATGGTGTTGTTTGATCACCAGGGAAACCCCTGGGAGCCAGAGCTGATCATTCCGATGGTGGTGATTGGGGCCGCAGTGCTGGTGACCAACTACCTCGACCTGTTTGCGCTGCGGCAAGGCTCACGCACTGACTGAATCGGGACAGCAGCGTTGGCTGTGCGGCCGACTGGCGGGTCGCTACGCGCACCGGCCTCAAGCCCAATGGATGCTATGCTCGAACCAGTTCTATGGTGCGGCCGCGACAGGCAATTGCAGGGTCGGCGATCGGCAGTGGCTGCCATTACGGCGCCGTCTGGTGGAAGGAAAACGTATTGAGCATCAAACCGCACGCCTTCGTGGCAATGCCGTTTGGCACCAAACCGGGTCCCGATGGGCTGCCCGTCGATTTCAACCGCGTCTATGCCGAGCTGATCAGGCCGGCGCTGGAACAGGCCGGCCTGACGGCATTTCGGGCCGATGAGGAAACCCGCCCGGGCGATATCCGGGTGGACATGTTCCAGGAGCTGCTGATCGCCGATCTGGTCGTGGTCGACATCACCATCGACAATCCCAACGTGTGGTATGAACTGGGTGTGCGTCATGCGTTGCGTGCGCGTGGCGTGGTGCTGGTGTCCGGTGGTCACGCAAGCAAGGCATTCGATGTCTACACCGATCGCAAGCTGCGCTACGGGATCCGCGATGGCGGCCCCGACCCGGAAACCGTCGCGTCTGACTGCGAGCATATGCGTGACATGATCGCTGCCACCATGGAGTCCTGGCACGGGCGCAAGATGAGCCCGGTCTATCAACTCATTCCCAATCTGAAAGAGCCCGACTGGCAAAGCCTGCGGGTCGGCAATTTCCGCGAGTTCTGGGAGGCCTACGATGCCTGGGAGGAGAAGATCAGCCGTGCGCGACGCAAGGGGCGTGTCGGCGACATGCTGGTGTTGGCCGACGAGGCCCCGGTGTCGGCGTTTCGCGCCAGTGCGTGGATCCGCTCGGGCAAGGCGCTGCGCAGGATAGGTCACTACGGGTTTGCACTCGAGCAGTTGGAAAAGGGGCTGGCCATCGAGCCGGA
Source organism: Chromatiaceae bacterium (assembly GCA_024235415.1). Lineage (GTDB taxonomy): Bacteria > Pseudomonadota > Gammaproteobacteria > Chromatiales > Chromatiaceae > Thiosocius. The sequence continues at coordinate 59,937 of JACKML010000010.1, read as the reverse complement.
AAACCTGGCTGGCCTGCGCGAGAAGGGCATGTGCCTGCAACGTCTTGCGTTGCAGGGACGGCGCGGCTTCGAGCTGGAGATGGCACGCAGCCACTACCGGGCAATCCTGCAGGACGCGCCCAAGGATGCCGAGACCTGGGCGCTGCTCGGCAGGGTGGAGAAAGATGCATGGACATCGATCTGGCGCCGGCCCGATGCCAGTGCTGCGCAGCGCATCGAGGATGCACGCTACGAGGACGCCCTGTTGCGCGCCGCGGTCAGCTGTTACGGCACCGCATTCCGGTCAGATCCCAAACACTACTATTCGGGCATCAATGCGCTGACCCTGATGCATCTGCAGGAGCATCTGGTCGGCGATGGTGCCTACCGGGCAACCATGGAGATCATGAGCGGCGCGGTGCGTTTCGCAGCTGAATGCGAAGAGGACCCGGAAAAGCTGTACTGGGCGCGTTCGACCCTGGGCGATCTGCAGGTCCTGCTCGGCACGCCTTCGTCTGTTCAATCAGCATACAAAGAGGCGGTGGCGGTCAACCGCGACAGCTGGTTTGCGCTGGACTCCAGCCGCCAGCAGTTATTGATGTTGCAGGATCTCGGGTTCAGGCCCGAGAACGTCAGTGCCGGCATCGAGGTGTTCGACCGCGCCATGCGACGCACGCCAGTGCCGGGTCGGGAGTGGGAGCCGCGCAATGTCTTCCTTTTTGCCGGTCATATGGTCGACGCGCCGGACCGTGATCAGCCGCGGTTGCCCGAAGGCGTGATCGAATCCGCGGGTGAGCGCATTGCCGCCGTGCTGCATGGCCTCGGTGCCGGTCCCGATGACCTCGCATTGACGCAGGGCGCCTGCGGGGCGGACCTGCTGTTTACAGAAGCGTGTCAGTCCCTGGGTGTCCGGGTGTCCTGGTTGCAGCCCTTTGACGAACCGGATTTCATCCGCCGGTCGGTGGTGCAATGCGGCGAGCACTGGCGCGACCGCTACCTCGCCGCCCGTCAACGTTTGCAGCAACCGGTCCTGGCTGCGCCCAATGAACTCGGCGAGCCGCCAAGCTATACCGAACCGGGCTACGCCTACGAGCGTTGCAATCGCTGGTTGCTGTACACCGCACTGGTGTGGGGTATCGGCAAGGTGCATTTCATCTGCCTGTGGAACGGCGCCCGGGGTGACGGCCCCGGTGGCACCGCGGATATGTACGACGAGGTGGCCAAGCGCACCGGGCAGGTGCACTGGATTGATACACGTGAACTCTGACGCATAGCTCACCTATGCTTAAGCTCCATGCCGACCCAAGGGGCGGCCGTACAGCGGGGACAATCGAAATGCAAGAAAGGCTACGTGAACGAATTGCTGCACCGGGCGCGAAGAAGATCCTGGCATGCGACGGTGGCGGGATCCTCGGCATGATGTCGGTTGAGATTCTGGGCACCATCGAACGGGACTTGCGCCGGTTGACCGGGAATCCGCAGCTGGTCCTGGCCGACTGGTTCGACTTCACCTGCGGCACCAGTACCGGCGCGATCATCGCTGCCTGCATCGCCTGTGGCATGTCGGTCGACCAGGTACGGCAGTTCTACGTGGACAGCGGCAAGGATATGTTCGACAAGGCCTCGCTGCTCAAACGCCTGCGTTACAGCTACAACGACGAGCCACTGGCGCGCATGCTGCAAACCGAACTCGACAGGGCGCTCGGCTATGCGGCGCGTGACGGGCAGCCGCATGCAACGCTCGGCGACGATGGTCTGCGCACGCTGCTGATGATGGTGTTGCGCAACCACACGACCGATTCACCCTGGCCCGTCAGCAACAACCCCGGTGGCCGCTACAATCAGCGCGTACGTGACGACGGGACGCCGCGCCTGGACTGCAATCTCGACCTGCCGCTATGGCAGCTGGTGCGTGCCAGCACCGCGGCACCGACATTCTTTCCGCCGGAGGTCGTTACCTTTGCCGAGGGCACCGAGCGCGAGTACCAGTTCGTGTTTGTCGATGGCGGCGTGACCACCTACAACAACCCTGCCTATCTCGCGTTCCAGATGGCCACTGCCGCGCCTTACGGGATCAACTGGGCCACCGGCAGTGACAAGTTGTTCGTGGTCTCGGTGGGTACCGGCAAGGCGGCCAATGCCCGAATGGACCTGCAGGCCGACGACCTGTGGCTGCTCGATCACGCCAAGAACATCCCGTCGGCGTTGATGAACGCGGCAGTCGATGGCTGGGACATGGCGTGCCGCACGATCGGTGAATGCCGCTTCGGCAGCGAGATCGATCGGGAGTTTGGAGATCTGGCAGTGGAGGCGGGCAGCACCAGTGGCAGGCTGTTTTCCTATGTGCGCTATGACCCTGACGTCACGCCCGAGGGGATCAGCCAGCTTGGCCTTCCCGATGTCGATTCGGCACACGTACGCCTGATGGACAGCACCGATCACATTGCCGAGATACAAAAGGTCGGCACCACCTACAGTGCGCGTCACGTCGACATTGAACGGCACTTCGCCGGGTTTCTTGGCTAGAGAAAGGTCTTGGCTGCCACCAGGTGGTCTTGCCAGTACGGGTTGTCGAGTGATGCGCGACTGACCCGTTTGCCCGATGAAGGGGCGTGGATGAACACGCCTCCGCCTTCGTAGATGCCGACATGCCGGTCCTTGTCTGCACCGAGGCTGAAGAACAGGACGTCGCCGGGAAGCAGGTAGCGGCGATGCGGCGAGCGCGCGCTGCGCCATTGCGAGTCAGTGGTGCGCGGTATGCGGACACCGACCTGGCGGTGGGCGTATTGCACCAGCCCACTGCAGTCGAAGCCACGTGGTGAATCGCCGCCGTAGCGGTAGGGCGTGCCGATCGCCTGCCGGGCCGCGTCTACGACCGCGTGGCGTGTGTTTGACACTGCATGTGACCGGCTGTCGTGTGTGGGTCTTGTGGTATCTGAGGGTGCGGTCGCGCAGCCCCCGAGGACGACCATCGCCAGTGCCACGATGATCGGAATGATCCCTGTCCGCAGCCACTTTTTCGCCAGTACCATGCCGCCGCCGTCATGCCTCGATAGTCAAAAGCATAGTCGGCAATCGTGCGTACGCCTTTAGCGTCGCAGGCAGGCGAGGACTCCCTCACCTTCGGGTGATCTTTGCATCTTTTTCCTTCTCCCCTCGGGAGAAGGCTAGGACGAGGGATATCCCTCGCCGCGACGCTCTCCCTGGGGGAGAGGGGGAATCTTTTCCTGCCGGTGGGTCACTCTTCGCGGATGCCCTCGATGCCCAGCCACAGGTGGACCTCTTTCGACGCCGGCCCGAGATTGCGCAGGATGCCGAAGTCGGCCAGGGTCAACGTGGTACGGCCTTCGAACCCGCGCCGGTAGCCGCCCCAGGGGTCGAAGCCGGCACCGATGTGACTCACCTCGATGGTGATCGGTCGGGTGACGCCGTGCAGCGTCAGGTTGCCAAGCAACTCACCTTTGCCATCACCACGATCGCGGTAGGACGTGCTGACGAAATGCGCCTGTGGGAACTGCTTCACATCGAGCAGGTCGTCATCGCGCAGATGCTTGTCGCGCTCGCCATGGTTGGAGTCGACACTGGCAGTGTCGATCGTGACCTCGACCCTGGCGGCATCCGGGTTCGCCTCGTCGTAACTGAATTTACCGCCGAAGGTGTTGAATCGTCCGGTCAGCCAGCTGTAACCGAGATGCTTGATATGAAACTGGACGAATGCGTGGGCGCCCTTGGTATCGATCACGTAGTCGGAGGCGAGGGCGGCGCCGCTTAGCAACAGCAGCATGCCGGCGGCAAGGCGGGATATGGAATGGACTTTCATCACTGCTCCTTGACGGGTTTGGGTGGGATCTGTGGCCGCAACATTCGACGCAGGGTGTCGTCGCGGTATACGAAATGGTGGCGTAATGCGCCCAGCACGTGCAACACGATCACGGCCAGCAATGCCATCGCCAGGAAGAAGTGGATGTCGCCGGCGATGTCGGCCTGACCGTCGATTCCCTGTAGTGTTGCCGGTAGGCTGAACCAGCCGAACACCTCGACCGCACGACCGTCCGCGGTCGAGATCAGGTAGCCACTGATGATCAGGCACAACGGTATGAAGTAAAGCAGCCGGTGTACCAGCGTGGCTACGGTTTGGTCCCGGGAAGTGGCGGCGTGGACGGTCGGCTGCACCTGGGTCAGCCGCCACGCCCAGCGTGCGAGCAGCATCAGGCCGAACAACACGCCGATCGCGCGATGCAGGTCCGGCGCCCGCGTGTACCAGGGGTCGTAATAATCCAGGCCGGTCATCCACAGGCCCAGTGGCAGCATTACGGCGACAATGCCCGCCATCGACCAGTGCAGGACGATCTGAATCAGCCCGTAGCCATTTGCACTGTTACGCCACATCCGATCTCACTTTGCGTTTGCCGGTGTGTGCCGCAGCATCAGGCTGAGCGCGACCAGTGCGCACAACAGCAGTAACAGCAGCAGCACGAAAGCGTTCCAACCGATCTGTTGATAAACGAAGCCCGGAAGATACGAGCCGAGCGCCCCGCCGGCGTAGTACGCCGATACATACAGACCATTGACCAGGCCCTTGCGTTCCGTCTCCAGGTGGTTGAGGAAGGCCGAAAGCACGCTGTGCAGCGTGAACATCCCGGCGGCGAAGACCAGCATCGACAGGTAGGCGAACTGGTTGCCGGGCAGGGCGAAGGCCGCCGTACCCAGCAGGTACACCAGGCTGCCGGCGACCAGGGTGCGGCGCTCACCACCGCACAGCCGCACCAGGCGCAGCGAGGCAAGCGAGATCACCACCCCGATCAGATACCCGGTGTATACCAGGGCGATCGCGCTCTGCGAAATGGACGGATCGTTGTCACGCATGTGAAACGGCAGGAAGTTCAGCATCGCGGCGAACACGAAGAACAGCAGGAAGGCGCTGGCCAGTCCCTCGGCGTAGACCGGGCGGCGCGCCAGGTTGCGGATCTCGACCAGGCGCGGCCGGCCGAGGCGCAACCGCGGGTCGGATGCCAGGCGTGTGGTCAGCCAGGTTGCCAGCAGTGCGGCGCAGGCCCAGAACAGGAAAGCCGCCTGCCAGTCGAACAGGTCGGTCAGCAGGCCGCTGAACACGCGCCCGCTGTAGCCGCCGGCAATCGTGGCAGCGATATAGATCGTGATATTGCGGCGCGTGTTGTGCTGGCCGCCGGCAGCCGAGCTGTAGGTCATCAACGCCGTGAAGATGGCCGGCAGCATCATCCCCTCGATGGTGCGCAGCACGAAGAACAGCGGATAGTCCGGCCCGAGGCTGATCGCAAACTGCGCCACCGTCAGCACGGCAAAACCGACTCCCAGCATGTGTTTGGTCGACATGTGCTCCAGCACGTAGCCGTACAACAGCGGGCCCAGCGCCAGTGGGATCATGGTTGCGGTGGTCAGCAGGGCAGTGTCGCCGATCGGGCGTCCCCACTGCTCGGCCAGCAGCGGCAGCAGGGGTTGGGTCGCGTACAGCACGGCAAAGCCGACGATGGTGCAGTAGACGACGATGGCGAGATTGCGTGATCCCATGGAGCTTCTGTGGACAGCGGCCGGGGCGTCAGTATAGGGGTGCAACGGGACTGGCCAGGGTATATCGTGATGCAATAATTTCAATCGTCATTCGCCGGAGATCACGGCGTGTCAGCAATCGGGCCCGCACATCGCGGGCGGAGGGTCTTGATGTCGGATGGTTTGAAGTTGCGTTTTCTTGGCGTCGGCAATGCGACGGCGCATGAGCTCGGCAACGCGGCAGCGGTGCTCGAAGACGATGCGACGCGGCCGCTGCTGCTGATCGACTGCGGTGCCACGGTGCTGCCTGCCTACCTGGAGCGATATAGACAGCTGCCGACGGCGATCTTCATCACCCACACGCATCTCGACCACAGCGGCGGCCTGGAAAACCTGTTCTACCGTATGGCCTGCGAATGCCCGGCATCCCCGCCGGTGCGCCTGTATGTACCGGCGCCGATCATCGAGCGCCTGCAGCAGCAGTTGGCGGAAGACCCCTACAAGCTGGCGGAAGGGGGAATGAATTTCTGGGATCGTTTCCAGCTGGTGCCGGTCGGTGCGCACTTCTGGCACGCCGGCCTGCTGTTCGACGTGTTCGCGGTCAGCCATCACGGTTACCGCGCGGCATTCGGGCTCGGGCTGCACGGGCGTTTCGCCTATACCGGTGACACGCGGCCGATCCCCGAGGTGCTGGCACGCTTCGCCGCCAATGGCGAAGTGGTATTCCACGACTGCGCCCTGCACGGAAACCCGTCACACACCGGTTCGGCCGACCTGGCCGCCAGCTATCCGCCGGCGCTGCGCGAGCGCCTGGTGCTGTATCACTACGAATCACCGGCCGCAGCGGCTGGTCTGCGCTCGCTGGGTTATCGCGTGGCCGAGCCTGGCGCCTGCTTCGATCTGGCGCCCGGCGGTTCGGCGAATGGTCGTCTGCGCCGGGTCGTATAGCTACGGCGATCGCGTACGGCAGGTTTCCACCGACGCGGTGCATGACGGATAATGCGCGGCTTGAATCGAGCAGCCGGAGCGAGTCGTGAAGTTTACCGTCGAGGAATTCCGTCACTGGAGGCACAAGAACGTCACCCTGCTGGGGATGTCCGGCGTGGGCAAGACGTACCTGTCCGCGCTGCTGCGCCGGCATGACTGGTACCACTATTCGGGTGACTATCGCATCGGCACGCGCTATCTGGACGAGAGCATTCTCGACCTGATCAAGGAACAGGCCATGCAGGTGCCTTTCCTCAGCCAGCTGCTGCGCAACGACTGGATCTACATCCGCAACAACATCAAGATCTCCGACCTGGGGCCGGTGTTGTCATTTGTCGGCAAACTCGGTAATCCGGAGCTGGGGGGCGTACCCCTGGAAGACTTCCAGCGTCGCCAGGCGCAATACCGGGAGGCAGAGATCGCCGCGATGCACGACGTACCTGCATTTATCGACAAGGCGCAGAAGATCTACGGCTATCAGAACTTCGTCAACGATGTCGGTGGTTCGCTGTGCGAACTCGACGACCCTGGCGTGATCGACCTGCTGGTAAAGCACACCCTGATGCTCTATATCCAGGTGACCGACCAGGAGGAGGAGCGCAAGCTGATCGCGCGCGCGCAGAGTGACCCCAAGCCGTTGTATTACCGCCCGGAATTCCTGATCGAGCAGATGCAGGTGTATCTTGGTGAGAACGGGCTTGGTTACGCCGCAGAGATGGATCCGGATGAGTTCACCCGCTGGGTGTTCCCGCGCCTGTTCCATTCGCGGGTGCCGCGTTACGAGACGATTGCCGAACAGGGTTACACCGTGACATCGAGGGAGGTGGCACAGGTGCGCGACGAGCAGGATTTCCTCGGCCTGCTGGAAACCGCGATCGCGCGCAGCCAGTAATCAGATGCCGATAGTCGCCCACAACGATCTGCCGACCTTCCAGCGCCTGCGCGAGGAGGGGGTCAACGTGCTGCCGCCCGACCGTGCGCTGCATCAGGATATCCGCGAGCTGCACATCGGCCTGTTGAACATGATGCCGGACAAGGCGTTGGCGGCGACCGAGCGGCAGTTCTTTCGCCTGGTCGGTGAGAGCAATCCGATCGCCCAGTTCTATGTGCATCCGTTCACGCTGCCGCAGTTGCCGCGCGGTGCCGCGGCGCAGCGGCATGTCGACGCGTTCTACGACAGCTTCGAGCAGGTGAGGGAACAGGGCCTCGATGCGTTGATCATCACCGGTGCCAACGTGGTCGGGCCCGACCTGTCGCAACAGCCTTTCTGGCAGCCGCTGATCGAGGTGATCGACTGGGCCTATGCCAACGTGACATCGACGCTGTGCAGCTGCCTCGCCACGCACGCGGTGCTGGAGTTCCGTTACAGCCAGCGCAGGACGCCGCGGCCGCTCAAGACCTGGGGCGTCTTCCCCCATCGCGTCGTTGATCGGGCGCACCCGCTGGTGCATGACGTGAATACCCGCTTCGACGTGCCGCACTCGCGCTGGAACGACGTGTCACGCGCGCAGTTCGACGCGGCGGGGCTGCGGGTGCTGGCACAAAGCGACGTCGGGGTGCACCTCGCCACCAGTGGCGACGGCTTTCGCTTCATATTCTTCCAGGGTCATCCGGAATACGACACCATCTCGCTGCTGAAAGAATACAAGCGCGAGGTCATGCGCTACGCGAACGGCGATACGACGCTGTTTCCCCCGTTCGTCGAAAACTATTTCACCGCGCGCGACGAGGCGGTGCTGCGTGAGTACCGGATGCGACTGGACCGTTCATTGGCAGCCGGCGACGCCATACCGGACTTCCCAGATGCACTGTTGACTGCCGGCCTGGACAATACCTGGCGTGACACTGCGCATGCGGTGATCGGCAACTGGATGGGGCTGGTCTACCAGCTGACCCACAGCGACCGCCGCAAGCCGTTCATGGACGGCATCGACCCCAACAACCCGCTGGGTCTGCCAGGCGCTGCGTCGACGCGGTAACAACGCCGGCGTGGCCGTAATGCGCTGCCGACGATAGCAATCGCGCAGTTGCCCGCAACGTGAAAACACGTGACTTTCCGGTCAACCCGTTCGCTGTGTTCACGCGGATGCCCTGTGCCACGCGGCTTTTGCGAATGGCGTCGCCATTGTTGCGCCAATGGGGCTGCTCGTCGGTGGCCACGAAGCCAGACACGAAATTGAACGAGGAGTCACAAGAACCGTGTACGTCCCCAAGCACTTCGAGCAATCTGAGATCGCGGCGATCCAGGCGCTGATCGTGGCGCATCCGCTGGGTTCGCTCGTGACGGTCGGGCCGGCCGGATTGTCGGCAAACCACATTCCATTTGAGCTGGTAGCAGACGCGGGACCTTACGGCAGGCTCGTCGGGCATGTGGCGAGGGCGAATCCGGTGTGGCGCGAGGTGTCCGGGGAACTGCAGGCGCTGGTGATATTCCAGGGGGCCAACGCCTACATTACTCCGTCCTGGTACCCCTCGAAGCAGGACGGCGGCAGGGTGGTGCCGACATGGAACTATGTCGCCGTCCACGTCTATGGCGCTATCCAGGTGGTTGAGGATCCCGATAGGCTGAAGGCGCATGTGGACCGGCTCACGCGCCGTCAGGAATCGGCGTTTCCTCATCCCTGGTCAGTTGGCGATGCGCCCACCGGGTTCACGGAAAAGATGCTCGGCGCCATCGTTGGCCTCGAGATCGACATAGCGAGACTGGAAGCCAAGTGGAAGGTCAGCCAGAACCGCTCTGGTCAGGATCGCGAAGGGGTGGTGCAGGGTTTGCGGGCGCTGGGTACGCCTTTTGCCGATCAAATGGCGGACTATGTTGAGGGTGCCGGGCGCTGACGCCGTCATCGCGTGTATAACCCATTCGCAATGAGGTACGCCAATTGCCAACGCTGATCGCGTTTCACGAGGTCGCCGCCTGATCGTGCACGAATGTGGTCGCCGACAGTGATCTGTTCAGGTTCACTTTCACGTCGTTCGCCAACGGCAACTGGACCATCCAGTCGTTCGCCTCGCAGATGCCAAACGACGCGGGAACCGATGGCGTGTGGCATGTACCGGAACCGGCGACCACCGCGTTGCTGATGTTCGGGCTGGCCGGGCTCGGCTACCGGCGCCGCAGACAGTGCGCCAGAGTGGCGTAGGTCGTTCCCAAACGCTACCGTGCACCCCGCTGCGGCGGGGTTTGTTTTGCCCGCCATACGGGTTCGGGAATGCCGGTTGCCGGTGTCGTGCGCGGCGTGGCAGTCCGCGACACTGTGACCGCCATCACTCCAGCCCTGCGCCCGCGCGCCGATACTGAGCTGCATTGACACAAATCCACGCTCGAGGGCGATGACGATGAAGACCCTTTCTGTTTTTGCGGGGCTGATGCTGGCCTCGTCGTTCACGCTGGCCGACAGCTCCACACTGGATGCGGCGATCGGTGGTGGCCTCGGCGGTGCCGCGGGCGCGGCGATCGGAAACGAGCTTGGCGGGCGTGAAGGCGCCATTGTCGGTGGTGCCATCGGCGGCGGAGTGGGCGCTGCGGTGACGACCAAAAACAGCAGCCGCGAAGTGGAATCGCGACATCGCGAAAGCGAAACGCATCATGACTATCGGGACTCCCAGCGAAGCGATCATTTCTGTCCGCCGGGGCAGGCCAAGAAGGGGCGTTGCTAAACAGCGGCGGACTCCCGTGAGCGCCCTCGGCCGGGGCGGTCCGGCCGAGCCGCGTGTTCAGTCACGAAAACGCCGGGCGATCCAATAGTCGACGCTCAGGTACCTGCCACCACCGATGAAGAACAGCGCCAGCAGCATGATGAAGTAGGTCGCGGCGAACTCGATGCCGTTGTTGAGGATCACGAATTCGCCGTTCGCAGTCAGCCAGTCGTAGTTGCCGTGTTGCTGCAGCAGGGAGTTTGCCGCGGTCAGGCGCTCTGCGGATTCGGGCGTCTCGGCAATGGCCGCCCAGCCCTTGTCCCAGTGCACGGTCACTGCAGCGACCACCATGGTGACCAGCAGTGGTATCGAGATCCAGCGCGTTGCCAGACCGATCAGCAGCAGGATCGCGCCGCCCGCCTCGGTCAGTGCCGCGGCCCAGGCCATCAGTTCAGGCATCGGAAGGCCCAGACCCCAGTCGGGGTTGCCGAACCAGGCGATCGTACTGTCGATGTCGGCGAGCTTTTTCGTGCCGGCCATCCAGAATACCGGTACCAGGTACAGGCGCATCGCCAGCGGTGCGAGGAAATCGAGCCCACGCAGGCTGTCGAGCAGGTCTTGCAGACGGTTGAGCAGTCCAATCATTGTGTGTCCCCTGGCGGTTCCTGGTGTCGTGGGCGCCGCATCCGGCGCCGGGTGGTTCAGACCCGTGTGCCGAGGATGACATTGCGCCGGTGCAGCTCATCGAGCAGCTCGCGTCCGGCCCCGACAAGCTGTGCCGGGTCCTGGTGGGCGAGTTCTGCAGCGATGGTATTGAGTACATCCAGACCCGTGAGCTGCGGGTTTTCTTTCAGCAGGTCCAGCAGCCGCTGTGTGACGGCGTTGATCTCGAGGAAATGCACCTCATCCTGGCGGTCGCGGTAGACCACCAGGTGGGTCGGCTCTGTGGGTGCCTGGGTGGGTAGAAACGCCGGGCCGATGCGGTGCACCGGCCATCGGTAGGTGAGATTCCAGGCCGTCGGAGCCACAACCGGACAGTCGTCGACCAGGTTGCCGTTGGGGTCGAACCCGTCGGCTTCGGCGTCGCTGATGGCCACCGCGAGTTCGACGTACTCGTAGTGCGCCAGCTCCAGCATAAAAGGCCAGTCGTGCGGCTGTGCCGTGCGCTCATTTTGCAGAAAGTCGATGAACTCCAGGCCGACCTCGGTGAACAGCGGTGTCTCACTGCGGTGCCGGACCATGAAATCGCGCACCATTGCCTGCCAGTGCGTTTCGGCGGTGATTTCGTGCAACAACGGGAAATTGGCTGATATCAGGTCGTTGATACCGTTGAAGAAGATCTCGGTATAGATCTCCATGCGGCGCGCCGGAATACCCTCGGGCAGCGGGTTGGACTGCGGATCGCGGATGTGCGCGGTGAACGCGAGCTGTTGCCGCTGAAAATGCGGCTGTGATGGTTCAGGCGACGTTTGCACCACTGTCCTCCTGCCACCGCGCCTGATATTGCGCAATCCGGTCGACCTCGACGAGCAATTCGCTCAACGGCGGGATGTTGAAGTCACGCTCGAGCAGCGTCGGGAACACGCCGTATTGCGCATAGGCCGCGTCCAGCAGGTCCCAGACCTCGGGCAGCACGTCTTCACCGTGGGTGTCGACACGCAGGTCGTCCTCCTCGCGATAGTGACCGGCGATATGCGCATACAGGATGCGGTCGGCCGGGATGCGCGCCAGGTAGTCGTGCGCATCGAAGCCGTGATTGATGCTGTTCACGAAGATGTTGTTGATGTCGAGGTGGAAGCCGCAGTCGGCCTCGTTGACCACGGCATCGAGGAATTCGAGTTCGCTCATCTCGCCCGCGGGGGCGGCATAGGTCGAGACGTTTTCCATGCCGATGCGGCGTTCGAGTACGTCCTGGACGTGGCGGATGCGCGCGGCGACATAGTGCACCGCCTCGGCGGTGAACGGGATCGGCATCAGGTCGTATAGCTGTCCGCTGTCGCCGCAATAGGACAGGTGTTCGGTGTAGACGCGTGCCTGATGGGTGTCGAGAAACGCCTTGAGTTCGAGCAGGAATTCATCATCGAGCGGGGCCGGTCCGCCGATCGACAGTGACAGGCCGTGACACACCAATGGGTAGCGTTCGGTCAGCCGGCGCATTGCCTTGGCACGCGCACCGCCGACCCTGATCCAGTTTTCCGGTGCGACCTCGAAGAAGTCCACCTGGCTGGGGGGATCGGCCTGCAGCTGGTCGATCAGGGCGTTGCGCAACCCAAGCCCCACACCCTGTACCGGGTAGTTATGGCGAGGGTGCGTCCGCGTCGCTGCTTTCATCGGCTGACTCCGTCTGGTCGATGGCGGGTCTGGTCCCTTGAAAGGGCCGGCGGGCCAAGTGGCCCGCCGGTCCTTCATCAAGCGATCAGAGGCTTACTTGGCTGCACCGCACTTGCCGGCACCGCACTTGCCTTCGGGCATCGCGGCCTTGGAACCACCGCACTTGCCTTCAGGCATCGCGGCCTTGGTTCCACCGCACTTGCCGGCACCGCACTTGCCTTCGGGCATCGCGGCCTTGGAGCCGCCGCACTTGCCTTCGGGCATCGCGGCCTTGGTTCCACCGCACTTGCCTTCGGGCATCGCGGCCTTGGAGCCGCCGCACTTGCCTTCGGGCATCGCGGCCTTGGTTCCACCGCACTTGCCTTCAGGCATCGCGGCCTTGGAACCGCCACACTTGCCTTCCATCTTGTTGTCGGCGATCTGCGCGTAGCCGCCGTTCAGCTCGGACAGGCCGAAGGGATTGCCGGCGGCACCGGCGGCCCCGGCCAGGAGCATCGAACCGGCAAACGCGGCACCGATAGCGGCAACGACAGGCTTGAGACTTTTCTTCGACATCTTCAGTTTCTCCTCGAGAGTAAAAAAGAACTGGGCCGTTTTCGGGTCACCAGTCTGTTATTGCCGCCATGCGCTGGTCGCAATTGGTTTTGTGTCATGGCAGCAAGGATTCGTCGTTTTTGTCCCGGTGACGGCTTCGTCTCCAGGGTTCGATGCATAGACCGGGGTAGGGCGGCGGATATTTCATCACAGCAGCTTCTTCAGGCATTCGAGGTATGCCTGTTCGTCGGGCATCCGTTGCGCGCGTTGCGCCTCCCACAGGGCCACGCCGAGACACTCCATCATTGCGTGTTCGGCGGCATGGTGGTCGCCGAAACGGGCGGTTATCCGGGTGTAGAGGTCACGGATGCCGGCCGGACGGTCGGCACCCAGTTGCTCACCCAGCGATATATGCATACCCATGTGCAGCCACGGGTTGGTTTGCCCGTGTTCGGGTGTGAAGTCCCGCTGTAACTGGTCCTGGTCGGTGAGATAGGCATGGTATTCAGGATGCTGCTCGATTACCTGCGCCACCAGTTGCTCCAGTGGTTGCAGTGGTTCGCCGGCAAGCCGCCGAGACCAGCTGGTCTGAAAAAAACGCCGGAGTTGCTCGCGGTCGTGTCCGAACATAGGCCTTGCTGCGGGTCCGTGGTCGATGAGGCATGGTGCCATACCTGGCACCGCCATCTGTAGCGTCGAATGTGCGGGATTGTCGAGGATAAACCCGGGAGACTGTGCTGCCTATCTCTCCTCGCCCGTGGTTTCGTGAGCTGTCTTGTCACGGTATTCGCACAGATCCTCGATCAGGCAGGAGCCGCAGCGCGGCTTGCGGGCGATGCAGGTGTAGCGTCCATGCAGGATCAGCCAGTGGTGGGCGTCGATCAGGAATTCCTTTGGCACGACCCGCATCAGGCGCTTTTCCACCGCGAGCACGGTCTTGCCCGGTGCAATGCCGGTGCGGTTTGCCACGCGGAAGATATGGGTGTCGACGGCCATCGTCGGCTGGCCAAACGCGGTGTTGAGGACCACGTTGGCCGTCTTGCGCCCGACCCCGGGCAGTGCCTCCAGTGCGGCGCGGTCGGCAGGGACCTCGCCGCCGTGGTCACGTTGCAGGATCGCGCAGGTCTTGATGATGTTTTCCGCCTTGCTGTTGTACAGGCCGATGGTCCTGATATACGACTTCAAGCCATCGACGCCCAGCGCGTGGATGGACTGCGCGGTGTGTGCCACAGGGAACAACCGTGCTGTCGCCTTGTTGACCCCTTTGTCCGTGGCCTGGGCCGACAGGATGACGGCGATCAGCAATTCGAAGGCTGAGGAATAGTGCAGTTCGGTGGTCGGCTGCGGATTGGCGTTGCGCAACCGTTCGAAGATCTCCTGCCGCCTGGCTTTGTTCATGTCAACGATCCGCCCTCGTGGACTGGCGTGTGATGCGTGTCACCGGCGCCGGCCGGCGGACTGCTAATATCCGCGCCAATGATAGCAACAGCGCCAGGGTGGCTTGACCGCCCGGTGCACACAAAGCGCGTGGTGGACCTGATGCTCTACAACCTCGTCCCTGCGGAGATCCGCGAATCGCAGGAGTTTCAGTCGGCGCTGATCCGCCTGTCGATCTGGGCGCTGATGGTGGCGGTTCTCGGGACTGCTCACCTGTTCGGCGACTACGGATTCACCTGGAACCAGTACTTCGCGCTGTTTGCGGTGCACCTGGTGTGGTACGCGGGGATCCTGTACAGCACCGTGCGGCGGCCACAGTTGTGGCGGGCCCGTACCTACATGAGCATCCTGGCCGACCTCAGTGGCACCACCCTGATCATCTATCTGACTGGCAACGCGACCGGGCCTTTCTATCTGCTTTATGCCGTCTCGTTCCTGTCGCAGGGGATGCGTTACGGCAGGACCAACCTGTTGCTGGCCTCGGTCTGCAGCCTGGTTGCATACACCGTGGTCGCGGCGATGTTGGGGCATTGGCAGACGCAGACCCTGGAAGTGCTGTTCGTGGCGCTGGTCCTGGTGGTCCTGCCTGCCTACGAATACACCTTGCTGCGCAAACTGCAGACGGCCAAGCAGGCGGCCGAGACTGCGAACAGGGCACGCGGCGATTTCCTTGCCAACATGACCCATGAGCTGCGTACCCCGTTGTCCGGTGTTATCGGCATGGCCGGGTTGCTCAAGCGTACCGAGCTGGATAACGAGCAGCGCGAATACCTGGATTCGATCAATGCCTCGGCCAATGTCCTGCAGGCACTGATCGGCGACATCCTTGATCTCTCCAAGATCGACGCCGGCAAACTGGAGCTGAAGCCGGCACCTTTTGTCGTTCGTGAATCGCTGAACGAGACCTGCTGGGCATTGAGCAGCCAGGCACTCGACAAGGGTGTGGAGCTGATCTGCCGGGTCGCCCCTGATGTGCCGGAGCGGGTCCTCGGTGATGAGCTGCGCTTTCGGCAGATCCTGTTCAACCTGATCGGCAATGCGGCCAAGTTCACCGAGGAGGGGCATATCTGCGTTCATGCGCGCGTGCAGCCGGCCGACGAGGAAATCGCGGTGTCGCATCTGGAGATCCTGATCCGCGATACCGGCATAGGCATCCCCGCCGATCGCGTCGAAAAGGTATTCGACAGCTTCTGGCAGGCGGATCCTTCGTCGACCCGGCGCTATGGGGGTACCGGTCTCGGCACCGCCATCGCGCGCGATCTGACCCGTTTGATGGGGGGAGTCATCGGTGTGCGCAGTGAGGAGGGTCACGGCAGCGTGTTCTGGGTCAAGCTGCCGCTGCTGATCGAGGAGGCGCTCGCCCCGCCGCTGCCGCCGAACGTGCTGCGCGGGGCGCACGCACTGGTGTTCGAACAGAACGAGGAGAGCGCCGCCGCGATCGTCGAGGTGTGCGAAGCGGCCGGTATGCAGGCCCAGGTGGTCAGCAATATCGATCAGCTCGGCGCACTTGAGAGCCAACCGGGCAGTGATGGTCGCCGGGTCGTGCTGGTCGTGGATGCGCCGCGCGGTCTCGATCTGGAACGCATCGGCAATCTGGTACGCAGGCTGTTGGGCAAAGGTACGCCGATCGTCTACATGCACTACCCCAGACGTAGCCCGATTATCTCGGATGCGGCCGCGCGGCGTGCGTTCAAGCCGGTCAATGCGGCACAGCTGTGGGCCGCGATGGCCGGTATCATTGCCCCCGGAGAAACCAAAGCGGTGGAAATTGCGGAAGCAGCGCCGCCGCTGCCCGCCACGTCCGAGGCGGTGACGGCCGGACGGCTGCTGGTTGCCGAGGACGACACTGTGAATGCCAGGCTGATCGCCAGTCTGCTACGCCGTACCGGGTGTGACGTTACGCTGGTACGGGATGGTGCCGCGGCGCTGCAGGCGGCCAGCTCGCAGGAATTCGACCTGGCGTTCATCGACCTGCGCATGCCGGTGTTGGACGGTATCGATTTCACGCGTGCCTTCCGGGCACAGGAAAAGGCGGGCAGGCACCTGCCGATCATCGCTATCACGGCGAATGCGGCCGAGGAGACGCGTGCGCAGTGCCTGCGTGCCGGCATGGACGAATTCGTTATCAAGCCGATCGATCCGGCCATCATCGAAGAGTTGATCCAGCGTTACGGGGTGGCGTGCAACCAGACCGCAGACGCCGGCTGACGGTTCTCGATTGATGGGTCTCGATTGACGGCTCAGGCGGTCGCCGCCTGTGCGTTGGTCACGGGTGCCGGTTGGCGGCGGTTGAGGCGTTTGTCGATGATGTTTTTCAACGCGATCATCATGCCCAGGCCCATGAACGCCCCGGGTGGCAGGACAGCCAGCAGGATGCCGGGATAGTCGTCGCCGATCGACCAGCGCCAGTCACGCGCGGCGTCGCCGAACATCAGGTGTGCACCGTCGAACAGCGTGCCCTGGCCGATCAGTTCGCGGCTGCCGCCGAGCACCACCAGGGCGAGGGTGAAGCCGACGCCGATCGACAGGCCGTCGACCAGCGCGTGTGGCACCGGATTACGTGAGGCGAAGGCCTCTGCGCGGCCGATGATCGTGCAGTTGGTCACGATCAGCGGGATAAATATCCCCAGCACCTTGTACAGTCCGTGGAAGTGCGCGTTCATCACCAGTTCGACGGTGGTCACGAACGACGCGATGATCAGCACGAACACCGGCAACCGGATCTCCGGGCGCACCCAGTTGCGGATCAGCGATACTGTGACGTTCGACATCGCCAGCACCAGCGTCGTTGCGAGGCCGAGGCCGAGGCCGTTGATCAGGGTGTTGGACACGGCCAGCAGCGGGCACAGCCCGAGCAGTGCGACCAGCGCCTGGTTGTTGTTCCACAGGCCGTCCAGGACGATCTTGCGGTAGCCATCAGCCATCCTTCTTCTCCGTCACGGTCGGTTCGGTCTCGAACAGCCGGGTCTTGTTCGCGGCGAAATAGTCCAGGCTCGCCTTGACGCCACGGACGATTGCGCGTGGGGTTATGGTCGCGCCGGTGAACTGGTCAAATACGCCGCCGTCGCGCTTCACCTTCCACCCCGACGGTGACGGGTCCGAGAGCGATTTCCCGTCGAAGCCGCGGATCCAGTCGGTGCGTTCAATCTCGATCTTGTCACCCAGCCCCGGCGTCTCGTGATGGGTCAGCACGCGCACCCCGGCGAGGCTGCCATCGTAACGTATCGCAACGATCAGCCGAATCGACCCGTTGTAGCCCTGGGCGACGACCGGGCTGAAGACCGTTGCCACCGGGACGCCGCCGTGCCGGGCGCGATAGACGCGCGTCTCCGGTGCACCCAGCTCGGCGGGTGCCGACACGTCGATCACGTCGTTGAGCATGTCGTTGTCGATCTGCTGTGCGGGCACCATCACCTGCAGCTGTTGCAGCAGGGCCTCGCGCTCGTTGCGCGCGATGCGCTCGGCAGTGCCCTCGTAGCTGAGGCCGACAAGGCCGGCGCCGATCACCCCGAACAGGCCGAGCAACAGGCCGGACATCAGGATCGGAAGGCTACGCATCATTGCTCTTCCGCTGGCCGAAGATGCGCGGCTGGGTGTAGTAATCGATGGTCGGCGCCGCCATGTTGAGCAGGAGCACCGAAAACGCGACTGCATCAGGGTAGCCGCCCCAGGTGCGGATGATGAACACCAGCACGCCGATCAGCGCGCCATAGATCAGCTGGCCGCGCGGCGTGGTGCTGGCGGACACCGGATCGGTGGCGATGAAAAACGCGCCGAGGATGGCGCCGCCACTGAACAGGTGGAAGGCGGGAAACGGGTGCGTCTCGGGGTCGATCGCCCAGAACAGGCCCGCGACCAGCAACAGCGCGCCGAGCATGCTTGCGGGGATGCGCCAGCTGATCACGCGGCGCCAGATCATGAACAGGCCGCCGAGCAGGAACCAGTTGCCGACCCATTCCCAGCCACGCCCACCGAAATCGCCCCACAAGGGGCTCTTGTGGATCTCACTGATCATGCGGTTCTGTGACAGTTCGGTACGCATCTGGTCGAGTGGGGTGGCGCCCGAGATCACGTCCCAGGTCTGCCCGGCCGGTGGCGTGCCGCTGAAGATCATGTGCAGCGAGTCGGCCAGCGACGGCAGGTTGCCGCTGAGCACTTCGGGCGGCAGCCAGCGTGTCATGGTCACCGGGAAGGAGACCAGCAGCAGCACGTAGCCGGCCATTGCCGGGTTGAACGGGTTGAAGCCGATGCCGCCGAACAGCTGCTTGGCGATCACGATGGCGAAGGTGGTGCCGAGCACGGTCTGCCACCATGGCAGAAGTGGCGGCAGCGCCAGCGCCAGCAGCCAGGCGGTGACCACGGCGCTCAGGTCGATCAGCGTGGCGGCGACCGGCCGCCCGCGCAGAAGCAGTATCGCCGCCTCGGCGACCACCGCGGTGATGACGGCGATCGCCAGGTTGATCAACAGGCCCCAGCCGAAGTACCACAGCATTGCCAGGGTCCCGGGAACGAGCGCGAGCAGCACCAGTGCCATGACCCGGGTCACGCTCTGTGGGCCCGCCAGGTGCGGGGAACTACCGGTTGCAAACTGCATGACTATTCGCCGCCTGGGGTCTCGGGTTCGGGGGGTTGCGCCGCCTTCTTCGCAGCCACGCGTCGCATCGCGGCCTCGATGGCGGCCTTTTTGGGATCGGCAGCAGACTCGCCGCTTTTCTGCTCCAGGGCCTCTTTCTTCTGGCGCAGGCGGGCCTTGCGTTCCTGTTCGAGACGCTCGATGCGTGCGACCCTCGCCTCATGGCGGCGGCGTGCCAGGTCCGATTTCTCGCGCTCGCGTTCCTGCGCCCAGATCTCGGTCTTGGCGAAACGGTAGTAGTGCACCAGCGGGATGTGCGCCGGGCAGACATAGGCGCAACAACCGCATTCGATGCAGTCAAACAGGTGGTAGTCCTGCGCCTTGTCGAAGTCGTGGGCGCGGGCGTGCCAGAAGATCTGCTGCGGCAGCAGCTGGGCCGGGCACACCTTGACGCATTCTCCACAGCGGATGCACGGCCGTTCCGCGGGGTGTGCGGGCACCTCGTCTTGTGCGGCCGCGAGCAGGCAGTTCGTTGCCTTGGTCACCGGGACCTGGTCGTGCTGCATCGCAAAGCCCATCATCGGGCCGCCGAGTATCAGCTGCCGCACCGCGTCGCTGTATCCGCCGGATTGCGCGATCACGAAATCCGCGGCGCTGCCGATCGCCACGCGGAAGTTGCCGGGCTGGCGGACACCGCGGCCGGTGACCGTGATCACGCGCTCGATCAGCGGCCGGCCGCGCAGCACCGCATCGGCCACAGCGACCGCGGTGGCGACGTTCTGGCACAACACGCCGACCGCCGCGGGCAGCCCATGCGAAGGTACCTCGCGGCCGGTCAGCAGCCGGATCAGCTGCTTCTCGCCACCACTCGGGTAAAGCGTTGGGATGACGACGACTTCGGTCCCCGTATCGGCCTTGGTGGACAGCGCCTGGCGCAACGCTTCGGCGGCCTCCGGCTTGTTGTCCTCGATACCGATCAGGCACTGCCTGGCACCGACCAGATGGCGCAGGATGCCGATGCCCTCGACCACGTCGGCCGCCTGCTCACGCATCAGCATGTCGTCGCAGGTGATGTAGGGCTCGCACTCAGCGGCATTGATGACCAGGGTGTCGATCGGGCGCTGGCCGCTGGTGTTGACCTTGACCGCCGTCGGGAAGGCGGCGCCGCCGAGCCCGACGATGCCGGCCCAGCGGATGCGTTCGCGCAGGTCGGCAGTGGGCAAGGTGGCGTAGTCGGTCATGGGTTCCGGCAGGTCGGTCCAGGCATCCTTGCCGTCGGACTCGATCACGATACAGGCGTCGTACAGGCCTGACGGGTGCGGGACTGCCTGCGGGCCTATCCCGACCACGCGTCCGGAGGTCGGGGCATGGATCGATGCGCTGACATAGTCGCTGGCCTGCGCCACCAACTGGCCTTTTTTCACCAGGTCGCCCACGCGCACCACGGGTTCGGCGCTCAGGCCGATATGCTGGTGCAGTGGCAGCGTCAGCCGATCCGGTATCGGCAGTCTGCGCACGGGCTGTCCGGTTGATTCCGCCTTGTGGTCATCGAGGTGCACGCCACCGTGGAACGACCAGTCCTTGCGCGCGTCAGCCATGTCCGGCCTCCGTGACGGTATCTGCCGGATACGGCCATTTCCAGGTCTGCGGCGTGGCGCCGAGCGGCTGCATGTGGATGCATTCGACCGGGCAGGGCGGAAGGCACAGCTCGCAACCTGTGCACTCGTCGGTGATCACCGTGTGCATCTGCTTGGCCGCGCCCATGATGGCATCGACCGGGCAGGCCTGGATACACAGGGTGCAGCCGATGCACTCGTCTTCGACGATGTAGGCCACCGACTTGGGCTTCTCTGCCGCCGCCTCGTCTTCCAGCGCGACAGGGTCGCGCCCGAGCAGCTCGGCCAGCGCGATCATGGTCGCCTCGCCTCCCGGCGGGCAACGGTTGATCTCGGCTTCGCCGGTCGCCATGGCCTCGGCGTATGGGCGGCAGCCGGCAAAGCCGCATTGGCCGCATTGGGTCTGCGGCAGCAATGCATCGATCTGGTCGGCGATCGGGTCGCCCTCGACGCGAAAGCGGATTGCCGAGTAGCCGAGGATCAGACCAAACAGGGTTGCCAGTCCGGCGATGGTGAGGATGGCGGTGATCACGCGGTCCGGCTCACCCGCTGACCAGCCCGGCGAAGCCCATGAAGGCCATCGACATCAGACCGGCAGTCACCAGTGCGATTGCGTTGCCCTGGAAGGGTTCTGGTACATCGGCCACCGCGACGCGCTCGCGCACCGCGGCGAACAGCACCAGCACCAGCGAGAAACCGACCGCCGCGCCGAAGCCGTACAGGCCGGATTCGACGAAGCCGTGCTGTTCCTGGATGTTGAGCAGTGCGACACCGAGCACCGCGCAGTTGGTGGTGATCAACGGCAGGAAGATCCCGAGTACCTGGTAGAGCAGTGGACTGGTCTTGTGCATCACCATCTCGGTGAACTGCACGACCACGGCGATCACCAGTATGAATGCGATGGTGCGAAGGTACTCGACGCCCAGCGGCATCAGGATGTACTCGTTGACGAGGTAACTGCAGATCGACGACAGGGTCAGCACGAAGGTGGTCGCCAGGCCCATGCCCATCGCGGTTTCGAGCTTGCGCGACACCCCCATGAACGGGCACAGGCCAAGGAACTTCACCAGGACGAAGTTGTTGACCAGAACCGTGCTGACCAGGATGAGTGCGTATTCCGTCATTGAGCCCGTGTGTCCACCGAATCGGCGCCGCGTCGCGATCGAGTGCCTGTTTAACCTATCGCCGGCCTGATGCGCTTTGCGTTTGCGCAAACCGCGGGTCGACTTTTTCGAATGCGCTAGTCTATCAATGTCGCGCCCCGATGTCGGGCCGGTGATGCACCGAAAACCCTGCTCAGAGCGTCTTATTGCGTCCAGACCCGGCCGTCATGGCCGGGCCGTTTCGGGAAACCATGGATTACCCGGCCGTTTTCAGGACCGGTGTCCGCCGCGTTCGGCCAGGCGGCAAGGAGGACCGCCGGTGGCATCCACACCGGGAACGCCTGAAAGGACACGTTCGACGGGTTCGCCGCGCTGACGGTGCGCGCCGGTTTTCGCCAGCATGCCGTCTGGGTCGACGTCGGCGGGTTGTTCAGCATGCAGCTGCCGCGCTACCGGGCGCCAGACCCGCTGCCGCACACGACTGCCTGGCCGGCCGATATCGGAATGGCCGTACTGCTAATATCGGCCGATCTGTCGCTACTTGGATATCGAGGACACTTAAGTCATGTTGATCAGCAATATGGAGTTGCTCCCGGGGCGTCGAGTGGTCGAGCACCTGGGCCTGGTACAGGGGAGTTCGGTGCGTGCCAAGCACGTCGGCCGCGACATCATGGCCGGCCTGAAGAACATCTTTGGCGGCGAGCTCAAGGGCTATACCGAGCTGCTGCAGGAGTCGCGTGAGGAGGCCATGCTGCGGATGCAGCAGCAGGCCGAGGCGGTCGGTGCCAATGCAATATTGAACGTGCGTTTTTCCACTTCCAGCGTGGCCCAGGGTGCGGCGGAGATCTACGTCTACGGCACGGCGGTTGTGCTGGAGTAGGCCATGTACGACCTGCTCCTGCTGCTTGTCCTGCTGGCCCTCGGCTACGGCTTTGGGCAGTACGCCGAACGCCGTCACTACCGCTCGATCGTCGAGCGCGAGGCGCGACTCAATGCACTGCCCGCCATCGCTTCGCGCTATCCGCCGGCAGAACCGCATTATCAGCATGCCCTGGTGACCGGCAGCACGGTTGTCTCGGTCGATTACTTCAAGCGCTTCCTGGCCGCGCTGCGCAATCTTTTCGGTGGTCGCGTCACCTCGTACGAGTCGTTGCTCGACCGCGCCCGCCGCGAATCGCTGTTGCGCATGAAACAGCAGGCCAGGACCCTGGGTGCGGTGATGGTGTTCAACGTGAAATACGAGACTGCCTCGATCTCGAAGGGTGCCGGCAAGACCATCGGCAGTGTCGAGGTGCTGGCCTACGGCACCGCGCTGATCCCGACGCCAAGCCGGTGAAGTACCGTAATCCGCAGATTCCCGAGGGTATCAACACCAGCGACCGCCATCCCCTGAAGGAGTTCGCGACCCTGGCCGGAGGCGCCGTGCTGCTGATCGTGGCCCTGGGCTGGCTGATGGGGCAGGTCGCCGGCAGCCTGGCAGGCCTGCTGCCGTTCGAAAAAGAAATGGCGCTGGTGCCGAAGGAACTGCTCAGCAGTGATGCCGGCCCCGAACTGCAGGCCTACCTCGACCGTCTGGCAGCTCGTCTTGGGCAGGATATGGATCTGCCCGAAGGCATGCAGGTCAGGGTGCATTTCAGCGGCAACGACACCTTCAATGCGTTCGCGACCCTTGGTGGCAATATCCTGCTGTTTCGTGGCCTGGTCGAGGCGCTGCCGCACGAGAACGCACTGTCGATGCTGCTGGCACACGAGATCGCCCATGTGCTGCATCGCGACCCCATCGTCGGTATCGGGCGGGGCGCGGCGATTCGGTTGGTGACTGGTCTGTTACTCGGCAGCCCCGACCTGGCGGTGCTGGGCAGTGCCGGAATCTACACCCAGTTGCACTACAGCCGTGGCATGGAACGCGCGGCCGACGCCGCGGCACTGCGTGCAGTGCACCAGCGGTACGGCCACATCGGTGGCGCGGCGGAGCTGTTCAATATCCTGCGTGCCGAACGCGAGAGATCGGGCGGCGGTGAGATGCCCGCCTTTTTCAGCAGTCATCCGCTCGACCTGGATCGGCTGCAGACGATCACCGCAACGGCGCGTCAGCAGGGCTGGCACGAAAATGGACAGGCCACGCCGCTGCCGGCAGCTTTCAATGACTGGATGCAGGACGCCGCAGGCCGTGCGGCCATACCTGAGGGGCAGCGCCAGGTGCGAAGTGACTAGCATTCATCCGGCGTCGCATGCGGGTGGTGCGGCCGGTGTTGGCCGGTCCGTCATGCCGGCATAGCGCCAGTATGTCGCCTCTCGTTGCCATTCTTATCGCTGTCGCGATGCACGTGACATGGAACCTGTTCGCGCGGCATACGCGGCCCGACGCGGAGTTTCTGTGGTGGGCGGTCGGCGGGCACCTGCTGCTGTTCGCCCCCTGGACGTTGCCGGCCATGGCGCGCGAGGCCACTGATACCGTGACGCTGGTCGGCTGTGTCACGGTGTCGTCCGTGGCGTTGTTCGTGTACTTCGCCGCGTTGCGCACCGCATATCGCCGTGCGCCGGTCGCTCTGGTCTATCCGCTGGCGCGCAGCGCGCCACTGTTGATCGCGTTGGTGGGTGTGGTGTTTGTCGGCGACCGGCTGTCTGTGCTCGGTTGGACCGGGATCATCGCGAGTACATTCGCGATCGTGATGCTCGGTGCCAGTGGTCGACATGGTGAGACGCGTGGGGCACTGCTGCCGGCGGCACTGGCGGCCTGTGGCACCACGGTCTATTCGCTGGCGGACAAGGTGGCGGTGGCCCAGTTGCCCGGTTACCCGGCGCAACTCGGCTATGTGTCAGCCACCTATACCGGGGCCTGGGTCTTGTACACGCTGTGGCTGCGCCGCGCGCGCGGCCAGTGGTGGCCGGACGGGCATCCGGGGATGGTGCCATTGCTGATCGGCGCATTGTTCATCGGCACCGGCTACGGCCTGGTGATCGGCGCTATGCGTGTGATACCGGCCGCCTACGCAGTGGCGCTGAGCAACCTTGGCATCGTCGTGGCGGCGCTGCTGTCGGTGCTGGTGTTTCACGAACGTGAGCATGCGGCACAGCGCCTGACCTGGGCGACGCTGCTGGCGGCGTCGCTGCTGTTGATCGCGGTGCAGGTCTAGCGTGAAATCACCGGGTGGTCGCCGGGGTTTTCCGGCGTTCCTGTCCCTGTGGCGAAGGACCTGCGGGAAAGGTCCTGACGGCGTTATTACTTGATCTTCATCCCCGGCTGCGCGCCGTCGTCGGGACTGAGCACGAACAGCTCTTTGCCGCCGGGGCCGGCCGCCAGCACCATGCCCTCGGACACCCCGAACTTCATCGTGCGCGGTGCCAGGTTGGCGACCATTACGGTCAGCTTGCCTTCGAGGTCTGCCGGCGCATAGGCGGACTTGATGCCGGCAAATACGTTGCGTGTCTCGCCACCGAGGTCCAGCGTCAGGCGCAGCAGTTTGTCGGCACCCTCGACGTGTTCGGCCCTGGCGATGCGCACCACGCGCAGGTCGACCTTGGCAAAATCAGCGAAATCGACGGTCGGCGCGATCGGGTCCTTGAGCAGGGGCGAGTCCGCCGCGGCGGTCTTCGCCGGTGACTTCGGCTCGCTCGCCAGGTCTTCTTTCGAGTCCTGGATCATTGCGTTGATCCTGTCCTTCTCGACCCGCGTCATCAGCGGCTTGAACTTGTCGATCGCGTGATCGAGCAGCGGTTCGCGCTGCGCGTCCCAGGTCATCGGTGCGATGTGCAGGAAATCCTCTGTCTTGGCCGCCATCACCGGCAGCACCGGCTTGAGGTAGCCGATCAGTACGCGGAACAGGTTGATCCCCATCGAGCAGATCGCGTGCAGCTCGGCGTCGCGACCCTCCTGCTTGGCCACCACCCAGGGCGCCTTCTCGTCGATGTACTGGTTGGCCAGATCGGCCAGCGCCATGATCTCGCGCACCGCGCGGCCGAATTCGCGCTTCTCGTACAGCTCGGCAATCTCGTCGCCGGCCCTGGTGAAGGTGGCGAACAGCTCCGGCTGATCCAGGCTGCCCGACAACTTGCCGTCGAAGCGCTTGCTGATGAAGCCGGCGCAACGGCTGGCGATGTTGACCACTTTGCCTACCAGGTCGGCGTTGACCCGGTTGGTGAAGTCCTCGAGATTGAGGTCGAGGTCGTCCACCCGCGAACTCAGCTTGGCCGCGAAGTAGTAGCGCAGGTATTCCGGGTCCAGGTGCTTGAGGTAGGTGTGCGCCTTGATGAAGGTGCCGCGCGACTTCGACATCTTGGCGCCGTCGACGGTCAGGAAGCCGTGTGCGTAAACCCCGCTGGGCTTGCGGAAACCGGCGCCATGCAGCATCGCCGGCCAAAACAGCGCGTGGAAGTAGATGATGTCCTTGCCGATGAAATGGTACAGCTCGGCGCTCGAATCTGCCTTCCAGAAGGTGTCGAAATCAATCCCGGTCCTGTCGCAGAAGTTGCGGAAGCTGGCCATGTAGCCTATCGGTGCATCCAGCCATACATAGAAGTACTTGCCGGGTGCATCCGGAATCTCGAATCCAAAGTAGGGCGCATCGCGTGAGATGTCCCAGTCGTTCAGTCCCGACTCGAACCACTCGTTGAGTTTGTTTGCCACCTCTGCCTGCACGTGGCCGGCCTTGTGCCAGTCCTTGAGGATCTTTTCGAAATTGCCCAGTTTGAAGAACAGGTGTTCGGAATCCTTTTCGATTGGCGTCGCGCCAGACACGGCCGAGACCGGGTTCTTCAATTCGGTCGGTGCATAGGTCGCGCCGCATACCTCGCAGTTGTCCCCGTACTGGTCTTCGGCACCGCACTTGGGACAGGTGCCCTTGATGAAGCGGTCCGGCAGAAACATCCCCGCCTCGGGGTCGTACGCCTGTGAGATGGTGCGCCGTGCGATGTGGCCGGCGTCGCGGTTGCGTTCGTAGATAGTGGTCGCGCAGACGCGGTTTTCTTCCGAATGCGTCGAGTGGTAATTGTCGAAGCCGATCGCGAAACCGGCGAAGTCCTCGGTGTGCTCCTGCCAGACGCGCGCGATCAGTTGCTCCGGCTCGATGCCCTCGGCGCGCGCGCGCAGCATGATTGGTGTGCCGTGGGCGTCGTCCGCACAGACGTAATAGCACTCGTGCCCCCGCATCTTCTGGAAGCGACTCCAGATATCCGTCTGGATGTACTCCACCAGGTGGCCCAGGTGGATCGAGCCGTTGGCGTACGGCAGGGCACTGGTGATCAGGATCTTGCGCGGGTCGGTGCTCATCGAAATCGCTGGTTCGGCCGGGGGAATGGGCGCGCATTATCCCACAACGGCGGCGTCCCGGTGGGTTGCCGGGACGGTTTCCCCAGACTCTCCCGGTTTATCACGGCGTCCAAAGACTGCATCTTTGGCATGGCGGCGCCAGAAATGGCGCCCGGGTAAAGTCCGACCGTTTTGGTTGGGAATGGGCCGGGGCTGGTGTAGAATCCCGCCGCTATTCGTTTCACATCATGTATCGCGCGATCGGCAAGCCCGCCGGCGCACGGCACCAGGAGTTCAGGAAATGGCCGAAGTAACCCGCGAATCCGTCGAAGCAGCCATCAAAGGCTACATCGAACCCCACCTCGAGACCGACCTGGTCAGCGTCAAGTCGGTTAAGGACGTGGCCATCGACGGTGGCAAGGTCAGCGTCGATATCGTGCTCGGTTTTCCGGCCAAGGGTGTGTTCGACATCATCGCGGCGGCGGTCAAGTCCGCGGTCGAGGCCGTCGATGGCGTCAGCAGCTGCGAGGTCAAGGTATCGAGTAAGGTGGTCGCGCACTCGGTGCAGAAGTCGCTCAA
Source organism: Chromatiaceae bacterium (assembly GCA_024235415.1). Lineage (GTDB taxonomy): Bacteria > Pseudomonadota > Gammaproteobacteria > Chromatiales > Chromatiaceae > Thiosocius. Next base: position 32,388 of record JACKML010000010.1, on the reverse strand, counting down.
GCCAATCGACAACGTCAAGAACATCATCGCCGTCGCCTCCGGAAAGGGTGGTGTCGGCAAGTCGACCACCGCGGTCAACCTGGCACTGGCGCTGTCGGTCGAAGGCGCGCGCGTCGGGATCCTGGACGCGGATATCTACGGTCCGTCGCAGCCGCGCATGCTCGGCATCTCGGGCAAGCCCGAATCGAAGGACGGCAACACCCTCGAGCCGATGATGAGCTATCACCTGCAGGCGATGTCGATCGGTTTCCTGATCGACGAGGAAACGCCGATGATCTGGCGTGGCCCGATGGTCACCCAGGCCCTGGAGCAGTTGCTGAACGACACCAACTGGACCGACCTGGACTACCTGGTGATCGACCTGCCGCCGGGCACCGGTGACACCCAGTTGACGCTGGCGCAGAAGGTGCCGGTGTCGGGCGCGATCATCGTCACCACGCCGCAGGACATCGCCCTGCTGGACGCGCGCAAGGGTTTCAAGATGTTCGAGAAGGTCGAGGTGCCGATTCTCGGCATCGTCGAGAACATGTCGACCCACATCTGTTCGAAGTGCGGCCACGAAGAGCACATCTTCGGCGAGGGCGGCGGCAGCCGGATGGCCGAGCAGTATGGCGTACGTTTCCTCGGCGCCCTGCCACTGGAGACCCGCATCCGCGAGGAGACCGACTCGGGCAAGCCGACGGTGGTCGCCGAACCGGAGTCACGCCCGGCGATGGTGTACCGCGAGATCGCACGTAAGGCAGCCGCCAAGCTGGCCCGTCAGGCCAAGAGCTATGCGTCCAAGTTCCCGAATATCGTGATCCAGAACAACTGATCGACGACATCCTGTATCGCACAAGAAGCCCCCGCCTCGGCGGGGGTTTTTCATTGGACGGGATCAACACGTGGCCACTGTCGATCTGAGCCTGAAGCAGGGCCTCGAGACAGCCCGGCTACGCTGCGGCAGCGCGCCGCCGGATCAGTGCTTGCCGAGGAAGCTGCGCAGTGGTGCCAGTTGTACGTTGGCGCGAAACAGTATCTGGCGACCGTGCAATACGCCCAGGCAGCGATACAGCTGTTGCTGTACCGAGGCGCAACCCAGGCCTTTCGGTGGTGGCGGGGCCAGCGGGCCCTCGACCAGGATATTCAGCATGTCGTTGCTGCGCAGTTTGCGTTGCAGACGGTTGTCGACCGAGATCTGGTGGCTGGTATAGACGAGGGCGTCGGCCTCGAAATCATGGCCATGCGCCCAGCCCTTTTCGAGCAGGGCACAAGACACCATCGAGGCCGTGAACAGCGGTGGAAAGTCCACGCGTTCGCTGAGCTCGTCGAAATAGTCGTGCTGGTCACAGAGTGCACCGACGGCGAAGTTTTTGCCGTTGCTGGTGTTGAGGAATTTGCGCTTCCTGAAGTAGGGGGTGCCCGGGGCCATGATCCGGTCGGGCAGGTGTTCCAGTGAAGGCAGTCCCTCGATCACCGCATCGGGCAGGAAACGCGGCTCGGCAGTCTCGCTCTGCGTCCCCATAAGTACCAGGTCGCCCGCCGCTTTACGCAACACGATGCGGTTGGACAGGCCGCCGCCCTGCGCCGACTTGTCGATTGTGTTCTTGACGGTCACCGAAAAATCTTCGCCGACACGCAGGGCATCTGCGAAGTGAAATTCATAATTGCTGAAATGCAGTGCATGCTGGGCGATCAGCGCGTCCTCGCCCTTTGCCCGCCGATGCCTTGCCACGCGGTCGGCGGCCAGGAACTCCATCTGAAAACCCAGCGCGATCGGTGACCCGAACGGGTTCTCCTGGATGTTCTGCCAACGCCGCGGATCGTGGAACGGATTGAAGTCGTCGGTGGAGTTTCTGGCCACATCGATGTGGACCTGATCAAAACACTGTAACTGTTCAGCCATTGCTCACCACCACGATCTCCCTATATGCATAGCGGTCTTGCCATGGCAAAACTATAGGAGAGAAATGCGGCCGCAGGGTTTGCGGTGTACGCGGATCCCCGTCCGGTGCTAGGGCGTGGCGACAGCCGGGACTGTCTTGAGGTAGGCCGCCATCGCCTTGCGGTCTGCTGCGGTCAGCTTCGAGGTGCTGTTGTCGATCACGTCGGTCATCAGTCCACCGGCGTAGTCGCCGTTGGGCAGTGCGCCGGTTTCAAGGAAATACTGCAGGTCGTCGGCATCCCATTTGCCGATGCCATTGCTGCGATCAGTGGTGATGTTGGGCACGGCATCGCCGTCCGGCCCCTGTTTGCTGCCGGCGAGATAGTGACTCTGGCGTACCATCACACCTGACCAGTTGCGCGGCGTGTGACACTCGCCACAGTGGCCGAGGGCGTCCACCAGGTAACGACCGCGATTGATCATCGGATCTTTCGTGACGGGCATCGGTACCAGTGGGTCGAGGTTCCACCACTGCCAGAGTTTCATCATCCAGCGACCGAGCCACCATGCCAGGTCGTGTTCCCGGTTCTGTTGCTGATATGGCTCGAGCGACTGCAGGTGGTCGTGGATCGCACCGGCGTCCTGATCGCTCATCAGCCGGTATGAGGTATAGGGAAACACCGGGAAGTAGGCGACGCCGTCCGGTGAGGTACCATGCTTCAGCGCCGCAACAAACTGCGCGCGGCTCCAGGTACCGATGCCGGTTTCGCGGTCCGGCGTGATATTCGGTGAATAGAAGGTGCCGTAGGGTGTCACGAATGCGCGCCCGCCGGCCAGCGGGCGGCCACCTTCAGCGGTATGGCACGCCACGCAGCCGGCGGCGTTCAAAAGATACTCGCCGTCCGTGGCCTGCGCGACACTCACTGCTGCCAGCAGCACCAGTGCGGGCCAGCGCAGCACGTCTCAGTCGTCCTTCTCTCGGTAGGTCTTGTGGCAGCCCTTGCAGGTTTCTCCAACTTGTTTGAACGCGGCCTCGATATTGCCTGCATCGCCGCCGGCCACCGCCTCGGCGAACGCGGCCGTTGCGGTCTTCGAATCACCGGCCGCCTTCTCGAAACCCGACCAGTCGCTCCAGATCTCCGCCTTGGCCTTGGTCTCGCCAAAGTCCGAGCCTTCGGGGAACAGTGCCGCCAGGTCCGACGCCAGGTCGCGAAGTGCATTGGCGTGCATCGCGAGGTGCCCCGGCGGTGCCACCTTGCCCCGCAGAATCTGGCTGGCGGCCCCGTTATGGCCGCCGATCGCTGTCATCATCGATTGGCGGTATTTGATGAAATTCTCCGGTTCGTCGGCGTGGGCCAACGACGTCAAGGACAGCAGGGCCGCGATAGCGATTGCACCAGTCTTCATTGCGTGGACCTCGTTAGTGAATACAGTCCACAGGATAGTAGCAATCCCCCGGTTCATCGGCATCGCGGTGGCGATGGCGCGCGGGATGAATCGCTTCGTTGCTTTGCGCGGATGCTGCAAACAGGCACCGGGCACTCGCACGCTGGCGCGACAGCCGCGGGAGTTACGGCAGGGGTTCCGGGTTTACTCGACGGCAGGTTGAGGTATTCTCCAATGGCGCGCCAGTGCTGAAACCGGCACCGGAAGGGGTGCGCAGTGGCCGATCTCAAAGCGAAGAATCAACGACTGTTTCGGTTCTGGCCAGCAACTGTGCCGGGAAATCCATCAAAGGGGAGAGAATTCATGAGTGACTATTTAGCCGACGTACAGCGCTATGACGCCGGTGCGGATGCGGCGATCGTGCAGAAGATCGTCAAACATCTGGGTATCGCCCTGCAGAGCAAGGATGCCTCGCTGGTATCGTGCTCAGACAAGTCGGAACTCGACCGCGTGCGTGAAAAATGGTGTACGAAAAAGCTGGGCGCCACCGATGCCGCTGCGGCTGATGCCGTGATCAAGAAGGTCTGCGAGAAGATGAAAGCAGACCGGCAGAAGCATCGGGTCACTTTCTACTACCTGGTTGCGCAGGCGATGGGCAAGCTGGGCGATCTTTAGCCCGGTAACTCGCAAAAAAGAGAAGACAAGACCAGCCCCGGTGCGTCAGCCCGGGGTTTTTTTGTGCCAGTTCTACGGGTCATCGGTCTTCTGGGGTGGCCTCGGGATGTCTGGCAGGGTATTTGCCATATTTACTGCAGGGGCATGAAATCGGGCGTATTAGCGACAAAAAGGCATTGTCCTGGTGCAACACTCGCACTATATGCACCCGGGTGGGACAATCTTTCGTGCCACCTTTTTATTGACGAAACTGCGGTCGGCCGCCATGTGGTTCTCCGCGAGGTGAGACATATGTTCAATACCGAACCCGATCGATCCACGGGAGGCCTGGAGAACCAGGGCCTGTACAACCTCAACGAGGTCTTCTGGAATCTGCCGACCCCGGCACTCTATGAACATGCGATCCGGCGGCGTGAGGGTGCGCTGTCGCACCTCGGACCACTGGTGGTGCGTACCGGTCACCACACCGGCCGTTCGGCCAACGACAAGTTCATTGTCGACGAGGTCGGGAGCCACGACCAGATCTGGTGGGGCACGATCAACCGCCCCATTCCGGAACAGAATTTCGACATCCTGCACCAGCGCATGGCCTCGTACCTGCAGATGAAGGACGTCTATGTGCAGGACTGCTTTGCCGGTGCAGACCCCGAGTACCGGATGCCGATCCGGATCATCACTGAGTATGCCTGGCACAGCCTGTTTGCGCGCAACATGTTCATCCAGGCGGCGCCAGGCGAGCTGGTCGATCACGAACCCTATTTCACGGTGATCGACTCTCCTCGTTTCCACGCGGTGCCGAGCCAGGACCACACGCGCAGCGAGACCTTCATTCTGGTCAATTTCCATCAGCGGTTGGTGCTGATCGGTGGCACCAGCTACGCCGGCGAGATCAAAAAGTCGATCTTCTCAGTGATGAACTACCTGCTGCCCGACCGCGGTGTGTTGCCGATGCATTGTTCCGCGAACATCGGTGGCGACGGCAGGACGGCGCTGTTCTTCGGCCTCAGCGGTACCGGCAAGACCACGCTCTCGGCAGACAAGGCGAGAACGCTGATCGGTGACGACGAACACGGCTGGAGCGACAACGGCATCTTCAACTTCGAGGGCGGCTGCTACGCCAAGATGATCCGGTTGTCGCCGGATCATGAGCCGGAGATATACGCGACGACCATGCGTTTCGGCACCGTGCTCGAGAACGTGTCGATGAACGCGAAGTCCCGTGCACTCGACCTGGACGACGATACGTTCACCGAGAACACGCGCGGTGCCTATCACATCAGTGCGATCCCGAACGCGACGCTGCGCGGCACCGGTGGACACCCCGAAAACATCATCTTCCTGACCTGCGATGCCTTTGGCGTGCTGCCGCCCGTGTCGCGCCTGAGCGCCGAGCAGGCGATGTACCATTTCATTTCCGGATATACCGCGCGGGTTGCCGGTACCGAGAAGGGCGTGACCGAGCCGTCACCGGTATTCAGTGCCTGTTACGGCGCGCCGTTCATGCCGCTGCATCCGCGCCGGTATGCAGAGCTGCTCGGCCAGCGCATCCGTGAACACGGTGTGAACGTCTGGTTGATCAATACCGGCTGGACGGGTGGCCCTTACGGTGTCGGTGAACGCATCGAGATCCCGTATACCCGGGCCATGGTCAATGCCGCCCTGGATGGCCGGTTGAACGACGTACCCGTCTGGGAAGATCCGGTGTTCGGATTCCAAGTGCCCGAGTCCTGTCCCGATGTGCCGGCGCGGATCCTGCGACCCCGCGACAGCTGGCGGGACCAGGGGGCGTACGATGATCAGGCCGCGAAACTGGCCGGGATGTTTCACGATAACTTCAAGGCATTCGCCGACCAGGTGCCGGCGTCGATCGTGGCGGCCGGACCCCGGGCAGGTGGCCGCGAGGCGGTGTCCTGACGGGGTGCCCGGGGTGACGGACCTCAAGAACGTCGATGGCCACTTCTATCCGCCTTTCCACAGGGGGTGGGGCGGTTTTGCCGAAGAGCTTTTCCACTACACCTCGCGGTACTGCTTCACCGTCGAGGTGTTTCTGCGCAACCTCAGTGGCGACGATTCGTTTTCGATGAGCGGGTATTCGGCGGCTATGCTGAGTCCCCGGCAGCGTGACTTGTTGGCCGCGGTGTTGTCTTGTGGCCCGGATCACGGCAGTGCCGCCGCCGTGATGTCGATTGTTCGGGCGGTCCTGCGCGGAGAGGGCGACGTTGACGGCACGGTGGCGTCGGAATATCGCGCGTGCCTGCAGAATCTGCCGAAAGCGGAAACGTTGGCGCACAAGCCGCACGCCGATGCCGGGGTGGCGGCTGAGGTGGACCCCCTCGACCCTTTCATGAGCCTGGCGGAGCGACTGCTGATGCCGGTGGCCGTCCGTGGCAACCATGTCGAGGTCTCACTGCACCAGCTGGCGCGGCACCTGCAGTCACCGAATTCGACGTTGCGGGGCAACTTGCACAACGCCGTGGTCGATCTGCATAACGCAGGTTTCGTGTTGCGCAATCACCCGCACCTGACGCACGCCGAGGCACAGTCGATCGCCGGTGATCCTCCGCGCTGAACGGCCGGCCGATCGGGCCAGCCCAGCGCGTTCCCAGCCGCCGACGGCAACGATCAGGATTGAAGAAATTGGCGGCAAAAAACGCCGGGTTCCTGCGCCGCGTCAAGGGACAGGTCCGCGCCAGGGTTTAGCTTTCGAGGTTCTTCAATTGTGACAGCGTGTGAGACAAGCCCATGAAGATGCCACCCATCCCCATGCCCGACGAAAACGGTTTTTTCGGCGAGTATGGGGGCCAGTTCATCCCACCCGAACTCAAGTCGGTGATGGACGAGATCACCGCCGCCTACCTGGAGATCCGTGACAGTGCGGCGTTTCAGCATGAGTTGCACGAACTTCAGTCGACGTATATCGGGCGACCCAGTCCGCTGTTCTATGCCAAACGCCTGTCAGAGCATCTCGGCGGGGCCCGCATCTTCCTCAAGCGCGAAGACCTGAACCACACAGGTGCGCACAAGATCAATCATTGCATCGGCGAGGCCCTGCTGGCCAAGCACATGGGCAAGAAGAAGGTGCTCGCCGAGACCGGCGCCGGACAGCACGGCGTGGCGCTGGCGACTGCCTGCGCCCTGGTCGGGATCCCCTGTGAGATCCACATGGGGCAGGTGGACATCGAGAAGGAGCATCCCAATGTCACCAAGATGAAGATCCTGGGCTGCAAACTGGTGGCGGTGACGCGCGGCACGGCAACGCTGAAGGATGCAGTGGATTCGGCGTTCGAGGCGTATCTCCAGGACCCGGTCAACAGCATCTACGCGATCGGTTCGGTGGTCGGGCCACATCCGTTCCCGATGATGGTGCGTGATTTTCAGCAGGTGGTCGGCGAAGAGGCGCGTGCGCAGTTTCTTGCGCTGGAGGGGCGACTGCCAACACGGATCACCGCCTGTGTCGGCGGCGGCTCGAACGCGATGGGCCTGTTCACGGCCTTTCTCGATGACGAGGATGTGCAGATCGTCGGCGTCGAGCCCGCGGGACATGGCCTGGATACCCCGGATCACGCAGCGACCCTGACCCTGGGTGCACCCGGCGTGTTGCACGGCTTCAAGTGCTACAACCTGCAGGATGCGCAGGGCAACCCGCTGCCGGTGTACTCGATCGCCTCCGGACTGGACTACCCGGGCGTCGGCCCACAACACTGCTTCCTGAAGGACATAAAGCGTGTCGACTATGCGACGGCGACTGACCAGGAGTGCCTGGACGCATTCATGACGCTCTCTCGCATGGAAGGCATCATCCCCGCGCTGGAGTCGGCCCACGCGGTCGCGTATGCGATGCGCGAGGCGCCAGCCATGGGTAGAGACCAGACGATTCTGGTCAATCTGTCTGGTCGCGGTGACAAGGATGCGGACTTCGTCGCTGCCAGGCTCGGACTCTGACCTTGTCGCCAACCCCGGCGCGCGTGCCGTCGCCGCGCTGGTGTAGACTCGTGCCTCGCACTGCCAAGCCGGAGACCGGAAAGCCATGAGACTCTGCGACAGCGACATCATCGCGGCACTCGACCAGCAGCGCATACGGATCGAGCCGCGTCCGGAAGACCGGGCGATCACGGGTGTATCGGTCGACCTGCGACTCGGTCACCGTTTTCGCGTGTTCAGTTCACACACCATCCCCTACATCGATCTGTCGGGTTCGCGCGAGCAGGTCAACCTGGCGGTGGAAAAGGTCATGGGCGACGAGATCTATATCAGCGAGCAGGAAACCTTCGTGCTGCACCCTGGCGAGCTCGCACTTGGCACCACCTTCGAATCCATCACGCTGCCGGACGACCTGGTGGGCTGGCTCGATGGCCGCTCCAGCCTGGCGCGACTGGGCTTGATGGTGCACGTGACGGCACACCGCATCGATCCGGGCTGGAGCGGCAATATCGTGCTCGAGTTCTTCAACTCGGGGAAACTGCCGCTGGCCCTGCGTCCGGGTATGGCGATCGGTGCGATGAGCTTCGAGACCCTGACCGCACCGGCGCGTCACCCTTACACCAAGCGGGACGATGCCAAGTATCGCGGCCAGAGCGGCCCGGTGGCCAGTCGCATCAGTGAGGATCACCAGGGACCTGGCTGAGCGTCTCCAGGACCATCTCCACGGTATTGCCGTCCCAGCTGTGTGACACGCGCAGCGGGAGCGGGGAGGCCTCGACGTCGAACCACAGCGACCGCGTTTCGCCGTTTTCGGCCGTGGCGCGCGTGATGCCCAGCGCACGAAAACGCCCGGCCGGGACCTCGATCGGCTCGGCATCCTGCAACTCGAGTCGGGTCTTTTCGCTGGCCCGCGGCGATGCGATCTCAATCTCTACCGCGTCACCGGCAGCTGACGCCAGGTGTCGCGCGGCCAGAAGGTAACTGAGACGATCGTGGGTGCCTGGCTGCAGGCTGACGGTCTGCGTGGCCTCACCGTCGATTCGTCGCAGCAGGCGCTTGTCCCAGTCGAACAACAGGCGTTCGACCTTGATGTGCTCACCGTCGATCACGCTGTGGGTGAATTCCTCGGGTTGGACCAGTGCGCCATCGACGTTGCCGCGACTGCTCTCCAGGATCTCGTGTCCTGCGGCCTGCTCCATCTTGCCGGCCGGCGTGGTCAACGCCTCGAGGACATAGCTGTGATCCGCGTCGATCCGGAGCGCAAAAAAGGCGTTGCCGACCAGCGTGTCATTGAACAGCAGGCGGTACCCGGCCTCGACCGCGAGGGGATTTCCCAGGGTATCGGGTGATGGCGCCTGCGGCGCCGGGGTGCAGGCCAGCAGCGCGAGCGGCGAGGCCGCGCAGGCCAGGCAGCGGATCAGGCGCAGCACTCGACGGGCTCCTGCAACGCCTTGCCGTCCAGCCATGCCCTGCCATCTCGCAGCGCCACGCGGTCGCTGGCGAACCAGCCGACGACCTGCGGCAGCAGTTCGTGTTCGCGTGCCAGCACGCGCCCGGCCAGGGACGCCTCGTCATCGCCGGTCTTCACCGCAACCCGTACCTGGGCGATCACCGGGCCGCCATCCAGTTCGTCGGTGACAAAGTGCACGCTGGCGCCATGTTCACGAACGCCGGCCTCGAGTGCACGACGGTGGGTGTGCAGGCCCTGGAATTCGGGCAGCAGCGAGGGGTGGATGTTGAGCATGCGTCCGGCGTAACGACCGACGAAGTCGCTGGTCAGGATGCGCATGAAGCCGGCGAGCACCACCAGGCCAGGAGAGAATCCGTCGATCGCCTCTGCCAGCGCGGCGTCGAAGCTGTGGCGGTCGGGGAACAGCGTGTGATCGACCACCCGCGTCGGAATACCGGCAGCAACTGCGCGCTGCAGTCCGAGCGCACCGGGGCGGTTGCTGATCACCCCGGTGATGCAGAAGCGTGATGCCGGGGAGGCGGCCGCGTCGATCAGTGCCTGCAGGTTGCTGCCGCTGCCTGAGACGAGCACCACGACCGCCAGTCGCCCATCGGTCGTGCTCATGTGTAGCGGACGCAGGGCGCCTCGCATTCGCAGGCGGCGATATCACCGATCCGATACACCGTCTCGCCCTGCTCGCGCAGGACCTGGATCGCACGTTCGGCAGCCTGTGCCGGGACGCACACCACCATGCCGATGCCACAGTTGAAGGTGCGCAGCATCTCGGCATCGGCGATCCGCCCGGCGCTCTGCAGCCACTGGAACACCGGGGGCAGCTGCCAGCTGTCACGCCGGACCTGCGCACAGCTGTTGTCGGGCAGGACACGCGGAAGGTTTTCTGTGAGTCCACCACCGGTGATGTGCGCCAGCGCATGCACGTCGACCTCGCCCAGCAGGGTCAACAGCGACTTCACATAGATGCGCGTCGGTGCGATCAGTGCATCGGCGAGGGTAATGTCACCCATGGCTTGTTGCAGGTCCGCACCGCTGACCTCGAGGACTTTGCGGACCAGGGAATAACCGTTGGAGTGCGGTCCCGATGACGCAATTCCGAGCAGGACATCGCCGACCTGCACGCTGTCCGGTTGCAGGATGCGCGATTTTTCCACGATGCCGACCGCAAACCCGGCCAGGTCATAGTCGCCCGCGGCATACATGCCGGGCATCTCGGCGGTCTCACCGCCGGTCAGGGCGCAGCCGGCCAGTTCGCAACCACGGGCAATGCCGCTGATCACGTCGGCGGCAGTGTCGACATCGAGCCTGCCGGTTGCGTAGTAGTCGAGGAAGAACAGCGGTTCGGCACCGGAGACGACGATGTCGTTGACGCACATCGCCACCAGGTCGATGCCGATGGTGTCGTGACGTCCCAGCTGCATCGCCAGCTTGAGCTTGGTGCCGACGCCGTCGGTGCCCGACACCAGGACAGGTTCGCGGTAGCGGTCGATCGGGAGCTCGAACAGTGCACCAAAGCCGCCGAGACCGGCCATTACCCCGGGGCGGAAGGTGTTCTTCACGATCGGCTTGATTCGTTCGACCAGGGCATTGCCGGCGTCGATATCGACCCCGGCCTGCGCGTAACTCAAGCCGCCGGTATCGCTGCTGGGGGGTTGTTCGCTCAAGACTGACTCCGCGGAGGGCTGCAAAAGCGGCATTTTAGCCCCTGCGTGCAGCTCGCACCAAGGTGGCAATCGAACAACTGCGGTTTGTCCAGCTGCAGACCGCGGTGGCTGCACTGTGATCAACTTGGCCCACCACCGCAAATCGCAACCGGGTTAAACTCTGCGCCATGTATAAGCTGCAAAAATCGATCGTCTGCCTGTGGTTGTGTGTGTTCAGCCTGTCCGCCGCTGCGGTGGTGCCTGCGGACCTTTACTCTGCCGAGACCGTGGTCGCCGACGAGGGTAGCGAGACCCGCAATACAGCGCTGTCGCAACTGCTCGGATCGGTCATGGCGCGGGTCAGCGGCAATGCTGGCATTGCCGGGCAGCCGGCGGCAAAACAGATGCTCGCCGCGGCCCCTTCGCTGGTCCAGCAATACCGCTACCGGTCCGCGGACAAGGACGGCGGCATGGTCCGTTACCTGTGGGCGCGCTTCGATCAGCCGGTGGTCGAGCGCATGATGCGCGAACGCAATCTCCCGGTGTGGACGCAACGACCCGGTGTCCTTTTGTGGCTTGCGAGCGAACAGGCGGGGGCGCGCACACTGCTGAATCTCGAGAACGAACCGGCGGCCAGGGCGGCCGTGACCGAGCAGGCGCAACAGCGGGGGATGCCGCTGCAGTTGCCGCTGATGGACCTGGAGGACCAGGGCAGACTGACGGCCGCGGACCTGTGGTCGGACTACCGCGCCGCGATAGCACTCGCCTCCGAGCGCTATCCGCACAGCGTGGTGCTCAGCGGCCGGCTGCGGGCACTCGGCGGCGGCAGATGGAATGGCCAGTGGTCGCTGATCGATCGCGAGGACAGTCAGGGCTTCCAGACCCCGGCCAAATCACTCGAGGAGACAATGGTGTCCGCGATCGATCAGGCACAGGACCTGCTGGCGGCACGCTACGCACCGATGCTGGCGGCCGGTGATCAGTACGGGACGCTGGTGCGCATTGCCGGTGTCTACGATCTCGCTGCCTACGGGCGCCTGGTGGCACTGCTCGAATCGCTCGATGCCGTGGCGGGGGTGGCGCTGCGCCACGTCAGGGACGATGCCTTCACCTTCGACCTGCAGCTGCGCGCCGGTCAGGCCAACCTGGTGCGGGGACTCGATGCCAGCGGTCTGCTGAGTGCGGAACCGGCACCGTTGCGTCCGGTTCCCCCGGTCGCCGTGGCCGGTTCGGGCGGCGTTGCGCCGGCCGCGGTGCCGGTCTTGCCCGAGGTCGACCTGTATTATCGACTGCGTAACTGACGCCGCTGACCTGCCACGCCTCCGATGAAGTCCTACCTGCGCCATCTGCCAAACCTGATCAGTGCGGCCCGGATCGTGCTGGTGCTGCCGATCATCTGGTGTCTGCTGAACCGCGAATTCACCGTCGCGATCTGGTTGTTTCTGATCGCCGGCGCCTCGGATGGGCTCGACGGCTTTCTTGCCAAGCGCTTCGACTGGAGTTCGCGCCTCGGCGGGATTCTCGACGCCCTGGCCGACAAGTTCCTGCTGGTCTCGACGTTCGTCTGTCTTTGGTGGCTCGGTGTGTTTCCGTGGTGGCTGGTTCTCAGTGTGCTGGTGCGCGATCTGGTGATCGTGATCGGGGCGACCGTGTACAACTTCCGGATTGAGGCGGTGCAGCCGGAACCGAGCATGGTGAGCAAGCTCAACACCTTCCTGCAGATTGCGTTGGCCGCGGCCGGCGTGCTTGGCCTGGGGTTCTCTGTCGTGCCCAACTGGCTGATGCAGACGCTGATCTGGTCGGTGATGCTGACGGTCGTGCTCAGTGGCGTGGGCTACGTCCGCGAGTGGAGCCAACGCGCGCGCCGGTGGGACTCCCCACGATGAATGAGGGGCGGGTCCCCTGGACGCTGGTGTGGCTGCTGACAGGCGGCGGGCTTTTGTACCTCTTGTCGCCGATTCTTATGCCTTTCGTCGTCGCGGCCCTGCTTGCCTATCTCGGGGACCCGCTGGTGGATCGGCTGGAGGCACGCAGGCTGAAGCGGACGCCGGCGGTGGTCTTGGTATTCAGCGTGATCTTTCTGCTGCTGGTGCTGTCGCTGATCGTGCTGTTGCCGCGTATCGAGGCGCAGATCGGCCAATTGATGCAGAAGCTGCCGGTCTATCTCGAATGGGCCAGGTCGCACGTGGTGCCGCGGATCCAGGCGTTGTTGCCTGTCGAGGTCACGCAGTTGGATCTCGGGCTGCTGCAGCGGACCCTGGCCAGCCATTGGCGCGAGGCCGGCGGGCTGCTGGCAAATGTATGGTCGACGTTTTCGGGATCTGGCCTGGCGGTGCTGGGCTGGCTGGCGAACCTCCTGCTGGTGCCGGTGCTGACCTTCTACCTGCTGCGCGACTGGGATCATCTGGTCGCCGGTGTGCATGCCTTGTTGCCGAGACGCAATGAGGCCACGGTATCGCGTCTGGCGCGCGAGGCCGACGAGGTGTTGAGCGCCTTCCTGCGCGGGCAGCTGCTGGTGATGTTCGCATTGGGTGTGATCTACACCACGGGCCTGTGGCTGGTAGGCCTGGAGTTCGCGCTGCTGATCGGGATGCTGGCGGGCATCGTCAGTTTCGTTCCCTACCTGGGATTGATAGTCGGCATCCTGGTCGCCGGCGTCGCGTCGGTGCTGCAGGTTCAGGGGATCGGCGACCTGCCTTGGGTGATCCTGGTGTTCGTCGCCGGTCAGGCGGTCGAGGGGACTGTGCTGACACCGCGCCTGGTCGGCGAGCGTATCGGCCTGCATCCGGTGGCGGTGATTTTTGCGGTGATGGCCGGTGGCCAGCTGTATGGATTTTTCGGCATCCTGCTGGCGCTGCCGGTTGCCGCGGTGGCGATGGTGCTGGTGCGCCATGCCGTTGATTCGTATCGCGCGAGCAACCTGTTTGCGGCGGCAGTCGACGAAGACGTCAGCGACCCGGGCCCGCCGGACGGCGGCTGAAAGGGATGGCGGACCTGATCCGCGGCCCAGCGATCGGCGGGCCGTCGGTGGATGTCAGGACCTTTCCGCGGTCGCTTACCGAAGATCGAGGCTGTCGCGCACGAAGGGGATCGTGAGGCGGCGTTTTTCGGCCAGTGAGGCCTGATCCAGGCGCGTCACGGTATCGACCAGGTCCTTGGGATGGCGCGGCATGCGATCCAGCAGGTAGCGCGCAACGTCGTCCGGTAGCTTCAGTGCGCGGCGCGCCGCCAGCGACTGCAACAGTTGCAGTCGCCCGGCATCGTCGAGCGGTTGCAGCGAAAGGCTCAGTCCCCAGGCCAGGCGACTGCGCAGATCAGGCAGGCGCAGCGGCAGCGCGGCGGGGCCACGGTCGGCGCTGAACACCATCCGCGTGGCGTGATCGCGGCAGCGATTGAACAACGCGAACAATGCCTCCTCCCAGTCCGGGTCACTTGCGATCGTCTGTATGTCGTCGACTGCCACCAGGTCCAGTGTCTCCAGGCCCTCGAGCATCTGCGGTGCCATTGCCGCGCGTTCTGCCAGTGGCAGGTAGGCACAGCGCAGACCGCGTTGTTTGGCGGCTGCGCACTGTCCGAGCAGCAGGTGACTGCGGCCGCAGCCTGCAGGACCGAACAGGTACAGCAGGGTCTCGCCGGTCGTATCGAGTGCGTGGCGCAGGGCGTCGATCGCGACCTGGTTGCGGCCGATAATGAAGTCGTCGAGCCCCGGCATGTGTTGCAGGCCGAGGGCAAGCGGCAGTTGTCGGCTCATGCCCCGGTTGCCGCCAGCGCGCGCCAGCGAACGAAGAAGCTGGCACTGAAAAGGTAGGTCAGGCTGAGGCCGGACTCGATCAGCCCCAGCCAGCGCTGGTCGGGGTCTGACCACGCCACCACTCCGCCGTGCACCGCGTACAGCAGCACTACCAGCGTGCCCCAGATCACGGCCTTGTCCCCGCCGGCCAGCACGCCACGCAGCGGCAGCAACAGGGGCGTCACCAGCAATACAAGCCACAGCGAGATATGCTCGCGTGCCACGTCACCGAGAAAGATGATCCAGGCCATCACCCAGGCGATGAGCCCGAGGTAGGCAAACAGTGACAACGCCCGCGCGGCAGCAGTCTTCATGCCGACATCCGCAGGGCAACGGCGATTTTCGCCAGGCGCCGGCCGAGGGCCTGGCAAAGGTTCTTTTCCGCGGTACTCAAGGGCAGTTTGCTGTCCGCACCGGCCACGTGCGAGGGACCGTAGGGTGTGCCGCCAGCCGTGGTCTTGAGCAGGTCGGGCTCGCTGTAGGGCAGGCCGGTGATCAACATGCCGTGGTGCAGCAGTGGCAGCATCATCGACAACAACGTCGTCTCCTGACCGCCATGGATGCTGCTGGTTGACGTGAACACCCCGGCCGGTTTGCCGGCGAGGGCGGCCTTGATCCACAGCGGGCTGGTGCCGTCGATGAAGTACTTTAGCGCTGCCGCCATGTTGCCGAATCGGGTCGGGCTGCCCAGCGCCAGCGCGGCACAGCCTTCGAGATCGGCGATGCTCGCATAGGGAGCACCGGTTTCGGGCACAGGGGGTGCGGTCGCTTCGTGGTCGGCGGATACCGCCGGTACCGTGCGCAGGCGGGCCTCGAGGCCACCTTCCTCGACGCCGCGCGCCACCTGGCGGGCCATCTCGGCAGTCGCGCCGTAGCGGCTGTAGTACAGGATCAGGACGTAACCGGAACTCACAGGATCTCCAGGACGCGCTCGGGCGGACGGCCGATTACGGCCTTGTCACCGCTGACCACGATGGGGCGCTCGATCAGTTTGGGGAAGCGGACCATCAGCGCGATCAGCTGCTCGCGGCTGAGCGCCGGATCGTCTGCGCCGCTCGCCTTGTACTCGGCCTCGCCTTTGCGCATCAGTTCACGCGGCGCCAGGCCGAGCATGTCGAGCAGGCGCGACAGCGTGGCGGCATCGGGCGGGGTGTTCAGGTACTCAATGACCTGCGGCGTCAGCTGTTGCTGCTCCAGCAGTTGCAGCGTCTGGCGCGACTTGCTGCATCGCGGGTTGTGGTAAATGCTTATGTCCATGGGTTGCCTGCATGTGGGCGACGGGTGTGCGTGGATTTTATCAGGCTTGCCGGGTGGTGGTGACGTGAGCGAAACGGGCTTGAAGCTGGCATCGCGGCTGCTGTTGACCGGCGTCGTGAGGCTGCGCGGCTTCGTGGCGCTGGTGGCTGACCGCTTTGTACGCCACGAAGGGGCGCAAAACGCTGCGGCCCTGACCTACACCACGCTGTTGTCGCTGGTGCCGTTGATGGCGGTCACGCTGGCGGCTTTCTCCGCCTTCCCGGTGGCCGACCGCGTCTACGAGATCGTCCAGGACTTCGTGTTCGACAATTTCGTGCCGACGTCGAGCGAAGTGCTGCAGCAGTACCTGTCCGAGTTCAGCGCCAAGGCCTCGCGGCTGACCGGTCCGGGGTCGGCGTTCCTGGTGGTCGTGGCGTTGCTGATGATGGCCAACATCGAACGTGCGTTGAACGCGATCTGGGAGGTGCGGGCCAAACGCGGCTTCGCCAGTAAGTTCCTGATCTACTGGGCGGTGCTGTCACTTGGACCCATCCTGATCGGCGCCAGCGTGCTCGCGACCTCCTACATCGTTTCGCTGCCGCTGCTGACCGAGGCTGCCAGTACCGGGATTGGCCGGCGGTTGCTCGGGCTCACGCCTGTGGTCGCCTCGGCGATCGCGTTCACGATGATGTACATCGTCGTCCCCAATCGCAGGGTGCGCCTGGGTCATGCCCTGACCGGCGGCGTGCTGGCGGCGCTCCTGTTCGAGGCGGCCAAACACGCATTCGCCGTCTACATCACCGAGTTTCCGACCTATGAAGCGATCTACGGCGCCCTCGCGACGATTCCGATCTTCCTGGTCTGGCTGTACCTGTCATGGATCGTCGCGCTGCTGGGTGCGGAAGTGACACATTGTCTGAGTATCTACCGTTGGAGCACCAGCGATCAGCGCCGCTGTCAGACCGGTATGGGTGATGCGATTGCCGTGCTGCTGGCGCTGGACGAGGCCGCGGCCAGGGGGGCGGCGCCGGATACCGACGAGCTGGCCGGCCTGCAAAGACGTTGGATGGAGCCGCCGCTGGACGACCTGCTCAACGAACTGAAAGACCTGCACTGGGTGCACATGACACGCGACGGTGGCTGGGTGCTGGCGCGCCGGCTTGCCGACGCGACGCTGCTGGATCTGTTCGCCAGCCGAGCGTTCGACCTGCCGCGTCGTGGCGATCCGGACTGGCCTGGCGATTCACGGCTTGCGGACGTGCTGGATGCGGCCAACGCCGGGGCGGCTGCTGCGCTCGAGGTGCCGCTGGCGCAGTTCCGGCTGCAGCGAGCGGATGCTGTTTCGATGCAGGAGCGCGCAGGCGCCTAGGCCTCGGCGACCTCGACGTCGATATAGGCCGTGCTCTGGACCACTGCGGTGATATCGAGCATGCGCAGGTTATAGCGTGTGCTCGGGCCTTCCACGCTGATGATGTCCCCTTCCCGGTACAGATTGCGGGCGGCGATCAGCGTGAATCGTCCGCTGTCCATCGCGTGTTGCAGCAGCGCGTGGTTGTCGAACCGGCCGCGGTCGGCCGCGGCGCCGGCAATCGTCACCGGGATCAGCCTGCCCTGCAGTTTCTCGACGCCGATCTCTATTTCGTTCAGCTCGTTGCTGGCCAGACGCAGCACGCGCGCGGCGAAGCCGACCGGCGCGCCGCCGCTGGTGGTGGTCTCGGCCTCGGCCAGGACGGGTTCGCCGACGTTCAGTGGCGGATTGAGTGGCCCCTGCAGATGAAACGCCGCACCACTGCGTGACTGGTTGACCTGGCGGCAGGCGAGTGGCGAGAACGCCTGACCATGTGGGGCGGTTCCCTGGGTGAGTTCCTTCAAGCGGTGGTGGATGGCACGCAACCCGTACAGCAGCCGGTATGGGTGGTTGCGTGGCTGCCGCGGGCTCTGGCGCTGCTCCGGCGTCTTGCGGCCTTTGATTACGTCCATCAGTGCGTGTTGCAGACCCTTGGGCGCCATCGGGTCCGACTGCAGCTGCTGCAGGAACGCGTCGGCGGCCACGTAGCGCACGTCCGGCCCGGGCTTGCCACGCCTTGCGCTCGCCAGCGGCGGCAGGGTGCCGCTGATGTCGAGCGGGATGGAATAGGCCCCTTGCGGCAGTACGGTCAGCTGCAGCGCGTCGCTATGCTGACCGGCCCAATGAAGCCAGCTCAGGATCTGGCTGGGGCGGTGACGATGCGGGTCGCACAGACTGACCACCAAGGACCGGAAAAACAGGCCGCGCACTGTGCCGGGGTCGCCGCCCTGTGCCGACGCCGCCTTTATGGCCTGCCGACTGCTGCCTTGCCGTTCTGCATGCACGAAGACGTTGAGCAGCAGGCGCCAGCCGTCGGGTGTGAGACGGTGGTAGTGCAGGCGCTCGATGTTGGTTGCGCTGTCCAACAGGTTCATTGCGCGGAACAGGATCTGCGCCGGCGCGGGCTTGCCGCCGCGCAGCAACTCGTTGGCCAGGCGCAGGTAACCGTGCGCGAGCTCCACCAGCAGTTCCACCAACTGGTATTCCAGTTGGTCCAGCGGCACGGCGCTGTCGGGATTGCCCTGCATACGCTCATGGATGATTTGCAGCAGTTGATCGAGCGGCGCGTCGTACAATTCGAGCAGGGCGCCAAAGCGGGTGCCCGGCTGCGGGTCCCGGACCAGCAGGCGCAGCTGCTGCATCAGCATCTGAGCAGCGCGTGGCGGATTGGCCATCGGCAGCGTGTCGATCCATGTGCGCAATTCGCGCGGCGCGAGCAGCACCGCGGGGTGTCGCGCGACGGCAGCCGGTGGAATCCGGAACAGGCCGGGATCGGGCAGGCTTGAAGGCGTGTCTACCATGCCTCAAACTCGCTTCGTTGCATGGAATGGAAATGGCATATATTTCGCACTTTCGCCGCTGATCGTGGTCTACACAGGTCGGTGGGCCGCATATCCGGCGGCAGGCGTTTGTTGTTGTTTCTTCGCAATGTTAAGGAATTTGTCGGCAGTATGGCGCGTCTCTTGATCGCGCGGGAGAAGAGGTCCGGGTTGATGATACGACGAAACACAGCGCTTGCCTTTCCTGCCGCGATGCTCTTTCTGATTGCGCTGGGCGGGTCGATGTCCGGTGGAGTGGCGGCGTCCGAAGGCGATTTCAGCCTGCCGGATCTGGATGGACACACGCACAGCCTGTCGGACTACCGTGGAAAATGGGTCCTGGTGAATTACTGGGCAACCTGGTGTCCGCCGTGCCTGGAGGAGTTGCCCGAGCTTGAGGTGTTTCACGACACCGCCAAGGGCAAGGCGATCGTCCTTGGCGTGAATATGGAATCGATCGAGAAAGGCAGACTGCGCACATTTGTGGAACAGCAGTTCCTGTCGTACCCGATCCTGCTCGCGGGCGAGCAGCCGCGCCGTACCGAGCTGATAGGTCCGGTGGACGGACTGCCGACGTCATATCTGGTCTCGCCGACCGGCGAAGTCGTCGCGCGACAGGTCGGACAGATCACCGCCGATGCGATCAATTCGTTCATCGACAACTATGAGAAAAAACCAGCTGGAGGAGCGAAATAATGCTGCGTTTCCTGTTTTCCGTGGTCCTTTTCGCCACGACCGTGGCCACGGCGGCGGACAAGCCCCTCGATCCGGGCAAGTACTTCTTCAACGAGACCTTTGGCAACTTCAAGGAAGAACTGGAGACCGCGCGCAACGAGGGCAAACAGGGCATTCTGCTGATGTTCGAGATGGACGAGTGCCCGTTCTGTCACCGTATGAAGACCACAATCCTGAACCAGCCCGAGGTGCAGGCGTATTTCCGCGAGCATTTCCTGATTTTTCCGGTGGATATCGAGGGCGACGTGGAGGTCACCGATTTCAACGGTGCACCGACGACCATGAAGGATTTCGCATTCAAACAATACCGGGTACGTGCGACCCCGGTGTTTGCGTTCTTCGATCTCGACGGCAACTACATCAAGCCGGCGCGCTTCACCGGTGCGACGCGTGACAAGGATGAATTCATGCTGCTCGGCAAATACGTGGTCGAGGGTGCTTACAAGGACCAACCCTTCACACGCTACAAGCGCGCCGAACGTTGATGGGGCGATCGCTGCGTTGGATTTTGATCACGTTGGCTCTGGGTACGCCGGTGCTGACGGCGGCCGAGGAACTGCCACCGCTGCCTGAACCCTTGTCGCTGGCGGATGCCCTGGCATTTACGCGCAGTGACGTGCCACTGATCGAGCTGGCGCAGGCGGGGCGTGAAGAACAAGCGGCGGCATTGGCCGAGGCGCAGTCGCTGACGGGTGTGCGCATGGGTGTCGTCGGCCGTCTGCGGGCGGTCGATGTTGCGCGCTATTCGATCAACCGTGACCGCAACGACAGCGATGCGCGGTTGGCGGTGAGCAAGCGCCTGTACGATTTCGGTTATAGCGACGCCCGTGAGGAGGCGGCCCGGCTGGCTGGAGAAGGCGGCGAGTGGCGTTATCTGGATGCGCGCCAGGAGGCGCACCTGGAGGTCATGCAGCGATTTCTCGACGTCGTGTTGGCCGACCTGCAATACGCGCGCGACAACGAGGCGATGGCGGGGGCTTTCATCGCCGCGGACCGTGCGCGTGACCGGCACGAGCTCAAGCGGCTGTCTGACGTCGATCTCGCCCAGCTCGAATCGGAATACCAGGAGGCGCTGCGCCTGCGTATGCAGAGCCAGACACAGCAGCGTGCGGCGCGTTCGCGACTGGCAATCGCCATGGGCCGCCCCAACGAGCTGGTGGCCAACCTGATCCGCCCGGCGGCGCCGGATCTCGCGGCGCCGGTGCCGGACTACGAGACTGTGCTGGCAGAGATCAGGGAGAGTAATCCCGAGATCAGGGCACTGCGTGCCGAGGTGGAGTCGGCGCGTGCCAAGGTAGAGGCGGCACGCAATGACCACGGCCCGGTAATCAGCGGCGAACTGGATGCTTCCTATTACAACCGCGAAACCAACACCACGCACCCGTTCGGCGCATCGCTGGTCCTCGAGGTCCCGCTGCTGACGGGCGGTGCCAAGGATGCCGGGCTTGCCGATGCGCGTGCCAAGTGGCGCGCCAGTCAGGCGCGGCTGGCCGCAGCGGAAAACGCGCTGTCGCAGGAGGTGCTCGACCTGGTGCTGCGCCTTGGCAACCTGCGCCTGACGATCGAGGGGCTGAAAGTGCGGGGCGACTACCGGGAACTGTACCTGGATCGCAGCCGCGCGCTCTATGAACTGGAAGTCAAGACCGACCTTGGTGATGCAATGACGGAGATATCCGCAGTGCGGCTCGACATGGCGCAGGCCGAGTTTGACTGGATGATGACGCAGGCGCGTCTCAAGGCATTGGCTGGCCGTCTGCTGCCCGAGGAGGCAACGAAATGACTAGACTACAGGTTGCATGTGCCGCGGGCCTGCTCGCACTGGGGGTCAGTACCGCAGCGCTGGGCGCGGACGTCCCGGCCGTGGTCGGCTGGTCGCAAAAAGTCGAGTTGGGCACTGTGGTGTCGGGTGTTGTCAGCCAGGTCGATGTGCAGCCGGGTCAGCTGGTGAAAAAGGGCGACAGCCTGATCACGCTGGACAATCGCGGCTTCAACAGCCTGGTCAGTCGCCGCCTGGCCGAGTTCGCGCACGCCCAGGCCGCGTTACAGGAGGCACAGCGCGAGGACGAGCGTGCAGCCGAACTTTATGACCGCACTCTGCTGTCCGATTACGAACGTAACCAGGCGCTGATCGCCCTGCATGGCGCGCGGGCACAGCTGGAACGGACCAAGTCCGAGCTGATGACCGCGCGCCTCGATCTCGAGCACAGTGCGGTGCGCGCACCATTCGATGGGCTGGTGCTCGCGGTGAATGCGGCGCCAGGCCAGAGCGTCGTCAGCGAGATGCAGAGCCAGCCACTGGTCACGCTGGCCGCCAACAGTGTCTACCGCGCGCGTGCGCAGATCGATCTTGCCCAGGCGGGGCAGCTGGTGCCGGGCCAGCGTCTGCAGGCCAGCGTTCGCGGTCGGCCCATCGAGGGTTCGGTCGCTTACATCGGGTTCGAGCCGGTCGCGCAGTCGGCGCAGGGGCCGCAGTACGAACTGGTCGCCGAGTTCGCCGTGACTGACCAGCAGCCGCTGCGGGTCGGCGAAACGGTAATTCTGCACCTGGAGTGATCGGTGGCCTGCCGGCGTTTCGTTGTCAGCGGGCGGGTGCAGGGTGTCTGGTATCGCGCCTCCACGCGCCGCGTGGCCGAGTCGCTCGGCCTGAGTGGTCATGCACTGAACCTGCCTGATGGGCGGGTGGAGGTCGTGGCCTGTGGCGGGGATCCGGAACTGGATCAGTTGGCTGCCTGGCTATGGCAGGGGCCGGAGCTTGCAGTGGTCGACGATGTGCGCAGCGAAGACCTCGCCGAACAGCCGATGGCCGGGTTTCACACTGGCTGACTGCGGTCTGCGGTGACGACTGTCGCCGTTCAACGGCCGGGCAGCAGCTCCGGCGGACGGAACATCATCGTACTGTCAGACGGTGAGGCACTGTCTTCTGGGCGCCCAGCGCCCGTGTCTGCCGGCACGTCAGACGCGCCCGACGGGGCGTCGGGTGTGACAGCCCGGAACGTCGTTCCCGTTGCCTCCCCTGATCGGTCTTGCTGTCGCAGGTTGTCGGGTGCACTGCTGACAGTGGGATAAGGGGCCTGGGTCGGATTGGTCTGCATACCAGGCCCGATGGATGGGTAACTGGCGGGCCCGGGCGAGGGTGTGGCAAAACCCTGCCCACCCGTCGCGCGGCGCGGATCGGCCATTCCATGCCCAGCGGAATAACCGGGGTAGACCGCGTCGGGGGCTGCAGGCGGTGCGTAGTGCATGCCCTGGCCGGGGTACTGTCCGTAGCCGGGATAGGCCGGTGCATATTGCGGGTAACCGTAGTAGACGGCACCGGCTGGCTCGTAGCGTGGGACATCACGATAAGCCGCACCACCATTTCCGCGCCGGAAATCCATCGTGAATCCCCTCGTATCCTCCTCCGCCTTCGCCGGGTGCGGTGATTCGATTACGGGCTGCTGATGGTTCGACAGCGGTTGCAACAGACCGCGCTGGTCGTCCTGCCGGGACTTCCCGACGTTGCCGAACAGGTTGGCAGCATCGTATGCACCTGGCTCGAGTCCGGGATTGAGTTGCGGAATCGCCAGGCGTTTTGACGAGACGTCGGCCTGCGGCGCGGTGCCCCCTTCGGCGGTGCTCCCTGCAGACGTTTGCGGCGTCACTGGCAGCTCGGGCAGCACCATCGGCTCGCTGTGATAAGGGCCCGGTGGTGGCGGGTAGTCGGTCGCCGCCTCGGCATAACTGACTGCCACCATCAGGGTGGCGAGAAATGCTGCCTGCGGCCACAGCCTGAGTGCGTCATTCACGTGCAGTTGTGCCAAGTCCGCGGCCCTCGTCATGCGTTGGTTGGAGTGAAGGATCGGTGACGCGTCCACGCATCACGGGAACGGAGGATGTCGTCGCAGGCTCAGTATCCCGCAGACGCGCGTTCGAGGCCATGTGGCATCTCGTCGACGCGGACGACCTCACTGCGAATGCTGCCATCGGGCATCAGTGCCAGCAGGCGGAAACCGGGCGGCTCCTCATCGACCTGGAAGCTCTCGGTCTTCGGAGCAAACTGCACGCAGGTCGATGGTGAGGCCATCAGGCGAACGTCGCCATGCCACGCCTCGAACGTCTGGTGGACATGACCCCAAAGGACGCCACGGACATGCGGGTAACGGTCGATGATGTCGAACAGCGGGTCGGGGTTCTCGATCGCCATGGTGTCTATCCAGGCGCTGCCGACACCGATCGGTTGGTGGTGCATGCAGATCAGGGTGTGGCGATCGCTGGTGGCGAGGGCATCCTCGAGCAGCTGCAGCTGGTCGGCTGCGAGCCGGCCTCCCTCCTCACCCGGGATGACCGAATCGAGCATCACGAAGCGCCAGTTGCCGCGATCCATCACGCCGGCCGTGGAGACGCGGTCGGCCTTGAGGTGTTCGCGCATTGCCTGCGGGACGTCATGATTGCCGGGCAGGCAGAATACCGGCACCTGGAAGCTGGAGAGGATGTCGGCCATCAGCGCATAGCCCTCTGGGCTGGCGTCATGCACCAGATCGCCGGTGGCGAGCAGCAGATCGAGCGGCCAATGGTGGTCGCGAAAATGGGCGATCACCCGTTGAAACGAATCCAGCGTATTGACGCCGAGCAGGGTGCCGACCGGGTTCGCGTAGAGGTGGGTATCCGTGAGCTGCAGTACCCTCAGGGTGCCGGCCGGAAATCTCGTTGTGCGCAGGTTGCTGTCCGGCGTACTTGACGTCATTGCTGCATTGAGCCCCGCTGGGTCCCCATATCTTATTTCAGGTTATAGTAGCCCATACCTCCGGCGGCACAAATCCGACGATCGGTGTTTGGTTCCGATTTTGTGAGCAGATTCCCGCGGTTATGACCCTTAACGAACTCAAGTACATCGTTGCTGTGGCGCGAGAGCGGCATTTCGGGCGCGCCGCCGAGACCTGCTTCATCAGCCAGCCCACGCTCAGCGTGGCGGTGAAGAAGCTCGAGGAAGAGCTGGGTCTGAGCCTGTTCGAGCGCCGCAAGGGTGAAGTCAGCGTCACCCCGGTGGGCGAGCAGATCGTTGCCCAGGCGCAGCGCGTACTGGAGGAGGCGAGCAGCATCCGCCAGATCGCGCGGCGCGGCCAGGACCAGCTCGACGGCCCGTTGCGACTCGGCGCGATCTACACCATCGGGCCCTATCTGCTGCCACACCTGATTCCGCAACTGGCGGACCGCGCGCCGAAGATGCCGCTGGTGATCGAAGAGAACTACACCGCGAGCCTGGCGGAAAAGCTCAAGCGCGGCGAACTCGACGTGATCCTGATCTCGCTGCCGTTCGACGAGCCCGGTGTGCTCACCATGCCGCTGTACCGCGAACCCTTCGTGCTGCTGTTGCCCAGTAGTCATCCATTGAATCAGAAAGCGAGTTTTCAGGTCGGCGACCTGCGCAATGAAAACGTCCTGCTGCTGGGCGCAGGGCACTGCTTCCGTGACCAGGTGCTGCAGGTCTGTCCCGATTGCCTTCGGCGCAGTACGGCAGAGGGCAGCCCGGTGCAGACGCTGGAGGGTGGCTCGCTGGAGACCATTCGGTACATGGTGGCCAGCGGCCTGGGTGTGACCATATTGCCGTGTTCGGCGGCGGGTGCGGACAGGTTCTCCGAGCGCTTGTTGAGCATTCGCCGCTTCGATCACGATGCCCCGTCGCGCACGATTGCCCTGGCCTGGCGCAAGAGTTTTCCGCGGCCGCAGGCGATCACCGCGCTGCGCGATGCGGTCCTGGGTTGCGAGATGTCGTGCGTCGAGGCGATTCACTGAAACATCACCGTGCGCAGGATGCCTGTTCCCATTTGCGGGCCGGCATTGCGTGTCCATGCCGAAAGACATCCCGATAGTTGGCGGCTATCGAGTGAATTGCCAGAATCAATTTCCTCGCAGGCCCGGCGCCCACTATATTGCTTCCGCTACCCGCCGGTTGGAACCGGCTCATACCCAAAAGACTGGAGGATAACTACATGTCTCTGAAAGGCTCCAAGACTGAAGACAACCTGAAGGCCGCATTCGCGGGCGAGTCACAGGCCAACCGTCGTTACCTGTACTTCGCGGCCAAGGCTGACGTCGAGGGCTACAACGACGTCGCCGCCGTATTCCGTTCGACCGCTGAAGGCGAGACCGGTCATGCACACGGCCACCTCGAGTACCTCGAGCAGTGTGGCGACCCGGCGACCGGCATGCCGTTCGGCGGCACTTCGGACAACCTCAAGACCGCGATTGCGGGTGAGACCCACGAGTACACCGATATGTACCCGGGTATGGCCAAGACCGCGCGCGGAGAAGGCCACGACGAAATCGCTGATTGGTTCGAGACCCTGGCCAAGGCCGAGCGTTCGCATGCCAATCGCTTCCAGAAGGCCCTGGATCAGCTGAACGACTGATCCACCACACATCGGGGGGACGACGCTTCCCCCGATGTGTTCGCACGACGATACGAAAACCAGGAAGACGCGAGGAATATCAACGATGGCTGGTGCACGCGAAGGCAGTCTCGAGGCCCCGACTCGACACGCGTTGGATTGGAAAAATCCCGAGTTCTATGACGAAGGCAAGCTGTTCCACGAGATGGAGCGCGTCTTCGATATCTGCCACGGCTGCAGACGCTGCATAAGCCTGTGCCATAGCTTCCCGGTCCTGTTCGACCTGGTCGACGAGTCATCGACGATGGAAGTCGACGGGGTGGCGAAGCAGGACTACTGGAAAGTGGTCGATCAGTGCTATCTGTGCGACCTGTGCTTCCTCACGAAATGTCCCTATGTCCCGCCGCATGAATGGGACCTGGATTTCCCTCACCTGATGCTGCAGGCCAAGGCGGTCAAGTTCAAACAACAGGGCGCCTCGCTGCGCGACAAGACCCTGACCAGTACGGATACAGTCGGTGCAATTGCCGGCATCCCGGTGGTCAGTGGCATCGTCAATGCGATGAACAGGAACGCGACCTTCCGCGGCATCCTGCAGGACAGCTTCGGTGTGCACAAAGACGCCAAGCTACCCGAATTTCACAGCAAGCCGCTGCGTGACCGGGTGTCGCGCGACTCGGGCGAAGGTGCCGAGGCCGCTGGCGCGACCACCGGCAAGGTGGCCCTGTTCGCCACCTGCTACGGCAACCGCAACGACCCGAAGAGCGGCGAAGACCTGGTGGCGGTGTTTCGTCACAACGGGATCGCTGTGACCACCGCGGACAAGGAAAAGTGCTGCGGCATGCCGAAGCTCGAACTGGGCGACTTCGAGTCCGTCGAGCGTTCCAAGCAGGTCAATATTCCGATGTTGGCGAAGCTCGTCGACGAAGGCTGGGACATCGTCGCGCCCGTGCCTTCCTGCGTGCTGATGTTCAAGCAGGAGTTGCCGTTGATGTACCCGGACGATCCGGACGTCATCAAGGTGCGTGATGCGATGTACGACCCGTTCGAGTACCTGATGCTGCGTCACAAGTACGGCAAGCTGAACACCGAGTTCAAGAACCCGTTGGGCAAGGTCTCCTATCACGCGGCCTGCCATCAGCGCGTGCAGCGAATCGGGCCCAAGACCCGTGAGGCACTGTCACTCGTGCCAGGCACCGAGATCGACGTGATTGAGCGTTGCTCGGGCCATGACGGCACCTATGCGGTGAAGAAGGAATCACACGAGCTGTCGATGAAGATTGCCAGGCCGGTGGTCAACAAGGTCAAGCAAAACGCGCCCGCCCACTACAGCAGTGATTGCGCGATGGCCGGGCACCAGATCGCCAATGGCCTGGATGACGGCAGTGAGCCGGAGCATCCGATCTCGCTGTTACGCATCGCCTACGGCATCTGAACCGAACCGGAGATAGAGGTGGAAACGATGAACAAACTGACCAGAGGCGATCTGCTCAGCCTGGAAAAGTACGCCGAGGTGCGGCCTGAGTTCCGTGCCCGCGTGATGGCGCACAAGCGCAACCGGCAGTTGCCGATCGGACCCAATGCCACGTTATATTTCGAAGACGCGCTGACCATGCACTACCAGGTCCAGGAGATGCTGCGCGCGGAACGGATCTTCGAGGCGGCGGGTATCCAGGAAGAGCTGGATGCCTACAACCCGCTGATACCTGACGGATCCAACTGGAAGGCCACCTTCATGATGGAGTATCCGGACGAGGTGGAGCGACGGGAAAAGCTGGCGCAGCTGCTGGGTGTCGAAAAGCACATCTGGGTGCAGGTCGCCGATTTTGCCCGCGTCACGCCCATCGCCGACGAAGACCTCGAGCGTGAGACCGCAGACAAGACCTCTTCGGTGCATTTTCTGCGTATCGAACTGACGCCTGAAATGGCGCAGGCGGTGAAGCAGGGGGCGCCGGTCAGCATGGGTATAGATCACCCGGCCTACAACTACACGGCCGAGCCGATCCCGCAGAACATCCGCGATTCGCTGGCTGGTGATCTCGGCTGAACGGTCCCGTCGGAATGAGCAACGCCCGAGCGTTGCGCCGGGCGTGGCGCCTCAGAAGCCCTCGGTCGAGGTGAACAGGCCAACACGCAGATCCTTTGCGGTATAGATCTCGCGGCCATCGACTTCCATGCGGCCGTCGGCGATACCGAGCACCAGCTTGCGCGTGATCACCCGCTTTACGTCGATGTAGTAGGTGACTTTCTTCGCTGTCGGCAGTACCTGTCCTGTGAACTTGACCTCGCCAACGCCCAGTGCGCGGCCGTGCCCAGGATTGCCCAGCCAGGCCAGGAAAAAGCCGACCGACTGCCACATCGCATCGAGGCCCAGGCAGCCCGGCATCACCGGGTCGCCGGGGAAATGACAGGCGAAAAACCACAGGTCGGGGTTGATATCGAGTTCGGCAATGATCTCGCCCTTGCCATGCTGGCCGCCGCTGTCGGCGATACGGGTCACCCGGTCCATCATCAACATATTCGGAACCGGCAGCTGAGCGTTGCCCGGACCAAACATCTCGCCATGGCCGCACTTCAGCAGGTCTTCCCGATCGAACGCTTCAACCTTCCCCATCGATCCCAGTTCCTCTTCAACGCAGCGGCCGAGTTTCCGGGCTGTCGCCGGCCTTGTCAACCGGGTTCAAGTCCACCCCACCGGTGCCGCTAATCCGGCATTGATGGCCTTACCGACGGTATGTGTGGGCTCGGCAACTGTCAGGAGCGCTCGTATTCAATGGCGAAAGTTTCCGCGGACCCGCTGATCGATCCGGACGCCGGGGAAGCGCTGCGTGCCGAGGTCGGCTCTCTGCGCGAGCAGATCGCACAACTGACGCGCTCCGGCCACGAGTTGATCAGTACACAGACGCGCATGCAGTCGTTGCTGCATCGCGCCACCGACGCAATTATCCAGTTCGAATCCGACGGCACCATCAGCAGTTTCAACAGGGCCGCCGAGCGCATCTTCGACTATGCCGAGATCGAGGTCCTGCACCAGCACGGGCAGCGCCTGTTCCACCTGCCGCCGCAGTACGAGCAGGATGTTCCCGCCTATCTGCTCAACTATGCGCAGAATACGAAAAAGCAGTACGACACCCCACTGATCGGACTGCGGCGCGACGGTACGCCGGTGTTGCTGGAGGTGTCGATTGCGGAGATCGAGGCGGACGACCTGGTGTTGTTCGATGATTTCTCCGATACGGCAAATACTGGCGAATCCGCGGGCTACGAGGCTTTCCTGTGCATCCTGCGCGACATCACCGAACGCAAGCACATCGACGAGGAGTTGCGCCAGCATCGCGAGAACCTGGAAAACCTGGTGGCGGAGCAGGTCGAAGAAATTCGTCACGCAAAGGACCAGGCAGAGCGCGCCAACCTCGCGAAATCAGAGTTCCTCGCCAATATGTCGCACGAGTTGCGTACGCCGATGCACGCCATCCTGAGCTATTCGGACCTTGGCAGGAAAAAGCTGGCGACGGCGAAGCCGGAAAAGCTGGAGCAGTATTTCAACCGCATCAACGGTGCCGGTTCACGCCTGCTATCCATGATCAATGATCTGCTGGACCTGTCCAAGGCCGAGGCGGGCAGGCTGGTCTGCGATATGCGGCCGTCCAGTCTGACCGACGTGATCGAGGCGGTCCTCACCGAATACGAGGTGTTGGCAGATCAGCGCCAGCAGAAGATCCGCTTCGCCTCGGACGCAGCGGAGACTGTAATCGAAATCGACGCCGAACGTATCGGGCAGTTGGTACGCAACCTGCTGTCCAATGCGCTGAAGTTCTCCGCCGACGGCGGTGTGGTCACGATTTCCATCGATGATACGACGTTGGAGCGCAATGCCGATGATCCGATACCTGCGGTATCCATCGTCGTTTCCGACAGCGGCGTGGGTATACCGGAGGCCGAGTTGCTGAGCGTGTTCGACAAGTTCGAACAGAGCAGTCGCAATCGCCGTCAGAACGGCGGCACCGGTCTCGGATTGGCGATCTCACGAGAGATCGTGCACGCACACGGCGGCGAGATATCTGCCGCGAACAACCCTGGCGCTGGTGCGTGCTTCACCGTCGTTCTGCCCAGATTGCAGGCCCATCGTTGACCGCGAATGCCAACGTGCCCGGTCACTGTGTCTATAGTGTCTGCAATGCGCCCATGAAAGATGGCGGAATCCGAGGCCACGATGAATGATGCCAATCCGACGGTTCTCGTCGTGGATGACGAGCCCGTCAATATCGATATTCTTCTGGAATACCTTGAGGACACCGGCTACAGGACCGAGTCCGCGGCGGATGGCCTGGCCGCGTGGCAGATGCTCGAGGCGGACCCGGGTCGTTACGATGTCGTGATCCTGGACCGCATGATGCCGGGCCTGAATGGGCTGGAGGTGCTGTCACGCATAAAGGAACACCCGGTGTTGCAGAGTGTGCCGGTAATCCTGCAGACAGCAATGACAGCCAAGCAGGAAGTCGTCGAGGGCCTGCAGGCGGGCGCCTATTACTACCTGACCAAGCCGTTCGACGAGGACATGCTGTTGAGCGTCCTTTCCACGGCCGTCGACGACCGGATGCGCTATCGTCGCGCACTCGCGGGCAGTGACGTCGCAGCCCGCACCTTCGGCCTGATGCGGGAGGGATCTTTCACGTTCAAGTCCCTGCGCTCGGCACGCGATCTGGCGACGGTGCTGGCCAACGCCTGCCCGGATCCGCGTCGTGTGGTAATCGGTTTGACAGAGTTGCTGGTCAATGCAGTGGAGCATGGCAACCTGGAGATCAGCTATGCCGAGAAAGGGCAGCTGCAGGATCGGGAGCAATGGGAGACCGAGGTCGAAAGACGCCTCGCCGATGTGAGATATGCCTCGAGAGAGGTGGTGGTCAGGTACTGCCGCGAACCGGACAAGGTCCGGGTGGTGATCAGGGATGAAGGGCAGGGCTTCGACTGGCAGCAATACCTCGACATGGACCCGGCGCGCGCCTTCGACACGCATGGCCGAGGCATTGCCATGTCACGCATGATCAGCTTTGATGCCGTTGAATACCGCGGAAACGGCAACGAGGTCGAGGTCACGGTCAGCATTGCCGCTGACTGACGTGGCTGCGGTACTGGCAGTCTATGCCGGCGGGGCTGTGCCCCGAGCACCTGAGGCCACGGCTCTCGATCTCTGATCAGGCCGACACGGTGCCCGCTGTTTCTGCCGCAATCGTGTCCCTGATGAAGTCGACGAAGCCGGCGAGCGGCAGCATCCGGTTCTCGCTGTCCTTGCGAGCGCGATACTCGAGTTCACCATTGTCCAGGCCACGTTCGCCGATGACCACGCGGTGCGGGATGCCAATCAGCTCCATATCCGCGAACATCACGCCAGGGCGCGCGTCGCGATCATCGAACAGGACATCGATCCCGGCGGCGCGCAGTTCGTTGTAAAGCGTTTCCGCCGCGTCCCGCACCCGTTGCGATTTCTTCATCTGCATTGGGATCAGCGCAAGGGTGAATGGCGCTATCGCCGTTGGCCAGGTGATGCCCTGGTCGTCGTTGTGCTGTTCGATGGCCGCACCGACCACGCGTGAAACGCCAATGCCATAGCAACCCATGGTCATCGTCACCTGGCGGCCACCTTCGTCGAGCACCATGGCATTCAGTGCCGCGCTGTATTTCTGACCGAGCTGGAAGATATGCCCGACCTCGATGCCACGAGCGATGGTCAGTGTTCCCTTGCCGTCCGGGCTGGGGTCGCCCTCGACCACGTTGCGGATGTCGGCGACCTCGGGCAGCGCGACATCGCGGTCCCAGTTGATGCCGAAACAGTGTTTGCCATCGACGTTGGCACCGGCACTGAAGTCACTGACCACCGCAGCCGCACGGTCGACGATCATCGGCAGGCCCAGGCCGACAGGTCCGAGGGAGCCCGGCCCGGCACCGACGGCGGCGCGGATCTGTTCCTCGCTTGCCATCTGCAGAGGGCTGGCGACCAGTGGCAGCTTCTCCGCCTTGATCGGGTTCAGCTCATGATCGCCGCGCAGCAGCAGGGCGACCAGGCCGGGTTCGACGCCATCGGCGGCGACCACGATCAGGGTCTTCACCGTGCGCTCGATCGGCTGGTCGAACTGTTCGACCAGTTCGGCAATCGTCTTCGCGTTGGGGGTGTCGATGATTTCCATCGCGCGTGTCGGCGCGGCGGCGGACGGCGCGGGTGCGACCGCTTCGGCAAGCTCGATATTGGCCGCATAGTCGCTGCCGGTGGAGAAAGCGATGGCGTCTTCGCCCGAGTCGGCCAGGACATGGAACTCGTGCGAACCGCTGCCGCCGATGCTGCCGGTGTCCGCCGCGACCGGGCGGAAGTCGAGGCCGCAGCGCTCGAAGATCCGGCAGTAGGTCGCATGCATCAGATCATA
>JACKML010000009.1 GCA_024235415.1 Chromatiaceae bacterium | reverse complement strand
CCAGACGCTCAGCCTCGGCGAAGTCTTGCTCCGAGAGAGGAATCTTGGCGAGTCCGATCATGCCGCCGGTGTGCGCTGGCGCAATCTTTAGGGCTTCTTCGAATGCGATTCGTGCGCCGTCCGGATCGTCCTTGTACAGCCGGGCTAGGCCCAGTTCGACCCACAAATCGGGCTGCAATGCACGCGGGAACTGGATCGGCACGATGTCATGGATGTTCTCGTCGTACTTGCCGATCTCGTTGCGCGCGCGCGCCAGTGGCAGGGCGACCAGCAGCGGGTCGGCGCCGAGTTTCTGCGCCTGCAGCAACTCCTCTTCCGCCAGCCGTGGCTCGCCGAGTGCGAGGTAGGTGCGGCCGGTCAGGATCTTGGCCGAGAGCTGTCCGGGGTCGCGCTGCAGGGCGTTCTTCAGCTGGATCAGCGCACCCTTCGCATCGCCCGCATTGAAACGCGACACCGCGTCTTCGTAGTAACGCACTGCCTGGGGATCGGCAGCCAGTGCGGCAGTGCTAAACAGGACGAGGGTCAGGAGAGAGCCGAGGCGCTGCAGTCGGGAGGGATGTTTGCTGGTCATATTTTTCGTCCGGTCATATTCACGGGGCTGTTCGGCGGGTGAACTGCCGCGGGCCGTTGTGCCGGCCGCAGGCGTTTTGTCGGTGTCGGATCGCAAAGGTTCCGTACTCAAACGCTGGCCTGCGCCGGTAGCGGCATCGGCAGGGATTCGAGTTTTTGCGGTATCACGCTGCTTGCCGTATCGAATCCGCGCCGGAACAGGTCTTCCTTCTGCGCAACCGTCATTGCGAATTCGATCGGTGAGATGTCGCCGGTCTCCACCACCACGGTGTTGCGCCAATAAGGGTCGCTGATGTACTCGCGTGAGATGCTGGTCATGAAGGTACGGATCAACATCGTCAGGTAGTCGGCCAGCGGAAACACGCGTGATTCGCTGACCTCGGCATTTTCGCGGTTCGAGCGCAGGCGGAAGTACACCACCGGCGTGTCGTCGTTGCTCCACCGCCGGTACAGGGCGTCTTCAGCGAGGATGCTGCCGTCGACCATCAGGTGGTTGCGGTAGCGTTCGAAGGTGAACAGCAGCGGTATGCCCATCGAGAAACGCACCGCCCTGGCGACGCGGAAGTCGGGCGAATTCGCGTTGTCGAAGATGACCGGCTCCCCCGAACGGACATCGGTGGCCACCACGTGAAGCGGGCGATCGAGTTCGGCGAAGGTGGCCCCCTTGAGCTGATCGTCGAGCCAGGATTCGAAACGCTCGCCGCTGGACAGGCCGCCGGCAAACAGCAGTTTCTTCAGCGAAAACCCGCGAAACTGGCGAAAATCGACGTCGAAAGCCAGATCCTTGAGGTAGGCCGTCGAAAAGCCGCGGGCGTAAAGCGCGGCGACGATGCTGCCGCCAGAGACGCCGACCAGGCGATCAACCCGGTACTGCATCTGCTCTAGTGCAGTGAGTATCCCGACGTGTGCGGGCAGTCGGGTCCCGCCGCCGGCCAGGACAGGGATCATGTGCTTGTCGGTCATGCCCTGGGTTAGCGGCCTGCGCGCCCGCCTCTTGATGCCCGGTCATTGCCCGATGGGCCAGGGGCTGGCCTCCTGCGACGGGGCCTGCCGGATCGGCCGGGAGAAACCCAACCCGTAGGAGCCGAGCCCTCTCGGCGATCAATAGCTGCTCCGGATCGGCCAGGGGGCTGGCCTCCTACAACGGGGCCTGCCGGATCGGCCGGGAGAAACCCGCCCCGTAGGAGCCGAGCCCTCTCGGCGATCATTCGCCGTTCCGGATCGGCCAGGGGGCTGGCCTCCGCAGCGATCGCCCGCGTCAGCGGTATTGGAAATGCACCCGGCGGGTTATCCGCGTAAACAGCTCGTAGGAAATCGTGCCGCATTGACGCGCCACGTCGGCGACGCTGACCCGGTCGCCCCACAGCTGCACGTGATCACCGACCTGTGCCTGTGGCTGGCCTGTCAGGTCTACGGTCAGCATGTCCATCGAGACGCGCCCGATCAGTTGGACGCGCTGGTCGTTGACCGCCACCGGGGTGCCGTCGGGGGCGTGCCGCGGATAGCCGTCGGCATAGCCGGTCGCGACCACGCCGACCCTGGTCGGAACACTGCAGGTGTAGCGTCCGCCGTAGCCGATGGACTCGCCGGCGGCGAGGTCGTGGATCGCGATCAGGCGCGATTCGAACCGCATCACCGGTTGCAGCTTGCTGTCGGGTGTGTCGAGCGGTGAACTGCCATACAACATGATGCCTGGCCGCACCCAGCTGCCGTGGGTCTGCGGCCAAGCCATCAGGGCCGCGGAATTCGCCAGGCTGACCGGTGCTTCAATCCCCCGGATGGCCTGGTGGAAGCGCGCCAGCTGGTCAGTCGTGGTCGTGCTGGTGGTGTCGTCGGCGCTGGCGAGATGCGACATCAGGACGATCTTCCCGACGTTCGGGCTGGCGTCCAGCCGGGCATAGGCCTCTGCCAGTTCGCCGGGCTCGAAACCGAGCCGGTGCATCCCGCTGTCGACCTTCAGCCACACGTCGAGAGCGCGTGCCGGGCGGGCCGCCAGCAGCCAGTCGAGCTGTAGCGGCGAATGCACCACCAGCGTGAAATGGTGCATTGCCGCATTGGCGATCTCGGCCGGTTCGAACACGCCTTCGAGCAGCACGATCGCGTTGTCGATGCCCGACTCGCGCAGTTCCATCGCCTCTTCGCTGCAGGCGACACCGAAGGCATCGGCCTCCGCCGCCAGTGCGCGCGCCAGCGTCACTGCGCCGTGGCCATAGGCATTTGCCTTGACCAATGCAAGCGCTCGCGCACGCGGCGCCAGCGACTTGGCGTAGCGGTAGTTGGCGACAAAGGCCGCGGTGTCGACGATGGCGTAGGTGGGTCTGCTCATGCGTTACGTAAGGCGTGGCGGGCAGGAGGCCTGGGGGATTGCTGAAGTGTCTTGCACGTGGCCGGCGAAGTCCATAGAGGCCTTGGATTTCGGCCTGCGGCGCTGGGAATCAGGGCCGTGACAGCGCAGAATACGCTGCCCTCTGTCTCCCGAATGGCTCGCCACTCATGGAACTTCTGCTTGACCCGCACGTCTGGGCCGCGTTCGTCACGCTGGCCGCGCTCGAGATCGTGCTCGGCATCGATAACATCATCTTCATCACCATTCTCGCCAACCGTCTGCCAGAGGCGCAACGCGACAAGGCGCGTCGCCTCGGGCTGCTGCTGGCGATGGGCACGCGTATCCTGCTGCTGTTGTCACTGGCCTGGGTGATGCGCCTGACCGAGCCGATGATCGAGGTGCTTGGCCATGCCATCTCGGGTCGTGACCTGATCCTGTTCTTCGGTGGCCTGTTCCTGATCGCCAAGAGCACGATGGAGATCCATTCCTCGTTGGAAGGCCCGGAGGAGCACACGGTGGCGGATGCGGCCAAGGTCGGTTTTTTCGCGGTGATCGTGCAGATCGGCCTGCTCGATATCATCTTCTCGCTCGACTCGGTGATCACCGCGGTGGGGCTGGTCGACCAGGTCCCGGTGATGATTGCCGCGATCGTGGCCGCGGTGCTGGTGATGATGTGGGCATCGGGCCCGGTCGGTGCGTTTGTCGAGCGTCATCCGACGATCAAGATGCTGGCCCTGTCATTCCTGATCCTGATCGGTGTGGCGCTGGTCGGCGAGGGTGCCGGCTTCCATATTCCAAAGGGTTACATCTACTTCTCGATGGCGTTCTCGCTGATCGTCGAGATGCTCAATATGCGCATGCGTCGCACGCGTGCCAAGGTGCCGGTCAAGTTGCGCAATCAGCCTGCGGTGGAGACGGCCGACTGACTGTGCCGACGCATGTCCCGGAGGATGGTGTCCCTGTTGTCAGCCGGCCAGCTGGCGCAGGAAATCCGCGCTGCGGAACATCTGGGTATCCACACCGGCCTCGCTGGGCTTGATCGTGTTGGCGATGCGCAGGCCGCTTTCCGTGCCGTCGTGTTCGACCGCGAGGTCGACGTAACGCGGTGGCACTGGCGCCAGCTTGGCGTTCTTCAGGACCATGACCTTGGGCAACAGTTTGCGTGCCGGATTGGCGCGTACCACGACCGCAATCTCGCCGTTGTTCAACTTGACCACGGTACCGGGCGGATACACCCCGACCGCCTCCATCAGCGTCGACACCAGATTGGAATCGAAATGGTTGCCGCTCTGTGACTGCATGATCTTGAACGCCTCGATATTGGGGCGCCGGGCGTCGTATACACGATTGCTGGTGATGGCGTCGAACACGTCGGCCACGGTCACGATGCGTGTGTAGAGGCCGAGCTGCGATTCGCCGAGTCCGCGCGGGTAGCCGCTGCCGTCGAGGCGTTCGTGGTGGGCGTGGGTCACATCGAGCGAGGCACGCAAGGTGCCGTGGCTGCTCATCAGGATGTCGCGCCCCTGGGTGGGGTGCATCTTCATGATCAGCATCTCCTCTGGCGTGAGCCGCCCGGGTTTTTTCAACACCTCGTCCGGGGTCAGGATCTTGCCGACGTCGTGCAACAGGCCACACAGCCCGACCTCTTCGAGCTTTGTGCGATCCATGTCCAGATGCTTGCCAATCACGATCGACAGCACGGCGACGTTGAGGCTGTGTTCCGCGGTGTAGTTGTCCTTGTCCTTGATGCTGGTCAGCAGCAGCATCGCGTCGGGGTTCTCGATCACGTGCTCAACACACCGGGAGACAACTTCCTTGGCCTGCGGTGTGTCAATGCTCTTGCCCAGCCTGACGTCGTCGAACACGGTGCGTACCAGGCCCGCGGTCTCGTCGACGGCGCCGCGCGATGCAACGAGCGGCCGGACGACCTCTTTGAGGACGGGTTTGGTCTTGTCTTTTCGCGACATCAGTCGAGCGAAAAAGCCTGCCGGTTTCTGCTCTTTCCTGGTGATGCCCGCCGGCTCAGGCTGGGCTGCCGAGGGGGCGCGTCGACCACCAACCGAGCCGGGCTGGCTGAGCTTGACGTTGACGTAGACATAACGGCAGGTCTGGCGTACCTGCTCGATATCCGATTCGGTGTGCAGTGGGAATCCCTGCAGCAGAAAAGGCGAATCCAGCCATGGGCGGTCGAGCTCGCACACGTACATGCCCAGTCGCAGGTCGCTGGCGTCGACCTTGATCTTGTGTTGCGGCGCCGTGGCCAGCGGGTCGGTATTCAACGGCGGACTCCCTGCGGGGGTGTGCGGGCGGCGACCGGGATGGCGTCGTTCCCATCAGGGGTTTTCGGCAGGGCGCCCTGCGGCTTGAGTCCGCAGGTTCCTAGGTTGGCAGCTTACGATCGCCTGCATCCGCGTCCACGTCGACACCACCGGGGTCGATCTCGCCAAGCACGTCGAAGTCATCGAGGACGCAGTAGATCGACGGCACCAGGAACAGCGCGATCGCGGTGGCGGCCATCAGGCCGAATGCCAGGCTGGCCGCCAGCGGTATCAGGATCTGTGCCTGCAGGCTCTTTTCCAGCAGCAGCGGCGTAAGGCCCGCGATGGTGGTGATCGAGGTCAGCAGGATCGGGCGAAAACGCGCTATGGCGGCCTCGCGCGCGGCCTGCGCCACCGCGACGCCGGTCGCACGTGCCTCACGGATGAACACCACCAGCAGGATGGAGTCGTTGACCACAACACCGAACAGCGAGGCCATACCGACCATGCTCGGCAGCGTGAGGTCGAGGCCCAGTGCCATGTGCCCGAAGATCACGCCGATCAGCGCGGTCGGGATCACCGACATCACCGTGACCGGCGCGAGGTAACCGCGGAACTGCAGGGCCAGCAGCATGTACACGCCAATCATGCCAAGCAGCACATTGCGCGCGATCGAGCCGCCGGTCTTCGCCGATTCGTTGCTCTCGCCCTGCACGTCGATCACCACCGAGGGGTAGCGTTCCTGCAGCGTGGGAAAGATGTCTTCCTTCGCCAGGCCGAGCAGTTCCTGCGCATTGGCGAGGCCGCGGTCTACGTCACCCTGCACGGTCACCGTGCGCCGGCCGTCAATGCGGTTGATGCGTGCCCAGCCACGCGTCTCGACCAGGTCCGCGACCACCGGCAACGGAATCAGTGTGTTGTCCGGGCCGACGACACTGAGTTGTTCGAGGTCGTCAATATCCATCCGGTCGGTGCCGGCCAGGCGCAGGTCCACCTCGTACGTCTCGGGGCCGCGCGGAAACTCGTCGGTCTTGAACCCGAGGAAGGCCGCGCGTACCTGATCGGCGAGGTTGCTGGCGTCGAGTCCGAGCACGCCAGCGCTGTCTTTGAGCTGCAGGCGGTACTCGCGCTTGCCGGGCCTCAGGTCGTCGTTGAGGTCGATCACCCCGGCGTAGCCGTCCAGCCAGTGACGCAGGTCCGACGATGCCGATTTGATCTGTTCCAGGTCCGAGCCGATCAGACGGATATCGATGGCGCGCCCACCCGGTCCGATGGTGGGCTCGGCGAATTTCATCCCAATGATGTCGGTCATCGCGCCGGCCTGTTCGCGCCAGCGGTTGCGAAACTCGTCCATGGTGGTGCCGCGGACCTCGGCGCTCAGCAGGTCGACCACGATGCGGGCGACATGCGGCCCGGTCTCGTAGGCGTCCGGGTTCTCGCCGAACAGCACCGTCAGGTTCTGGACCAGGTCCTGTCCCCCGGGCTGTGCCGACCTGAGGTCCTCGTTGATCGACCGCACCACGCCGGTGAGGTGGGCGACCACGGACTCGGTGCGTGCCAGCGGCGTACCCTGTGGCAGCAGGATGCGTGCCTCCACCAGGTCGCCCTCGATATCCGGGAACCCGGTGAACTTCAGCTTGCCGCCAACCGGCATCGCCACGGCCAGCAGGAACAGCATCAGCACAATGCCGATCGTCAGGTAGCGGTGATCGATGGCGCGATTGAGCAGCGGGCCGAAGCGCTGATCGCGAAAGTGTGCAAAGCCACGTTCGAAGGCGGCGCGGAAGCGGCTGGGCTCACGTGCCTTCATGTGTGACAGTGAGTGCCCGAGGTGGCTCGGCAGGATCAGGAATGCCTCGACCAGACTGACCGTGATCACCAGGATCAGCACGATCGGTACCACGCGCAGGATCTGCCCGATCTCACCGCTGATAAACGCCAGCGAGCCGAACACCAGCAGCGTGGTCGCGAACGAGGACAGGACGCCGGGGAGCACCTGCCTGACGCCGTTGACCGCGGCATCCAGCGGCCTGTCACCCTTGTGCAGGCGCGCGGCGATGTTCTCGGCGATCACGATCGCATCGTCCATCAGCAGGCCGACACCGATCAGCAGGCCGACCATCGAGATCATGTTGATCGTGATGCCGAGCATCGGCAGCACGAACAGTGCGCCGAGGAAGGATACCGGCAGGCCCATGGTCACCCAGAAGCTGTAGCGGAAGCTGAAGAACAGCCACAGCACCAGGAACACCGCGACCAGGCCCTGCATGCCGTTGCTGGTCAGCATGTGCAGCCGGTCGCGCACCACGGACGAGCGGTCCTGGGTCAGCACCAGCTGCATACCCGTGGGGGCACGCAGGTTCTCTGCGGCGACGAAATCGCTGACCGCGGAGAAGGCCCTGAGGATGTCCTGTGCACGGGTCTTGGCGATATCGAGGATGGCGGCGCGCTGGCCGTTGAACAGCACCTTCTCCTCGTCGCGGTCGAAGCGGTCGGTAATGGTGGCGATCTCACCGAGGCGGATGGCAGCGCCGCTGGCGCCGGAGATCACCACCAGGTCCTGGAACTCGGCGGCGGTCTTGCGCTGGTCATCGAAGCGCAGCAATACGTCTTCCTGGTCGCCCTGCAGCTCACCGGCCGGGCTGCTTACGCTCTGCCGCTGCACAGTGGCAGCAATGTCGGCGGCCGACAGTCCGTAGCGGCGCAGCGTGGCCGCATCGACCTCGATGCGGATCTGGTGGGTGGAGAAGCCCTTGATGGTCACGGTGGCAATCTGGCGGAGCGTCTGCAGGCGGGCCTTGACGTCTTCGGCGTAGGCCTTGAGTGCGACCGGATCCTGTGGTCCGGTGATCGCGATCGAGACCACGGCATCGGTGCGGCCGAGTTCCTGCACTACAGGCGCCTCTGCCTGGTCGGGAAAGTCGCTGATGGCGTCGACCTCGGACTTCACGTCGTCGAGAAACCGCGTCATGTCGGCGCCCTCGCGCATTACCGCGGTGGCGATGCCGACACCTTCGCGGGCCTCGCAGCGCGTCTCGTCGATGTCGGTGATGCCGTCGATCGCGTCTTCGACGCGGCGACAGATCGCGTCCTCGACCTCGGCCGTGGTGGCGCCCTTGTACACCACGCGGACCTCGACCTTGTCGTTCTTGATCTCGGGGAAGGTCTCACGCTGCAGACCGGGCAGCGCGACGACGCCCAGGATCATGATCGCCGCCATGAACAGGTTGGCCGCGGTGGGGTGACGGGCGAACCAGGCGATCATTGCGCACCCCGGGCGGCGGTCAGCATCTGTGCCTGCATGGCCTCATCCGGTACCGCGTCCAGCAACATACCCGGGACCGCCGGAACCAGGTCACTGACGACCAGCCGCTCGCCTGCCTGTACGCCCGCCGCAATGACACTCAGCGGCCCCTGGCTGAACAGCACATCCACCGGGCGCGCCTGCAGGCGCTGGTCGTCACCGACGACGTAGACCTGACCTTCACGGATCGCACTGCGCGGAACGACGATACGGTCGGGCTGGGTGTGCCCATTGATCACCACCTGCACGAACATGCCCTTGGACAGCGGCGGGCGCTGCCCGGGTATCGCCTTCTGCAACGGCCCGTCGACGCCGATCACGACGCCGATCGTGCGCGTGTGCGGATCCACCTGGTCGCTGAAGCGCACGAATTCCGCCTCCCATTCGGCGGTCTGGCTGCCCATGTCCATGCGGATCAGCGGACGGAAGCCGGTGAAGTCAGGCAGCTTGGCGTCCATCTCCGCGATCGCCGGGACCGGTCCGTTGCGTCCAGTGAACAGGTTGCGCAACGCCGACATCGCGACCTGTGCGACCACCTCGACGCGATCCACGCTGTCACCACGGAACAGGGTCTGGCCGATGCCAACATACTGGTCCTTCTCCACCGCGAGGTCGGCGATGCGCAGGTTGAACGGCGCACTGACCATCGTGTTGGCGAGATCGCGTTCGGCCTGTGCCAGCTTGGCCTCGAGCAATCGCTGCTGGGTCGGCAGCAACGACAGGGTGTTTTCGGTGTTCTGCACCGCGGTGCGCGCACTGAGCATGGTGCGCTCGGCGTTGTCGACATCACTCTTCGAGGCCGTGCCCTTGTTCGACAGCTCGCCGATCCTGTCCTGTTCACGCTGCGCCAGACGCAGGTTGCGCTGGTCGATCGCCAGCGAGGCGCGGGTGTTTTCCTCGCGCACTGCGAGTTCGGCAAGTTCCGCCCTGGCCTGTGCCACTTTCAACTCGTAATCGACCGGATCGATCCGGAACAGTGGCGTGCCCGCGGCGACAATCTCGCCGTTGTCGAGTCGCGGGTGGGTCTCGATCACCCGCCCGGCGACCTGCGCCACGGCAGCCCAGATGCGTGCCGGTTGCACCTCGCCATAGCCCTCCGCCTGGGGCACCAGGTCCACCGCCTGGACCTCGACGATGCGCACCGCGTGACTGATCTCGCCACGGTCGATTCGGGTCGGTGGCTGTTTGCCGCTCGCCATGAACACGATTGCAGCGATGCCAAGCGCAACCGGGGGCAATACCCAGAGTGCGCGCCAGCGGGAGAAGGGGGCTGTGTTCATACGCTTGGTTTCCGATGATTGTCGTGTTGCAGGGCGTCGTGGGTCAGGTCACTGATGATCGCCGCGATCTGTGCCACGTCTGTCGCGCTGAATGCGTGCTGTCCAAGGCGTCGCAGCACGGTGCTGCGGGCCATGCGAAAAGCGAGGACCTGGCCGATCAGCGCATGTGTGATCAGGATGCCGCGGCGCGATGTGTCGTCAAGCGTCGGATCGATGCGTGCCACGAGGCGCGCAAAGCCCTGTTGCATCGGCAGCATCAGACGCTGGTAAAGGATGTCGAAAGCCGCGGTCGGCTGGTGTTGCTCGCGCAACACGAACCCGGCCGCATCATCGCCGATACCGTCGCTCAGCAGGGTGTCGAGCAGGCCGTGGATCAACCGCCGGAGCAGGATCTCTGCGGTCACTGGGTCGGCGCCGGCCCCCTCGGACTGGATCTGCGCCAGCATCGGGTTCATCCGCTGCAGCAGGGTGTCGGCCAGAAATTCGGCAGTGGCCAGGTAGAGCCCTTCCTTGCCACCGAAGTGATACGAGACCGCGGAGACATTGGCGCCAGCGAGTTGCACGATGTCGCGCACGCTCGCGGCGTCGAAATCGCGTCGGCTGAACACCGTCAATGCGGCCTTCAGCAGCCGGGTGCGGGTATCGCTGTCGGCCGCTCTGTTGTCTTGGCGCGTCGCCATCTCATCACCGCTGTGAAATTCGGGTGCCACAATAATACTTTCCCACGATTAAAACAAACGTTTGTTTTAATCGTGGGAAAGGGAGAGGGCGAAATCTTCGCCTTTGGGCTGCCGTTGCCGTTTTTTCTTCGGTGTTGCAGAAGTCCCTCTCCCCCCGGGGGAGCGGGTCAGGGTGAGGGGGCAAGGCGCCAAGGTCTTGTTTTCCCTGATTCCCTCAACCTGGCCTTCTCCCGGCGGGAGAAGGGATAAAGGCTCTTGCGACACCCTCCCGGGGAGAGGGGGTAGCCGGTCAGGCGTTCAGGTCGACGATCACGCGTCCGCGGATGGCGCCGTTGGTAATCTTCTCGGCCAGTTCGGGCAGCTGCTCAAGGTTGGCGACCTGGCCGATCTCGCCGAGCGCCTGCGCCGGCAGGTCGCTGACCAGGCGCTGCCAGGCCTGTTTGCGGCGCTCGACCGGGCAGCTCACCGAATCGACCCCGCGCAGGCTGACGTTGCGCAAGATGAATGGCATCACCGTGGTCGGCAGGTCGAAGCCGCCGGCCAGGCCGCAGGCAGCGACGCAGCCGTTGTAGTGGGTCTCGGCGATCACCCGTGCCAGCATCGTACTGCCGACCGTGTCCACCGCGCCGGCCCAACGCTGGCCCTCCAGCGGGCGCGGCGGTTTGCTCATCTCGTCGCGGGTGAGGATCTCGCTGGCACCGAGATCGCGCAGGAAGCCCTCGGCATCCGGCTTGCCGCTGACAGCGGTCACCCGATAACCGAGTTTGTGCAGGATCGCGACCGCGATGCTGCCGACGCCGCCGGTCGCACCGGTGACCACGACCGGACCCTTGTCGGGGGTGACGCCGGCCTCTTCGAGCGTCATCACGCACAGCATCGCGGTGAAGCCCGCGGTGCCGATCGCCATCGCCTGTCGGGTGTCCATTCCCGCCGGCAGCGGCACCAGCCATTGCGACTGCACGCGCTGGCGCTGGCTGTAACCGCCCCAGTACTTTTCACCGACGCTCCAGCCTGTCAACACCACCTTGTCGCCCACGGCATAGTCGGGACTGGTCGATTCGAGCACGCTGCCGGCCAGGTCGATACCGGGCACCAGTGGCCACTGGCGCACGATCTTGCCCTTACCGGTGATCGCAAGGCCGTCCTTGTAGTTGAGGCTGGAATATTCCACTGCCAGCAATACGTCGCCGTCCGGCAGGTCGTCATTGCCGAGCTGCTTGACGGTGCTGACGGTCTTGCCGTCTTCCTGGGTAAGAACGAGGGCCTTGAAGGTGTCGGTCATCGGAGACTCCCTGGTATCTGGCGGCGCGGCCGCGGTCGGTACAGGTTGTCAGTAGACACCCAAGTGGCCACCAGGGGAAATTGAACGCCTCAATGCAATGCGGTGGCAGGCATCGCAGTGAGAGCCGAGCGGGGTTCAGGCCAGACGATCGTCCGCCACGTGGTAGCGAGGGTCTTCCAGCAGGTTCACCTCGACCAGGCTGCCGGCCTTTTCGAGCAGGGTGCGGCATTCCTGGCTCAGGTGTTTCAGGTGCAGTGTCTTGCCGGCACGCAGGTAGCGGTCAGCGAGGGCGTCGATCGCCTCGAGCCCCGAGTGGTCGGCGACGCGGGAGTCGTAGAAGTCGATCACCACGTCATCGGGGTCGTTTCTGGGGTCGAACAGCTGGTTGAACGCGTGGATCGAACCGAAAAACAGCGGGCCGTGCAGTTCATAGATCTTGGTGCCGTTCTCGTCGATGAACGATTTCGCACCCATCTGCTTGGCGTGCTCCCAGGCGAACACCAGGGCCGACACGATCACGCCGATGATCACCGCGATCGCCAGGTCACTGACGACGGTCACCGCGGCTACCAATACCGAGACCAGGGTGTCGGACAACGGCACCTTGCCGAACATGCGGAAAGATGCCCACTCGAAGGTGCCCAGCACCACCACGAACATCACGCCGACCAGTGCG
The DNA here is from genome assembly GCA_024235415.1 of Chromatiaceae bacterium. GTDB lineage: Bacteria > Pseudomonadota > Gammaproteobacteria > Chromatiales > Chromatiaceae > Thiosocius. The sequence goes on along the minus strand of JACKML010000009.1, from coordinate 113,389 downwards.
GCGACAGGGATCATCTCGATCAGGTCGGAGGCAAACAGGATGAACGCCAGCAGCGACAGCGCCGCGGTGATTCCCGACAGGCGGCCACGGCCCCCGGAATTGATGTTGATCAGCGACTGTCCGATCATCGCGCAGCCACCCATGCCGCCGAACAGTCCATTGACCGAGTTGGCGACGCCCTGGCCGATGCACTCGCGGTTGCCGCGGCCGCGTGTCTCAGTCAGTTCATCGATCAGGTTCAGCGTCAGCAGCGATTCGATCAGGCCGACCCCGGCCAGCACCAGGCTGTATGGCAGGATGATCTCGAGCGTCTGCCAGGTCAGCGGGACGGCCGGGATGCTAAAGCTTGGCAGACCGCCGGCGATCGTGGCGGCCGGATTGCCGGTCATGTCACGCAACACGTCCTGAACCGTGCGCGCATCCAGGCCGAAGGCGATCACCAGCAACGTCACGGTGACGATTGCCGCCAGCGAGGCGGGGATTGCGACCGTGATTCTTGGCAAAAACTGGATGATTGCCATCGTCAGCGCGACGAGCGCGAGCATGACCCATAACGAGCTGCCGCTGAGCCATGTGCTGGCGCCGTCGACGCCAGGGACCTCAAACTGCTTGAGCTGTGCGAGAAAGATCACGATCGCCAGACCATTGACGAAGCCGAGCATCACCGGGAATGGCACCAGGCGGATGAACTTACCCAGGCGCAGCAGGCCGGCGCCAATCTGCAGCAGGCCGGTCAGCACCACTGCGGCAAACAGATACTGCACGCCGTGGGTGGCGACCAGTGAGACCATCACGACTGCCATCGCGCCGGTGGCGCCGGAAATCATCCCGGGTCGGCCACCGATCAGCGCGGTGATCAGTCCCATCATGAAGGCCCCGTAGAGCCCGACCAGCGGTTCGACGCCGGCCACGAAGGCGAATGCGACAGCCTCCGGGACCAGCGCCAGCGCGACGGTCAGCCCCGAGAGGACGTCATTCTTGACACATTGTGAGCCCGGGCAGGTGAGCTGAAACATCGCAGGCCTCTGTCGATCGGCAAAGGCGCGACATTCTACCCAAATAAATTAGAGATTACTAATATATGGGTCGGGGTCGCCACTGGCACACGTCACCGTCCAGTAGGGGCAAGGGTCACGGGACATCCGGCTTCTCCGCCGTACCGAGCAGGGCGACCGCATAACCGGTCAGAAAGCTGCGCACCCCGCGCCGGATGTTCTGCAGGTGATAACCCCCTTCCTGGATGATCAGCGAAGGTAACGCCAACCCGCCGATTGCCGCACCGATGCGGCGCATGCCCTCGGGCGTGATCAGGAACGAACCGGTCGGGTCGCCGCGCATGATGTCGACGCCGAGTGAGACGACAATCGCCTGTGGCGCGAACTTGCGGATCGCTGCCAGCGCCTTGTCCAGCGCGCGCAGGTAGGTGTGGTCGTCGGCGCCCGGCTCCAGTGGAATGTTGAGGTTGAATCCCTTGCCTTCGCCGCTGCCGGTCTCGTCGGCGAATCCGGCGAAAAACGGGTAGCTGTGCAAAGGGTTGCAGTGCAGCGAGACAGTCAGTACATCAGAGCGTTCCCAGAATATGTCCTGTGTCCCATTGCCGTGGTGGTGATCGATATCCAGAACCACCACCCTGCCGCTGCGCGCAAGGTGATCGGCGGCCAACGCCGCATTGTTGAAATAACAGAAGCCGCCGAACACGCGGCGTTCCGCATGGTGCCCCGGTGGACGCCCGGCGACATAGCACATGCGCGATTTCCCTTTTGCCAGCAGTTTGGCCCCCGTCAGTGCAGCGTTCGCCGAGCGGCGAGCAGCGGCGAAAGCGGTCGAGGTGATCGGCGTCGAGGTGTCGATGCAGAAGTAACCCGCGCGCATCGCCCAGTTCTTCGGCAGGCGGTCGGCGTAGCGTACCGGGAAGATCTCCGGATAGATGATCTGGCCGGGCTGCAGCTGTTGTGCACTTTCCTCGAGAAAATCCACCATCCGCTTTTCGTGGATCCGGCGGATAGGCGCCATGCCGAACTCTTCGACGGCGTGCCGCCGCAGGTGCATGTCCTCGAGTGCACGGGTAATGGCGACGACGCGTGCGGGGCGTTCGTAGTAGCCCTTGAATGGTGAGTGCGGTATGTCGTCGGCGGCGCCGGTCTCGACGAGGTCGATCGGCGAGCTGAGTGCAGGCAGTTCGCGCAACTTGGGGAAAGGGTAGCGTGGCGGGCGCAACCGCACCGGGTCGTCACCGATGGAATCGACCAGTTCACGGACCAGCGGGTTGTCTGCCTCCAGGCCGACCTTGGCCAGCATGATCCGTTTGAATACCTCGCCCAGCTTTCGCCGTGGCAGTGGGCGGCCATCGCCCATGTTGTCGCATAACAGCAGGTTCGGATCGCCGAGATTGGCCGGTGTCACTGTCCACTCGTAACGGGTCCCGATGATCGGTCGCGCACCGAGGCGTTCGTAAAAGGCCATGCGTTTGCGGTTGGCCGGCAACAGGCTCGGCTCGACGTTGTCGCCGGGTTCGTCGGGCAGCGAATCGAGAAACAGGCGCCGGGCACCGCGTTTCTGGATGTCGTCGCGCATGGTCTCGTACAACGCCCCGCCGATGCCGCGTGCCGCGCGGCTGGGGTCACTGGCGAGATAGTCCAGGTAGGCGACTTTCAAATCGGCAAAGTAGAAGGTGACCGTGAAACCGATGACGTTGCCGCGCGGTCCGGTGGCCGCCATCAGGATGGACTCCGCCCCCGCGGGATGCTGCCCCGAGGCGTAGGCCTCGAGTTTTTCCAGGTACGGCAGGTTGAATGGGAACACCTTGGTGAATAGCTGCTTGATACCCTCGAGATGCCGCTCGGACTGGTTGTCGGCGCCCGCAATCACCCGGACGAACTTGAACACATGGCCTCCACGAAATGGGGGTTGAAGTCGCGTGAGGTGCCTGCCAGGCAGGGTCGACCCGGTAGCGACAAGGCGGGGCGCGATGTGCGAATCCCGTGTGCTATCGTAGCACCGTCATCAGTCGGTTATTTTGTTCGATGCCGTGAACGATCAGAGAAACATCCCCTTCACACGCCACGATCTTTTTTCTACCCCGGTGCTGCTTTTCGAGTTCGAGCGCCCTGAGATGAACCATCGCCTGCGATATTTCTTCTCCACGCATGAACGATTCCTGTGTGACGACCAGGCGGAGAAATCAGATCAGGGCAACCTGATGGAACATGCGTCAGAGGAGCCGGCCCTCGGTGAACTCGATAGCCTTTTCACCGACTGTCTCGAGACCTATTGCCGTGAGATCGGGTGGCGGGGTGACTTCGACCTCGAGTACCAGTTGTTCCCGAACGTGGCGCCGAAGGGACACTACGTGCCGTCGCACAATCACGTTTCGCATATCTCGGCAGTCTACTATGTGCATACCCAGCCGGTGGATCGTCCGCTGCTGGTCAGCGATGAAGACGTTACACAGTATTGGCGACCTGATCGCGGTGCGTTGATTCTGCACGACCCGCGGTTCAATGCCTCACTGTGCGGTGGGTGGCATTACCACGCCAAGGTGTTTCCCCGACCGGGAACGATGATCTTCTTTCCCTCGTTTCTTTGGCACGAGGTGACGCCGCACGATTCCGAAGAAGCGCGGCTTTCGGTTGCTGCGAACTTCTTCCTTACCTATCGCAATGTCCCACCTTATCTGCGGCAGCGTCAGCTGACCGTCTGAGGGCGGGAAAAGCCTGACACACGGCACTGCGGGCCGCGAAACCGGACCGTCGGCGTGCACGCCGACGGTCCGGGCCGGTCTGGCTCAGCCGCCGAGCAGGGCCGGCTTGTCGCGCCGCCCGCCGCGCGGCCGGTTGTCACCGCGACGCTGTTCGTTGCGGTTTTCCCCACGCGGCCGATCGGGGCGGTTGCCGTTGGCCTCGCTGCGGGCCGGGCGGCGATTCCCGTCGACGTCACTCGGCGCTGGCGCGCGGTTTCCATCGACTTCTGTTCTGGTACGCGCCGTGTTGCCGTTGGCCTCGCGTTGCGGTTTTGCGCGTTGCGAATCGCCTCGTGCCGACTGGGGTTTGCGGTCGCGAGGGGGCCGGCTGGACCGGTTCGCATCACCGCCCGGGCGTGCCTGCCTGGGGCGCCTGTCGCCACCCTGGGGGCGCCGACCAGCATTGTTGCGGCCGTTCTGGATCGGCTCAGCCGCGATGCTTGGGTCAGGCGCGAAGTCCGGCAGGGTCTCGCTACGGATCTTGCGTCCGAGCAACCGCTCGATGTCGCGCAGCAGGCCGAGTTCATCGACGCATACCAGCGACATCGCCTCGCCCTCGTTGCCAGCGCGGCCGGTACGCCCGATCCGATGTACGTAGTCCTCGGCGACATTGGGCAGTTCGAAATTAACCACGTGCGGCAGTTGATCGATGTCCAGACCGCGCGCTGCGATGTCGGTCGCGACCAGGATACGGATCGAGCCGTCCTTGAACCCGGCCAGCGCACGGGTACGTGCACCCTGGCTCTTGTTGCCATGGATCGCGGCGGCCGAGAGACCGTCGTGTTCGAGTTGTTGTGCGAGGCGATTCGCACCGTGTTTGGTTCGTGTGAACACCAGTACCTGCCGCCAGTTGTTCGAGCCGATTAGGTATGACAGCAGGTCGCGCTTGCGCGCCTTGTCGACCGGGTGCACCACCTGTTCGACCAGTTCGGTCGGCGTGTTGCGCGCGGCGACCTCGATCGGTACCGGGTGGTCGAGCAGCTTGTCGGCCAGGGCACGGATCTCGCCCGAAAAGGTCGCAGAGAACAGCAGGTTCTGGCGAGCGGCCGGCAACAGCGCCAGCACCTTGCGGATATCGTGGATGAAGCCCATGTCGAGCATGCGATCAGCCTCGTCGAGCACCAGGATCTCGATCTTCGACAGGTCGAGGGTGCGCTGCTGCACGTGATCGAGCAGGCGGCCCGGGGTGGCGATCAGGATGTCGACGCCGCTTCGCAGCTGCGCGATCTGCGGGTTGATCTTGACCCCACCGAAAATCACCGCGGAGCGCAGCGACAGGTGCCTCCCGTAGGTCGACACGCTTTCGGCGACCTGCGCCGCGAGTTCGCGCGTAGGCACCAGGATCAGTGCGCGTGGCTGGTGCGGCCGGTTGCTGTTTGTGCTCGGCGTGGTCAGACGCTGCAGAAGCGGCAGGGTGAAGCCGGCGGTCTTGCCAGTGCCTGTCTGGGCCGCGGCGAGTACGTCGCGTCCTTCGAGGATGACCGGGATGGCCTGCTTCTGAATCGGGGTGGGGCTGGTATAGCCCTGATCTGCGAGCGAACGCAGGAGTTCGGCCGAGAGGCCGAGAGAATCGAACGACATTGATAGTTTCTTCCTAAGACACCCACACAGGCGCAGGGGCCTGACGCGGTCGAGGGGTGGGGATGAGTCGAGTCATGCCACGGGTGTGTGGCTTGCAGACGGTGCGCAGACCGATGTGCGCAATGAACCGCGAATGTAACACAGATGGCGACTGCGTGCTCGCCCGCGGCGCGCCGCTTCCGTTTTTCGTTGAACCGTCTGTATGTGCCTGGAGTTTCTGTGGGTAAAGGGCATGGAGCCATGGCGGGTGTCTATAGTTGAAGCGAGAGACTCGCCGGAAGGACGCGCTTCAGTGTTGATTCGGGCGCGGTGCCGGTTAATCCACGGAGGTAACCCGTCATGTTGCATGCAATCATCCGCGGGCACGATGACACCTTGCCCGGGTTTCCATTTGCGCCCAGCGGCTGGCAGCCGTCCGACGCAGAAGAAATGGCGACAGAGCAGGGGATTGAACTGAGCGCGGAACATTTCGAGACGCTGCGCGCGTTGCAGGAATACTTCTTTCGTCACGATAAGCCGGATGTGGTTATCCGCGAACTTCACGATGCGCTCGACGAACGCTTCCATACGCGAGGCGGGATGAAACACCTTTACAAGCTGTTCCCCGGCGGACCCGTGGCACAGGGTTGCGCGCTCGCCGGCCTGTCGGTGCCCCCCGGGGCGCTGAACAGGTCATTCGGCAGCGTGCAATAGGCGTAAGCCGCGTCTTCCCCAGGAAGGCGGTGGGGCGGTTGCGTCAGAACAGCGTGACGTCGTCCTCCATCTGGCGTGCAGCGGGCTTGGCTGGATGCTTTGACGACCCGTTGTCACTTTGCCGGGTCGGGCGCTGACGTTCGTCCCAGGAATCGCGTGTCAGGATGAAGCGGTCGATCTTCGCGCGCAGTGCCTGACCCAGTTTGACCAGGTCCTGCGCATTGACGTTGGAGGTCTCCCCTTCGTCGGGTGCCACTGCCTCGATATTGACCAGGGCATCGACGGCTGAGCGGGATTCATCGGCAGTGACCTTCTGCTGTTCCATGGCCAGAAGGATATTGGCGGCGATATCGGAGATCTCGCCGACCTTCTGTTCGATACTGGTCAGTTCCTGGCCCGACGCCATCGCCAGCTGTTGGGTACGGTCGGCCAGCGCGCGGCCTTCGCTCATGGTCTCGACCACATGCCTCGTGTCCTTGCGAATGGTCTCGATGACCCCCTTGACCTCTAGGGTCGACCGTTGCGTACGTTCGGCGAGGCTGCGCACCTCCGAGGCCACCACGGCAAACCCCCGTCCATGCTCGCCGGCACGCGCCGCCTCGATCGCGGCGTTGAGGGCCAGCAGATTGGTCTGGTCCGCAATCTCGTTGATCACATTGATGATCTGACCGATATCCTTGCCGCGGGCGTCCAGCTGCGTGACTGTGCCGGATGCCTGGTCGATCTGCCCGGACAGACTGTCCATGCTGTTTGCGGTCTGCTGAAAGACCTGCTGACAGGAGTCGACGCGGGACCGGGTCTCACTGATGGCTTTCCGGGTCGCATCGACATGTTCGTAGACGACCGCGGAGGCGTCCTGCATCTTGGTGATCGAGTTGGCCACGGTCTGACTGTACATGCGCTGCATCCCGGCCCGCTGTGCCTGGAACCCGTAGCTGTCGGCGAGTTCCTTGGATATCGGGATCAGTCTACTGGCCGAAGCGGAGATCTCGGCAACGGCGTCGTCGCAGGTTCCGGTAAACAGGTTGACTGTCCGGTTCAGCTCACGGCACGGCCCCGGAGTGCGTTCATCGAGGCGCGCAGTCAGGTCGATGCGGTTGGTTTCCGACCGTGGCCTGAGTGTCGTCACAAGATCATTGGCGGAGCGGCGCACAAAGCGATGGATGTAGTACCCGATCACCATGACAACCAGCAGATCCTGGAGCAGGCCGGAAAGGAACAGGGACATGTCGGTACCATGAGTGCCGGCAATCAGTCCGTTGCCCGTCAGGATCACGAGCGCCAGCAGGACCAGGATCAGTCGGTCGGCAATTGCATTAATCACGGTCTTTCCACTCTATAAAGTGACACGCGCGGCGTTGTGGCGGGCGCGGTGTCATCAACGGGTGCTGCGACCCGCTTGTCGGTTGTAAAGCGCAGAGTATTCTGGACAGGCATTGTTGGTGTTGATTTCCTGCGGGTCGGTCAGTCGAATGTTGCGGCGTGCAATGGAAAAACTTGAGCTGCAGTTGACGCCTGCAATGTCGCGTCTGCGATGTGCAGCCGCCGTGTCGTTCAACCGGCTTGCGTGGTCGCTGCCTGTTCCTCGTTGATCATGTCACCGAAGTTTTCGACCACGTGTTCAGCGAAACTCTCGCCGGCGCTCGCGTAGAAATTGAATACCGCGTGTACCCCGGCCTCGCGCAGTGCCCGCTCATGGTCCGGGTAGTGGGCGACCGACGCGAGCTCCAGGTCGAACTGCTGCTCACGCAGCAGTCTTGCCACGGCCATGTTTGATTTGTGATCACTGAACGCGAGCAGCGCAAGCTTCACGTGGCCGCTGCGTTCGGCGCGCGCCCAGAAGTCGGCGTCGGTGGCATCACCATGCGCGACATTGCGCCCTGCTTGTCGGTGACGTGCGACATAGTCTTCGTTGATATCGATCCCGAGCACGACGTCTCCCCATCGGGCGCGCAGGTGATCGTAGGCCCCTGTGCCAACCCTGCCCATTCCGAACACCACTACCTTCGCCTTGCCCGCGCGGATCATCTCGTCGCCCGGCAGGCGCGACCTCGACTGGAACTTGTGCAGCGGGTGGCGCCAGCGCGCGTACAGCTGCTTGGATATGCCATTGAGCGGAGAGGCAACCAGGAAGCTGATCGCAAGTCCGAGTGCAATCACCGACAGCCAGTCCGGGTGAAGCCATGCGTGACTGACACCCACGGCGCCGACGATCAGGCCGAATTCGCTGAAGTTGGTCAGGCCAAGCGAGGCCAGGGTTGCACTGCGCGAGCGCATGCGTTGACGGGTCATCAGAACGAAGTACAGCGCTGTCTTTATTGGCAGGATCAATCCGACCAGCAACAGAGCGGTGCCGAGCGTGGTCCAGCTGATCTCACCGGACAGACCGATCGACAGGAAGAAGCCAATCAGGAACAGGTCCTTGAAATTCAACAATGCCTTGGCCAGCTCGTTGGTCTTCGGGTGCCCGGCCAGGAGTATCCCCAGCACCAGGGCGCCAAGGTCGGCCTTGATACCGACGGACTCAAACAGGGCGGCACCGGCAAGGGGCAGTATCCACCCCATCAGGATCAACAACTCGCCGTGCCCCACCTTTTCCAGGATCAGCAGAAGCAGTGGACGCAGTGGAATCAAACCGACCAGCATCAGCGCCCATACGCTGGGGACCGTGCCCGCGGAGATGGCGATGAACACTACCGCGAAGATGTCCTGAACGATCAGCAGTCCGATTGCGACACGACCGTGGATGGCGCCCATCTCGCCACGCGCTTCGAACACCTTTACGGCAAACACGGTACTGGAGAAGCTCAGTGCAAAGCCGATCAACAGTGCGCTGGAGATCGTGATGTCGGCAAACAGGCCGAGGCCCAGCAACGCCAGTGCGCCGGTAACGAGTGCGACCACTGCGACCGTCACCATCATATGCACGCCGGCGGTGAGCCATACCACCGGGGCCACGAGATCCTTGATGTGCAGCTTCAGGCCGATGGTGAACAACAGCAGCGTCACGCCAAGATCGGCGATCTCGTGCAGCAGCGGTGAGTTCTGCATCCCGAGCGCACCGAGGGCGAAGCCGGCGGCAAGGAAACCCATCAGTGGTGGCAGGCCGGCGAGTCGTGCAACGAAACCCAGGGCAAAAGCGATGCCGAGTGGCAATACGTGCATGGCGTCGACAGCGGCAAGGTTCAGCGGGGCGAGGTTCTGCATCAATAGATTCGTTGGAAATGTTTGTCCGATGATCGCATCTTGGTCGAAAGATGCGAAGCCACTATGCCTGCTGCCGTCTGTCTAATGCAGCCGCACGCGACTGACCGTCCTGGGTTGCCACAACAGTGCGACTTCAGCAGCAGGAAGCGGTCGGGAGTATAGGAACCCCTGGAAGTAATCGCAGCCCTCCTCGGTGAGAAACTCGCGCTGCTCTTCGGTCTCAACGCCCTCGGCGACGGTCTTGAGCTTCAACTCCCTGCCCATTGCCAGAATCGCTCTTGCGATGGCCATGTCGTTTCGGTCCTGGGGGATGTCGCGCACGAATGCACGGTCGATCTTCAGGGTATCTGCCGGCAGACGCTTGAGTGTGGCAAGCGACGAGTGGCCGGTACCGAAATCGTCGATGGCAATTCGCACGCCCAGATCGCGCAGGCCGCTGAGAATGCTGACCGTCTGATCCACGTGTTCCATCACGAAGGTTTCAGTGATCTCGAGTTCCAGATAGTCTGCCGACAGCCCGGTCTCTTCGAGGACCGAGGAAACGGTCGCGACGATGTTGCCGCGAACGATCTGCGGGCCTGCAAGATTGACGGACAGGCTGATCGGGGGTGCGCCCTCGGCCTGCCATATGCGCATCTGCTGGCATGCGGCGCGCAGGGCCCACTCGCCGATGGGTATGATCAGGCCATTTTCCTCGGCGAGCGGAATGAAGCGGTTGGGGGCGATCAGGCCTTCGACCGGATCGTCCCAGCGGATCAGTGCCTCGACGCCGACGATGCGCCCGTCCGCGGCGAATTGCGGCTGGTAGTGCAGCACGAATTCCTGGTTCTGGATGGCGCGTCGCAGATGGCCCTCGAGTGCAACCCGCTCACTGGTCCGCGTAGACAGCGCCGCCGAGTAGAACTGGTAGTTGTTGCGCCCCGAGGCTTTGGCCTGGTACATCGCTGCGTCGGCGTGTTTGACCAACGCGGTGGCGTCGTCGCCATCGGCGGGGAACAGGCTGATGCCCACGCTGGTGCCGATGTGCAGTCTATGGCCGTCGCACTCGAAGGGCTGTGAAAGGCCCTGCACCACCTTTTGGGCGACTTGGGCGATGCTGTCGTGGGGTCCCGCCGATTCCAGCAGTATCGTGAACTCGTCACCACCGAGCCGGGCTATGGTGTCCTCGCCACGCACCAGCTGCTGCAATCGTGTGGCCACGGCCTTGAGCAGGGTGTCGCCGACTGGATGGCCGAGGCTGTCGTTGACATCCTTGAATCTGTCGAGGTCCAGAAACAGCAGCGCCAGACTCTGCTGCTGGCGTTGAGCCCGTTGGATTGCGTGGTCGAAGCGGTCGAAAAACAGTTCGCGGTTCGGCAGCCCGGTGAGGTTGTCGAAGTAGGCCAGGCGGTGAATACGCTGTTCACTGCGCCGCTGCTCTGTGATGTCACGCATTACCGATACGTATTTGGACGGCCTTCCGGCATCGTCACGGATCGCCACCAGGGTCTGCCACGTCGGGAAGATCTCGCCGTCCTTGCGCCGGTTCCAGATCTCGCCTTCCCATATTCCTTGTTTCAACAATGTGTCCCACAGCTGCTGGTAAAACACCGGCGGGTGCTCACCAGAGCGATAGGGTGGCCGGGTCAGGCCGATCAGTTCCTGTTCGCGGTAGCCGACCATGGCGCAAAGCGCACGGTTGACGCGCAGGATGCATCCGCTGGCATCGGCAACCAGGATGCCTTCGGTGATGTGCTGGAATACGTTCTCCGCCAGCAGCAACGACTGCTCGGCGCGCTTGCGCGGACCGATGTCGCTGAACACCACGACAGCTCCCGCATCGTTGTTGTCGGATGACAATGGGGCCCGGGTGAATCCGGTCGCCAGGCGTGTGCCGTCGCGACGCTGCACCGTGGTCTCCATGCGCTCACCGTTGGACTGGCCTGTCTGCACCAGCGGATTGTCTGTGTCACAGATCGCAGGTGCATTGTTGTTTTCATCGGTCAATCTTCGTCCGAGCAGTTCCCCTGGCGCATAGCCGAGCAATTGCGCGCCTGCCGGGTTGATGAAGGTGATCCTTCCCATGGCATCGAGACCGAATATCCCTTCGCCGGCCGCATCCAGTAGCAGGCGTTGGCGTAGTTCGGCCGCTTTGCGGCGCCGGATCTCCTCGCGCATGGTCTGTTCGACACGGATGTAGTCGCTGATGTCGCGTACGATCGCGAGTACGAATACCCCGCGCAGGGTATGGGTGCTGCTCAGTGAGAGTTGCACCGGTACCAGTTCCCCGCTGGGGCGCCGGGCGTTGATCTGTACATGGGCGCCTTTCGAACCGGCCTCCAGCGGAGGCAGGGCCTCGGCAAACAGTTCGGCCAGCGGGTGACCGATCATGTCGCGTTTAAGGCGACCGAAGATGCCTTCAGCGCAGAGGCTGAAATCGGTAATCAGGCCCTGTTGGTCTGTGGTGATCAGGCCGTTCGGGGCCGTGTCGAACATGCTCTGCAGCTTGGCCTGTTCATGTTGCAGATCGGTGGTCTGTGCATCGACCCTGTCCTGCAACTCGGTCTTCTGGCGGTTGGAGATAAGCGCGATGACGACCAGCAGGACGCACGCCACGAGTGTGATGCCACCCAGCGCATTCTGAACCAATGAGAGACCCGAGTACGCCTCGGCTGTATCTGCCTCTACCGCAATGCCAAAGTCGTAGGGGACCATCCATCGCCAGGCGCCGACGACGCTTACACCGCGATAGTCGGGGTAACCTTGGGTATTGGTGCCACTTTTGCCCGCAGTTGCCGATGCCGCCATGAGCGTCAATGAATCGCTGCCCGGTGGCGATATCCTGATGTTGCGGAAACTGGGTTGACCTTCCTCCAGGATGCCGCCTGCCCGAAGCTGGCTGTCAAAGCGGCTTTCCGAGAGCATGAGGCCGCTGCGGTCGAAGGCGTAGCTTTCCCCTGATCGGCCCGTCTGTCCGAGTTGCAGGGCGCGGTACAGCAGGACCTGCGGATCGAGGTGCAGCACCAGCAGGGCAATTGCGGCATCGGAAGCATCGCGTATCGGGCTCAGTGCGAGCATCGTAGGCGACTGCCCTGTCTTATAGGGTGGCTGTGGAGGGGTGATCACGGCCTCTCCGGCCCAGACGCGGGCGAGCGTCAACGGTTGCAGTTGGGCCGGAAGCGTGGCTTCGATGTCCAGGTCGTCGGAGGCCGCGATACTGCGTCCGTCTGGTGCGACAACTGCGAATCCCCGGATCCCCTTGCTGCGGAGCAACGGTTGTAACTGCTGGTGCAGCTGTTGCCGGATCGCGGCCGCTGGCGGCGCTGGCTGCTGGTGGGCGGGCATCAGCAGCTCCTGAACGGCTTCCCGGATCTGCGGTTGCGCGGCTGCGTATCGCACCTCGCCGATTGTCTGCTGGTACGACAGATCGATGCTGTTGCCGATCACCTCGAGCAGGGAGGAAAGATTGCGCTGCACGTCCCGGCGCAGCTGACGTTCCCCCTGGGCGTTGATCATTGCCGCCAGGGTCACCAGAATCGCGATCGCCGTCGCAACTTTCAGCCAGTTGGCCGTACTGTGACCCAGGCGAATCACGCACCTCCCTCCATCGGTATAGACAACAGCCTGCCGGGTACGTCAGGCCACTTCTACGGTATCGGCTGTCCCTCCAGGTGCTTTAAGAACCGCCGTCGGACGGCATATCCGACGCTTCAGGTGCGTAAAATCTGCGCCAGCTCAAATAACCTGAAAAACAGTATTTACTGATATTGCGCATCGCGCGAAGATTTGCGATATTGCTAATCATTATCATTCGTGAGGTGGCCGCTGTGTCGCACGTGTTCCCACTCAACCAACTGACGGTCGGTCAACGCATGCGACTGGTACGCGTGGAGGGCGGGATGCGTCTGCAGCGTCGCCTGCTTGCGCTCGGTCTGAGCATCGGTGGTGAGCTCGAGCTGGTACAGCGGCGTGATGGCGGTGTGGTGGTTGCCCGGGGTGCCAACCGCGTTGCCCTCGGTGAAGGTGTGGCACACAAGCTGTTTGCCGAGGTGCTCGAATGACGGTGGACAAGCGGGGTGCGCCTGTGCGCGATCAGCAGCCCGGACTGACCATCGCAATTGCCGGCAATCCCAATTGCGGCAAGTCCGCGCTGTTCAATGCCCTGACCGGCATACGTCAGAAGACCGGCAACTGGCCGGGCGTGACCGTCGAGCGCAAGGAAGGACGCTGCCGCATCGATGGACGTCATGTCGCCGTGGTCGACCTCCCGGGTATCTATTCCTTCGACGCGGCCTCGCTCGATGAGCGGGTAACCCGGGACTACCTGCTGGCCCGCGAGGCCGACCTGGTGGTCAATGTCATTGACGCGGCCAACCTCGAACGCAATCTGTACTTCTCGGTCCAGTTGCTAGAGATGGGCGTGCCGCTGGTAATTGCGCTGAACATGATGGACGTGGCGCGCCGGCGTGGCATCGAAATCGACGCCGGGCAACTGGCGCAGCGCCTCGGCTGCCCCGTGGTGCCGATCGTGGCGACCTCGGGCGAGGGGCTGAGCGAACTGCAGGCACGCATGCTGGCGGTGGCCGACAATCGCCAGACACCGGGTTTTCCCCTGGCGCTGGACGAGGCCGTCGAGCAGGCGCTGCTGCGCATCGTGCCGCTGCTCGATGACACCGATCCGGTCAACCGGCGCTGGCTGGCACTCAAGATGCTGGAAGGCGACGGCGACGGGGCACTTTCAGATGATCTGGAGACGGCGATCGGGGAGGTGCGTCACTGGGTCGGGGAGCGTTACGGCAAAGATGTCGGTCTGGCGATTGCGGACAGCCGTTATACCCATGCGCACGTGCTGGCGCGTGAGGTCACCAAGCAGGCGGATACCTTCAGACGCACCCTGAGCGACCGCATCGACAGCCTTGTGCTGGGGCGCTGGACCGGCATCCCGTTGTTCCTGGCGGTGATGTACCTGATGTTCCTGTTCACCATCAATGTCGGCGGCGCATTCATCGATTTCTTCGACGGCGTGGCCGGGGCGCTGTTCGTCGATGGCTTCGGTGAGCTGATCAGCAGCGCCGGAGGGCCAGACTGGCTGCGTGTCCTGCTGGCGGATGGTGCCGGGGCGGGCCTGCAGGTGGTGGCGACCTTCATACCGATCATCACCGCCCTGTATCTCTTTTTATCGGTGCTCGAGGATTCGGGCTACATGGCGCGTGCCGCCTTCGTCATGGACCGGTCCATGCGTGCGATCGGCCTGCCGGGCAAGGCTTTTGTGCCGTTGATCGTTGGATTCGGCTGCAATGTCCCCGCCATCATGGCCACGCGTACGCTCGAGAACGAGCGCGAACGCAAACTCACGATACTGATGAATCCGTTCATGTCATGCGGTGCGCGCCTGCCGGTGTATGCGCTGTTTGCGGCGGCGTTCTTTCCGACCTCGGGGCAGAACGTGGTGTTCGCGCTCTACCTGACCGGCATCGCAGTCGCCATTCTGACCGGCCTGATGATGAAGAAATCGCTGCTGCCCGGCAGCAGCAGCGGATTCATGATGGAGTTGCCGCCCTATCATCTGCCGACACTGCGCGGTGTGTTGCTGCGGGCCTGGGACAGGGTGCGTCTGTTCGTCAAAGAGGCGGGCCAGGTGATTGTGCTGATGGTGATTGCGCTTAACGTGCTGAACTCGCTGGGTACCGACGGCTCGTTTGGCAACCAGGACAGCGAGCACTCGGTGCTCAGCGAGACTGCGCGCATGGTGACACCGCTGTTTGCCCCGATGGGACTGCGCGAGGACAACTGGCCGGCGGTGGTCGGCGTGTTTTCCGGCATCCTCGCGAAGGAGGTCGTGGTCGGTACGCTGGACAACCTCTACACCAATATCGCGCAGGCGGGCCGTGTGACACAGGATGATCCGCCGTTCGATCTTGTCGCCGGCCTGCGCGAAGCGGCGGCCACGGTGCCGGCCAACCTGTCGGGTCTCTCCGACGCCCTGTTGGATCCCCTTGGTCTGGGCAGCGTGGACGATCACGCGGCGGCCACACCGGGCATCAACGAGGCCGTGTTCGGTGCCATGCACGCGCGCTTCGACGGCCAGGTGGGAGCTTTCGCCTACCTGCTGTTCGTGCTGCTGTATTTCCCCTGCGTGGCGACCATCGGCGTGATCCGTCGTGAGACCGGCACCGCCTGGGCGGCCTTTGTCGCGGCCTGGACCACGGGTGTCGCCTATCTCACGGCGACCGTCTACTACCAGGCGGCCACCTACAGCGCACATCCACACAGCTCGTTGGGCTGGATCCTGGGGCTGTCGCTGGTGTTTGCGGTGACGGTGTTCGGGCTGCGTCTGTGGGCACGGCGCAGTGGTCGCCAGGCCGCCGCATTGGATTGGGTGGAGCCGTGATCCTCGCACGCATCCTCGATTTTCTCGCTCAGCGGGAGGTCGCCAGCCTGGCCGAGATTGCGCAAGCGGTGGGATCGACGCCCGATGCGGTCAAGAACATGCTGCACACGCTGCAACGCAAGGGACTCGTGCACACTTACCAGCCGCAGGGCGGCTGCGGCTCGCGTTGCCGGCAATGCGCGCAGGGATCGACCGAGCTTTACGCCCACGGTGCCGCGCCGGCGCAGTCCATCGATGTCGCCCAGTGCGGGATGATCGCGCGCGACCGTTAGATAGCGCTTCGGGTGTCAGTCCGCCGACATCTCGCCTCTCGGCGGCAGGCGCAATGGTGTCGGCGTCGTGCCGAGTTGCCGGCTCAGTGCCGGGTGCGTGGGTGTCAGCGCGTCTTTCACCTTGGCTATGCCCGAGGCGTTGTCGAATACCAGTCTTCCGTAACTGCCGTAATGCGGCAGCTTGCGTGTCAGCATGGCGATCGCGTCGGGTGTATCCGCGCCGATGAACCCGGTGGTCACGCCGTCACGGCTGCTGCTTACCAAAACGATGCTGCTGGTGTCGGCAGCGAAGCTTTCGCCGTCGATGTCGGCCTCGCGGCTTTTCAGCGCCTGGTCGTCGCGTGCGAACAGCGCGTTCGCGTCGGTCAACGCCGTGTTGTCCCAGCCGAGTATCAGGCGGTCGGCCTTTGGGTCGAGCGTTGCCGCCTCACGATCATCGACGGTGCGCAGCCCCGGGTAACGTGTCTGCCACTGCCTGGCCATTTGCATCCATGCATCGCGGATCCCGGCGGGCGCTGCACCGGGTAACACCAGCCAGGCGGTGCCGCCGAAAAGGCGGTTCAGGGCCGGCGGCTGCTCACTCGCGTCCAGCAGGCGCAGCACATCGTAGGCGGGGTCGATGTCGACACGCAGCGGCCGATGTGGCAGATCGAATTCGAGGGTCTGTTGTGCGAGTTTGACGCGCGCCTGGAGCACCTCGGCAAGCGGTTGCCCCTCCAGGGTGACCGCGATCGGCAGCACGAGGTCGAAGGGGGCGTCCTGCTCCTGACTGATGGTGATGGAGAGGTGATAGCCATCGGCCTGCGGTTGCGATTCCACTGCTTCAACGCGCAGCCGGGGCGCACCGGTGCGTTGCAGCCAGGCGAGATAGCGTGTTGCCAGTCGTTCGTCACTGCCGATGATGGTGCGCAGGGCCTGCTCGAAGCCGACGCGGCTGAAACGCCGCTCCTGCCACAGGCGCCGCAGGCCTTCGATGAAGGCCGTGTCACCGAGCTCGTTTCTCAGCATATGGAAAACCATCAGTGATTTGCTGTAGCCGATCGACTGGCTCGCGTCATTGTGTCGGCTGGTGAAGGCGAGGAGTGGCAGGTCATGACCTGCGGCCGCGAAGTTGCTGTAGCGTTGCAGGGCCTTGAGCCGGTACTGCTCTGCCTTGCCCTGGCGCTCCTGCATCCAGTGATCCGCCAGGTAGGCGGTCAGGCCTTCGCTCCAGTTGCCGCTGCCGTAGTCCACCCATACGCCGTTGCCCCACCAGTTGTGCAGGATCTCGTGCGGCAGTGATGTATAGGGGATGAACGGCAGACGCAGTACCTGCGAGCCAAGCAGCGTGAACGACGGCATGCCGAAGCCGGTCTGCCAGTGGTTCTCGACGACCGCGAACTTGGCATACGGATAATCACCGATCAGCCTGCTGTAGTGATCGATGTAGTCACCCATCAATGCGAGGTAGCGCTCTGCCAGCACCGGGTCGTCTTCGAGCAGCCACACCGACAGCTCGATGTCCCCGTGCTGTCGTGCGTGGCGGATGAATCGGCCGGCGATCAGGTACAGGTCGTCGTGCGGGCGGTCCGTTGACCAGGACACGCGGCCGGCATCCTCGGTGCGCCTGCCGATGCTGACGCTTTGCCAGCCGTCTGGTAGTTTCACCGCCATGTTCAGCGCATCGAAGTCGATGCCGAACAACGGATACCAGGATGACGAGGCGTCGAGGTAGACGCCGTCGCCCGACACAATGCCCTGCGGCATCCCGCCCAGCGAGGTCCGTTCGGAAAACCTGGGTTTTCCCCGGTAATGCAACTTCAGGACATCCGTGGCGGTCTGCAGGGTGACGCGATAGGCTGTGCGCAGGCCATCTTCAGATGTGGCGATGGTGTGCAGCGTGCCGTTTTCGGCGCGCACCACATAGCCTGCGTTCAAAACGAACTCGAAAACGGTTTGCTTGCGGTCTACACGGACGGTGTCTTCAACCACGATTTCGCCGGATTCTGCCAGCACTGAAACGGACATGTCATGCGCGAGGCCGGTTGCCGATGCGCCAAGGGGTAAGAGCGTGAAATACAGGCAAAGTATCGAAACCGTCGCCCGGGTAATGCTGGTCTTGATTGCAAACGGACTTGTCATGGCGGTACTCACAACGGTGGAAGTAGTGGCCGGCGAACGCACCGCGGCAGCGACACCTATTGTTGTCGAACCGGCGAAATCCGCAACCCTGCCGGAACTGATGGCGACGCTGCGAGACGAGCGCCTGGTCTATGTCGGTGAGACCCACACGGCCTACGGCGACCATCTGCTGCAACTTGATGTCCTGCGCGCGATGGCGGCGGATGCGGGGAACCTCGCCATCGGCGTGGAATGGTTCCAGGCGCGCTTCCAGCCGGCCCTCGATGACTACCTGGCGGACAGGATCAGCGAGGCTGAGTTTCTGCGCGACACGGAGTATTACGAGCGTTGGCGGTTCGATTATCGCCTGTACCGGCCGATCGTGCGCTTCGCCAAGGAAAACGGTATTCCAATCATTGCGCTCAACGCCGATCAGGAACTGACCTCGGAGATCCGACGGGTCGGAATCAATGGCCTCTCCGATGAATTGCGCGAGGCGTTGCCGGACGAATACGACTTCAGCGACAAGGTCTACGAGGCAATGCTGCGTGAAATTTTTGATCTGCACCAATCCGAGGATGCGCAGTTCCAGCGCTTTCTCGAGGTGCAGCTGACCTGGGACGAGAGCATGGCGCAGCGGGTTGCCGCTTATCTGCAGCAGAAGCCGGCGGGGCGTATCCTGGTGTTGGCGGGCAAGGGCCACGTCAGCACGCGCAGCGGTATCCCTGCGCGTGTGACCCGACGTACCGGCATCCGTGGCAAGACCATCGTCACCTTCAGCCCGTCGTCGACGCTGTCAAACGCGGCCGATTACCTGGTGCTGGCAAATGATGAAAACCTGCCACCTGCCGGGTTGATGGGCGTATTCCTGGACGAACGTGAAGACGGTGTGTTCGTCAAAGGATTCGGGCATGACAGCCCGGCCCAGCAGGCAGGCATCAGTGAGGGCGACCTTATCGTCAGTATCGACGGCCAGCCCATTCGCCATTTTGCTGACGTCAAGATCCAGACCATCGACAAGCGGCCGGGTGACGAGATCGAGTTGACGTATTCACATCAGCGTGTGCTGCTCGGCCCCGAGACACGCAGCGCGCGCTTCAAACTCGCCGGCGAGTCACCGCACTGAATCCGCCTGCCTGAACGCGTTCACTTGAACGACTTGAGACGCCAGATGTCGCGATTGTATTCGGCGATCGTGCGGTCGGTGGAGAAGCCTCCACTGGCAGCACAGTTGCGGATACTCATGCGTGTCCAGGCCTCCTGATCCTGCCACGCCAGTTCGGCGCGATGTTGCGCCTCGACGTAGCTGCGGAAGTCGGCAAGCGTCATCCATGGATCGTGTGGGCTCTTGATGCCGTCGATGATGCCGCGGAAAAGACCGGGCTCAACGGCACTGAAGTGATCGCTCTCGAGCAGGCCCATCACCTGCGCGAGGTCATTGTCGTTATCGATATAGCGCTGTGGGTTGTAATGATTGCGCAGGTCCCTGACCTCGTCTGCCCTGAGGCCAAACAGGAAGAAGTTCTCTGCGCCGACCGCCTCCATGATCTCGATGTTGGCACCGTCATAGGTCCCGATGGTGATCGAACCGTTCATCATGAACTTCATGTTGCCGGTCCCCGAGGCCTCCTTGCCCGCCGTCGATATCTGCTCCGACAGGTCTGCGGCGGGGCAGATATGCATCATCTTGGTCACGCCGTAGTTTGGCAGAAACACCAGCTTGAGCCGATCACCGACTGCCGGATCGTGGTTGATCACGGCCGCGACATTGTTGATCAGCTTGATGATCTCCTTGGCCCGCTGGTATCCCGGTGCGGCCTTGCCGCCGATCAGGATGCAGCGATTGACCCAGTTCTCCGTGTCACCATGGCGGATCCGGTTGTACAGGTGAATGACATGCAGAACGTTGAGCAGCTGGCGCTTGTACTCGTGGATTCGCTTGACCTGGATGTCGAACAGCGCAGACGGATCGAACTGGATGCCCGTGCGCTCAAGCACGATGTCGGCCAGGCGTTGCTTGTTGTGACGCCGGATCTCCTGCCAGCGCTGCATGAACGCCTTGTCACCGTTTTCTGCCAGCGGCCGCATGTCTGACAGGCGGCCGAGGTCGGCCTGCCAGCCGTCACCGAGTTTTTCGGTCAGCAGCTCAGCCAGTGCCGGGTTGGCCATGGCCAGCCAGCGGCGTGGGGTGACGCCGTTGGTCTTGTTGTTGAACTTCTCTGGCCAGAGGTCATGGAAGTCCTTGAACAGGCCGTGGATCAAGAGGTCCGAGTGCAGCGCCGCGACACCGTTGACAGAGAAGCTGCCGACGATGGCGAGCCAGGCCATACGCACCTGTGGCTCCGGGCCTTCCTCGATCAGTGACATCCGGCGTACACGGTCATTGTCGCCGGGCCAGCGTTGGCGAACTGTGCACAGGAACCGTGCATTGATCTCGTAGATTATTTCGAGCAGGCGCGGCAGCAGCTGGGCAAACAGGCGCACCGGCCAGCGCTCAAGGGCTTCCGGCAGCAACGTGTGGTTGGTGTAGGCCATGCAGTTGCGTGTGATCTCCCAGGCCTCGTTCCATTCCAGTCGCTTGTCGGGGTCGTCGAGCAGGATGCGCATCATCTCCGCCACGGCGATGCTCGGGTGCGTGTCATTGAGCTGAAACACGTTGTATTTGGAGAAATCGCCCAGCGGCTTGTCACCCCACTGGCGAAACACGTCCTGCAGACTGGCCGAGGTCAGAAAATACTGCTGGCGCAGACGCAGTGCCTTGCCGTTCTCGTTTGAATCGTTTGGATACAGCACCATGGTGATGTTTTCCGCCTGATTCTTGCTCGCCACCGAATCGGCGTAGTCACCGGCGTTGAATTCCAGGAGGTTGAACTCATCGGTGGCGGATGCCGACCACAACCGCAGGGTGTTGACCATTTGATTGCGATAACCGGAGACCGGGACGTCGTATGGCACCGCGAGGACGTCGCAGGTGTCGACCCAGCGTGTGTGCGGTTTGCCCTGCTGATCGGCGAAGTGCTCGGTCTTGCCGCCGAAGCGGACGGTCTGTGTATATTCAGGACGTTCGACTTCCCAGGGGTGACCGTCACGCATCCATTGGTCCGGGTCCTCGACCTGGTAACCATTCTCGATGTGCTGGTGGAACATGCCGAAGTGGTAGCGTAGGCCATAGCCCGTGACCGGCAGGCCGAGCGTGGCGCAGCTGTCGAGAAAACAGGCTGCCAGCCGCCCCAGGCCACCATTGCCAAGGCCGGCATCCGGCTCGGTGTCGCGGATCTCTTCAAGTGATATCGCGAAATCCTGCAATGCGGTATTGACCGGTTCCTCGAGCTCGAGATTGAGCAGATGGTTGCCCAGTGATCGGCCAATCAGGAACTCGAGTGACAGGTAATGCGCCCGACGCACACCGTCGCGGCGGTGCTTGCACCAGGTGTTGCGCCAGTCGCTCATGATGCGGTCGCGGACCGTGTAGGTCAGGGCTTCATACAGATAGAAGCGATCGCAGCCGAGGAAACGGCCGAGATGATATTCGAGGTACCGGCTCATGTCCTTGCTGATGGATTGAGCGTCAGATGGCAATGCCGGCATGTTGGGCAGTACGCAGGCTTCGGTCGTATCTTGTTCGGCCACGAGAGTTACCTCCTACTCGTCAATCCGCGCGGTACAGCGACAGATAAGCTTCGGCACTGTGCCTCCAGCTGAAATCCGTACGCATACCTTGTTTCACCAGTTTCATCCATTGCTTGGGCTGGCGGTAGAGTTCAAATGCACGCTGCAGCGCCTGCGTCAGTGCAGGCGTGCTTGGGTCGCTGAATACGAAACCGTTCGCCTCGCCGCGCGCGATGCTGCGTGGTGTCGCGTCCACCACCGTGTCAGCCAGACCACCGGTTTCGCGCACGACCGGCGGCGTACCGTAACGCAGACTGTACATCTGGTTGAGTCCGCAAGGCTCGTAACGTGACGGCATGGCAAAGATATCGCACCCGGCCTCGAGTTGGTGGGCGAGGGTCTCGGAGTAACCGATGTAACAGAACACGCGCTCCGGATGCGCCTGGGCCAGGCCCCTGAGCTGGCGTTCCAGAGCCACCTCTCCCGAACCGATGATCACAAACAGCGCGTCGGTGGTGTCGAGCAGCGGCGGAATTGCCTCAAGCAGCAGGTCGATGCCTTTCTGGTGCACAAGTCGGCCGACATTGCCGACCAGTGGCCCCTCCGCCTGCAGTGCCACAGCGGGGGCATCGAAGGCCTTCAGCAGCGCCTGCCGATTGGCACGCTTGGCGGCTCGTATCTTGCCATCGACATGGTAGCGGTGTGCCAGGTGGCGGTCGGTCTGCGGATTCCAGATCTCGTCGTCAATGCCGTTGAGTATGCCCACGAGCTTGGCCGCATTTGCCTCGAGGATGCTGGCATAGCCGTAACCGAATTCCGCGCTGCGGATCTCCTGTGCATAGCGCGCACTGACGGTGGTGATCAGGTCGCTGAACACCAGGCCGGTCTTGAGCATGGAAAGTCGGCCATAGTATTCGCCACCATCCACCGACCACCAGTGCCCCGGAAGGTGCATGCTGTGAAAGGTGCCAAAGTCGAACTGGCAGTCATAGGCAAGGTTGTGCACCGTGAACAGTGAACGCGGGGCATTTGCCTGCAGTGACAGGAACGCCGGTACCAATCCAGTCTGCCAATCGTTGGCGTGCACCACGTCGGCACGCCAGCCCAGGCCCAGGTCGTCCGTTGCCAGGCGCGACACCGCCTCGCTGAACAGCGTGAACCGTGCCGGATTGTCATGCCAGTCCTTGCCGGTGGCGTCCGTGTAGGGATCACCCGGCCGATCGAAGTGTTCCGGGATATCGATCAGCCACAGCGGCGCCGCGACCTGTGGGTGCGTTGCCTGAAACACCCGCACCTCACGGCCGCCGGACAGCTTGAGCCAGCCAAGTACCCGCAATTGTTCGACGCCGCCGAGCACAGCGCGGTAGGCGGGTATCACCAGGCGCACGTCCACGCCGAGCCCGACCAGCGCGTTGGGCAGGCTATAGGCGACATCACCCAGACCGCCGGTCTTGATCAGTGGAAAGGCCTCACTGGCACAGAAGACTACGTTCATCGCTGTTATTCGCGTTGCAGGAATACGGCCCCAAGGGGAGGGAGGTCGACCAGGGCGGAGCACGGACGGTCGCGCCATGGATCTGCGGTGGCCGCGACCATGCCCGCATTGCCCAGGTTGCTGCCGCCATATACCGCGGCATCCGTGTTCAGAATTTCCCGGTAGGAGCCGGCTGCCGGCAGGCCAATGCGGTAGCCTTCGCGCGGTACCGGGGTGAAGTTGAACAGGCAGACCACGGACTGCCCGTCACCATGGCGGATCAGGGACAGAATCGAGCGGTCACTGTCGTGACAGTCGATCCATTCGAAGCCTTGTTGATCGAAGTCGTGCCGGTGCAGGGCGGGTTGTGAGCGATACAGGCGGTTCAGGTCGCACACCAGGTCATGGATGCCGCGATGGCTGTCCTGTTGCAGCAACGGCCAATCGAGTGCCTCACTCTGCCGCCACTCGTGCCATTGCGCCAGTTCACCGCCCATGAACAGCAGCTTCTTGCCCGGATGGGCGTACTGCCACGCGAACAGCAGGCGCAGGTTGGCGAACTTCTGCCAGGCATCGTTTGGCATCTTGTCGAGCAGGCTGTGCTTCATGTGCACAACCTCGTCGTGCGACAGCGGCAGCACGAAGTTTTCGGTATAGGCGTACATCTGGCTGAATGTCAGCTTGTCGTGGTGATAGCGGCGGTGCACCGGGTCGAGTTCGATATACGACAGTGTGTCGTTCATCCAGCCCATGTTCCACTTCATGCTGAAGCCAAGCCCGCCCATCCAGTTGGGCCGCGATACCATGGGCCACGCCGTGGACTCCTCGGCGATGGTGAGTGCACCCGGGAAGCGCGCGTGCAACACCGCATTGACGTGGCGCAGGAACTCGATCGCCTCTATGTTCTCGCGTCCGCCGTATTGGTTCGGCAGCCACTCACCGTCGTTTCGCGAGTAGTCGAGATACAGCATCGATGCCACGGCATCGACACGCAGACCGTCGACGTGAAATTCCTCCAGCCAGTACACCGCATTCGCCAACAGGAAGTTGCCGACTTCGCGCCGCCCATAGTTGAAGATCAGTGTGCCCCATTCGCGGTGTTCGCCGATGCGCGGGTCAGCGTGCTCATAGACCGCATCCCCGGTGAAGCGCGCGAGGGCAAAGTCGTCCTTGGGGAAGTGTCCCGGTACCCAGTCGAGGATGACGCCGATACCTGCCGCATGGCAGCGGTCGATCAGGTAACGCAGGTCGTCCGGCGAGCCAAAGCGCGCACTCGGCGCAAAATACCCGGAGACCTGGTAACCCCAGGACTCGTCCAGCGGGTGCTCCATCACCGGCAGCAGCTCGATATGGGTATAACCGAGGTCCGTCACATAGGGAATAAGCTGGTCGGCAAGTTCGCGGAAGTTGAGAAAACCGCCGCCGGTCGCGTGCCGCCAGGAACCCGGGTGCACCTCGTAGATGCTCAGTGGCTCGTTCGCCCAGCGCCAATGCGCACGTTGCGCCAGCCATTCACCATCCTGCCATTCGAAAGTGCTTGCGCCGACCGCACGCGACGCCGTGTCCGGGCGCAGGGTCATTGCCTGCCCGTACGGGTCGGCCTTGAGCAGCCGGTGCCCGGCATGGCTGATGAATTCGAACTTGTACAGATCGCCCGGCGACAGCCCGGGGATGAACAACTCCCAGACCCCTGAGGCGCCACGGCTGCGCATCGGGTGGCGCAGTCCGTTCCAGCCGTTGAAGTCACCGACCACACTGGCACGCCGTACCGCCGGTGCCCAGACCGCGAAGCGACAGCCGCTGATGCCGTCGATCTCGATGTGATGAGCGCCGAGCAGGCGGTAGATGTGGTGGTGTCGACCCTCGTTGAACAGGTGCAGGTCGAGATCGGCCAGCAGCAGGTCGAAGCTGTACGGCGAAATCACCGAACAGCGCTGGCCATCGGCCTTTTCCACCCAGTTCAGGCGGTGGTGGACGGGCAGGGTGGCCGCCTGCTGCGACGTGAGACGGATCTCGAAGATGTCGGTGTTGGGCACGCGCTCCATCGGTCCGACACCGTCCAACTCGACCTCCTCGGCGCTCGGCATGAATGCGCGCACCAGGGTTTGCCCGCCGTCCTGATGACGGCCGAGCAGGCCAAACGGATCGTGAGATTCGCCACGCTGAAGCATGGCCAGTGGATAGGGGAGTTTAGCGGGCATGCAGCCTCCCGCTTTCGGTGATCATGTGCTTGATTCGCTCCGGAAGGGTCTCGGGCAGCATGTCCCACTCGAATCGCCAGCGCCAGTTGCCTTCGCTGACACCGGGGGTGTTCATGCGTGCCTTGCTGCCGAGGCCGAGAAAGTCCTGCAGTGGCGCCATGGCGAGGGATGCCTTGCTGTGCATCGCGGTCTGGATCATGAGGTCGGCAATGTCGGTCGTCGGCGCCGTTTCAAGGACCTGAAACACGAACTCCTTTTCATGTGCCTGCAGCTTGCTGAACCAGCCGACGCAGGTGTCATTGTCGTGGGTGCCGGTATACACGATCGTGTCGGGCGTGATGTTGCCTGGCTTGTGTGGATTGTCGGCAAAATGGTCGAACGCAAACTGCAGCACGGCCATCCCGGGGAGATGGTACTTCCGCCGCAGTTTCCGCACCTCTTCGGTGATGACGCCGAGGTCTTCGGCCACGATGTGAAGATCGGGAAAGGCGTCCTGTACTCTGGCGAGCAACGCATCGCCGGGGGTGTCCTCCCAGAAACCTTCGACGGCAGTCGGGCAGGCGGCCTCGATCATCCATACCGCCACCAACCCGCGGAAGTGATCGATACGCACCATGTCGAAGAGTTCGTACTGCCGTTGCATGCGTGCGATCCACCAGGCGAAACCGTTCTCCTGCATCTTGTCCCAGCGGTAGTGCGGATTGCCCCAACGTTGGCCGAACTCGGCAAAGTAGTCTGGTGGAACACCGGTCACATGGGTCGGCTGGCCTTCGTCGTCGAGCAGAAAGTCCTGCGGCCGCGACCAGGTGTCGGCGCTGTCGTGGGCAACGAAGATCGGGACGTCGCCGAACAGCTCGATGCCAAGATCACGCGCATGCTCCCGAATCCCCGTCCATGCCCGATCCAGCCGGTACTGCTGCTGCATGATCTGCAGAATTTCAGCACCCGCCTGCTCGCGCGTTGTGCGCAACGCTTTGGTGTCGCGGTGGCGCCAGGGGTCGGGCCAGTCGACCCACGACTGCTGGGCATAGCGGCGCTTGATGACCTGGAACAGCGCGAAGTCATCCAACCACTGGGCATGTTTGACGCAGTACTCCTCGAAATCCGACTGGTTCACCGGGTCGTCGCGCCGCGGCAGCAGCCGCGGGTCGGTGGCAAATGCGGAAGGGCTCTGATAGGGCGAGTCGTTGGCGTCCGGAATGACCAACGGGAGTACCTGCCACACGGACAGCCCGGCATTCGCCATGAAATCCAGCCAGCGACGTGCGTCGTCGTTCAATCGTCCCGACGGCAGCGAAGTGACATGCAGCAGGATGCCCGCGCGGCGGGTACCGGTTTCCTCATCCATGACCACGTCGCATCGTACCGCTGTTTTCTGCATTTCCGCCGCCGATCGAGATCGGCCTGTCCAGATTCGACGGTGCCTCTTCGCCAAGCATCTGGTAGAGATTCTTCAACTGCTGGCGGTACAGGCGATCGAAGTCGCTCACGCTGTCCGCCGGGTTGTGATCACCGAACCACCAGAACCAGTCCGATCCCTCGCAGATGGCCAGCTGGCGTTCCAGGTCGATGATGTCATCGGCGTTGATACGCCGGGAGCCGGTAACCCGGTCATAGACTTTTTTCGCCTCTACCAGCATGTCCCATGCGCGGTTCTTGTCCTCTTCGCCGATCCAGGTGGAGAAAGAACCATACACCCAGCTGCCGGGGCACAGTGCCGGCAGTGCCTGCGGTGGGCAGTAGTCGAGCGCCTCGGTGAAGGTTATCGGATGGATATGTTCGCTGTTGGCCAGTGTCTCGTAGAGCGCGCCGATGAAATGGAACGCGTTGTCGCGGTAATACTCCCAGGCGTTCTCGCCGTCGAGGATGACGCTCACGACGTGCTCGTTGCAGCGGTCGCCCAGATAGTTGGCGATGTTCTTGAGGTGCTGACCGAAGTCGGCCGCAGCATCACCGGCATTCCATTGCTGATACTCGAAACCGATCATGTCAGACAGTCCGTCGTCACGGAAGAACATGCGCGTCTCGCATCCCTCTACCGCGTGGGCGCAGAACAGGCTGCGCCGGGCGCGCTCGCCATTGGCCTCGAGACCTGACAGGAATCGACTGTTGTGCCACACGCCCTCACCCGAGGCGCTCCATGCCATGTCGAATTCGTCGAGCAGCTTCAGTGCGTCGCTACTGACGCCGCCCTCCGACAGCCAAACGCCCTGCGGGCGACAGCCGAGGTAGTGTTCGAATACCCGCAGACCCTCACGCATATGCCAGCGCGCGCGTTCCAGGCCGCCCGGATATTTGTCTTCCTCCGGGCCCTGCGCCTCGGGCAGGGCACCGTGCATGGAGTCCATGTCGATCAACAGGGGGACGATCGGGTGCCCATACGGGGTCATCGAGAGCTCGATCTGACTGCTCTGCGCCAGTTTGCGGTAACGTTCGAACAGCCCTTCGAATGCCTCGCTCATGACCCGTAACAGCTCACGCCGAGCCGCCTGATCGAATACGGCCTCGTGTTCCAGCAATGCCTTTACTTGAGGCAGTTGTTTCAACGAGTGGCCAAGCCAGGCGATGTGATACCACGCCAGCAGGTCGAGAAAGAACTGCTCGTTCATATAGGCCAGGCGGTCTTCGTCCACCTGCTTGCCATCGAACGACATCACCATGTCGAACAGGCTGCGAAAACGCGGGTAGACATCGATCATCAGCGGCGCGTGTGCACGCCGGCAGGCGCGGACGATCTCGATGCGCTGCGTCGCATCCGACGGTATCGGTTCGACACCTGCCAGCAGGTTCAACAGAGGGTCGGAAAAACGACTCCCGGTATTCAGGTGCTTTTTGAACTGCTGCCCATAGTCGTCGAGCTGTTCGAGCAGGACCGGCGTGAAGTTCACCACACAGCGCATCTTGGGATGCGCCTCGAGGTGTGCCGCCATGTCGACATAATCCTTCAGCGCATGCAGGTAGACCCATGGCAGGCAGTAGTCCCCGTCCTGGCTCTCGCGATACCAGGGCTGGTGCATATGCCAGCACAGCACCAGGTTTATGTGCGGTGAAGCGGTGGTGTTCATGGGTCAGTCGCGCTCGTAGTGCAGGCGTTGATTCATCATGCCAGGGGTAACCAGGGTAATGCCTTCATCGGTCACGAGGAAACGCTTGCGATCCTCGTCAGGGTCAGTGCCGATCTCCATGCCGTCCGGAATCACCGTGCCCTTGTCCACGACGCAACGCGTCAGCTTGCAATTCCGGCCGATACGCACTTTGGGCAGGATCACGCTTTCCTTGACGTACGATCCTGTCTCGATCTGGGTGTTGAAAAAGATCACCGAGCGTTTGACCTTGGCGCCGGAGATGATGCAGCCGCCAGCTACCAGCGAATCGATTGCCTGGCCGCGCCGTTCCTCGTCGTCGAACGCGAACTTCGCCGGCGGGCTCTGCGCCTGGTAGGTCCAGATCGGCCAATCGCGTTCGTAGAGGTTGAGTTCGGGTTCGATGTCACACAGTTCGATGTTGGCCTTCCAGTACGAATACAGAGACCCCACGTCGCGCCAGTACGCCGGTTCACCCAGGTTGTTCAGGAAAGGGTAGGCGATCGACTTGGCGTTCTCGATGGCGGCGGGAATGATGTCCTTGCCGAAATCGTGCGCCGATGCCTCGTTCTCGGCATCCTGGATCAGCGCCTTGGTCAGGAATTCCATCGAGAAGATGTAGATCCCCATCGAAGCCAGTGCGATGCCGGGCTTGCCGGGTATGCATTCGGGATCGGCGGGTTTTTCGGCAAATCGGGTGATCCGGTAGTCCTCGTCGACCGACATCACGCCGAACGCCTTGGCCTCATCGGCCGGCGCCTCGATACAGCCGATCGTCAGTTCGGCTTCCGCCTGGACATGTGCGGCCAGCATCTTGGCGTAGTTCATCGTGTAGATGTGATCGCCACCGAGGACCAGCACATAGTCCGGCTCGTGGCGGTACACGATATCCAGGTTTTGGTAGATGGCGTCTGCCGTACCCTGGTACCACTCCGGTCGCAGGCGTTGTTGCGCCGGTATGATCTCGACGAACTCGCCGATCTCCGGGCGCATGAAGCCCCAGGCGCGCTGCAGGTGGCGGATCAGTGAGTGCGACTTGTACTGGGTGAGTACCCCGATGCGACGCAGTCCGGAGTTGATGCAATTGGACAGCGCGAAATCGATGATCCGGTACTTGCCACCAAAGGGTACCGCCGGCTTGGCGCGCCACTTGGTGAGGTTCTTGAGTCTCGAGCCTTCGCCACCGGCCAGCACCAGGACCAGCGTGCGGCGGGTCAGGTCGCTTACTGCCTGGGGTTCGACGTAGTACTTGTACAGATGGTGCTGTTCCTTACTGCTTGTCATGTCGCTCTGCCCTGTAGTTCCTTTTTCAAAATCGCTTTCGCTCCCGCCAGACCGGTGTCCTGCCGGGTCACGAGAAAAACCGGAATTTGTCTGACGACGTCGGCCATGCGGCCCTTGTTGCAAAAGGCAATCGCAAAGGCGGTCGGGTCGAACCAGTCCGCCAGGTGCGCGGTGAGTCCCCCGCAAAGATAAATGCCTGCGCTGGGGTTGAAGGCCAGTGCCAGGTTGCCGGCATAGCCGGCAAACACGTCGACGAATATCCGGATCGCGTCACCGGCATGTCCGTCGCCCCGGTCTGCCAGGGCCTTGATCTGCGCAGGTGACGCTGCCTGCCCGTCGCCTCCGGCAAGAAACCGGTAGGTATCGAGTAGGCCGTCGCCGCTCAGGATACGCTCATAAGAGACGTGTCCATAGCGTTCGCTGAGCCAGCGATGCAATTCCAGTTCACGCGCGTTGTTCGGCGCAAAGTCAAGATGGCCGCCCTCGGTGGCGCGCGGCAGGCCGGAAAAGCCGGATGCGGGCAGCCACGCCATCCCCAGTCCGGTACCGGCACCGGCCACCACCAGCGGTCCTTCTTCCGGCGTGGCGGCATTCAGGACCTTGAGGCGTTCGTAGGGTTCGGCAATAGCGCCGAGCGCTGCCGCCTGGAAGTCGTTGACAATGGTCAGGTGCCGGATGCGATAGCGTTGTTGCAGTGCAGCGCGCTGCACCCGCCAGTTGATGTTGGTCAGCACCACGGGGTCGCAATGGACCGGGCCCGGCAACGCCAGGACCATCTCGTCGATGGTCTCGCCGGCATGGCCGTACAACGCGAGTCCCTGGTCGATCACGGCCTCCAGGCTGTCGAATTCAGCATTGCTGAAACGCTGCTCAGCTGTGCCCCCGGTGGATGTCCAGGATAACCGGCTGAAGGTGCCACCGATGTCTGCTGCGAGTGACGTCATCGTTCTTACTCTAAAGGCACCGCGCAGCTGCCTGATTGATCGGCGGCAAGCTCGAGACACTTCCTCTCGACCACCACCAGCGCCTGTCCGATATCGCCGACCCTTGCCACCGGCAGGTCCGCACCGGCCCGCCATTGCTGCACGGCGCGTGCCTTGTGTTCTCCGGTAACCAGGATCAGCATCGAGCGACAGTTTTGCAGTGCCTTGACGCCCAGGGTCACGCGTTCCGCCGGTGGCTTTGGCGAGTTTTTTACTGCAAACACGGTCTTGTCCGGCCAGTCATGGCCGGGAAACAGACTTGCGGTATGTCCGTCTTCGCCCATGCCAAGCAGGACCATGTCGAACGGCATCGCCGGCTTGATTCGTGCCCGGTATTCGGTTGCTGCGGTCTTGGCGCCCAGTTCGGCAGGGATCGGGAAATGCTTCCCCACCTTTTCCGCAAGGCCGGTCGCGATCACTGCCCGGCTGTTGCGTTGCGGGTCGTCGGGCGGCACGCAGCGTTCGTCTCCGTAGTACAGGATCCAGCGCTTCCAGTTCTGATCACTGGCAGCCAGCCGCTGGTATGTCGCCATCGGGGTGCTTCCGCCGGCCAGTACCAGCCGGAACCTGCCGCGTTCGGCGATGGCGTCACGTGCCGCGATACCGATCAGCCTGCAGGCCACGTCGGCCACAGCCGCTGCGTCCACCTCGGTCTGCCAATCCGCCTGCATCACCGTCACCTGTTGCACCTGATCGCCACGATAACGGGCGTAAAGACCTTCCGCCAGGCGATCATTCCGGATCCACCAGGTGGCGCCAGCGGTGGTGTTCCCTGTTGAAGATGCGGCTTACTTCCTCAGGCTCCCATTGCCCCGCCGGATGGGTCGGTATGTAGTCACGCTCGCTGGCCCAGACCCCAAGTACCGGATCGACGATACGCCAGGCCCATTCCACCTCGTCGTAGCGTAGGAACAGGGAGCGGTCACCCTCGATTACGTCGAGCAGCAGGCCCTCGTATGCATCGGTCCGGGCGTGGTGTTCGCAGCGGAACGGTGCATCGAGGCTGATCTGGCGCGTCTTCATCTCCGGACCCGGTTCCTTGACCGATATCTCCAGGCGCAGCGATTCCTCGGGTGCAATGCTCATGATCAGCCAGTTTGGTGGCGGCCTTTCGATGTGGGCGCTGCGAAAGAAATGCTTGGGCGGCTGCTTGAAGCAGATCGCAACCATGGTGCGCGCCTCGGCCATGCGCTTGCCGGTGCGCAGGTAGAACGGCACGTCGCGCCAGCGCCAATTGTCGACGTAGAGGCGCAGCGCCGCATAGGTCTCGGTCACGCTGTCAGGGGCAACGCCGGGTTCCTCGAGGTAACCGGGGACGCTCGCGCCATCGACGTGACCGCGTGCGTACTGCGCCCGGTAGGCTTGCGAATCCACCGCTGCCGGGTGAATCGGCCTTATCGACTTGAGTACTTTCACCTTTTCGTCGCGCAGTTCGTCTGCGTCCATCGACACCGGCGGCTCCATGGCGACCAGTGCCATCAACTGCATCAGGTGGCTCTGCAGCATGTCGCGCAGCGCGCCGGTGCCCTCGTAGAAGCCGGCCCGCTTGCCGACGCCAAGGGTCTCGGTGCGGGTGATCTGTACGTGGTCGATGTAGTTGCGGTTCCACAGGGGTTCGAGCATCAGGTTGGCGAAGCGTGACACCAGTACGTTCTGCACCATGGCCTTGCCCATGTAGTGGTCGATGCGGTAGGTCTGGTCCTCGCGCAGGTGGCGGCTGACCTTGCGTTGCAGGTTCTGCGCACTCTCGAGGCTGGAACCGAAGGGCTTTTCGATCACGACACGCCGCCACGCGCCGTCTTCGTGCAGCATGCCGTGCTGGTCCAGTGATTCGACGATACCGCCATAGGTGGCCGGTGGCAGTGAGACATAGAAAACGTGGTTGTCGGGGAACCCGGGCTCGCGCAGCAATGCGGCGAGGCGCTCAAATGTCTGCGGGTCGGCGATGTCGCCCTGGTGATAGTGCATGCGATGGCAGAAGGTATCGCAGTTGGGCGCCTGCACGAGGTCGCGGGCACGCTCGGAGATGGTCTTGCGCACGTGCTCGCGCCACCCTTCCTCGCTGAACTCGGTGCGGCCCGAGCACACGATGCGGATCTCGGAGGTCAACAGGCCGGCAGCCTCGAGGTGATACAGCGCGGGCAGGAGCTTGACCTGCGCCAGGTTGCCGGTGGCGCCAAAGATGATCAGCGTGCACGCCTCAGTCATCGATCGCCACCTCGGTCTGGTCACTGCTCCAGTGGGTGTGCCAGCGCGTCTCCGGATCACGATCGGTTCGTCGGTAGGTGTGGGCACCGAAGTAATCGCGCTGCGCCTGCAGCAGATTGGCTGGCAGTGTCGCACTGCGGTATCCGTCGTAGAAGCTCAACGCCGAAGCGAGCGCCGGCAGCGGTATCCCGTTGGCCACGCCAAGCGTCACCGCCTCGCGCCAGCCAGGTGCCGCGTCGCGCAGGGCGGCGGCAAAGAAATCGTCGAACAGCAGGCTCGGCAGGTCGTGACGCCGGTCGAAGGCCTTTTTGATGTCGTCGAGAAAGCCGCTGCGGATGATGCAGCCGGCTCGCCACAGCAAGGCGATTTCACCGAACGCGAGTTGCCAGCCATACTCGACCGCAGCTGTGCGCATCTGCAGGAAGCCCTGTGCGTAGGAAATGATCTTGGCCGCATACAGGGCATCGTGTATGGCCTTGAGCATGGCTGCCCGGTCACCGCTGAAACCCGTGGTGACGCCGCCCAGCTGCTGCGCCGCCGCCACCCGCTCGTCTTTCATCGCGGACAGGGTGCGTGCAAATACCGCCTCGCTGATCAGCGTCAGCGGGACGCCCAGCTGCAGAGCATCGATGGCGGTCCAGCGCCCGGTGCCCTTTTGCCCGGCTGCGTCCAGGATGTGGTCGACCCGCGGTGTGCCGTCCGCATCGGTGACCCTGAGGATGGCGGCCGTGATCTCGATCAGGTACGAAGACAGCACCCCCCGGTTCCACTGCGCGAAGGTCTCGGCAATCTCGCTCGCTGCCATGCCCAGGCCATCGCGCATCAGCTGCCAGGCCTCGGCGATCAGCTGCATGTCGCCATACTCGATGCCGTTGTGGATCATCTTTACATAGTGGCCGGCACCGCCTTCGCCGACCCAGCGGCAACACGGCTCGCCGTCATCGGCCTTCGCGGCGATGCGTTGAAAGGTGTCGCGTACCAGTGGCCACGCCTGCGGGTCGCCGCCCGGCATGATCGAGGGACCGTGCCGCGCACCGTCCTCGCCACCAGAAATGCCCATGCCGAGGAACCGGATGCCGTGTTCGCGCAGGCCCTGCCAGCGCCGCTGGCTATCCTGGAAGTAGGAATTGCCGCCATCGATGATCACATCGCCTTCATCGAGATGCGGCAGCAGGCTGTCGATCACCAGATCGACCACCTTGCCGGCGGTTGCCATCAGAAACACCACGCGTGGACGGGCCAGAGAATCGGCCAGATCGGCAAGGTCGTAACTCGCATGCACCGTGGAATCGGCCGGCAGCCCCTCGACGAATGCCTCGGTGACGGCGGCGGTGCGGTTGTACACCGTGACCCGGAGGCCGTGATCCACCATGTTGTGGGCGATATTGCGTCCCATGACGCCGAGACCGTAGACGGCGATGTCTGAGGGCATAGCTTGTGTTCCGTTGATTTGAGTACGTGTAGCCGCGGCCGTGAATCGAATGCCTGCAAAAATCGTGCGCGTAATCGCTTTATCGCTGTTGCCTGCGGCGCGTTGCCGGCACGGCGCCAGGGTCCGCACCGGCGGCCTTGGCGCCTGCACAACTTTGGCACAACTGGTGTGTGTTTGCAGGGCAGGAACGCACCGGCGGGGCGAGCGATGGAAACACACTGCATACGGCCAATGACATGACTCAAACGAGGATGATGTCGTCAAACCCGGCGGCGCGGGGATGCGTCGAACGTATTGTGCTGGTGTCACGCACCAATTGGGTGGTCGCCATGCCCGCAGTGCGGGCCGCGTCGAGCTCGGCAGCGATATCCGACAGGAACAGGATAGACGCGGCCGGCAGGCCAATGCGCTCGGCGATACGCCGATAGGACGCGGCTTCTGTCTTGGCACCGATCACGGTGTCGAAATAACCGTTGAACAGCGGGTTGAGGTCGCCGTGTGCGGTGTGGCCGAACAGCAGCTTCTGCGCATACACCGAACCCGATGAATAGACATAGAGGCGGAGACCGTCGGCCTGCCATCGGCGTAGCCGATCGACTGCATCGGGGTAGACGTGGCCGTGAAAGTCGCCGTCGCGATAGCCGGCCTCCCAGATCAGCCCCTGCAGCGCTTTCAACGGCGTGATCTTGCGATCCTGGTCGATCCACATGATCAGCTGGTCGATCGCGTCCTCTGTGTTCAGCAGGTGGCCCACGGCATTGTCTACATCGTCCAGCGCCTGCCTGACCGGTACCTCGTCGGCATGTGTCTGCACGAAATCACGCATGTGCTCGCGTGCGTAGGGAAACAATACGTCCTTGACGAACGAAATGGAGGATGTGGTCCCCTCGATGTCGGTCAGGATCGCCTGGATCATGCGAGGCCGGCGACGAAGGTGTCGAAATCGGGAAAACGCTTGGCGATGTCGCTGCCGGTGAACTCACCGACCCAGCCATCCGGTGTGGTGAAGAAACGGATGCACTTGAAGTGCGGGTTTGCACCCATGTCGAACCAGTGCGTGGTATTGGCCGGTACGCTGATCAGGTCACCTTTTTCGCACAGCACCAGGTAAACCTTGTCGCTGACGTGCAGATAGAACAGGCCGCTACCATCCACGAAGAAACGCACCTCGAAATCGGCATGCGTATGCTCGTTCAGGAACTTCTGGCGCATCTCCGCCTTCTGCGGGTGATCGCGCCCGAGTGCGACCACGTCGACGGATTGAAAGCCGTATTGTGCATTGAGCTTCTCGACATCCTCGTGATATGCAGCCAGCACCGCCGCCTGGTCGGCATCGCTCGGCAGCGGCTGCTCGGCTTGCCAGCGCTCGAACTGCACGCCCAGTTCGCCGAGTGCAGCGGCGATCACCGCATGGTCATTGAGGGTCTGCAGTGTCTGGCCGTCGACACCCATGATGGTCAATGCGGTCATTTCATTTGCCTCGCAGTCGCAATTCGCAGGAAAAGAGGAACTCGAAAGCCTCTACGTGGCGCATGGCGTCTCCGATCGAGTCTCCCCAGGTGTAGAAGCCGTGCCCACGGATCAGGTAGCCGGGCGCATCGCACCGCTCGGCCAGGTGCGCATCGACGTTGGCGGCGAGCCGGGCGATATCCTGGTCGTTGCCGAATACCGGGATACGTACGCTGCAGTCGTGCGTGGCCACGTCGGGGAAGGCCTTGAGCAGCTCATAGTCCCTCAGCAGCAGAGAGTC
Source organism: Chromatiaceae bacterium (assembly GCA_024235415.1). GTDB lineage: Bacteria > Pseudomonadota > Gammaproteobacteria > Chromatiales > Chromatiaceae > Thiosocius. Next base: position 77,403 of record JACKML010000009.1, on the reverse strand, counting down.
AGAGGACATCAGCGACAGGACCGTCGCGTTTACCGAATGTGGATGCAGTACCACGCGCGCCTGTGGAAACCGGGCGTAGATCTGTGTGTGCAGGCCGGTTTCGGCAGATGGCCGGCGCTCGTCCAGCGAGTGGCCGTCGGCGTCGATGCGCATGATGTCAGCGACAGTGAGCCTGCCTTTGTGACGACCGGATACGGTGACCGCAAAGGTGCCGTCGCTGAGCCTGGCGGAGAAGTTGCCACTGGTGGCAGGCACCATGTTGCGACCGTAAAGGTAGCGCCCGGCTTCGACCAGTTCTTCGGCGCGTTGCAGGAAGTCGCTCATCGGTCCGTTCACCCTTGGATCAGGGGCGGAAATATACCAACAAAGCGGGTGGTGTTGTGTGTCAGGTGGGGGTTGAGAGGTGTTGATGTGCCTGACGGCGGGTTAATTTGTTGATGCGCGTGGCGGCGCAATTGTTTTCGATTGCGCTGGGCTCAGCGCACCCGCGTTCATTTCTTTTGCTTGCCCAAAAGAAACGAACCAAAGAAAAAGGCACCCCAAGGCTTGGTCGGCGCTGCGCACCGACTCCCCTGCGCTCCTCGACAGAAAACGGGCGCTGCGGAACTCCCTCGCTGCGCTCGGTCAGACAGTCCTCGCGCTGTTCCGTTTTCTGCCTGCGGTGCTCGGCTGCACCAAGGGGTCAGGGTGTGCGCCCCAGCCCCGTTGACGCCGCCGAGCATCGCAGGACCGGACCGGGAGAAGCGAGGACTGTCTGAGCGATCGGAGATCGCGAGTTCCGCAGCGCCGGTCTGGGCCGAGAAGCGCAGGGAACCCCTCGCCACAGGCGAGGGGCAAGTCGTCGGGTGCCGTTTCTTCTGGTTACTCTTCTTTGGGCAAGCAAAGAAGAGTAACGCTGGCGCGCTGAGCCCAGCGCAATCAAAAAGCAATTTTGCCGCCGCGCGCATCAATCATAACGTGTCGGGAGTGCGTCTCAGAACAATCCGGCGTTGATCCAGAAATGTACCGCGATGCTCGCCGCATAACCGGCCGCGATCGCCGGTGCCCATTTCAGGTGTCCGAAGAACGTGTACTTGCCATGCGCCTGGCCCATCAGTGCAACACCGGCCGCCGAGCCGATCGACAACAGGGAGCCGCCGACGCCGGCGGTAAGCGTGACCAGCAGCCATTGCCCGAGCGACATATGCGGCTCCATCGACAGCACAGCGAACATCACCGGAATGTTGTCGACAATCGCCGACAGCAGGCCGATTGCGATGTTGGCGTTGGTCGCGCCCCACTGGTTGTACATGACGTCGGATGCCAGCGCGAGGTAGCCCATGAAGCCGAGGGCGCCGACACAGGCGACCACGCCATAGAAGAAGAACAAAGTGTCCCACTCGGCACGAGCGACCGGGCGGAACACATCGAACGGCAACAAATCGCCAATCTCCTCACCGTCTGCCAGGGCGCTGCGACGGTGGCTGGTTCTTTTCAGGTAGTAACCCAGCAGGCCCAGGTAACCGAGGCCTGTCAGCATGCCGATGACCGGCGGCAGGTGAAGGAAATTGTGGAACGAGACCGCGGTGGCGATGGTCAACAGGAACAATCCAATGATCCGCCGCGCGCCGCGCAGCATGACCACGCAGTCCTCCTTGCCGTGTGGCTTCTCGTCCGGGACGCCGAAGTGCATCAGTGCTGCGGGCACGACAAAGTTCACGACAGCCGGGATGAACAGGGCGAAGAATCCCCAGAAATCAACCATCCCCTTCTGCCACACCATCAGCGTGGTGATGTCGCCGAACGGGCTGAATGCACCGCCGGCATTGGCCCCGACGACGATGTTGATGCAGGCCAGGGTGACGAAGCGGGGGTTGTCACTGCCTACGGCGAGGACGACGGCGCACATCAGCAGCGCGGTGGTCAGGTTGTCCGCAATCGGGGAGATCAGGAAGGCCAGCGTGCCGGTGATCCAGAACAGCGAGCGGAAACTGAAGCCGGCGCTGACCAGACGCGAACGCAGTGCCTCAAATACCTGCAACTCCTGCATCGCGTTGATGTAGGTCATCGCCACCAGCAGGAACAACATCAGTTCGGCGTATTCGAGCAGGTTGTGGCGCAGCGCCTCCTCGGCCGCGGTGTTTATCCCGTGCGACTGGTATACCCAGGCGACCACGGCCCAGATGAGGCCGGCGGCGATGATCACCGGCTTGGATTTGCGCAGGTGGGTGAACTCTTCCGACATCACCAGCAGGTAGGCGATCACGAACACGGCGAGGCCGAAGTAACCCGACCAGTGGCTGGTGAGATCCAGGTGATCAGTGCCGCCGGCGGTGGCCATCCCGATGCCCGGCAACAAGGCCAGTAGCAACATGCTGAACAGTGCTGGGACTGACCGCGCACCCCGGAGGGTGGCACGGCGTGACGTGAAAGCTAAGCCCGACATGTGGAATCCTCGAGGGTGCTACTGGAATAGAAACGACCGGCCCACACCGCGGATAGCTGCCAGGGCCGGTATCGGAGCAGTCGGTCAATATACCAGGTTGATCATGACCATCAGCACGACCAGGAACAGAATCGTCATGATGCCACCGGCACGCATGAAGTCCGGTACGCGGTAACCGGCGGGTCCCATGATCAGCGCGTTCACCTGGTGAGTCGGGATCAGGAACGAGTTGGATGTGGCCAGCGCTACGGTCAGCGCGAATACTGCCGGGTTGGCGCCTGCGCCGATCGCAATATTCACCGCCAGCGGCACCAGCAGCACGGTGGCGCCGACATTCGACATCACCAGGGTGAAAAAGGTGGCCAGCACCGCCACCGCGGCCTGGATCACCCAGATCGGCATGGTGCCGACCACACTCAGCGTCTGCTCGGCGATCCACTTGGCGGTGCCAGAGGTCTCCACCGCCAGACCCAGGGGGATCAGGGACGCGAGCAGGAACACGGTCTTCCAGCTGACGGCCGTGTAGGCCTCCTCGATCTTCAGCACCCCGGCCAGGATCATGCCCATCGCGCCGGTCAACAGCGCGACCGACAGGCGCAGATCGCTGAACAGGACCAGGCCGAGCGCAATCGCGAAAAACACACCGGCATACATCACCTTGTGCGGACGTGATTCCTCATGCGGGAACTCGGTGGTGACGACCACGAAGTTGCGGTCCTTTTGCAGGCGCGCCAGGGCGTCCCACTGGGTGTGCACGACCAGCGCGTCGCCCCCCTGCAAGGGTACATCCCGGATGCTGTCGCCTTCACGCAGGGTGTTGCCGTCACGGTGCAGGGCGACCATCGCGATGCCGTAGGTCTTGCGCATCCACACGTCGCGGGCGCTCTTGCCGATCAGGTTCGAACTTGGCGGAATGACCACCTCGGCGACGCCGGATTTGGTGGGTGAGAAAACCTCACCGAGCACCTCGATGCTGCTGTGCAGGTCGAGCTTGTATTTTTCCACGAACTCGAGCAGGTGTTTCGGCGAGGCGATGATGCCAAGCACGATGCCTGCGCCAATGCCGGTGTCACGGGCGATCGTGCCGGGGCCGACCTTCATCGAACCGCCGCTGGCGGAGGCGATCACACGCACCTTGTCCTGGTGCTCGATATCGTCGAGCTGTTTGCCGACCAGTTCGCTGGCCTCCGGCACTTCCACCTCGAACAGTTCGTAGTCGAGACCGTAGGTGTTGCGGAAGTAGGCCATCGCATCGTCCTTGCTCTTCGTGCCCTTGCTGCCGGCCGGCAGCACAAAGCGTCCCGCGAGGACGAAATAGATGATGCCGGTGGCCACCAGTGCGATACCGATCGGGGTGACCGAGAACAACCCCCAGGTATCCATCTGCTGCGCCTCCGGCAGCGCCTTGTTCGAGGTCAGGATCAGGTCGTTGAGCAGGATCAGCGGGCTCGAGCCGACCATGGTTACCGTGCCGCCGAGAATGGCGCAGAAGCCCATCGGCATCAGCAGGCGCGACATCGGCAGGCCCGAACGTGCGGAGATACGCGATACCACTGGCAGGAATAGCGCTGCGGCACCGACGTTCTGCATGAACGAGGAGATAAAGCCGACGGTGCCCGAGATGATCGGGATGATGCGCGTCTCGGTGGTGCCGCCGACCTTGAGGATGAAGGCGGCGACTTTGGACATGATGCCGGTCTTGTCGAGGCCGGCGCCGATGATCATGACGGCGATGATCGAGATCACGGCGTTGGAGGCAAAGCCGTCGAACAGGTGTCTGTTGTCGACCAGGCCTTTTTCCAGCCCCATGACCGGGGCGAGCAGGGTCGTGAGTCCAAGCAGAACCATCACGGTGGCCGCGGCGACGTCGACGCCGACCACCTCGAACGCGAACAGGTAGACGGTGAGCAGCAGGATGCCACTGACCCACGCGACCTCCACTGAGGGGACCACGCTGGCGAGGTAGAGTCCGAACAGGGTGAACAGGGCGGCGGCGATGAGCTGTTTGCGATTCAGGAAGGCACGCGGTTTTGCAGCGGTGGCCTTTTCCTCGACTGCCTGGGGAGCAGAGGCTGGCGCGGAGACGGGTGCCTGTGCTGCTTGTTCGGATCCATTGCTCATGCCTTTCTACCTCTTGTACTGTCTCTTCGTTCGTTCCCGGCGTGTACCGATGCCCGGTCTTGCGCTCGTATGAAAACGGCCGCTGGGCACGGCCCTGCGGCGCCCGGAGTGGCGGTTAAGATTCCGTATTGGAAATCGGTGCCGGCCGTTGTGAACCGCCAGGACAGCGGTCAATGGCCACCAGCAACGCGTAAACACCGCATATTCTGGGGTATATCGGGCTACATTGCTAATGAATCCAAAACAACTAACATTCCAATATGGAATATAAAAGACTCCCCGACCTGAAGGCCCTGGCGACCCTGCGGGAGATCGTCGAGCGTGGAGGGGTCGCCGAGGCGGGGCGCGCCTTGAACGTTGGTCAGCCAGCGGTGACCAAACGCCTGCGCGCCCTCGAGCGTTGTTTCGATATCGACCTGATGATGCGCGAGGCCGGGCGTCTGCGTCTGACCACCGCCGGTGAGCGTGTCTACGCCTTCGCCCGCCTGGTCATGGATCACCAGCTCGAGCTGCTCAGTGATCTGGACCAGCTCAAGGCCGGGCGAAATCGCCTGCGTCTTGCGGTAACCCAGTCGATTGGCGAACACCTGCTCCCCGATCTGCTGCTGGCATTCGCCGATGCCTTCCCGGACTACCGCATCGACACCCGCGTGGGTTACAGCCGAAATATCCATACCCGCCTGGCGACCGGGCTGGCGGATCTTGCGTTGACCGAGATTCAGCCCGAGCACCCGGACGTGCTGGTACAGAAATGGCTGGATGACGAGCTGGTGCTGGTGTGCTCACCGCGTCATCCGCTCGGCAACCACGAACTGCTGGCGGTGGCCGAGATACCGCGCCTGACCTACGTGCTGCGTGAAGGTGAGTCTTCGATGCGCATCACCCTCGACCGTGCGCTGGCGGATATCGGCATCAAGGAGATCCCGATTGCGATGGAGGTCGGCTCGACCGACACGATCGTCGAGATGCTTGAGCGCGGACGGCACGTGAGTTTTCTGCCGCTGTTCGCCGTGCAGGGTGCCATCAATGCGGGTGTCCTGCATCTGATTCGAATCGAAGGCCTGCGGATCAAGCGCACCTTGTGGATTGCGCGCACCCGGAACAACCTCGACAACCCGGTCGCCGAGGCATTCGCCAGGTTGATCCGCGAGCTCGTGCCCGGCTGACGCGGTGCGGATCGCGTCCGATCAGAATGGGGTCAGGTGCTGGCTTACCAGCCAGGCATTGATGATCAGCACCACGGCGCACAGGTAAAGAACTGCGAGCAGCATCTGGCGATGATGGTCGCGCGCGTGGGCCGGGATGGTTTTCACGTGATGCTTGCGATGTGGCATCGTTGTCCCCTCCAGGTGACGGTCACTTATCGGAGGCAAGATTCGTTCCCTGCCAATCGGCCCCATTTCCGGTGTTTTTCCGCATTGTATCGGTGCAACCAGGAGCGTCGTGCACCCAATGCGGGCGTGAATGGCCTTGGGCCCGGGTGAGCATAAGGCCCTTTTATAACGGTTTTATGAACACCTTCGAGCCGCGCCGCCAGTTGTAAAGGTCGCGCCTGCGTTTGGGCAGCCGGTCCACCGAGGCGTTCTGGAAGCCGCGTTCGCGGAACCAGTGGGTGGTGCGTGTCGAGAGCACGAACAGACCGCCGATGTGCATGGCGCGCGCCCTGTCCTCGACGTGACTGAGCAGTTCATCACCGCGCCTCGCGCCGCGATAGTCAGTGTGTACGGCGACGCACGCGAGCTCGGCGAGGCCCTCCTCCGGGAACGGGTACAGCGCTGCACAGGCGATCACTGTGCCGTCACGTTCGACCACGGTGAACTGATCGATCTCCTGTTCCAGCAACTCGCGCGACCGCTTCACCAGTATGCCCGCCGCCTCCATCGGTGCGATCAGCTCGAGGATGCCGCCGACGTCGTCGATGCGTGCGGTGCGCGTCAGTTCGTAGGGTTCTGCGGTAATCAGGGTGCCAGCGCCGTCCCGGGTGAACAGCTCCGACAGCAGGATGCCGTCACGGTGACGGTCGAGGATATGCACCCGGTTGACGCCGGCCCGGCAGGCGGCGGCCGCATTGTGCAGCACCCGCGCCTGGTCTTCGGGAAGGCGCTTGCGCCGCGCCAGCAGCTGATCCACCTCGCGTGGCACCATGGCGCTGATCACCCGGCCGCGCGTGTCCGCGGCCTTGTTCTCGGTCAGGAAGATCAGCTTGTCGGCGCGCAGTGCGGCGGCCACTGCGCCGGCGACATCGGCCGCGCTGAGATTGAAGACCTCGCCGGTCGGCGAGTAGCCGAGCGCCGGCACCAGCGCGATGCTGCCGCTGTCGAGCAGGCTGCGCAGGGCCTCTGCGTCGACCCTTCTCACCTCGCCGGTGTGGCGATAGTCGATACCTTCGATCACCCCCAGTGGCTTGGCGGTGACGAAGTTGCCCGAGCTGACACGAATCCTGACGCCCGCCATCGGTGAATTGGCCAGGCCCATCGACAGCAGTGCCTCGATCTCGACCCGCACCATGCCGTTGGCCTCCTTGACGCAGGCAAGTCCGTCGTCGTCGGTGACGCGCAGACCGTTGACGACCTGCATGTCGGCGCCACGATCGGCCAGTTGCTGTTCGATCTGTGGGCGTGCGCCCGGCACCAGCACGAGTCGTATCCCGAGGCCGTTGAGCAGCGCGATATCGTGGACCAGGTTGGCGAAACTGTCGTCGGCAATCGCCTCGCCGCCGAACGACAGCACGAACACCTTGCCGCGATGTGCGTGGATATAGGGTGAGGACTGGCGGAACCAGTCGACGAACTCTGCTTGGTCTTTGCTGTGCTTGCTCACTGGCGCGCCATGCTCTGTAACCGTCGAATGCTTTTTATTGTGGCCTGTCGTCGCGATCAGGTCATGCAAAAACGGCTGATCAGTTCGCGCAGGATGCGCTTTGCCGGTTCGATCTGATCGAGTGCAAGGTATTCGTCGGGTTGGTGGGCCTGTTCGATGCTGCCCGGCCCCATGATCACCGTCTGCATTCCCAATGCGTTCAGGTAGGGTCCTTCGGTACCAAATGCAACAGCCCCGGCGGCGACGCCCGTCAATGCTTCCGCCGCTTTGACTATTGGCGATTCTGCCGGCGTATCCATCGCCGGGATACCCTCGAACAACGAGACACGTTCGAACTGCAGCCCGCTGTCGCGCAGGCGCGCGCCGATCCGGCGATCGATCTCACCGCGCAGTTCTGCGAGATCCATGCCGGGTAGCGGACGGATATCGAAATGCAGTTCGCAATGTGCACAGATGCGGTTTGGGTTGTCACCGCCGTGGATGTGCCCGAGGTTGATGGTCGGTACATCGACCGCGAACAGCGGGTTGCGGTAACGCTGCTGCAGTTCGCTGCGCCAACTGATCAGTTCCGCCATCGCCAGGTACATTCCGTCCAGCGCATTGACGCCGAGCGCGGGATCGCTGGAGTGGCCGGAGCGTCCGGTCAGGCGTATCGCCTCCATGCCGATGCCCTTGTGCAGGCGGATCGGCCGCATCCCGGTCGGCTCGCCAATCACTGCATGCCGCCCCAGTCTGCGATGGGTGTCGAGCAGTGCCTTGGCACCGCACATGCTGCTTTCCTCGTCGGCGGTGGCGACCAGGATCAGCGGGTGCGTCAGTTTCGACAGGTCGAAGTCACGTATCGCCTCCAGTGCGACGGCGAAAAAGCCCTTCATGTCGCAGGTACCCAGGCCATACCAGCGGTTATCGCGCTCGGTCAGCCCGAAAGGATCGCTGCTCCAGCGTGCCTCGTCGTAAGGCACGGTGTCGGTATGGCCCGACAGAACCAGGCCGTCGGGGCCGCTGCCGGCGCTGGCGACCAGGTTGAACTTCCCCGGGTGGCCGGCGATCGGCAGGTGCTCGACGTGGAACCCGAGCGTCTCGCACCACCCGGCGAGGTGATCGATGACCTGGGCGTTGGACTTGTCCCATTCCGGGCTGACGCTGCTGACCGACGGCGAGCCGATGAGGTGGCGCATCATTTCGATCAGGGTGGGGTGCTGTTGCATGCGCCAAGCGTGAACCAACTGTGTGCGGGCGTCCAGTAGGCCTGCTGGTACCATCCACACATGGAATTTCGCCGTTGGGACCATCCGCAGGATTATGCATTCACGCAGCATCTCTGCGCGGCGCAATGGGCGTGGGAGTTCCTGCGCCGTAACCCGCTTTATCAGGCGGAGTGGGTGGCCTTCGACACTGTCTGGCGGGAACTCGAAACGCAATATGGCGCCCCGCCGAATCGTGATTTCTGTGCGTGGAAACTTGATCCACGGGCCTGGGTGCGTGCCGCCGATTGCCCCGAGGGCGATTGCCGGGTCGATCAGGACAAGGTGTTGATTGAATGTGCCCTGGGTGCGCGTTGGGGTTTCTACAAGTTCCCCCCTGATCCATCTGACGATGACCCGGTTGGAGAGGGGCGCCTTGTCTGGCGTGACGTCGAAACCGAGGCCCGGATTCTCGGCTTGGACGATACGCAATGGCTGGGCGGCGATGCGGCATGGGTTGCGATCGGATTCGACCTGTCGCTGCCGCTGCGTGATCAGATCGAGCGGGCGAAACGGGCGCTGCAGTTGTTGCAGCGACGGCGCCGGCAGTCGGGTGATGTGCCAGCGTTTTCGATTGCTACGCAGCGTGACCGTTTGCGCATGTCGCTGCGCCTGCTCGATGCCAGCGCCGCAGGTGCACCGGAGGCGGCGCTGATGTCGATCAGCAGCGAGTGGCGCGACCTGCTCGCAAAGGCCAGTGTCATGCGCGATGGCGGCTACCGGCAGCTGACGACCTGGCCCGACTGATCGCGGTGAATGTGCCGGTGTTGCATATGCAACGGTGGTAACGCGCAGCGAATTGGAGGACATTGGTCGCGTGCGGCATTCCGTCGCCAACGCCTGATTTCCTATGAAACGTATCGAGATCCGACACACTACCCGCTACGACTTCAGTGCCCAGGTGCGGCTGGAGCCGCACACCCTGCTGCTGCGCCCGCGCGAAGGTCATGACGTGCGCATCGTGGCCTCGACCCTGCGCATCGAGCCTACCGCGGTGCTCACCTGGCAGCGTGACTACTACGACAACGTGCGGGCCATCGCGACGTTTGGCGGGGCAACTGCATCGGAGCTGGTGGTCGAGAGCCGTCTGGAGGTCGAGCTGTACGAGACCATGCCGCTCAATTTCGTGGTCGAACCGCATGCCCTGTATCTGCCATTCCGGTATTCGGCGGAAGAGACCATTGCATTGCGGCCGTTTCTCGAACCGGTCTATGCCAACGATCCGGCCCTCGATGCCTGGCTGGCAACGTACCGCAGCGTCGATGGTCGCAGCGAGACCTATGCCGTTCTCGATCGCATCAACCGGCAGATCAACGGCGAACTGCAGTACGAGATCCGGGAGAAGCCGGGTGTGCTGGCGCCCGCCGAGCTGCTGCGCAGGGGTCGGGGCTCCTGCCGCGACATGGCGGCGCTGTTCGTCGAGGCCTGCCGGCGGCTTGGAGTCGCCGCGCGCTTCGTCAGCGGTTATTCGCACGGTCCGAGTACCGAACGCGGTGGCGCCTCATCCCATGCCTGGGCCGAGGTCTATCTGCCGGGCGCCGGGTGGAAGGGTTTCGATCCGACCGCCGCGAGCATCGTCGGTCCCGACCACATCACTGTCGCTGTGCACCAACACCCGGAGGCGATACCGCCGGTGGCCGGGAGTTTTACCGGGCCACAGGGGCGTACACCAAAGCTCGTTGTCGATGTGCAGATCACACAGCTCGCGGACGATGCGCCGCAGGGAGGTCCGGTCTAACGCGCGTAGCGCAGGACCTGGCCCTTGAATGGTGCGCCCTGGTAGTCGCGTTCGGCCGGTCTGCTCTGTGTGTGTGAGTAACCGAGGGTCATCATGCGCTTGCTGAACTGGGCATGGTGACCGCGGCCGGGGTCGACGATGACGACCTCGCAATGTGGTTGTGCGTGGCGTTGAATGAACGCGGCAAGCAGGGCGACGTGTGCGCGTTCATACAATACGTCGCTGCCGATGATCAGGTCGAAGCGGCCCAGGCTGCTGTCTTCGTCCGCCCATCCGGTGCGCACGAAAGGGATGTCGTGGCCGTCGTTGAGTTCAACGTTGCGGCGCAGGAAATCCTCTGCTGCGGGGTGGTGATCGGTGGCGGTGATGTCGGCCAGGCGGTGGTTGAGCACCAGACTCGCGAGGCCGATGCCGCACCCGACCTCCAGAATGCGTTTGCCGGCGATCTCGAATTCGAACATCAGGTGCGCCAGGACCTCGCTGGATGCCCAGACGATCCCGAACAGCGGCCATGCCGCCGAGGATATGCCGAGGCGTTCGGCAGCCCCGTCGGGGTCCGAGAACTGCTGGTTGTCACGCAACATGCGCACGTGGATATCGAGTTCACCGAACTCGATGGTGTGGTAGCGCAGGCGCAGCGTTGACATTGGCGATCCCTGGAGGGCGAGGAGGCGCAGAACGGTCGGGCAGTGGTCTTTGTGCTGCGTGTGCCTTCGACGGTACACCAAGTGGCGGCGAATTGCCCGGGCAGCGGTCTATTCGGGACGGCGCACGTCGGCCAGGGCGGCAAACACGCCCAACCCGATAAAGGTGGTGCCGCTGACATAACGACCCAGTGATCGCAGGGGTGCGGTGCGCGTCAGGCGTGGGCCGATGCTGCCGGCGGCGATGGCGTAGATCGAATCGGTAATCGCCGCGATGGCCACGAACAGCATGCCCAGCGTCACCCCCTGTACGATCGGCGTCGCGTCGATGCTCATGAACTGCGGCAGGAACGCCGCGAAAAACAGTGTGGTCTTAGGGTTCAGCAGCGCCACCACCAGGCCGTCGCGGAATACCCGCTGCAACGCGCCGGCTTGTGGGGAGACTGACGGCCGTGGTGCGGGCCGCGTGCGCAGGACCTTGATGCCGAGGTAGACCAGGTAGGCGGCCCCAGCGTATTTAACCAGCGTAAAGGCGGCCGACGACACCGCGAACAACGCGGCCAGGCCAAAGGCTGCGCCGATCGCGTTGCCGAGGTTGCCCAATGCAATGCCGGCGACCGAGGCCAGGCCGGCGCGCCGGCCCTGGGCCAGGCTGCGCGTGACGATGTAAAGGACGCCTGGTCCAGGCGTCACCGCCAGCAGCAGGCTGGCGGCGATGAATGCCGCGAGCAGTGGCCAGGGGGGAAGCAGTTGGTCCACGGTTGTCTATCTCGGTCGGTGCCTGCCTGCAGGGGCAGCGTTTTCACTTGGATACAGGATTGCGGCGTTGTGTCCGATCAGGCGCAATCATCATCGCCGTCGGCGAGCTTGTCGAGCCACAGCGCCAGCCGTTCCTTTTCGCGGCGCAGGAACCCGGGGTCATTGTGGACATGGGCCATGACGCTGATCCCCTGGCCCTGCGCCATCAGGCGCAGCGCGAGTTCGTGGGCGCGCCCGGCATACCCCAGCTCGGCAAACTGGTCGGACAGCCAGCTCTCGAACACCTTGAACAGGTTTTCCGCCTGTTCCTGCAGCGCACCCTGATCCTTGCCCAGTTCGGTATTGAGGGTGCCCATCGGGCAGCCGTAGCGCATGATCGCATCGGCGCTGTTGCTCAGGATGTCGATGAAGCGGTGCAGTCGGTCGATCGGTGTGCGGTAGCTGCCTGTCCAGCCTTCGAGCATCTGCGCAATGCGCTCGGTGCGGTGTTTGATTGCCGCCTCGAGGATCTCGTCCTTGGTCTTGAAGTAGTAATAGATGTTGCCGCGAGGTACGCCGGCGGCGTCCACGACATCGCTGAACGAGGTCTGGTTGTACCCCTTGTGGTAGAAAAGGCGGTTGGCTGCCTCGACGATCTTCTGGCGCGTGCGTTCGCTCTTCTTGGGCATGACGGCTCTTTATCGGACGGACGTATGAGTTACTTGCTGACAGTGGAAGTATAGCCGGCTGCCGGATGATCGTACCAAAGCGTGCCGTATTGGCCGTTCCATCGCTGCCTGTCAGGCGCCATAATGCATGTTTTCCCACCTTCATCTCTCTGGAGACCCTGATGCCCCAGTATCGCTCCCGCACCACGACCCATGGCCGCAACATGGCCGGCGCCCGCGCGCTGTGGCGTGCCACCGGAATGAAGGAAGGCGATTTCGACAAACCGATCATCGCGATCGCCAACTCGTTTACCCAGTTCGTGCCCGGGCATGTGCACCTCAAGGACCTTGGGCAGCTGGTGGCGCGTGAGATCGAGAAGGCCGGTGGCGTGGCCAAGGAATTCAACACCATCGCGGTCGACGACGGCATCGCGATGGGACACGGCGGCATGCTGTACTCGCTGCCCTCGCGCGACCTGATCGCCGACAGTGTCGAATACATGGTCAACGCGCATTGCGCCGACGCACTGGTGTGCATCTCCAACTGCGACAAGATCACGCCGGGGATGCTCAACGCGGCGCTGCGGCTGAACATACCGACCGTGTTCGTCTCCGGCGGGCCGATGGAGGCCGGCAAGGTCAGCCTGGCGAAAAAGGGAGAGGTCAAACTCGACCTGGTCGATGCGATGGTCTCGGCGGCCGATCCGAACGAGTCCGACGAGGATGTCGCGGCGATCGAGCGCTCGGCGTGCCCGACCTGCGGGTCCTGCTCCGGTATGTTCACTGCAAACTCGATGAACTGCCTGACCGAGGCGCTCGGCCTGTCGCTGCCAGGCAATGGCTCACTGCTGGCGACCCACGCCGAACGTCGGAACCTGTTCCTCGAGGCCGGCCGCCTGGTGGTGGAACTGGCGAAGCGTTACTACGAGCGGGACGACGCCAGTGTGTTGCCGCGCAGCATCGCCACATTCGAGGCGTTCGAGAACGCGATTGCGCTGGATATCGCGATGGGTGGCTCCACCAATACGGTGTTGCACCTGTTGGCCGCGGCGCACGAGGGCGCGGTGAATTTCACGATGGCCGATATCGATCGCATGAGTCGTCGCGTGCCGAACCTGTGCAAGGTCGCGCCGGCGACCCAGCAGTACCACATGGAAGACGTGCACCGCGCCGGTGGCGTGATCGGCATCCTCGCCGAGCTCGATCGCGGCGGGTTGATCCACCGCGACTGCCACACGGTCCACAGCGCCAGCATGGGTGCCGGCCTGGATGCCTGGGACGTCATGCGCAACCAGGAATCCGAAGCTGGCAGGCGCTACCTGGCCGGTCCCGGAGGAATACCGACGCAGGTCGCGTTCAGCCAGGACAGCCAGTGGCCGGATCTCGACCTCGACCGCGCCGCGGGTTGCATCCGTGATATCCAACATGCCTACTCCAAGGATGGTGGCCTGGCAGTGCTGTACGGCAATCTCGCCGAGCAGGGTTGCATTGTGAAGACTGCCGGTGTCGACGAGTCGATCCTCAAGTTTGCCGGCCCGGCGCGCATCTTCGAGAGCCAGGACGCCGCCGTCGAGGCCATCCTGGGAGACCGGATCAAGGCCGGCGACGTGGTGCTGATCCGCTACGAGGGTCCAAAAGGCGGGCCAGGTATGCAGGAGATGTTGTACCCGACCAGCTACCTGAAATCCAAGGGACTGGGCAAGGCCTGTGCGCTGATCACCGACGGCCGCTTCTCAGGCGGCACCTCGGGCCTGTCGATCGGGCATTGCTCACCCGAGGCCGCGGAGGGTGGCAACATCGGTCTGGTCGAAGAAGGCGATACCATCGAGATCGACATTCCGAACCGTTCGATCCGCGTCGTGCTCAGTGACGACGCCCTCACCGAGCGACGGCTGTCGATGCGGGCTCGCGGCGAGCGGGCGTGGCGGCCAGCCAATCGTCAACGCGAGGTGTCACAGGCGTTGCGCGCCTATGCGGCGTTGACCACCTCGGCAGCGCGTGGCGCGGTGCGTGATCTGTCGCAGCTTGACGGATAGTCCGGCAGCGCCGAGCGGTGCACTGAACGCCTGAATCACCCAGCCGCCTGGCTGCGTATGCCAAGGGGGCGCGTGCAATGCGCGCCTCCTTGCCGGCGGCTGCAATTCGAGAAGTTGCTTCCCATCTGCCGCGACCTATTTAAGAAACCGTTAAGTCCCCGCCACTAGTATGGGTATGTGACAGGCCTCACAACTTGGGCTCAAGGCGCGTCACGTTCCCGGCGACAGTGCGTTTTAACCTGAATCAATGTGCTTATAGTCGGCACACGCGGTTGGGTTTTTGAAAATGGGGTCGGGTACCAATCCGTAGCAGGTCAGTCGCCTTGCCCCCCAGACCAAAGGACGAACGAATGAAAACAAACATCTTCAGGACACTGTGCCTGGGCACGCTCGTCGCGAGTGTGGCACCGCAGGCGCAGGCCGAAGACCTCACGGTCAATCGACTGCTGGCCTCTCAATGTGCGCAATGCCATGGCACCAATGGCCATTCGGTCGGCGACATCGATGGTCTCACCGACGAGAGCTACAAGGACCTCTACGAGGATCTGATGGACATGCGCTCGGAGGATCGGCCTGAAAACATCATGGACCACCAGGCGCTCGGTTATACCGATGACCAGGTAAGGCGTATCGCCCTCTATTTCGGGACGCTCTCCGGCAAGGCCGATGAAGCGCCGGAATTCGAAGACCGACGGTCCAGGTAAGGGAGATATCGTAATGAGTATGAATCGTAGACGTTTTCTGCAGGCCTGTGGCGCTTCGGCCGCGGTCTCTATCACCCCGACCGGTGTCAAGGCAGCCAGTGCGCCGCATGTGGTCGTGATTGGCGGCGGCTTTGCCGGTGCCACCGCCGCCAAGTATCTGCGCATGTGGAGTGACCGGACCATCGATGTCACCCTGGTCGACCCGAACGCGAATCACACCTCCTGCGTATTGAGCAACCTGGTGTTGAACCGGCGTATCACGCTCAAAGAACTGAAGATGAACTATGGCGGTCTGTCTTCGTTTTACGGGGTCAACGTTGTGCGTGACCGCGCGAACAAGATCGACGGTGCCGGCAAACGGGTACGCCTGAAAGAGGGCGGCTGGTTGAACTATGATCACCTGGTGATCGCGACCGGCATCAATATGATCAACCCACCCAGCATCGACTACAAGCTCACGCCGCACGCGTGGATCGCCGGTGGCCAGACCAATCGCCTGGCCTCGCAGCTGAACAAGGTCGGGCCGGACTCGACCGTGATCATGACGATTCCGAAATCGCCTTATCGTTGCCCGCCGGGACCCTACGAGCGTGCCTGCCTGATAGCCGACATCATCAAGCGCAAGGGTCTCGAAGGCAGCGCCAGGGTGCAGGTGCTGGATGCGAACTCATCGATCCAGGCAGAAAAGCATACCTTCGAGAATGCGTTCAACAACCTCTACGGCAATATCGTCGAGTACATCACCGACGTGGAGGTCGAGGATGTGATCTCGACCGAGGGCAGGGTGATAACGCGGACTGCAGACTACGTCGGTGACGTCGTGAACATTATCCCGCAGCAACGTGCCATGGGCTTTATCCGCAACGCGGGTCTGACCGGTGATGGCCTGTGGGCAAGTGTCGATCCGCTGACCTATGCCTCGACGGTATCCGGCTTCGATGGTGTGCACATCATTGGTGATTCGCAGGCCACCGGTCAGCCGAAGTCGGCACACATGGCCAATGCGCAGGCGAAAGTCTGTGTCGATGCCATCATCCGTTCCCTGGCCGGTGTTGCCAACGACGACCCCGAGCGCGTGGCCAACATCACTACCGCATCGGCCTGCTACAGCCCGATCACCTACGACCAGGCGTCGTGGCTTTCGGCCGTGTTCGCGTACAACACTGATTCAGGCCAGATGGCGTTGACCCATCTGGGTGAGGCTGAACGGTGGAGTACCGGCAACTACAAACAGATGTTCGGCTGGGCCAGCAACCTGTTCACCGACTCCTTCCACTGACCGCGGCGATGTGAACCGGGCGCGGGATCTGATCCCGCGCCCGGTTTGCCATCAAAGCGAGCCCCAGGAGCTCTTGCGCCGACGCATCCGCAGGTGCGGCAGGATCAACCCCAATACGATGCCGCCGACCACGACGCCGGCGCCTATCACGAACCAGTTCTGCGCGGTCTTGTTCTCGAGTTCGCGATTCTGCTGCTTGACGTCTTCGACCTCGCGGGTCAGCGAAGCGACCTGTTTGCGAAGTTCGTTGCGCTCGTTGGCGATACGTACGGCGTTGCTCGCGGTGCGCTGCAGTGCGGCGAATTCCTGATCGACCTGGCCCTTGGCCTGTTTGAGTTCGTCGTGTTCCTTCATCAGTGCGTTGTGCTGTTCGGTCAGGTTGGCCAGGCGGCTGCTGAGTTCGCCCGGGGCTGCCTTGAGTGACTTGACCTCTGCCTCCGCGGCCGCGAGGCGGTCACGCGCGACCGGTTGGTCCACCAACTGGTGCGTCAGAACGAAGCCCTCCGCGCCGGAAGCGGTGCGCACCTTGCTGTAGCCGTTTCCCGAGTCGCTGGAGAGCACGGTCAGGCGTTCGCCGGTCGGCAGCATGCGAATGATGCGGTGCGTCGAAGACTCGCCGCTGCGCAAGGTGATCTTGAGTTCGTCGGTGACGTAGGCTGTCTTTGCGAACGCGCTGACGCTGCAAAGGACGAGAAGGAGCGTGACGATTTTCTTCACTGAATCGATTCCATACTGCAAGTGTATTGGGTCAGTCATTTCGGGCGAAGCAGATGAGATGTTCTGCATCCATCCTGACGCGAACCGTGTCACCCAAATGATGATCATAGTGACTGGGAAAGAGAGATAGTAGGCGCGTTCCGGTGGGTAATTCCAGTGTGTAGAGTATCTCCGCACCCTTGAATGCCTTGTCTTTGACCAATGCCTCGATTTCCCCGTTGGTGTCGGGGACCAGGTCGTCGGGGCGGATCAGGATCTCGACCCGCGTACCGATCGCCTTGGTGCACGAACGATTGCCATGCAGCAGGCCCAGCTCGGTATCGAAGGTCTCCGGGCTGCGAACGACCCCTGGAATGAAGCGGCCCTGGCCGATGAAGTCGGCGACGAAGCGGTGGTTGGGCTCGTGATAGAGATTGTACGGTGTGTCCCACTGCAGTATCTCACCACCGTGCATCACGCCGACCTTGTCCGACACGGCGAAGGCCTCATGCTGATCGTGGGTGACCAGGATGCCGCTTATGCCCTCGGACTTCAGCAGGTCGCGTACCTCGACGCTCAGGCGCTCACGCAATTCAACGTCGAGGTTTGAGAACGGTTCATCCATCAACAGGATGGTCGGTCTTGGCGCCAGCGCGCGTGCCAGCGCGACACGCTGCTGCTGCCCTCCGGACAGTTCGTGCGGGTAGCGTTCGCCCATGCCGTCAAGACCTGTTGCATCGAGGAGGTGGGCGATCTGCACCTTGCGGTCCACCGCTGGCCGCTTGCGCAGCCCAAAGCCGATGTTTTCGCTGACTGTAAGGTGCGGAAAAAGCGCGTAGTCCTGGAACACCATGCCAATCGATCGCTGCTCGGGAGGCAGTGTCATGCCCGGTGCCGAGGCAATCTTCTGCGCGATCACGATCTGTCCTTCGCTGATCGGTTCGAAACCGGCGATGGCACGTAGCGCGGTCGTCTTGCCGCACCCGCTGGGGCCGAGCAGACTGACGATCTCGCCGCGGTTGACGTGGAACGACAGCGACGCGATTACGCGTTCCCGGCCATATCCCGCAGTGATGTTCTCGACCTTGAGTAATGGCATGGTGTCAGGCGGCCATGCGTGGCTGACGGGGCAGGTGGTGCATCAGCACAGCAGGAATTCGAGCAGGGCCTTTTGCGCGTGCATGCGATTCTCGGCCTCGTCCCAGACAACGCTGTCGGGTGCGTCGATGACCTCTTCGGCGACTTCCTTGCCGCGATAGG
This sequence comes from Chromatiaceae bacterium, assembly GCA_024235415.1. Classification (GTDB taxonomy): domain Bacteria; phylum Pseudomonadota; class Gammaproteobacteria; order Chromatiales; family Chromatiaceae; genus Thiosocius. Next base: position 59,030 of record JACKML010000009.1, on the reverse strand, counting down.
CCGGCAGGCAATGCAGGAACAGGGCCCCTGGCGCTGCCCGGTTCATCATTTCCCGGTCGACGCGGTAGCCGGCAAAGGCCTTTTCGCGGCGCGCCTTTTCCTCTTCCTGGCCCATGCTGATCCAGGTGTCCGTCACTACCAGGTTGCTGCCATCGACGGCCTTCCCCGGATCGCGCACGATCTCGCAGCGATCGGCGTTGGCGGCCAGGATCTGCGGATCGGGATCATAGCCTTCCGGGCAGGCGATACGCAGGTGGAAGTCGAACTGTCGGGCCGCGCCTATGTATGAGTTGCACATGTTGTTGCCGTCGCCAACCCAGGTCACGGTCTTGCCGGTGATGTCGCCCCGGAGTTCGATGAACGTCTGCATGTCCGCCAACAACTGGCAGGGGTGGTAGAAATCGGTGAGGCCGTTGATCACGGGCACCCGCGAATGCGCGGCGAAGGTCTCGACGTCGGCGTGATCGAAGGTACGGATCATGATGCAGTCGACCATCCGCGACAGCACGCGCGCCGTGTCCTCGATGGGTTCACCGCGTCCCAGTTGCGTGTCGCGCGGCGACAGGAATATCGCGGCGCCACCGAGCTGTGCCATGCCCGCTTCGAAAGACACCCGTGTGCGGGTCGAACTCTTTTCGAAGATCATGCCCAACACCTTGTTGGTGAGCGGCGCATGTGCGACGCCATTGCGGTGCATCCTCTTCAGCTCGGTGGCACGCGCGATCAGCGCACGCAGCTCGTCCGGGCTCATGTCGGTCAGTGTCAGGAAATGCCGGGGTTTCTTCGAAACTGTCATGTGACGACCTCGCGCTGGCGCGGGGGCTCACTTGCCGGCGAGAAACTCGCGCAGCAGAGAACTCAGGATTGAGACAAGATGATCGGCCTGTTGTTCGGTCATCACCAGGGGTGGCAGCAGCCGCACCACGGAATCGGCCGTCACGTTGATCAGCAGGCCCTGTTCCAGTGCACGCGCCACCAGTTCGGCGCATGGCCGGTCGAGGGCGATGCCGATCATCAGGCCTTGGCCGCGCACCTCGATGACGCCCTGCACGTTGTCAAGCGCATTGCGCAGCCCTTGGCGGATGCTTTCGCCGAGACTGGCTGCGGTGTCCCACAGTTTCTGCTCGCTGAGTGTCCTGCAGACAGTCAGTGCGGCAGCGCAGGCCAGCGGATTGCCGCCGAATGTGGAACCGTGATTGCCCGGGGCGAAGAGTTCCGCGGCATCGCCACGTGCCAGGCAGGCGCCAATTGGGACACCGTTACCCAGCGCCTTGGCCAGCGTCATCACGTCCGGTTTGAAGTCGTAGTGCTGGTAGGCGAACGGCTTGCCCGTGCGTCCCATGCCGGTCTGGATCTCATCCAGGATCATCAGCCAGCCTTTGTTGTCGCACAGCGCGCGAACCCCTGGCAGGTACTGTGGGGGAGGCACGTTGACGCCACCCTCGCCCTGGATCGGTTCGACCAGTACTGCGACCACGTCCTTCTGGTTGTCCGCAACCGCCTGCAATGCCGCGAGATCGCCATAGGGGACGCGGATGAATCCCTGCACCAGCGGTTCGAAGCCGGCCTGCACCTTGCGGTTGCCAGTCGCGCTGAGAGTTGCCAGGGTGCGGCCGTGGAAGCTGTTTTCCATGACCACGATCATCGGTGACTTGTTGCCCCTGCGGTGCCCGTAGAGGCGTGCCAGCTTGATGGCCGCCTCGTTGGCCTCGGCGCCGGAGTTGCCAAAAAACACCCTGTCCATGCCTGCCAGCGCAGTCAGCGTGTCGCCAAGCGTCTCCTGGGCGGCAATGCCGTAGATATTCGAGGTGTGCAGCAGTCGGCCCGCCTGCTCGCAGACGGCCTTGGTGACAGCCGGGTGTGCGTGCCCGAGGTTGCACACGGCCACGCCGCTCAGTGCATCCAGGTACTGCTTGTCTTGCGTATCCCACAGCAGTGCGCCTTCGCCACGCGCGAAGGTGACCGGCAGCCGTTTATAGGTGCTCATCAGGGAATGGCTCATCGGGTTTCGGACTCGCCTCCAGGGAGAAGGCAGAAGATTTCCAATGTCGAGATCGTGCCTCTCCAAAAACAAAAAAGGCAGTCCCGGTTACGGGGACTACCTCCGCCGTTTTGCGCGCCACTAGCGCGGCAAAGGCGGAACACTACCAACTGTTTGTGACGATGACAAGTACCCGACCGACAAGGGAAAACCCCCGTGGCGTCGGGTTTGCGAGGCAGTGGGTGTCGGTTGTTTCGCTGGCTTGGGTGGCAGATCCTGGTGCGCATTGCCGGTGTAGCGGTGCCGCACCTTAAGTCCCTTTACCGAGTGGATCGCCCGCTGCCTATACTGTGGGCGAAACGGCTTTCCGGAAATCCCAAACAGGTGAATGCATGTCTACGATCAAGCTTGTGACCGCAGTGCCCGGTCCCAACAGCATGGCCCTCGTGGCGCGCCGAGATGCGGCGGTGTCGCGTGGTTCTGCCCGCCTCACCGGGATTGCCGTCGCCAGCGGTGATGGTGCCGCGGTGACCGACGTGGATGGCAACACCTTTCTCGATTTCGCCGGCGGCATCGGCACGCTGGCGGCAGGGCACGTGCCGCCAACGGTGGTCGATGCGATCCGCGACCAGGCAGGGCGCCTGATCCACATGTGTTCGATCGTCGCGACCTATGAACCCTACGTCGAGGTGTGCGAGCGCCTCAATGCGTGTGTCCCGGGTGACTTCGACAAGAAGACCACCTTGCTCAACAGTGGTGCCGAGGCCGTCGAAACCGCGGTCAAGGTGGCGCGGGCGTACACGGGCCGGCAGGCACTGATCGTGTTCGAGGGTGCCTACCATGGCCGGACCAACCTGACGCTCGGTATGACCAGCAAGTACGCCTTGTTCAAGAACGGATTCGGCCCGTTCCCGTCCGAGGTGTATCGCCTGCCGTTTCCCAACCCCTACCGCCGCCCGGCGGGTATGAGCGAGGACGACTACGTGCAGTACTGCATCGACCAGTTCGACCACGCGCTGATTGCCCAGGTGGCGCCGCAGGCGGTGGCCGCCGTGGTGGTGGAGACTGTACAGGGCGAGGGTGGTTTCCTGCCGCTGCCTCCCCGCTTTGCCGCTCACCTGCGGGCGCGCTGCAGTGAACACGGCATGCTTTTCGTGGCTGACGAAGTGCAGTGCGGCATGGGTCGGACCGGGCGGCTGTTCGCGGTGGAGCACTACGGGCTGGTGCCGGACCTGCTGGTCAGTGGCAAGTCGATCGCCGGCGGCATGCCGCTGGCGGCGGTCACCGGTCGTGCCGAGATCATGGATGCGCCCAATCCAGGCGGTCTGGGTGGTACCTATAGCGGCAACCCCGTCGCCTGTGCGGCCGCGCTGGCGGCGATCGACATGCTCGATTCCCCGGCCTTCCGGGCACGCGCGCTGGAGGTCGGGCAGCGGATCCGTGGTCATCTCGACCGGTTGCAGGCCGACCACCCGGATGTGATCGGCGAAGTGCGGGGCCTCGGCCCGATGCTGGCCATGGAACTGGTGCGCGATCCGGTCAGTCGCGCGCCGGATGCCGCGCTGACCAATGCGATCACCGCCGAGACCCTAAAGCGCGGGCTGATCACCATCCGCGCCGGCCTGTACAGCAACTGCCTGCGCCTGCTGCCCGCACTGACGCTCTCCGATGCACAGATTGACGAGGGCATGGCGGTACTGGCCGAAGCGGTCGCCGCCGCCCGGGCGGCGGCATGAGCACGCCGCGGGTGCTCGCCATTGGCGGTTTGCCGCGTGACATGGGGCGTGCGCATGGTCGTGCCCTCGGCGAACAGATACGCGGTTACGCCGCGGAGCGGGTCGCCCTCGCCGGCAGTGCGGCCTGGACCGGTCATGCGCTGCCGCGTGCCGAGGTGCTGGCGCTGGCCGAGTCCTGCATGGGCGAACACGAGGCCTACGCACCCGACCTGATGGATGAGCTGGCGGGCATCGCCGAAACCACCGGCCTGGGCGTTGCAGAGTTGATCATCAGCAACGGTTTCACCGATTTCATTGACCTGGTCTACGCACGCGGTGGCAGCTCCGGAGAGACGGCATACGTGGAAGATGACTGCACGGCGTTCATCGTCCCCGACAGCCTGAGCGCCGACGGTCGCGGCTTCTTCGGTCAGACCTGGGACATGCACGCCAGCTCGGCGCCCTATGTGGTGTTGCTGCATGGTCAGCCAGTGGATGCCCCCGCGTTTCTTGCCTTCAGCCTGGCCGGCTGCGTCGGCATGATCGGCATGAACAACGCCGGCATCGCCATCGGCATCAATAACCTGCTCGGCGCCAAGGGGCAGGTCGGCGTGACCTGGCCGTTCGTGGTGCGCAAGGCGTTGCAGCAGTCCGACATCGAGGACGCCCTGGCCTGCATCACTGACGCGCGCCTGGTCGGCGCACACAATTACCAGCTGTTCGATCGCCACGGCGCGGGCATCAATATCGAGGCGATGCCCGGTCACTGCGCCGTCAGTCGCTGTGACGCAGAGGCGCTGGTACACAGCAATCACTGCCTGGTGGCAGAGACCATCGCGCGCTGTCGTCCGCGTGCCGCCGCCTCACAGGCCTCCAGCGAGGCGCGGCTGGTGCGGGCGCGGGCGCTCTTGGCGGAGGACGCCTTGACCCCCGAGAAGCTGATGGACCTGACCCGCGATCCGGTGATCTGTGTGCGCGGCGAACCGCCGCTCGACATGGAGACCTGCGGTGCCGCGATCATGCAACCCGCCAGCGGCCGACTGTGGGCAGTGCAGGGGCTGCCAGTGGACAATTCCTACGCCGAGTACTCGCTTTAGGCTGTGCGTGAATGAGTGGCGCTGCGCAAACCGTCGTTGGCTTCGCGCAGCGCCCTTTCCCAAGCGGTTATTTCGCGCGGCGGCGCAGCAGGCCGACGAGGCCGGCCAGCACCAGCAGCAGTGGTACCGGGGTCGGGACGTTGCCCGGGGGATCGACCTCGACGATGTCGTTGGCGCAGGCCATGGTCCAGTGCACCAGGAATGCCTCGCTGCTGAGCGTTGGGTCGATCAGGTTGAGCGCGATCGAGGCCTCGATCACATAGTGCTTGCCGGCGTCGCCATAGGCGCCGAGACCAAGACCACTGACGCCGTTGTACTTGAACTCGGCGTAAGACAGGGCGGCGTCGCCGACCTTGGTGCCGGTCTTGACGCTGGTCGGATGGGCGAGACCGAACGCCGTGGTGCTCGCATCACCGGTGACGCCCGGCGCCGTCCACAGGCCAAGGTTCCATTCGTTGACACGGTACAGCTCGCCTGCGCTGCCGATGCCGGTCGAGTCGGTCAGCGTGACCAGGCCGTAGTCGAAGATCCCGTCCAGGCCGAAATCGATCGCGATGTCGCCGGCGGCGTAACCGCTGGCGCCCGGTGCGCGACCGGTGACCACGGCGATATTGATGTGGGTCGCCGAGCGCTGGACGTAGATCGCCTCGGCATCATAGTCCTGTCCGCCCCAGCCCGGGTTCAGGTAGCTGTTGGTACCTGTCTGGTCTTCAATGGAGTATTTGATGCTCGGGTCAGTAATCGGCTCCCAGTCGGTGGCAGAGCTTCCGCTCGGGGCGCCGGCGAGCCAGTCCTTGAGATCGCTGTCGACATTAATGGAGAGCGCGGCGGCCGGGCCGGTCGCCAGGAGAAGGCAACATGCGAGAGTGGAACGGATAGACATGATTGACACCAGCAAGTGTTGATTTGCTCATGTCAACAGCACTTCTCGTGCCAAAAAAAATGTCTAATAAAAACAGTAGGTAATGATTGAGTCCGGTGGCCGAGTCGCTGGTTCTTTACACTCGCCGATCGTGCTGCCCCAATGGCTTGGGCGGTTATTTCCTGATTCCGATCTGAATTCCTTGTTTTGTCGCCAGCTTCTCGTTTTGTCGCTTTTTCTTCCTGCTGACAGCGGCTTTTCCGCGAGGCGATGGCAAATAAACCGACATAATGGGATTTCGAATCAGTCTGCCTTATCGATCGAGGAACGCGACGGCCCCCGCCGGCATCCGGCGGGGGCCGTTCTCAATCGATCTTCTCAGGTCGCCAAGCGATGCACGACCATCCGGATCATCCGCCGAAGTTGCTTGCCACGAAGTCCCAGTTGACGATCTTCCATACCTCTTCGAGGTACTTCGGGCGCGCGTTGCGATAGTCGACATAGTACGCGTGTTCCCACACGTCGATCGTCAGCAACGCGGTCTTGCCATCGGTCATCGGGGTGCCGGCATTGGAGGTATTGACGATCTCGACGCCGCCTTCCGCGTTCTTCACCAGCCAGGTCCAGCCGGAGCCGAAATTGGTGGCGGCGGATTTGCTGAATGCCTCCTTGAAGGCGTCGAACGAACCGAAGCTCTTGTTGATCGCGTCGGCCAGGGCGCCGGTCGGTGCGCCACCGCCGTTCGGGCTCAGGCAGTTCCAGTAGAAGGTATGGTTCCACACCTGTGCGGCGTTGTTGAATACCCCGCCGGTCGATTTCATGATGATGTCCTCAAGGGACATGTTCTCGAACTCGGTGCCGGGAACCAGGTTGTTCAGGTTGGTTACATAGGTGTTGTGGTGCTTGCCGTAGTGAAACTCCAGGGTCTCCTGCGAGATCACCGGCTCCAGGGCATTCATTGCATAGGGAAGTGCGGGTAGTTCGTGCGCCATCTCAAAACTCCTTGGTCGTCGTCATGTGCGGAACCGGGTCCCGCGTTCTGGTGCCCGGGATTCTAGGGACTGCAGGACGACGCTTTCAACCGTGTCTGTGCCGGGGAAGTAAAAAAAGCGCTCAAACCGGTGTCTGACTGCCGTCTTGCCGGGAAAGAGGCTGTCTCACGGCCGTTCCCGGTAAATACCTGACGCCGGGCGTGTCCGGAAGGCTGGCAGTTGACCCTGGTTTGCGCCTAAGCTGGTCAAACGCGGCCATGCGGCGGATGCCGTTTTTCTGTCGATGACACCAGCTACCCTGAACATCTTTGCCAGTCGTCTCGATGCCGTGTGCGGCGAGATGGGACTGGTGCTGCGCAACGCGGCGTTCTCCCCCAACATCCGCGACCGCCTGGACTTCTCCTGCGCGGTGTTCGATGCGCAGGGCGCCCTGTGCGCGCAGGCCGCGCATATCCCGGTGCACCTGGGCAGCATGGCGTTTGCAATGCACGGTATCGTCTCGCGCATCGCTTGGCGTCCGGGTGACCAGGTGATTCTCAACGATCCGTATCTGGGTGGTACCCATCTGCCCGATGTCACGGTGATCGCGCCGGTGTTCCATGATCGCGAGCTGTGCGCGTTCGTGGTCAACCGCGCCCATCACGCGGATATCGGTGCGGCATCGCCCGGGTCGATGCCAATCTCTGCGCGGCTCGATGATGAGGGTGTGGTGATCGAGCCGGTGCACCTGGTGCGCGAAAACGTATTGCTGCCGGAGGTCCTGCAGAGGCTGACGCAGGCGACTCGCAACCGCGCCGAGTCCGAAGGCGATTTTGCCGCCCAGCTTGCAGCCAACCGCGCAGGGACAGCACGTCTGGGTGCGCTTGTTGCTGCATACGGCTTGGCGGATTTCCGGCAAGGCATCGTGGCCCTGAACGACTACGCCGAGCGGCTCGCGCGTGCGGCGTTGGCCGACATCCCGTCGGGTCGCTATGTGTTTTCCGATTGCCTCGACGACGACGGCCAGGGCAACCGCGATATCCCGATCAAGGTCGCGTTGACTGTCTCTGGGCAGGGGGCCATCGCGGATTTCAGTGGTACGGCCGCGCAGGTCGCGGGGAACGTGAATTGTCCGCTCGCGGTGGCCGCCGCAGCGGTCTATTACGCGTTTCGCTGCCTGATGCCGGCCCAGACACCGGCCTGTGCGGGCGCCTTCAGGCCGATCGAACTGCTTGCGCCTGAGGGCTGTCTGCTGAATGCGCGCAAGCCGGCGGCGGTGGCCGCGGGCAACGTGGAGACCAGCACGCGCGTGGTCGATGTGATCCTCGGTGCGCTGGCGCAGGCGATCCCGCAGCGTATACCGGCGGCCAGTCACGGCAGCATGAACAACCTGGCGATCGGCAGCGCCGGACCCCGGGGTGGCTGGGATTACTACGAGACGATCGGCGGCGGTATGGGTGCCGGGGCATCGGGCGGGGGGCTGGATGGCCTGCAGACCCACATGACCAATACCCTGAATACCCCCGTCGAGGTACTGGAGAGCCGTTTCCCACTGCGTGTGTCCTGCTATCGGCTGCGCCGGGGCTCCGGCGGCAGTGGCGCGCGACGAGGCGGTGATGGCCTGGTGCGTGAATTCCAGTTCCTGGCGCCGGCACATTTCACGTTGCTGACCGAGCGTCGCACGCACTCCCCCTGGGGTGTCGCCGGGGGCGGCGATGGCCGGCCGGGGGTCAACCGGCTGAACGACCGCGACCTGCCCTCCAAGTGTGAGGGTGAATTGCGCGCGGGTGACCGCCTGCGGATCGAGACGCCGGGCGGCGGCGGTTGGGGATCAATGACGCCTGGAGGCGAATGAGATGTGCGGTATCTGTGGTGAGTTGCGCCTCGACGGGCGAGCGGTGGCGCCTGAACTGATCGAACACATGCTGCCGGCGCTGCAGCGGCGCGGACCTGACGATGCCGGTACCTGGCATTCGGGCAGGGTGGCGCTGGGCCATCGACGGCTGTCGATCATCGATCTGTCGAACCGTTCGCACCAGCCGATGGTGGATGCCGAACTGAGCCTGGTGTTCAACGGCGCCATCTACAACTACCGTGAACTGCGCGCCGATCTGCAGGCGCGGGGGCATGTCTTCGTCTCTGGCGGCGATACCGAGGTCATCCTCAAGGCCTACCGCGAATGGGGTGTGGACTGTCCTTCGCATCTGCACGGCATGTTTGCGTTCGCGATCTGGGACGGGCGCCGGCAGTGTCTGTTCGCGGCACGTGACCGCTTCGGTATCAAGCCCTTCTATTACGCGCTGGACGACAACCGCTTTCGCTTCGCCTCAAACACCCAGGCGCTACTGGCCGGCGGCGGCATCGATACCGCGATCGACCCGGTCGGGCTGCATTTCCAGTACACACTGCATGCGGTGATCCCGGCACCGCATACCATCCTGCGTGGCATCCGCAAGCTCGAGCCGGCGCACAGCCTGCAGCTGGATGCGAACGGCACGCAGACGCTGCGGCGCTACTGGAACCTGGATGCCACCCGGCTCGCGGAGCCGCGCAGCGAGCAGGAGTGGGTGGATGCGACCCACGAGGCGCTGCTGGCCGCGGTGCGCAAGCGCAACGATGTGGCCGATGTGCCGGTCGGCGTGCTGTTGTCCGGTGGCCTAGATTCGAGCCTGCTGGTGGCGTTGCTGGCGGAGATCGGCGTTCGCGACTTCCATACCTTCTCGGTCGGTTTCGAGGATCAGCCGGAAGAGAAGGGCAGTGAGTTTGAGTTCTCCGACCAGGTGGTCGAGCGCTACCGACCGGTGCACCACAAGTTCCTGGTGCCCAACGATCAGGTGCTCAAGCGCCTGCCCGAGGCGGTCGATGCGATGGCCGAGCCGATGTTCGGCCAGGACGCGGTCGCGTTCTACCTGTTGTCCGAGCAGGTATCGAAATCGATCAAGGTGGTGCAGTCCGGGCAGGGTGCGGACGAGGTGTTCGGCGGCTATTTCTGGTATCCGCGCATGCTGGCCGAGCGTGATGGCACGCGCCTGGAGCGCTTTCGCAAGCACTATTTCGACCGTGATCACCCGGAGTTCCTGCGCATGGTGACGCCGCCGTATCGCGGCGCGGATCATACCGGCGAATTCGTCGCGAGCCGCCTCGACGATGCCCTGTCGGACGATTTTCTCGATGCGGTGCTCAAGCTCGACGTGACAACGTTGATCGTCGACGATCCGGTCAAGCGTGTCGACAACATGACCATGGCCTGGGGGCTCGAGGCCCGTGTGCCGTTTCTTGATCACCATCTGGTCGAGGTCGCTGCACGCTGTCCGGTCGGACTCAAGCTGCAGTCGGACGGCAAACATCTTTTGAAACGCATTGCGCGCGGTATCGTGCCGGATGCGGTGATCGACCGGCCCAAGGGCTACTTCCCGATGCCAGCGCTCAAGTATGTGCGTGGCCCGTTCCTCGATTTCATGCGCAGCATTCTCGACTCGCGGGCGTGCCGCGAGCGCGGGCTGTTCGACCGTGGTTATGTCGACAACCTGCTGGCGGCACCGGAGATGCACCACACACGCATCATGGGCAGCAAGCTCTGGCACCTGGCGCTGCTGGAGTTCTGGCTGCAGCGCAACGTCGACGGCACGGCCTGACTATTGCCCGCAAAGTGTCCGGGTTATCGGGTTTTGCTGCTGCTAGACTAGGCGCACTTGTATTACGGCGATCCATGCCCATTTCAGCGGCCGGGTCGATATCGAACGAGAGGTACTGAAATGGACGTGTTGGAAAGAATCAAAGAGCAGGTTGAGAGCAACCCGATCATTATCTACATGAAAGGAACGCCCCAGTTTCCACAGTGCGGCTTCTCCTCGCGCGCTGCGGCGGCACTGCAGGATTGCGGAGAGAAGTTTGCCTACGTCAACGTGCTGGCGGACCCGGAGATCTTCGAAAACCTGCCGCGCTTTGCCGACTGGCCGACGTTCCCGCAGGTGTATATCGACGGTGAGCTGATCGGCGGTTGCGACATCACCCTCGAGATGCACGCGAACGGCGACCTGAAGAAGGCGGTTGGGGAGGCGGCCCGGAAGTGGGCGGCGGAATCGTCCGACAGCTGATTGCCCGCGGTTTCTGTTCTCCACGTAAGGCGGCCACCGGTCGCCTTTTTGTTGGGTGCGCGACCTGTGCCACCGCCTGTACATGCTATTTTTCCTCCATTCGGGGATGACAGACGGCATCCGCAGCAACGGAGAAGAGGTAACGTGGGTCAGATCTTCATCAGCTATTCCAGCGAGGACACGGATTTCGCGCGGCGTCTCGCAGGTGCCTTCGAAGACCAGGGTTGGTCAGTGTGGTGGGACAAGCAGATTCCCCCGGGCATGGACTATGCGCAGGTCATCGAGGCAGCGGTAAAGGGCGCGGAATGCGTCGTCGTATTGTGGTCGCAACGCTCCATCCGGTCGCGATGGGTGCATACCGAGGCCGCCGCCGGTGCCGATCGCAATATTGTGGCGACGGTGATCATCGACGACATCCCGAATGAAAGTATTCCTTTCGAGTTCAAGCGCCTGCAGGCGGTCAACCTGAGCAATTGGGAGCCGGGCGCCGCGCATCCCGGTTTCGACCTGCTGGCCAACCGCATTCGCTCGATATTGAGCGAGCCATTGCGCCCGGATAGCCCTAAGAAGCGGTCGCCTGCCAGCGTGTCGTGGAAGGAGGCGCTGACCAGCTGGGGCTCGGGCAGGCAGCGTGGCTTTCGCATTGGTGGCGCCATCGCCGGCCTTCTCGGGATGACGTCGTGCACCGAGGCGATCGATATGGGTGACACCGAATTGCTCAGCGGCGCGTTGCTGCTGCTCGGGCTTGCCGTATGGCTGATCCACCTCGGGCGCAAGTCGTCTTGAGCAGTGATGGGACCAATTACCAGCGGCTCGAGGACCAGATCGAGTGGTACGACCGCAAGAGCGTGCATCACCAGAGGTGGTATCGCCGTCTGAAGGTGACCTCGATCGCAGCGGCCGCGCTGGTGCCTTTGTTCAGCAGTCTCGACAACTTCGGCCTGCTTGCCGGCGTGCTGGGTGTTCTGGTCGTGGTCGTCGAGGGCCTGCAGCACGTCAATCAGCATCACGAAAACTGGATCCGTTACCGCGCCACTGTCGAGAACCTGTTGCACGAAAAGTACCTGTACCTGGCGCGGGCCGGCCGCTATGGCGGCCACTCCGATGACGAGGCGTTCCGATTGCTGGCAGCCAGTGTCGAAGCGATACTCTCGCGCGAGGGTGAGGCGTGGCAGCAGCTGCTGCAGAACCTCGAGGAATCTTCAGCGAAGGCATCTCAGTCGCCGGCGGACTGATCGTCCCAGGGTTGTTCGTCGACAGCGGCATGCCAGCGGTTGACGATCCGGCAGAAAAGTTCGGCGGTCTTTTGCGTATCGTACAGCGCGGTATGTGCCTCGGCCGCGTCCCACTCCATACCTGCAGCGATGACGGTCCGCGCCAGCACGGTCTGACCATAGGCGAGGCCTGAAAGGGTCACGGTGTCGAAAGTGCTGAACGGGTGGAAGGGGTTGCGCTTGTAGGCCGTGCGTTCGACCGCGGCATTGATGAATCCCAGATCGAAGAACGCGTTATGGCCGACCAGAATCGCGCGTTTGCAGGCACTGGCCTTGAGCGCTGCGCGGATCGGTCGGAACACGTGGTCGAGCGCATCCTTTTCCTGCAGCGCGCCTCGAAACGGGTGATAGGGGTCGATCCCGTTGAATGCCAGTGCCTTGGGGTCGAGATTGGCGCCTTCGAACGGCTGCACGTGACAACTGAACGATTCCGCCGGCTCGATATTGCCGGACTCGTCCATGCGCAGGATCACCGCGGCGATCTCGAGCAGCGCATCGGTCTGGGCACTGAAACCGCCCGTTTCGACATCCACGACGACCGGCAGGTAACCGCGAAACCGCCGACTGATCGCGGTGTTGTAGGCTTTGTCTTCCACGCGCGGCAGGATACCGAATGCACAACACGATAGCGACGTACCTTTTCCCGGTTCTGCGACTGGTGGCACTGCTGCTGACGTTGTCATCGACGGCCGGGGCAGGTCAGTTGCCTGTCTATCGGGTGCTGTCAGAGGGCGGGACACCGAGTTATCTGGTCGGGACCATGCACAGTGAAGATCCGCGCGTCCTGGCGCGACTCGCACATCTGACGCCTTTGATCGAAAAGGTGGACACGGTGGTGATCGAAATGGTCCCCGATGCAGTCGCTTTGCTGGCGGTAGCGGCGGCGACGCTGCTGCCGGTGGATCAGAACCTGCGCGGCGTGGTCGGGGAGGCAGGCTATTGGGCCTTGCGCGATGCGGCGGAGGAACGTGGCATCCCTGAGGCCGTGCTCAACCGTCTCAAGCCATGGGCCGCCGCGGTGACCCTCGGCATGCCGCCGGCAAAGACTGGTCGGTTCCTCGATATGGAGATCTATCTTGCCGCGCAGCAACGGGGACGCCCGGTGGTCGGGCTGGAGACGCCAGCCGAGCAGTTGGCGCTTTTCGACGACATGCCGACGGCGCTTGCCCTGGCGTTGCTGGACGACACGGTCAAGAACGCAGCTCAGCAGCCGAAACAGCTGGAGGAGCTGACCGAAGCGTACCTGCAGGGCGATCCTGATCTGCTTTATCGGACAGCCAGGGCACAGTACGCCAAAATGCCACCTGCCCTGGTGCAGTGGTATACCGGGCAGGTGATTGAGCAACGGAACGCGCGAATGCTGGAACGTCTCGCACCTCGGCTGGCAGCCGAAGCCGTGTTGGTGGCGGTCGGTGCCATGCATCTGGGCGGCGATACGGGGTTGGTGGCGGGGTTGGAGCAACTTGGCTACCGGGTGGAGCCCTGGTCCGAAATGTCAGTGAGATGATGTCTGGGCAGCCGGCTGTTATCGCATGAACGGCGTGCCTATAATGTCGCGTTCGTTCGAACGGGTCCATGCCGCTCGAAGGTGAAGGAAGCAAGGAAAACCAAAATGAAGATTCCTGCCTTGTTGTACAAGAAGGCACCTGTTCTGTTTCTTGCCGCAACGCTGGTGCTCGTCGGCTGCGCGACAGGGCCGGACCGCGATCCGCGTGACCCGTTGGAGGATTTCAACCGCGCCGTATACAGCTTCAACGACATGCTGGACCGCGCGCTGGTGACGCCTTTGGCCGAGGGGTACAACTACATTACGCCTGCGCCGGTCAACCGGGGTGTCACCAATTTCTTCAACAACCTCTCAGACGTGCGCTCGGCGCTGAACAACCTGCTGCAGTTCAAGATCGGCCGCGCCTTCAGTGACGTCGGTCGGGTTGCGGTCAACAGCACGATCGGCATCCTCGGCCTGCTGGATGTGGCCAGCAACATGAATCTGCCGCGTTACAACGAGGATTTCGGTCAGACTCTCGGTGTGTGGGGATTCGGCTCAGGGCCTTATCTGGTAATGCCGTTCTTCGGTCCACGGTCTGTGCGTGATGGCTTGGGCGTGGTCGTCGACTGGTATACCGATCCGCTGATCCTGATCGATGACAGCACGGTGCGCTGGAGCCTGATCGGCCTGGATATCGTCGATATCCGTGCCGACCTCCTCAACGCCAGCCGGGTCATCGACCAGGCGGCACTGGATCCCTATTCGTTCATCCGGGACGCCTACCTGCAGCGGCGGCAGAACCTCGTCTACGACGGAAATCCGCCGGAAGAATAAGCACGTCCCGACCCCCGATAGCAAAGCCCCCAAAACGGGGGCTTTTTTGTTCTGTCTCACTTTTCATTGAATTCAATAGCTTTTTTCAACTGGCGCTGCATTGAATTAGCAAAATACCAATTGACAATTTAAGCAAACTCTAAAATACTATGCCCAGGGTTGAGCAAGGCAGTACGACCCTGTTGTTCAGAACACTACTCAGAGTTCCATTCTTGGAGATTGATGACATGAAATTCGCAAAGATCGCTGCGGTTGCAGCTCTGATTGCTGCTTCGGCGACCGCTTCTGCATGGTGGGGCGGTGGTCCCTGGGGCGGAAATGGCTGGGACAACAGCTACAACAACGGCTACGGCCGCGGCAACGGCTGGGGCAACACCACGGGTGATTTCCTCGGCGACGGCTCTGCTGCCGGTGATTTCAGCATGAATATGTCCGGTCGTGGCAATACCAACATGCGCGGCTACGGCAGTGGCTACGGCGCCGGCGATGGCTGGGGCCGCGGTTACAACTACAGCGCCCCCTACTGGGGTGGCTACGGTCCGGGCTGGGGCGGCTATGCGCCTTATGGCTACGGCCCGGTCGCACCGGCACCTGTGGCACCGGCTGCGCCTGCTGCAGAAGCCGCACAGTAATCGCCTGACGGCCACGCACGGATGCGCTGCTGCACAGGGATGTGCACAACGCACTCCGGGTATCACGCTGCCAACGCGGCGTGATACCCGGGATGGGGTTGTAGGCCACCCGATTTCTTCCAAACGCATTCTTTCCTGGGGATAAACAAATGACCATGATGACCAAAATCGCAGTGGCCGCTGCCATCGCCGCCGCTTCCGCTACCGCTTCTGCCTGGTGGGGCAACAACGGCTGGGACAACAGCTACAACAACGGCTACGGTTCGGGCAACGGCTACACCAACGGCGTACTCGACGGTGCCGGCGATGCCGCCGGTGAAGGCAACTTCAGCATGAATTTCTCGGGTCGCGGCCGCACCAACATGCGCGGCTACGGCAATGGCTACGGTGCCGGCGACGGCTGGGGCCGCGGTTACAACTACAGCGCACCTTACTATGGTGGCTACGCACCTTATTACGGCGCACCCTACGCCGCTGCCCCGGCCATGACCGAAGAGCAGCAGCAGGCAATGGCCGAGCAGCAGGCGAAGGCCGTCGAGGCCCAGCGCCAGGCTGCCGAGCAGTTCGCAGCGCAGCAGGCTGAAGCAATCAAGGCCGCCCAGGAAGCCCAGCGCCAGGCTGCCCAGCAGTACGCAGCACGGGCACCGCAGGGTCAGTTCGTTGCTCCGCAGATGCAGATGCCTGAGTTCGCGATGCCCGAGCGTCCGGTAATGCCGCAGTTCGATATGGCGATGCCGCAGCGTCCTGAAATGCCGCAGGCTGATATGGCCATGCCTGAGCGTCCGCAGATGCCGCAGTTTGATATGGCGATGCCTGAGCGTCCGCAGATGCCGCAGCACGAAACGGCAATGCCGCAGATGGCGGCCGGCAACTGCTTCGGTCCGGGTGTGCGTCCGGTGGCTTTCGAAGCACCGAAGGCCCCTGAAGCCGGTGCCATGAAGCAGCAGTCAGACGAGCGTCGCGCTGCGATGGAAGCCCAGAACGCCGAGCGTCAGGCTGCAATGCAGGCACGTATGGACGAAATGAAGAAGGCAATGGAAGGTCGTCGTGCCGAAATGCAGGCCGGCGGCTGCAAGCAGATCTGATCGCTTCGCGATTCGATCGGCTTTAGCCTGAAAGGCGCCCGGGGAAACCCGGGCGCCTTTTCTTTTTTGGCCCCGGGAGGACCATCCGCGCATGGATTGGCTGCTGTTTTCCAGTGCCTTCCTGTCGGCGACCCTGTTGCCTGGCAGTTCCGAGGCACTGTTGCTGGTCCGGCTGGGGGAGGGCGCGGCCTGGCTGCCACTGGTCCTCACGGCGACCTTCGGTAACCTGCTGGGCAGCCTGGTCACCTATGCCCTGGGTCGCGCCGGCAACCAGGCGGTCACCCGACGTTGGTTGCGCATCGACACTGCCGACCTCGCGCGTGCCGAAAAATGGTTCGCACGCTGGGGGGCACCGGCCCTGCTGCTTGCGTGGCTGCCAGTGGTCGGCGACCCGCTGTGCCTGTTCGCCGGATTGTTGCGCCTCGATCTCACGCGGTTCGTATTGCTCGTCGGACTGGGCAAGTTGGGCCGCTATTGCGTCATCGCACTGCTGGCCGGGTGACCGTATCGCTGTCATCCGCGTGTCTGCCGCTGTATTCCGATTTCCTGGGCCGGATGGCGTTTCACTGGTTAACTGCGCAAAAATGGGACAAACGTCTGTATTCGTAAAACCGGTAAACCACTGAAAAATAAAGAAACATAAAATTGTCCCTGGCGAAATTCTGTTTGCTCTGCTTTACTTGCCGGGATTCACGGCTGCACGGCGTTTGCACCCAGGCGCGTCGGCACTCCTTTTCCACTCTTTCGGATACCCAGCACCATGGCAGTGAAACCGGATGTCGATCCCCAGGAAACCCAGGAATGGCTCGAGGCGCTCGACAGTGTGCTCGAGAAAGAAGGGCCGGACCGCGCCCATTTCCTGCTCGAACGCCTGATCGACAAGGCACGCCGCTCTGGTGCCTACCTGCCGTACAGCGCCAATACCGCGTACCTCAACACCATCCCGCTGACCAAGCAGGACCCTTTCCCCGGTGACCGGTCGATGGAACGGCGTATCCGCTCCTTCGTTCGCTGGAACGCGATGGCGATGGTGGTGCAGGCGAACCGCAAGGCGACCGAACTGGGCGGGCATATCGCCAGTTTTGCCTCAAGTGCGACCTTGTTCGATGTCGGCTACAACCATTTCTTCCGCGCGACCAACGACAATCAGGAAGGTGACCTGGTGTTTTTCCAGGGGCACTCGGCCCCCGGCGTGTATGCGCGGGCCTTCCTCGAGGGCCGCATCAGCGAGGAGCAACTGAACAATTTCCGCCAGGAGGTCGACGGCGGCGGCCTGTCGTCCTACCCGCACCCCTGGCTGATGCCCAACTTCTGGCAGTTTCCCACTGTGTCGATGGGTCTTGGCCCGCTGATGGCGATCTACCAGGCACGTTTCATGCGTTACCTGCACGACCGCGGGCTGGCGAATGCCGGTGACCGCAAGGTCTGGGCGTTCATGGGTGATGGCGAGATGGACGAGCCGGAATCGCTTGGCGCGATCTCGCTGGCCGCACGCGAACGGCTCGACAACCTGGTGTTCGTTGTCAACTGCAACCTGCAGCGCCTGGATGGCCCGGTGCGCGGCAACGGCAAGATCATCCAGGAGCTGGAAGCGGTGTTCCGTGGTTCCGGCTGGAATGTGATCAAGGTGATATGGGGCGGCTACTGGGATCCATTGCTGGCGCGTGACAAGGACGGCCTGCTACTCAAGCGGATGGAAGAGTGTGTCGACGGCGACTATCAGTCGTACAAGGCACACGGTGGCGCCTTCGTGCGCGAGCATTTCTTCGGCAAGTATCCGCAGCTCGCCGCGATGGTCGCCAACATGTCGGACGAGGACATCTGGCGCCTGAACCGTGGCGGCCATGACCCGATCAAGGTACATGCGGCCTATGCCGCAGCGATGCGGCACAAGGGACAGCCGACGGTGATCCTTGCCAAGACCGTCAAGGGCTACGGCATGGGCGAGGCGGGCGAAGGTCAGAACATCACCCATTCGCAGAAGAAGATGGGCGAGGAGTCGCTGCGCGCGTTCCGCGAACGCTTCAATATCCCGATCCCTGACGACCAGATCAGCTCGGCACCCTATTTCAAACCGCCGGCCGACAGCGCCGAGATGGCCTACCTGCACGCACGGCGCGAGGCGCTGGGCGGCTACATGCCGAGCCGCCGCGTACAGGCCAACCCGCTGACGATCCCGCCGCTGGATACCTTCAAGGCGCTGCTCGACGGCAGCGGCGACCGTGAGATGTCGACCACGATGGCGTTCGTGCGTTTTCTCACCAGCCTGACCCGCGACAAGGCGGTCGGCAAGTTTGTGGTGCCGATCGTGCCCGACGAGGCACGCACCTTTGGCATGGAGGGCATGTTCCGCCAGCTCGGCATCTATTCCTCCGTTGGTCAGCTGTACAAGCCAGTCGATTCCGACCAGGTGATGTATTACCGCGAGGACAAGAAGGGGCAGATCCTGCAGGAAGGCATCAACGAGGCCGGCGCCATGTCGTCGTGGATCGCTGCAGCGACGTCATACAGCAACAACGGGGTGACGATGATCCCGTTCTATATCTACTACTCGATGTTCGGTTTCCAGCGCGTTGGCGATCTGGCCTGGGCCGCCGGCGATATGCAGGCGCGCGGTTTTCTGCTCAGGGGCACGGCCGGCCGCACCACGCTGGCCGGCGAGGGTCTGCAGCACCAGGATGGCCACAGCCACCTGCAGGCGGCATTCATCCCGAACTGCCGTGCCTACGATCCGACCTTCGGCTACGAGCTGGCGGTGATCCTGCACGACGGCATGAAGAAGATGTACGAGCAGCAGCAGAATGTCTTCTACTACGTCACGGTGATGAACGAGAACTACATCCAGCCGGTGATGCCGGAGGGTGTCGAAGACGGCATCATCAGGGGCATGTACCTGTACCGCCAGGGTTCGCGCAAGAAAAAGCGCGTACAGCTGCTGGGTTCGGGCACCATCCTGCGCGAGGTGATTGCGGCGGCTGCTCTGCTTGAGGATGAGTGGAATATCGCGGCCGACGTGTGGAGCGTCACCAGCTTCAGCGAACTTCGCCGCGAGGCGATCGATATCGAGCGCTGGAACATGTTGCACCCGATGGACAAGCCGCGGGTGCCGTTCGTGACCCGGACACTCGACGGACAGAAAGGGCCGGTGGTTGCGGCGACCGACTACATCCGCAGTTTCCCCGAACAGATCCTGCCCTATCTCGGTGACAAGTCCTTTATCGCGCTGGGCACGGATGGCTTTGGCCGCTCAGACAGGCGTTCACAACTGCGCAAGTTCTTCGAGGTAAACCGCCACTACGTGGTGGTGGCCGCACTCAAGGCGCTGGCCGACAGCGGTGAGGTCGACGCCAGCCTGGTCGCGCAGGCGATCAAGGCCTACAAGATCGATCCCGAAAAGCCCAACCCCGCATCTGTCTGAGTGACAGACGACACCCAGTGCTCAGACAGTGATACGGAGACAAAGACGTGGCACAGATGATTGAAGTTTTGCTGCCCGACATCGGTGACTTCCACGACGTGGAGATCATCGAGATCCTGGTCAAGCCGGGGGACAGGGTCGAGGCCGAGGATCCGTTGCTGACGCTCGAGAGCGACAAGGCCAGTATGGAGATCCCCTCGCCCCAGGCCGGGGTGGTTGAGGAGGTCAGCGTCGCGGTCGGCAGCAAGGTCAACCAGGGTGACCTGATCCTGAAATTGCGGGCGGCTGATCAGGCCGCGCCCGAGGCGCCGCAGCCGGCAGAGCCGGCGAATGCACCTGAGCCGGCTGCGGCACCGACACCCGCCACCACGGTGGAGGCAGTCGC
The DNA here is from genome assembly GCA_024235415.1 of Chromatiaceae bacterium. Taxonomy (GTDB): domain Bacteria; phylum Pseudomonadota; class Gammaproteobacteria; order Chromatiales; family Chromatiaceae; genus Thiosocius. The sequence goes on along the minus strand of JACKML010000009.1, from coordinate 39,190 downwards.
TGCCCCGGCCGCGCCGACCGCCGCCGCGGTGGCACAGGTGCACGATGTCGTATTGCCCGATATCGGCGACTTCAAGGATGTCCAGGTCATCGAAGTGCTGGTCAACGTCGGTGATTCCGTCGAGGCCGAACAGTCACTGTTGACGCTGGAGAGCGACAAGGCCTCGATGGAGATCCCGTCGCCGTACGCCGGCGTCGTCAAGTCGCTGGCGGTCAAGGTCGGCGACAGGATCAACGAGGGTGATCTGATCGCGTCACTGGAATCGGCTGCAGTGACAGCGGCGGCGCCGTCTGCTGCTGCGGTGAGCGAATCGGCAGAGGCCGAACCGGCCGCGCCACAGGCGGCGGCAGTGGCGGAAACGGCTGAAGCAACCCGCATGCCTGGCGAGAAGGAGCCACTGCGACCGCCGGTATTGGCGCGCCCCTCGGATGCGCCGCGTGGCAATGCCCACGCCAGTCCCGGGGTTCGCCGCTTTGCCCGCGAACTGGGTGTCGACCTGCTCTACGTGCCCGGCTCAGGGCCCAAGGGCCGCATCATCAAGGAGGATGTGCAGGCCTATGTCAAACGGACCCTGTCGGAAGGCAAGGCGGTCGCGGCGCCTTCTGCCGGTGGCGGGTTGCAGTTGCCGTCGATGCCGGCCGTCGATTTTTCCAAGTTTGGTGCGGTCGAGGAAAAGGAACTCGGGCGGATCAAGAAGCTCAGTGGCACCCATCTGCACCGCAGCTGGCTCAATGTGCCGCACGTCACCCAGTTCGATGAGGCCGATATCACCGAACTGGAGGACTTCCGCAAGACGCAGAAAGACGAGGCCGCCAAGGCCGATGTCAAGCTGACGTTCATGCCGTTCCTGATGAAAGCGGTGTGCAAGGCGCTGGCGGCCTATCCGCAGTTCAACAGCTCGCTTTCGGCGGACGGCGAGAAGTTGATCCTGAAGAAATACGTGAACATCGGTGTGGCAGTGGACACACCGAACGGGCTGGTCGTGCCGGTGGTCCGCGACGTCGACAAGAAGGGAGTCTTCGATCTTGCGCGTGACCTCGGCGAGATGAGCGCCAAGGCCCGTGCCGGCAAACTCTCCCCGGGTGACATGCAGGGTGGATGTATCTCGATTTCCAGCCTCGGCGGCATCGGCGGTACCCAGTTCACGCCGATCGTGAATGCGCCGGAGGTGGCGATCCTCGGTATCTCGCGTGCCGAGATGAAACCAAAGTGGGACGGCCGCGAATTTGCGCCGCGCCTGATGATGCCGTTCAGCCTTTCCTACGACCACCGCGTGATCGACGGTGCCGAGGGGGTGCGTTTCACCACGTACCTGGCACAACTTCTGGGCGATATCCGCCGGCTGTTGCTGTGACAGTGGGCGAGGGGCCGCAGACGGGTGCTAATCTGCGGCAGACAATGCACAGCATTGAGATCGTTGCCGTGCACGCGGGGCGGTTTGCTGCCTTAATGCCGGTGTGAAATCTGTGGCCGGGTCTGTTGTTCTTGGCAGACATCGCAGGTTCGGGTCGGGCAACCAACGGGAAAAGGAGCGTTTATGAGCAAGCAGGGCCAGGTGGCGGATATCCGTACCCAGGTGGTGGTCTTGGGCGCGGGGCCGGGCGGTTACACCGCGGCGTTTCGTGCGGCGGATCTTGGTAAACAGGTCGTACTGATCGAACGCTATGCGAGCCTCGGCGGCGTCTGTCTGAACGTCGGCTGTATCCCGTCGAAAGCCCTGTTGCACACCGCTGAGGTCATCAACGAAGTCGCCGAACTGGAACACATGGGGGTCCGCTACACCCAGCCGCGGATAGACCTCGACAAGATGCGCGCCGGCAAGGACAAGGTGGTCGGCAAGCTGACTGGCGGCCTTGGAGCGCTGGCCAAGCAGCGCAAGGTTCAGGTGGTCACCGGCGTCGCAAAGTTCTCCGATCCGCGTCACATGGAGGTTCAGACGGCAGATGGTCTGACGCGTGTCGAGTTCGAACAATGCATCATTGCCTGCGGCTCCAGCGCGGTGAAAATCCCCGGTTTTCCCAACGATGACCCGCGTCTGATCAGCTCCACCGGTGCGCTGGCGCTGCAGGATGTGCCGAAAAAGCTGTTGATCGTCGGCGGCGGCATCATCGGCCTGGAGATGGCGACTGTGTATGCCACCCTCGGCAGCGAAGTCGACATCGTGGAATTGCAGGACGGGCTGATCCCGGGCTGCGACCGCGACCTGGTGCGACCGCTGCAGAAGCGCCTGGAAGCCAAGGTCGGCAGCATCATGCTCAAGACCAAGGTCAGCGACATCAAGGCGCAGAAGAACGGCCTCAAGGTCGCGTTCGAGGGTGACAAGGCGCCCGAGGCGAAGATCTACGACAGGGTGCTGGTGGCCGTCGGGCGCACGCCGAACGGCAAACAGATCAATGCCGAAGCGGCCGGTGTCCACGTCGACGAGCGAGGCTTCATCCCCACGGACGCGAAGATGCGCACCAATGTCCCGCACATCTATGCCATCGGTGACGTGGTCGGCAACCCGATGCTGGCGCACAAGGCCACCCATGAAGGCAAGGTCGCGGCAGAGGTCATCGCCGGCTTGCCGTCGCTGTTCGATCCGATGACCATACCCTCGGTGGCCTACACCGACCCAGAGGTGGCATGGATGGGCCTGACCGAGACCGAGGCAAAGGCCAGGGGCGTCGAGATCGAGAAAGGTGTCTTTCCGTGGGCTGCCTCCGGGCGCGCGCTCGGTATCGGTCGCGAGGAGGGCATCACCAAGCTGATCTTTGACGCCAAGAGCAAGCGCCTGCTCGGTGCCGGCATCGTTGGCCGCAATGCCGGTGAACTGATCGGTGAGACCGTGTTGGGCCTGGAGATGGGTGCGGACGCCGAAGACATCGGCCTGACCGTGCACCCGCATCCGACCCTGAACGAGACCATATGCTTCGCTGCCGAGATGGCCGAGGGGTCGATCACCGACCTGATGCCGCCGAAGAAAAGAGGTTGATACCGTCAATGCATGGCACATCGGGCCCCGTGGTATCGGTCACTGAACGTGTCCTTTGCGGGGGTATCCGTTGAAGTCGCTGCACCACCTGTTCGAAAGCAATCGGGTCTGGGCCGATGCCATCAAGAAGGAAGACCCGCAGTTCTTCGAACGGTTGTCCAAACAGCAGGCCCCGGAGTACCTGTGGATCGGCTGCTCGGACAGCCGTGTGCCTGCCAACGAGATCATCGCCCTGCCACCCGGCGAGGTGTTCGTGCATCGCAACATCGCCAACGTCGTGGTACACACGGATCTCAACTGCCTGTCAGTGATCCAGTTCGCGGTCGAGGTGTTGCGGGTCAAGCACGTCATCGTGTGCGGGCACTACGGTTGCGGCGGTATCAAGGCCGCGATGGAAGACAAGGACCACGGGCTGATCGACAACTGGCTGCGCCATATCAAGGATGTCAGCCGTTTCAACGCCGAACGGCTGAATGCCGTGGCGCAAGAGGAAAGGGTCGACGCCCTGTGTGAGCTGAACGTGGTGGAACAGGTCACCAACGTGTGCAATACAACGATCGTCAAGAATGCCTGGCGACAGGGCAGCGACCTGACGGTCCACGGCTGGATCTACGGTATCAAGGACGGCATTCTGAAGAGTCTGGTACCCGGAATCTCCGCGCTCGACCAGGTGGATGATTCACGGCGCTTTTGAGCGCTGGCGCGCCACGACAATAGGCCCCGGCTGATTGCCATGTTGGAATTGCACCTCAGGACATACGGTTCACCGGATCGGCCCTGCGTGCTGCTGCTGCACGGTCTGTTCGGCTCGTCCTCCAACTGGGGGGCGGTGGCGCGTCAGCTGGAGCCGCACTACCGTGTGCTGGTGCCGGACCTTCGTAACCACGGGCAGTCGCCACATCACGACGATTGCGGTTATCCGGCGATGGTCGATGATGTGCTGCGCCTGCTCGATGCCCACGACATTGGCGCTGCCACGCTGGTCGGCCACAGCATGGGGGGCAAGGTGGCCATGCACCTCGCATTGAATCATCCGCAGCGCGTGAGCCGGCTGGCCGTGGTCGATATGTCGCCAGTGCGCTACACCCACAACTTCGATGCCGTGCTCGGTGGCTTCGGCGCCGTCGATCTGGAGACGATCCGCAGCCGTGCCGATGCCGATCGGCAGATGTCGCCGAGCATCAGTGGTGGCGGGGTGCGCGCGTTCCTGTTGCAGAACCTGGTCAAGGACGCGGAGGGATGGCGCTGGCGGCTGAATCTGCCGGCGCTGGCTGCCGCACAGGCACAGATCACCGGCTTTCCGGACCAGCGCAGCGACGCGACCTTTGACGGCGGCGCGCATTTCATCCACGGCGTGCTGTCGGACTATGTAACGCCCGCGTACAGGCCCGCCATCCGGCGCTTTTTCCCGCATGCGAAGTTGTGCCCGGTCGACGGTGCCGGACATTGGGTCTACGCCGATCAGCCGCAGGGCTTCATGGTCTGTCTGCAGGCGATGCTGACATCATCGGAAGCCGGGCACTGATCGGCTCGCGTACCGTCACTCGGCGCGCAGTGCCGTTACCGGGTCCAGGCCTGCCGCGCGTAGTGCCGGCACCACGCCGGCCAGCAGGCCTATGCCGATGGCGATCAGCAACGCGAGTGTGACGTAGTCCCAGGCAATGTGTGTCGGCAGGCCGGGCACTGCCGCGCTGATCAGCCAGGCGCCACCGATACCCAGCAGCAGGCCCGCAAGACCGCCGACGCCCGACAGCACCACCGCCTCACCGAGAAACAGCGCCATCACCTGACGTCGTCCGGCACCCAGCGCACGCAGCAGGCCGACCTCCCCGGTGCGTTCGTTCACCGAGATGGTCATGATGGTCAATATCCCGATGCCACCGACCAGCAGCGATATAGCGCCGAGCGCGCCCACCGCCAGGGTCAGCACATCGAGTACGGAACCGAGCACCTCCAGCATCTGGTCCTGGGTGACGATGGTGAAGTCTTCGGTGCCATGACGGGCGACCAGGCGCGCCTTGAGCTTTTCCGCCAGCTCGTCGGCATTGGCGTTCGCGCTGTACAGCACGTCCACTTCCATCAGGCTTTCACGGTCGAACATCGCCATCGCCCGGCCGATCGGGATGTACACGGTGTCGTCGAGATCGAAGCCGAGCAACTGCCCCTTGGGGTGCATTGTGCCGATGATGCGGTAGGTCTCGCCGCCGACACGGATGCGCTGGCCCAGCGGCGAGCGGCCGGCAAACAGCTCGCTGCGCAGCTTGCTGCCCAACACGGCGAAGGCGCGTGCCTGGCGCGGCTCGTCGTCCGGCAGGAAGCGGCCCAGCGCCGGTGTGATCTGCCATACCTCGGGGACCGCATGGCCGGTGCCGAACACCGTGGTGCGCCGTGTCTTGCCGTCTGCCTCGACCTCCGCGTTGCCCTGGATAAATGGTACTACCGCCCTGACCTGCGGCAGGCGGCGCAGTGCATCGGCGTCGTCCAGGCTCAGTGGACGCACGTTGCTGATCACGGCGCCCGACATGCCGAGGGTCTCGGTCTTGCCGGGTGAGATGGCGATCAGGTTGGTGCCGAACTGGGTGAACTCCTTGACCACGAAGCGTTGCACCCCTTCCCCGATTGCGGTCAGCAGCACCACGGCGGCGATGCCGACCGCAATGCCCAGCCCGGTCAAGAGGCTGCGCGTACGATGCGCGAGGACCGCGCTGCCAGTGAGATGGAACAGGTCGTCGAGGCGCATGGCGATCGCTAACGCCCGCTCAATGCGCGCACCGGATCGAGCCGTGCCGCGCGCCTTGCCGGCAGCACGCCGAACACCAGTCCGGTGACGATAGCCACACCGACCGCGGCCGGCGTCGCCCACAGCGGCGCGGCGATCGGAAACGTCGGAAAGACCTCGCGCAGCGCAAGGATCCCGGCAGCCGCGATCAACACACCGAGGGCCGCACCGGCCGCGGCGAGCATGACCGACTCGACCAGGAACAGGCGCAACACCTGGCGCTCCGGCGCGCCCAGCGCCTTGAGCAGGCCGATCTCGGCAACGCGTTGCGAGACGGCCACCAGCATCACGTTCATGATCAGGATGCCTGCCACCACGAGGCTGATCGCGGCGATGCCGCCGACGGTGTAGGTCAGTGCGCCGAGGATCTTGTCGAATGTGCTCAGCAGCGCATCCTGGGAGATGATCGTCACATCGTCTTCACCGTCATGCCGCTCGCGGATGATCTCGCGTGCGGCCTTCTTCGCGCGCTCGATGTCGTCCTCGCCACGCGCCTGGATCAGTACCCGGAACAGCGATGGCGTGTCGAACACGACCTGCGCCGAGGCGACCGGGATGACCGCCATGTCGTCGAGGTTCTGGCCGAGCGATTCGCCGCCCTCACCGAGAATCCCGATGACCCGAAAACGCCGGTCATCGATGCGCACCCACTGGCCCAGCGCACGCTGCCCACCGAACAGTTCCCGGCGCAGTCCGGAGCCAATCACCACGACATTGGCGCCCCGCCCGGGGTCGAGCGCGGGCAGGCCTTTGCCGCTGCCGATCGTCAGGTGGCGGATCGGGAAGAAATCGGCGGTGGCGCCGATCACCGTGACCTCGCGCTCGCGGCTGCCGTGCGAGACCGGCGCATTGCCCACCGTCAGCGGCGCGACCCGCAGAATGCTGCGTTCGCGCAGCAACGCCATCGCATCGTCCAGGGTCAGGTCGCGCGGGGTGGCGCCGAGCAGCGGTGGTGCCCCGCCGGTGGTCTCGGAGCGTCCGGGCAGCATGATCAGCAGGTGCGTGCCGAGCTGCGCGAACTCGCCGACCACGTAGCGGCGCGCGCCCTCGCCGAGTGCGGTCAGCAGCACCACCGAGGCGACACCAATACTCATCGCGAGCAGCATCAGCAGGGTGCGGGTGCGTGCGCCGCTCAGCGAGCGTAACGCGAAGCTGATCAGGTCAGGTGTGCGCATCGCCGCTCTTGTCGCTCTCGATCTGCCCATCGACCATGCGGATCCTGCGTCGCGCGCGCCTGCCAATGACCGGGTCGTGGGTGACCACGATCAGCGTGATCCCGGCGTCATTGAGGCGCTCGAGCAGGCCGACCACCTCGCCGCCGGCATGCTGATCGAGGTTGCCCGTGGGCTCGTCGGCCAGCAGCACGCCCGGCTGCATCACGATGGCGCGGCCTATGGCGACCCGCTGGCGCTGCCCGCCGGACAGCTGGTCAGGGCGGTGGTGGGCGCGGTCGAGCAGGTCCAGTGACTCGAGGACCTCGTGGACGCGGGCCTTGCGCGCGTCCGGCGCCACGCCGGCCAGGACCATTGGCAGACCGATGTTGTCGGCGGCACTCAGGCGCGGTACCAGGTGAAACGCCTGGAACACGAAACCGATGTGGTTGCGGCGCAGCGCCGCGCGGCGTTCCTCGGGCAGGTCGGTGGTCTCGACGCCGTCCAGCCTGTAGCTGCCGGCATTCGGCCGGTCGAGCAGCCCCAGCACGTTGAGCAGCGTCGACTTGCCGGAACCCGACGGCCCCATCACCGACACATAGTCGCCGTCGGGCAGACTCAGGCTGACCTGGCTCAGCGCGTGTACGGTCTCGTCACCGACCGCAAAGTCGCGCTCGATACCGGTCAGCTCGATCATCTGTCCGCATCCGTCTCGCGCTTTGCCGCAACGCCGTCGGCGAGTCCCTCGCGATCGACCGAGGTGACGATCAGCTCACCCTCGGCCAGGCCGTCGGTGATCTGCGTGTGGTCCCAGTTCGCGGTTCCGGTCTTCACTTCGCGCTGCTCGATCAGCCCGCTGTCGGGATCGAACACGTAGACATTGGTACCGTCGACCAGCGCCTCGGTCGGGATGCGCAAGGTGTCGCGCCGGACGTCGAGGATGATCTCGACGTCCGCCGAGTAGCCAGCCAGCAGTTGCTCGATGTCGGCGGAATTGATGAACTCGACCTCGACATCCACGGTGCGGGCCTGCTTTTCCGCGTCCAGCACATAGTCGGCGATGCGCCGCACCCGACCTTCGAAGCGGCGCGCGCCGAAGGCGTCGAGGGTGACTCTCGCGACCTGGCCTACGGTGATACCGGCGACGTCCACCTCGTCGATCGGTGCGGTCAGGTAAAAGCAGCGGTTGTCGATCAGGTCAACCGCCGGCGGGGTTGGGATGCCGATCGGGGACGGCGTCACGTATTCGTTCAGTTCGCCGTTGATCTGCGCGATCACGCCGTCGAACGGCGCGACCAGGCGCGTCTTTTCCAGCGTCGCCTGGGTCACGCCAACGCGCGCCTTGCTGACTGCGGCGGTCGCCCGAGCGGCATCGCATGCGGCATCGGCGGCGTTGGCGGCAGAGGCCGCCTGGTCGGCCTGTTCCTCGGAGACGAGATTGCGGGCCAGCAACTTCTGCTGGCGCTCGGCCTCGCGACGCGACTGGTCCGCCTCGATGCAGCGTGCCCGCGCGGTTGCTGCCGCGCTGACCGCCTCCTGCTCACTCAGGCTGAGTTGAGCGGTCACGTCCTTGTTCCACAGCTCCAGCAGCAGCTGACCCTTTTTCACAGCATCACCCTCCTGCACCGGCAGGTTGGCGATCTGTCCGCCCGCACTCGGTGACAGTTTGGCGCGCCGACAGGCCTTGACGGTTCCGGCGCGTGTGTTGGCCACGGTCTTCTCCACTGTGCCTTTTTCGACCGCGGCGACCGCCACCATGATCGGTTTGCTGCGCGTCGCCCACCAGGCCCAGCCGGCGAGCACGGCAGTGATCAGCAGGAGGATGATGATCCGGCGGGTGGTCGAAGGTGCTGGCATGGTCGGCGAGCCTTTCCTGGCAAACGGTTCAATACACAGTATTGCAGCTTGCACCGCGGGATGTGAATGCGGCGGTTGCCAATCCATTGGATGCCCTGCGTTATAATGCGAATCTTTCCGCAACGCTTTTCCCAATCGGATTCATCAAGGGGCGCAACATGGCTCATTCGGGCATCAAGAAAGTCGTTCTCGCCTATTCCGGCGGTCTGGACACCTCCATCATTCTCAAGTGGCTGCAGGACGTGTACCACTGCGAGGTCGTGACCTTCACTGCCGACATCGGCCAGGGTGAAGAGGTCGAACCGGCGCGCGCCAAGGCCAAGGCGGCTGGCATCAAGGAGATCTACGTCGACGATCTGCGCGAGGAGTTCGCGCGTGATTTCGTCTTCCCGATGTTTCGTGCCAATGCGATCTACGAAGGCGAGTACCTGCTAGGCACCTCGATCGCCAGACCCCTGATCGCCAAACGCCTGATCGAGATTGCCAATGCCACCGGTGCCGATGCGATCTCGCATGGTGCCACTGGCAAGGGCAACGACCAGGTGCGTTTCGAGCTCGGTGCCTACGCGCTCAAACCCGATGTGAAGGTAATAGCCCCGTGGCGTGAATGGGACCTGTTGTCACGCGAGAAGCTGATGAAGTACGCCGAGGAACATGGCATCGCAGTGGACTTTGCGAAGAAGGGCAAGAAGTCGCCCTATTCGATGGATGCCAACCTGCTGCATATCTCCTACGAAGGCGACATCCTCGAAGATCCGTGGGCCGAACCGGAAGAGGACATGTGGCGCTGGAGCGTGTCACCCGAGGCCGCACCGGACACGCCCGCCTATGTCGAGCTGACCTATCAGAACGGCGACATCGTTGCCGTCGATGGCAATCCGATGTCACCCGCGTCGGTGATGGAGTTCCTCAACAAGCTCGGTGGCGCCAACGGTATCGGTCGCGACGACATCGTCGAAAACCGCTACGTGGGTATGAAGTCACGCGGCTGTTACGAGACGCCTGCCGGCACCATCATGCTGAAGGCGCACCGGGCGATGGAGTCATTGACGCTCGATCGCGAGGCGGCGCACCTGAAGGACGAGCTGATGCCCAAGTACGCCAGCATGATCTACAACGGTTACTGGTGGAGCCCGGAGCGCATGGCACTGCAGGCGCTGATCGACCAGACGCAGAAAGTGGTCAATGGCACGGTGCGGATGAAGCTGTACAAGGGCAACGTGATCGTCGCCGGGCGCAAGTCGCCCACCCACAGTCTGTTCGACGAATCGATCGCCACGTTCGAAGACGATGCCGGGGCATACGACCAGAAGGACGCCGAAGGGTTCATCAAGCTCAACGCCCTGCGCCTGCGCGTGGGCGCGCGCCGCCGGTCCTGAACCGCGAGGGCACGCCGATGCGTATGAGATCCTGGCTGCTGCTATTGATGCTGCTCGCCGGTGCCGCTTATGCCCTGCAGAAAGCCGCGCCTCTGCGTGGGGAATGGAACCCCGAGCAGATCGCGCCCGGTGTCTATGTCATCCACGGCCCGACCGAACTGCCGTCACCGTCGAACCAGGGTTTCATGAACAACCCCGCCTTCATCGTCACCGATGCGGGCGTGGTTGTGATCGACCCGGGCAGCAGCGTGCAGGTCGGCGAGATGGTCCTGGCACGTATCGGTCGGATCACCGACAAACCGGTGCTGGCCGTGTTCAACACACATGTCCATGGTGACCACTGGCTCGGCAACCAGGCAATCCGCGCCCGGTATCCGGACGTGCCGATCTACGGTCATGAGAGGGTTGGGCCGAAGGTGCTGGCCGGTGCGGGGGCCGAGTGGGTGCAGCTGATGCTGCGTCTGACTGACAACGCCACGGCGGGCACTGACATCGTCAAGCCGGACCACCCGGTGGTCGATGGGGACACCCTGTCGATTGGCGGGCTCACCTATCAGGTGATGAACAACGACAAGGCACACACAGATACCGACATCATGTTGCATGTGCCGGAACTCGGGCTGGTGTTTCTCGGCGACAACGCCGGCCACGGCCGCATACTGCGTCTGGAGGGCGGCAGCTTCAGCGGCAACATCACCGCACTGGATAACGCGCTGGCCACGGGTGCCACGGTATTCGTGCCGGGACATGGGCCGAGCGGCGGCCCGGAGGTGGCGCAGCGATACCGTGATTACCTGGATACGCTGTACGCCACGGTCAGGCAGGGGTTTGACGACGGTCTTGCCGATTTCGAGATCCGTCCGCTGTTGATGCCCAGGCTCGAACCCTGGCAGCAATGGGCCGGTTTCGACATCGAGCTGGGGCGCCACATCAGCGGTGCCTATCTTGAGGCCGAGGCGGCGGCATTCTGAGGAATGGGTATGAAAGGTGACTACGCCGAGCGGCCGCTGATAGGCATCAGCAGCTGCCTGCTGGGGCAGAAGGTGCGCTACGACGGCACGGCCAAGCGCGACCGCTGGATAATCGAGCAGCTTGGCAGGTTCGTTGACTATCAGCCCATCTGTCCCGAGATGGCGATCGGCCTGGGTACGCCACGACCCCCGATACGCCTGATTGCCACGGTGACACAGACCCGCGTCATCGGGGTCGAAGACCCATCGATCGACGTCACCGACAGGCTCGAGGATTTCGCCCTCGCGACTGCTGCGCAACTTGGCCAGAGTCCCGGCTGTATCAGTGGCTACGTATTCATGAGCAAGTCACCAAGCTGTGGAATGGAACGGGTCAAACTGTACAACGCGAGCGGACATGCGCAGAAGAACGGCGTCGGTGCCTACGCGCGGGTGATCATGGACAGCCTGCCCAATCTGCCCTGCGAGGAAGAGGGGCGACTCAATGACCCGATGTTGCGCGAGAATTTCGTCAACCGTGTTTATGCCTACCGGCGTTGGCAGACGCTGCGCGCCAGCGGTCTCACCGCCAGGGCGCTGATCGACTTTCATGCACGCCACAAATACATGGTGATGGCGCATTCGCAGGCTGCCTACCAGCGCCTGGGGCGCCTGCTGTCGAACCTCAAGGGCGTCGACCTATCGCGCATCGCCGATGCCTACGAGGCCGAGTTCATGACGGCATTGAAACGCCGTATCGGGCGCAAGCGGCATGTCAACGCGCTGCAGCACATCCAGGGTTATCTCAAGGACCGTATCGATGGCGGCGACAAGGCCGAACTGGCGCAGAGCATCGAGGCCTACCGCCGTGAAGAGGTGCCGCTGGTGGTGCCGATGAAGCTGTTGCGCCACTACTTCCGGCGCCACCCGGATGACTACATCGACCGACAGTGGTATCTCGACCCCTATCCGGAGTCGCTGGGACTGCGAAACGCGATCTGATGAGTGGGACACCGGCAAGCGACGCTTTCGGCATCATTGTCGTTGGTGACGAGATCCTGAACGGCCGGCGCAGCGACCGTCACTTCGACGGTATTGGCGGATTGCTGCGTGAACGCGGCTTCAAGGTTGCCTGGCTGCGCATACTCCCGGACGATCCGGAGTACCTGGTCAGCGAGTTCGCACGCACGATGGCCGAGGGCATCCCGGTGTTCTGCTGCGGCGGCATCGGCGCGACGCCAGACGACCACACCCGCGCCTGTGCCGCACGCGCCGCCGGCGTCGCGTTGAGCCTGCACCCCGGTGCCGTGGCCGAGATCGAGGGCCGCTTCGGTGCCGAGGCCTACCCCAACCGGATCAAGATGGCAGAGCTGCCGCTGGGCAGCGAGCTGATTCCCAATCCCTACAACCGCATACCCGGTTTCAGCATCAACCGGCACTACTTCATGCCGGGCTTCCCCGATATGGCGCACCCGATGGCGGCCTGGGTGCTCGACAACTGGTTCGCCGAAGGCGGCCATGCGGAGAGGCAGTGTGCGGTGCGGGTGCGCGGTGTTACCGAGAGCAGCCTGATGGATCTGATGCAGCAGTTGGTCGAGCGGTTCCCGGAGGCCAAGCTGTTCAGCCTGCCGCGCCTGGGAGCCGAGTTCCAGATCGAACTCGGGTTCCGCGGTCGTTGCGATCTGGAGGCGCCGCTGCAGGCGCTGATGGCCGGGCTCGAACAGCGCGGCGTCACGTTCGACAGACTCGACGATTGATGTCGGTGCTTGCCGACAGGGCCGCTCCCTGGGAGATCAGCTCTTCGCCGATTGCTTTCCGGTCCGTGGGTTTTTCGGGCTAGACTTTTACCCAGTAGATCCGATACCAGGGACGATCCTTTTGGGTTCCTCACGCGACAAACCGAAAAAGCCGCCCGGCGAGCGCCAGCAGCCGCTGCCGTGGCAGCATCCTGCCGTACCCGAAGATGATCCGGAGGCGTCCAGGCGGGTGCGCGCGATCATGAACAGCCCGAGTTATCGTGAGGCCGATCGCGACCCTGACTTTCTGCACCGGGAGGAGATGCGCGGTGCGCGTCTGCAGGTCGACTATGCGAAGGCCGAGTCGATCCTGCGGGCGTATGACATCCAGCGCACGATCATTGTGTTCGGCAGCACGCGCATCCCCGATCCGGCGGTGGCGCGACACCGCCGTGATGACCTGCAGCGCCGCCTGGCGCAGCAGCCGGATGACAACCGGTTGCGGCGGCAGGTTGCGGTGGCCGGGCGGATCCTCGACAACAGCAGCTACTACGACGTGGCGCGTGAGCTCGGGCGGCTGGTTGGCAGCGTGCGGCATGGTGGCGAGCGCGACCACCTGGCGGTGATGACCGGCGGTGGTCCCGGCATCATGGAGGCCGCCAATCGCGGGGCCTTCGACGCCGGTGCCGATACCATCGGTCTGAACATCTCGCTGCCTCACGAACAGGAGCCGAACCCGTACGTGACGCCGGATCTATGCTTTCGTTTTCACTATTTCGCGTTGCGCAAGCTGCATTTCATGCTACGCGCCTGCGCTCTGGTCGCCTGTCCCGGCGGTTATGGAACGATGGACGAGCTGTTCGAGGCGCTGACTCTGATCCAGACCCGCAAGATCGATCCGCTGCCGGTGGTGTTGATCGGCGAGCGTTTCTGGCGGCGCGCCTTCGACGTCGACTTCCTGGTCGACGAGGGCGTGATCGACGACGAAGACCGCGATCTCTTCTGGTTCGCTGAGACCGCACAGGATGCCTGGGACGGCATCCTGCAATGGCACCGCAATGCGGGGACACCATTGATGGACGACGGGGGAGGATGACAATGAGGATTTCGTTTCACGGTGCGGCGCGCGGGGTGACCGGTTCCTGCCACCTGGTCGAGTGCGGCGGGGCGAAGGTACTTATCGATTGCGGCCTTTACCAGGGAGGCCGAAAGATCGAGGAGGAGAATGCAGCGTCGTTCGGCTTCGAGCCGGCGGACATCGATTTCCTGCTGCTCACACATGGTCACCTGGATCACTGCGGGCGCATTCCCCTGCTGGTAGCACGCGGCTTCCGCGGCGAGATCATCACTACTGCCGCGACGCGCGAGCTGGCGCGCCTGGTCATGCTCGACGCGGCCGATCTGCAGGAAGAGGAAGCGGCATGGCTCAACAAGAAGGCACGTCGCCACCACGACCGTGCGCACGAGGTACAACCGTTGTACACGGTGCTCGACGCGCTCGACAGCATGGACTACTTCGGACGTGTGGCCGCTTACGCGAAGCCGATCGATGTCGCCGAGGGTGTGCGCGTTACCTTTCTCGATGCGGGTCACATCCTAGGCTCTGCCAGCGTGCTGCTGGAACTGGAAGAGAAGGGCAGGAAACGGCGGGTGATCTTCTCCGGTGACCTGGGGGCCAACGGTCGGCCGATGCTGCGCGATCCGACCAGGCCGCCGCCGGTGGATGTCGTGGTGATGGAGACCACCTACGGCGACCGTGCGCACAAGGACCTGGGGCGATCCATCGACGAGCTGTATACGGCAATCCGTGACACCTTCAAGCGCGGTGGCAATGTGATCATCCCTACGTTTGCGCTGGAACGCGCGCAGGAATTGCTGTTCTGTCTGCGCGAAGGCGTCGAGCAGGGCCAGCTGCCGGCGTCGATGCAGGTGTTTCTGGATTCCCCAATGGCCATCTCCGCCACCGAGATCTTCCGTCGCCACCCGGACTGCTACGAACCCGAGGTCAAGGCCATGTTCGACGGCGGGGCCGATCCGTTCGCCCTGCCTGGGCTGCACTTCACCCGCGAGACGGCAGCGTCGATGGCGCTCAACCGGATCGGTGGTGGTGCGGTGATACTGGCCGGGTCCGGGATGTGTACCGGTGGCCGCGTGCTGCATCACCTCAAGCACAATCTGTGGCGCTCGGATTGCAGTATCGTATTTGTCGGATTCGCCGCCCATGGCACCCTGGCGCGCCGCATCATCGATGGTGTGGCTGCGGTACGTATCTATCGAGAGGAGATACCGGTACGCGCACGCATCTACACCATCGGCGGTTTTTCCGCGCATGCCGACCGCAACGAGCTGCTCGCATGGCACAACGCGGCGGGCAAACCGGAACTCACGGTCCTGGTACATGGTGACGAGGAGGCGATGCAGGCGTTCGCAACCGCCCTGGGTGATGCGAAGGTGGTGATGCCCGCATTGCATGAGGTGATCGAACTGTGAAGACGCCATGCGTAACGGTGCTTGAGGATTCCTTCCGTGTATCGAAGATGGCTTAAACCTTTCGTCGGCGCGCTGACGGCAACCGACCTCGACCTGGATGCCTCCGGGTTGCCAGACGGTATTCACCAGCTCCTGGGCGGTCTGTCTGACCGGCACGATGTGACGTCACCACCGGCACGCCTGTATGGCCCCAATCCCTGGCGCGGCAGCCAGTTGCTGTTCGTCGGCGGTGCCGCTGCGGAACGCCTGCTGGCCGCGCAGCTGCTGGCGCGCGACCTCGACACCAGGGTCTGGCAGATCCCGTCGACGGCACTGATCGGGCGTTACATCGGGGAGACCGAAAAGAACATCGGCAAGGTGTTCGACCTGGGCGCCCGATCGGGGTGGATCCTGTTCTTCGACGAGGCGGATGCGTTGTTTGGCAAGCGTACCAACGTCAAGGATGCGCACGATCGCTATGCGAACCTGGAAGTCTCACACCTGCTGCAGTGTGCCGAGGATTTCCGCGGCCTGGTGATCCTGTCGCTTTCGAGCAGACCCTATCTGACGGCCGCAGTGCAGCGGCAGTTCGAGGCGCAGGTCAGTTTCGTGCCGCCCGTCCCGGGCGACAGGGACTGAATCGGATCAACGCCTTAGCCGAGATGTCTTCGTGATGTTTATCGATACCCGTTCCCTGCCAGACCTGAGCAAGTTCGAGACCGATGTTGCGATCATCGGTGGTGGGCCGGCGGGTATCAGCATTGCGCGCACGTTCGACGGCACTTCCACCCGGGTGTGCCTGATCGAATCGGGTGGCCTGACGCCGGAAGCCCAGACGCAGGCGCTTTACGACGGCGAGAGCGTCGGCATCGCGTACCCGGTGATCGCCCATCGGCTGCGCTTCCTCGGCGGCAGCTCGAACCATTGGGGCGGCTTCTGCCGGCCGCTGGATGCGATCGACTTCGAGCAACGCGAATGGGTGCCGCACAGCGGCTGGCCGTTCAGCAAGGAGACCCTTCTGCCCTACTACGACAGGGCCAGCGAGGTCGTGGAAGTGGCGCCGCCGCGGTTCGAGGACAAGACCTACTGGGAACGTGTGACGGGCGAGCCGTTGCCTGATTCGGTCACCGGCCGGATGCAGGTGCGGTTCGTGCATTTCAGCCCGCCCACCCATTTCGGTGAACGCTACGGCAGCGAACTGGAGCAGTCGAAAAACATCGAGGTGTTGCTCAATGCCAACGTGGTAAACATTGCCGCGGTTGGCGAGGGTCGCCACGTGGACCAGTTGCAGCTGCAGACGCTGAGCGGGCTCAGGCACAGCGTCCGTGCACGCGTCTACGTGCTGGCCACCGGCGGCCTGGAAAACGCCCGGATGCTGTTGTTGTCCAACGACAGCATGCCGCACGGGCTGGGCAACCAGCATGACATGGTCGGCCGTTTTTTCATGGAACACCCGCACCTGTCCGGCTTCGCGGAACTGGTGGTTGCCGATATCTTGCGCCTGCCGGGCATCTACCGCACCCGTGTGTTTGCCGATGGTCGTTATGCCACCGCCGCGTTCAATCCCTCGGAGTCCTTTCTGCGGGAACGACGCCTGCTCAACTGCACCTTCATGGCCGGCCAGGCCGGTGACTATCACTCGAATGTCGCACCCAACTGGGAACGTGCCGGATTGCACAGGGACATGCTCGAGGCTGCACGTCACTTTCTGATCGACGATCGCAGGGCGGCGATTCTGCCGTCGACTCTGCTTGGTCATTGGCTGGGGCTCGGTTGTGCCTGCGAGCAGGTGCCGAACCCGGACAGCCGGGTCACACTGTCGACCCAGCGTGATGCATTGGGCCTGCAGAGGCTGCGCCTCGACTGGCGCCTCACCGAGCAGGACCGACTCAGTGCACTGGAGCATATGCGTTCGCTGGTGATGGAGATCGGTGCGCTGGATATCGGGCGTGTATTCAACAGCGGCGAGTACGACAGTGCATGGCCACAGGTCGTCGGCGGTGGCAGTCACCATATGGGAACGACAAGGATGCACGATGATCCACGGCAAGGGGTCGTCGACCGCCACTGCAAGGTGCATGGTATCGACAATCTGTTTGTTGCCGGCAGTTCGGTATTCCCGACAGCCGGTGCGTCCAATCCGACCCTTACCCTGGTCGCACTGGCGCTGCGCCTGGGCGATCACCTGAAGTCACTGGTGGGCTGATGCGATGAACGGGCTTTCCTCCTCCATGGCTGGCGGTGAGGTGTCGCGGCGCCGCTTCCTGTTGTCACTGCTGGGGATGATGGCGGCATCGGCAGTACGTATCGGTGGTGCCGATGCCGCACCGGCGAATGATCTGCCGCCCTGGCTGACCGCGATCAGCGGCCGACCCGAAGCGGTGCTGCGTTTCGGCGCCGCGTACCTGCAACAGTATCCCGAAGAGAACGATCGCGAACAGATCATCGCGACGATCGAGGCGCGCATGGAAGATCAGTCCGGTGTCGCCACAACCGAGAGCTGCGTCGCCGAGCAACTGTTGATTCTGCAGCGTGTGGTACGCGGCGAATATCTGCGCGGTGAGTTCGTGCGCGTCGAAGGTTGGTCACTTAGCCTGACCGAGGCGCGAATCTATGCTGCTGTTGCCCTGTGGACGATGCCGGATCAGTAGACTTTGGCGCTGGCCGTCATGTGCCGGGATGGAAGGAACTGCTCACGGAAGCTGTCGGCGCTGCAGGGCCGGCCGAAGTGATAGCCCTGAAACACCGGGCAGCCGCGCTCGCTGAGAAACGCAAACGCCTCCTCGCTCTCGACGCCCTCGGCCACTGCCTCCAGGCCGATGTGTCCAGCCATTGTAAGGATCGTGTCCACCAGTGCCGCGTCGTTGGCGTCGCTCAGGATGTCGCGCACGAATGAACGGTCGATTTTGATCTCGTCCACAGGCAGACGCTTGAGATAGGCGAGGGACGAGTAGCCGGTCCCGAAGTCATCGATCGAGAAGCGGACACCGAGAACCTTGAGGGTCTGGATCTTCTCGATCGTCCCGTCGACATCCTGCAGCAGGATGCTTTCCGTCATCTCCAGTGTCAGCCACGACGGATCGGCGGCACTGTCGACCAGCGCCTGCTTGACCCTGGTCACGAAGTCGGCCTGACGGAACTGCAGTGCGCTGACATTGACCGCCACCCTGCCGTGAAGCGTGTCCGGGGCATATTCCCGCCAGCGCTTGAACTGGCTCAGCGCTTCGCGCATCACCCAGTCGCCGATGGCCAGGATCATGCCCGATTCTTCGGCGAGGTGGATGAACTGGTCAGGCATGACCGTGCCGCGTTCCGGGTGCTGCCAGCGCAGCAGCGCCTCCGCACCGCACAGTTCGCGCGCGGCATTGAACTGCGGCTGGTAATAGAGTTGCAGCTCGTTGCGCGACAGGGCGTGGCGCAGGTGGCTGATCGTGCCCATGCGGTTCTCCGCCGCGCGCTGCATGCTCGGCAGGAAGAAGCGCACGGCGTTGCGGCCCGACTCCTTGGCCTGGTACATCGCCGTGTCGGCCTGGCGCAGGATGTCATCGGCGCTCTCGTCTGCCGAAGGAAACACCGCGATGCCAATGCTCGGCGTGACATGAAGTTCGTGTGCATCGACCGGGTAGGGCAGGGCGAGCGTCTGGCGGACTTTCTCGGCCAGCGCCTGGGCATCGCTGACGGCCTCGTCGCGACTGCTCGCCAGCTCCGCAGCGAGGATGACGAATTCGTCACCGCCGAGCCTGGCCACTGTGTCCTCTTCGCGCACGTTCTCGCGGATGCGATTGGCGACATCCCGCAGCAGGGTGTCGCCAATCGGGTGACCGAGCGAGTCGTTGATGGTCTTGAAATTGTCGAGGTCGATGAACAACACCGCGCTCAGATGCTGGTGACGCCTGGCGCGGGCCAGTGCCTGGTGCAGCTGCTGCATGAACAGGCGGCGGTTCGGCAGTTCGGTCAGGGTGTCATAGGTCGCCTGGTACTCGATCAGTTCGGTGGCGCGGCGCTGCTCCGTGACGTCTTCGCACATCAGCATGTAGCCGGCAAATTCGTCGTTGTGCTTGTGGATCGGTGAGATGCGGCCATCCACCTGTCGCTGCTGGCCGTTCGTTTCGAGCTGCATCGTAAAGCGGAACTCACCGCTTTCCCTGGCCTGCTCGAGTCCCTGCATATAGCGTTGCTCGCTGACTTCACGGTGTCGGTGCAGATCCATCAGGGTCGTTCCGAGTGCCCGGTCTGTCGGCAGGTTGAACAGTTTCTCCGCCGAGGGACTGTAGTAGCGAATCCTTCCGTGGGCGTCGGTCGCAATGATGGCAACCTTTTCCGATGAGCTGAGGATGCCGTCCAGATAGGCGGTCTTGTCCTCCAGCGAGCGGTAGGCGGCATTGATCTCGGTGGTGTCGCGCCAGATGCAGAAGAGCGCATCTCCACCCTCGTACGGGATCTTGGTCAGTGATACCTCGACAGGGAACAAGGAACCGTCCTGTTTGCGGTGTGTCCACTCGAAACGGTGATAACCCTCGCGGTAGGCGATGGACATCATCCGTTCAGCCTTGTCCCGCGATGCCTGACCATCCGCCTGTGTTTCCGGCGACAGTGCCGAAGGGTGTAACCGGGTGAGCGCCTCAACCGAGCCGTAGCCGAGGATGTTGGCCGCCGCCTGGTTGGCCATAAGGAAGTGACTGCCGACGATCAGCCACATCGGGTCCTCCGACAGCTCGAACAGCCTGCGGTACTTCTCCTCGCTCTCGCGCAACCGGGTCTCGGCGACGTGGCGTTCGGTGATGTCATGGACGATACCGATCAGCTCCAGGGTGTCACCGTTACGGCCGGTGTGCAGTCGGATAGCCTCGCGTACCGTCAGGATGCTGCCGTCCTCGCGGCTCAGGCGGTGTACCAGTTCGATCGGCTCGCTATGCCTGCAAACCTTTTCAATCGCCGCCATGAACGCGACCCGGTCGCTGCCAGGCAGGTGTTGCAGGAAGTCATCCACCCGTTCGCCTGCGAGTGCGCGCGTCGTGTTGCACAGGAAGAGCAGACCTTCCGAGCAGGTGAAGACACCCTGTGCCCGGTCCCATTCCCAACTGCCCTGGCGGCCCAGGCGTTGCGCCTCGTTCAGGCTGTCGCGGACGCGCGATGCCGCCTCGGCCTGTTCTGCGAATGCGTTCGAGCGTTGTTCGATCTGGCGGTTCTTGCGTGACAGCACGACCAGAAACACGACCAGCGACAGGGTGAACAGCGCGCTGACGACGATCAGTGCACTGAGGATCGGCACGCGATAGCGCTGGTAAAATGAAGGCGGCTCATGCAGCAGCGTTGCAAGTCGGCGGATCGAAGACGGCACGACCAACTGATGACGGGCCATTGCGCGTGCGTCGAGCAGGAACTCATTGGGGCTGTGGGTCAGCGGTGTCTGGATTTCACCCGTGTTCAGGAAGTGCGCCAGCAGCCCGGCTGCCGCCTCCCCCTGGCGGATGCCGCTGGTCACGTAGCCGCCCAGGACGCCATCGACCAGGTAGACGTCCTCCATGCTGATGATGACCCGTGCGCCGTCGCCGACGATGCGCTTCAAGGTCTCGCGCAGCGGCAGTGTCTGGTCGAGGCTGTTCTTCACCCCGCCGAGGGTGGTGAGAAACAGGTCGGCGTCAGGCAGGCCCTGCAATTGCAGGAGGATGGTATCGATGTGTTCATCGGCGATGAACGTGGCCTCAATCTCCGGCAAGCGCTGCAGCTCTTCCCTGACCTCGCGCTCGATCGCCTGATACGTGGTCGAGTTGTCGCCGAGCACGATAATCCTCTGCGTGCCGCGGCCCATGCCAGTCAGCAACGCAAGGTTCGGGGCGATCTCCTTCTTTTCGAACACCCCGGTGACCGGCCGACCGCTTATCCGCTGCACCGCCGTGACATCGTTGACGCCAGAGAAGAATACCGGTGTCTTTGGAAAGACCTTCTCCAGATGATTCAGGGCGAACATCAATGCATTGTCGTCGGACACGTAGACGACATCCGGCGAGAAGCCGGCGTACTTGAACTTCAGGTATTCCTGGAACGCATCGGCGTACTCGGGTTCGTAGGCTCGGCGCTTGGTGTCGAGGTGCTCGGTCTCGATGACGGTTTCGCCGTCGAAGGTGGATTCGAGTGCCTCAACGAAACCGCGATGCTGGCGTGCAGTCCACGGATAGTCCTGGTGGTACGAATGCAGGACGAATATGCGCACCGGATCCGCTGCCGGGACGGCGGCAGAAGCCAGCAGGCCTGCCAGCAGCAAAACGGTCAGGTGGCGCATTACGTTCGGCATATAGGCCGTTAGCGGCACGTGGCGGGGCAGGTTGAATGCCGACTGGCGTGGTCGACGGCGGGAATCCGGATCCCGGGCAGTGGGGGCGCCCTATTGCCGGCGCAGGTCGGCTACGGCGCGGGTGTTGTGTTTATCGGGCGGCTGAAATGGCTAATCGGTCGCGCTGTCGGTCGTCTGCCAGGCCGGCGCTTTTCGCGTGTGACCCGCCTCGGCCAGCCGCTGAAGGTAGTCGTTCCAGTGGATGCTCTGTTTGCGGCCGAGGTCGTAGAGAAAGCCCCAGTCGTACAGCCCGGAATTGTGGCCATCATCGAAGAAGATCTTGATCGCATAGGCGCCGACCGGCTTGATCTCGGTGATGTTGACGTCCTGCTTGTCCACCTGCAGTTTCGCGTACTGGCCCCAGTGGCCGCGCACCTCTGCAGACGGCGAGTAGACGCGCAACAGTTCGCACGGCAGGTTGAAGCGCTTGCCGTCGTCGAACGCCAGTTCGAGCGAATGGGACTGCCGGTGCAGGATGATTTCGGTGGGTTTTGGCGTATCACTCATGGCGACTGGCTCAGTAGATGCCGGGAAACAGACGGTGGGTGCGTTTGACGTAGTCCGAATAGTCCTCGAAGCGGGTATGCAGATGCGTCTCTTCACGGTGCATCTTGCCGAACACCGCAATTCCCAGCAGCACCAGGCCCAGGTAGTTGGGCCAGGCATGGCGGTACAGGGCGACGCCAAGCATGAACAGCAACAGGCTGGCGTACATCGGGTGGCGGATCCAGCGGTAGGGGCCGGTGGTGACCAGGCAGGCGTCGGGGATCGGCTCGGGATAGATACCGAAATTGCCCAGCTTGTTATGTGCCAGTGTATACAGTCCGACGATCAGTCCGAGGGCACTGATCGCCAGCCACTGCAGGCGGCCCGCCGGCTGGGCCACGAACGGCCAGGCGACGATCACGATCGCGCTGAACTGCAGGCTGACGAGGATATGACTGACGGTCGATTTTTTGCGCATGGGGATACCTAGCGGTGTGCGCCCAGTGCCAGTGCACGCCGCTGCACCTGCGCGGGCTCTTCCAGGTCCGGTCCCCAGCCCTGGGTGTGCTGGTCCACCAGACCGGCCAGCATTGCAATATGCGCCGGGTCGTCGTTGAGGCAGGGGATGTATTCATAGCGTTCGCCACCGGCGTCGAGGAAGATCTCGCGGTTTTCCATCGCCACCTCTTCCAGTGTCTCCAGGCAGTCGGCAGAGAATCCGGGGCAGATCACCTGAATCGATCTGACCCCTTCTCTGGCCAGTGCCTCGAGCGTGTGGTCGGTATAGGGCTGCAGCCATTGCTTGGGACCGAGCCGCGACTGGAAGCTGATCTGCCAGTCCTGTGCGCCGAGCCCCAGCGACTCGGCCAGCAGGCGGCCGGTCTTCTGGCATTCACAGTAGTAGGGATCACCCTTGTGGAAATACTCCTCGGGAATGCCGTGGAACGACATCAACAGGCGCTCGGCGTCGCCGAACTCGGCACGGTGGCGTTGCACACTCTCGGCCAGCGCGCCGATGTATGCGGGTTCGTCGTGGTAGTGATTGATGAACCGCAGTTCCGGTATCCAGCGCCAGCGGAGCATCTCTGCAGCGATGGCGTCGAAGGTCGAGGCGGTGGTGGTCGCCGAATACTGCGGATACAGCGGCAGCACCAGGACGCGGCGTACATTGGCATCACGCAGCTGTGCGAGCGCCGCGGGAATCGATGGATTGCCATAGCGCATGCCCAGAGCGACAGGCACATCGCTGCCGAAACGCTCTGCAATCACCGCGGCCAGCACATCGCGTTGCTTCTGCGACACCGTCAGCAATGGCGAACCTTCGGCGGTCCAGACTTTGCTGTAGGCCTTGGCTGAACGAGAGGGGCGTGTGTTGAGGATCACGCCGTTGAGTACCAGCCACCAGATCGGTCGCGGAACTTCGACCACCCGGGGGTCCCAAAGGAATTCCTTCAGATAGCGCCGCACAGCGCCTCGTGTCGGCGCGTCCGGGGTACCGAGGTTGATCAGCAGTACGCCGACTTGGCCGACCTGATCGTGCCGATAGGTTTGCAGGTTTGGTTCGCTCAAGGCTGTGTCTTCCACTCGATCGGGGATTCATCCCCGTAATCACATCGCGGTGCAGTGTAATGCCTGGCGCCCGATCGTTTTGCGCCACGGATTGGCGGGGAATTACTGCCGGTGCAGTGTATCAGCGCAAGGTGTCGGGGGAAAAAGCCGCCGCAAAAGGTGGATTCGAGGGACAGTCGCACCGGAACCAGGCTCAGGTTAGAAAGAAGTCGAAGAACACCGTGTAGATCGCGCTGGCCACTGCCAGTCCAACCAAGGTCGTCGGTATGCCGATGCGCATCCAGGCGAGCGGCGAGATATATGCTCCCCGGATCCCGCAGCGTTCAGACTCGGAGACTGCGATCAGATTGGCGGTCGCACCGATATGCGTGCTGTTGCCGCCCAGGCCAACGCCGATCGCCAGAGCCCACCACAAGGGTGCTACCTGGGCGCCGCTGGCTTCCAGCCCGAGGATGATCGGGATCATCGTCACGGTGAAGGGGATGTTGTCGATCACGGCACTCATCACCGCCGCCACCCACATCAGTATGAGGCCGGTGAGCAGGAGTTTGCCCGGCTCAGCGGCCAGTCCGGCGAGGTTGGCCCCCAGTAGGCCGAGCAATCCGGACGCCTCAACACCGCCGACGATGACGAACAGGCCGACGAAGAACATCAGCACCGACCAGTTGATCTCACCGAACAGAACCTCCGGCTTCGGCTGCATGAGCAGAAGTGCCGCAGCGAGTCCGAGCAGCGCGGCGAACGCCGGATAGATACCCAGGTGATGGTGGGAGAAGAACAGGGCGACCACCAGGCCGAGGGCCGACAGCATGCGCCAAAGGCTGCCTTTGTCCTTGACCGCATTGCGCAGGTCGAACTGTTGAGTGTGTATGTCCTGTCGCCGCGGACTCAGGTCTGCTCGAAACATCAACAACAGCACAAGGACGGTAACGACCCATACGGCCACGATGGGTGGACCCATGTGGGTGATGAAGGCATTGAAACTGATGTTGCCGGCGCTGCCGATCATGATGTTTGGGGGGTCGCCGACCAGCGTGGATGCTCCGCCGACGTTGGACAGTATCGCCTCGGACATCAGGTAGGGCATCGGGTTGATCTGCAGGATGCGCGCGATCAGCACGGTCAGCGGCGCGAAAACGATCAGCGTGGTCACATTGTCCAATACCATCGAGATGAGACTGACGACCAGGCTGAGATAGATCAGCAGGCGCCGCGGATCGTTGGCGGAGAAACGTGCGATCACGACGGCGGTGTACTCGAAGGCGCCGGTGGGACGCAGCATCGCGATCAACATCATCATCGCGGTGAGCAGCAGGATGGTGTTGGCATCGATTGCCATCAGTGCTTCCTCCTGCGTATAGAAGCCCAGTAGCATTCCGACTGCGACCATCGTCACCGCGCCGAGAATCGCTGCGCTGGTGCGGTGAATCACCTCGGTGAAAATCAGCACATAGGACGCAATAAGAATCCCTGCTGCGACCAGCATATTTCCATCCACTGCGTGCGGCATGTCACCTATCCCTGTTCGTCGAGCAAAACCCGGGTCAGCCCGAGGCGGGTCACGACGCCCCGGTAGACACCGTCGTCGATTACGAAAAGATACGAACTGTTGAATTTTTCCATCAATGCCATCGCCTTGGTGATCTGGGCAGTCGAAGTGAGGCATGCGGCATCGTCGAGGATCGTGCAATCGATGGTGCGCCTGAAGACGTCTTCGTAGTGATCACTCGACAGATCGAGGTGCAGTGCCTCGTGGCCGATCAGATGCGCGCCCTTGATCATGTCGCTGGGGATGCTGTAGTGAAGAAAGACGTTTCGTACCGAGAACCGCCCGATGATCCGCCCTGTGTCGTTGTCGACGAAAGGGATGCCAGGGACCCCCTTGTCGACACAGATGCGCAAGGCATCGCCGATCAGCATGCCGTGTCGGGCCACCGGTGTTTCGATGACTGCCTTCATCAATCGCATCAATGACTCTCCATTTCAACCAGACTGTTGGCGTTGATGCTAGCAGTCGGCCGGGGGCTTTGGCGCAAACGATTCTGCGATCCGTTTCCGAACAGATCAAAACACCTTTGGCCACAGGAATCCGGTATTGCGCCGGAACTCGGCATATTCCGGCACGCTGGCGAGGAACTTGCGCTCCTCGATCTTTGCGCGCACCGCCTGCAGGGCGACTGCGAGCACCAGCAGGTACAGCGCCGCCGGCGTCGCCGCGAGCAGCGCGATGCCACTCACGTGGACGATCTCGCCGACGTACAACGGGTGACGGATGCGTCGGTACGGGCCGCTGGTGACCAGTTCACGTACGGCAGTGCGCAGGCCAAAGGATGCCCGCAGGTGGGCGATCGCCCAGATACTGAACGCAGCACCGAACAGGCCGAGCGCCAGCCCCGTCATGTCGAGATAGAAGGGGAATGCCGGAGTCAGCTGGGCCAGCCAACGCAGAAACGCCTCCGGGTAGTGCGGCAGCATCGCGCGAACTTCCGGGACGAACATCAGCGTGAAACCGATCATGGGCACAAACACCGTGACCAGCGGGAAGACATTCTCCCAGAATCCCCTGGGGCCCTGCCTCGCGCCGCGGCGCACCAGGAAGCTGTATAGCACCAGGGCATCGAACGCCAGGGCGGTGGCATAGTAAGCCAGGTGGGAAAAGTGGCCGGTCACGTAGAACACCATCGCACCATCGCCCGCCCGCGCGTTGCCACCGTCGGTAATCAGGCTCCAAAAATGGCCGGTATCGCGGATGTACTGCAGCAGGTAGTAGGACTTCACGCCGATCACCGCGGTAAAAAACAGAATCGGGGCGATATCGACCCGCCAATCCTTGTTTGCTGACATGGCGACAACTTCCTCGTGGTGAACGTACGGCGGCGCGCGGGGGAACTTGCCGGCCGATCCGCTGTCTGGATTGTACCGAAGCGGGACGTCGGAATATGCGCATGCTGCGGCGATGACGACGCAAGATTCCTGCGATACTGCGTTCACCCCGTTATCCGGTATTTGCCCGGTTGTCGGGGATCAGGACGACCGAACCGGCGCCGGTTACCCCGGTATCCCGTCAAACAGCTCTACACCCGGAGGGGAAAACGTGAACACAAAGAACTTGATGCTTGCAGCGGCGATGACCGCGGTGATGGCCGGCCCTGTGGCCGTCGCGGGAAATGATGCACCGGCCTCGTCAGCCGGGCAGGCGCAGGCCGCAATGCCGACGTCCGGCGCGCCGATGACCCAGGCGGAGATGCTGCAGCGAATGCAGGACATGCGCCGCCAGCACATGGAGATGATGCAGAACAATCCGCAGGGCATGCCGGCCATGGGACCGCGAACCGGCATGATGAACCCCGAGATGATGCAGCAGATGCAGGACATGCGTCAGCAGCGCATGGAGATGATGCAGAACGCCCCGCAGGGTATGCCGCCGATGGGGCCTGGCGCGGGCAGGATGAGCCCCGAAATGATGCAGCAGATGCAGGACATGCATCGTCAGAAGATGGAGATGATGCAGTCGAACGCCGCAGCCAGGTCGCCAATGGCCGCGCAAGCGCCTGCGAGCGAGCAGCCGGTGGCACAGCCGGATTCCGCCGATATGCCGTCCGCACCGGCAGTCGGCGACATGGCGGAGCGTCAGGCCGCGTGCGCCAAGATGCACCGCGGTGGCGGCATGCCCGGGATGCAGGGCATGGGGATGGGCAAGCAACGCATGATGGCGATGAAACAGCAGCACATGCAGACCATGGAACAGCGCCTGGCCAACATAGAGGCGCTGCTGCAGGAACTGGTCGATCTGCAAAAGGCCAGGTGAGCGCCTGACCACAACCGCGATAGGTGACCGACCGGGCCTGCCCGGTCGGGGTTTGCTCAGCGTCTGGCCTTGCGAAGTCTTGCCTCAACGCGCGCCGCTTCGATGGCGTGGTGATCGAGGATGCGTGGTATCAGCGTGAAAACGGCCGCCAGTTCTATCGCCTGTCGGCACGCATGTCGCTCCAGCCAGCGGCGCTGCTCATCATCGATGCCCTGCAGCAGCAACAGCCGTGGTGCCCGCCACGCGAGGTAGTCCAGCGCCAGTTCGCGTGCCGTGTCGTCCTTCCAGTCCGTCTTGAGGCCGAGTGCGGGGAATGTCTCTGCCGGCTGGGGGGCATCGTCGCCGGCCGGCCCGAGCCGTATCCCACTGCCATCGGGCAGGCGTTGAAACCACGCCTTGTGCTGTCCCAGCTGGCGTACCTGACGTTCGAGTTGCTCGGCGTGCTGGCGTGGTCCGAGATCACCGGTCGCGGGGATGTTGCGCGCCAGCAATGCGCCGGACACGAAACCGTGATCAGCGATCCGGGTGGCCTGCCAGCGACCGACACGAATATCGGGCATGACACCGGCATCTTCGGTCGCGGCCAGCAGCGCGACCGGTGCACCATGGTAGTCGGTGGCCCAGCATTCATGGTTGTCGATCAGCGGGAACGGCAGGGTTTTCAACAGTGACCGCAGTGCGGCCGTCAGTTCCCCGGCCGCTGCCGTCATCGCGCCGATGTCCATCACCGGATTGGCCGGGATCTTCTGCAGGCCGGCCGTGGCATCCCACAGTCCGAAGTTGAAGAACTGCTCGATCGGTGAGACGTCGCTGAAGCTGCGCCAGGTGTGGTCCGGCCGCTGCGCGAGTACCTGGACCTGCCAGATCCGTCCGTTCGGACTATAGGCGCGGGCACTGCTTGTCTCGACCACCTGGAGTACGCCTTCAAAAGGGTTGACGCGCCGCACGGCATAGTGACGTGCCGGGGGCGTCGCCTGGCTCACGTCCTGTCACCCCACACCGCATATACCGGGTCACTGTTGTCGTGACGGTCTGCGTACTTGTCGTCAGCCGGCCGCGGCAGCCCGCGCATCGACCAGGTCTGCAGGCCATTGAAGGCGCCATCGCGCAGGAAATACTCCATCACCAGGCCGGGGCGCTCGAACTCGTGCATGCCCTCCCAGGCATGGATCGCCTTGGGCGGGAACCAGCGATTCGAGAATGTCACGATGAAGCGGCCACCCGGGCGCAGCACCCGTGCGACCTCGGCAAAAACATCGAACGGCTTGACCAGGTATTCTACCGACAGGCTGCAGATCACGGCGTCGAACTCGACGTCGCCGTACGGCAGCCGCGGATCGAGGTTGAGGTCGTGGACGCGGTGTTCGGCGAACAGCGGGTTGGCGGCCAGTTCCTCGGCGTTCATCCCCAGACCGACGATCTCGCCGAGGGCGTGCCCTGCGGGCAGGTGTGATTCCCAGCTGGCCATCAGGTCGAGCACGCGGCTGCCCTTCGGCAACAGGCGCTCATACAGCGAGGCGATCTGTGCCGATCCGGTGCGGTCGATATGCGAGACCATGCGCGGCATCGCGTAGAACGCCGCGTCCGGCTCGCCGGCCATACGGGCAAACGGGATGTCCTGCCAGAAGTCCGTGGGCTGACCGCGCCAGCGTGCCTGCATCCCGGGGCCGTTGGCGGTCAGCATCTCGGCGACGTCGTTGCAGCTGCCGCCGTGCTCCTCGCCGGCCGCCCAGATATCGAGGATACGCGCCGAGACGTCGAGCGCCTTGTCGGCCAGCGGGTTGTTGAGGTCGCAACAGATCATGTCGTCGCTGGCCTTGCAGATCCGAAACGGCAGGATCTCTTCCGGAAAGATGCCCCGCGAACCGCCGATGAAGGCACGTGGGTAGAAGCGCCCGCTGCGCGGCTCTATGTGGTTGTTTCTGCGCAGGTCGCGGTGAAATGCACGCTGGCTGAGGTTGAAGCACAGGTCGGACTGGTAGGGGACAATCAGTTCACCCTTGGCGAAGGCGTGGCGGGCGACATGACCGACCGGCTTGTCGATCAGGTCCGGTTCCAGTTCGAACGGCAGGACGTCGCGCCACAGGTTGAGCTTCCGCGCGACCAGGTGGTCGATGTGCCTGGCATCTGCACTCTGCCACTCGAGGCTGAACGCCATCGCACACATTGCGCGGCTGTTGGTGCGTGGCAGCGGCTGGATATCGCCACTTTGGCTGTCGTCGCCCAGTTCAAAGCCGGCCAGCGCCTCGGTGATGTCGTTCATGTGGCTCCCGTCTTGTCCCTTTCCTGATGGCGACGGAGTGTGCAGCGTAACCGAAAGAAATTACCTAGGCATATTGCAGGGTGAATCCAGCGGCCGCCAGATACTCGGCCTCGCGCGCAATCTCCGCCTCCGTCAACGGGTGTTCGGCCAGCCATTCCTCGGGGAACTCGACACGGATGTCGGCATCGCTGGCAATGATCTTCATCGGGGGCTTGTGACTGGCGCCGCGGCCACGGTGCATCAGCACGGACAGCCGCAGCAGCACCGCAAGACGTTTGGCACAGGCACCGATATGTGCCGGAAGCCTGGTGAACTCGGCATCGACGAAGCGTCGTCTGTGCGCCCGCACCAGCGCAGCCAGTACTGCCTGTTGCTGGCGGGTGAAACCGGGAAGATCCGCATTCGCAAGGATGTAGGCCCCGTGCTTGTGGAAGCTGTTGTGCGAGATCACCAGGCCGATTTCGTGCAGCCGGCTGGCCCAGTTGAGCATCAGGGTGTGTTCGGCACCGTCGAGCTCCCAGTTTTCCGCGACCTGGCGCAACAGGGCACGTGCCGTGGTCTCCACCCGGCTGGCCTGCTTCTTGTCCACTCCAAAGCGATGCATCACCGCCTGCACGGTCGAGTCGCGGATATCGATATGGTGGATATGGCCGACCAGCTCGTACAGCAGGCCTTCACGCAGGGCCAGGTCGGAGACCTGCATCTGCTCGATGTCCAGCGCCTTGAACACAGCGCTCAGCACGGCGACCCCGCCCGCGAACACCGGACTTCGATCGTCGGAAAGGCCATCGAGCTTGACGTTGTCGATGTCGCCCGCACCGACCAGGGCGCGGCGCAGCTTCTTCAGCGACGACTTGGTGATGCCCTCGTCGCTCCAGCCGTTGGCGATGACCACGCGCTCGATCGCCTTGATGGTGCCGGAACTGCCGACCGCGGAATGCCATTGGCCTGCGTGGAACATGCGGCGGATCGGTCGCAGCTCGACGCGGCCGGCCAGTACCGCCTTTTCCATCGCCTCGTCGCTGATCTTGCTATTGGCGAAGAAACGCCCCGTCATGCTCACACAGCCCATGAACAGACTCTCACGCTCCCGCGGCTGCAGGCCTTCGCCGAGGATGACCTCGGTGCTGCCGCCGCCGATATCGACCACCAGGCGGGTCTCGTCACCGGGGGCCAGGCCGTGAGCCACGCCCAGGTACACCAGGCGCGCCTCTTCGCGTCCGCCGATGACTTCGATCGGGTGGCCCAGGGCGTCTTCGGCGGCCTTCAGGAAGGCGCCGCCGTCGCGTATCTGACGCATGGTGTTGGTGCCGACCGCGCGTACCGCGTGGTGCGGCAGCGCGCGCAGTCGCTGCCCCATGCGCGACAGGCTGTCCAGGGCACGTTCCCAGGCATCGGCGCTCAGGGTCTTGTCCGGTAGCAGACCACCACCGAGGCGTACGGCGTCGCGCAGGCGGTCGACGATGACCAGTTGCTTGTTGTCCAGCTTGCCCACGATCATGTGGAAGCTGTTGGAACCGAGATCGACGGCGGCGACCGTCTCCGGCGTACTGGCGTTGGTAGTTGCTTCGGGCATGGCCAGGCTGACGGTGGCTGAAATTCGCGCCAATGCTAACCCGCCGGCGGCAGCGAGGCGAGGTGCTATCGGGTTGCTTAGTGGTATTTCGTGCCTTGGCGTCAGTGAGGTGGTTCTCACGCGCAGCCGATTCTTGATCTATCCTGCCCGGCAGGCGTCCAGCAGTGTCATCCCATGCAACCCCGTTTTCAGTGTCATCTCGCAGTCATC
This sequence comes from Chromatiaceae bacterium, assembly GCA_024235415.1. GTDB lineage: Bacteria > Pseudomonadota > Gammaproteobacteria > Chromatiales > Chromatiaceae > Thiosocius. Next base: position 7,649 of record JACKML010000009.1, on the reverse strand, counting down.
GTCCTGCTCGCCATCGTCGCGCCCGTGCATGCAGACAGCGATATCGACAGGGTCAACCAGCAGCGCCGGCAGGCGGGGCTCGGCCTGCTGTTGCCCGACGAGGCCTTGAGCCTGGCGGCGCAACGCCACGCCGACTATCTCGATCGCCACCGTGAACCCGGCAAGACCCCCGCGGGCATGACGGCGCATCGCCAGCGTCCCGAAGACGCGGGATTCAGCGGCGAGACGCCGGCCGTCCGGGCAGTTGCCGCAGGCTACCCGCATCGCGAGGTACTGGAAAACGTCAGCATGGGCTACCCGGATGGAGACAGCGCGATGAGCGGGCTGATGAGCGCCATCTATCATCGCCTGACCTTTCTGGATCTGGAGGCCGATCAACTGGGCGTCGCGGCGGGCGAGCGTTCGCACGTCTTTCTGCTCGGCCGCTCCGATATCGCCGAACTGTGCCGCGTACAGCCTGCCGCGGCACTGCACCGCACGCCAGTCGATTGCCTGGGGACGGCGATGACCCGCGATTACTACGAAGGCCTGTGCGCGGACCTTCCCGTCGACGCACTGTTCCGCTCGTCACACCCGATCGCCTGCCCCAACGGTGCGCGTCTCGACGCCGACTTCATGGCGACGCTCTGCGAGCGGCCGCCGCGCGAGGCGGTGTTCGGTGGCCACGGGCGTTACTTCATGCCGTGCGGGAACGATATCCGGTTGAATGCCGACTGGTTCAATGCATTGTGCGAGACACCGCCAGACGCGGCTCTTTACCGGCCGAGCGGTCACTACTACGAGATCTGCGAAGGCCCACTGCAGGTGTATTCCGAATGGTTCGAGACGCAGTGTGCCAACTTACCGGACAGTGCGCGCTATACCGATTCCGGTCGCTTCCGCCGACCCTGCGCCAGTGCAGTCGATGTGCGTGTCGAGTACCTCGGACAACTCGACAGGGTGCGCCAGTCGGTGTTGCCCGAGGTGGTGGTGTGGCCGCCGGACGGGGCCAGGGATGTGGTCCCGGCGTTCTTCATCGAGGAGCCAGACCCCTTGCCGGATCTCGAGGTGTCCGGCTATCCCTTGTCGATTCAGTTCAACCCTGCGCGGGCAAAAGCGGTTGAATTGACCGCTTTTCGCCTGTTTCGCGTTGACGGTGACACCCTCGTTTCGGTCGAGCCGGTGCGCCTGCTGCATAGCGAAAACGACCCGAACCACCTGCTGAGCGACCATGAGTTTGCGCTGTTTCCGCTGACCCGGCTGGCCTGGGGTGCCCATTATCATGCGCAGGTCGAGGCGCGGGTCGATGGGGTGACACGTCGTTTCGACTGGTGGTTCAGTACGCTCGGCCTGGGCATGCCGTTGCTGACCGCGGAACGTACACAGCAGCGTTTCACGGTGCGCAACGGCGTCGACTATCTGCTGTATCTGCCTCCTTTGGCGGACACTCCCTACACGGTGCTGGGCACGCGTACCGAGCATCTGCGCGGCAACCGTGTAACGCTTGAGGTGGTCGACCCCAACACGTTGCAGCTGAGGGTCGACGCACGCTATTGCGAGGTGATTGGTGTCGCTTTCGACAGTGGCCGGCAGGTCGAGCTGATCCCACAGGGGTGTCCGCAGTAGCCGGGCAGCGGCCTGCTATCATGAGAAAAAACAGGCTGGACGAAACATGAAGTTCTGCAGTGTGTGTGGCGGTGAGGTACGGGTCGGTGTCCCGCAGGGCGACAACCGGCCGCGTCATATCTGTGATCACTGTGGCACCGTGCACTACCACAACCCCAAGGTGGTGGCCGGCTGTATCGCCCATTGGGAGGACAAGGTGCTGATGTGCCGGCGCGCGATCGAGCCGCGCCACGGTCTGTGGACGGTACCCGCAGGCTTTATGGAAAACGGCGAGACCACCTACGAGGCCGCTTTGCGCGAGACGCTGGAAGAGGCCAACGCACGGGTCGCAGTCGACGACCTGTACGTTACCGTCAACCTGCCGCATATCAACCAGGTCTACATGCTGTTTCGCGGTCAACTGCTTGACCTCGAGTTTTCGCCGGGTGAGGAGAGCCTCGAGGTCGAGCTGGTGACGGAAAGCGGGATCCCCTGGGAACAGATGGCCTTTCCCACGGTCAGCGAGGCGCTACGGTTGTACTTCGCCGATCGGGCGCAGGGCGCATTCCCCGTGCGCATGCTCGACATCGTGCGCGAGGGTGGGGTGCCGGGCCGCTACAGCGTGCGACGAATCAGCTGATCAGGTGCGCTGACGTGGCAGATGTGTGATGCCGCTTTGATCGGACTCGCAAGCGGATGCGCGCCCCCCCCTAGTCGATCCAGCTTTATAATTGATATCGGCCGATAGACGCCCCGGAAGGTAGCCCGATGTTTTCTGCGCTTAGGAAATCCCTGCAGGGCGATCGTTCTCCAGCCAGCGTACGTGCCAACCTGCTGGCTGGACTGACGGTTGGCATTATTGCCTTGCCGTTGTCGATGGCCCTGGCAATAGCCAGCGGTGTGCCACCGCAGCACGGGTTGTACACGGCGATCATCGCCGGTGTTGTGATCGCAATGGCTGGCGGCTCGGCAGTGAATATCTCGGGTCCGACCGCGGCGTTCGTGGTGGTGCTGCTGCCGATTGTCAACGAGCACGGCATCGGCGGTTTGTTGATCGCCGGCTTCATGGCTGGCGTAATTCTGGTGCTGATGGGACTGGCACGCCTTGGTCGTTTGATCGAAATTGTCCCCTATCCGGTGATCATTGGGTTCACCGCCGGTATTGGGGTCGTCATCGCAACCCTGCAGATCAAGGACTTTCTGGGCCTCGACATCCCTTCTCTCGACGGCCACTTCACCGACAAGGTGGTGACCATTGCACAGGCACTTGAAACACTCGACCCGGCGGAGTGTCTGGTGGGCGCTGTCACCCTCCTGGTCCTGCTCAGCTGGCCACGACTGAACATCAAGGTGCCCGGGCACCTGATCGCGGTCCTGGTGGGTTCGTTGCTGGCCTGGATGCTGGGAGGGTTGGGTGAAGACTACGCGGTTGCTACCATCGGGACGCGTTTCCAATACGAGCTGAACGGCATCGGAGGGCACGGGATTCCACCGTTTCCGCCGACGTTCTCCTGGCCCGCGACGCCGACAGATGCTGACGGCGAACCGGTCGGATTTACCCTCGAGCTGATTCGTACACTGCTCCCCAGTGCATTCACGATCGCGATCCTTGGGGCGATAGAATCATTGCTGTGCGCCGTGGTGTCAGATGGCATGTCAGGCAGAAAGCACAGCCCCAACGACGAATTGATTGGCCAGGGTATCGGCAATATGGTCGCCCCCTTTTTCGGCGGTATACCCGCGACTGCCGCCATTGCCCGCACGGCGGTCAACGTCAGGGCCGGTGGCACCTCGCCACTGTCCTCGGTCACTCACGGCCTGTTCATCCTGGTAGCAATCGTCCTCCTGTCGCCGTTGCTCTCCTATATTCCGATGGCCGCGATGGCGGCCCTGTTGGTCGTGGTGGCCTGGAATATGAGCGAAGTGCGACATTTCGCCCGTACCCTGCGCATTGCGCCGCGCGACGATATCATCGTGCTGTTGACCTGCTTTTCGCTGACCGTGTTGTTCGACATGACGATCGCGGTTGCGGTAGGTATGGGTCTGGCAGGCGTGTTGTTCGTGCGCCGTAGCATCGATCTTGCCCAGACGCGGTCGCTGCGTCCGGAGCACGACAACCTCGCCGGCGTCCCCGGAGAGGTCGTGGTCTATGACATCAACGGGCCTCTGTTCTTTGGCACCGCACAGAAGGCGTTGAAAGCCCTGACCGACGTGACTCCCGGGGTCAGGGTGGTAATCCTCGACATGGAAGAAGTGAACATGATCGACATGAGCGCGATCGTGGCAATGGAGTCCATCGTCAAGGATCTTAATGGCCGCGGCATTGCTTTGGTGATCAACGCCCTGCAGCCGCGCATGATTCTCAAACTGCGGCGTGCCGGTATCCGCAAACGTGTTGGAATGATCGAGTTTGCGCGCCATCTCGATGAATCGGTACGCAAGTCCCAATCGATGTGCCTGAGGGTATAACGGGCCCCAGCCTCCGCGCCGGATCTGGATCTGTCGATGTCGTCTGATAGTCGTTAATACTCGCTTAAGCAGCGCGACCCAGAATGCCCCGCCATGAGCAGTGGAGGGTATAGCAAATGACGTTTAGAGCCGGACACCGGCGCCATGCAGAGGTGCCGACGCTGGTGCAGCTCGACGGCCCCGAGGCGACCCGGCGCCACGACGTCGAGTCCTTTGTGCGTGAGGCGTTTCTCGATGCCTACGGTGCGCGTATCGAGTATTTCCTGCCGATGCTGATGACGCTGCGCAGTGATGGCGGGCGTCTGCTGGCCGCTCTTGGTCTGCGCAGCCCCGGTGATCAGCAACTGTTCCTCGAACGATATCTCGACCAGCCCGTTGAACAGGTGCTGGGTAACGCGTGCGGTCAGTTGGTGGACCGGCAGGCACTGGTCGAGGTCGGCAATTTCGCGGTTGGCAGCGCTGGTGGCGGGCGTTGGCTGATCACGGCGCTGACTGCTTACCTGCACAGCGCTGCGCGCCAATGGGCGGTGTTCACCTGCGGCCCCGAACTGCGCAACGCGTTTCGACGACTCGGAGTTGACCTGAGAGACCTGGGTCCGGCCGACCCCGGTCGCCTCTCGCAACAGGAGCAGGCACTCTGGGGCAGCTACTACGTTCAGGGGCCGCGAGTGATGGCGGCAAATGTGGCGCAGAGCCATGCAGTCCTGTCACGCCTGTTCGAAAGCGAGTGTGCATTGTCTGCCCTGTGGTGCGGAGCCCTTCAGGCGGGACGGTTTGCGGCATGACGTTGCTTTCACGACTGCGGGCGCATGCGCGGCAACAGCCTGCTGCCTGCGCGCTGCACTGGCCTGGCGGGGAGATGGATTTTGCGGAGCTGCCGGCGCAGGTCGAGGCCACAATGGCATGGCTGCAGGATACCGCCGTCGATGTGTTGGCGGTCGCGCTGGAAAACGGACCTGCCTGGGTGGTACTGGATATCGCGGCCATGGAACTGGGTATCTGCCTGGTACCACTGCCAGCGTTTTTCTCCACCGGCCAGCTGCGCCATGCCGTGCGCATGAGTGGTGCCAGGGCGCTTGTGACGGACCAACCGGAACCGATCAGTGAGCGACTCGCCGACCTGTTGAATCCCGAAGCGTCGCCAGTCGCGGTCTCCAACCAGACGCTTTCCTGGATGACCGTAGTCCCGCGCCGCCAGGGCAACGGTCTGCCACTGCCGGCCGGTACCGCCAAGCTGACGTTCACCTCGGGCACCACGGGCGCGCCGAAAGGGGTGCTGCTTGGCTGGGGTCACATGCGGCCGGTGGTCGAGTCACTGGTCGAGGCGGTGGCCATTGGTGCGAGCGATCGTCATCTCGTTTTGATGCCGCTGCCTGTCCTGCTCGAAAACATCGCTGGCATCTACGCGCCGCTGTGGGCCGGTGCCACTGTCATGCTGCGACCCCTGCAGGAGGTGGGGCTTTGCGGTTCTTCGGCACTCGACGGGCGGGCGATGGCAACCGCGCTCGCAGATACGGCGGCGTCGACGGCGATCTTTACCCCGCAGACCCTGCAGGGGGTCGTGGAGGCGATGGAGCACGATAGCGGTATCCGTCCGGCGCTGCGCTTCGCTGCAGTTGGCGGTGCGGCGGTTTCGCCACGCCTGCTGCAGCGGGCTGGCGCGCTCGGTCTGCCGGTCTTCGAGGGTTATGGCCTGTCCGAATGTGCATCGGTGGTATGCCTCAACACCCCGGCTCAACACCGCGCGGGCAGCGTTGGAAAACCGTTGCCGCACGTACGTCTGTGGGTCACCGGCGACGGAGAGGTGGTGGTGCAGGGCGCGGCGTTCGGCGGTTACCTCGGTGAATCCGAGGCGCCGGCTGCCGCCTGGCCGACCGGCGACATCGGCGAGATCGACCCGGAAGGTTTCCTTTACCTGAAGGGGCGGCGCCGCAACGTGTTCATCACCGCGTTCGGACGTAACGTCGCCCCCGAATGGGTCGAGCGTGAACTCACCCTCGAGCCCGCTATCGCGCAGGCTGCGGTATTCGGTGAGGCGAGGCCCTACAACGTGGCGGTCATCGTGCCGGACGGAGGCGCTACGCCGGCCGATATCGAGTCGGCGCTGGCCCGTACCAACAGGGCGTTGCCGGACTATGCGCGGGTGGTCCGCTGGGTCTTTGCGGATGCGCCGTTCTCACCGCACAACGGTCTGTTGACAGGCACCGGCCGCATCCGCCGGGACGCCGTTTATGCGCGGCATGAAAAAGCCGTCGAATCACTCTATCGCGAGGCCAGGACATCATGACGAAACCCTTCTTCGATCGGCTGTTGAGCGAGACGGCCGCACAGCGCGACGCTTTTCTGTCGATACCGTTCATCCAGCACGGATGGCGCGGGGAACTCTCACTGGAGACCTACCTTGCGTTTCTCGGACAGGCCTACCATCACGTCAAGCACACCACGCCATTGCTGATGGCGTGTGGTTCCCGCGTGCCACACGAAAAGGAGTGGCTGCGTGATGCGATGGCGGAGTATATCGACGAGGAAGTCGGTCACCAGGAATGGATTCTGAACGACATCAATGCCTGCGGTGGCGATGCGGAACAGGTCAGGCGCGATCAGCCGGGTGCGGCGGCCGAGCTGATGGTGGCCTATGCCTATCACACGATCGACCGCGGCAATCCAGTCGGCTTCCTCGGCATGGTCCTGGTCCTCGAGGGCACCAGCGTGCGCGTGGCCACCGAGGCCGCCGCGAATCTGAAGCGCAATCTCGGCCTGCCGGCGAAGGCGTTTTCGTACCTGAGCAGTCATGGCTCCCTGGATCTCTCGCACATGGATTTTTACCGGGACCTGGTGAACCGCCTCGACGATCCGCGTGACCAGGACTGTGTCATTCACTGCGCAAGACGTTTCTACGGATTGTATGGCGACGTATTCCGTACATTGCCGCTCGCGCTGAATGCGGCCGCGCATGCCGCTTAGGCGGACGGCCGGGAAAATCCAACCATGACTTCAGGAGTAAGGCGATGAGATTGCAGGGGACCCGTGTGCTGCTTACCGGGGCTGCCGGTGGGATCGGCGCGGCCGTTGCCGCGGAGTTGGCACGAAAGGGTGCCCGGCTGGCACTTCTGGGACGTAACCCGGCCGATTTGCAGGCACTGCTGGGGCAACTGGAAGGCGGTGCCGGCACGGCCCATGGCGTCGCTGTCGACCTGCTGGATCGCGCGGCACGCGAACGCGCCGTGGATGATTGCCGCGAGCAGCTGGGCGGTATCGACCTGCTGATCAATTGTGCCGGCGCGATGAGTTTTCGCCCGCTGGTCGACGAGGACCCTGCAATACTGGAGCGTATTGTGCAGCTGAACCTGGCAGTCCCGATGCTGCTCGCACGCCAGGTCCTTCCGGCGATGCTGGAACGCGGCAGCGGCCGTATCGTGAATATAGGCTCAACTTTTGGCAGCATAGGTTTTGCGTGGTTCGCCGCCTACTCGGCCAGCAAGTTCGGTCTGCGCGGTCTTTCCGAGGCGCTGCGCCGTGAGCTCGACGGCAGTGGCGTGGGCCTGACCTACGTCGCGCCGCGCGCAGTCAGGACCGGTTTCAACAACGACGCCGTG
>JACKML010000008.1 GCA_024235415.1 Chromatiaceae bacterium | reverse complement strand
CGAACGGGCACAAATCACGATCAAGTCATCGGAGCTGAAGGCAGACCGTCTACAGGTCCGTTTCGAGGCCGCGGAAGACCAACTGGCCGGCCAGGATGCGATCGCCAAGGTCTTGCCGGCGGAGTTCACGCACGCCCTGACGCTGTCGCCGGATATCCCGGGCTGGCTGACCGCGCTCGGCGGCCGGCCGATGAACCTCGGTCTGGACCTGCGCGGTGGTATCCATGTGCTCATCGATGTGGATATGGACGCCGCCATCGAAAAGACCGTCGAGCGCCATGCGGGCAATATCCGCACGGCGCTGCGTGACGAGAAGATCCGTTACGTGACGGTCAAGGAATCGGGCAACGGCGTCGATGTCCGTTTCAAGGACGCAGACTCGCGCGACCAGGCGGAAAAGGTGCTTCGGTCGGAGTTTCGCGACCTCGCGACCAGCGTGCGTGATGAAGGCGAGGAATTCTACGTACGCGTATTCATGTCGCAGGACGAAGAACGCGCGGCACGGCGTCTGGCGCTGGAGCAGAACATCACCACGCTTCGCAACCGTGTGAACGCGCTGGGCGTTGCCGAGCCTGTGATCCAGCAGCAGGGTGACCGTCGCATCGTGGTGGAACTGCCGGGTGTGCAGGACCCGGGCAAGGTGAAAGACCTGCTCGGTGCGACTGCAACGCTCGAATACCGCCTGGTGCACGGTGATCCGGGACAGGCCTTCGAGGCGGAGTCGAGCGGGCGCGTGCCACCGGGTGCCGCGCTGTATCACGAACGCAATGGCCAACCCATTCTGCTCAAGCGCCAGGTCATCGTGACCGGCGACGAGATGACCAGTGCCTCGTCGGGGTTCGATCAGCAATCCGGCCAGCCGGCGGTGTATGTCAACCTGGACAGCAAGGGTGCGCGCAGGATGCGCAACGTCACCACCGAGAACGTCGGCAAGCCCATGGCGGTGGTGTTCAAGGAGAAACGTACCGTCGGGCGTGACAGCGAAGGCAAGCCGATCCGCAAGTGGGTCGAAGAGGTCATCAATGTCGCGACCATCCGCGAGGCCTTCGGGCGCCGCTTCCAGACCACCGGTCTGGATAATGCGCAGGAGGCGCACCAGCTGGCCCTGCTGCTACGGGCCGGCGCACTGGCGGCACCGATCAACATCGTCGAGGAGCGCACCATTGGCCCGAGCCTGGGTCAGGACAACATCGACCAGGGCATGGTGTCGGTGATGGTGGGGCTGCTCGCGGTCATGGTCGTGATGGCGGTCTATTACAAAGTGTTCGGCATGGTCGCGAACCTGGCCCTGATGGCCAACCTGGTGCTGATCGTCGCCATCCTGTCGATGCTGCAGGCGACGCTGACCGTGCCTGGCATTGCGGGTATCGTGTTGACCGTGGGTATGGCGGTCGATGCCAACGTGCTGATCTACGAACGCATCCGCGAGGAACTGTCGATCGGCTCGACGCCGCAGGCCAGTATCCATGCCGGTTATGAGCGCGCCTTCAGCTCGATCCTGGACGCGAACGTCACCACCCTGATTGCCGCCGTGGTGCTGTTCTCGATCGGCAGTGGCCCGGTGCGCGGATTCGCGGTGACCCTGGCGATCGGGATCGCGACCTCCATGTTCACCGCACTAATGGGCACGCGTGCTGTGATCAACCTTGTCTATGGCCGCAAGCGCGTGGCGAAACTCGCCATCTAAGCGCGGAGATCTGCAATGGAAATCGTCAGCAAGAACCTCAATATCGATTTCATGCGCGTGCGCAAGGCGGCAGTCGGCCTGTCTGTCGCCTGGCTGCTGGTTGCGGCGATCGCCCTGGCGGTGCGCGGCCTGAACTTCGGCATCGATTTTACCGGCGGCACCCTGATCGAGGTTGGGTACCAGCAGGACGTCCAGCTCGATTCGGTTCGCCAGGCGCTGGCGGACGGTGGTTTCGCCGGTGCGGCCGTACAGCGTTTCGGGACCTTGCGCGACGTCCTTATCCGGCTTGCACCGGAGGAAAATGCCGGTGTGGATGCAGAGGCCGCCAACGCCCAGCTCAGCGACCGCATCTTCAATGCGTTGAATGCCGCGGCGCAGGGCCAGGTCGAACTCAGGCGCGTGGAATTTGTGGGTCCCCAGGTTGGCGACGAGCTGGCCGAGGATGGTGCACTGGCCGTACTGGTGTCGTTGATCGCGGTGCTGATGTATGTCGCGATGCGATTCGAATGGCGTTTTGCAGTGGGGGCCGTGGTCGCCCTCGCGCACGACGTGTTGTTTACCGTCGGCCTGTTTGCGCTGTTGCAGATCGAGTTCGACCTGCCAGTACTGGCGGCCGTCCTCGCGGTCATCGGTTACTCGCTCAACGACACCATCGTCATCTTCGACCGCGTGCGTGAGAATTTCCGCAAGATGCGCAAAGGCTCGCCAGAGGAGATCATCAACGTGTCGATCAACCAGACCATGGCACGCACGATCATGACCTCGGGCACGACCCTGGTGGTGTTGCTGGCGCTGTTCTTCCTCGGTGGCGAGAACGTGCACGGTTTCTCGCTGGCGTTGATCGTCGGTGTGGTGATCGGGACCTACTCGACCATCTACGTGGCCTCCGCCGTGGCACTCTGGCTCGGGGTCAGCAAGGCCGATCTGATGCCGGTGAAGAAGGAAGGCGTCGTCGACGACCGGCCGTGAGTCTTTGACCACCCGCTGAGGTGGTCCACGAATTCGGGGGAACAAGGCGGTGCGTCGACTGGGGCGGGTAACTTGAAGATTCTGACGTTCAGTTCCCTGTATCCCAATGCGCATCAACCCTCTCATGGGGTGTTTGTCGAGAACCGCCTGCGGCAGTTGCTGGCCTATGCGCCGCATCTGCAGGCCACGGTGGTCGCACCCGTGCCCTGGTTCCCCTCGTCGAACCCGATGTTCGGCAGCTATGCGTCTTATGCGGGCATCGAGCGCCACGAAGTGCGCCACGATATCGACGTCTGGCACCCGAAGTACCCGGTGATCCCCAAGATCGGTATGCAACTGACCCCGTGGCTGATGTACCAGTCGGTGCGTCGAACGGTGCGCGGGCTGAAGGACCGGGGCTTCGATTTCGACCTGATCGACGCACACTATTTCTATCCGGACGGTGTTGCCGCGATGCGTCTTGCTGCAGAGTTCGAGCGCCCGTTCGTGGTCACTGGCAGGGGGACCGACCTCAACCTCATTCCGCAGCTGTCGGGACCGCGGCAAAAAATCGTGCAGGTCACTGAAACGGCCGCCCACATGATGACCGTTGCCGGCGCACTGAAAGACTACCTGATCGAAATGGGTGTGCCCGATGATCGGGTGACGGTGCTGCGCAACGGGGTGGACCTGGATTTCTTCCACCCGCACGATGATCGCGCAGGGTTGCGCGCAAAGCTGGGAATCGGCGCGCGCCCTACCTTGCTGTCGGTCGGCCACCTGATCGAACGCAAGGGACACCATCTGGCGATCGAGGCGATGGCCGCACTGCCGGGAATGGACCTCCTGCTCGCCGGCGACGGGCCGGAAGAGAGCGCATTGCGTCAACTGGTGGATCGACTTGCGTTGCATGACAGGGTCAGATTCACCGGGCGTCTTTCGCAGCAGCAGCTGCGTGAGCACTATCAGGCAGCTGATGCCTTGATCCTCGCCTCGAGTCGCGAGGGCTGGGCGAACGTGCTGCTTGAATCGATGGCCTGCGGTACCCCGGTGGTGGCGACGCCTGTGGATGGCACACCCGAGGTCGTGGCGTCACCGGACGCCGGCCAGCTCACGCGTGATCGCAGTGCCGACTCGATTGTCGCGGCCATTGAGAAGTTGTTTGCAGAAATGCCCGCGCGCGACGCGACGCGACGCTACGCCGAAGGCTTCAGCTGGAACGACACCTCGCAGGGACAGCTGGCGATCTTCGAACGCGTGGTTGGCACGGCGAGCTAGGCGCGTGCACGGCAGGACGTGGCGGGCTCGCCGAGAGGGCTCGGCGCCTACGGCGTCAACTTTTACCCATTGCGACCGATACTGAATCCATGTTGATACTCCACGTCCTCGATCACTCGATCCCGCTGCACAGCGGCTATACATTCCGGTCGCGTTCGATCTTTGAGCACCAGCGCAAAATGGGCTGGGACACCGAGCACATCACCAGTACCAAGCATGCGGATGCCGTCAGTGACCAGCCAGTCGAAGAGACGGTGGAGGGCCTGCATTTTTTTCGCACACCAAAACGCAGTCAACGTCTGCATTCAGTGCCAATCGTCAATCAGTACGTGGTAATCCGCGACCTCCAGGCGCGCCTCACCGAGGTGGCGCGACAGATAAAGCCTGACCTGCTGCATGCCCATTCACCGGCCCTGAACGGTATCGCCGCAGTGCGCGTCGGCCGCGAACTTGGGATACCGGTCGGCTACGAGGTACGGGGGTTCTGGGAGGACGCTGCGGTCAGTCACGGTACGACCAACGAGGGCGACCTGCGTTACCGGATAACCCGCGGACTGGAGACCTGGGCGCTCAAGCACGCCGATCATTGTTTCTGCATCTGCGAGGGCCTGCGTCGCGACATCGTGGCGCGCGGTATCCCGGCGGACAAGGTCACCGTGATCCCGAATGCCGTCGATATCGGAAACTTTCAGCCGGTCGAAGCGATCGATGAGGGCCTTTGCAACAGGCTCGGGCTGCAGGGCCGGCAGACCATCGGCTTCATCGGTTCGTTCTACTATTACGAAGGCCTTGAACTGTTGCTCGAGGCGGCGCGCATCATGCGCCCGCATCATCCTGACCTGCACGTGTTGATGGTCGGTGGCGGGCCCGCCGAGGCATCGTTGAAGCAGAAGGCGGACGAACTCGGCATCGCCGATATCACGACCTTTGCCGGCCGGGTGCCGCAACGCGAGGTAGGCAGCTATTACAGCCTGATCGACGTGCTGGCCTATCCCCGCCAGATGATGCGGATCACCGACCTGGTGACGCCGCTCAAGCCCCTGGAGGCCATGGCGCAGAAGCGCCTGTTCGTGGCATCGGATGTTGGCGGACACAAGGAACTGGTCGTCGATGGTGTGACCGGCGTGCTGCACCGCGCAGGCGACGCGGGCAGTCTGGCGGAGAAGCTGGCGGCGTTGCTCAATGACCCGCAGCAGGGTGTTGCACTGAAAGAGGCAGGTCGCAGATTCGTCGAGACCGAGCGTAACTGGGACGTTTCCGTGGCGAACTACCGCTCGGCCTACGAGCGCATGCTGGGCCGCTGATCCCGCTTCCGCGGCCTCCTGTTAACCCCCGGCATCTGCGGCTATCATCGGCGGTTATCCTTTCCCAGGATACGCAGGGCATTGGCCCTGACCACAAGAATACCTCCGGAGGAGCCCATGAAACTCGAGACCCTGGCCTTACACGCCGGCTACGAAAGCGAGCCGACCACGCGTGCCGCGACCACGCCGATCTACCAGACCACGTCTTATACGTTCGACAACACCCAGCACGGTGCGGACCTGTTCGACCTGAAGGTTGCCGGCAACATCTATACGCGAATCATGAACCCGACCCAGGCAGTGCTTGAACAGCGCCTCGCCGAGATGGAGGGCGGTGTTGCCTCGCTGTGCATGGCCTCTGGCATGGCGGCGATCACCGCATCGATCCAGTGTATCGCCGATGTCGGCTGCAACATCATCAGCACCAGCCAGCTGTATGGTGGGACGTATAACCTGTTCGCGCACACCTTTCCGCGCCAGGGCATCGAGGCGCGTTTCGTATCGCACGACGACTATGCCAGGATCGAGTCACTGATCGACGACAAGACCCGCGCACTGTTCTGCGAGTCGATCGGCAACCCGGCCGGAAACGTCGTGGATATCGCCAAATGGGGCGAGATTGCGAACCGCCACGGCGTGCCGCTGATTGTCGACAACACGGTGCCGACACCGTTCCTGTGCCGGCCGTTCGAACTCGGCGCGCACATCGTCGTGCATGCGCTGACCAAGTACATCGGTGGGCATGGCACCAGCATCGGCGGGGCTATCGTCGATTCCGGCAAGTTCGACTGGGCCGGCAATGCCAAACGCTTCCCGATGTTGAACGAGCCCGATCCGTCTTATCACGGTGTGGTCTACACCGAGGCCCTTGGTCCGGCCGCGTACATCGGCCGTTGCCGCGTCGTGCCGCTGCGCAATATGGGCGCGGCGATCTCGCCGATGAACGCATTCCTGATCATGCAGGGCCTGGAAACCCTGGGGCTGCGCATGGAACGCCATTGTGAGAATGCGCTCAAGGTGGCTGAGCACCTGAAGAAGCATCCGCAGGTTGCGTGGGTCAGCTACGCCGGTCTGCCCGACAGCCCGTATCACGCGGTCTGTCAGAAGACCACCGGCGGCAGGGCCTCGGGCATCCTGAGCTTCGGCATCAAGGGCGGAAAGGAGGCAGGCGCGAAATTCATCGACGCGCTGCAGATGATCCTGCGGCTGGTCAACATCGGTGATGCCAAGTCGCTGGCCTGCCACCCGGCGACCACAACGCACCGCCAGCTTGGCCCCAAAGAGCTGGCCTCCGCCGGCGTGCCGGAAGACATGGTGCGACTGTCGATCGGTATCGAGCACATCGACGACATCATCGCGGACGTCGATCAGGCGCTGGCGGCTGCCGGCTGAGCCCGTCATTGCCTGGCCGAGGCCGGGTAGGGACCCTGTGTGAAAAAGCCCGTGAGACGTTGAGGTCACGGGCTTTTTCGCTGTTTCCGCGCTCCTCAATAACCCTTGATCGCTGCCGATACGAAGCTTATTGCATCAATCGAGACGGGCAGGCATGAAACAGGGGATCACGCCGGTGTCGCGTGAACGCGTCATGCGCGAAGAAGATTTCATCGTATCCAAGACGGACGCCAAGGGCAGGATCACCTATGCGAACCGGATATTCATGGAGTTCGCCGGTTACCGCGAGTCCGAGCTGCTCGGTGTCCAACACAACATCGTTCGGCATCCGGATATGCCGCGGGCGGTGTTCAAGCTGATGTGGGAAACCCTGCAGGCGGGTCAGGAGTTCTTCGGATACGTGAAGAACATGGCCAGTGATGGATCATTCTACTGGACGTTTGCCAATGTCACCCCGACGCGTGATGAACGCGGTACGACCATCGGCTATTACTCCGTACGCCGGCGACCGAAACAGGATGCGGTAGCCTACTTCGCGCCGCTTTACGCCGAAATGCTCGCCAGGGAGAAGGCGGCTGGACCTAAGACTGCCATCGACAACTCGCGGCAGATCCTGACGGCGCGTTTTCAGCCCAGGGGCCTGAGCTATGAAGCGTTTGTTCTCTCGATGTAACACGGGTTGCGCCCTGCTCGGCACAATGGGTGTGACCGTGCTGTTGGCGGGATACGTCGCGCTGGCGTACAGCCCGGATCCGTTGTTGCTCGTTGCGTTGGCACTGGCTGGTCTGTTTGCGGTGGCCGGCTGGGTTGCCATGCAACGTGACCAGGTCGTGTTCGCACAGATTCGCGACCTGGGGAAGGCGATGCAACAGGGCGATGCCGACTTCCGTATCACGCAGATCGATACCAGCCACGCCGTTGGCGATGCGCTGTGGAACATCAACGAGGGACGTGACCAGGTCGAGGCCTTTTTCCGCGAGGTCGACACGGCGTTCAGCTATGTGGAGCAGGACAAATTCTTCCGCCCGGCGCTGGTCGCCGGATTGCGGGGACAGTACCGCGCCACGATGGAACACATCAACGACTCGATCGCTGCCATGCAGCAGAGCGCCCAAAACCGTCAGTTAGAGGCGTTCATGTCGAAGGTCGATGAACTGAAGACGCGTAACCTGCTGCACAATCTGCAAGGTACCCAGAAGGACCTCGCGGAGATCACCGGTCAGATGCGATCGGTGGGCGGGAACACCGCGGGTTCTGTCGACGTTGCAACCCGTGGTCGTGCATCGATCACCCGGGTTATCGACAACCTGCGCCAGCTCGTGCCCAGGATGACCGGCGTGCGTGAGACGGCCATCACGCTGGGTGAACACAGTCACGAAGTGGGCGAGATCCTCGAGATGATTACCGGGATAGCCGATCAGACCAACCTGCTGGCACTGAATGCCGCTATCGAGGCGGCTCGTGCGGGTGAGCACGGACGTGGTTTCGCGGTAGTCGCTGACGAGGTCAAGAAGCTTGCACAACGCACCAAAGAGGCGACCGGAAGTGTTTACCAGGTGATGGAAAGCTTCTCGGCATCCACCCGGCAGGTTACCGAAGAGGCGGCAACCATGTCGGAGATGGCCGGAGACTCGCAGCAGATTGTTGAGGCCTTCGAGAACGATTTTGCGACCTTCTACGAGAACGCCACCAATAGCCACGCCTCGGTCGCTTACACCCAGACGATCAGCGAATCCTGCCTCAGCAAGCTCGATCACATGATCTACATCCAGCATTCCTACCGGGCCCTGGAACTGGGCGAGGGTTCAGAGTCCTGGAACCGCTGCGCGGTAGGTCCGGATCACTGTCGCTTCGGAAAGTGGTATGGGGATGGCGACGGCATGAAGGACTTCGCCCATCTGCCATCGTACCGGGGCATCGACCTGCCACACAGGTCAGTGCACGACGGCGTGCATCGCATTCTCGATATCGTGCAGGGCGACTGGCGCGGATCGGCCACGGATCGCCAGACGATACTGGACGAGTTCCAGCAGGTCGAGTCGCACAGCCATACCCTGATGGGGCTGCTCAGTGGCCTGGCCGATGAACGACAGCGTTTCGAAAAACCCAGCAGCAGCCACGAAGGCGAGATCGACCTGTTCTGACTTCGACGACGTCAGTCAGCCGGTTCGCTGAGGCGCCGCACCAGCCAGCCGCGAAAGAACGGGTTGTCGGTGTCGGCGAACAGCTGCTGCTCGGTCAGCCACGCGCGCAGCTGCTCGGGTCCATCGGCCGGTTTCCCATGGTGGGCGAAATAGCAGTCCAGATAGAACTCGCCCTGCAGCGCGCGCCACGCCTCTTCGTCGATGGCGTCACGCAGTTTGTTCGGGAAAGGAAGGATGTTGTCGTCTGCCATGCTGGTCCTGCGATTTGGTGAGACATACAGTCTGGCACGCATTGTCGGCCGATTCGACTAACGGGCGTCGCTGCACGATGTCCCGGGTCAACGCTGTTGTCGCCACCAATGACTGACGATCGCGGCGACATCGAGATCATCCGGCCCTGATTTCCAGCTCTCCGCCACCGGTGCATCGCTGCTCGCCGGTGCGGGATCGGGCGGGTAGAGGTTCACGCGTGTCGGCAGCGGTATCGCCTCGCCGACCGCCAGTGCCTCGCCTCGGCGCAGCGTGGTAAGCACATCGGCCAGGTCCTGCTCGCCCTCCGGCATCAGCTTGCGGATGTAATCCTGGTCCTGCGGGTTCGTGGTGCGCAGGCAGATGAAGTTGCTGCACTGGGAAAGCACCGTCTCGGACAGTTCGGTCGGGCGCTGACTGACCACGCACAGGCCGACACCGTACTTGCGTCCCTCCTTGGCGATACGTTCCATTGCCCTGCGGCTGCCCTCGTGTTTGGACTCGGCATCCTCACGCGGGATGTACTGGTGGGCCTCTTCGCACACCAGCAGGATCGGAAACTCGCGGCGCAACGGGTTCCAGTAGTTGAACTCGAATGCGAGCCGGCCGATCTGCGACGACACCGTCGGCCGCACATCGTGCGGCACCGCGCTCAGATCGATCACGGTGATCTGCCGCTTCGGTTCGCCCAGGCCGATGAAGTCACGCAACAGGTCTTCGAGATCGGCAGATTTCACACGCTTGCGCGGCCGGAACAGGAAGTCATAGCGCGAGTCGTTGAACATCGCCTGGAAGCGCACCAGGAACTCGTCGAAGGCACCGAACAGCGGCCCCTTTGACTTGCCGAAATCGAACTGCTGCTCGTTGGCCTGCTTGAAGTGCAGGTACAGGTCCTTGAGCGGGAAATACACCGGCGAATCCACTGACAGGCGGTCGATTCCGAGGTCCGTGTTGCCTTTCTTGCGCAGCGTATACAGGACTTCGCGCATGAAGGAGATCTGCAAAGAGGCATTCGGGTCGGTGCGGTCGACCAGCAGGTCCACCAGTTCCGAGTAGGTCAGCAGCCAGTACGGGATCTCCAGGGTCCGGGCATCGACATGCCGCACCATGTCGCCGGGAAAGGCGCTGTGAAAGCGGCCGTTGGCATCACGCCAGCCGTATTCGCCATGAAGATCGAGCACCACGATGTGTGCCTTGGGCATCAGCTTGACGGTACGCTGCAGCAGGCTGCTCACCGCCCAGGATTTGCCCGAACCGGACTGGCCCAGGATCGCCAGGTGGCGGTTGAACAACAACGTGGGATCAGCGAATACGCGCAGTTCCGGACGCTGGCTGAGACGACCGATGTGCAGGCCGTGGCGGCGCACCGCATCGAACATCGCCTCGAGCTGCTTGCCCTCAGCCATGTATACCGGTGTGTCCAAAGGCGGGAATCGGCCGACACCACGAAAGAACTGGCCGTCGGCGGTGACCTCGCCGAGTGGCAGCATTCTCACCAGGCGCACTGTCTCCTGACCGCGTACCTCAGTGCATGCGCTCACGATCTGACACAGTACCTGCTCGTTCTGACCGCGTGCGATGGTGTAGGCGCCGACCTGTCCGATCGCGACGCGTTCGACGCCTACCTGGCGGTAGCCGTCGAAGCGCTCACCGACCATGTGCAGTCGTGCGACAAAGGATGCACCGGAGATGTCGGTGAGGGTGCCGAGCAATCCTGGGTCTATGTCCGTCATCAAGCGTCCTTTCAATGTGTCGATCGTGGCCAAGAATACCCGCAAGTACCTGAATTCCCAAGATCGCGCAGGGGATACTGTGTCTGACATCTCGGTTCAGCGGCCTTAGAATAGCCGTTCCGATTTCGAGGAGAATCACCCAGATGTCACGAGTCACGGTTATTGGCGCCGGGTTTGCTGCCCTGACCGCCGTCCGCAAACTGCGCGCGGCTGATGCCCACCTGGGTATCGACCTGATCGCACCAAAACCTGAGTTCGTCTATTACCCGGGGACCATCTGGATCCCGACCGGGTTGCGTCAGCCGCAGGATCTCGTGGTCCCGCTCGGCAACTTCTTCGCCCGCATGGGTGTGACCTATCACCAGGCTGCCGCGACCGGCCTGCGTGATGCCGGGCGCACTGTGGTGACCGACCAGGGCGAGGTGACCAATGATGGCCTGATCATCGCCAGCGGTGGCCGCTTCATCCGCAAGCTGCCGGGTATCGAGCATTCCTTCCTGCCATGCGGCGGCGTCGAGGTGACGACGCAGATCCGCGATCGCCTGGCTGAGATGGAAGGCGGCACGCTGGCGTTCGGTTTCGCCGGCAACCCCAACGAACCCTCCGCAATGCGCGGCGGCCCGGTGTTCGAGTTCCTTTTCGGGATCGACTCATTCCTGCGTCAGCAGGGGCGGCGCGACAGGTTCCGGCTGGTATTTTTCACCCCGGCTGAGAAACCCGGCCAGCGTCTCGGCCCCAAGGCCGTGGATGGGCTGATGCGCGAGATGGCCAAGCGCGAGATTGAGACCCACCTCGGGCACAAGCTGAAAGGTTTTGCCGCCGACAGGGTGATGACCGAGGGTGGTGAGTTCGCGGCCGACCTGATCCTGTTCATGCCCGGGATGACCGGCAACCTGTGGTTCGATGACACCGATCTGCCGCGCTCGCCCGGTGGCCTGCTGCAGGCCGACCGGTTCTGCCAGGTCGAGGGCTGGGACAAGGTCTACGTGGCCGGTGATTCGGGTAGCTTCCCGGGCCCCGATTGGCTGCCTAAGCAGGCGCACATGGCCGATCTGCAGGCCGAGGCCGCGGTCGCCAACCTGATGGATGCATTCAAAGGCACGGCGGCGAGCCATACCTTCAAGTCGGAACTGATGTGTATCGTGGACACGCGATCGAGTGGCATGTTCGTCGCCCGCACGCAAAGCCGCAATATCGTGCTGCCGTCGTTCATCGGCTTTCACTGGGCGAAACGCTTTTTCGAATGGATGTATCTGCGCCAGTACCGCTAACCGTCGGCACGGCAGAACGTGGCCGGCCCACGGTGGCGGGATCGCCGAGAGGGCTCGGCTCCTACGGGTTTGCTGTAGGAGGCCAGCCCCTGGCCGATGCGGTGTTGGCGGGATCGCCGAGAGGGCTCGGGTCCTGCGAAATGCCGGGTGCCCTCAGTCGCTGAGCAGCAGCTTGATCGAGATCGCCAGCGACACGATCACCAGCAATGGCCGGATCAGCCGTGTGCCGTGGCGGATCACCAGGTGCGAACCTATCCAGGCACCGGCCATCTGCGCCAGCCCCATCGGCAGGCCGACCTGCCACACCACCTGTCCTGCCAGCGCGAAGAAGATCAGTGAGGCAATATTGCTGGTGAAATTGAGCACCTTGGTCCCGGCGGTCGCGCGGCGCAGGTTGTAACCGAGCAGCAGCACGAACGCGGCAGCAAAGAAACTGCCGGTGCCCGGGCCGAAGAAGCCGTCGTAAAAGCCCAGGCTGAAACCGATCAACAGACCGAACAGGCCATGGCTGATTCGGTGATGCGCATCCTGATCGCCGATACGCGGTGAGAACAGGAAGTACAGTGCGAATGCAATCAACAGCGCGGGCACGATCTGGTTCAGCAGGTCCGACCCCAGGCGCTGAACCGCCAGCGTGCCGGACGCGGAACCGATGAAAGTCATCAGGATCGGAGTTCGCAGACGCCGCAGGTCGATCTCGCCACGGCGGATGAAGTTGTACGAGGCGGTAAAGGTGCCAAACGAGCCCTGCAGTTTGTTGGTCGCCAGCGCCTGAACCGGCGGCAACCCGGCCCACAGGATCGCGGGCAGCGCCAACAGGCCACCACCGCCGGCAATCGCATCGATCATGCCGGCCAAACCGGCCACGGCGACCAGCAGCATCAGGGTATCGAGCGGCACTTCCACCATCGCTTATCCGATCCGCGGCGATTGCGCGGCGAAGGCGCACTGTGGTCGGCGTGCGCGTGGCGGGGGTGGGTTGGACTGCATGGGGGGGTCCCGGGTTGGCCGTTGGGCAGGGCTGTGACGCTCAAGGATAGGGCAGAGGCGGACAGTGCCAAAGCGAATTTGTGTGGTCCGCGAGAACATCCGGATTGTCAGCGGGGGCTCAATGGCCTTTGGTGAACTAAGATACACGCTCTCAAGGTTTCGGATCGGGCGACGACGGCATCGGCGATGACAGCACTGACACTGGAGAATCTGAGCAAGACCTACAGCAACGGCCACGAGGCCCTGCGCGGCATAGACCTGGAGGTCGAACAGGGCGATTTCTTTGCGCTGCTGGGACCCAACGGGGCCGGCAAGTCCACCGCGATCGGCATTGTCAGTTCACTTGTCAACAAATCCGCAGGTCGGGTCAGTGTGTTCGGCCATGACCTCGACCGCGAGCCGGCGGCAGTGAAGTCCAGCATCGGCTTGGTGCCGCAGGAGTTCAACTTCAACCAGTTCGAACCGGTGGTCGAGATCGTCGTCAACCAGGCCGGGTACTACGGCATCGCGCGGCGTGAGGCCTACCAGCGTGCCGAGATCTACCTGAAGCAGCTGGATCTGTGGCCGAAGCGCAATGCCCAGGCACGCACACTGTCAGGTGGCATGAAGCGTCGCCTGATGATCGCCCGCGCACTGGTGCACCGCCCCAGGCTATTGATCCTCGACGAGCCGACCGCCGGTGTCGACATCGAGATCCGACGCTCGATGTGGGACTTCCTGCGTGAGATCAATGCCCAGGGCACGACCATAATCCTCACCACCCACTACCTGGAGGAGGCCGAGAGCCTGTGTCGCAATATCGCGATCATCAACCGTGGCCGGATCGCCGAGCGCGCCAGGATGGCCGACGTGTTGCGCCGTCTGCACACGCAGGCGTTCGTGATGGATATACGCCATGCGCTGCAGTCGATCGAAGACATCCCCGGATTCACTGTGAGCCTGCTCGACAGCACGACGCTGGAGGTTGCAGTCAGCCGCGACCAGGGGCTGAATCCCCTGTTCAGCATACTGAGCGAGCGCGGTATCGAGGTGCTTAGCCTGCGCAACAAGCAGAACCGCCTGGAGCAGTTGTTCATCGACCTCGTGAAGAGCGGCGTCGAGACCGCGGGGCGTGCCGCATGATGCCGACAACGGTCTGCTGGGTCGCGTTCAGGACCATCCTGACCAAGGAGATCCTGCGCTTTGCCCGCATCTGGGTGCAGACCGTGTTGCCGCCGGCGATTACGATGGCGCTGTACTTCGTGATTTTTGGAAAACTGATCGGGGCCCAGATCGGCGACATGGACGGTTTTCGCTACATCGACTTCATCGTCCCGGGCCTGATACTGATGTCGGTGATCTCCAACAGTTACGCCAACGTGGTGGCCAGCTTCTACAGCAGCAAGTTCCAGCACAATATCGAGGAGCTGCTGATCGCGCCGATCCCCAATTTCATCATCCTCGCCGGGTACGTGGGGGGCGGGGTGGCGCGTGGCGTTGTAGTCGGCGTGGTGGTGACGCTGGTGTCGATGTTCTTTACCGACCTGAACATCCACAGCTATGGCGTCACGCTGGCGGTGTTCGTGCTGACCTCGGTGCTGTTCTCGACCGCCGGCTTCATCAATGCCGTGTACGCCAACAGTTTCGACGATATCTCGATCGTGCCGACCTTCGTACTGACACCGCTGACCTACCTGGGTGGTGTCTTCTACTCGATCAGCATGCTGTCGCCGTTCTGGCAGACGGCGTCGCTGGCCAACCCGGTGCTGTACATGGTCAATGCGTTTCGCTACGGCCTGCTGGGTGTCAGCGATATCGCGATGTGGCAGGCGTTTGCGATCATTCTTGGTTTCGTCATCGCGCTCGGCGCCTTTGCGATGTGGCTGCTGAGTCGCGGTGTGGGCATCAAGAGCTGATGGAACCCGGATCTGCAGGCGGTCGCCGGCGTGCGCAGTGGTCCTGGGCGCTTTACGACTGGGCCAACTCGGCATTCGCCACCACGGTCATGGCCGGTTTCTTTCCGGTGTTCTTCAAGTCTTACTGGGCGACCGGTATGCCGGCGACCGAGAGCACCTTGCGCCTGGGTACGGCGAATGCCGTGGCCTCCTTGCTGGCCGTGCTGCTGGCCCCGGTGCTCGGCGTGATCGCCGACCGCAGCGGGCGCAAGAAGGGCCTGTTGCTGATGCTGGCAATGCTCGGCGTGCTGATGAGCGGCGGGCTGTTCCTCGTGGGCGAGGGTTACTGGCTGGTGGCGGCCGGGCTCTACGTGCTCGGGGTGGTCGGCTTTTCCGGCAGCATAGTCACCTACGATGCGATGCTGCTCGATGTTGCAGGCAAGGCCGAGTTGGAGCGTGTGTCGGCGCTCGGCTTTGCGCTCGGCTACCTTGGCGGCGGCCTGTTGTTCGCGATCAACGTGCTGATGGTCTTGTACCCCGAGGCGTTCGGTCTGGCGGACAAGTCCGAGGCGGTGAGGGTGGCGTTTCTCACGGTGGCCATCTGGTGGGCGGTGTTTTCGCTGCCGGTGCTGCTGTTCGTCGACGAGGTGCCGCACCCGCAGGCCCGATCGCTCTCCAGGGGGATGCGCCATGCATGGCAGGAGTTTTCCGCCACGTGGCGGATGTTGCGCCAGTTGCCGATGGCGTTCACCTTCCTGATCGCCTACTGGTGCTATATCGATGGGGTCGACACCATCGTGCGCATGGCGGTCGACTATGGGCTGTCGCTCGGATTTGCCGCCGACAGCCTGTTGACCGCGCTGCTGCTGACCCAGTTCGTCGGTTTTCCGGCTGCGCTGCTGTTCGGCCGCATCGGTGACCGCATCGGCGCCAAACGTGCCATCTGGCTGGCGTTGATCGTGTACGTGATCGTGGTGTTCTGGGCCTGGCGCATGACGGCCAGCTGGGAGTTCTACGGACTCGCGATCGTGATCGGGCTGGTGCAGGGCGGCATCCAGGCAATGAGCCGGGCGCTGTATGCGCGCCTGATCCCGGCGGAACATGCCGGCCGCCTGTTCGGTCTCTACAACATGATGGGTAAGTTTGCCGCCGTCGTCGGTCCTCTGCTGGTTGGCTGGTTCGCCGTCTGGAGCGGTGACGCACGTACCGGCATCCTCAGCGTGCTGCTGCTGTTTCTCGCCGGTGCCTGGCTACTGGGTCGCGTCCGCGTTGCCGAGGGTGAGCGCGACGCGGTGGCTCTGGGGGCGTAAATGGTCTACCTCGTCGTGTTGCTGCTGGTGCTGGCCGCGATTTTTCTGCCGCAGGTCTGGGTGCAACGGGTGCTGGCGCGCTACAACCGCGAACCTGAGCCCAACTTCCCGGGCACCGGTGGTGAGCTGGCGCGCCACCTGTTGACCCGGCTCGGACTCGACGACGTCAAGGTCGAGAGCACCGAGATCGGTGACCACTATGACCCGATAAGCCGCTGCGTGCGCCTGACCAAGGACAAGTTCGATGGCCGGACGCTGACCGCGATCACCGTGGCGGCGCATGAGTGCGGCCACGCCATGCAGCATGCCGGTAATGAGCCGATGTTCCAGTTGCGCTCGCGTCTGGCGGCATCCGCTGTCTGGGCGACGCGCCTGGGTTCGTTTCTGATCTTCGCGGCACCGATGCTGGCGCTGATCGGGCGTGCACCGTCACCGGCACTGCTGTCGGTGCTCGGTGGCTTCCTGATCATGGGTTTCGGCGTGGTGGTGCAGCTGCTTACCCTGCCGGTCGAACTCGATGCGAGCTTCCGCAAGGCGCTGCCGATGCTTGAGGCCGGCTATCTGGAGACCAACCAGGTGCCTGCAGCGAGGCAGATCCTGCGTGCGGCCGCCTGGACCTATGTCGCTGCCTCGCTGGCCAGCCTGCTGAACTTCTGGCGCTGGATGGCGATTTTGCGACGCTAGTGTGGCGCCCCGTTCGTAAAAGCAGGCCACACCGCGGTCTATCGTCGGGAGGACCCGACGTCTGCAACCGGCTCCATGCCGAATGCCGGCTAGAAAATGCGGCGTAGATGGGCTAGGGTTCCCGCAACAAAAAACACGAGGAGGAGATTCCATGGAAACAAAGGGATGGATGAGAGGATCGCGACAGTGGCTGACGCTGGCTGCGCTGCTGCTTGCAGGTGGCGCTTCGGCTGCCGACAAACCAAACATACTGGTGATCTGGGGTGACGACATCGGCACCTGGAACATCAGCCACAACAGCCGCGGCATGATGGGCTACAAAACGCCCAATATCGACCGCATCGCCAATGAAGGCGTTGCCTTTACCGATTACTACGGCCAGCAATCCTGTACCGCTGGACGCGCCGCGTTCATCGGTGGTTCGGTGCCGGTACGTACCGGGATGACCAAGGTCGGATTGCCGGGTGCGAAAGAAGGCTGGCAGAAGACCGACATCACGATGGCCTCGGTGCTCAAGGCACAGGGCTACGCCACCGGGCAGTTCGGCAAGAATCATCAGGGCGACCGCGACGAGCACCTGCCGACCATGCACGGTTTCGACGAGTTTTTCGGCAACCTGTATCACCTGAATGCCGAAGAGGAGCCGGAGAACGAGGACTATCCGAAGAATCCGGAGTTCCACAAGAAATTCGGCCCGCGCGGCGTGCTGCATGTGTGGGCGAATGACGATGGCACCCAGAAGATCGAGGACACCGGTCCGCTGACCAAGAAGCGCATGGAAACGGTGGACGATGAGACCTCGGACGCCGCCATTGCGTTCATCGAGAAACAGGTGAAGGCCGGCAAGCCGTTCTTCACCTGGTGGAACGGCACGCGCATGCATTTCCGTACCCACGTCAAGCCGGAGCTGCGCGGGATCTCCGGGCAGGACGAATACTCGGACGGCATGGTCGAGCATGACCGCCACGTGGGTAAGTTGCTGAACAAGATCGATGAGCTCGGCATCGCGGACAGCACCATTGTGATGTATTCGACCGACAACGGGCCGCATTACAACACCTGGCCCGACGCCGGCACGATGCCGTTCCGCAGTGAGAAGAACTCGAACTGGGAAGGTGCCTATCGCGTGCCTGCCTTCGTGCGCTGGCCCGGGCATTTTCCGGCTGGCGTGACGCTCAACGGCATCGTTGCGCACGAGGACTGGCTGCCGACGTTTGCCGCGGCCGC
The DNA here is from genome assembly GCA_024235415.1 of Chromatiaceae bacterium. GTDB lineage: Bacteria > Pseudomonadota > Gammaproteobacteria > Chromatiales > Chromatiaceae > Thiosocius. Next base: position 143,619 of record JACKML010000008.1, on the reverse strand, counting down.
CGGCGATGTCGACGTGACCGAGCGCCTGCTCAAAGGTACCAAGATCAATGGCCGCGAGTATCGCGCGCACCTTGATGGCTACAACATGCTGGACTACCTCTCGGGCAAGGCGGACAAGTCACCGCGCAACGAGTTTTTCTACGTCAATGACGACGGCCAGGTGGTCGCCATTCGCTATGACGACTGGAAGGTGGTGTTTCTCGAGAACCGCGGTGTGGCGTTCGGCGTGTGGCGCGAGCCGTTCACCGAGCTTCGTGTACCGCTGTTGTTCAACCTGCGCCGGGATCCGTTCGAGCGTGCCCAGCACAACTCGAACACCTACAACGACTGGTTCCTGGACAGGGCCTTCGTACTGGTGCCGCTGCAGGCCCTGGCCGGGAAGTTCCTGGTCAGCATGAAGGAGTATCCGCCCAGCCAGACGCCGGGCTCGTTCAATCTGACCAAGATCGAAGAGCAGTTGAAGCAGTCTGTCACCGGGCATTGATCCGGGCCGGGTAGGCAGGTAAAGGGGGCGTCAGCCGTTGCAGGGTGACGGCCCCTTTTTCACTTTCATGCAATGGAGTATCGAGATGTTCGCGGTAATCTGGAATCGATTGGTACGGGCAGGGGCTGCCGGTACGCTGGCGTTGGCCGCATCCGGCGCGTTGGCGGGTGACCCCCTGCCGTCATGGAACGATAGCGCGAGCAAGTCCGCGATCATCGGGTTCGTCTCAGGCATCACCACCGAAAACGGCCCCGGTTTCGTGCCACCGGCCGAACGTATCGCGGTGTTCGACAACGACGGCTGCCTGTGGTCGGAACAGCCGGCCTATTTCCAGTTGCTGTTCGCGATCGACCGCATCAGGGAACTGGCGCCCGATCATCCCGAGTGGAAGGACCAGCAGCCGTTCAAGGCCGTACTCGACAATGACATGAAGTCATTGGCCGCAGCCGGTGAACACGGCCTGTTGGAACTGGTGATGGCCTCGCACGCCGGCATGACCACCGTAGCGTTCGAGAAGGTCGTACGTGACTGGCTGGCCAGCGCCAGGCACCCGACGACCGGCAAGCCCTACACCGCGATGGTGTACCAGCCGATGCTCGAAGTGCTCGACTACCTGCGTGCGAACGGCTTCAAGACGTTTATCGTCTCGGGTGGCGGCATCGAGTTCATGCGGCCGTGGACGGAGGCGGTCTACGGAATTCCGCCCGAGCAGGTCATCGGCAGTAGCATCAAGACCAAGTTCGACGTCCGTGATGGCGAACCCGTGTTGGTGCGCCTGCCCGAGGTCAACTTCATCGACGACAAGGCGGGCAAACCGGTTGGTATCAACCAGCACATCGGCCGCCGGCCGGTCATGGCGTTTGGCAACTCCGACGGTGATCTGCAGATGTTGCAGTGGACCACGGCTGGCACCGGAGCGCGCATCGGCGTGATCGTCCACCACACGGATGCCGAGCGCGAATGGGCATACGATCGTGCGTCCCACATCGGCAAACTCGACAAGGCGCTGGACCTGGCGGTCGGCAGCGGTTGGGTGGTCGTCGATATGAAAAACGACTGGAACAAGGTCTATCCCTGATGTGCGAATGTGGCGGTGAGGACATTTACCTCTCCGCCTGACCGCACTGGAGGCACGTCACGTTCAGCGTTACAGTTATCAGACAGCGTTGCCGAGCCGTGATCCGATTATGACGATCAACCGCATGCGTCACACGTCGAAGAGAGCCCACCTGCGATGGGTGGTCGTGCTCCTCCTCGTGCTGGGCGGCATTGCGGGATATTTCAAACTGCACCCCGAAGACATCCCGCAGTGGGCGGCCAGGACCTCGCTGGGACGGGATCTGCAAACCACAACGGTATACAAATGGCAGGACGCGTCCGGTGCATGGCACGTGGGCGATGCGCCGCCACCGCCCGGTATCGATTACGAGGCGCAGACCTATACCCGTGACTCCAACGTCCTGCCGCTTCCCCCCAGGTTGCAGCGCTGAAAACGCGGGTTTTTCGCCCGGTCGATGGTCATCGCAGGTCTGCCATACCGCCGAATTTCCGCCTGAGAAAAATGCCCGCATTCGTCAAATGCCTGACGTTCCGTGCATGGCGAGTTTTAACTAATTGAAATATATGTAAAAAAATAGACGCCCAGCAGTGGCACAAGGGTTGCATTCCTCTGTGCAGGTCGGATGTGACCATGCATTGCATATCGAGGATGGAAGGGCGCCAATGGCTGACGAAAAAGACATCGCCGGTGAAGCACAGGGTGGTGGCAAGAAGAAGCTGATCATCATCATTGCGGCGGCCGTGGTGCTGTTGCTCGGCGCCGGTGGCGCGGCGTTCTTCCTGATTGGTGGCGAGGAAGAGGAAGCGTCCGCCGATGGGGCGGTGGCGGAGGAGCAGGTGCCGGTTGTCGAAGAGGGCGATCCGGCCTACCACAAGTTCGATCCGCCATTCATCGTAAACCTGCCGCCAGGCGGGCCGGCCGAGATGCTGCAGGTTGCGCTCGAGGTCATGACCCGGGTGCCGACGGTGGTCGATACGCTCAAGAACAACGACCCGATGATCCGACATCATTTATTGAACCTGCTCGAGTCGCAGCAGTCGGCGGAGCTGATGACGCTCGAAGGTAAACAGGCGCTGCAGGTCGCGATCCATGAACTCCTGGACGCCAAACTCAAAGAACTCAACGAGCCCGGAACGATCAAGGGCGTGTTCTTCACCCAATTCGTGATGCAGTAACCATGGCCTCCTCTGATCTGCTTTCCCAGGACGAAATCGACGCGCTGCTGCACGGCGTCGACAGCGGCGATGTCGAGACAGGGTCGGACGAAATCCTCGACCCGGCCGAGGCGCGCAACTACGACTTTGCGAGCCAGGACCGGATCGTCCGCGGCCGCCTGCCGACGCTGGAGATGATCAACGAACGTTTCGCGCGCTACTTCCGCACCAGCCTGTTCAACATGTTGCGGCGCAGCGCCGACATCTCGGTGTCGGGCGTGCAGATGCTCAAGTTTTCGGAGTTCGTGCACAGCCTGTTCGTGCCCACCAGCCTGAATATCACCAAGGTCTCACCGCTGCGCGGCAAATCGCTGTTCGTGCTCGATCCCAAGCTGGTGTTCAGCGTGGTGGACAGCTTCTTTGGCGGCAGCGGACGTTTCCATACCAAGATCGAGGGTCGGGATTTCACGCCTACCGAGCTGCGCGTGGTGCAGATGCTGCTGGGCATTTCCTACAACGATCTCAAGCTGGCCTGGCAACCGGTGCTCGACATCGAGTTCGAGTACCTCAACTCTGAGGTCAATCCGCAGTTCGCCAATATCGTGTCGCCGTCCGAGGTGGTCGTGGTTACCACGTTCAACGTGGACCTCGAATCCGGCGGTGGCGATTTCTACATCTGCCTGCCTTACGCGATGCTCGAACCGATCCGCGACCTGCTGGACGCCGGTGTACAGAGTGATCGCGGCGAGCGCGACGAGCGTTGGGAGCTGGCGATGCGTGAAGAGGTGATGGGCGCCAGTGTCGAGATCAGCAGCGTGTTCGGCGAAGCGACGCTGCCGCTGCGCGTGCTGGCCGGCCTGCAGGTGGGTGACATCATACCGATGGAAGTCAAAGACGAGGTCGAGGTGTGTGCGGAGAGTCTGCCGATTTTTCGTGGCAGGGTCGGGGTGCACAACAACAGCTACGCGATAAAGATATCCAATTGGATTGAACGCAGCAGTTCGCGCCAGTTGCACGATCTGCTCTCGACATCGAAGAAGGAAAAGGGCACCGATCTGGTGCCAAGCAAGCGGGCATGACAAGGCGGGATACGCAATGAGCGACGATCAGAAAAGCGCAGACGAAGCATTGGCCGACGAGTGGGCAGCGGCGCTGGAAGAGCAGGGCCCTGGCAAGGGCGGCGCGGCGGCCGAGACGGCACATTTCCAGGAGCTGCAGCCGGACGCACACGGCATGGGCGCCGGCGATATCAAGATCGATGCGATCCTCGATGTGCCGATCACCATCTCGATGGAGATCGGGCGCTCGCGCATCAACATCCGCAACCTGTTGCAGCTGAATCAGGGCTCGGTGGTCGAACTCGATCGCCTGGCCGGCGAGCCGATGGACGTGCTGGTCAACGGCACACTGATCGCACAGGGCGAGGTGGTGGTGGTCAACGAAAAGTTTGGTATCCGTCTCACCGATATCGTCAGCCCGGCGGACCGGGTCAAGAAGCTGGGGGTATGAGCGGCATGTCGACCACAGTGCAACGCGATTGCATGGGCCCAAACAGCCGGTAGCCAGTATGAACAAGACATCGTTTATCGCTGCGCCCCTGCTCCTGTTGGCCGAGGCGATCGGGGCAGCGCCGGGCGAGGCTTCGTCGCGCCTGGTCGAATCACCGCTCAGCACCGCCAACCTGGTCGAGACCGCACTCGGCCTGGTGGCCGTTCTGGCGGTCATGCTCGGTCTGGCGTGGCTGGTCAAGCGCTACGTCCAGGTGCCGGGCATCGGCAAGGGCCAGGTACAGATCCTCGGCGGCGTCTCGCTGGGTACACGCGAAAAGGCGGTATTGCTGTCGGTCGAGGGCAGGCGCCTGCTGGTCGGGGTGGCGCCCGGCCGGGTGCAGACCCTGCTGGTGCTGGACGAGACGCAGACAGCGCAGAGCGCATTTGCCGGGCACCTGCAGGCGGCCACCGATGGCGTCCAGCCGGAAGCGCCGGGAGAGCAGGCATGAAGGGCTGGCTGCTGGTCCTCGGACTGCTGGTCGCCCAGGGGGCAACTGCCGCCCCGGGCATCGAGGCCCTGACGGTGACTTCGGGGGCGGGTGGCGAGCAGACCTACACCCTGTCGATCCAGGTCCTGTTGCTGATGACGGCGCTGAGCATGCTGCCGGCCGCGCTGATCCTGATGACGTCTTTCACCCGCATCGTCATTGTGCTGTCGATCCTGCGGCAGGCACTGGGCACGGCACAGACGCCGTCCAACCAGATCCTGATCGGGCTGGCGCTGTTCCTGACCTTTTTCATCATGGGTCCGGTGCTGAGCGAGATCTATGAGGTGGCGTTGCAGCCCTACCTGGCCGACCAGATCAGTGCTCAGGCGGCGATCGATGCGGCTCAGGTGCCCTTGCGCGAGTTCATGATGGCGCAGACCCGTGATGACGACATCGCACTGTTTGCCCGCATCTCCGGCCGCGAGGAGTTCCAGGGTGAGGCCGACGTGCCATTCACGCTGCTGATGCCGGCGTTCGCGACCAGCGAACTCAAGACGGCGTTCCAGATCGGCTTCCTGTTGTTCATCCCGTTCCTGGTAATCGACCTCGTGGTGGCCAGCGTACTGATGTCGATGGGCATGATGATGTTGTCGCCGCTGATCATTTCGCTGCCGTTCAAGATCATGTTGTTCGTACTGGTGGATGGCTGGGCCCTGGTGCTCGGCACCCTGGCCACCAGCTTTTACGTCTGAGGAGAAACGAGATGGATGCAGATTCGGTCGTGAACATCGGGCGTCAGGCGATGGAAGTCACCATGCTGCTGGCGGCGCCGATTCTGCTTGCGTCGCTGGCCGTGGGCCTGATTATCGCGATGTTCCAGGCGGCCACGCAGATCAACGAGATGACGCTGAGCTTCGTGCCCAAGCTGATGGTGGTCGCGGTGGTGATGATGTCCGCGGGACCATGGATGCTGCGCCAGATAACCGGCTTTACCCAGCGCCTGGTCGAGAGCATCCCCTACCTGATCGGGTAGCACCGGCAATGCAGTTCACCGACGCGCAACTCAGTCAATGGCTGGCCGACTTCTTCTGGCCGCTGCTGCGTATCGGCGCCATGATGATGGCCGCGCCCATCTTCAGCATCCGCCAGATCCCGGTACGCTTTCGCATGCTGCTTGCGGTGCTGATCACCTTCGTCGTGCAGCCGGTTTTGCCGGCGTCGCCGGTTGTCTATGTATTCAGCAGCGATGCCTTTCTGATCGCGGTGCAGCAGCTCGGGATCGGTGCCGCGCTCGGCTTTATGATGCAGATGGTGTTCAACGCCCTGATCTTCGGTGGTCAGGTGATGGCCTACAGCATGGGCCTGGGTTTCGCCACGATGATGGACCCGGCCAACGGCGTACAGGTGCCGGTGGTGGCGCAGTTCTGGCTGATTCTCGCGATGCTGGCGTTCCTGATGATGAACGGCCACCTGGTGCTGATCTCCGCGATCGTTGACACCTTCACGGTGTTGCCGGTTGCCACCGACGGGATCAGCCGCGCCGGCCTGTGGGAGCTTCTCTCGTGGGCGTCGCGCATGTTCGCCGCGGGCCTGCTGATGGCGATGCCGGTGATCATTTCACTGCTGCTGATCAACGTCGGCATGGGCGTGGTATCGCGCGCCGCACCGCAGCTCAACATCTTTGCGATCGGTTTTCCGATCACCCTGATGATGGGCTTCCTGCTGATCTGGGTGACGCTGCCGCAGGTCATGACCAATTTCGGCAACCTGGTGATCGAGGCCTTCGATCACTCGGCCACTGTCCTGAGCGTAAGGTAAGGCAGCCATGGCTGAGAATAAGGACGGCCAGGACAAGTCACAGGAACCCACATCCAAACGCATCAACGATGCGCGCAAGAAAGGGCAGGTGCCGCGTTCGCGCGAGCTCAATACGATGGCGCTTACGCTGCTTGGTGTGGGTACGGTCATGGTCCTGGGCCCGCGTTTCGCTTCCGGTATGCACACGGTGTTCGTCGAGCAGTTCTCGCTCAAGCGCGAAGATATCTTCGATACCAACGCGATGCTCGCACACCTGGTCAATGCGCTGAGCGAGGCCCTGTTCATGCTGCTGCCGTTCTTCGGCGTGATGATCGTGGTCGCCGTGTTGTCATCGGTGGCGCTGGGTGGTTTCAACGTCAGCTTCGAGGCGATGCAGCCAAAGCTGTCGAAGCTCGACCCCATCAAGGGGATGGGGCGGCTGTTTTCGCTAAAGGGCCTGATGGAGCTGCTGAAATCACTCGGCAAGTTCCTGCTGGTAGGCTCGGCGACCGTGGCGCTGCTCAGCGCGTCGTCGGACGAACTGATTGGGCTGAGCGATCTGGATGTCGACATCGCGTTGCGCGAGGGGATGTATCTGGTGGCCTGGTCGGCGTTGATCCTGTCGTCGACCTTGATCGTGATGGCACTGATCGATGTGCCGTTTCAGCTGTGGCAGCACCGGCGCGACCTGAAGATGACCCAGCAGGAAGTGCGCGACGAGCTCAAAGAGACCGAGGGCAAGCCCGAGGTCAAGGGGCGCATCCGCCAGATGCAGCGCGAGATAGCACAGCGTCGCATGATGCAGGAAGTGCCCAAGGCCGATGTCGTGGTCACCAACCCGACCCATTATGCAGTCGCGCTGCGTTATGACCCCGATCGGATGGGCGCACCGATCGTGGTGGCCAAGGGCAAGGATCTCGTCGCCGCGAATATCCGTGAGGTCGCTGCGGCACACGACGTTCCACTGGTCGAGGCACCGGTGCTGGCGCGCGCCATCTATTTCAATACCGAGCTGGAGCAGCAGATACCTGCCGCGTTGTTCCTCGCGGTAGCCCAGCTGCTGGCGTATGTGTTCCAGCTGCGCGCCTACCGCGAGCAGGGCGGCGACATTCCGACGCCGCCGCAGGAATACCAGGTCCCTGCAGAGGTGCAGCATGACTAGTGTCGCAAATCAGTTGCTTGCGGCAATCACCAGAGGTGAATCGTGATGGAACAGGTGATGGTGGCGTTCCGCCAGGTGGGTGCACGCGGGCTGGGCGCCCCGGTCGTGATCCTGATGTTGCTGGCGATGGTGGTGCTGCCGCTGCCGCCGTTCCTGCTTGACCTGTTCTTCACGTTCAACATCGCGTTGTCGCTGGTGGTACTGCTGGTCGTTGTGTATGCGATGCGGCCGCTGGATTTCGCGATGTTTCCGTCGATGCTGCTGGTCGCCACGCTGCTGCGCCTTGCGCTGAACGTCGCGTCCACAAGGGTGGTGCTTCTCGAAGGTCATAACGGCGGTGATGCCGCCGGCAAGGTGATCGAGGCATTCGGCGAGTTCGTTATCGGCGGCAACTATGCGGTCGGCCTGGTGGTGTTCGCGATCCTCGTGATCATCAATTTCGCGGTGGTCACCAAGGGGGCGGGTCGCGTGTCCGAGGTGTCGGCGCGCTTCACCCTGGACGCGATGCCGGGCAAACAGATGGCAATCGATGCCGACCTGAACTCCGGCCTGATCGATCAGGCCGAGGCGCGTACGCGCCGTGAAGAGGTCGGGCGCGAGGCCGACTTCTACGGTGCGATGGACGGTGCCTCGAAGTTCGTGCGCGGTGACGCGGTCGCCGGCATCCTGATCCTGATCATCAACATCGTCGGGGGCCTGGCGATCGGCATGGGCCAGCACGACCTCGATCTGTCCACCGCAATGCGTTTCTATGCGTTGCTGACCATCGGTGACGGCCTGGTCGCACAGCTGCCGTCGCTGCTGCTGTCGACCTCGGCGGCGATCCTGGTGACGCGGGTTTCGAGCGCCGAGGATCTCGGCAGCCAGGTCTCCAGCCAGCTGCTGAACAACCCGCGCGCGCTGGCAATCACCGCGCTGATCCTGCTGCTGCTGGGGATGATCCCCGGTATGCCCAACCTGGTATTCCTGTTGCTCGGTGCCGCGGTCGGCGGCCTGGCGTACATGATCGCCAGGCGCAGCCAGGAGGAGAAAGCGGAGACCCCGGACGTGCAGCCGACCAGTCGCCCTGAGGAGTCCAGCGAGGTGCGTGAACTGACCTGGCAGGACGTGCACCCGGTCGACGTGATCGGCCTGGAAGTCGGCTACCGTCTGATCCCGTTGGTCGATCGCAACCAGGGTGGCCAACTGATGACGCGGATCAAGGGTGTGCGCAAGAAGCTGTCGCAGGAACTGGGCTTCCTCGTGCAGTCGGTACATATCCGCGACAACCTCGACCTGGCACCCAATGCCTACCGCATCACCCTCAATGGTGTGCCGGTAGGTGAGTCGGAGGTGTTCGTCGACCGCGACATGGCGATCAACCCGGGGCGCGTGTTCGGTGAACTCAAGGGCAACCTGACCAAGGATCCGGCTTTTGGCCTGGATGCCGTATGGATCGACGCCGCGCAGCGCGATCAGGCGCAGACCATGGGCTACACGGTGGTGGATGCGAGCACGGTCGTGGCGACCCATCTGAGCGAACTGCTGCAGTCGCATGCGCACGAACTGTTGGGTCACGACGAGGTTCAGCAACTGCTCGACAACCTCGCGCAGGTGGCGCCGAAGCTGGTCGAGGACCTGGTACCGAAGCTGCTGCCGCTGGCCGTGGTGCTGCGCGTGTTGCAGAACCTGCTGCAGGAGTCGGTGCCGATTCGCGACATGCGCACGATTGCCGAAACGCTGGCGGAGCAGGCGACCAAAAGTCAAGATGCCGGCACTTTGACAGCTTCCGTCAGGGTCGCTCTGGCCCGTTCAATCGTTCAGCAAGTTGTTGGTCCAAAAGGAGAAATTCCTGTGATCGTGCTCGAGCCAGGATTGGAACGGCTTTTGCAACAGACCTTGGTGAACGCAGGAGAGGATGGGGCCGGCGTCGAGCCAGGGATGCTCGAGCAACTGCAGAACGCCCTTCAGGACACCGCGAAACAGCAGGAGCTGAGCGGTCAGGAGAGCGTCCTGCTGGTGGCAGCGGCGATACGCCCCTGGTTGGCCAAGTTCGCGCGCCACTCGGTACCGGGAGTGCGCGTCCTCTCCTACAACGAGATTCCGGACAACCGGCAGATCAAGGTGATCAGCACCATCGGCCGCAACGCGAAAGAAGTCTGAGGGCCGCACGGCGGTCCGCGCGATCAACGAGGACCGCTGTAAATGAAAATCAAGCGATTCGTCGCACAAGACATGCGCCAGGCGCTGCGCATGGTCCGCGAGGCACTCGGCGAAGATGCCGTGATCCTTTCGAACAAGACTGTCGACGGCGGCGTCGAACTCACTGCCGCCATCGACCTCGTCGATAACATCTCCACCGATACGGTCGACCAGCGCATCCCCAGCCAGCCGCGTGCCGGTGCGCGCGTGAATCGCGCTGCAGAAGCCGATGGCCTGAGACAACAGGACGATGCGCTGGAAGACATGCGGCGCGAAATGCACAACCTGCGGCGTTGGATGCAGGCCGAACTCAGCGGTATGAGCTGGTACGACCTCGGTCAGCGTGCGCCGCATTCGCAACAACTGCTCGGTCGCCTGATGGCGTTGGGCGTCAATGCCGAACTGGCGCGCCGCCTTTGTGAGCGCGTGCGCGACATCGAGGATATCGAACAGGCGTGGCGCAAGGCGCTGTACTTCCTCGCCAGTGAGATCAGGATCTGCGAGACCGATGTGCTCGATCAGGGCGGTGTGATCGCACTGGTCGGACCCACCGGGGTCGGCAAGACCACGACGATCGCCAAGATGGCTGCGCGTTATGCGCTGCGTCACGGACACCGCAGTGTCGCGCTGATCACCACCGACAGCTTCCGGATCGGTGCACGCGACCAGCTGCAGACCTATGCGCGCATCCTCAACGTCCCCGTGCGCACCGCAACGACGCCAGAGGAGATGGACGAGGCACTCAATCTGCTGGGCGACCGGCGCCTGATCCTGGTGGACACCGCCGGCATGGCAGCGGCCCATGAACGGGTCGCCGATCAGCGTGACACGCTGGCGGCGGCGGGGCGCGGCCTGACCACGCTGCTTACGCTGTCGGCCACCACCGAGCCCGCGGCGATTCAGCGCGCCTTGCGGCTGTTCGCTGACTTCCGTCCCGATGCCTGTGTGCTGACCAAGCTGGACGAGGCCGCCAGCCTGGGCGGTCTGTTGGCGGCACTGGTGCAGGCCGATCTGCCTACCGCCTTCGTCACCGACGGCCAACGCGTCCCCGAAGACCTTCAGGTGGCGCGCGCCCATCCTCTGGTGACGCGCGCAGCCGAATTGCTGGCCGAGAACCCCGCCAATCCCGACTCCGGGTACCTGGCACTGGCGTTCGGGGGGGCAAACGCAAATGTTAACGTCTGAAACGCGCGTCGATCAGGCCAGTGGCCTGCGCCAGATGGTCAATCCTCGCCCGGTCAGGGCGGTGGCTGTGACCGGCGGCAAGGGCGGGGTGGGCAAGACCAACGTATCGGTCAACCTCGGCGTCGCTGCAGCGGAGATGGGTCAGAAGGTGATGTTGCTGGATGCCGACCTGGGACTGGCCAATATCGACGTGGTACTCGGCCTGCATCCCAAGTTCGACCTCTCTCACGTGATGCGCGGCGAGTGCACGCTTGAAGAGGCACTGGTCGAAGGGCCGTCCGGCCTGAAGGTGATCCCAGGGGCGTCCGGTGTACAGGGGCTGGCCGAGCTCAGCCCGGCCGAGCACGCGGGCCTGATCCGTGCGTTCAGCGAGGTCGCTGCCGACACGGAACTGTTGATCGTCGATACCGCCGCGGGCATCTCCGACACGGTGCTGAGTTTCTCGCGTGCATCGCATGAGATCGTGGTCGTGGTGTGTGACGAGCCGGCCTCGATCACGGATGCCTACGCGATTATCAAACTGCTCAACCGTGACTATGGCCATCAGCGCTTCCGCATACTGGCCAACATGGTTCGCAGCGCCCAGGAAGGGCGTGATCTGTACAACAAGATGTGTCGTGTCACTGACCGTTACCTGGATGTGACGCTCAGTTTCATGGGTGCGATCCCGTATGACGAGAGCCTGCGCAAGGCGGTGCGTGCACAGCGCCCGGTGGTGCAGGCCTTCCCGCGCAGTCGGGTGGCACAGGTGTTTCGCAGTCTGGCGAAAAAGATCGAGACATGGCCGCAGCCTTCCGGTGCGAACGGCCAGGTGCAGTTCTTTGTCGAGCGCTTAATAAAATATTCCAACGATTATGGGGAGATGGTGCTGTGAGCAATCTTGCAACTTACGGTGCAGTACAGGAACGCAGCTTCGATGACCTGGTGACGCGCCATGCGCCTCTGGTCAAGCGCATTGCCTATCATCTTATGAACCGCCTGCCGCCGTCAGTGCAGGCCGAAGACCTGATCCAGGCCGGCATGATCGGCCTGATCGAGGCCAGCAGAAACTACGACCCCAGCCAGGGGGCAAGCTTCGAGACCTATGCCGGCATCCGTATCCGCGGTTCCATGCTGGACGAGATCCGTCGTTCCGATTGGACGCCGCGCTCGGTGCACCGCAAGGCGCGGATGGTCGCAGACGCGATGCGTGAGATCGAAAACGCGGAAGGGCGTGATGCGCGAGACGTCGAGGTCGCCGAGTCGCTGGGCATGTCCATCGAGGACTATCACCAGGTCCTGCAGGATGCCTCCGGTGCACGCATCTTCAGCTACGAGGAACTGTGCGAGGTCGGTGAGGTTATCCCGACCGAGGGCAGCCTCGCCCGGCCGCGCAATATGCTCGAGGACGGCCCGGCACGTGGCCTGGAGAAGAGCCATTTCCGCGAAGCACTCGGTGATGCTATCGCCAGTCTGCCCGAGCGCGAACGCCTGGTCATCGCGCTGTACTACGACGAGGAGCTGAACCTGCGCGAGATCGGCCAGGTCCTTGGTGTCAGTGAGTCAAGGGTGTGCCAGATCCATAGCCAGGCGGCACTGCGTCTGCGTTCACGTCTGTCTGAATGGCTGACCGAAAACGAGATCTAGGCATCTCTGAAATAAAGAAAGAAACCCCTACGGTTTTTCGACGTGGTGCCGATACCGGGGGAAATCAATCGAATTGGGCCTGAGCATGGGCCGCTTGTCTGAAGTCCGGAGGTTGCTTTGAACAAGAACATGAAGATCCTGATCGTGGACGACTTCTCCACGATGCGCCGCATCATCAAGAATCTGCTGCGGGATCTTGGCTTCACCAATACGCAGGAAGCGGATGATGGCACGACTGCATTGCCGATGCTGCAAAGTGGCAATTTTGATTTTCTGATCACCGATTGGAACATGCCCGGTATGCAGGGCATCGATCTGCTCAAGGCAGTACGCGCGGATGACCGGCTCAAAGGCATCCCGGTACTGATGGTGACTGCCGAATCAAAGCGTGAACAGATCGTCGAGGCCGCTCAGGCCGGCGTGAACGGCTACGTGGTGAAACCCTTCACCGCGGGCACTCTGGAAGAAAAGATCAACAAGATTTTCGAACGCGTTGCTGCGTGAATGAGGATGGAACCCGCTATGGCGAACAGCCCAGAACTAGCGACCGACAAGCTCCAGCTGGCCAAGTCTCTGGTCGATTTTCTTGAGGCAGGCAACGACCAGGACGCGGTGTCGGTAATTGCCGAACTGGCGGGGTTCCGCGACAGCGTGCTGTTTCAGGAAGTGGGTCGTCTGACCCGCGAGCTGCACGATTCGATCAACGGTTTCGTGATGGACGCCAAGTTTGCCGACATCGCGCAGAACGAGATGCCGAATGCCGCAGAACGCCTGCGTTACGTCATCGCGACCACCGAGCAGGCCGCGAATACCACCCTCGGCGCGGTCGAGGAGAGCCTGCCGCTCGCCGATTCGCTGCGCAGCGATGCACGCCACCTCGCGGATCAATGGGCGAAGTTCAAGTCACGCCAGCTCACCGTCGAGGACTTTCGCGACCTGAGCGCGGAGCTGTCGGAATTTCTTACCGTCACGCAGGCGAATACCGAAGCGCTGCATGAGCGTCTGTCTGACGTCCTGCTGGCGCAGGGTTACCAGGATCTTACCGGCCAGGTGATCCGCAAGGTGATCGACCTGGTCAACGATGTCGAGGGAAAGCTGGTCGAGCTGGTGCGCCTGTCTGGCCATCGCAGCAAGCCGGCAACCGAACCCACGGGCAAAGAGAAAGATATCTCCGCACAGGGGCCGGCCGTTCCGGGCGTCGACAAGGGTGATGTTGTGCACGGGCAGGACGATGTCGACGACCTGCTCTCCAGTTTGGGGTTTTAAACCATGAGTATCGATGCCGATGACGAGATCCTCCAGGACTTCCTGGTCGAGGCCTCGGAAATAGTCGAACTGCTCGGTGAGCAGTTGGTCGATCTGGAGCAACGTCCGGACGACAGCGATCTTCTCAATGCGATATTCCGCGGCTTCCATACGGTCAAGGGCGGCGCAGGATTTCTCGGTGTCACGCCGCTGGTTGAGACCTGCCACCGTGCCGAGGACGTGTTCAACGTCCTGCGTCAGGGCCAGCGTTCTGTCACTCCTCACCTGATGGACGCCATCCTGCAGGCGCTGGATGTCGTCAATGGCTGCATGGACAGCCTGCGCGAAGGTGAGATGCCGGAACCCGCGGATCCGGAGCTGCTGCACAGACTCGACAGTCTGACGCAGCCGGACGACGGTAGCGCCGAAGCCGAGCCCGTGGCGGTAGCGGCCAGTGAGCCGGAGGCAAGCAGTGAGCCGCCCCCGGTCGAGGAAGAGGCGACTCCGGAAGCGTCGGGTGGAGACGAGATAAGCGAAGACGAATTCGAAGCCCTTCTCGATGACCTGCATGGCAAGGGCAAGCACGGTGGTGCTCCCACGGCAGCGCCGCAGGCGCCGGCCGCAGTGTCATCCGGTGACGACATCACCGACGACGAATTTGAGGCGCTGCTCGACCAGTTGCATGGCAAGGGGCAGCATGCCGGGGTGCCATCGGCAGGGGTGCAGACGCCTGCTGCCAAGTCCGGCGAAGAGATCACCGAGGACGAATTCGAGGCCCTGCTCGACGAGTTGCATGGCAAGGGCCAGCACAAGGGGGCGCCGGCCGCCGCCAAGGCGCCCGTGGCGCCGGCACCGAAAAAAGCTGAGCCACCTGCTGCTGTGTCCAAGCCCGCGGCAGCCGCTCCGGCGAAGGCTGCGGCCAAACCGGTGGCGAAGGCCGCCGCGGCGAAACCCGCGGCACCCCCGGCACCGGCAAAGGCGGCCGAAAAATCGCCAGACAATGCACGCAGTGGGGCCAAGACACCGACGGTCGAGACCACGGTGCGGGTCGATACCCAGCGCCTGGATGACATCATGAACATGGTCGGCGAACTCGTGCTGGTGCGTAATCGCCTGGCAACGTTGAAGGCGACCATGGCCGACGAGGAACTGGCGAACGCCGTGGGAAACCTCGACGTTGTCACCGCCGACTTGCAGCTGTCGGTGATGAAGACACGTATGCAACCGGTCAAGAAGGTGTTCGGGCGATTCCCGCGCGTGGTGCGCGATCTCGCGCGCAACCTCAAGAAAGAAGTAGACCTTGTGCTGCACGGTGAAGAGACCGACCTCGACAAGAACCTGGTCGAGGCGTTGGCCGATCCGCTGGTCCACCTGGTGCGCAACGCCGTCGATCATGGCATCGAGTCACCGGAAGATCGGGAGAAGGCCGGCAAGTCGCGGCAGGGTACGGTCGTATTGTCGGCTGCGCAGGAGGGTGACCACATCCTGTTGTCGATCGAAGACGATGGCAAGGGAATGGACGCCGAGGTGTTGCGTCGCAAGGCGGTAGAAAAGGGCATGATGGACGAGGATGCGGCGGCGCGCCTCGAAGAGAAGGACTGCTACAACCTGATTTTTCATCCCGGCTTCTCGACCAAGACCGAGATCTCCGACGTGTCCGGCCGTGGTGTCGGCATGGACGTGGTCAAGACGCGCATCGCGCAGATGAACGGCATGGTCGAGATCGATTCGGTCAAGGGCAAGGGCAGCAAGATCACGATCAAGCTGCCACTGACGCTGGCGATCCTGCCGACGTTGATGGTGGTTCTGGGTCAGCAGCCGTTTGCACTGCCGCTGGCCAGCGTGGTTGAGATATTCAACCTCGACCTTTCGCGCACGAATACCGTGGACGGCCAACTGACGATCCGGGTCAGGGACCGTGCATTGCCGCTGTTTTATCTGCGTAACTGGCTTGTCCGGGACAACGCCTATGCGAGCGGGCAGGACCGCCCGCAGGGTCACGTCGTGGTGGTCAATGTCGGGGGTGTCCAGGTCGGTTTGGTCGTGGATCTCCTGGTTGGACAGGAGGAAGTGGTGATAAAGCCCCTCGGCGCCCTGTTGCAGGGTCTGCAGGGTATGGCCGGTGCGACGATAACCGGCGACGGCAAAATCGCCCTGATTCTCGATGTGCCAGGACTGATGCGCAAATACGCGCGTCGCCACTGATTGCTTTGCAAGGGAGGCAGGACGAGGTCAGCGTAGTCCTGGATAGCAGATAGTGGAAAAAGTCCGGGTCCTGATCGTCGATGACTCCTCGTTCTTCCGCAATCGGATCAGACAGGAACTTGAGCGCACCGGCGAAATCCAGGTGGCCGGAGAGGCGGCCAACGGTGCTGAGGCTGTGCGCCTCGCAGGCTCCCTGCGCCCCGATCTGATCACCATGGATGTAGCGATGCCGGTCATGGACGGTATCAGCGCCGTCAGGGAGATCATGCGCGACCATCCTACCGACATCGTGATGTTTTCCGCGCTCACCCGCGAGGGGGCCAAGGCCACGCTGGATGCACTGGAGGCGGGGGCAGTGGACTTTCTCGCCAAGCAGGGCGGAATCGACGGCCACGCGAGCAAAGGTGGGGGCGAGAGCCTCAGCCAGCGCGTAATCAATATCGCCAGGCGCAAACGTACCCACCGGCCGCCTGCCAGCGCACCAGCGCCAGAACCAGCACCGACCCCGCCGCCACGCGTCACACCGTCGCCCGCGGTGCGCCCGAGTGAGCGCCGGAACTCGGCACTGCGGCTGGTGGTGATAGGGGCCTCGACCGGCGGTCCGGTTGCCATCCAGCGCGTACTGGCGGCGTTGCCCGCAAATTTTCCTTATCCGGTGTTGGTTGCGGTACACATGCCCGCCGAGTTCACCGCCACCTTCGCAGAGCGCCTGGATTCGATCTGTTCAATGACGGTGAAGCATGCGGTGGATGGAGACGAACTGCTGCCGGGGCGCGCCCTTATTGCGCCGGGCGGGCTGCAGACCCTGGTCGATGCCAGGCGTGGCCGCCTGTGCGTGAAAATGACCTCCGACGCGGCTCAGCTGTACAAACCCAGCGTTGATATCACGTTCGGTTCGGCCGCCCGCGCATTGCACGACGCTGTGCATGCGGTGGTGCTCACCGGGATGGGCGCCGACGGAACCGAGGGTGCACGCTTGCTCAAGGAACACGGCTCGACCGTGTGGAGTCAGGATCAGGCATCGTCGGTGGTCTACGGCATGCCGTATTCAGTCGCCCGCGCTGGGCATTCAGATCGTGTACTGCCGCTCGACGAGATCGGTGCGGCACTGAGCGGGCTGGCGTAGGCCGATGGATCTGCTGAGCTTCATCGGGGTCATCATCGCGTTTGCCGCGATACTCGGCGGCAACTGGCTCGAGGGTGGACACCTGGACACGCTGGCCAACGGGCCGGCGATGGTGATCGTGCTCGGTGGCAGCATCGGTGCGGTCCTGCTGCAGACGCCGCTACGGGTGTTCCTGCGTACGATGCGTATGCTCGGCATGGTGTTCGTTCCGCCGAAGCATGGCCTCGACGAATCCATCGTCAAGCTCGTGGAATGGAGCAAGATCGCGCGCAAGGAGGGCCTGCTTGGTCTGGAGAAGGCAGTCGAGTTCGAGCCAGACCTGTTCGTGCGCAAGGGGATGCAGTTGCTGGTCGACGGCAACGAGCCCGACGAGATCCGTCATACGCTCGAGGTCGAACTGGACAGCCGCGAGCGTTTCGACCTGCAGGCCAGCAAGGTGCTGGACGCGATGGGGGGGTATTCGCCAACGATCGGGATCATCGGTGCCGTGATGGGACTGATTCACGTGATGCAGAACCTGTCCGACCCGTCGAAGCTGGGCAGCGGCATCGCGACCGCGTTCGTCGCGACCATCTACGGTGTCGGTCTCGCCAACCTCTTTCTGTTGCCGATGGCGAACAAGCTCAAGGCATACGTACTGCAGGAGAGCCACTATCGCGAACTGGTGATCGAGGGCCTGGTGGCGATCTCGGAAGGCGAGAATCCGCGCCAGATCGAGACACGTCTGCAGGGTTTCCTGCGTTGAGGTGACGCATGGCACGACGGAAAAAGCCACCGGAGGAACACGAGAACCACGAACGCTGGCTGGTGTCTTATGCGGACTTCATCACCTTGCTGTTCGCTTTTTTCGTCGTGATGTATGCCGTGTCTTCGGTAAACGAGGGCAAGTACCGTGTGCTGTCCGAGACTCTCAGCACGGTGTTCTCGGTGGAACCACGCAGTGAAAAGCCGATCCAGGTCGGTGAGCCGCCGCGCGATATCCTGGCGCTGCCGCAGGGGCCGCTGGCACCCAGGCAGTCGAATCTCGATGCCGGAGGTGCGGCGCCGCCTGCGCCGGCCAGCGTCGATGCGCGCGAAGACAGTGTGCACAAGGGCAGCGGTGGTCGCTTCAGCCGCGATGGCACGGACATGCGTATTGCCGACGAGCTGGCGGTGTCTCTGCAACAGTATGTCGATGCCGATCTGCTGACGATCAACCAGAGCAAGGGTCGCATCGAGATCGAGATGAAAGAGCGGATGCTCTTCGGCTCGGGAGAGGCACGCCTGTCGCCCGATTCGCTGCAACCGTTGCGTGAACTGGCGCAGACCCTGGCGCGACTGCCCAGTCACCTGCAGGTGGAGGGGCACACCGACAACATCCCGATCGCCACGGCGACATTCCCGTCCAACTGGGAACTGTCCGCGGCACGCGCCGCCAGCGTCGTGCATTTTTTGGCGCGTTCGGGCATCGAGCCCTGGCGTATGTCTGCGGTAGGCCTGGGTGAACATCGTCCGATTGCGGAGAACGTGGACGAAAAGGGCCGCGCCGCCAATCGCCGTGTCACCGTTGTGGTCCTTACCGGGCAGCGCGAGGCCGAACCGGTGATCGACCACGAAGTGCCTTGGGCCGAGGGGCCGGCAGTGGAGCAACAATGAGGATCTGGACGGTTGCCAACCAGAAAGGCGGCGTCGGCAAGACCACGACGACCGTTGCCCTGGGCGGCCTGCTGGCGGCATGGGGGTTTCGCACCCTGATGGTGGACGTCGATCCGCATGGCTCGCTGACCAGTTACTTCCGTCTCGATCCCGATTCACTGGAGCGCAGCAGCTACAGCCTGTTCGAGGCCGTAGCCGAGAAGCGTGATCTCGATCCGGCGTCGCTGCTGGTGGATACGGGCACCGAGGGCCTGAGCCTGATACCGGCGGCGATCGCGCTGGCGACCCTGGACCGCCAGTCCGGGCGCATGGAAGGTATGGGACTGGTACTCAAGCGTGCCCTGGAGCGGCTCAGCACGCGTTTCGACTATGTGCTGATCGACTGCCCACCCATCCTGGGTGTGCTGCTGATCAATGCGCTGGCGGCCTGTGAGTGCCTGATCGCACCGGTGCAGACCGAGTTCCTGGCGATCAAGGGACTTGAACGCCTTCAACACACCCTGAAGATGGTGACCAGGGCGCGACCGACCCCGCTCGAGGTCGTAGTCGTGCCGACGTTCTACGACCAGCGGACCCGCGCATCGCGTGACAGCCTGGCAGTGTTGCAGCGTGATTTTGCCGCGCAGTTGTGGGACGGCCTGATTCCGATCGACACACGCTTTCGCGAGGCCAGCCGCGTCGGCCTGCCACCGGCGATCTTCGACCCACGTGCGCGCGGCGTAGAGGCCTATGCGCGGCTGCTCGAGGAGCTGGTTCAGCGCCAGCCGGCCGTACCGCGCGAGGCGGCCGGATGACCGTCACTGCCACCCGGCCGACACGCCTGGCACGACATGACGCGGCGCTGGGCAGCCTGCTGGCATCCCTGCTCGCGGAGGTGCCTGAGTTCACACCGGCCGATGCCGGCGTGGTGCCACTCAACCCGCCTGACATTCAGCCGTTAACCGGACAAGACCCCGGCGAGCCCGCGTTGGAGACCGCAGTCCCGGTCTGGGCACAGGCAGCGGCCGGTTTTCGCGTCCTGCAGTTTCGCATCGGCGAATTCCGTTTCGCGATGCCCATGGTGTTGCTGCACAGCGTCGCACTGCTGCCGGACAGGGTCACGGCGTTGCCGGCGCAGCCTCGATGGCAGCGTGGCGTGGTGCGTTACAGGGGCAGGACCGTGGTCCTGGCGGATCTCGGGGTGCTGATCGGCGTGGCGGCGCAGTGTGAAAGTGCACGTTACATGCTGGTGTTCGGCGATGGGGGGCAGGCGCTGGTTTGCGATGGCATCGAGGATGCTGTGCTGGTCGGCAAAGACGATATGCGTTGGAGCAGGAGGCGACAGCAGCGCGCCTGGCTGCTTGGGTTGCTGGTGGCACAGATGTGCGTGCTGCTCGATCCGGACGTGGTCGCAAACGGAATTAGGCACGGATAGTGCAAGCAATTTTCTTAAACGGTGCTCGGTGGCGATGTTTTGACATCTCGCCGACGGCGCAAGCGGAGATGGAAAGATGAACAAATCGGCGGCAGAGAGCGCAGCGAGCGACCCGGTCATCCAGCTGGTGACCTTCCGGTTGAAGGATGAGTCGTATGGCATCAACGTGATGCAGGTGCAGGAGGTGCTGCGGGTCAGCGAGATCGCACCGGTGCCCGGTGCCCCCGGTTATGTACTGGGGATCATCAACCTGCGCGGCAACGTCGTGACTGTCATCGACACGCGTACCCGCTTCGGACTGCCGACCACCGAACGTGACGATGCCAGTCGGATCGTGATCATTGAATCCGATCAGCAGGTCGTCGGGATCCTGGTGGACAGCGTCGCCGAGGTGGTGGAGCTGCGCCAGTCGGAGATCGATTCGGCACCCAATATTGGCAATGACGAGAGCTCACGCTATATCCAGGGTGTCGCCAGCCGCGACGAGGATCTGCTGATCGTCGTCGATCTGAACAAGCTCCTGACCGACGAAGAATGGTCAGAGATGGCCGTATTCTGACACCGCGGCGATGGCAGACGAGATCAAACAACCGGGCAATATCGGCAGCATCTCGCCGCTGAACCGCGCGCGTGATGCGGGTCGGCGCAAGCGCCCGCGTCGGCCGCCGGAGAAATCCGACCGGCAAAAGCGCGACGAACAGCGCCCGGACGACGATCAGCCACACCAGGTGGACGAATATGTCTGACCTCGATCTCTCACTGTTGGCGGCCCTGACGGCGACCGTGCTTGCGCTGGTGGCGTGGGTTGCGATCGCGATACTCAACCGCCGCCTGCGCGAGGCGCGTGACCACAGCGCCGGTCTGCAGCAGCAACTCGAGATGGTGCGTCAGAGCATCAGCGGGCTGACAGCGGGCGCGGTCGGCGTCGACCGGCGGATGCGCCAGTTGGCGCAGCGTGAAAAGGTCCTCTCCGAACGCCAGGAGACCTACGAGATCCAGCAGGTCGACGAACAGCCCTACGGCCACGCCATCCGTCTGGTGCAGCAGGGTGCCGGCGCGCATCGGCTGGTGCAGGAGCTCGAACTGAGTGAGAGTGAAGCTGAGCTGATTGTGCGCCTGCACGGGCAGCGCGATACCGCCTGATCAGCCCCTTTGTTCACCGCATCCACGGTCGGCCGTCAAAGTTGGTCGGCCACACGGATTCGTGTTACCAATGCCGCCTGAGGTTATCTCTACGGGTGGTGCATCATGAAATCGAATCGTTTCTCCAGCGGCCTGTTGGCCGCATCGGTCGTCGTTGCCGGTATCGCGCACGCAGGTTTCGACGATCTGATGAAGTCGGCCGGTGGCCTGCTCAACAGCCCGAGTGCCACGACCGCGGGCCGGGCAGGTGGGTCGCTGAGCGACAGCCAGATCAATGCCGGGTTGAAAGAGGCGTTGAGCGTGGGCGCCGAACGCGCCGTCGGCGTGCTGGGGCGTAACGGCGGATTCCTCAACGATGCCAGTGTGCGCATCCCGCTGCCCGGTGTGCTGGGCAGTGCGGCCAAGGGGCTGCGCGCCGCCGGACAGGGCGAATACGTCGATGCCCTGGAGACCACGATGAACCGTGCGGCCGAAGAGGCGATCCCCGAGACGCTGGAAATCGTCAAGGACACGGTGAGCAACATGACACTCGATGACGTACGCGGCATCCTCGGTGGTGGAGACGATGCCGCCACGCAGTTCCTGCGCAAGCGTGCCGGCGGCTCAATGCGCAAGGCGGTTCTGCCGATCGTCTCGCGCGCTACCGACAGTGCCGGTGCGACGGCCGCGTACAAGTCGCTCAAGACCCAGGCGGACGGTGCGATTGGTGGCATGGGCGGTCTGGGTAGCCTGGGCGGTCTTGTCAAGACGGACTCGCTTGACCTCGACAGTTATGTGGCGGACAAGGCGCTGGACGGGCTGTTCCTCAAGCTGGCCGCCGAAGAGAAGGCGATCCGGCAGAACCCGCTGGCCCGCTCGACGGACCTGTTGAAGACGGTATTTGGCAGGTAAAGCCAATACTTCAGGTATGACAACACTGCCACCTGTGCGGGGTGATCTCTGAGTACGGGTGTGGTGCAATGTGCATTCGATTTCCGCCCAATTAAGGATTGAGCTATGGGTTCTCTTCTGAAATGGTTGTTCGGACTGATCCTGGTGCTGGTGCTGCTGGTCGTGGCCGCGATCGTCGTGCTGCCGATGGTCATCGACCCCAATGACTACAAACCGCAGATCGTCGCCAAGGCCAAGGAATCGCTCGGGCGCGATCTGGCAATCGAACAGGACCTGCGCCTGTCGGTGTTTCCCTGGCTCGGACTCGAGACCGGCGGTGTGAAGGTCGGCAATGCGGCCGGCTTCGCCAAGCAGCCGTTCGCCGAAATTGACCAGCTCGGACTCAAGGTCAAGCTGATGCCGCTGCTCAGTCGCCGGGTCGAAGTCGATACCCTGGTACTCAAGGGCCTGCGCCTGAACCTGGAAAAGGACGCCAAGGGCAAGACCAACTGGGACGATCTGGCCAAGGCCGACGAGGAGAAGCCCGCGGCGTCCGCACCCTCGGGCAAGGATGACGCGGCACCGGTGTCGCTGAGCGTACAGGGGATTCAGATCGAGGATGCGCGGGTATCGTGGGACGATCGCCAGGCCGGTGAAAAGTACGTGCTGGATGGCGTGCGTGTGGTCACCGGTGCATTGGCACCTGGCGCCACTGTCCCGGTCGAGGCCGGTGTGACCTTCAGCAGCAGCAAGCCCAAAATGACCCTGCAGGCCGACCTCGAGGCCAGCGTGTCCAGCAACAACGAACTCAGCGTGTTCCGTGTTGCCGGGCTGGTCCTCAAGCTCGACGCCAAAGGCGAGGGGCTGCCGCAGGGTGGCGCCAAGTTGACGCTGAAGACCGATATCGAGGCCGACACCAAGGCCGAGACACTGCGACTCGACAAACTGGAGATCAGTGGACCGGCGATGGCGGCCAAGGGCGAACTGGCGGTCAGTGCCCTGCACACCAAGCCGGCGCTCAAGGGCCGTTTGAGTATTGCCGAGACCAATCCGAAGACCCTGGCCTCGATGTTCGCCAGCGCGATCGAAACCACGGATCCTGCCGCGCTGACGCGGCTGAGCGGTGACGTCGGGATCGCATTCGCTGACGGTGCGCTCAAACTCGATCCACTGCAGGTCCGCCTCGACGAATCGGTCCTGAATGGCCATGTACATCTGCCGAGCCTGACCGGCCCGACCATCCGTACCAAGCTGGAGCTCGACCAGATTGACCTCGACCGCTATATGCCACCGGCGACAGATGCGCCTGACGAAGCAGCGGGCAAAGACAAGCCCGCAGATGCGGCGGCGGGTGACCCGTTTGCCGCGCTGCGCACGCTCGATCTGATCGGCGAATTCAAGATCGGCAAGCTCACGATCAGCAAAGCGAAAATGAGCAACGTGAGCGCCAAGGTGGTGTCGAAGAAGGGTGTGCTGAGTGTCGATCCGATGGCGGCCAACCTGTACGACGGCAAATTCGGCGGCAGCCTGGAGCTCAATGCCAGCGGCAAGCGACCGAAGGTGAAGTTGCGCAATCAACTCACAGGTATCCAGATCGGGCCGTTGCTCAAGGACGTCGCGGACGAGGACCGGCTGAGTGGGCGCGGCGAGCTGCATGCCGACGTCAGTATCGTTGGCCTGCAGGAAAAGCAGATCCGCCGCAGCCTGAACGGCACCTCGCGTTTTGCATTCACCGATGGCGCGCTCAAGGGTGTGAACATCGCCCAATTGATCCGTGACGGCAGTGGTGCACTTGGCCTGGGCGGCGGCAAGCAGGACACCGGTACGCCGGGGCAGACGGATTTCACCGAGCTTACCGGTTCGCTGACCATGACCGATGGCCTTGTGAGCAATCGTGACCTGGCGGCGAAATCGCCGCTGCTGCGTATCGACGGCAAGGGCGATGTCGATCTGCGCAAGGATACGATCGACTACCTGATCACCACCGAACTGGTCGGGTCACTCGAAGGGCAGGGCGGCAAGAGCAGGGACCAGCTCTCGGGTGTGCCGATTCCGGTGCGTGTGACCGGCTCGCTGAGCAACCCCAGCTATCGTCCCGATCTGGAGGCCGCGCTCAGTGCCAAGACCAAGGCACAACTCGAAGAGAAGAAAGAGGAAGTGCGCAAGAAGGTCGAAGAGAAGGCCTCGAAAGAACTTGGCGGCGCCCTGAAGGGCCTCTTCAAATAAAATCGCGCCAGATCGGCACGGGCCGAAAAAGCGCGGGCCTGTACCCGCGCTTTTTCATTTCTCCGCCGTGAGATAGGCAATCCAGCCGGCGTCCGGATCGGCCCTGCTCGCCGGCTTGAAGTCGCCGTCCGGCTCACCTTTTTTGTCCCAGCCCTGGCAATACACGGTGATGCGGCGGAAACCGCATTCCTGGAGCAGGTCGCGGACCTCGGGCAGGGTCCACAGGCGCCAGTGATAGCTGAAGGCGTTGCGCATTTCAGACCCGTCGGGGAAAGCGAAATGGATGTTGCAGCTCATCGCGTGGGTAACCGGGTCGAATGCCGCCTGCTCCCAGATATAGGTGAAGCCCTGGTCACCGTCATCGATCTCGCGTTCCTCGATGATCTCCTTGTGGCTGTCGTAGCCGCCATAGGCATCGAGGAAGAAGATGCCGTCGTCTTTGAGCGCACGCCATACACTCTCGAAGTACTGCTTGAGCAGCTTGCGATCCTGCAGCAGCCAGTAACTGAAATTCATCGCCGAGATGATGTCCGGTGGCTCGGTCACAGCCTCGAGGACGTTTTCCTGCAGTAGCGTGATGCGTTGTCGCTGCCTGTCGTCCAGTTTCGCCAGATTGTGCGTGCGTCCCCAGTCGAGAACCTCGCCGTCGAGGTCGATGCCGATAGCCTGCCGCCTCTTACCGCGCCTGACCCACTCGCAGCACACATTGGCGGTACCGCAGAAGTCTTCGCGCAGGACCTGCGCCTTGCGCTTGCGCAACTGCTTGAAAGTCTTATCGACGAAATCGATCTCGGCCTCGGCACACTGCACCGAATGTTCGTAGAGTTCGTGACGGTCGGCCAGTGCGGCCTGGCTGGGGGTGGATTTTCTGCGACGCTTGGCGTTCTTTTTCATCCCGCGATCTGGTCCCTTGCTGTTTTGAACGCTGACTATACTTCATAGCAGCGGTTCAGCCCCGTTGTCCCTGGGTCAGGGCCTGGCTCTCGGTGAAACGAGCGGACCGGCCGCATGGGTGTGTTCAAGCGTCTGGAGGATCAAGCCATGGGTATTGCAGCGACACTCCGGGAGTACCTGGAGAGCCGAGGCATAACTTACGAAGTCGTCGAGCATCCACATACGGACTCCGCGATGCGCGCGGCCGAGGCCGCACATGTTCCAGGTGATCAGGTCGCCAAGCCGGTCCTGCTGGGTGACGAACACAGTTACCTGCTTGCAGTGATTCCGGCAACCCATCGCCTCGAACTCGATCGGATCAACCAGGTGTTGTCGCGCAACCTGGAGATGCTGCCGGAGGATGAGATCGAGGCGGCGTTTTCCGATTGTGAACGCGGGGCAATCCCGGCGGTCGGTGAGCCATACGGGATCGACGTGGTGATCGAACCCGCCCTGTTGCACCAACCAGAGGTGTACTTCGAATCCGGTGACCATGAACACCTGATTCATTTGCACGGTGAGGTGTTCCGTGACCTGATGGCGAACGCCCCCAGGGCCCATCTCAGCCACCATCTGTGATCCCCTCGTCCGGGCATAGGGCAGGGCATTGCGTCCGCCCGTCGTCTGGTTTACGCTTGCGCGCTTCGTTTTTCGCCCGCTGGGCGGAGAGCGGATTTGGAGAGATGTCCGAGTGGTTGAAGGAGCACGCCTGGAAAGTGTGTATACGTTAATCGCGTATCGAGGGTTCGAATCCCTCTCTCTCCGCCAAATATAAAATGTCCCCGCGTGGGGCCTTTTTCGTTCGCTGCTCCGGGTGAACGATTCGAACCCTCGATTTCCAAATGGCGGTTCGACGGAGCTGCCGCAGGCAGCGGAGAACGCCGTCGCCAGGCGACGGCGGCCCGAAGGGCGAGCGCGCAGCGCGAGTAATCCCTCTCTCTCCGCCAAATATAAAAGGTCCCCGCGTGGGGCCTTTTTCGTTCGCTGCTCCGGGTGAACGATTCGAACCCTCGATTTCCAAATGGCGGTTCGACGGAGCTGCCGCAGGCAGCGGAGAACGCCGTCGCCAGGCGACGGCGGCCCGAAGGGCGAGCGCGCAGCGCGAGTAATCCCTCTCTCTCCGCCAAATATAAAAGGTCCCCGCGTGGGGCCTTTTTCGTTCGCTGCTCCGGGTGAACGATTCGAACCCTCGATTTCCAAATGGCGGTTCGACGGAGCTGCCGCAGGCAGCGGAGAACGCCGTCTGCTGTACCTGTTTCTGCCGATGTATCAAAAGGCGATTGTGCGGAAGCCCTCGTTGCGGAAGATGGCGTCATCAGCGTCCAGGTACTCAATGAATTTTCATCGGTTGCACGTCGAAAACTTGGAATGTCGTGGGCCGAGATACGCGAGGTATTGACGACGATTCGCGTGCTATGTCGCGTGGAAACATTGGGGCTGGAGACGCATGAGACCGGTCTGGCGTTGGCCGAGCGACACGGCTTTGCGATTTACAATGCGATGATTCTCGCTTCGGCACAGCTGGCAGGTTGCCACGTCGTGTACACCGAGGATCTGCAGCACGGTCAAGTGATCGATGATCGACTCGAGACAATCATTCCATTTCCCAGGCGTGGAGGCTGAGTTTCGGTGGACCGACAGGGAGAACAGATAGTGAAACTGCCACGATCAATCCAGGCTTGGGGAACGCCCGATTTCGGCGACGAACTGAAAGCGGAACTCGGGTCCCTGGACGCTGAGCAATGGCCGCTGCAGCAAGCGCTGTGCTCGGGCAACTATGTACTCGACGAGCCGCCAACCGTCATGATTAATGGCGTCGACGAGCACGAGGACGCCATCGTGGTGCGGGTCGGTCTGTTTTTCGCGGGTATCAACGCCGGGTCTTGCTGCAACAATGATCCGACACCGGTTGAACCGCATAGCGAGTACTGCGTCGTCCAACTGACCATCGATCGTGCGACCGGTGAAACCGGGATTGCACTCCTGGATACCTGAAAGTGTTGTCTGCAGGGCCCTCGGTCGGCCGTCAACCGGTACTCCATGCACGTGGTCGCTGAAATCCCGCAATCTTGCAGGCCTGCTGCATATAGCCATAGGGGAAGAGCTTGAAGAGATGCTCTTTTGCGCGCTTCTTGTCGAGTTCGCCCTGTGCAACCAGAAAGTCCACGACGTGACGCACGTCCGGCGCGACACCCTCACTCGCGAGGTGGCGCCGCATGAAACGCAGGACGTTCCAGTGGTCGTCGCTTAGGGTCAGGTCCGCCTCGCGCGCCATCGCTTCGGCCACTGTCTCGCTCCATTGCTCCGGATCGAACAAGTAGCCCTCGCTGTCGCGGCGTATTGGATCGGCTGTCGGCATCGAATCCTCCCGAGTCAATTGTCCACGCCGACAAGATAGACGGGCGAGAAGGCCACGGTAAAACGAAACTTTTCGCGGCGTGATATCAGGGATATCGATATCAGATCCGGCCGGGGTGTCTTCTCTTTGATCGGGATGGGTTTGAGCGGCGGGAGAGGTAGCCGGCAGGCGTCTTCGGGCAAAGTACTCTTTGGCAGCTGCGCCGGCGCTCCGTTATGCTTCGGCCTCTATGCGCCTGTCCATCTTCAGCAAACTGTTCCTCAGCCATTTTGCGGCCATTGTCCTGGTTTCGGGCAGCGTAGGAAGTTATTTCTACTTCAGCGCCATCGACAACCTGATGCAGGCGTTGCGATCACGCCTGCAGAACAGCGCGGCCCTGATCAGCCAGGGGCTCGATATCGCGGACCTGGACCAGATCCGCGAAGCGGGCGATATGGCGACACCGGTGTACCGCCGGTACATCGAGAGCCTGCGCGCCTTCGCCAACGCCAACCCGGATATCGCGTTCATCTATGTGATGCGCAAGGAAGGTGAACGCGTCAGCTTCGTGTTGGATTCGGATGCTGACCAGCCTGCCGTGGCGGGCGAGGAGTACCCGCACCGCATACCGGCCATGCTGGAAGGGTTCGTTCGGCCGTCAGTCGACAAGGCGATCACCCGTGATCGCTGGGGCTACTTCCTGTCGGGTTATTCGCCATTGAAATCCGGTGTCGGACAGTACCTGGTGGGTATCGATATGTACGCCGACAAGGTACAGGACAAGTTCGAGCAGATCCGCCTGGCCGGCCTGCTGTCCCTGACGTTCTCCCTGTTGCTCGCCGCGATCTTCAGTAGCCTGCTGTCGCGCAGCTTTACCCGGCGCATCCGTAACCTGTCGCAGCGCTTTACCGCGGTGACGCCAATCGACGCAACGGCGGTTCCGGTGGTCGCCGGCGATGAATTGGACCAGCTGTCGACGTCGTTCGATTTCATGGCGTCGCAATTGGCCGTCAACCAGCAGTCACTGCAACATGCGCGGGACGAACTCGAAAAGCGTGTAGACGATCGCACGGTCGAGCTGGTGCGCGCCAACGACAGCCTGCTGGAGGAGATTGCCGAGCGGCGGCGGGTGGAACAGCGCCTCGAAGCGGCCTCGCGCACCGACTATCTGACCGGCGTGCTGAACCGTCGGGCCATGACGCGGCGGCTGGAGCAGTTGGCCGGCAGGCCAGGCCTGGCAGGAGGGGACTTCTGTGTCATTTTGATGGACGTCGATCACTTCAAGCAGGTCAACGATTGCCATGGGCACGACGCCGGTGACCAGGTGCTGCTAAGGATCGTCGAGGAGATGCGCCTTGGCCTGCGTGAGACCGACGAATTGGCCCGTTGGGGCGGTGAGGAGTTCCTGTTGTTGCTGCCGCAGACCACCGTGGGGGCGGCAGCCAGTCTCGCCGAGCGGCTGTGCAGCCAGCTGGCCAAGGCGACGATCGACCTGGCGGCGCAGCGGCTTACGGTCACCGGCAGTTTCGGTGTTGCGCAGCATCGCAGCGGTGAAGACCTGGATGCCTGCCTGAAACGCGCCGATGAGGCGCTGTACGCCGCCAAGGCGCAGGGCCGCAACCGCGTGGTGACCGCCCAGGCCTGAGCACCGGGTTATCGCCTCGGGGATTCGGTTTGCCCAAGTCCAGCCCAATGCGCCCTTAGACGAAGTCTTGCTTCATGGTTGCCGCGGCGCGGCGACGCCCACGGGCAGCAGGCACAGGAACTCACAGAAACACGAACAAGGAGTTGTCGGGAAATGACTTGTAGTCTGGTGGGGCGGAACCATCTATCCGCTTTGGTCCTTCTGTTGTGGTCGCTGACCTTGTTTTCGGTGCCCGCTGTCGTGGCGGCCAACGAAAAGTCGGACCAGATCGTCGCCGAGACGTTGACCACGCTGTCCGGCATCATCAGCCTGCGTGCCGGGTTGCAGAGCGACGTCAGGGAAATCAGGACACGATTGGCGCAAGCCCAGTCGGACGCAGAGCGGGCCGTGCTGGTCAAAGAGCTGGAGAAGGCGGAGGCGGATCTTCAGACCGTCAGCCGGAATTTCGAGAGCGTCGCCACCGGTGTCGATGCGAGCAAGCTGCGCACCGAAGCCGCCGAAGCGTTCGACTTTCAGAAAGAGATCTTTGCGCTGTTGCGCCCCGCTATCGATGAAATGAAGGAGATGACTGCCCACGTCAGGCAAAAGGCCGAGCAGAAGGAGAAGATCGCATACTACGAAGAACGGCTGCCGATCATCAGGCAGGCTATCGGCAACCTCGAGAAACTCGCCCAACAGGGCGATGACCCTGCGATGAATGAAGCCGTTGCTGCGGTGTTGGCCAACTGGACGAGACAGCTGGCCTTCATGAGCAGCGAACTGCAGGCGGCCGAGTTGCAGCTGTCCAAGCTGGTTGCTTCGGAGACCTCGATCGCCGAGGCCTCACAGAGTTACCTCAAGTCGTTCTTCCAAAAGCGCGGGCTCTATATCATCGAGGCGCTGCTGGTCATCCTTGCGGTGGTCTTGCTGTCACGTCTGAGTTTCTCGATGCTGCAGCGTTACTTTCCAGGGTTCCGGAGCCGCCATCGCAGTTTCCGTGTACGCCTGGTGGAGTTGCTCCACCGTACCGTGACTTTTGTGCTGATCGTGATCGGTCCGATGATCGTTTTCTACCTGGTCGAGGACTGGGTGCTGTTCAGCCTTGGCCTGTTGTTGCTGATTGGGGCTGTGCTGACGCTGCGTCACACGCTCCCGAAGTATTGGCACCAGATGCAGATCTTCCTCAATATCGGTGCGGTACGTGAGGGCGAGCGCCTTTATCTCGATGGCATTCCCTGGCTGGTCGAGGAGATCAATTTCTTCTGTACGCTCAGCAACCCGGTCGCTGAACTCAGTCAGCGTCTGCATATCCAGGAAATGGCCAAGCTCAAGTCACGCCCGTGCAGGTCTGACGAACCGTGGTTTCCGTGTCGCAAAGGGGACTGGGTGATCCTGAACGACGGGGTTCGTGGCAAGGTGACCGGCATTTCGCCCGAACTGGTGCAACTGGTGGAGCGGGGAGGAGCGAAACTCACCTACCTCACCGGGGATTTCCTGGCGAATTCACCACGCAACCTGGCAGTGAGTTTCCGCCTCAAGGAGATTTTCGGTATCAGTTACGCCCTGCAGAAAGAGGCCACGACGTCCGTGGTCACCACGCTGCACGATTACGTCTTGTCGCGGCTGCAGGCCGAAGGGTACGGGGAGCAATTGGTCAATCTGCGGGTCGAGTTCAATCGTGCTGCCGAGTCGTCGCTTGAGCTGGCGGTGATCGCCGACTTCAAGGGTGAGGTGGGTGATCTGTACAACCGCCTGCGCCGTGCCCTTCAACGTTACTGCACCGACGCATGCAGTGAAAACGGCTGGGAAATCCCGTTCCCGCAGCTGACTTTGCATGGCTCCCTGGAACGTCCCTGATGACGCTGTGACCGGGTCATTGTGCACAGCGGTGGGCACCGAAACAGCGTAGTATCGGTCAAAGGTAAATCTGCATTACACGTGGCGCCAGCCCGCAGGTTGAGGTTCATCGCCCGGTCGGTCCGGTTAAGCCGACCGTGAGCGTGATTTTCGAGAACGGTGCGCGCCGTCGAGGAGACAGTCCATGACCCCATTTGCAATTGCCGGCATCCAGATGCGTATCTCTGCGCTACAGGACAATATCCTGGCGATGTCTCACCGACTCGACATCCTGATGGCCCGTTTCCCCTGGGTACAGATGGTGATGTTCAGTGAACTTGCGCCTTTCGGGCCTCTGCCTGGGCACGCGCAGCCTCTGCCCGGCCCGGCGGAAGATGCATTCCGCGACATGGCAGCGAAACACCGCATCTGGCTGCTGCCGGGTTCGATGTTCGAACTCGCAGGCGATCTCGTTTACAACACGGCCTCGGTGATCGACCCCAGTGGGAATGTGGTGGGCCGGTATCGCAAGATGTTTCCGTTCCAACCTTATGAAAACCATGTTGCTCAAGGCGAGGATTTCCTGGTGTTCGACGTCCCCGAAGTGGGGCGCTTCGGGGTCTCGATCTGCTACGACATGTGGTTTCCGGAGACGTCGCGGACGCTGGTTTCAATGGGTGCCGAGGTCATTCTCCACCCGACCATGACGGATACCATTGATCGCGACGTGGAACTGTCGATTGCCCGTGCGACCGCAGTGACCAACCAATGTTACTTTTTCGACATCAACGGTGTTGGTGACGGTGGCGTGGGGTCGTCGATCATCGTCGGTCCTGCGGGTTACGTCATACACCAGGCGGGCGGCGGCGAGGAGATGATCCCGGTCGAGATCAATCTCAGTCGTGTCCGGCGCGAACGTGAGGTCGGGATACGCAGCCTTGGTCAGCCGCTGAAGAGTTTTCGCGACCGCCCTGTCGACTTTCCGGTTTACCAGCGTATCCCGGGATCAGAGACGTATCTGCAAAGTCTTGGTCCCTTGACCAAACCACATCGTGGTTCACGTGCAGGTCTCACTGAACACGTGCCTGTTGACGATGAGGTTTCCGAGGTTCCACCGGCGAGCATTGCCGGTTTCGTCGGCGATTGACGCAGGTGTCGTGTCAATGCAGTAGTTCTATCGAGTCCGGGACAAGTGGAAAGTCCACTGTACGGGTGCCTTCAACGAACTGAGGCAACGAAAAACTCCAGCTGTCATTCGGCCACAGGTATTCGAATGCCAGGGTGCTGGGGTTGTAGACCACGGTGTACAGCGTACCGAAGCCCCTGCGGTAGGCTGTCGAATGCAGTGGTGCACGCAGGAACGCCCGTACCAGACGGTAGGAATCGTCGGCGTAGACTTCGAGATGGCGTTGCAATGCGCGCTCGCGTTCGAGCGTCGCCGATGCCCGTGCATGCTGATGCCATTCGATACTGTGCTGATGGTTGGTCGTCATCGCCAGGTCCTGGACAAGTGGTTTGCGATCGGGGGCGATGAAGACGGTCTTGAAGATCCCCTGCCGGTCCAGCACGGTCACGTTGTACGACATATGCGTGGGGATCCGGCACAGCGCCTCCACCGCATCTCTGGTCGTTGAACAGAATTCGAGCACGTAACGCAGCAGCAGTGGTACGCCAAAGCCCTTGCCGACGGCGCGGCGTCCGCCAAAGCTCAGCGAGACGGCCAGGCCGTCTTCGTTCATGCCATCCACCAGACCCCATAGACAATCGCCTGTACCGGCCACCACGCGGCCGTTCCAGCACGTTCTCAACACAGTGCCCTCGAACAACCGTGGGCTGTAATCGTAGTTGCGTATCAGGATGGGCGGTGTCCCGGTCCATACTGCCTGGGAACAGCCCCGCATGTAGGCGGGTGGACAGTAAAGGCTGAGGAAGCGCGCCGCCAGATCGCCGCCGCCGGAGAGCTCCAGCAGGCTTTCATAGGTGGGTATCAGTTCCGGCATGTGCTGTTGCAGGGCTCTGCGCGAGCTCAGATAGAGCTGGCGTTCGGTGGCTCCTTCGCTGAGGAACCAACGTCGATAGGCTTGCCAGTGATAGCGGAACAGCGTTGCCCACTTGGTCCCGGGCAGCGGCTCGGCGATCGCGTATATCGTTCTTTCCATGCGCTGGTGCTGCATCTCACCGGTCGAGGCAGGCGCGATGCGCCGCATCAGGCTTGCGACGCTGACGAGCAGGCACAAGCCGGACCGGTGTGGTTCGCCTACATGATCTTGAACGCGCCGGCCTCGGGCGCGATCTCGGGCGCGGCCAGCGGCTTGCCCTGGTAACTGGCAAGAATGCCTTTGATCCAGCTGCGCGCGCGATCGTTCAGGACGAACTCGTTGGTCATCGAGCGGCCGCGCAGGATCAGGATGCCAAGATCGGCGCCTTCATAGCGGTAATCGTCCGGTCCCGTGATACGCAGGAAGAATGCCTCCTGCTCGCTGCTCACCGCGCGGCGGTGGTAGTCGAACCGGTTGTACGTGACGTTACCATCGGGTTCCATCTTCCAGATCCCGGTCGGCGGGGCATCGGTGACGACATCAACCGAGTCATTCGTGTGTTTGATGACCAGTTGGCACCAACTGTCGATGTACTCGGGATCCGACCAGCGGGCGTTCAGGTCCTCGACGTCGAACTCGAACTGGGCGCCCGAGAACTCCAGCAGATGGAACAGGAACAACGGCGCGTCGGCGTGCGCGAATGCTGCGTGATTGGTCATGGAGCTGGCGCCGGTCACCCGTGGGTTGAGTTCACCCAGATAGATCTCACCGGTGTCCGTATCGATCAGGTAGTCGAGATCGAAGTAACCACGGTAACCCTCCTTGCGTAGCTGTTCACCGAACTGGAAGGTGTAGTCTCTCGCCTTGTCGCGGATATCCTGGGTGAAAGCGCCCGGGAATATCTCGTTGCCGCACCAGCCGCCACGGTACGGTGTCAGTTCTTTTGCGCCGACCACTTCCGTCAGCAGCGGGCCGACGATCGTGCCTTGCTTGGTCGTACAGGCCTCCAGCGTCGCGCCCCGGCAGTTGAGGCGCTTCATGATTTTGACCTCCGGGTCGGGCGTGATTTCATCTGCATGCTTGTCCCAGTCCTGCTCGCTGGCGATGAAG
The DNA here is from genome assembly GCA_024235415.1 of Chromatiaceae bacterium. Lineage (GTDB taxonomy): Bacteria > Pseudomonadota > Gammaproteobacteria > Chromatiales > Chromatiaceae > Thiosocius. Next base: position 109,248 of record JACKML010000008.1, on the reverse strand, counting down.
AAGGTGGTATGGCCGGAATCGCCAAAAGCGGTCTGGATCACCACGTCATCGCCCAGGCCATTTTCTGCGCAGATCTGCTTGAGGTGCGCGTAGCTCTCGACCTTGGACAGCGCATTCGGTGCGCTCGGCACACCGGCCTTGTTGCCGATACGTACCGTCTCCATTTTGTTGTCACAGCGCGAACGCAGACTCGCCGATGGAAACCAGATCTCGATGCCGAGTTCGCGGCACAGCTCCTCGGTGCGTTCATCGAACATCAGAAACACGGCCACCGGGTTGGGGCCGAAGCTCTTGATGTAGTCGATGACCTGTTTGTGCTCCAGCAGGTAGTTGTTGATGTCCTCGATGCTTTCGAACTCCGCATGTGCGATTTCCGGCGGCACGAACACGTTTGGATGGGCACCGTCATAGCAGTCGACGTAGCAGATGTAATGAAAATTCTTGACCCACTCATCCATCCCCAGCAGGTTGAAGTTAGTCGCGCTGATGAAAAAGATCGGCCGTTCATTCCGGTGAAAGAAGCGGCGGATGTCTGAAATTCCCGTCAGTGTTCTTTTCATTTGCGTGTGCCCCTTGTCTTGAGTGTGGAGGATTGGGTTCTCCCGGTCCGGCCCGGGTGCCGGCCAGGGATCCAGCGTGGAGATCCATCGGACCAGCTGTTCCCATATTGATCTGATTGTCATCGTGGCAACCGGCATCCGCTCAGGCGGACTTGTCCACGTTGGGTTTTGGCGCCTTCTTCCTGGATGCGGCAGTCTTCTTCGCTTTCGAATCGCCACCGGCCGGCGGGTGTTTTGCAGCGTCCTTCACTGCTTCCGGCTGCGCCTGTTCAACCTCGACGATCTCGGTGATTGCGCTGACTGATGGTGCGTTTTTCACTTCCCGCAAGGATTCCTCGGTGAAGACGGACAGCCCCAATGCCGGGCGGTAGCCGTGTATTTCCTTTACGTCCAGTGCCAGCATGAACGCAAGAATGTCCTGACTGATTACCTGGCCGGGCACCAGGATGGGGAAGCCGGGCGGGTACGGAATGACAAAGGTCGTCGAGACCATGACGCGGCCATCGTTCATCTGCCGCTGCATCTCGTTGTTGTCGATCCGAAGGTGTTCGCACAGGCTGTCGTTCTGACCCATGAAATAGGCGGTCCGGATGTCGCCTTCGGGCGTGTCGCCTGAGATCGAACGATGGAACGACGGATGGAAATGGCTGAAGTCGGGTAGGGGCGGGAGGTCGTTGGTCAACGAGTTGATGCGCCGGTTCATCAAGCGGTTTTCTGCCGAGCTGTTCTCTTCGCGTTGCCACTCAAGTTCGCGGGCGATGCTCATCAGACCCTCGATTAGGTAAGCGATCGAGCTGCGAGAGGTGCCGATGTTGGTCATGAACAACACGGTGTTGCGTGATGTCTTGTTGATCTGGATACCGTACTTGTCCATCAGGTGCTCGTTCTTGAACGTGTCACCATCGATGCCGGTTCGACCGATAAACAGGGTCACGCGGGACGGATCGATGACAAACTCGTCACGCTCGTAGATCCATGCATCCTCCATGCGACACCAGCCCAGCTCAGGGTCGTAATAGCTCTCTATGCCGGATTGACGGAACTCTTCCGGAATCAGCTGTTTGGTGCTCAAGATACTGAAGTATTTCTTGAGCAGGGGCTGGTTCTTGATCTGCTCACGCAAGACCAGCGCCAATTCGACCTGCTTGTTCACCATCTCGTAGCCTTCGAGTTCGACCTGACGGCGGCCGATGTCCAGTGAAGCGAGAATCTGGTAGTTCGGCGAGGTGGACGTGTGGGTCATGTAGGCTTCGTGAAACGGGGCCTCGGCCTTCTGCCGGAAGTCCTGATCGTAGACATGGATCATCGATCCCTGGCGCAGTGATGTCAGTGTCTTGTGTGTGGACTGGGTGGCATACACGCGCACCCGAACCTGATCGGGATCAGGCATGAGTCGCAGGTTCGCCCAGGCGTCAATATCACCGGGATCAAGATTCTCCACCTGCTTCAGATAGGCTTTGTATTCTTTTCGGTAGTCATCGGATCGGTAGCGGTTGCGCAGTTTGCGCGCGGCGCGCATGCCGGTGCGTGTTCGATATACCGGATTGAACGCAGCGAACGCGAACCATGCCTCGTCCCATAGAAAGACGAGGTCAGGCTTGATTGCCAGGCACTCTTCCATCACGCGCTCGACATCGTAGACGATGCCGTCGAACGTGCAGTTGGTGAGCAACAGCATTTTCACTTTGTGCAGGCGGTTGCTGGCCTTGTATTTCAGCAGCAGACGCTTGATCTCGCGCAGGGGTACGCCGCCATACATCGAATAGTCATGCAGGGGATAGGCGTCGAGATAGGCGACCTCGGCGCCAGCCAACACCATGCCGTAGTGATGTGACTTGTGGCAGTCACGGTCGACGAGGACGATGTCACCCGGATTGACCAGTGCCTGCACCACGATCTTGTTGGCCGTAGATGTGCCATTGGTGACGAAGAAGGTATTGCGTGCGCCGAATGCGCGTGCGGCCAGTTCCTGGGCCTTCTTCAAAGGGCCGGATGGCTGTAGCAGGGAGTCGAGTCCGCCGGACGTGGCCGATGTCTCCGCCATGAAGATATTCAGGCCGTAGAACTCGAGCATGTCCCTGATCCAGTGTGAACTGATCAATGACTTGGCGCGCGAGATGGGCATTGCGTGGAATACCCCGGTGGGTTGCCGGCTGTATTTCTTCAGCGCCGAGAAGAAGGGTGTCTCGAAGCGCTTGAAGATACCGCGGATGATGTTCAGGTGGCGTTCGACATAGTCGGTTTCACGATAAAAGATCCGGCGGAACGACCCGGTATCCTGTACCGCATAGGTTTCGACGGCCATGTTGGTGATCAGATAGAGGTCAATCTCTGGTCGCAAATCGGCCAGAATATTGCCCAGGATCATGCTCATGTCCGTTGATGTGGTCAGCGCCAGATCAAGCTTTTTCAGTCCGCCCAGGTAGCGCTGGAACATGCCGAAGTTGCGCTTCGACTTGTAACGGAAACCGGAGCGGATGATGCAGGCCTGGATGTTTGGGTTGATCAGCACGGCCGCTACTGCGTCTTCAAAACTCGGTACCACGATGACGTCGTATACGAACTGGTCTTCCGGTCGTTGCACACTGCGGAACGAACTGCGGATGACGGCTTCTTCCTTCGGGGTGAGGTCGTCTACGACCAGCAGTTCGAAATACGGCTGCGTCTGGCTCATCGTGGTATCGAGGTGCAGCTCCAGGACCTCCTGTTCCTGGTCTTTCTCCTCGCCGTCGATCTGGCCGCGACTGATGTGAATCGGGCGATTGCGGTACACGTCACTGGAAAGCGCGCGAGAAATCCGGCTGATGGCACGTTCCAGCAGGCTGAATTCGCGGTCGTCGAGCAGGCGCCACAACAGCCGGAAGTCGTCCTTGGACGGGAAGGCGGTGTAGTCCTCGATGCGCTCCAGCATCGTCATCGTGTTGCGCGTCTCCTCCATCAGCGTCTCGATGTCGCCGCTGCCGGTAGACGCCTCGCGCATACGGGTGGCCAGACGGCTGAGACGGATCCAGGTGTCAGAACGCAGGTATGAGATCTTGTGATAGAAGCCCAGAGACGCATACTCGGCGTCCGACGTTGTCGTGACTGTTTGATTTGACATACTCACTCTTCCTCAATGCGCTCATCCAGGTACCGGATTGCATCAGCTGCGGAATCCGCAGAAGCAGGGAAGCGGGATGTGCCTTTCCCTGATGCAGTTGTTCGTGTGTTTGTCGGTGCTTCCGCAATCAGAGTGGCGAAAGACGGGGGTACCGCTATCCGTTCAGAACGAGGGCGGTGTACAGACGCTGACGATTTCGCATTCTTCATCTCCCTGGTTGCGGAAGCGGTGCGGGATGCTGCTGTCGAAGTAATAGGCCTCGCCAGCCGATAATGAGACCGTCTCGTTGCCCACGGTGACCTCTACCGTGCCCTTGAGCACGAAGCCCGCCTCTTCGCCAGCGTGGGTGAGCATGCGTTCCCCGGTGTCTCCCTTCGGCAGGTACCGCTCGTGCATGACCTGCATCTTCCGCCCCGGAATGTTCGGCTTTATCTGGCGGAATACGACATCGCCCGATTGAAACTCCGTCAATTCCCCGGCGCGGAAAAAGAACTTTTCCTTCTCGAACGTCTGATCGTCGAAGAACTCGCCCAGGGACATGGAACATGGCTTGAGCAGACGCTTGAGCGACGAGACCGATGGGCTGACTTTGTTCTGCTCAATCAGCGATATCGTGCCGTTGTTCACCCCCGACAATCGGGCAAGTGAACGTTGTGATAGCCCCTTCATCTGGCGAGCCGCCTTGAGGCGGGATCCGACGTCCAAGTTACCTGTTCCCCCTGGTTGCTGGTTGCTGCGAATGGTTCACCACCCCGGGTGTCGTTGAGAACAATGTTTGAAATATTAAGCAGTCTTGTCAAGTTTCTTGCGTCATTGGGTCTGTCGCTTCGCCGCGATACCCGTCATGCGATCGGTATCTCCTTATATAAGAGACTGCTATTAAAAGATAATCATTGTGTGGTATTTCCTCGTCCCCGGAATTGCGCTCCACGAGACGCAAGAACAAAGTGCGATTCAAAGGCGGGTTGTTTAAAAAATTAAGCCCTGCTAGGCTCAAAAAAAGCCGACGCTGCCGAGTTCCATGGCGGGTTCGCGGTGCCGGCGAGCGGCCGGACTGAATGAAGTGGGCCGTTATCGGGGCGGGCGGACAGGGGTTTTTCGCCGGCGGACGGAATCAACGAATACGGGAGTTCAACAAGTTGCGCGGTCTGATCAATGGCAATCTTTTTCGACAGCTCTGTTATGTGGATGGCGCTTGGTCCGGCGCGCAGGACGGTGCGACCGCGGCAGTGACCAACCCGGCGAGTGGTGAGTTGATCGGCACTGTCCCCAATTGCGGTGCTGACGACACACGTCGGGCGCTTGTGGCGGCCGAAGCCGCGCTGCCCAAGTGGCGTGCACTGACCGCGAAAGAACGTGCGCACAGAATGCGTGCCTGGTTCGAGCTGATCATGGCCAATCAAAATGACCTGGCGCTGATCATGACCACGGAACAGGGCAAGCCGCTGGCCGAGGCACGTGGCGAGGTCGCGTACGCGGCGTCGTTCATCGAGTGGTTTGCCGAGGAGGCCAAGCGTGTCTACGGCGACGTGATCCCGCAGCACCAGGCGGACAAGCGGATCATCGTCATCAAGCAACCGATCGGTGTCTGCGTGGCGATCACGCCATGGAACTTTCCGGCCGCCATGATCACGCGCAAGGCGGGCGCCGCGCTCGCGGCCGGTTGCACGATGGTTATCAAGCCTGCGCTGGAGACGCCGTACTCCGCGCTGGCACTGTGCGAACTGGCTGAGCGCGCTGGCATTCCTGCTGGCGTCCTCAACGTCGTGACAGGTGATGCGAAGGCGATCGGCGGCGAGATGACGTCAAGCCCGATCGTGCGCAAGCTCAGCTTCACTGGATCGACCGCGGTCGGCAAGCTGCTGATGCAGCAGTGTGCCAGCACAGTCAAGAAAGTCTCGCTGGAACTCGGTGGCAACGCCCCGTTTATCGTATTCGATGACGCCGACGTGGATGCGGCTGTCGAGGGTGCGCTCGCCTCGAAATATCGTAATAGCGGACAGACCTGTGTCTGCGCCAACCGCTTCCTGGTGCAGGATGCCGTCTATGATGAGTTTGCGCGCAAGTTTTCCGAGGCAGTAACGACTGGGCTCAAGGTTGGCAACGGCCTCGAAGACGGGGTGGCGCAAGGGCCGCTGATCAACGAGGCGGCGGTCAGGAAGGTCGAGACGCACATTGCCGATGCGTTGGGCAAAGGTGCGAAGGTGACGACGGGGGGTGCGCGGCACTCACTGGGCGGGACATTCTTCCAGCCGACTGTGCTGACCGGGGTGAGTCGATCGATGGCTGTCGCGAGCGAAGAGACATTCGGGCCTCTGGCGCCGCTGTTCCGCTTCAAGACCGAGCGGGAGGCCATCGATATGGCCAACGATACCGAGTACGGGCTTGCGTCTTATTTTTATAGCAGGGATCTGGCGCGTATCTGGCGGGTGGCGGAGGCGCTGGAGTACGGGATGGTCGGAATCAATGCCGGGATAATCTCGAATGAGATTGCACCGTTCGGGGGCGTGAAATCGTCGGGTATCGGGCGTGAAGGCTCGAAGTACGGCATCGAGGAGTATCTCGAAATCAAGTACCTGTGTCTCGGCGGCATTGACGCCTGATGCGGCCACAGCGCCCGTTCAAACGAATCAATCAGGGAAAACTGACAAGGCTGATTTGACATGACGAAGAATGCTGACCTTCTTGCCCGTCGCAACCTGGCTGTTGCGCGCGGCGTGGCGAACATGCACAACATCTATGCCGAGCGCGCCGAGAATGCCGAGGTCTGGGATGTCGACGGCCGGCGTTACATCGATTTTGCCGGCGGTATTGGCGTACTCAATACGGGGCACCGCCATCCCAAGGTCATGGCGGCGGTGCAGCGCCAGATGGAGCAATACACGCACACCTGTTTCCAGGTGTTGCCCTATGAGCCCTACGTGGCCCTGGCAGAGCGACTGAACAGCCTTGCACCTGGCGATGCACCGAACAAGACCCTGTTTTTGACCACGGGTGCGGAAGCGGTCGAGAACGCGGTCAAGATCGCGCGGGCGCACACAGGCCGCCCCGCCGTCATTGCATTCAACGGTGGATATCACGGACGCACGATGATGACGCTGGGATTGACCGGCAAGGTGGTCCCGTACAAGGCGGGGTTCGGTCCTTTTCCAGGTGAGATCTACCATGCGCCATTCCCGATCGAGGTGCATGGCATTTCCGTTGATCAGTCGATGGCCGCGGTCAACAATCTGTTCAAGGCAGATGTCGAGCCGGCACGCGTGGCCGCGATCATCATCGAACCGGTGCAGGGCGAGGGCGGCTTCTATGTCGCGCCACCCGAGTTCCTCAAACGCCTGCGCGCACTGTGCGACGACCACGGCATCCTGCTGATTGCGGATGAGGTCCAGGCTGGCGCCGGGCGGACCGGCAGGCTGTTTGCGATGGAACACAGTGGCGTTGTTCCCGACCTGACGACGCTGGCCAAGAGCATCGCCGGTGGATTTCCGATCTCGGCTGTCGTCGGGCGTGCCGACATCATGGACAGCGTTGGCCCTGGTGGACTAGGTGGGACCTATGCAGGCAGCCCACTGGGTTGTGCCGCGGCATTGGCTGTACTTGATGTGTTCGAGGAGGAGGGTATCCTCGAACGCAGTCTTGCGCTGGGTGAACGCCTGATCTCGCGCCTGCGTTCGATGGCGCAGAGCTACGCATGCATCGGCGACGTGCGTGGACTCGGGTCCATGGTCGCGATGGAACTGTTCAAGACGGTCGATGGCAAACCGGTCGCAGATGCCGATCTCACGCGTCAACTGGTGGTGAAGGCGGCCGAGCGTGGTTTGATCCTTTTGTCGTGCGGTATGTACGGCAATGTGATTCGGATCCTGGTGCCCATAACGGGTTCCAATGAAGTGGTCGACGAGGGTCTGGACATCATCGAAGGTTGCCTTGAGTCCCTGGTCCAGGGATGAGGTGCGGCTGGGTCACTCGTGACCATTGAATGACAAAGGTGGCTCCACTCGTGGAGCCGAAGATAAGACGAGGAGGAACATCCAATGTTTGGAAGAAAGCTGTTGTTTGGTGCATCGCTGGTTGCCGGATTGGGTCTGGGCGCGGTTGGCACGGCGAGCGCAGAAACCTTTATTACGATCGGCACAGGTGGTGTCACTGGTGTGTATTACCCGACTGGTGGGGCAATCTGCCGTCTGGTGAACAAGGGCCGTAAGGAGCACGGTGTCCGGTGTTCGGTCGAGTCGACTGGTGGTTCGGTTTACAACCTCAACACCATTCGCGCGGGTGAGCTGGACATGGGCGTTGCCCAGTCGGACTGGCAGTACCATGCCTATCACGGTACCGACAAGTTTGCGGAACAAGGCGCCAATGCAGAATTGCGCGCCGTGTTCTCCATCCACCCCGAGCCTTTCACTGTGGTCGCCCGCGCGGATTCCGGGATCAAGACCTTCGATGATCTGAAAGGCAAGCGTGTGAATATCGGTAACCCTGGCTCCGGTCAGCGCGGCACGATGGAAGTCGTGATGGCGGCCAAGGGCTGGACCAACGACGACTTCAAACTGGTGTCGGAACTGAAGGCCGCAGAGCAGTCGCAGGCCCTGTGCGACAACAAGATCGATGCGATGGTCTACGTCGCCGGCCATCCGAACGGTTCGATCAAAGAGGCCACCACCTCGTGTGACACGGTGCTGGTACCGGTCACCGGGCCGGAGATCGACAAGCTGGTTGCCGATAATTCCTACTACCGCAAGGCAGTCATTCCAGGCGGCATGTATACCGGCAGCCCCGATGATGTATCGACCTTCGGTGTCGCCGCGACCTTCGTCTCCTCAACGAAAACCCCGGCAGAGACTGTGTACCAGGTGGTCAAGGCGGTATTCGACAATTTCGACGATTTCCGCAAGCTGCATCCGTCTTTCGAGCATCTGACGAAAGAGGAGATGGTCAGGGAAGGGCTGTCTGCACCACTGCATGATGGCGCGATGAAGTACTACAAGGAAGCAGGTCTCATCTAAGCCTGTAGAGGTGTCCCGGGCTGGCGGCTTTCGCGCCGCCGGTCGGGACTGTGCGATCGGCATGTGCGGGCCACGCGGGGGTCACGACAACCGCGCCACCCTGCCTGTCGGCCATAACACAACAAGGTGCATCGAATTACTGGTGCCGTGGGGGGGAACGTGGCGGAAAAAAAACCTGATCCCGTACTGGAGGATGCGCAGGACCTGGTCGCGCAGGTTGATACTGGCGCACGCCATCCCGGGGGTGTGCCAGGCAAGTTGTTGTTTGGTGTGCCGTTGGCCTGGTCATTGTTTCAGCTCTGGTATGCATCACCGCTACCATTTCTGTTCGGATTCGGTGTGTTCAACAACACCGAGGCAAGGGCCATTCACCTGGCATTCGCGATCTTCCTTGCATTCACGGCTTTCCCGGCATTCAAGCGGTCACCACGCGACCGTATTCCGGTGACGGACTGGATTCTCGCGGCACTCGGCGCCTTCAGCGCCGCTTATATCTTTATTTTTTACAATGATTTGGCAGGTCGATCCGGTTCTCCAACCACGTTCGACCTGGTGACGGCCGTTACCGGCATGGTGATTCTGCTCGAGGCAACTCGTCGGGCGCTTGGGCCACCCCTGATGATTGTCGCGATCGTGTTCCTCGCCTACACCTTCGGCGGTCCCTATATGCCGGACGTGATCGCGCACAAGGGCCAGAGCCTGAGCAAGGTCATGTCGCACCAATGGCTGACGACGGAAGGCGTGTTTGGCATCGCGCTGGGGGTCTCCACCAGTTTTGTTTTCCTGTTCGTTCTGTTCGGCGCAATGCTTGAACAGGCCGGAGCCGGCAACTACTTCATCAAGGTGGCGTTTGCGTTGCTTGGCCACCTCAAGGGTGGCCCGGCCAAGGCCGCAGTTGTTGCCTCGGCTACGACGGGGCTGATCTCGGGCTCGTCGATCGCCAATGTTGCCACGACGGGTACATTCACGATCCCGCTGATGAAGCGCGTCGGATTTCCGGGTACCAAGGCCGGAGCCGTCGAGGTGGCGGCGTCGACGAATGGCCAATTGACCCCGCCCGTGATGGGCGCTGCCGCGTTCCTGATGATCGAGTACGTCGGTGTCTCATACCTCGAGGTCATCAAGGCCGCGATCCTGCCCGCTGTGATCTCATATATCGCGCTGTTCTACATCGTCCATCTCGAGGCCTTGAAGGCCAACATGCAGGGTTTGCCCAAGCGCCACAAGGCGACAATTGCGCAGCGGCTCATGACGTTCGCCGGCATCGTGTCAGGTGCCTGCGTGATCGGTTTCTTCGTCTACTACGGTATCGGCTGGATAAAGGACCTCGCCGGTGATGTGGCAATCTATATCGTGGCGGTATTGGTCGCCATTGCCTACGTAGGGCTATTGAAGTACGCGACAGCCTATCCTGAATTGCAGCAGGACGATCCGAACGACCCCGTGCTCGAATTGCCGGAGACAGGCCCGACGGTCAAGGCCGGGCTCTATTTTCTGCTGCCGATCGTCGTACTGATGTGGTGCCTGATTGTCGAACGCTTCTCGCCCGGGCTTTCAGCATTCTGGGCCACCGTGCTGATGATTGTGATCGTGCTGACACAACGCCCCCTGTTGGCATTCTTCCGTGGTAACGAGATGCAGGGTCAGGTGCAGCGCGGCCTGTCAGAGTGTATTGACGGTCTTGCGCACGGTGCGCGTAATATGATCGGCATCGGTGTCGCGACCGCCGCGGCTGGCATCATTGTCGGCACCATCACGCTGACCGGCATTGGCCAGGTGATGATCGAGTTCGTGGAATTCATCTCCGGTGGCAACCTGATGGCTGCGCTGATATTCACCGCGATGATCTGCATTATCCTGGGTATGGGGCTGCCCACCACCGCCAATTACATCGTGGTGTCCAGCCTGATGGCGCCTGTGGTGGTGTCGTTGGCATCGATCAACGGCATCATCGTGCCATTGATCGCAGTCCATATGTTCGTGTTTTACTTCGGGATACTGGCGGACGATACACCGCCGGTGGGGTTGGCTGCGTTCGCGGCTGCGGCAATCGCCAAGAGCGACCCGATCAAGACCGGTATCCAGGGCTTCATGTACGACATCCGTACAGCAATCCTGCCGTTCCTGTTCATCTTCAACACCCAGTTGCTGCTGATCGGTATCGATACCTGGTTTGAGCTCGTCATTGTTATTGCGTCGGCGACCGTGGCCATGTTGCTGTTTGCAGCGGCCACGCAGGGTTATTGGCTGGTCAAGAGCCGGCTCTGGGAATCACTGGCACTCCTGCTCGTTGCCTTCACGCTCTTCCGCCCGGGATTCTGGTGGGACGAGATCTATGCCCCAACAGAAGTGATTCCGGCGACGCAGCTTGTGCAACAGGCTGCCAAGGTCCCGGAAAACGGAAAGCTGCAGATGGTGGTGCAGGGCGAAACGCTGGACGGCAAGTTTATGACCCGCACGGTGTTGTTGCCGCTTGGTAAAGCGGGCGATGGTGTGCAGCGCCTTGCCGACGCGGGACTCGAACTTCGAGAGGATGATGGCAAGGTGCTGGCTGACAACGTGATGTTTGGCAGTGAGGCGCAAAGGGTAGGGATCGATTTCGACTGGGAGATTGTCAACCTGCAGGCGGACGCTGACCGGCCTCCGAAGCACCTGATGTTCATTCCGGCATTGATCCTACTGGCGCTGATCTGGCGTTTGCAGTTGCGTCGCAAAGGTTCTGCGGCACCCGTGCCCCAACGGGCCTGATTCGGAGATCTGATATGTTTAAGGAAATTCTGCTTCCCATCGATCTCGAAGAGACCGAGCTTACGTCGCGGGCGATCGCCATTGCACAGGACCTTGCCGAGCGATACGGGGCCCGCATCACCGTGGTGACGGTAATTCCGGATTTCAGTATGCCCGTGGTGGCCAGTTACTTCCCCAAGGACACGATCGAACGGGCGCGCAAAGAGATCTGCATCGAGGTCGAAAAGCTGATCAGGGAACGCTTTGCCGACCCCTCCAAGGTCCGCTGCGACGTGGGAGAAGGCAGTCCGCACAAGTTCATCGTTGCCTACGCACGCGACAAGCATATCGATCTGATCGTGATGCCGTCACGCGGCCACGACATTGGCAAGGTGTTTCTTGGGTCCAGTACCACGCGTGTGGTTGAGCGTGCACATTGTTCGGTGCTTGTCGTCAGGCCTTGAGTTGAATGACGGCGCCGCTCTGGCAACCGTCGCGCGACAGGGTTTCGGCTGCCCGGGTCACGCGGTTCATGGCGCTGGTCAACCAGCGCCATGCGTTAACGGTCACAACTTTTGGTGAGCTGTATGACTGGTCGATCGATCACCCGCAATTCTTCTGGAAGCTGATCTGGGAGTTCGGCGGTGTCGCCGCAGCACGGCAGGGCGAGCGCGCGCTGGTGGACGCGCAGCAGATGCCCGGCGCCCGCTGGTTCCCTGATGCACGCCTGAACTTTGCGGAAAACCTGTTGCGGCGTCGTGATGATGCCATCGCAGTGTGTTTTCGCGGCGAAGATCGAAAGGTCTCCAGTATCACGTTCGCTGATCTGTATGCGCGCGTGGCAGAGCTGGTCCAGGCGTTGCGCGTGGCCGGCATTGAGCCGGGTGACCGGGTCGCTGGATTCATGCCAAACATACCGGAGACCGTGATTGCAATGCTTGCCACGACGGCAATCGGTGCCGTGTGGTCGTCGTGCTCACCCGACTTCGGTGTACAGGGCGTGCTGGATCGCTTTGGCCAGATCGAACCCAAGGTATTGTTTGGCGTTGATGGCTACTTCTACAACGGCAGGACACACGATTCGCTGGGCAAGCTGAGCGAGATAGCGGCGTCGATTCCCGGTCTGCAGCGGGTCGTCATCGTGCCCTACGCGGGCGATGCTCCGGATGTGTCCGGCGTTTCCTCGGCAGTGCTGTTGCGTGACTTCGTTGCCGGTTCGGCCTCCCGCGAGATCGAATTCGCCCAGCTGCCGTTCGATCACCCGCTTTACATCATGTATTCATCTGGCACCACCGGGGTACCGAAATGCATCGTGCATGGTGCCGGCGGTACCCTGTTGCAGCACCTGAAGGAACATCAGTTGCACACCGACATCCATCCCGGCGATGTCGTTTTCTATTTCACGACCTGTGGCTGGATGATGTGGAACTGGCTGGTCTCCGCTCTGGCGAGCGGGGCAACCCTGGCGCTGTACGACGGCTCACCGTTCTACCCCGACGGCAATGCGCTCTTCGACTATGCGGATGACGTTGGCATCACGGTGTTCGGTACCTCGGCCAAGTACCTCGATGCATTGCACAAGGCACAGCTGCGGCCGCGCGAGACGCATCGGCTCACCGCATTGAAGTGCATCCTGTCGACGGGTTCACCGCTCGCACCGGAAGGCTTCGATTACGTCTACCGTGACATCAAGGACGATGTCTGCCTGTCATCGATCTCCGGCGGTACCGACATCATCTCTTGTTTTGCACTGGGCAGCACGGTACTGCCGGTCTGGCGTGGTGAACTGCAATGCCGCGGTCTGGGTATGCGGGTCCAGGTGTTCGACGAGATCGGCCATCCGGTCCGGGGACAAAAAGGTGAACTGGTGTGCACCGCGCCGTTTCCGAGCATGCCGGTCGGTTTCTGGAATGACCCCGGCGGTGCGCGATACCGTGCCGCCTATTTCGACCGATTCCCCGGGGTCTGGTGTCACGGCGACTTCGTCGAACTCACCGCGCACGATGGGATCGTCATCTACGGCCGTTCGGATGCCGTGCTCAACCCCGGTGGTGTCCGCATCGGTACCGCTGAGATCTACCGGCAGGTCGAGCAGGTGGACGAGGTGCTCGAGAGTCTTGTGATCGGTCAGCAGTGGGACAACGACGTACGCGTCGTGTTGTTCGTGAGGCTGCGCGAAGGTCTGCAGCTGGATAGCGCGTTGTGCGACAGGATCCGCGCGCAGGTGCGGCGGAACACGACGCCACGCCATGTGCCGGCCAAGGTCATCCAGGTGGCGGACATCCCACGCACCAAGAGCGGGAAAATCGTCGAGCTGGCCGTGCGCAACCTGGTGCACGGCGAGCCGGTAAAAAACCGCGAGGCGCTGGCCAATCCGCAAGCCCTCGAACTGTTCGTCGATATCGAGGAGTTGCGTCGCGGTTGAGTGCGCTAGATCCTCGGTTGCAGCATGGCGCGTGCCATCGAGCCGTCGGCCAACGGCCTGCCGATTGCCGCGGCCACTTCACGTACCTGCATCACCAGGTCCGCATTGCTGCCGGCGGGTGATCCATCCTTGAGCAGCAGGTTGTTCTCGAACCCGACCCGTACGTGCCCACCCAGGGCGGCTGCCGTCGCGGCGCAGCGGTGCTCGGCAGCGCCGAACGCGCACACCATCCACGGGGCATCGTGTGACAACTCGTTCAGGAAGGGCAGCAGCGCGCGCGGGTCCGATGTCTGGCCGCGGCTGTAGCGGCCGAGAACGAACAGCAGCGGCAGTGCCAGCGCCGGGATCACCCCACGTTCACGCAGCGCCTGGTAGCGACGCACTTCCTCACCCGAGTACAGGATGAACTGCGGGATGATGCCGGCATCACAGACCCAGGCGAAAAACTCGGCGGCGGCCGATTCGCTCGCCGCGTCTGGCACCAGTTCGCGGATCGCCAGCGATACACAGTCAGGCTGGAGTTCGCGCACCAGCGCCATCTGTGCAGGGGCCTGGAACTTTCCGGCGGCCTCTGTCGTGACCTGGATCAGCAGGCGGTCGCCGACGGCGTTGTGTACCGCGTCGATCGTGCGCCGGTAGGTATCGGCATCGAGGCTGTGGCCGCCTTGCGCGTCGCGCACATGCAGGTGCAGCATGCCCGCGCCCTCGTTCGCACAGGCTGCAGCCGTGTGCGCGATCTGCTGCGCGGATATCGGCAGGGCGGCGTGGTCGGCGGCACCCTTGTAGGCGCCGTTCGGTGCCACTGCAATGATCAGTGGGCTGGTGTCGATGCTCATGACAGCACAGCGTCGAAAGCCTGCGCCAGAAGCCCGACCACCTGATCGGTCTGTGCGGCATCGATGATGAACGGTGGGGCCAGCAATACGTGGTCACCACGTGCGCCGTCGATGGTGCCGCCCATCGGATAGCACATCAGGCCGCGCGCCATGGCTTCCTGTTTGATCTTCGCGTGGATCTTGCTCGAAGGCGGGAAGGGTTCCCTGGTATCACGATCGGCAACGATCTCGATACCGCGGAACAGGCCCCGTCCGCGGATGTCACCGACATGCGGGTGATCGCCGAGGCGAGCGCGCAGGGCGGCGGCCAGCCGCTCACCCATGACCTGCACATTGTTCAGCAGATGGTCATCGCGTATCACCTGCTGCACCGCCAGCGCAGCGGCGCAGGCCGTCGGATGCCCCATGTAGGTGTGACCGTGTTGGAAAAAGCCACTGCCGTCACGGATCGTCGCGAAGATTTCGGATGACACCAGTAGCGCCCCGATCGGCTGGTAGCCGCCGCCGAGGCCTTTTGCGATCGTCAGCAGGTCGGGCGCAATGCCGTCCTGCTCGCAGGCATACAGGGTACCGGTACGGCCCATGCCGCACATCACCTCGTCGAGCATCAGCAGCACGCCGTGTCGATCGCAAATCTCACGGATGCGACGGAAATATCCCGGTACGGGCGGGACTGCACCGGCAGTCGCCCCCACGACGGGCTCGGCGACAAAGGCCAATACCGAATCACTGCCGAGCTCCTCGATCTTTGCCTCGAGTTCGTTCGCCACACGCAGGCCGTAAGCTTCCAGGTCTTCGTCGGCTCGCCGGTCACGATAGGCATAACAGGGTGCGATGTGATGCGTCTCGATCAACAGCGGGTGGAACTGCTGACGCCGCCATTCATTGCCGCCGGCGGCCAGTGCACCCAGGGTATTGCCGTGATAGCTCTGACGACGGGCGATCACGTGGCGGCGCTGCGGCTGCCCGCGCTCAACCGCGTACTGTCGCGCCAGCTTGAGCCCGGCCTCGACTGCCTCGGAACCGCCGGACACAAAGTAGACGCGCTCCAGGCCGGCCGGCGCGCCTTCAATCAGCACGTCGGCCAATTGCTCCAGGGGTTCATTGGTGAAGAAGCCGGTGTGTGCGTAGGGGATCGCATCCAGCTGCTGTTTGATCGCAGCGATCACTGCGGGGTGACTGTGACCCAGGCATGACACCGCGGCGCCGCCGGAGGCATCGAGGTAACGGCGACCGTTGCTGTCGATGACGTAGATGCCGTCTCCCTTGACGGCTATCGGCAATGCGCCACGTGTTTGGCGGTGGAATACATGATCCATGGGTGCTTTCGGTCCGGTTGCTCGCCAGGGTTCCGCATACTCTAGCGTACCGGACGCGATCCCGCGTGCCTTGGCGTCGGACGCGCAACTGAAGCCTTCGTTACCTGTCCTTGCGACATGTTTTCAGGGCCTGCCGGGCACACGTATGCGCAGCCGGTGGTGGGCCCTGTATTGGCGCCCGCCGCGATCTGGGTGCACATATCAGCAATATCGTCGACTGCGCAGGGGGTCGTCTGCAGCAGAGGGTTCTGCCAGAGTGGCCTGTTCATCACTGCGTGACAGCCATTTCTACCAACACTTCGCGCGCTTCGTCGGCCGAGGCGATGGGGCGCAGCAACGGGACCCGGTGCAATGTCTTGTCCATGCGCAGATCCATGCCCAGCGCATCGATGCCGATCATGACGACAGCCGAATCGGCGGGTATGCCGCTGCGGGACAGGTAGCGTGACAGGGCGTCGCCGTGGTCCTGGTTCATGTGCGCCACGATTCGCGCCTGGACCTCGCGTGGCAGCGGGTTGGCCCGCACGAGGCGGTCTGCGGAAAACCAGCGGGCGGTCGCAAACCCGCCGTTCCAGTGAAAGCGCCGTGGGTTGAAGCGGTAAAAGCGGAACCCCAGTTGCTCGTAGTAGGGGCGGGTGTGCGGGAAGTAGTTGAAATAGCGGTCGGCATCGGCCGCAGGTGCTACCGGCAGCACGTCACCGATCGCACTGAGACGGCCGAGTTGCTGTACGTCGCCGTTGCCAGGCTCGCTGACGGTCAGGCCGCAACGCGGGTCGGCATCGAGGTTGCGCGTATGCTGTGACAGATGGCTGAGCAACATCAGCGGCAGCCCGTCCGGGTCGAGCACGTACGGCACCACTGAGCCGAAGGGGTAACCTTCATGCTCGTGCGAGTGGGTGGAAAGGACGGCATGAAAGGCACCGGCCAACAACTGCCACGCCCGCTCGGCTTGTTCGTCTCCGGTCTGCATGCCCAGAGTTTAGCCAAACCCGGCGTTATTATTGCGCTGATTTTTTGGTCGCCGTTGTTCGTTCGGTTCGAGCGGTGACATGATGACGCATTCGATACGGTATTGACGAAAACCATGAGCCCATTGGAAAACTGGTCGGAATACTCGCGTTTTTTCACCGCGCTGCTGGTGATTCTGGACCCGTTCATGGCGATCCCGATCCTGCTGTCGCTGACCGATGGCTACACCTCTGCCGAACGCAACCGCGTGGCCAGGACAGCGGCGCTCACGGTCGCGACGGTCCTGGTGTTGATGGCCCTGCTCGGCGAGACCCTGCTGCACTGGCTCGGGACCAGTCTGGGATCGTTCAGGGTGGGCGGCGGTATCGTGCTGTTTCTGATGGCGCTGGCGATGCTGCAGGCGCAGGTCGACCGGGTGCGCACGTCGCGAGCCGAAGAGCGTAGCGCGGCGACCCGGGCGAGCATCGCGGTGGTGCCGATCGCTGTCCCGCTGCTCGCCGGGCCTGGTGCAATGAGTACCGTGATCATCGCGATGCACCGTTCGGCGGCGCCTTATCACGCGGCGATGGTGATCGGGATTATCGCACTGGTGTGCCTGATCCTGTGGCTGGTGCTGCGACTTGCCCGGCCGATCGGGGCCCTGCTCGGCGATATCGGCCTGAACGTGTTGAACCGGCTGTTCGGCCTGATCCTCGCGGCGATAGCCGTAGAGGTCATCGCCAATGGTCTCAAACAGCTGTTTCCGATCCTTGGCACCTGAGTTCCGTTATTCAACCGACACGGAGGAGTATCGCCATGCTGTGGTTTCATGAGGGAAGGGCGGATGAGTTCGATAGCCGTCAGCGGTTGCCGTCTGAAGGCGTTGTTTGGCTCGATCTGGTTCGTAGCGGGCCGGACTGGCGCGAACAACTTCCGCCCGGTAGCGATTTGTCGCTGCACGCACAGCATGATGCAGACGTACTCAATACCACCCATCCACCCTTTTTCAACAAGACACGCGAATACGATTTCCTGGTGTTTCGTGGTTATGATTCGACGTCGGATGTGCATCATCCGCGCACCCGGCCGATCGTATTCCTGCTCAAGGACAATATGGTCGTGACGCTTCGCGAGCAGGGCGACGAAAGCTTCGTCGATTTGCGCCGCAGCTGGCTGGCTGGAGACATCGGTGTCCCCAACAGTGCGGCAAGCCTGCTGCATCGGCTGCTCGATGTCGTTGTGGATGGCCTGCTCGGTTTGCGCGAGCCGGTCAACCGGCTGTTAGCCGGCTGGCAGGAGCGCCTGCTGGACCAGTCTGACCCGTTTAACGACTGGCGTTTGCTGATGCGTCTGCGTAACCAGCTGCGCTGGCTGTCGGGTACGATGGAGGCGCAGCTCAACGTGATCGAGAGCTGGCGCGAGGACTACAGCGGGGATTTCAGCCAGAATCTGGAGATCCGCTTCAAGGACCTCGAGGACCACATCCGGCGTGTCGGCAGCCATGCCGAACAGAACCAGGGTGCGATCGATGCCCTGGTGCAGATCCACTTCGCCGCCAACGGACAGCGTACCAACCAGGTGATGCAGTTTCTGGCCGGGATATCGGCGATCTTTCTGCCGCTCAATCTGCTGGTCGGTTACTTCGGCATGAACTTTGCTGATATGCCGTTCCTGAGCCGCCCGCATGGCGGCCTGATTTCGCTGCTGCTGATCGTGCTGCTGGGCGTCGCCCTGTTGTGGGGGTTCCGTCGCCGGCGCTGGATGTAGCCGGACTCGACTGCCTTTACGCGTACTGTGCCGGCTCGCCGTTTTCCGCCTGTTCCCGGCCGTCCCATTTCGCCTTGATCTGCAGAATCTCATCCTTGATCGCGATGAAGGCCTCCACAAGATGGGGATCGAAATGGCTGCCGGCGTCCTGCTGCAGTGTTGCGAGCGCTTTTTCCACCGGCCATGCCTCCTTGTAGGGGCGGCGCATGGTCAGCGCGTCAAATACATCGGCGATTGCCACGATACGCGCACCTTCGGGAATCGCGTCACCGGACAGACCGTGCGGATAACCGCTGCCATCCCAGCGTTCGTGGTGCGACAGGGCGACCGTTGCGGCAAGCTGGAACAGATCGGTCCGGCTCTTGCTGAGGATCTTGTGGCCGATCTCGGTATGCGTTTTCATGATCTCCCATTCCTCGGCCGTCAGCTTGCGCGGGGCCTTGAGGATGCTGTCAGGGATACCGATCTTGCCTGTGTCGTGCATCGGTGCGGCAAGCTGCAGCAGGTGTGCGCGATCGACCGGCCAATGCACGGCGCTGGCCAGCGCGGCGGAATAGGCGGCCATGCGCCAGATGTGTGCACCTGTATCATTGTCGTTGTAGTGGCCGGCATCGCCGAGCATGAAGATGGCTGCTTTCTGCGCCTCTTCGAGTTCCTGCGTGCGTTCGATGACCTGCATGCGGCAGCTACGCTGCTGGTCCGCAAGCGCCAGATGGGTCTTGACCCTTGCCTGCACCAGCGCCGGATTGACCGGCTTGATGATGTAGTCCACGGCACCGACATCAAATCCGGTCTGTTCGTCCGCGGTCTCCGTCTTCGCAGTCACGAAGATCACCGGAATATCTGCCGTCTTTGGATCCGACTTCAGGCGACGGCAGACCTCGTAGCCGTCCATCTGCGGCATCATCACGTCGAGCAGTATCAGATCGGGCGCCTGCTTGCCGGCGATCCGCAGTGCGAGTTCACCGTGCGTTGCGGCACGCACGCTGTAGCGGTCTGCCAGGATGCCTTTCAGGACATCGATGTTTTCCGGTGTGTCATCGACCACCAGTATGCTTTGCTTGCGTGTTGGCTCCATCGTTACCGCCGTCCTTATGTCTGGTGACGGATGCCACCGTCGATTCTCATGATGGTCATGTCATCCACCTCATCGGGGTGGGCCACCTGGCCGAGTACTACATCGATCACGGCCTGGGGCGATATTGTGTGCCGCTCCAGTGCATCCTTTACGCGCGTCAGGCCGAACATGTCACCTGAGGGACAGACGGCTTCGATGGAACCGTCAGTCATCAGGTACAGGGCCTCGCCTTCGGCGAGCCGCTGCTGACAGGAGGGATAGGGTGCCGATCGCCGGTCGATGCCCATCGGCAGTTCGGTGGATGCGATATGCGTCCATTGCCCGTCAGTACCGAGGTGCAGTACGTCCGGGTTGCCAAAACTCCAAACGGCGGCATTTTCTGCGTTTCCCGGAATGCATACCGCCGCTGCCGCCAT
Source organism: Chromatiaceae bacterium (assembly GCA_024235415.1). Taxonomy (GTDB): domain Bacteria; phylum Pseudomonadota; class Gammaproteobacteria; order Chromatiales; family Chromatiaceae; genus Thiosocius. The sequence goes on along the minus strand of JACKML010000008.1, from coordinate 89,066 downwards.
GAAGATATGCACCGGCAGGCGCTTGACCAGGACGTTGTTGATCTCAGGCAGGATTTCATCCAGCGGCCGGTCGGCCTCGGTCATCGAGTAGAACAGGTGCGATACCAGCGGCGTTCCCAACGCTGCCGACAGGCCATGCCCGGTGAAGTCACCGATCAACACGTGTTCATCACCGTTGGGCCGCTTGGCCGATAGCACCACATCTCCGCCGGCGGTGTCGCAGGAGTGGCTCGCCCAGCTGAGGCGGTCTTCGCAAAACTGCTCATCGGTACGCATGCTGATGATGATCTGTGCGATCAGCTCGCGTTCGATCGCCATGTGATCGTTGGCCTCACTCAGCGCGCGTCGCACCGATGCGAGCTCGATCTGGGTGCGCACTCTGGCCTGCAGGATGACCGGTTCAATCGGCTTGGTTACGAAGTCGACTGCGCCCAGCGAGAAACCCTCGAGTTCATCACCCTGCGAACCCATGCCAGTGACGAAGATCACCGGTATATCTCGCGTGCCGGGATCAGCCTTGAGGCGCCTACAGACCTCGAAGCCATCAAGCTCAGGCATCACAACGTCCAGTAGTACCAGGTCGGGCCGGTGTTTCGCGGCCAGTTTCAGTCCCTGGCCGGGTGAGACTGCGGCAATCAGTTGAAAATCGCTGCCGAGTGCGGTGCGAATGGTGTCGATGATCTCCGGTGAGTCGTCGATCGCCAGTACCCTGTAGCGGGTCCGCCGTGCGCTGTTTTCTTTGATCGATTCCATCATGCGCGCCGTTCCAGCGGTTCAATAGCCGCTCTCGCGGCGTCGAAGTCGTATTGCTGGATGGCCTTGCGCGCCTCCAGTAAGACCTCTTTTCGACCCGATATGGTGGTGGCTGCGATCAGGTCTTCGATCGTTTCCTCGGCAGAGGTATCGAAGTCCTCCAGCTGGTTCACGAGGCGCAGCATCAGCTTGTCGGCATCGGCAGTCGAGGCTTCAGCGGCCGGTGGCCGGACTTCGAGGCTGTCGGGTAATGCTGCCAGTTCGCCGAGCACGCAGTCGAGTTCCTGCTGCAGCATGTCGCAGTTGGCTACCGACATCGGGGAAACGGCGTGCTGCAGCGTCAGTTCGGCATCCGCCGCCAGCTGTTGCAGGCGCTTGGCACCGATACTGCCGGCGGTACCCTTGAGCGTGTGCATCAGTCGCTTGGCGGCTGCGCTGTCGCCGTTGTGCAGCGCATCGTGCGCGCGGCTCACGGCATCGGCCTGGTTGGTGGCGAACTTGTGCAGCAACCTCAGGTAGGTTGCTGCATTGCCGCCGACACGCCGCAAACCGTTGTCGACATCGATGCTTTTCAGCACGTCGAATGCGCTGCGGTGAGTGTTTCCCTGTGACGGGCGGGGCGCTGGTGGGTCTGCGATCGGGTTTGCCGGGGTGATCCATTTCGCCATGATGCTGAACATGTCGCGGATATTGATCGGTTTGGCGATGTGGTCATTCATGCCGGCGGCCAGCGCTTCGACAATATCGTCGTTGAGCACGTTGGCGGTCATCGCGATGATTGGCAGCTCCTGGAAACGTGACTGGGCACGGATCTCACGCGTGGCGTCATAACCGTCCATCACCGGCATCTGGCAGTCCATCAGGACGCCGTCATAGTCGTTTCTCTGCAGTTGGCGCAGCGCCTGTTCGCCGTCGCCGGCGGTGTCGACCAGGATGCCCTGCTCAGTCAGCAGCGCCGTGGCCAGTTCCTGGTTGTACTCATTGTCCTCGACCAGCAGGATGCGTGCGCCGCGCAGGGCGGTGACAGCGGCGTCAGCTGCTGACCTGGTGCGCGCCTCGGCGGACTGCTGAGGTAACTGTCCTCTGCCGGTGGCCACGCTCACCGCACCCAGCAGGTCGGATGGCGATACCGGTTTGGCAAGGATCGCCGCGACCTCGATGCCACCGGTCTGCAGTGATTCGGCGAGTTCCTCGCGCCCGTAGGCTGTTGTCATGATGACCGGCGGCAGGCGTTCACCCATTACCGAGCGTTGGCCGCCGAGAAACTCAATGCCGTCCACCCCCGGCATCCGCCAGTCGACCAGGAGGAAGTCGTAGTCGGTCGCGGTGTCGCTGAGACGCGCTGTGGCGGCGAATGCATCCTTGACGGCATCGACCTGGATGCCACGGGTTTCGAGCATCGAAGCGAAAATCACCCTGGCGCTCGAACTGTCGTCGACCAACAGACAACGCATGCCGCGCAGGTCTGCCTGTGCCGTCTGTGATTCCTCGTCTTGCCATTGATCGTCGACCTCCGTGAACGGCAGCCGGACATGGAAGGTGCTGCCTTTTCCGGGTTCACTTTCGACAGAGATGGTGCCGTCCATCATCTCCACCAGTCGCTTGCTGATCGCCAGTCCGAGCCCGGTACCGCCGTAACGACGGGTGGTCGTCGCGTCGGCCTGGGAGAACGACTGAAAAAGCTTTTGCTGCTGCTCTTTCGAGATGCCGATACCCGAATCGCGTACGGAGAACTGTACGACCACATCGTCCGCCCGACGCTGCACGACGCTGACCGAAACGATGACCTCGCCGGAATTGGTGAACTTGAGCGCGTTGTTGCACAGGTTGAGCAACACCTGGTTCAGCCGCATCGGGTCGCCAATCAACGCACGTGGGACGTCGTAGGCGATGTCGAAAAGCAGTTCCAGACCCTTTTCTTCCGCCTTGAACCCAAGGACGCTCGACAGGTCGTTGAAAACGTTTTGAAGACTGAAGCTGATTGCGTCGATGTCGAGCTTGCCGGCCTCGATCTTGGAGAAATCGAGTATGTCGTTGATCAGCCCCAGCAACGACTCGGCCGAGCGGTTGACCTTCTCGATATAGTTGCGCTGCTTGCTGTTCAAATCGGTCTGCAGCGCGAGATGGGACATGCCGATGATGGCGTTCATCGGGGTGCGGATCTCGTGGCTCATATTGGCGAGGAAGTCGGACTTGGCTCGACTCGCGTCCTCGGCGCGACGGGTCGCCTCGCGCAGCCGGTCTTCGACAAGTTTGCGTTCGGTGATGTCCTTGAATACGGCGACCACACCCACGGCCTCATCGTCCTCGATGATCGGGACCAGTGTGATCGCGATAGGGAAGGGGTGACCGTCTTTGGCGATGAAGGTGTCATACTCGGACCGGTATTCCCGCTTGTCGCGCAACACCTCTTCGATAATGTCGTTGTCGCCGAACATCGGGTTGCCGACCAGGTCGGTGAACTGCAGCGCCTCGTGCAGTGGTGTCATCGACAGGTCCATCAGCGACCAGCCGAGCAGGCGTTCGGCCTCGGGGTTGAGGAAGCTGCAGTAGCCCCATTTGTCGACGGCATAGACACCTTCGCCCAGTGACTCCGTCATGCTCTGCAGGAATACCCGGCTGCCCCGCAGCTCCTCCTGCATGCTCTTTTGCAGCGTGATGTCGGTGCTGATGGAGATGAACTGTTCCACTTTCCCGTCGGCATCGAGGAAAGGCACGATCGCCGCCGACACCCAGTACAGGCTGTCGTACTTGGCACGGTTGCAGATCTCACCACGCCAGACCTCACCGGCGTTGATGCAGCTCCACATCGCCGCGTAGAACGCCTCCGGATGGACCCCGGAACTGAGCATGCTGTGGGTCTTTCCGAGCAGTTCCTCACGCGGGTAGCCGCTGATCTCGCACAGGCGGTCATTGGCATAGGTGATGTTGCCGGCCGCATCGGTGATGCTGACGATCGCATGCTGGTTGAGAGCGAACATCTGGTGTTCGACGTCGCGGCGCAGGCGTTCGCGGTCCTTGAGGATCTCGGAGACCACGCGCAGCACCTCGGTCATGCTGGCATCGCCGTCGTCCATCGGTTCCAGGCCGATGCTGCGCAGCAGGCTGTCGGCGGTGCTGCGCAGCATGCGCAGGCTGCGCGCCTGCTCGTCGGACAACAGGCGCAGGTGTTCGTTGGATTGATACAGTTCGAGGCTTTTCTGCTCGAGCAGCATCTCCGCCTGTTTGCGGGCGCGGCGCTCGCGCTCGAAACGGCGCTGCAGCAATTCCAGCTCGTCACTCATCAGTCGATGCGCGACAGCGTGAAGCGGGTACTGTGCAGCTCACCCGCTGCGCTGTCACTGCGTTCGATGGCGATGCGCTCGGCAAAGTGGCTGGCGCAGCCTTCGATCAGGCCTTCTGCGAGGTCGGCAAACGGGCGGCGCGAACGGTACACCATGGTCATCGAATCGGCGCCGGTGCGTTCGGTGCTGAACGTGGGTAGTTCGGCGTCCGGGTAAAGCTTGCGTACCTCGACATGCACGTGTTGTTCGATGGTTTCGAGAAAGTCGAGGGTACCGCCGATTCCTTGGAAAAACGCCGGGTAGAGCGCGGTGAAACGTGCCGCGAGGTGACGCCCGAAGGTCTTGACCAGGTTGCTGGCCGCGATTCCGGTTTCCTCGCTCAGGCACGCGACCAGCGTCAGCAGCTCGCGGTGGTCATAGGTGCCGACCGTGGTATAGGCGCCGCCGGACGCCAGGTCCGAGCGCATGATGATCTTGTCGGCGAGGGCTGGAGAGAACATCTCTTCCACCATCTCGTTGAACTCGCTGAATACGATCCCCTTCATGGCTGCTCCTGCAATCCTTTCTCTATCCACTGCTGTCCCACCGGCGGGTCCGGCCGGGCAATCTGCATAGCGGCACCCGTTGCCCGAACTGAATGCCTGTATTGCCCGGTACGCGGGCCGCGGCAGGGTGACAATCACTAGATTCTCAGGATCGTCCGGATGCCTTGTAAAAATGAAAAAAATGCAAATAATGAAAAAAGTGAAACTTCAGGCAAGGCAGGACTCAGCACTCCGATGGACGCAATGACAACCCGACAGGCCGCTCAAGTGCTCGGCGTTTCCGTTCGCACCGTGCAGTTGTGGGTCGAGGCCGGTGCGCTGGCCGCGTGGAAAACGCCCGGCGGGCATCGCCGCGTGTCGCGCGCGTCGGTGGAGGGACTGCTGAAACGCGAAGGAAAGTCGCTTGATCGAGGCCGCGTACTTGGTCCGCAGGTCGTCGTGGTCGAAGACGATCCCGGGATGCAGAGGCTCTACCGCGCGGCTTTTGACCGCTGGGACGTGCCATTGCTGGTCGCGGGCGACGGCTTTGAGGGACTGCTGCTGGTCGGTGAGCACCATCCTTCTGTGGTCATCGCTGATCTGCAGATGCCGGGGATGGACGGTTTCGCGATGGTGCGCACTCTGGTTGGTCGCGAAGATCTCGCTCACACACTGCTGCTGGTCGTCACCGGGTTGAGCGATCTCGAGATCGCCCAGCACGGGGGATTGCCCGCCGAGGTGCCGGTCCTGCACAAACCGGTTCAGTTGAAACAGCTGGAAGAAATCGTGCTGAAGCAATTGGCGCAGGCCGCCGGAGAGGCGAAATGAAAAAGACCACACTGCAGTTCCTCGATCACATCGACCAGCCCGTGTTCGTCGTCGGTTTCGACGGTGCGGTGATAAACAGCAATCCGCAGGCGTTGAACTGCCTGGCGAGGGCAGCCGGTCTGCGCGATCTTCTCGGAGAGCTGGCACGCGATGCCGCCGTGCAGCCGCAGCACGCTTTTCCGGTCGCGCTGCGCATGGATGCGGCAGAAAGCGCAGGTTTGGAGCGCGTCACCCTGTTTCGCATGAACAGCTATCTTCTGATGCTGGCGACCCCGATGGGCGGGGAAAAGGCCCAGAGCCGGCACGCAGCCAGGCTGCACGCGCTCGACGTGCTGGCGCGCGAGGTGCGTGATCCGGTCATCGAGCTGCTGGGGCATGCACGGGATCTCGCGCGGCGTGCCGTACAGGCTGGCGGGGCTGGCGACGGGAACGAGCAGCGCCTGGCGCACCTCGACGAAAAAATCGCCGCATTTTCCTCGCTACACGGGTTGCTGGAGCAGATGGGTCCCGAGAGCCTCAACGAGGATTCACGCATCGACGCCGGGGACCTGATTGAACAAACAATGTCGACGTGTCGGCCGTTGGCACAGCAGCGTGGCATCCAGCTTACGGCGCAGATCGCGACGGCAGGATTGCCGGTCCTCTATGGTCCGGTGCGTTGGATCGAGGAGGTGCTGCGCAGTTTCGTTCTTGACGCGCTGCAGCGTACACAGCGTGGAGACGGGTTGGTCGTCCACACGCGCCACATTTCCGGATTCCTCTATTTCCGTTTCGAAGCGGTGCCGGCCGATGCTGCCAAACCGCCCCCGATCGTGACGGTCAAGCCGCCGGTTTTCGCATCGCTTGGCAAAGAAATCGCGCGCTGGGCGATCACGCTGATCGGCGGTGCCGTATCGGGGGGCGGTGGGGAGGTCGCCGACCTGGTGCTGCAGGTGCCGCTCGCGCCGCCTCAGCGCGCGGGTTGCGATGCCGATCAGGCCCAGTTCACGCGATTCGCCGAGGAAATCGAGGCGTTGATGGGCATGCAGGCGGCGCCTGCGCTCATTGAATAACTTTTTCAACCGGAGAAACGAATGAAGAATCACCTCCTGGGATTTGTACTGGCGACCGTCGTGATGTCTGCCAGCAGTGTTGGCATCGGCGCACAGAAGACACTCACATTCGGCATAGTGCCGCAGCAGGCAGCGAGTAAGCTCGCCACGCTGTGGGGTCCGATCCTCAAGCACCTGAGCGAGGCCAGCGGATACGACATCGTGTTCCAGACCGCACCGGATATACCCACCTTCGAAAGACGTGTGCTGGCGGGCGAATACGACATCGCCTACATGAATCCCTACCACTTCACGGTGTTCAACCAGAGGCCCGGCTACCGTGCAATGGCACGCCAGTCGGAAAAACGCATCAAGGGCATTATTGTCGTGCGCAAGGACAGTCCGCTGACCTCGCTCGTTGAACTGGATGGCAGCAAACTGGCATTTCCCGCACCTGCAGCATTTGCGGCCAGCGTTTTGCCACGCTCCGAACTTAACCAGCAAGGCGTGCATTTCGAGCCGATGTACGTCTCGTCCCATGATTCGGTGTATCGCAGCGTCGCCAAGGGGCTGTTCCCAGCGGGTGGTGGTATCCAGCGCACGTTTGACAACGTGGCGCCAGAGGTGCGCGAGCAGCTGCGTGTGCTGTGGACCACCAAGGGTTACACCCCGCACGCGATCGCTGCGCACCCGGCGATGGATGCGGATACGTTTGCCAGGGTGCAACAGGCGCTGCTGGGCATGAATGACTCCCCGGAGGGCCGGTCGCTGCTCGCGGCAATCAAGTTCAAGGGGGTGGAGAAGGCGGCCGATACGGACTGGGATGATGTCCGTGCACTGCAGATCGATCTGCTGGCGGACATGTTGAAGTAGGGAATCAGAATGTCTTTTCGCCTGAAAACCGTCCTGGGCATCGCGCTGATCGAGGCAGCCCTGTTGCTGATCCTGGTGCTCAGCAGCCTGCACGAGTTGCGGCATATCGGCGAGGAACAGTTGAAACAGCGCGCTCTCACTACCGCGACCCTGTTTGCGACGACGACCGCAGACGCCGTGCTGGCGTCAGACCTGGCATCTCTGGAGAGCTTCGTCGGCGAGGTGTTGCAGAATCCTGGTCTGGTCTATGCGCGCGTGAGCAACAAAGAGCTGACGCTGGCACAGGACGGCGATCCTGCCGCGCTGCAGCGCACGTTCGTTGCCGACACCGGATTCAGTACGGTGCAGGACGGTGTCTACGACGCCGCGGCGGTCATTCGCATCGGGGATCAGACCTACGGGCGCGTGGAGATAGGTCTGGAAATCGCGCACCTGCAGCGTGAGCTGCAACGGGCGACGCGCAATTTCAGCGGTATCGCACTTTCCGAGCTGGTGCTGTCAGCGCTGTTTTCCCTGGCGCTCGGGTCGCTACTGACGACGCAGTTGCGCTCATTGATCCAGGGTACCAAGGCGGTTGCAGAGGGGCGATTCGGCTACCAGGTGCGTGCCCGCGGCAAAGATGAGATTGCGCAGGCAGTAAAGGCATTCAACAGCATGTCGACAGGACTGGCCCGATTGATGGATGAGAACGCTGAGCAACGCCACGACCTGCAGGCGACCAGCGACCTGCTGACAGGGCTGGTGGACAACCTGCAGAGTGGAGTCCTGATGGTCGATAAGGACGGCTTGGTGCTGCACGCGAACGCCGGGTTCACGTCGCTGTTCGCGGTGCCGCCGATGGTCGGTGATCTCAAGGGTCGACCCTTCAGTCAGGTGGTGGATGCAGTGATCGACCACTACGCGCATCCAAGGGCGGTGCGGTACCAGCTGGAAGCGATCCTCAGTCAAGGGGAGCCGGTGAAGAACGTACTGTTCGAGCTGGGCGACGGCCGCTTTGTCGAGACCGATTACACCCCGCTGATTGCTCATGGCGAGTGCTACGCCCATCTGTGGAATCAGCGTGACGTCACCGAACGCGTGACGGCGCAGCGTCAGGTGCATGAAAGGCGGCGTCAGCTCGACACGGTTTTCGAGCTCAGCCCGGACGGCTTCGTCTATTTCGACGCCGAAGGTAGCGTGACCTCGGTCAACCCGGCCTTCTGCTCAATGACCGGTTTGACTCTCGAGCAGGTAATCGGAATTCACCGTTACCAGTTTTTTTCGATGCTGCGCACGAACTGCGGAGTTACCGATGTCGATGACAGCCCCGGATACCGAGTGATTCGCACGACGATGCCCAAACCGCGGGTGCTGTCCTGCAACGAACGCAGTCTGCGCGATGATCGCGGCAACAGCACGGAGCTGGTGATGTATTTTCGCGATATCACCCATCAGCGCGAACTTGACCAGATGAAGAGCGACTTCCTGGCCACGGCGGCGCACGAACTGCGGACCCCGTTGGCCAGTGTCTACGGCTTCGCCGAGTTGCTGCTGCAGTTTGATCACGATGCCGAAACCCGGCGCGATATGCTCGAGACCATACACAAACAGGCGTCGTACCTGGTCGACATGCTGAACGAGCTGCTCGATCTGGCACGCATCGAGGCACGCTCCGGCAAGGACTTCGAAATCAGGCGGCAACCGTTGCGGCCGCTGCTCAAAGATGCCATCGACGGCTTCCTGCCCGAGGACGGACTCCGCAGAATCGTTGCCGATCTCCCGGAAATGCTTCCGGTGGTGGCAGCAGATTCGACGAAGCTGCAGCAGGTCCTCAACAATGTGTTGAGCAACGCTTTCAAGTACTCCCCGGAGGGCGGCGACGTTCATTTCAGCGTTACTGCGGATGATGACGCGGTACGCATCGCCATCACCGACAAAGGCATGGGCATGACGCCAGAGCAGGTGGCCAACGTTTTCGAACGCTTCTATCGTGCAGACAAATCCGGTGCCATCCCAGGGTCCGGATTGGGGATGTCGCTGGTCAGGGAAATCATCAGTATCCATGGCTGGGATATCGGGATCGACAGTGAGCCGGGGCGGGGCACGACCGTGACCATTGTCATCCCGTTGGCTGGCGGTATGACAGAAAGACAACGCAAGGTGGGTTGAGGCATGGATACGGTTGCACGCAAGGTACTGATCGTCGATGACAACGCGGGACTGCGAAAACTCATTCGCCTGACCCTGAAGACAGCCGGGTTTCAACTGCTGGAGGCGGAGAACGGGGATGACGCACTGCGCATGACGAAGTCACATCTGCCGGACTTCGTCCTGCTCGACGTGATGATGCCCGGGTCGATGGACGGGTATCAGGTCTGCAGTGCGATCAAGAATGACCCCAGTCTGCGGCATGTCCGTGTGTTCATCCTTTCGGCACGTGCGCAGCAGGCGGATCTGGACGCCGGCCGGCAGGCGGGTGCGGAACACTACCTAGTCAAACCCTTCAGCCCGGTGGAATTGCTCAAACTGGTGCAGTCCTATGGTAGATGAGCACGATTTCCTGGTGACGGAACTGAGCGACGGCGACCTTGAACTCCGGCTGGCAGCGGCGTTGCGGGTGAGCGAAGAAAAGAGCAGGAAAATTGCGGCGCTCAGCCATGCATTGCGCACACCGCTGAACTCGATCCTCGGCTTCAGCGAACTGCTGCTGAGTGATCTTGAGACGTTGTCGGCGGCACAGCGCGATTCGCTGGAAGAGATCCGCAAGGCCGGAAGTGACATGCTCGTTCTGCTCGACGAGGCGCATCCAATCATCGTCACAGTAGCACGCGACACCGACTGAATACACGGCCGGGCTGGCCTGGTTCGCGCAAGACATGAGCGTTGCCGTGGCTTTGTGAGGGGTTCCTGCAGGCTCGAAAAAACCGAATGATGCGTCGCCGCTATTCGATCAGTGATCGCGTCGGCAGCAGCAATAATTGGCTTCATGGTAATCACCCGTGGAGCTGAATGATGCAACCGAACACGCAACCGCAACTGGCCGACATGAGTGTATTGGCTGGGCAGACATCGCTGCTGTCAAAGCTGGAGGTCAACGATTCGCCATTTCTCAGCTGTTATCTGGACGCGCAGTCCGGCCCAGGCAGCTGCCGGCAGTTCATCGAGGACAAGGCGGCGCTGATCCGCCCGCACCTGGCGGGCGTGACCCGTCTCGAGTTCGAAAACGCGCTGAACATGGTCTACCGTCAACTCGAAGGTGCATGGCACCCGGACGTGAAGGGCATGGCGATCTTCGCGCGCGGACTGGCCGGGGGAAGGCACCTGACCGCGATCCAGCTGGCAGTTCCTATGCGCAACAGCCTGGCGGTCTACCGTGCACCCGAGGTTCTGCCACTGATCGCATTACAGGACAGCCAGCCGGTTTTCATGCTGCTGCTGGCCTGCGAGGGCAGTGTTCAGGTGCTCAAACTGGATCTGGGCAGTGTCGTGCCGCACGCCTGGCCGCTCAGGGTGTTGCCGCACCCGACCGAACCCACGGCGGTGCGGCCCTTGCTGTCCGGCAGCGGTCTGCAGCGCATTCATCGCTTGGTGTCGGCGAACACCGGCATGCCTTTGGTCGTTGCAGCCGACGCCGACAGCCTGCCGGCGCTCAAGGACTGTCTGCCGCTGCGTGCCGCTTCGTCTCTGCTGCACAGTCTTGCGCTGCCGGCGGGTGTCGACCAGGTTGCAGCGGTTGACTTCGTGCGCCGGTCGGTGGCCTCGGCGCGCACCGAAATGCGTACCGAGCTTGCTGTGCGTCTGGTGCGGTCGAAGCGTGTGAATGGACCGGCGGTGACCGGACAGGTGGCGACGCTGGAGGCACTGCGAGCCGGCAATGCCGAGTCGCTTGTCATCGCGGATGGCTATGACACCAGCGGTATGCCGCAATGGGAGGCAAAGATCGAACTGCCTCGCCTGGCCTGTGCACAGGGTGTGGACGTGATCGTCGCGGATTCGGACGAGTTGCGATACCTCGGGGGCGTCGGTTGTCTGCTGCGCCAACATCAGGAGCGGCGCGCGATGCCGCGGCCCGCGCACTTCGGTCAACTCGACCTCGTTGCCTGATGCGCCTTGCGAGCGTCATGCAGATTCACGTCAAGGTACCCAGCCCGGCGATGGCTCGGCGGATCGAGCAGCTGACACGGTTCTATCTGACCGGCCTCATCAGCGAGACCGGTGATGTCAGGATCAGCCTCGAGTCCGTGCACGACCGTCTCGGGTCACTCCTCTGCCGGTGCCGGGTGGCCGCGGTCGGTATCGTCGTGGAAGAGACCCAGGGCGACCCTGTCCTGGCAACAACTCGCGCGCTCGACCGTACCGTGCGCACGCTGCGCCGGGGACGGGTGCCGGGACAGTTCCGGCGAACACTCTGACCGCCAGGGGCGCCGGATCAGGTGTCCGTCCGCCATCTTGCCGACTCTCTCCCTTGCTGTGGACATCGTGTGTGGCACCGGTATTGTGCGCCACGTCCACTGATCGCCAATACATCGTAAAAACCGAGCAATCAAACCGCGTTAATCGATTTTTCATCTGATCTGCGGTAGGCGATAAATACCCTCGACAGCACCCGCTGTGACGTCGATTCATGTCGATCAAGGAGGGCATCGCAATGACACCTGAAATTTTCACCGGAATTCTCGCATCGGGGTTATTTCTGCTGGCCGGTCTCCGGCTGTTGAAGCCGTATCGACAGGTGGCGCTCATGCCACAGCCCTGCCGCGCACGCCGAATACGCGGGTTCGGGGCGGGGCGGGGTGACTGAGTTGGCCACCCGAATCGACACCCTGTTGTCCATTGCGGGCCTTGCCGGTCTTTGGTGGCTGCTCAGCGGTGGCGGGGCAGCGTCCTGGCTGATCGGGGTGCCGGTCGTGCTGGCAGCGGCCTGGGCGTCGCGGCGCCTCGGCGGGATGGCGGCGCCGGGACTGTCGATATCCGGACTCGCGCGTCTGCTGCCGTTCTTCCTACGGGAATCCGTGCGTGGTGGTGTGGATGTCGCGCGTCGGGTGCTGGTTGTGCCAATGCGCATCGCGCCCGGCTTTGCCACCTATCCACTGCGTCTGCGTCATCCCGGGGCACGCCTGTTGTTCGCCAACAGCGTGAGCCTGTTGCCCGGGACGCTGTCGGTTGACCTGCGCGACGATTGCCTGGCGATTCATGCATTGGACCGTGACAGCGATTTCGCCAGTGAACTGCGACGCGTGGAGTCGGCCGTGGGACGCGTGTTCGGGGAGGCGCTGTGAACGATTCAGGTCTTGTGAACTCGCTGACCGGCAGCGCGATCACGATTTGTGTGCTGGCGCTCTTGGTCACCCTGATGCTCGGCCTGGTACGTGCGCTGCAGGGGCCGAGCCTGGAAGACAGGCTCGCCGCGGTGTTGCTGCTCGGCACCGGCGGGGTCGCGTTTCTGCTGCTGCTGGCAGTGCTGTGGTCGGCGCCGGCGCTGATCGATGTCGCCCTGTTGCTCGCACTGCTGGCCGCCGTGGTCGCAGCGGCGATGACCCGCCAGGAGGGCCGCAGTGATTGATTTCATCGCCATTGTCCTGATCGTTACCGGGATCGGTTTCTTCGCTGTCGGCAGCATCGGTCTGTTGCGCCTGCCAGACCTGCATTCGCGCCTGCATGCCCTGACCAAGGCCGATAACCTGGGACTGGGGCTGGTCACGCTGGGTACGGCCCTGCTCGCCGGCAGCCTGGCGACCGCGATCAAGCTCCTGTTGATCTGGCTGCTGGTGCTGGCGGCCAGCGCGGCCTCGGCGAACCTGATTGCCCGGCATGCGCTGGAACGCGGGGACGAGCGATGAACGCACTTTTATGGACGCTGCTCGATCTGTTGCTTGCAGCCATGCTGCTCGGGCTCGGATGGGCCGCCGTCGCGACCCGCGATCTCAAGCGCGGGGTCGCGCTGTTCATCGCGTTCGGACTGCTTCTGGCGCTGGCCTGGGCGCGCCTGCGGGCGCCCGACCTGGCGCTGGCGGAGGCGGCAATCGGTGCGGGGCTTGCCGGTGCACTGCTGCTCGCGGCCCTGCGCGACGAGCCGCGCCACGAGAAACTCGCGGCAGCGCATTCGCGAGCGGGCCTGTGGACGCTCAACCTGCTGAGCGTGTTGTTGGCAGTCGTCGTTGCATGGGCCCTGCTTTGCGCGCTGGAAATGGGTGAGGGTTTGCGATTGGCAGGGGCGGTAACGGACCACATCGGGCAGAGCGGGGTCTCCAATCCGGTGACCGCGGTACTGCTGAACTTCCGTGCCTATGACACCTTGCTCGAACTCGCTGTCATCCTCAGCGCGGTACTCGGGGTGTTGGCACTTGGGCCGGCGCGGCGGGGTTACGGGCTTCCCGGTCCGGTGTTGGGCGGCCTGATCCGCTGGCTGGTGCCCCTGCTGATCGTGACAGCGGGTTACCTGCTCTGGGTCGGCGCACATGCCCCGGGCGGTGCCTTTCAGGCCGGCGCGACGCTGGCCGCTGCCGCGGTGCTGCTGCGCCTGGGTGGCGTCGACAGGGCCGGGCTGCCAGCCGCCGCCGTGTCGCGCTGGCTGCTTGCGGCAGGCCTGCTGGTGTTTCTTGGCGTCGGCCTGTCGCTTGCCGGGCTCGGGTACGGTTTCCTGCAGTATCCGGCCGGTCTGGCAGGTGGCCTGATCCTGGTCATTGAAAGCGCCGCGACCCTGTCGATCGCGGTGGCGCTGGCGCTTGCCTATGTCGGTGGCTGGTCGAGGTCCGGTTCGACGCAGCCGGACAGCACACAGGGAGGGTCGCATTGATGTTGCCTGCCGAGATCATCTTTGGCCTGACCGGTGTTGGCCTGTTCACCCTCGGACTGCGCGCGACACTGCTGCACGGGTCGTTGCTGGCACGCATCCTGGCGATCAACGTCTGTGGCGCCGGGGTGTTTCTGATGTTCGTCTCCATCGCCTACCAGGGAGCTGCCGCCATGCCGGTACCCGATCCGGTGCCGCACGCGCTGGTGCTGACAGGGATCGTTGTTGCGGTGAGCGCGACCGCGTTGGCGCTTGCACTTGGCCGCCGGCTGCGGGAGAGCGCTGATGAATAACCTGCTCATCTGGCCGGTGGCACTGCCGCTGATCGGCAGCCTTCTCGCGCTGGTATGGCCAAGGCGCGCCGACTGGGCAGGTATCGGTGCCAGCGTTGCGGCCCTGGCGGTTGCCGGGCTTGTCGCTGCAGACGTGATGCGCCACGACTCACTGGAGCTGGCGATCGGCGGTTGGACCCCGGGCCTGGGGATCGCACTGCGTGCCGATGGGCTGTCGGCAGCACTGCTGCTGATGAGTTCTCTGGTCGCGCTGGCCACTGCCATCTATGCGACGAACTACTTTACCGATGCGCACAAACGCGCCGATTTCTGGCCACTCTGGCTGCTCTTGATCACGGCGTTGCATGCGCTGCTGCTGTCGGGTGATCTGTTCAACATCTACGTCACGCTCGAACTGCTCGGACTTGCCGCAGTCGCGCTGGCGGCGCTGGGCCGCACCAGGGCGGCATTGCAGGCGGCGGTGCGTTATCTCACAGTCGGCCTGCTCGGCTCGCTGGCCTTTCTCACCGGCGTGGGCCTGGTCTACGCGGCCTACGGTACGCTCGACATGTCGACACTGGCAGGTCAGGTGCGTGCGGAACCTGCCGCCTGGGTGGCACTGGCGCTGATGACTTCGGGACTGCTGATCAAGTCAGCGCTGTTCCCGATGCATTTCTGGCTGCCATCGGCACATGCAAACGCCCCCGCTCCGGTCAGTGCCGCGCTGTCGGCACTGGTGGTCAAGGCCGCGTTTTACCTGGTGCTGCGCCTGTGGCTCGATGTGTTCGACGTCGCGCTGGGTCCGGCGGCCGCGGGAATGCTAGGGGTGTTGGGCGCGTTTGCGGTGATCTGGGGTTCGTGGAAGGCGTTCCGTGCCGAGCGCCTCAAGTTGCTGGCTGCCTATTCGACGGTCGCACAGATCGGTTACCTGTTTGTCTTTCTGCCGGTATTGCTGGCGAGTGCGCCCGGCGCCGCGAGGGACCTCGTTTTCGGTGCCCTGGTGTTGTTTGCGCTGACCCACGGGTTTGCCAAGAGCGCATTCTTCCTCGGTGCCGGCGTGGTCCTGCAGCGTGCGGGCCACGACCGTATCGCCGAGCTGGGGGGTACCGCACGCGCCCTGCCGGTCACAACCTTTGGACTGGCGTTGGCCGGGATCGCGTTGATCGGGCTGCCGCCGAGCGGCACCTTTCTGGCCAAATGGCAGTTGATGGCGTCGGCGATCGAGGTCGGTCAGTGGTTGTGGATACCGGTGATTGCGGCTGGTTCGCTGCTGGCCGGCGCCTACGTTTTCCGCGTACTCGGTCATGCGTTCGGGCCGGGCGAGGGCGTCGGACCGGCCCTGGCGTGGGCGCGCCAGGAGTTACCGGCGCTGCTGCTCGCAGTGGTGGCAACGGCGGTCCTTGGCCTGGGCGCCGTGCATGTCTGGTCGTTCGTTGTCCCGGGTCTTGCCATCGGGGGGATACAGCCATGAGTCTTTCCGCATCCCTGCCGTTGTTGATCCTGCTGAGTTCGCTGGTGCCCGGGCTGGTGATTTTCCTGCTGCACGAGGAGAGCCGCCGCCTGCGCACGGTGCTGAACCTGCTCGGGGCCACGGTGAAGATGATTCTGGTGGGTGTGATGATCTGGGGCGTGTTCCACGAGCAGGTCTACGAGACACGCTGGACACTGGCACCCGGCCTGGACCTCGTGCTGCACGCCGACGCGCTCTCGGTGCTGTTTGTCAGTCTTTCGACGCTGCTGTGGCTGGTGACCACGGTGTACGCGATCGGTTACCTCGAGGGCTCACCGCACCGCAGCCGCTTCTTCGGGTTCTTCAGTCTGTGTGTCACGGCGACTGTCGGCCTGGCGCTGGCCGGTAATCTGTTCACCTTCGTGGTTTTCTATGAGTTCCTGACCCTTGCAACCTATCCGCTGGTGGCCCACAAGGGTACACCGGAGGCCATAAGGGGTGCGCGGGTCTACCTGGCCTACACGCTGGCAGGCGGCATGGCCCTGTTGATCGGTGCGGTGTGGTTGCGCACGCTGGCCGGGCCGCTCGAATTCGTGCAGGGCGGCATCCTCGGTGGCATGGAGCATCTCGATCCCTGGGCCCTGCGCTGGATCTTCCTGCTGCTGATCGTTGGGCTTGGCGTCAAGGCGGCGCTGGTGCCGCTGCACGGCTGGCTGCCGCAGGCCATGGTTGCGCCGGCGCCGGTCAGTGCCCTGTTACATGCGGTTGCCGTGGTCAAGGCGGGTGCATTCGGCATCGTGCGCGTGGTGTATGACGTGTATGGCGTGGAGTTTGCTGCATCGCTCGGTGTCCTTGCGCTGCTTGGCGCGGCGGCCGCGGTGACCATTATTTATGGCTCGGTCAAGGCGTTGTCTCAGGATCACCTGAAGAAGCGGCTGGCCTACTCGACGGTCAGCCAGGTCTCGTACATCGCGCTGGGCACAGCGGTCCTCGGTCCGCTGGCGACCATCGGTGGCATGGTTCACCTGGTGCACCAGGGTGTCATGAAGATCACGTTGTTTTTCGCCGCCGGCAACTACGCCGAGGCGCTGGGTGTCCATCGTGTCAGCGAGATGGACGGGGTGGGGCGCCGTATGCCGGGTACGACTCTTGCGTTTACCGTCGGCGCGCTGGGCATGATCGGTATCCCTCCGGTCGCCGGTTTCGTCAGCAAGTGGTATCTGGGGCTCGGTGCCGTGGAATCGGGTGCCGCGATTTGGGTGCTGCCGGTACTGGTCGGGAGCAGCCTGCTAAATGCCGCGTATTTCCTGCCCATCCTTTATCGCGCATGGTTCAAGCAGCCACCGGCCGCATGGCCGGGTGGACACGAGCAGGCCGTGGGGCGCTGGGAGATCAAAGGCGCGCTGCTATGGCCGCCACTGGTCACCGCTGGCCTGGCGATCGCGGCCGGGCTGTTCGCGGCAGCGCCGTACAGCCCGTTGGAGTGGGCGAGACTGATTGCCGAACGTGAGTACAGTTCATGAACGAGATCGCACTGACCCTGGTGTTGCTGTCGCCGTTTATCGCGATAGCCGTGCTGTTGGCCACCTCGATGCGCTGGTCGCTGGCACTTGCGGCGGTGCCGGCGTTCGCTGCAGCGTTGTTGACCCCGGTGGGCAGTACGCTCGAGCTGAGCTGGCTGCTACTGGGTGTCCACTTCGCACTCGACGCCACGGGCCAGCTGTTCCTGTTGTTCAGCAGCCTGGTCTGGCTGGTGGCCGGCGTCTACGCGGCGGCGACGCCGCCCGACCCCGGCCGGCGCCGCGGCTTCGATCTGTTCTTCCTGCTTGCGCTGGCCGGCAACCTCATACTGGTCCTGGCCGCCGACATGGTGACTTTCTACGTCGGCTTCGCTCTGATGGGGTTGTCGGCCTACGGCATGGTGATCGGTCGGCGCTCGCAGCGTGCACGTCGTGCCGGACGCATCTACCTTGCGTTTACCTTGGCCGGTGAGTTGGCGCTGTTTTCGGGCCTGCTGGCGCTGGCCGCCGCTGTCGATTCCCGGTTGTTTGCCGACCTGACCGGTATCGCGATGCCGCCGGTGGCGGTTGGCCTGCTGTTGCTCGGCTTTGGCATCAAGCTGGCGCTGCCCGGGCTGCACCTGTGGCTGGTGCCGACTTACACCGGGGCACCGATCGTCGCGGTCGCTGTGCTCAGTGGGCCGATGATGAATGCAGGCCTGCTCGGCTGGCTGCGTTTCCTCCCGTCAGATGCGAGCGGCCTGGCGGACTGGGGCTCGGTATTGATGCTGCTGGGCACGGCGGGCCTGGTGCTCGGCGTCTGGCTGGGCGTCATGCAGCGCGAGCCGCGAGCGGTGCTCGCGTATTCCAGCATTGCCAAGATGGGCCTGATCAGTGCGTTGTTCGGTACCGCCCTGGCGAACCCCGTGCACACGGCACCGATCATCGCGGCCCTGGTGCTGTTTGCGATGCATCACCTGCTGGTGAAGTCGGCGCTGTTTCTCGGTGTGGGTGAATGGGAGAAACGCGGCCGGGTGTCCTGGGTCATGGTCGTCCTGGGCCTGCTGGCGTTAACGATGATCGGCGCCCCCTTTACTGGTGGGGCGTTTGCGAAGCAGGGACTTGGCGAGGCTGTTGCCGATGGTCTGGATGGACCGGCGGCACTGTTGACCCTTGCGGCAATCGGTACGGCCCTGCTTATGGCGCGCTTCATGTGGCTGCTGACGCGGCCGGCCGCCCGCCCGTCGCCGATATGCCGTTTCCCCGTGGTGGCCTGGCTGGCGTTGCTGCCTGTCGCGCTCTGGGCGCCGTCCATGCCTGGCGCGATCGCATTCGATGTCGCCGGTCTTGTGCCGCTTGGCGCGATCCTGGCAGCGCTCGCCGTAATGGCATGGATGGATGCGCGATGGCCAGGTCTGTGGCCGCACGGCCGGTCCAGTGACGAGTTGAACGCGATCGGTTTGGCACTGAGGCATGCGAAGCGCCACCTGCCGGCGTTGGAGTTCCAATCCGCTCGCCTGCGCGTTGCGCTGGCGTGGCCGGCCTCGGCGCCAGCGCCGTCACAGGGTACGTTGGTCATCCCCGGACTGCTTTGGCTGGCATTGTTTCTGGGACTGCTGATGGCGGCAGTTCTTTCTCATTGATGCAACCCGGAGGGAACCTATGAAGCGCTTCAAGAACATCCTGTATTTCGCCGACGGTGAGACAGCACCGTCGCCGGCACTGCATCGCGCGCTCCGCCTGGCCGAAACCAACGGTGCGCGCCTGACCCTCATCGACGTGCTCGAACCACTCGATCTCCCGAATGACATTGCCGAGCGACTCGGGCGCGATCTGAGGGAGATGCTCTCCGACCAGCGCCAGCAGACGCTGGATGCACTGGCGGCGATGTATACGGGAGACGACACGCTGGTCTATACGAAGGTGTTGTTCGGTATCCCGTTTGTCGAAGTGATACGTGCGGTGAAAATCGGGGGCTACGACCTGGTGATCAAATCGGCCCGTTGCCCGGCTGACCTCAGCGAGCGCCTGTTTGGCAGCAACGATATGCACCTGTTGCGCAAGTGCCCTTGCCCGGTGTGGATCGATCGGCCCAATGCGGCGCCGCACTACACGCACATCCTGGCCGCCGTCGATCCGATGACTCCTGACCAGGAGAGCTGTGACGACCAGGTGATGGCGCTGGCCAGCTCGTTGTCAGGGCGTGAATCGGCCAGCCTGTCGGTGGTACATGCCTGGGAACTTGACGGCGAGTCGATGCTGCGTCACGGGCGGTTACGGTTGCCGGAGATCGAGGTGCAGCAGTTGCTGCAGGGTGCCGAGGGCCGGCATCGCGAAAAGCTCGCGACACTGCTCAGCCGTTACGGCCTGACTTCCGGCGACCCCGCCGTCCATCTGGTCAAGGGCGAGGCGGCGCCGTCGATCCGCCAGCTTGCCGAGCGTCTGCCGGCGGACTTGATCGTGATGGGCACGGTAGGTCGAAGCGGCATCCCCGGCTTTTTCATAGGAAACACAGCGGAAGAGGTGTTACAAACGACGCAGGCGTCAGTGCTGGCGGTGAAGCCGCGCAACTTTGTTTCGCCGGTAACGTGATGAACGGGAACCCGGAACGATGCAGAACCTCAAGCTGAATCTCAAACACCTTCGCTACTTCTGGAGCGTCGCGAGCCACGGTTCGATTGCACGGGCGGCAGAGGCGCTTTTCGTGACCCCGCAGACGATCAGTGGACAGATCAGCGAACTGGAGGCCCAGGTCGGAGCCAAGCTGTTTCGCCGCGAGGGCCGTCAACTGGTGCTCAACGAGACCGGACGGCTGGTGTTCTCTTATGCGGACGAGATGTTTCGCCTGGGGATCGAGTTGCAGGATGTTCTTGGTGGCAGGACGCCGGGTACCGCGATCACGGTCAAGGTCGGTGTGGCGATGGTCGTGCCCAAGCTGCTGGCATACCGGGTGCTCGAACCTGTGCTGAAAATGTCCGAACCGGTGCGGCTGATCTGCCATGAAGCCCCGCTGGTTGACCTGCTCGCCGACCTGTCGGTACACAAGCTGGACGTTGTGCTCGCCGACGTGCCGGTCAACCCGGCGCTAAATATCCGCGCCTACAACCATTCCCTGGGCGAATCGGGGATCTCTTTTTTCGCCGTGCCCGAACAGGCCAAGGTGCTGTGCGCGGGCTTTCCTGACAGCCTGGACGGCTCCCCCATGTTGATGCCGGGTGGCGGCAGCAGCCTGCGGCGTAGTCTCGAGGGCTGGTTCGAACGCCACAAGCTGGAACCCCTGGTGGTCGCCGAGTTCGAGGACCGGGCCCTGATGAAAGCGTTCGGCGAACGCGGCTCCGGGGTGTTCACCTCACCGACCGCGGTCGAACAGGATGTGCTGGACAAATACGGGGTCGAGGTGATCGGCCGCACGCAGGAGATCAAGGAGCATTTCTACCTGATCTCGCCGGAACGGCGGATCAAGCACCCCGCGGTGACGGCGATCACCGAGTCGGCGCGGACCGAGCTTTTCGTCTGAGCGAGTGGCTACCGCGGTCTTCGACGAAAGCACCTCCGCTGTATTGTCGGGTCGATTGTCTCGGCTGTCCCGTCCTCGGGTACACTGACGCAATCGAAGGGCCTCGCGCCCGCCACCCCTTACCCTGGAGACCCCGATGAGCGACAACACCACAGGCAATGCTTTGGACAACCCACGCAGCCGCCTGCGAGTGCGTAACGCGACGCTGAACGACATCCAGGCGATCGTCGATCTCAGCCACAAGGTGTATGGGCCTACCGGCATTGCCCCGTACTCCGAGGGCCCCGTCATGGGGCAGATCAACAACTTTCCGGAAGGTCAGTTCGTCGCCGTGGTCGACGACCGCGTCGTCGGACATTGCGCGACCTTCCGCATCGCCGAGGAGATCGGGCTCAAGGCCCACACCTGGCCCGAGATCACCGGCAACGGCTATGCCTCGCGGCACGATCCGCACGGCGATTGGCTGTATGGCATGGAGGTCTGTGTTGACCCCGATTACCGTGGTTACCGCATCGGTCAGCGTCTGTACAACGAGCGCAAGTCGCTGTGCCAGTCGTTGGGACTGAAAGGTATCGTGTTCGCCGGCCGCCTGCCGTCGTGGTCGCGACGGGCGAAAAAGTTCAAGAGCATCGACGACTATGTCGAGCAGGTGACGCAGAAGAAGCAGCGCGATCCGGTGCTGTCGTTCCAGTTGAGCAACGGTTTCGAACTGATCGGTGTCATTCCGCGCTATCTCTCCAGCGACCGTGAATCGCTCGGCTACGGTATGCACCTGGCGTGGCGCAACCCGAAGGTCGCACAGACGCAGCCCCAGGGGCCGGTCAAGCGTTATGGGGGCCGCCTGCCGGACACGGTCCGTGTGGGTACCGTCCAGTACATGCAGCGCCGTGTGAAGTCTTTCGAGGAGTTCCTGTCGTTCGTCGAGTATTTCGTCAACGTGGTTGCCGACTACAAGGGTGACTTCGTGGTGTTTCCCGAGATGTTCGTACTGCAGCTGTTGTCGATTGAAGACCAGGAGCTGAATCCTGCCGCGTCGATCGAGGCGCTGAGCCGGCACACGCCACTCTTCAAGGAGGCGCTGCGTGATATGGCTATCCGCTACAACATCAACATCATCGGCGGATCACACCCGACGCTGATGCCGAACGGCCGGGTCGAGAACATTGCCTATGTATTCCTGCGTGACGGTGCTGTGCACGAGCAGCCGAAGATCCACCCGACGCCGAACGAGGCCTATTGGTGGAATATCGAGGGTGGCAACTCCCTGAATGCGATCGACACCGACTGTGGTCCGATCGGGGTGTTGATCTGTTACGACTCGGAGTTCCCGGAGCTGACCCGCCACCTTGCCGACCAGGGGGCACAGATCCTGTTCGTGCCATTCTGCACTGACGAGCGCCAGTCCTATCTGCGTGTGCGTTATTGTTGCCAGGCCCGCGCCGTGGAAAACCAGTTCTATGTCGTGATGTCGGGCAACGTCGGTAACCTGCCGGGCGTGGCGAACATGGACATCCAATATGCGCAGAGCTGCATTCTGACCCCGTGTGACTTTCCGTTTGCACGCGACGGTATCGCTGCCGATACGACGCCGAATGTAGAGATGGTGGCGTTCGCCGACCTGCGTCCGGAGACACTGCGCATGGCACGTAACGGTGGCACCGTGCAGAACCTGCGCGACCGCCGGCACGACCTCTACAGTGTGCAGTGGCGCGGCAAGTAACCATTCATTGCGGATTGCCCCACACCCAGGGAAGCACGAAGGCGACGAACGCTGCGATCAGCACGATGGCGATCAGGTTCATCCAGATCCCGGCCCTGGCCATTTCGGCGATCGTCACCTGGCGGCTGGCGAACACGATGGCGTTCGGTGGCGTGGCCACCGGCAGCATGAATGCAAATGACGCCGCCAGGGCCGTGGCGACCATGGGTGCGAATGCGTCCTGACCGGCCGCCGCGGCCAGGCCGGCGACGACAGGCAACAGCATGCTGGCGGTCGCGGTATTTGACGTCATTTCGGTGAGGAAGATGGTGACCACGGCCACGCCGATCACCAGCACGAACCAGTGCACCTGTTGCAGGAAATCCAGCTGTTGACCGATCCATTCGGTCAGTCCGGACTGTTGGAATCCCTGGGCCAGGGCGAAGCCGCCGCCGAACAGGATCAGTACGTCCCACGGGATGCGCACCGCCGATTCCCAGTTGAGCAGGCTGGACCGGTCGTCTGTACCGGCGGGTATCACGAACAGGGTCAGCGCGCCGGCCATCGCGATGGTCGAGTCGTTCAAGCTGTTCAGCCATGACCAGGGCGCCAGGCCCTTGCCCACCCACAGCGCGGCGACCGTGCTGAACACCAGCAACACGCGCCTCTCTGCCCGGCACATCGTGCCGAGACCGGCGCGCTCCTGCGCAATCATCTGCATGCCCTGGCCGCTCCCGAAAGCCGCCAGACGGGCATTGATGTGCGTCAGGTACCACCAGCAGATCAGCAGCATGACGAGCGCGAGGGGTACCCCGAACTGCATCCACTGGCCGAATCCGATGCTGATGCCCTGCGTCTTCCCGACGATGCCGGCGAGCACCGCATTGGGCGGTGTGCCAATCAGTGTGCCAACGCCGCCAATCGAGGCGGCGTAGGCGATGCCCAGCATCAGCGACCGACCGAATGGTGTGCGCGCGGCACCATCCAGGCGGCTGGCAACCGCCATCGCAATCGGCAGCATCATCATCGTGGTCGCGGTATTGCTCAGCCACATCGACAGGAAGGCGGTGGCGGCCATGAAGCCGAAGATGATCCGGTCCTGACGGTCGCCGACCAGGCCGAGCACGTGCAGCGCGATCCGTCGATGCAGCTCACTGCGCTCGACCGCGGCGGCTATCCAGAAACCACCGAGGAAAAGGAACACCAGGTGGTTGGCGTAGTTGGCGGTGGCATCTTCGATCGGCATCACGCCCAGCACCGGGAACAGCACCACCGGCAGCAATGCGGTGGCCGGTATCGGGATGGCCTCCGTGATCCACAGTAGCGCCATCAATACCGCAACCGCTGCCACACGGTTGGCGCTTGTCGGCATTGCGTCTTCCGGGACCCAGAACATCACCAGCAGCGACGCCACTATGCCGACCGTCAGACAGATCGCACGGCGATGGCATTTCAGCGCGCTCATGTCTGGGGGCGATGGCCGAGCTGGGCCGAAATCTGCTGGCCGGCCGCGATCACGTCGTCGACCCAGGCCATGCGCCGGCGCTCGATCGGTGCCGATACCGAGAGTCCGGCGGCGACATTGCCGGTGCCATCGTACAGAAGCACTCCGATGCAGCCGACGTCGATCTCGGCCTCTTCGTTGTCCAGCGCATAACCGCGCTGCACGGCCTCGCTGCATTCATCTTTCAGCCGCGCGATCGTGGTGATGGTGTTGCGGGTGTAGGCGGGCAGGTTGGTGCGCTGCGCATAGCCGCGGATTGCCTCGTCGCCGGCGGCGCCGAGCATCAGTTTGCCGACCGCGGTCACATGCAGCGGCGCCCGGCTGCCGACCAGCTGCTGCACATGCATCATCCGGTTCGGCGTCGCCTTTTCGATATAGACGACGACATCACCCTCACGCAGCGTCAGGTTGACCGACTCACCGAGTTTGTCGCGCAGCGCCTCCATCACCGGCAGGGCCACCGCGCGCAGGTCGATGTTGCTGTGCAGCCGCACCCCCAGTTGCAGCAGGCGCAGGCCCAGTCGGTAACGCCCCGCCGGGTCACGTTCGACAAACCGGTTGCCGACCAGCGAGCCGAGTATCCGGTGCGCTGTCGAGGCGTGCAGGCCGGTCTCGGCACCCAGCACCTTGAGACTGACCGGTTCCTGGTACCGCGCGATCGCATCCAGCAGTGACGCTGCGCGGTCGATCACCTGGATGGAGGTGCCGTTCTTGCTGTCTTTCATGTGAGAACTCATTCCGCTTGGTGAAAATACGTGCTGAAAAAGTGCTTTCAGTCGTCTTGTTGCCGTTAGGCGGCAAAATAGCACAGCCATTCCACAATATGAAATCGTGATGATGGGCGATGGTTAGCGCTAAAAAACCGACTGAACAACAAGCGCTTAGACGTTACAGCGTTTAATTGCGCCATGAAATCTCACGATGTGAAAACTATACGCCATTGCGGAAAAAGTTGAATGCCCCTAGCTTTGCCCCTAACGCGGACAGGCCGCAAACAAACCGACTCAGCCAGGAGCAAAGACCATGAGCACAGCAGCACAAGATATCTTCCATGCGGGAACGGGATTCTGTGAGGGCATCCTGCATTTCAACGATGTGCCATCAGACTTCGCCAGGATGGGGCGTACTCCGGTTATCGCCGAGGGCCGTTCGGCAATCGACAGCATCGATGATGCGGCGGTGTTCCAGACCAGATTGATGGTCGATGCGCTGCGTTACGCCACGCTGCAGCTGTGCGCATCCAAGGAATCGGGTCATCCGGGTGGATTTGCCAGCAGCGCCGACGCCTACGCCGCGCTGGTGATGCTCGGTCATACCAATATCGTGACCGAGGTGGGTCACCATGCGCCCGGGTTCTATAGCGCGATGTTCATCGACGGTTCGCTCGAGGCGATGGGTATTCATACGATGAATCATCTGCAGGAGCGTTTTCGCGAGCGTGACGGCCTGCTGGGTCACCTGTCCGGCGCCATTCCGGGCCTGCTGGCGCCGGCCGGCCCGCTCGGCCAGGGCCAGCACTTCGCGATGGCCGGGGCCTATCTGAACCGCGACAAGCTGTTCCCGTGCACCATCGGCGACGGCGGCCTCGGCGAGCCGTACATCATGTCGGCGATGAAGCATTTTCACACCAGCTACCCCGAGATCACCAACTTCCTGCCGGTGCTGGTATGGAACGGCTACAGCCAGGAACATCACTCGATGGTGTCGCTGATGGACAACGCGCAGATGACCGCGTACTGGCGGGCCCACGATTTCGCCAACGTTGTGCTGATCGATGCCAAGGACTTCGATGACGCCGGTCAGCAGGGAGCCTATGTCGACAGCACGCTGTTCAGCGAGTCGGCGCGAACCGCCTTCACCCGTGCGGTGCTCGAAGGGGCGAAGCAGGCAGCCGACGCGGCGATGGGCGGTACCTTGAGTGTGCTGATCATCAAGCAGCTCAAGGGTGCTGGGGTGCACGCACACGGCGCCAAGGCACACAACCTGTACCCGGGTGACAATGCGAAGAAAGCCAACATCGCGGCGGCATTGCAGCGTGGTGCGCTGGCGCCGCAGGCATGGGAACTGGTGCGCGCGAACATGCGGCGTGCCGGTGGCGGGCCGGCCGGCCGCACCGTGGTGACCGAGTTCGAGCGCCAGATGCCGGCGATCGGCACCTTGCCGACCCACGCATTCGCGGTGGGTGAAAAGGCAGTGCCCGCGACCGCGATGGCGCATATGGTGGCCGAGTTGGGCCGGCGCGATCCGACGTTCGTTGTGACCAACGCGGACGGCAACGAGGCGTCGAACATGAAGCCGATCAACGAGGCCCTGCAGATCCGCCATCCGACGACTGATCCGCTGTATAACCAGGCGCCGACCGGACAGGTCTACGAGCCCCTCAACGAGGATGCCTGTGCAGGCCTGGCTGCGGGTCTGGCGCTGTTTGGCGGGCGTTCGTTGTGGCTGTCCTATGAGAGTTTCGCGATCAACGGCTGGCCGATCGTTCAGACCGTCGGTCAGGCGATGGCCGAGCTGCGGCGCAAGACCCCGGCGGTGGTGTCGATGTTCACCGCTGGTGCGCTGGAGCAGGGCCGCAACGGCTGGACCCACCAGCGTCCGGAGATCGAAAACTATATCGGCGGGCAGATGCGCAACGGCAACGTCTACCTGCTGTACCCGGCGGATGCGAACATGATCCAGGCGGCGTACGGCTGGTCGGTGCAGCAGTCCAACAAGTGCATCAGCATCGTTGCCTCGAAATCGGCACTGCCGGTGCATACCACCCCGCAACAGGCCGAGCAGGCGATCAGTGAAGGTGCCATCAGCCTGTATGAGTCACCGGCTGCCGGCAGGGGCACGGTCGTGTTCGCAGTTACCGGCGACATGATCCTGCTGCCGGTGTTCGAGGCCAGGGACGCCATCGAGGCTGCCGGATACCGTGTGCGCATCGTCAGCGTTGCGAACCCACGCCGCCTGTATCGCCCGACCGACGTGGCCTGGCAGCACTCGGCACAGGCAGACGGTGAGTTCATGGACGACGCGGCGTTCGAGACCCTGTTCGGTGGCGATGTGCTGATCGGCGTCAGTGGCGGTGGCACGATTGCGTTGGAGCCGGTGATGTTGCGCAGCCGCGCCGCGGGGCGCGAACTGTTCGGCTGGCAGCGTGGCGAGACCACGGCCAGCCCAGCCGAGATCATGGCGTTCAATGGTATTACCGCTGGTCGCCTGTCCGGACGTGCCACTGAACTGCTGGGCTGACGGCAGGTGACCTGGCCGGTTCGCATCCGGCCAGGTCGCATACCCAAACTCACAACGGTGAATGCTATGAAAGATACGCAAGCGTCGACGGAAACCAAGATCATCGTGATCGACGACGACCCGACCGGGTCGCAGACCGTGCACGGTTGCCTGTTGCTGACACGCTGGGATCCCGACACCCTGGTGGAAGCGCTGAACGACCGCTCGCCACTGTTCTTTATCCTCAGCAACACGCGTGGCATGGGAGCGGCCGAGGCAGCCGGGGTCACGCGCGATATCTGCGTCAATCTGAAGATCGCGCTGCAACGGGCGGAGACAGCGGGCACCAGGGTCCAGCCCGTCGTCGTCAGTCGATCCGATTCGACACTGCGCGGTCACTACCCGGTGGAGACCGACGTGATCGCCGAGGAACTCGGCCCGTTCGATGCGCACTTCCTGGTGCCGGCGTTTTTCGAGGGCGGCCGGATCACCCGCGACGGCATGCACTATCTGCTGGTCGACGGCAACCCTGTGCCGGTGCATGAGACCGAGTTTGCGCAGGATTCCGTATTCGGGTTCAGTACGGCGTTTCTGCCCGACTATGTCGAGGAAAAGACGGCCGGACGCATCCCGGCCACCCAGGTCGAGCGCTTCGGCCTGGCCGACGTGCGGGGCGATATCGGCGCGCGCCTGTGTGCCCTGCGGGGCAATACCTGCTGCGTGGTCGATGCCGAGCAGCAGTCCGACCTGGATGGATTTGCACGCCAGGTGCTGGCGGCGGCAGCGGACGGCAAGCGCTTCCTGTTCCGCAGTGCGGCCAGTCTGTTGACCGCGTTCGCTGCCTTGCCGATGCAGCCGGTGGCTGCCGTGGAGATGTCGCGCCTGGTGCGCGACGGCAGGCCGGGCGTGGTGCTGGTCGGCTCGCATGTGGAAAAGTCCACGCGGCAGTTGCAGCACCTGATCGAGACCACCGACGTCCTGCCGGTCCATATCGACCTGGACTGGATGGTGCGCGACGAGGAGGGGCTGTTTGCCGATCTGGTGCAGCAGATGGTCGAGGCCGAACGCGGGGGACGCAACATCGTGCTGTATACCAGCCGCGGCGAGCGTACCTTTGACAGCAAGGCCGAGCGTCTGGCGTTCGGTGACAGGGTCTCGGCGTTCCTGGTGCGCCTGGTACGCAACATGCCGCGCGAGACCGGCTTCCTGATCAGCAAGGGTGGTATCACCTCGAACGACACACTGAGCAAGGGACTGATGCTGCGTACCTCACGCGTGGTCGGTCAGATCCGTGCCGGCTGCTCCGTGGTGCTGTGCCCGGATGACCATCCCCGCTATCCGCATCTTCCGGTGGTGATTTTTCCCGGCAACGTCGGGGGCGATGACGCGTTGGCAGAGGTGTACGCCACCCTGACGCGCAAAGCGGCCGATCGGCGGACGGGCAGGACCGCGGTGGCCTGAGGGCACGAACCGGCGCGCCACTTTGGGTATGCTGCGCGCATGAGCGAAGACGAACTGCGATTGAAGTGGGATGGGCGCTACGCCGACACCGTGGGAGAGGGCGTGCCGATCGAGGTGCTGACCGAAAATGCGCACCTGCTGCCGGCTACGGGCAAGGCCCTGGATCTGGCCTGCGGTCTTGGCGGCAATGCGCTGTTCATGGCGCGCCGCGGCCTGCAGGTCACCGCCTGGGACCTATCGCCGGTTGCGATCGACCACCTGCAACGCGCTGCAGCGGATCTGCCGATCCACGCCGAGGTACGCGACGTCACCGCACTGCCGCCGCTGCCCGGGTGTTTCGACGTGATCTGTGTGGGGCACTTCCTCGACCGGGCCTTGTGTCCGTCCATTGCCGCTGCGCTGCGCCCCGGTGGCCTGCTTTATTACCAGACCTTCACCCGGGAGCGGGTCGATGACAGTGGTCCGGGTTCGGAACGGTTCCGGCTGGCGAGCAACGAACTGCTCGACCTGTTCCCGGACCTGATAGTCCGCGTCTACCGTGACGAGGGTCGCAGCGGCGATATCACCTGCGGCTGGCGCAATCGTGCGCAGCTGGTTGCGCAACGCCCCGCCTGAAAACCCACAACGCGCTTTTGCCGCGCCGCGGATACCGCTGCGTGGGCGCAGGATGTGTCAACGAAACTTTACGATCGCCAGTGCCGCCCGCTTTGCGCATGCCGGTTCTTATTCGAGAAAAAGAATGAGAAAAAAATCCTAACAATATGTATTTTATAGTCTAAATATATCAATAGGCCTGTCCAGGGTGGGCTGGTGAATGGTGTGGCACAGGTGATGCTTGCATTGGACTATCGACGGTTCAACCGCCGACGTGAGCAGATTCGGAGAGTGTTGTGTCAAGTCAGAGGTCGACAGATCCTGTTGGGCAAAGTGCCGCGCACGGTGGTGTTGACCTTGCAGTGGCGAAAGCCACCGGCCTGTGCGCCTGTGATCTCGACAGCCAGAACGAACGCTTTGCCGGGACCGGCGGTGTCAGCGTCAACAACCGGCAGGCGGGCTTTGCCCCGGCCTATCTGAATACCGCGACCGGCCAGATCGTGGTCTCGCGTTTCGCCGATGGCAGCCCGGCACCACTGCACGTACTCGACGGCCTGCCGGGCGACTGGGTAGCCGCGCGTGGCGATGACGGCTGTGTCAGCGCGGCATTGCCCTCGGTCATGGCAGGTTTCACCCGAAAGGGTGTGTTCTATACCCGCGCCGATGCTGCCAGGGCCCTGTCCGCCAGCGATGCCGGTACAGAGGACTGGTCGTCAGACCCCGATTGAATCCATGGCCGCCTGCGGTTCGTTCGCTGCAGTGCTGAAGGATCCCGCCAGTCGTCTGGCCAGTGTCGCCGCGGCGTCCATGACTGGCCGACTCAGTTCGGCAGACTGCAGCGTATCGATCTCGATCCCATAGATCTCGACCTGGTCCGGCAGGCAGTCCAGTGCGCACGCCAGTTCGAAGGTCTGCGCGAGGTCGAGCTGATGACTGCTCGTCCCACCCGTCTGTGAATCCAGGTCTGCTGCGGTCAGCCTGGCGATGTGGCCGGGCGGCTGTCCCGAGGCGAGGGCATCGATGATCACCAGCCGTTGTACGCCGGCCATCCAGTTGATCATGGCCGCGCCGGGTCGGTCGAGTGTGACGAGGTCGACCTGCGCATCCAGCCTGCCTTGCAGCAGCTCGATGACGTGCCAGCCGACCCGATCGTCACCGAAGGGTGAGCCCAGGCCGATGATCCGGATCACCGGCGTGTCACCCCGATCTTCAGAAAGTGGGTGGCGCAGGAGATGCACGGATCGTAGTTGCGGATCACTGTCTCGGCGCGCAGGCGCAGTTTGTCGTCGGGCCGGTTCAGTCCGAACTGACGCAGGCTGCGGCGCAGGTCTGCCTCGATGCGCGCCTGGTTCTGGCTGGTCGGTGGAACGATACGTGCCGCACGCACGATGCCCTGATCGTCCAGTTCATAGCGGTGCCACAACAGGCCGCGTGGTGCCTCGGTGGCGCCACAACCGATGCCTGCGCGCGGCGTCACCTCGACCTGTGGCGAAACCGGCCGTCGGTAGTTTTCGAGCAGGCGGATGGCCTCTACGATCGCCACGTGGATCTCCAGCGTGCGCGCCAGCAGGCTGTGAAACATGTTGTTGCTGGGGAAGGTCATACCGGTCTGCCGCAGCAGGGACAGGCTGGCCGCTGGCAGGCGATCATGATTGAGGTTGAGGCGTGCCAATGGACCGACCAGGTAAGGCGCGCCGTGCAGCAGTGAGAACAGTGCTGTCGAGTGCGGCCGGTGTTCCTCGATGAAGTGATCCTCGTATTGCTCGATGGGGACAGACAGGCCGTCGTCCGACACGATGCGCCCCTGCTCAAACGGGTAGTCGGTGTCGTGGCGCAGGGCGACGCAGGTGAAGGCCTGTTCGTCCTGCGGCAGCTTGAGCGCGGCGGCCCACAACACCAGGTCGTGTGCATCAGGCAGGGCGGCACGAAGCTGTTCGAGCATGTCGTCGACCTCGGCCGCATCCGGTGCCCGGAAGAAACCACCGACGCAGGCACCGACCGGGTGCACCGAGCGCCCGCCAAGCAGGCGGATCAGTGCGTTTCCGAGACCCTGCAGGCGCAGGCCGCGGCGTACCACCTCGGGGTGCCGCGCCGCCATGCCGACCACGCTGTCGAAGCCGAGGAAATCCGGCGCGGCAAGCAGATGCACGTGCAGGGCGTGACTCTGCAGCCACTCGCCGCAATAGAACACGCGGCGCATATCTCGCACCCAGGGGCCGGGGTCCAGGCCAAATGCCTGTTCGATCGCCTGCGCGGCGCTCATCTGGTAGGCGATCGGACAGATACCGCAGATGCGTGCGACGGTGTCCAGGACTTCGTGATGGCGCCGACCCTCGAGGAACTTCTCGAAATAGCGCGGTGGCTCGAAGATATCCAGTGCAAGCTCCTGAATCTCGCCATGCTCGATGCGCAGGCGCAACGACCCTTCGCCCTCGACACGGGTCAGCGCCGGCACGTGGATGGACACGGAACGCTTAGTCATCGCTGAATCCCTGCCGGTAATGCTTTTTGCCGGCCTCGTTGAATGACGGTGCATGGTTGTTGATGAACAGGAAGCGACGTGCCACGTCCGCCGGTGTGAGACCGAGTCCTTCGAGCCGGCGACTCAGGGCCGCGGTGTTGGCATTCCCGGCAGGCCCGAAGCAGGCGTAGCAGTCGCGCCCGAAACGCGGGCACAGGGCGCCGCAGCCGGTGCGTGTCACCGGCCCCAGACAAGGCCGGCCTGCAGTCACCATCACGCAGCTCGCGTGCTGGCGTTTGCACTCCATACAGACCTTGTCGCGCTGCTCCAGCGGTGCCACGCCGAACAGCAGTTGTTGCACTGCCGCGAGCACCTGGCGGCCGTTGACCGGGCAGCCCCAGAGCTCGAAATCCACCTTGATGTGGGCGCTGACCGGCTCGGCCTGGTCGAGCGTGTGGATGAACCCGGGGTGCGCATAGATCGCGTGCTTCCATTCCGTGTTGCTGCCGTCCAGGTTGCGCAGCGCCTGCAGGCCGCCGGCGGTGGCGCAGGCGCCCAGAGTGACCACGTAACGGCTGCAGGCGCGCACGCGCTGGATGCGCGTAAGCTCGTCTGTGGTGGAGATGCTGCCCTCGACGAAGGCGATGTCCACATGCGCATATTCGTCGGCGACCCCGGCCTCGAGGAAGTGCTTGATGTCGACCAGCTCAGCGAGATTGAGCAGCTCCTCACCGGCATTCAGAAAGGCCAGCTGGCATCCGTCACAGGATGAGAACTTGTGTACCGCGATGCTTGGTTTGCCCATGTCAGAATCCCCTCACGCCGAGCAGTTCCCGCACCTGTGGCCACGCGAATACCGGGCCGTCGCGGCACACGAAATGGCCACCCATCTGGCAGTGCCCGCAGTGCCCCACCGCACATTGCATGTTGCGTTCCATGCTCAGGTGTATGGCATCAGCGGCCAGGCCGCGTTCGTGCAGGTCATGGGCGGCGGCACGCATCATCATTTCCGGTCCACACAGCATCGCGATCGTCCGGTCGGTGCGCAGCGATAGCTGATCGAACAGTGCGGTGACCAGTCCGACGTGACCTGGCCAGCCGGGAGCCGCGACATCCGCGGCGAGCAGGACCTGGACCCCGGGCAGGCTTGCCCATGTGTCGTATTGCTCCCGCCAGATCAGGTCGTCGGTGTGTTTGACGCCTTGCAGGATACTCAGATTCCCGTAGCGTTCACGGTGAGTCAGGACGTGGTGGATGATCGACACCGCAGGTGCACAGCCGAGCCCGCCGGTAACGACGATCAGGTCGTGGTCTTCGGCCGCGCGCATCGGCCAGCCACGTCCGTAAGGTCCACGCAGCCCGATGCGATCTCCGACCTGGAGTTTCGCAAGACCGTTGGTGATGCGACCCAGCGCGCGGATCGTGTGCACCAGCACGCCGTCTTCGGCAGATCCGGAGACGATCGAGATCGGCACTTCGCCGGAGCCATACAGATACAGCATGTTGAACTGGCCGGGGGCGAAGGAATAGGGCGCGCCATCGGTCAGGTGCAGATGCAGGCTGAAGGTGTTGGGTGATTCCTCGGTACGGGCCACGATCTCGGCCTCACGCGGCAGGTAGGGGTTCATGGCGACTCTCCCTGCGGCACGTCTGCGGTACAGATCGCGTTGGCTTCCTCGGTGATGTCGATTCCGACCGGACACCAGGTGATGCAGCGTCCGCAGCCGACGCAGCCGCTGCGCCCGTACTGATCGTGCCAGCTGCCCAGCTTGTGAGTCATCCACTGCCGGTAGCGTTGATGCGTGTCTGGCCGGACGTTGAACCCATGCAGATAGGCATGTCCCTCGCTGAAACACGAATCCCACTCGCGCAGATGTTGGCTGGTGCTGCCACCCAGTGCCGCATCGTCGTGTTCTGCATGGCAGAAACAGGTGGGGCATACGCTGGTGCAGTTGCCGCACGCCAGGCAGCGTGCCGCCACCTCTTCCCAGCGCGGATGTTGCAAGCGGTCGAACAGGACGTCGCGCAGGTGGGTGGAAGGCAATTGGCGAAACTGCCGGTTCGCGGCCTCGGTGATCGCCGCAGCGGCCTCGTGGACCTGCGTTGAGGTGGCGGACTGCAGCGGCAACTGCGTGGCAATCGCGCGGCCACGATCGCTGCCGGTCTCAACGAGATAGCCGTCGTCCAGTTCGCTCAGCGCGAGGTCGAAGCCATGCGTGGCGCGTGGCCCGTCACCGGTCGAGGCGCAGAAGCAGGTATCCGCAGAGTAGGCGCAGTGCACGGCGACGACAAACAGCCCCTGGCGCTTTGCGCCGTAGTAGGGATCCTTTATCGCGTGCAGGAAATGGCGGTCCTGCAGTTCGAGCGCCGCCAGGTCACAGGCGCGGACACCGATGACCGCAAGACGTCGTACATCGGGTTCCTGTTCGCCGAATACGAGCTTGCCGGCGTCGTCGCGCCGCGTGTTCCACAGCACTTCGCGCGCATGAAAGAGATGCGGCTTGAGTGCCTGCGCGCCGGTCGCCCAGGCAAAACAACGTGGTGAGTCCACGCGGCTGAGGCGATAGCGCCCAGGCGCCTGGTCGTCTGTCCAGCCACTCGGAAGCCGGTCGATGGAATCGATGTCGAGATACTGCACCACGGCGTCCTGCACTACGGGACCTAGGGTGCGGTAGCCCTGACGATGCAAGGCATCGAGCAAGGTCTGGAGCGCCTGGCGGGGAAGAAATCGGGTGTCGTCCATGGGTCTCGCTATGCGGCAATGCATCGGTATCAGCTTAGCTCAGCAATCCCGCACGGGCAGGGTGTGGGTGTGCAGTCATTGACCCAGGTGGGGTATTGCTGCGACAAGCGGTTGAAACGGGCACCTGAAGTCGCTGGTATGCTGGCAGGTCGCGGTTCAGGCGCAACTGAAGCCGATGCCGCTCAATGCCGCGGCACGTGCTCGCTGGAGGAATACGGGATGCTTCAGCTCAGGGTGGTTTTCTTACTTGTTGCATTGCTGCTCGCCGGCTGTGCCGGTCTTGGCACGCAGCGTGACAGCATTCGTGTCACGGTGTCGGATATCCGGGTGATCGAGGCCACGCTGCTGGAGCAGGTGTATCAGGTGACGCTGCGGGTGCAGAACCGAGTCGCGGATGCGATCGATATCCGCGGTGGCAGTTTTGATCTGGCAATCAACGGCAGGGACTTCGGCTCGGGTGTGACGGATCAGTCGGTGACGGTGCCTGGTTATGCCGACGCAAAGATCGAGGTGCGGATGGTCAGCACCGTGTTTGGAATGCTACGCATGGTCGAGAGCCTGCAGTCGCGTGAGGGGCGCACGCTGGATTATGCGATCTCCGGCAGTTTTTCGACAGGCAGCGGATTTGGCGGCGTGCGCTTCCACGAGGCTGGTGAGGTGACGCTGCCGAGCGGTCAGCGGAACCCGGCCGAAGACCCGGTGCCCGCACTTTAGGACCGACTCCCGGTCAGACGATCATGTGGCCGACGAACTTGCTCATATTGTCGAGGATGGTCCCGCCGCGACGAAATCCCAGCCCGCATGCCTCGTACACATGGAATACGCCTGCCTGGTAGCTGGCACCACTGGCGTCCTGCGCAAAACGCGCGCGCTCCTGGTAGATGGATTTGTGATGCGCGTAGGGGCCGTCGGTGCTCGCCACGGTAGTGCCATCGGCGGCCAGCACGGCCATGTTGGCACCTTCGCGACCGAAGATCTTCTTGTTTACCTGCTCGACACCGGCCAGCGGGGCAAAATCGGTGCGCAGCAGGTAGGGTGATTCCGGGAACATGTCGTACAGCAGTTTCATGATGCCCTTGCTCTGGAACAGCAGCGTGTACGCCGGATTCAACACCCGGGTGCGCCCCTTCCTGCTCGCCTTGTCGAGCATGCGCGTGAGTTCGAGCTCTTCGCTGGCAATGTCTTCCCAGGGGAACAGCTTGAACCAGAAATCCGCCAGCTGAGCCTCCTTGTTGAACACGCCGTCCTGTTCGCTGAAGCCGGCCTCATGCATGTAGCAGAAGTCGGTATAGAAGCCGGCATCGTGCGCGACCTGCTGCAGGTAACGCACGGTGCGTTCCTCTTCAGGCTGATTGTCGACGCTGGAAAACAGCAGTTTCTCACCGCCATAGCGCTCGCCGAATTCGTCCAGGGGCTTGTTGCGGGTGATCAGGCGGCGCAGGTTCTCGCCAAGCATTTCGTGCAGGTTGTTGAACTGGCGGGTCTCGTCCATGCCGTTTGCCTTGAGCAGTGCCCATTGCACGATCGAGGTCTCGAACAGGCTGGTCGGGGTGTCGGCGTTGAACTCGATCAGCTTGATCGGCAGGCCATCCAGACCACCGGCCAGATCGAAGCGCCCGTACAGGTGGACATCGTCCTTGTCCCAGCTGTCCTCGATCAGGCCGACGAGGTTCGACGGGATGCCCAGCTGCATGTACAGCTGCCGGTCGATGACGTGCTGTGCCGCTTCGACGAAAAGGCCGTACAGCGTATTGGCTGCCTCGTAATAGGCTTCCGCCTCGTCTTCGGACACCAGCACCAGTTCCCGGCCGATGTAGCTGCTGCCGTCGGGATCGGTATGCCAGGTCATGCCGATTTCGTCCATCAGCGCCCGGCTCAGCGGCTCGACCGTCTGCGTTCTCATGGGGGACTCAACCGCCGAAGGAGCCGAAGCCGCCGCTGGATGCCGGCCGTCCACTGCTACCGCCGAAGAACCCGGTGCGCGGCTGGGCCTTGGCGGTTGTCTGCGGTTTCGCCGGCTGCGAGATGGTCGCCGTCGGTCGCCCGCCACCGTAGCTCTGCTGGGTGCGCTGGTAATTGCTGTTGGATGCCAGGCGGTTGGCCAGCATGCCGCCGACCAGCGATCCCGCGGCGGCGGCGAGCAGGGTCTCGCCCAGCGACAGGCCGCCACTGTGCATCGAGGGTTCCTCGGTCAGGCGGGATGTCCCCGCCTCGACACGGGCCGCTTCCGCGGCGGCGATCTGCTTGAGTTCCGCCTCGGACAGGAAGCGTTCACCGCCGTCCGTGGCGCGCAGGATGGCCCGGGTTGGCCCGGAGGTTGGGTGTTTCTCGACCAGCCGGTAGGTGTCGGGCGCGCTACCGGTCTGTTCGATGACCAGGAAATAGTTGCCGTCGACAGCGTCGCCTTGCGCGTTGTCGAAGCCAATCGATCGCGGTTGCCCCGGTCCGGGGTCGCTGCAGCCCTGCAGGCTCGCGATCACGCTGAGGCCGAGGCTGCCGGCGATCGAGTAGGAGAGGGCTTTTTTGATATGCCGCATCGTGCGTCGTTCCGTACATGAAATCCCGCGGAGAAGTCTACGGAATCCAATACGCCAGGTCGCGCGTAAATCTTGGGGGGATTGCACGCAGGCGACTTGGGCAGCTCGCTGATCGCTGCCACGCTGACACTTGGCCTGACTTACCCGATCAGTCGTTTTCGGGCATAATCGCAGGTTCAGTGGCGGTCCCGTTGGTCTCCCGCGACAATAGATTGCGAACCCGGTCAGGCCTGGAAGGGAGCAGCCGCAGCAATTGACTTGTGCGCCGGGAATCGCTGGCGGGGCCGCCGCCCATTTTCCGCCCGGGCCGTCCATCGGCTTCCTGTTGCCTCCACCGTCCATGGGTTAGACTTGACGGCCTGTTTCGTCGGATCTGTCCACTCCGCATGTCATACCAGGTTCTTGCCCGCAAATGGCGCCCGCGCAACTTCGCCGAGATGGTCGGTCAGGAACACGTGGTGCGTGCGCTGAGCAATGCACTGGACCATGATCGGCTGCATCACGCCTACCTGTTTACAGGCACCCGTGGCGTTGGCAAGACCACGCTGGCGCGGATTCTGTCCAAGTCGCTGAACTGCGAGACCGGGGTCAGTTCCACGCCGTGTGGCGAGTGCAGTGTGTGCCGTGAGATCGACGAAGGGCGCTTCGTCGACCTGCTGGAGGTCGATGCGGCGTCCAAGACCGGCGTCGACGACACGCGCGAGCTGCTCGAGAACGTGCCCTATGTCCCGGTACGCGGCCGCTACAAGGTGTACCTGATCGACGAGGTGCACATGTTTTCCGGGCACAGCTTCAACGCCCTTCTGAAGACGCTCGAGGAACCGCCGCCGCACGTCAAATTCCTGCTTGCCACCACGGACCCGCAAAAGGTCCCGGTGACGGTGTTGTCCCGCTGCCTGCAATTCAATCTGAAACGCCTGCCGGTGGCGCAGATCGAGGGCCAGATTCGGCATATCCTCGAGGCCGAGCAGGTCGAATTCGATGCCGACGCACTGGGTGTCCTGGCGCGCGCGGCTGATGGCAGCATGCGCGACGGCCTCAGCCTCCTGGATCAGGCGATCGCATTTGGCGGCGGTGCGGTCAACAGTGTCGATGTGCGGTCCATGCTCGGAGTGGTCGCAACCGAGCGTCTGCCCGGGATGATCACAGCCGCACACGAGGGTGCCGCTGAGCGCGTGATGAGCGAAATCGAGGCGATGTCGGAGCACGCCCCCGATTTCGGCGGCCTGTTGCGTGAGGTGGTGACCTTGCTGCATCGTGTCGCGGTACTGCAGCAGGTTCCGACCGCTGCGCAGGACAGTTGGGGAGACGCCGCCCGCCTGCATGCCCTCGCGTCGCTGGTCCCTGCCGACGAGATACAGCTTTATTACCAGATTGCGCTGACCGGGCAACGCGACCTGCCTTTGGCGCCGGATGCGCGCAGTGGCTTCGAAATGGTCATGCTGCGCATGCTGGCGTTCCGGCCCGACGGTGCGGATACGGGTGCCGAGGTCGGCGGTGGCGCGCAGCGTCCGGCGGCGCCCCGGCCCGCGCCGGATGCACGACCCGCGCAGCGGTCTACGCCGGCTGCGGATGAGGTCTCGGATGCCGCCGTGGCCACCCCAGTGGCCGCCCCTGTGGCCGCAAGGCAGTCGCCGCCCGAGGTGGCAGCCGGAGATCTGAAGGATTGGCACGGTTTCGTGCGCCGGCTCGGGCTCAAGGGCATGACCGCACAGCTCGCCGACAACTGCGTCCTCGACGGCTGGGATGGCAAGGCACTGTCACTTAAGGTCGACCCGGTGTGCCGGGGTCTGATCGGCAGCCTCGCCGAACATCGCCTGCAGGAGGCGGTCAGCGAAGCGGTCGGCCACGCGGTGTCCCTGCGGTTGCAGGTGCAGGCCGCCGAGGAAGAGACGCCGGCACAGCGAGAGGCGCGCGAGAAGCGCGAACGCCACGAGGCGACGGCCGCTGACATCGCCGGCGACCCGTTGGTACTGGCGCTGCAGGACACATTTGACGCCGAGATCGTTACCGATTCGATCCGTCGTATTGAATAGCGTGGACATTGAGAGGATCCAACGATGAAAGGACCTATGGGAAACCTGATGCGCCAGGCGCAAAAGATGCAGCAGGATCTGCAGAAAGTGCAGGACGAACTCGCCAATGCAGAGGTCACCGGCGAGTCGGGTGGCGGCATGGTCAAAATCACGATGAACGGCCGCCACGAAGTGCGCCGTGTGGAGATCGACAGCAGCCTGATCGGTGACGACAAGGAGATGCTGGAGGACCTGATCGCGGCTGCATGCAACGACGCGGCTCATCGCATCGATGCGCACAGCAAGGAGCGCATGGCCGGTGTCACCGCCGGCCTGAACCTGCCGCCGGGTATGAAGCTGCCGTTTTGACGGGGCGGGGAAGCGTGGCATCAGATGCCTGAAAAACCCCTGCTCAGCGAGCTGATCGACAGCCTGCGCTGCCTGCCTGGTGTCGGTCCGAAATCCGCACAGCGCATGGCATTCCATATACTGCAACGCGACCGTGCCGGCGGTGCCCGGCTCGCGGCGGTACTGGCGGAGGCGGTGCAGTCGATCGGTCATTGCCGTCTTTGCCGTACGCTGAC
This sequence comes from Chromatiaceae bacterium, assembly GCA_024235415.1. Taxonomy (GTDB): domain Bacteria; phylum Pseudomonadota; class Gammaproteobacteria; order Chromatiales; family Chromatiaceae; genus Thiosocius. Next base: position 49,446 of record JACKML010000008.1, on the reverse strand, counting down.
CGAAGACGAGGTGTGCGGTCTGTGCAGCAACGCCGGGCGCGATGACAGTGTCCTGTGCGTGGTCGAGAATCCCTCGGACGTGATCGCACTGGAACAGGCCACGGGTTTTCGCGGGCGTTATTTCGTGCTCGGCGGGCGCCTGTCACCGCTGGATGGTATCGGTCCCACGGAACTGGGGATTGGTCTGCTCCGGCAGCGGCTCGAAGAGCTCAGTCCGCGGGAGCTGATCCTGGCGACAACCACGACGGTTGAGGGCGAGGCGACCGCCCATTACATCGGCGAACTGGCGCAGGAGCGGGGCATTTCGATCACCCGTATCGCCCATGGGGTTCCCCTGGGGGGCGAACTGGAGTTCGTCGATGGCGGTACGCTCGCACATGCATTCGCCGGCCGGCGCCGTCTCGCGCCGGACTGAGCGGCAGAGCATCCACTTTGACAAACAGGTACGACGCTATGGACAACTGTCTATTTTGCAAGATCGCAGCGGGTGAGATCCCGGCAGACAAGGTGTACGAGAATGACGCCGTGGTCGCATTCCGTGACCTCAATCCGCAGGCGCCGACGCATGTCCTGGTGATCCCGAAAAAGCACATCGCGACCCTCAACGAGCTGCAGTCGGGTGACGAGGCAGTGGTCGGCCGCATGTACGGTGCGGCGCGTGATATCGCCGCGTCCGAGGGATTCGCCGATCCTGGCTATCGCACCGTGATGAATTGCAACGAAGCTGGCGGGCAGACAGTGTTTCACATCCATCTGCACCTGCTCGCCGGCCGCATGATGCACTGGCCGCCAGGTTGAGAGTCAATAGTCCGTGTAGTAGAATCAAGCACTTAGGAATATAAATTCCCGGCGTGGCGGAAATGTGGCGTCTGGCGCGGGAAGAAAAATAATAGCGGCTGTCTATACTGATAAGCCGCGCAATAAAGTGCCGAGCGAAGACCGTGAACATCACACCCGCATTGCCGAACCCGTACCAGCCGGCCGCGCAGCAGGCGCGTGGGCCCGTGGCTGCGGTTCAGTCTGCGCAGCGGACGCGTGATGCGACGGACGACGCCGAACGCCGCCCCACGTCATCCGGGCCTGTGGTGCACGCCGAACGTGAACGTCTGCACGCCCGCGGGGATGCCGTGGTCGGCCGTCACTCTGATGCCTCGACGCGTGCCCATCGGGCGATCGCGGCCTATGCGGCAGTGTCCGACAGCGGTGAACGCAGCAGCCTGCGCGATCTACTGGGCTTTGACGCCTACGCCTGACCGGGACACCCTGCCAAAAACACTGTCGTCCGGGCGTCACACAGGGTGCCGCCTGGATGAGCCATACTTATAAGTTGATCGCTGACCCGATACGAATCAACAGACCAAGGAAACCCGAACATGTTGTCTGCAGAAGCCGACGGAAAAGTGGAATCCGGCGCTCCGGAACCCGTTGATCTGAACGATCCCTCGTTGTACCTGAACCGTGAGCTCACCTGGCTGGAGTTCAACCGCCGTGTGCTGCACGAGGCCGAGGACCCGCGAAACCCGCTGCTGGAGCGGCTCAAGTTCCTGGCCATCGTCAGCTCCAACCTCGATGAGTTCTTCATGAAGCGCATTGGCGGGCTCAAGCAGCAGCTGGGCGCTGGCATGTCGATCAAGACCGTCGATGGACGCACGCCGAAGGAACAGATCGCCGCGTGTTACGAGGTCGTGCGGCAGCAGGAGAGCGCGCAACGCGATGTCTACCAGCAGCTGCGCTCGGAGCTTGGCGCCCACGGTATCGAGATCGTGAGCTATGACGGGCTCAGTCGCGAGGATACGGATTTCCTGCGTGCGCATTTCCATGACAACGTCTATCCGCTGATCACGCCGCAGTCGATCGATCCGGCACATCCGTTTCCCTTCATCTCCAACCTGTCGCTGAACCTGCTGGTGCAGGTGCGTTTCCCGAACCAGGAGGGGCGTACCTCGCTGGCCAGGATCAAGGTGCCGACCGGGGAGAATCTGCCGCGCTTCATCCAGTTGCCCAACCGCAATCATTTCGTACCGATCGAGGAGGTCTTGCGCAGCAACCTCGACATGTTACTGCCCGAGATGGTCGTCAACAGCGTCTACATGTTCCGGGTGACGCGCAACGCCAACACCGAGCGCAATGAAGAGCACGCCGACGATCTGCTGTCGATGATCGAGTCCGAATTGCGCGATCGCCGCTTTGCACCGATCGTCCGACTGCAGATCCAGGGCGATATGGACGAGACCAGCCGCGGCATGCTGGCGGCGGAGCTCGGCCTCAATGAATCAGAGGATGTCTTCAATGCAGGGGGGGACATGCTCGCCATGCGCGACTTGTTTCAACTTGTCGGCATCGATATCCCCGAATTGCACGACGAACCCTTCCAGCCGGTAGATCATCCCTGCCTGGCGGAAGGCACCAATATCTTCCACCTGATCCGCGAACGCGGTCCGTTCCTGCTGCAGCACCCCTATGAGTCGTTCGGCACCTCGGTCGAGCGCTTTCTCAAGGAGGCCGGCACCGATCCCAAGGTGCGCGCGATCAAGATGACGTTGTACCGGACCTCGAGCGACACCAAGGTCATCGAGCACCTGGTGCGTGCCGCGCGCAACGGCAAGCAGGTTGCCGTGGTCGTGGAACTGAAGGCGCGTTTCGATGAAGCGGCGAACATCCGCTGGGCGGCGAGGATGGAAGAGGCCGGCATCCATGTGACCTACGGCGTGGTCGGACTCAAGACGCACTCGAAGATCGTTCTGGTGGTGCGCAATGACTACAACGGGCTGAAGCGCTACCTGCACATCGGCACCGGCAACTACCATGCGGGTACGGCGCGCCTGTATTCCGACCTGGGCATCCTGACCAACGATCAGGATCTCGGGCGCGATGCGACGGAGCTGTTCAACTATCTGACCACCGGTTACACGCCGGAACGCTACTACCGCAAGCTGCTGCCGGCGCCCAAGGTGCTGAAGGTCGCCCTGCTGGCGCGCATCGACCGGGAGTGCAAGCTGCATACTGCGGAGAAGCCGGGGCTGATCCAGTTCAAGATGAACGCGCTCGAAGACGTGGACATCACGCGTGCCTTGTACAAGGCCAGCCAGGCCGGGGTGAGGGTCGACCTGATCGTACGTGACACCTGCCGCTTCCGTCCCGGAGTGCCGGGTGTGTCGGAGAGCGCCCGCGTGATCAGCGTCGTCGGCCGCTTTCTCGAACACACGCGTATCTATTATTTCCAGAACGGTGGCGACGAGGAATATTTCATCGGTTCGGCGGACTGCATGAAGCGCAACCTGGAATCTCGTGTCGAGGTCGTCACACCGGTCATCGGTGACAGTCTGCGTGCCGAGTTGCGGTCGATGATGGACAGTCAGCTCGGCGACTACCGCAACGGCTGGGAGATGCAGCCTGGCGGCGAGTACATCAAGCGTGAACCGCGCAGTGATGCGGAGCAGTTCAGCTCACAGCAGCAGCTGATGGAACGTGCCAAACAACGCGTGAAGCAGGCGACGCGCTACCAGAGCGGCAAGACCCGTCGCCACGTCGCGGGCCGCAATCTGCGTTGAACCGGGCGGGCATGTCGACCGCGCGTGGCAAGCGGTGTAATACTGTCGCGGTTCGGGTTTGCCTTTGAGTAATTGCATGACGGTCGACGCACAACAACAATCCGAGGTCCCGGCGCGCACAGGTGGCTTGCGAGGCGTCCATGTCGTCTGGATCGTCCTGGCGACGATACTGGTGACTGGCGCGCTGACCTACTGGGTGGTGCGGACCTATATCTACGCCCGGGATTTCAAGCCGGTGGAACTCAGTGCCGCAGAACAGCATCAGCTCAACGGCAAACTGCGGGCCCTGGGTTATGACCCGGCTCCGGCTCCGACCGGCGACCGGCCGACCCCGGAGACTGACGAAAAGTGGCTGCGGGCGGAACGCTACAGCGAGGCGGGCGCAAAACGCGAGGTCAGTTTCAGCGAGCGCGAGCTCAATGCGATGGTGGCCAACAACCGCGACCTGGCGAAGAAACTCGCCGTCGATCTGGGGGACAACCTGGTCAGCGCACGGCTGTTGGTGCCGGTCGACCCGGATTTCCCTGTCCTGGGCGGCAAGACATTGCGCGTCTCGGCGGGGGTCGAGATGGCGTTTCGTGACGCCAAGCCGGTGGTGGTTCTCAAGGGTGTCAGTATCATGGGCGTCCCGATCCCCAATGCCTGGCTGGGCGGGCTCAAGAACATTGACCTGATCAGCGAGTTCGGTGACCAGGACGGGTTCTGGAAAAGCTTCGCTGACGGGGTCGAGAACATCCGCGTCGAAGAAGGCCAGCTGAAGATAAAGCTGAAGGAATAGCGGTCATGGAATACGAAGACGAACCCGGCTCGCCGCTGGTCGGGATACTGACCGGCATCGCGATGGCCCTGGCATTGGTCCTGATCGTGTTCGGCCTGTGGGCGTTGGGGAGTGCGATCTATTTTGCCTGGGGCCTGTTTCGCGACCCCGACAGCATTGCGTATTTCGCACGTTATTTTCTCGAGACGACCAAGATCGCGACACTGGTGCCGAGCGGAGGCGAAGGACTGGCCCACTACCTGTCATGGATTGCCGTGATCCTGTTGTTGCTGGTGCTGGGCAAGCTTGGGGCCTGGGCGGTGGGCGCCGGTGCCCAGCTGTTCGCGCCCAGAGTAAACAAGCGTAACCGTTAGCGCCGGTGGCTTGGGGTTACTCACTCTCCTGCGTGAGAGGGAAAGGGTGAGCGGGCCGCGCACCTGGATTGGCGCACTGCACCACCCCGAGAGCAAAGTTTCGTGCCGATCGACCGCTATACACGGCATGGACTGTTCACTGCGCCGCCTATGTCACCAGATTCTGATCAAAGCGTGATCGACGCCAACGGCGGAGCGGTCGAGTTCCTGTTGCGCAGGATGCAGCGCAGCAAGGACTTTCCGGCGCTGTCCGAGACCATTCGAACGCTCAACACACTGTCTGCCGCAGCCGACAAGTCGGCCGAGCAGTTGGCGGCGGTGATCGTGCGTGATTTCGCCCTGACCAACAAGACCCTGAAGGTCGTGAATTCGGCCTATTACGCCGGTTTCGCGGGCAATGTGGGAACCATTTCTCGTGCCATCGTCGTCCTCGGGATCGAGCCGATCCGTGCACTGGCCGCATCACTGATGCTTTTCGAGCATCTGTCGGAGGGCAGCAATGCAACCCGGGTCAAGGCGCTGATCGGCAAGAGTATGTTCGGTGCCCTGGTGGCGCGCGAGGCCGCCACGGATGCCGGCCTGCAGCACGGTGAGGAGGCATTTCTCGCCGCCATGTTCCATAACCTCGGCGAGCTGCTGGTGGCGTTCTACCTGCCCGACGAGGATGTGGCGATTCAGGCGGAAATACTGGAAAACAACGTCTCACCCGTACGGGCGCAGTTCAAGGTGCTCGGTGTCAGTTTCGAGCAGTTGGGCGTCGCTGTCGGCCGGCACTGGAACTTTCCGCACGCCATTACCTTCAGCATGCAGCGCCTGCCGAGCGGCAAACAGCGCAAGCCGGCCAACGAGGAAGAGGTGCTGTGCCAGCTGGCCTGCATGGCCCATGACGTGACTGAACGCCTCGCCGCCGGTGAGGGGATTCGCGACCGCTCGCTGTCGCTGTTGCTGGCGCGCTTCCGGGACTGTGTGCCGTTCAACGGCGACCGGTTCGGTGACGTCGTCCAGGAGGCGCGCACCGAGTACCGGATGCTGGCCGAAGGGCTGGCCACCCCGGAGGGTGCGCCACCGGCAATCCGTGCACTGTCCGGCCTGCAGCACAAGGATGCCGCAACGGTCGAGCGAGACGATGCGATCGCGGCAGTCGCGCTTCCCGGTGATGACAGTGAGCAGCCGGCCGTGGACCAGGCGAACCCTGAGCCGATACTCCTCGAAGGCTTGCAGGAGGCCACCGCGATACTGGCGGAGGGGGCGGACCTGAACCATGTCGCCCAGGTGGTGTTGGAGACCCTGTACCGCGCCTTTGGTCTGCGTCGGGTGGCACTGTGCCTGCGTGATGCAGCGCGGCGCCAGTATGCAGGTCGTCTGGGGTTCGGCAGCGATATCGACCTCTACCTGAAAAGACTGCACTTTGACGAGGACTACGCGCGCGACGTCTTCCACGTTGCACTGAAGCAGAAGACCGATGTGCATATCGCGGATCTGGCGGTGGGCGGTGCCGGTCATGGCATCCCGGCGTGGTTCAATGCGCTCAGCCCCAACGGGGCCCTGCTGTTCCTTCCACTGATCGTCCAGGATCACCCGGTCGGGTGCATCGTCGCCGAACACGAGCGCAGCGGCGGACTGCAACTCGAACCCGGGACGTTGCGGCTGGTGCGGGCATTGCGCAACCAGCTGGCGCTCGGTCTGCAGCTGCGTCGCAACGACCGCGCGTAGCAGCGGCACTGCGCCCGCGGCGTACGCGTCGCGGTTATCCAGTGCAATTTATTAGGCGCACGGGGGCTGGCTGATCGCCGGCTATACTGGGTTGAGGGATCCCTCAGAGACTGCCGCCGACATGCAACGTTCCGTACTGACCAGGCAACGCCTGATCGGCATCTTTCTGATCGGTATTGTGCTGCTGTGTTCGCCGGCATTGACGATCTTCGATCATGCCGCCATGTGGCATGGCTACCCGGTGAGTTTCCTGTACCTGTTCGGGGTCTGGCTGCTGCTCGTGGTCCTTGCGGCCATCACAGTAGAGGGCAGCGACCGCTGAGGCGGTGGACAGCGCATGCTGGGGCCAAAGGTCATCGTCGTCTGCGCGTTGTTGTACCTGGGGTTGTTGTTCGCGATCGCGTACTGGGCGGACCGCCGTGCGGATCGCAAGCGGTCGGTGATCAGCAGTCCGACGGTCTATGCGCTGTCACTCGCCGTGTACTGCACCGCCTGGACTTTCTATGGCAGTGTCGGGAGGGCGGCAGCCAGTGGTGTCGGTTTTCTGCCGATCTATCTCGGTCCCACGCTGATCGCTGCATTGTGGGGCACCCTGTTGCTGAAGATGATCCGGGTCAGCAAGGCGCAACGCATCACTTCCATCGCCGACTTCATCGCCTCGCGCTACGGCAAGAGCCAGTTGCTCGGCGGTATTGTGACGGTCATCGCCGTGCTCGGCATCGTGCCCTATATCGCGTTGCAGCTAAAAGCGATCTCGCAGAGCGTCACGATTATGCAGAGCTACCCTGTGGTCAACGATACCGGAGTGGTCGCCGCGATCCCGATCCTGCAGGACACAGCACTGTATGTTGCGTTGGTCCTGGCGGCATTCACCATTCTGTTCGGCACACGCCACCTCGATGCCAGCGAACGCCACGAGGGGATGGTGGCAGCGATCGCATTCGAGTCGATCGTGAAGCTGGTCGCTTTCCTGGCCGTGGGCGTGTTCGCAACCTTTGTGCTGCATGACGGGTTTGTCGATGTGTTCGACAAGGCATCCGCGGCTGGCGTGATGAAGATGACGAGCGTGGCCGGGGCCGGGGGGTACGGGAACTGGTTCTCGCTGACCCTGTTGGCGGCACTGGCGGTGATGATGCTGCCGCGGCAGTTCCAGGTCGCGGTGGTCGAGAACAGCGATGAGAGCCATCTGCGCCGGGCCGTGTGGATGTTTCCGCTGTACCTGCTGCTGATCAATATCTTCGTGATACCGATCGCGCTGGCGGGGCAGCTGACGTTTGCCGGCACGGCGGTGGACGCCGACACCTTCGTGCTGACGCTGCCGATCGCCCATGGCCAGGCGCTGCTGTCGTTGCTGGTGTTCATCGGCGGGCTGTCCGCGGCCACCGGCATGGTCATCGTGGAAACGATCGCCCTGTCCACGATGGTCTGCAACGACCTGGTGATGCCGGGGTTGCTGAGCCGCTGGAAACGCATCCCGCCGCCGGCCGACCTCAGTCAGCTGCTGCTGGCGATCCGGCGCGGCGCCATCGTGGTGATCCTGCTGCTGGGTTATCTGTACTTCCGCTTCGCCGGTGAGGCCTACGCGCTGGTCAGCATCGGTTTGATCAGCTTCGCTGCGGTTGCCCAGTTTGCGCCTGCGATGATCATCGGTCTTTACTGGCGGGGAGGTACCCACACTGGCGCGCTGGCGGGCCTGCTGTGCGGCTTTGGCATCTGGCTGTATACCTTGTTGCTGCCCTCGTTCGCCAAGTCCGGCTGGTTGCCGGCCGGGTTCATCGAACACGGTCCTTTCGGCATTGAGCTGTTGCGTCCACAGGAGTTTTTGGGGCTGACCGGATTGAACGAAATCACCCACTGCCTGTTCTGGAGCATGACGTTCAATATCGGTGCCTACCTGTACTTTTCGATGCGTCGCCAGCCGAATGTCAATGAGGCGACACAGGCGACACTGTTCGTCGATGTGCTCAAGCACGAGCGACCTTTCGGCATCGCCCTGTGGCGTGGCAAGGCCGAAGTCCATGAACTGCTGGGTCTTGCGGAACGTTTTCTCGGCGTCGAAAGGGCGCGTTATGCATTCGCACGGTTTGCCGGGCAGCGTGAGGTCGAGAGCGTCGAGGAACTCCCTGCGGATGCGGAGACAGTGCATTTTGCCGAGACCCTGCTGGCCGGTGCCATCGGCAGCGCCTCGTCCCGGGTGATGGTGGCCTCGGTGACCGCGGAGGAGGCGTTCGGCCTCGACGAGGTACTGGATATCCTGGATGAGGCATCGCAGATTCGTGCCTACAGCCGCGAGCTGGAGCAGAAGTCGCAGGAACTGGAAGCCGCCACCCGCGAACTCAAGGCTGCCAACGAGCAACTCAAGGAGATCGATCGGGTAAAAGATGACTTCATGTCGTCGGTGACCCACGAGCTGCGCACGCCACTGGCCTCGATCCGTGCCTTCTCGGAGATCCTGCAGGACGACCCGGAGATCGAGCTGGAACAGCGTCGTCACTTTCTCGGGATCATCGTCGGTGAGACCAAGCGATTGTCACGGCTGGTCAATCAGGTGCTCGATCTGGCTAAAATCGAGTCTGACAACGCGGATTGGCATACAGAAGACGTCGATCTCGGCGATCTGATACACGAAGGTGCGGAATCGACCGCACAGCTGTTTGCCGAACGCGGTGCACGTGTGATCTGCGAGGTGCCCGCGCAGACGTGCGTGGTGCTGGCCGATCGCGATCGCCTGATGCAGGTGCTGGTCAACCTGCTGTCCAACGCGGTGAAGTTCGCGCCGCAGGAGACTGGCGAGGTGCGTATCGTTCTACAGGACCGCGGACAGCATTTCCGGGTCAGCGTGATCGACAATGGCCCCGGCATCGCATTGGCCGATCAGCACCACATCTTCGAGAAGTTCCACCAGGGTAGTGGTGGCACGGAGAAACCCGTGGGTACAGGTCTCGGTCTGCCGATCAGTCGTCGGATCATCGGACACCTTGGCGGGCGCATCTGGGTGGAAAGCCGGCCCGGGAAAGGTGCTACCTTTATCTTCGAGTTGCCGGCAAACAACGGTGCCTGAGGGGTCCTCGGGGAGAGCAATGACGAAAACAGTCCTGATCGTAGATGATGAGCCCAACATCGTACTGTCGGTGGAGTTTCTGATGAAACGCGAAGGCCATACCGTGTTGACTGCCGGTGACGGTCAGGAGGCACTCGACGTGTTGGCGGCGAAGCATCCCGACCTGATGATTCTGGACGTGATGATGCCACGCAAGAATGGCTTCGAGGTGTGCTCCGAGGTGCGGGTCAGTGCGGACCCGCGTATCGCGCAGATGCCGATACTGATGCTGACGGCCAAGGGCCGGGAGGCCGAGATGAAGAAAGGTCTTTCGCTGGGTGCAGACGCCTATATCACGAAGCCTTTTTCAACTCACGAACTGGTCGCCAAGGTCAACGAACTGCTGGTACGCGCAACCGTCGGGGATGCCGGGACATGATGCCGAAGGCGCGTGACCCCGCCGGACAGCCGCGTCCGGTTGCCGCATACCCGGCACTGGATGCCGCGTTGGGTGTCGGCGAGACACCACTGTGCCGCCTGGTACGCCGCGAGCCATTGATCGTCAGGCCCGATGCGACCCTGCGCGACAGTCTGTTCGCGCTCAACCAGGCCGGCCTGCAGGCAGGGGTGGTGGCCGAGAGCGCGGAGGCGCCGCTGGGCATCGTCACGCTGCATGACATGATCGAGGCGATCACCCTGAAACAGGCGCAACTGACGGATCCGACGTTTGCCTTCATGACGGCGGCGCCTGCCACCTTGCCGGTCGATGCCTCGGTACATCGGGCGCGCGTGACGATCACGCGGGGACGCCTGGACCACCTGGTACTGCTGGAACCCGACGGGCGGCTGTACAACCTGTTGTCGCCCGGCGACCTCCCCGGTTTCCGTGAAGGTGGTGCGGCCGAGCTGGTTGAGATGGTCAACCTGGCGGACAACGTCGACAGCATGGCGCGCGCGGCGCGCGCCGTGCGCGATCGTGGCCTGGAGCTTTTCACGAACGGCATGGGCGCAGAGGCGCTGTGCCAATGGATGTCCGGGCTCAACGATCTGATCAGCATCCGGGTCATTGAACTGGTCGCCGATGAATACGATCTGCCGCCTGTTTCCTGGTGCTGGATGCTGTTTGGCTCCGAGGGTCGCGTCGAGCGCGTGTTTGCCGGCGACCAGGACAACGGCCTGATCTTCCTCCCTGACAACGAATCCGACACGCAGAAGATCCGCAGTGAATTGCTGCCGTTTGCACAGGCGGTCAACCGCGCGCTGGATCAGTGCGGTTTCATGAGCTGCCCCGGCAATATCATGGCCGGTAATCCGGCGTGGTGTCTTTCGGCGGCCGAATGGCGTGCACGTTTCGGCTCATGGATGACGGCGCCGGAGCCCGAGGCCCTGCTGAACGCGACGATCTTTTTCGATTTTCGTCCGCTGTATGGGCAGGACGAACTGGTCGACAGTCTGCACCGCTGGCTGCTGCCACAGCCGGTGCAGAATCCGCGCTTTCTGCGCGCGATGACCGAGCAGGCGCTGGGCTGTACGCCTGCGCTCGGCTGGTTCGGCAATTTCTCCTACGATGGCGGGCGCCGTTATCCGCATACGATCGATCTGAAGACATATGGCAGTCGGCCTTTCGTTGATGCTGCGCGCATCTGGGGTCTGCGCCATGGCGTGTGGACGACCAACACAGTGGAACGCTTGCGCACGGTCGGGCCGTTGATGAACCGCCAGGCCTCGGATACGACGGCATCGGTGGAGGCATTCGATGTCGTTCAGCGGTTGCGGCTGCAGCGCCAGCTTGGAGGTGGAGACTATGACGAGATCAACCGGGTCAATCCCTCGCACCTGACGGCGCCGCAGCGCACCATGCTCAAAGAGGCATTTCGCCAGGCCAGGCTGCTGCAGCTGCGGCTGCGGCAGGAATTTCTTCAATAGGTGGCCGGGTTCAGAAGATGAACAGGTCGGCGGTCACGTCGTCCATCGCTACATCGCGCAGTTCGATGTAGATACTGCTGATCTCGAAGTCGCCCGAATTCCAGTACACGGTGGCGTCACCGTCGGCATCTTCGGCGATGCTCAGCGAGGCCAGCGTCAGGCCGTTGATCTCGGAAAAATCCAGTCTGTCGTTGGTGATGTCGAAATCCTCGACGATGTCGAGAGACAGGCCGCCGCCGTAGCCATACAGAATCTGCGGATCATTCTCCTTGTACACCAGGACGTCGGCGCCCTGGCCGGTCCAGATGAAGTTGGTCCCTGAATTGCCGAAGATCTGATCGTTGCCGTCGGTGCCGAACAGGATCTCGTTGAGGTCGCCGGTGTACCCCGGAATCGCGTAACTCCGGTCATCGCCGATATCGGTGGCGGCACCATCGAGGATCTGGAAATGCAGTTCTGTCCAATAGCCGGCGTTGAACTGCAGTTCCTCGATGAAATATCTGTCGGCATCGGCGTGGAACATCCGCTCCACGCGCAACGTGGAAAGGCCGTTGTCGCTGCTCAGCAGCATGTCGTCGCCTTCGCGTGTGAAGTGCAGGCGTGCATAGGCATCGCTCGAACTGCCGGATGACGGGCCGTAGTAGCCGGCGAGTTCGATGATGTCCTTGTTGTTCCAGCTTGCCGGATTACCGTTGTCGCGAATGCTGTCGTGGCCCCAGGACTCCGTCTCCGAGCCGACGGCAATTCGATATACGTCGCCGTCTTTGCCGCCGGACATGAAGTCATCCCCGGCGCCACCATTGAGGTTGTCCTGGCCGGCACCGCCATACAGCTTGTCGTTGCCCGCATCACCCTGCAGTCGGTCGTTACCGCTGCCCCCGGCCAGCCGGTCGTTTCCGTTGCCGCCGATGACCTGGTCGTGTCCGCTGCCGCCGTACAGCCGGTCACCGCCGTCGCCACCATCCAGGCGGTCGTTGCCGGCGTGCCCCCGGATGGTGTCCTGTCCTTTGCCACCGAAGCCGGTGTCATCGCCGTTTCCCAGCAACAGGGTATCTTTGCCGTTGTTACCGAATACCCAGTCGTCGCCGTCTTTGGCTGTCAACCGGTCGGCCGTGCGGGCACCGGCGACGATGTCGGCGACATCACTGCCGGTGTCGCCCGCGGCAAGCGCATAGGTGACGCCGCCGGAGACCATGAACTCGACGCCGGCACCGGCGAAGTGATCTTTGACTTCGATGTGATAGCTCGGTTCGGCAGGATCGCGGAAGCGGTGCGGTTTGGATGGCGTGTCGATGATCAGGTCGTCGTCGATGCGCTCGACCGATGCCCAGGCCTGGTAGCCCAGCGAGGCGCTCTGGTAAAGACGCCCGACGTTGATCATGGTATCGATCGCGCCGTCGCCTCCCTGGTCGTCGATTATGAAGTTGTAGAACGACGCATCCCCGCGTCGCAGGTCGTACACATCGCCGCCGTCGCCGCCGATCAGGGTGTCCCAGTCGGTCGCGGCGCCGGTTCCGTAGGAGATGAAGGTGTCGCTGTCGGCGCTGCCGGACAGGATGTCTGCCAGGGTTGTCCCGATGAATTCAGTCATGATCCGGTGCCTGTTAACGTTGGCGCGATCCGTCTGCAACAAGGGCGACGCCGATGGACCTGTTAACGTGGAGTGTCACCCATCATGTCGTTCTTGACAAATGGCACCGGAATGACTTAGTGGAGTTGCGCGTAGAGCGCGGTGGTGTCGTTCATCAGGCCAAGTATCTTGTCCATCGAACGAACGACCAGCGATGGCACGCGGGCGTCGTACTTTGCGCTGAAATTGCTGATGCCAAAGATCTGCCAGTTTTTCAGGACTTGCGCGAGAGATGCGTTGATCTCCGGCGTGTTGATCTCGGCCGCTTGCAGTTCCGAAAGGGCCACTTGAAATTCCTCGACGGCCTCTTTGTACTGCTGTGCCAATCCTGCCGCGCCAAGGCCCCATGTCTCCAATAGATAAGACTTGGCAATCCGTTGCGAGAGCATGCGCTGGCGGCCGGAGATGTTGACCAGGTGTCCGGCGACGGTGCCGGAGCGCTGCTCGAGCAACAACACCAGTTGGTGCGATTCGCGCAACAGCAGTTCGGCCAGATCGTTGAGTTCACTCGCCCGATCCAGTTCGGGCGGAAAATCGAGTTCGGGGCGCAGATCATTCCACAGCAAGCGGATCTTGCCGATCTGGGCCCGTTCGGCATCATTGGCCGCGAAACCGGTGAGTTCACTCAATTGGGTCTCGAACAGTTCTGCCGCCTTGCGCAAATCAGCGTCGGCACCAATTCTCAACTTCATGCCGGTCAGGGCATAGGACTTGAGCATATGCTGCGTCAACATGCGCTGGCGGCCAGCCTTGTCGAGGGCGACGCCCATCGTGAGCCCCTCGTCCGCCACCACAGTACCGGCCAACATCAGCATGAGCGTCAATAAGGCAGTGAATCGCTTGCACAGGGGCATCGGTGGTCTCCAAGGCAGACTGTCGTCCAGGAAAGGATCCGGCAGAGAGGTTTCGGGCAGCGTCGCGTGTCGTGGGCATGTTCGGCAGACAACACCGAAGCTTTAATCCCAATCGGCTCGCACTGGGGGGTGAGATGTCGCGGCGAGCGGCCTGCGCTCAGGCCAACAGCTGTTCGAGGATCATCTCGTACATCGCCGAGAGCCGGTCGAGATCGTCGACCGCGACACATTCGTCGACCTGGTGGATGGTGGCGTTGAGCGGACCGAGTTCGAGCACCTGAGCGCCGGTCGGTGCGATAAAGCGTCCGTCCGAGGTGCCGCCGGCGGTCGACAGCTCGGTCTGGAGACCTGCCACTGATTCGATGGCGTGCTGCGCTGCGCCGACCAGTTCGCCGCGTGGCGTGAGGAAGGGCAGGCCGGACAGCGTCCAGTCGATCGTGTAGTCGAGGCCGTGACGGTCGAGAACCGCGTGTACGCGTTCACGCAGTTCCTCGTGCGTGGTCTCGGTCGAGTAGCGGAAGTTGAACAGCACCTCGCATTCGCCGGGGATCACGTTGGTCGCGCCGGTGCCGGCATGGATGTTGGAGATCTGGAACGTGGTCTGTGGGAAAAACTCGTTGCCATGGTCCCAGACCGTTGCTGCCAGCTCAGCCAGCGCGGGGGCCGCCTCGTGCACCGGGTTGCGTGCGAGGTGCGGGTAGGCGACGTGACCCTGCTTGCCGCGCACGCTGAGCACAGCGCCGAGTGAGCCGCGCCGCCCGTTCTTGACCACGTCGCCCAAGACATGATTCGACGAAGGCTCGCCGACCAGGCACCAGTCGATTTTTTCGTTGCGTGCCTCGAGTGCCTCGACCACCTTGACGGTGCCGTTGATCGACGGCCCCTCCTCATCGCTGGTAATCAGGTACGCGATCGAGCCGCGGTGATCCGGATGGCGCGCGACGAAGCGCTCGGTCGCCGTGACCATCGCTGCCAGCGAACCCTTCATGTCGGCGGCGCCGCGTCCATACAGCACGCCGTCTCGGATCACCGGCCGGAACGGGTCGGATTGCCACTTGCCCCTGGGGCCGGTGGGTACGACATCGGTGTGGCCGGCAAAGCAGAACAACGGCCCGGTGTCACCTCGTCGCGCCCAGAAGTTGTCGACATCGGCAAAGCGCATCGGCTCGTTTCGAAAGCCCAGGGCGGCGAGGCGCTGCATCATGGCAGCCTGGCAGCCGGCATCCTCCGGTGTCACGGATTCACGGCTGATCAAGTCGATGGCGAGGTCGAGGGTGTCGGACATCATGGGTCTCGTGGCGGGGCGTTACTGGTCGAAAATCTCGGCATATTGTTCGGGCTTGAAACCGACGTGTCGCGCTTTGCCGGTATCGAGTACCGGTCGCTTGATGATGCTGGGTGTCTCCAGCATCAGTGTGATCGCGGATTCTTCGTCGATGTTGTCGCGCACTTCTGCCGGCACCTTGCGCCACATCATGCCGCGTGTATTGAGCAGGGGCTGCCAGCCGAGTTCCCTGACCCAGCGGCGCAGGGTCTTTTCGTCGATGCCCGCCTTCTTGTAGTCGTGGAACTCGTAATCGACCGCGTGCCCGCTGAGCCAGGCACGCGCCTTCTTCATGGTGTCGCAGTTCGGTATGCCGTACAGCGTGATCACATTGTTCTCCAGGCAGGCGGCAGCAACCTATCCTGTGCTTCAGATGTCGCGAAGCAGGGCGTTGATGCCGACCTTGGAACGGGTCTTTTCGTCGACGCGCTTGACGATAACCGCGCAGTACAGGCTGTACTTGCCGTCTTTCGATGGCAGGTTGCCGGATACCACCACCGAGCCGGCAGGGATGCGGCCGTACAGGATCTCATCGTTCTCCCGGTCGTAGATGCGTGTCGATTGGCCGATGTACACACCCATCGAGATCACCGAGCCCTCTTCGACGATGACGCCCTCGACCACCTCGGAACGCGCGCCGATGAAGCAGTTGTCCTCGATGATCGTCGGTGCCGCCTGCAACGGCTCGAGTACACCGCCGATGCCGACGCCACCCGACAGGTGCACGTTCTTGCCGATCTGCGCGCAGGAGCCGACGGTGGCCCAGGTGTCGACCATGGTGCCGGAGTCGACGTAGGCGCCGATGTTCACGTATGACGGCATCAGGACACAGTTCGGCGCGATGTACGAGCCCTTGCGCGCGGTGGCCGGCGGCACGATGCGGACACCGGTTTCACGGAATTCGCGTGAGTTGTAGTCGGCGTATTTGGATGACACCTTGTCGTAATAGTTGGTGAAGCCACCCTTGATGAACTCATTGTCGTTGATACGGAACGACAACAGCACGGCCTTCTTCACCCAGTCGTTGACCACCCAGCCGCCGTCACGCTTTTCGGCCACCCTGATCTCGCCGCGGTCAAGTTGTTCGATCGCCTCCATCGTGGCGTCACGCACCGTGGTGCTGACATTGCGCGGGGTGATCTCGGCGCGCTTTTCAAATGCGTCGACGATGATGGACTGGATATCGCTCATGACGGTCTCCCGGGTTCGGTTTTCATGAAATTGTTTTAAAAGGTCTCTAAAGAGGGGGGCTGCAGATCCCACACCATTAGGCGATCACCGCATCTTATTCCTTCTCCCCTCGGGAGAAGGTCAGGATGAGCAACCGTGTTCGAATTCAAGCGATTTTGGGGTTCCACGGAGCATTATTTTTCAGCATCGAGTTCATGATGGTGAGTAATTTCCTCATGCAGGCGACGATGACGACCTTGGGCGGTTTTCCGGCCTTCTTCAGGCGTTCTGCGAATGCCTTGATGGCCGCGTTGCAGCGCATTGCTGAAATGCTCGCCATGTACAAAACCGCACGAACCTCGGCCCGCCCGCCCCAGATGAATCGCTTGCCACGGTGTTTGCCGCTGTCGTTGGCCAGCGGCGCCACACCGGCCAGTGCGGCGATCTCCCGGCGATTCAGTGTGCCCAGCTCCGGGCATTTGGCCAGCATCGTCACCGTGGTCACCGACCCCACGCCCGGAATGCTTCTCAACAGGTCGTCCTTAGCCCGCCAGACGTCCGACTCACGCAATCGCTTGGTCAAATCGCGATCCACATCGTCAACCTGCCTGTCCAGCCAGGCGATGTGCTTCTTGAGGCTCTTTTGCAGCGGTTTCGAGGTCGCCGTGCCGAGACGCAGCGTCTCTTGAACCCGCATCCCGATCAATTGCCGCCTGCGGTCAACCAAGTCGTCCAGGGCGCGGGCTTGCTCGTCCTTAAGCGGGCGCACCTGCGGTCGAATGGCCTTGGCAAACCCCGCCAGCACCGCCGCGTCGATCTGATCGGTCTTGGCCAACGCTCCAGTCGCCTTGGCGAAGTCACGTACCTGACGCGGGTTGACCACAGCCACCGGCAAGCCCTTGGCGGCCAGTGCGCTGGCAATGCGCACTTCCAGTCCACCCGTGGCCTCGATCACGACCAAGGTCGGGTTGATATCCTTCAGCTGCCCCACAAGGTGCTCAACCCCAGCGTCCTCGTAGGCAACCTGGCTGACCGACCCAGCGGGCTCGACGCAAACATCCAGCCCCGCCTTGGATACGTCAATACCAACAAACCGTTCCACGATGATCTCGTTCATGATGCCCTACCTTGCAAAAATGCGGGCTCAATGGCCCAAGCAACCGTTCGGGTTATCGATGAAAACCGGTGCGACGCTCCTCGCTCATCCACGGGCTTGGTGTCCCAAGGGAATATCGAACTGCCGCGCCGGGCCAGACAAGCCAACCTACACAAAACCACCCCCGTCCAGCAAAACAGAACATACAAGGGGAATCAGATCCAATGATTCGATACAGGCAGCCCCTCACCCCATCCCTCTCCCACCGGGAGAGGGGGCAACTGGTCCAGTGTCCGACGGCTGACAGGTTACGAATGCTCTGATCCGTCGCGCGGCCTCGACGCACTCGTCCATGCTGGCAACCAGCGCCATGCGGACGTGTCCCGCACCCGGGTTGACGCCATCGGAATCCCGCGACAGGTAGCGTCCGGGCAATACCGTGACATGCTGTCGTTCGAACAGGCCGCGCGCAAATGCCTCATCGCCGAGCGGTGTGTGCGGCCACAGGTAGAAGCCCGCCTGCGGGCGCCCCACATCCAGGGTGCCTTCGAGGATCTCGAGCACTGCATCGAATTTTTCGCGATACAGGCGCCGGTTTTCGCGGACGTGGGTCTCGTCGCGCCAGGCGGCGATACTTGCGTGCTGGTGCTGCAATGGCAGGGCACAGCCATGGTAGGTGCGGTAGCGCAGGTAGCCCGCCAGCACGTCGGCGTCGCCGGCGACGAAGCCGGAGCGCAGGCCGGGCGCGTTCGAGCGCTTGGACAGGCTGTGGAACACCACGCAGCGGCGGAAATCGGTGTTGCCCATCGCCGCCGCTGCCTGTAGCAGCCCGGCCGGCGGATCGGATTCGTCGAAATAGATCTCCGAATAGCACTCGTCGGATGCGATGATGAAATCGTGTCGTTCGGCCAGGTCGATCAACCGCTGCAGTGTCTGCAGGGGAATCACGGCACCGGTCGGGTTGCCCGGAGAGCACAGGTACAGCAGTTGGCAGTCATCCCATGCCTGCGCGCTGACCGCATCGAAATCCGGCAGGTAGGCATTGTCTCTGGTGCACGGGATGAAGTGCGGCGCGGCGCCGGCCAGCAGCGCGGCACCTTCGTAGATCTGGTAGAACGGATTGGGCGACATCACCAGCGCTGGACGGCGACGGTCGATCACGGCCTGGGCAAACGAGAACAGCGCCTCGCGGGTACCGTTCACCGGCAACACATGGCGGTCGGGGTCGATCGTGTGTGGCGGCAACGTGAAACGCTGACACAGCCAGTCGCCAATCGCCTCGCGCAGCGCCGGGATGCCCTTGGTCAGCGGATAGGATGCCAGCCCTTTGGCCAGGTGTTCCTGCAATGCTGCCGTGATCAGCGCCGGTGTGGCATGCTTCGGTTCGCCGATCGACAGGGCGATAGGTGTCTTGTCCGGCGGCGTGACGCCTGCCAGCAGTGCCGTCAGCTTCTCGAACGGGTAGGGTTGGAGTTTGTCGAGGTCGGGGTTCATGCAACGGGCAGCTTGGATCCGGGCGGCCGATTATAGGCGATCAGTTTCATGAATGCTGCGCTGGCCCGGTTGGGGCCTACTCTGGGTCTGTTGTACGGTTCGACCTTCTGGGGCGTGATGTGGTATCCCTCGCGCCTGCTCGAGGGGGCGGGCATGCACGGTGCCTGGCTTACGCTGGTGGGGTATGGCGCCGCATTCCTGGTTTTCATGCCGTTTGCCCGCCTGTCCGTCACCGCCGCGCTGCGACATCGGGCAGACGTGTCGGCGTTGATGCTCGCCGCCGGCTGGACCAATCTGGCGTTCGTCCTCGCGGTGCTCGAAGGCGAGGTCGTGCGGGTGGTGTTGCTGTTCTACCTGTCGCCGATCTGGGCGGTTCTGCTTGGCCGCTGGCTGCTCGGTGAGCGGCTCAGCCAGACTACCTGGTTGATGCTCGGGTTGGGGCTGGGCGGGGCCCTGGTGATGCTGTGGGACCCTGCGGTGGGGCGTGTGCCGTTGAACCGTGCGGACCTGCTGGCGCTGACCGCGGGCATGGCCTTTGCCCTGAACAACGTCATGACCCGGCGGATCACCGGGCTCGGCATACGGGCCAAGACGCAGCTCGCCTGGCTTGGCGTGGTGGTGGTTTCCGCTGCATTCATCCTGATCCAACCCATTGCGTTGCCGGACGCGTCTGCCTCGGCCTGGTGGATGACCGTCCTGCTCGGTGTCTGCGGCTTTCTGTTGTCGACGCTGGCCGTTGTTTACGGGGTCACGCACATGCCGGTGCAGCGCTCGGCGGTGATCATGCTGTTTGAACTGATCGTCGGTGCGGCGTCGGCCTGGTGGCTGGCCGGCGAGGTCGTTACGCTGCGGGAGTGGATCGGCGGTATCCTGATCCTGAGTGCCGCGTTGATCGCGATCGTGCAGGAGGAAAAGGCAAAATGACCCAGGTCAGTGGACTGCATCATGTGAGTCTGATCGTTGCCGACACGGCGCGCGCATTGGGTTTCTACCAGGGTGTGCTGGGTCTGCGGATCGAGCACGCGCGACCGGACCTGGGCTTTCCCGGGGCCTGGCTGTGGCTGGGTGACCGTCAATTGCATCTGCTGGAACTGCCGAATATGGACCCGGTGGATGCGCGGCCCGAACACGGCGGGCGCGACCGCCACACCGCGGTGACGGTGACTGATCTCGACGCTTTCGCCACGCGACTGCGCAGTGCCGGCATAGGCTATACGATGAGCCGATCGGGACGACGGGCGCTGTTTTGCCGCGACCCCGACGGTAACGCGTGGGAACTGATCGAGGCGTGATGTCGCATCGGCAACACAGGTTCGGGTGAGATGATGTCGAACACACTCTTGGTCTTTTCGACGGTGGACGGGCACACCCGCGAGATCTGCGAACGCCTGGCGGGGACCCTGGTCCGGTCGGGTCACTGCGCCACCCTGCGATCAATGGATGACGGGCTGGATATCGACCTTTCCGCTTTCGATCGCATCGTGATCGGCGCGAGCATCCGCTACGGCAAACACCGACAAAATGTCGTTGAGTTCATCAACCGCAACAAGGCGCTGCTGGCGAGCAGGCCGGCAGTATTTTTTTCCGTCAGCCTGGTCGCACGTAAGCCACAACGCAATCGCGTCGAGACCAATCCCTATGTCAGGCGCTTCCTGGAGACGATCGACTGGCAACCCGATGTGGTTGCCGTGTTCGCCGGCAAGCTAGACTATCCGAGGTACGGCTTTTGGGACCGCCAGATGATCCGCCTGATCATGTGGATGACCGGCGGCCCGACTGATCCGCACGCGGTGGTTGATTACACGGACTGGCAGCAGGTCGAGGCCTTTGGTCAGGCGGTGGCTGCGCTTCCGTTACGGGTTGGTTGAGGTCGGCCGTCAACAACGGCCAGTCAGGGGCAGGGTTGCTGTCTTTCAGCGACGCAGGCTACGGCGGTGCAGTGACCAACCGAGCAGCCCGATCCCAAGGCCGAGCAGCGCCAGCGCCGAAGGTGAGGGAACCGCCGGAGGGTCGATGACGTTGTGCAGCACGAACGTGAAATCGTTGTAGTCCAGGTCACCGCCGTTAAGCAGGTCCTCGAACCCGACGGTGGTCACATAGGTCTGTTGCTCGAGCGTGGTGACCGCCAGCGCATGCGCGATCCCGTCAACGTTTCTCGCAGCATCACCGGTGAAAAACCGGTTGCCCGTGTTGCGCACATCGAGACGAAACACGAGCTCGGTTCCGGCCGTGAACGTACCCAGATTGATCGTCGTGCCCACTTCGCTGTGCTTGTCGAACAGGCGCACATCGGCGGCCTCGCCATCAAGGAACAGCGTGTTGAAATAACCGGCATCGCTGCCCAGGAAGGTCGCCGTCACATACCCCGTGTTGGCCACCAGCATGCGTCCACCGGCAATCGGTACGTCGAGCAGGGATCCTGCAGTGACCGGCCGCGCCAGGCACAGCGCCATGGCGATTACCACGACCATGGCCATCAGCGCACGACCCGTCATGCCTTGGGTGTTTTGGGCGGGCAGGGTGTGGTCAGTTGACACGAGGTTCGTTCCGGTCTCTGGCAAAGCGCTTCGAAACCAATAATAAGCAAAAAAAGCGCCAGTATTAGTAACGCTTTGTTTTAACGCGTGATTTTTTGAACCCAGCGGTGCCGTTTCCGCGCCAACTGTAAAAATGTCCGACGGTCGGCTGTCACCGCGTCCTGAACGCATCTGGCGCTGTGTCGCCCTCGATTTGTTTTGCGTGCTGGGCGCCTGCACCGGTCACGGTCCAACCCGCGATGCTGTTGTCGATGCAGATTCGGGAAGCGTGGCCGATATACCCCGTATTTGGGGCATCTGCACCGGTTCAATTCAGTGCAGATTCAGGGTACAGAATCAACAGGGATGCACATATGAAGGCTCCGGGAAGAAGCGCCCGTGATGAAGCCCCGGTCTTCCGGGACGCCGAGGTCGGCAGATGAAGTTGCTTTCCGATCCGCTGGACCGGCTGAGCGTGTTTGCGATGGTCGTGGTGGCCGGAGCCATGACTTGGAACGCGCTTCAGGACCACAGGCAGGAGCTGGATTATCAGCGCGACCTCGCCACGAGGGTGAGCGCAGCGGCCGCGCGCGCGGTGGATCTGGTGCTTGGCGATTTCCATCGTGGACTTGGCGTGTTCGTAGAGAGTCAGCCTGAGCAGCTGGCCCACCTGGCGGACAACCCGGGTGATGAAACTATCAAGCGGCGTGTCCACGAGCGGGTCGCACGACATTTCGCCGATTTCCGTACGTTCGCCCTGGCAGATTCCGACGGAAACCTTTTGTTCGACGATTCTGGCGAACAGACAGGCGAGCGTTGCCGTGTCGACCTTCGCCGATTTGCCGCCGGTGCGGAAGGGGTCGCCACGCAGATCCACCCGGGTCCTCAGCATTTCCACTTCGATATTCGGCTGCGCTGGGAGCGGGCAGGGCTGAACAGCATCGCGTTTGCCAGTTTCAGCCCGGACAAGCTGGTTCAGGTGCTGGCCGACCTGCAGCCATTGGGGCATCGGCTGCTCCTGATGCGGGTGGACGACGCGGCGCTGATCGAGGTGTCGGCGGCGGGCAGCCGCGACCGACTGAACGGGAACAAGCATCTCGACAGCGGTGAACTCGCCCGGTTGTCCTCGTACGGCGCCGAGGCTGCGGTGATGGGCGCCGCCTGGCGTGTCGTGGATTTCCCCGATGTCTCGCTGATTGCCGGGATACACCAGAAGCTGTTGACCCGGTTGGTGGTTCCGGGGGTTGGTGGGCCGCTGATATTGATGCTGGCGTTGTCACTGTCGCGCCGTCGGCGCGCGGCCGAGGCTGGGCTGCGCCTGGCCAACGGGGAACTGGAGCAAAGGGTTGAAGAGCGCACACTGATGTTGGCCGACAGCGAACTGCGGGCCAACCGGGTGATCGAAAGCGCACCGGAAGCGATCCTGGTGGTGGATGCCGAAGGGCGGATACGGCGCGCGAACGAACGCTCTGAGGGCTTGTTCGGATATCCGAGAGCCGAGCTGCTTGGCCGGTCGATTGACATGCTTGTCCCCGACGCGGTGCGCGCAGGGCATCCGGCGATGCGTGCTGCCTATCGCCGTGATCCGCAGCCCAGGCCGATGGGTTCGCGCACCGCGGTTACCGCGAAACGGGCCGATGGCAGCATTTTATGCGTCGAGGTCAGTCTCGCCCCAATGGAGTTTTCCGATGAAATGCAGATCGTCGTCTTCATCGTGGATGTCACCGAACGTCAGTCGATGGAGGCGGAGATCAAGGCCCACCGCGACCACCTGGAGGATCTGGTCTCGCAGCGTACAGCGGAGCTCGAGCACGCACGCAACGAGGCGCAGCGGTCGGCGCAGGCAAAAAGCGAATTTCTGGCCAACATGAGCCACGAGATCCGTACGCCATTGAATGCGGTGCTGGGGTTGGCGCAGATCGGGGCGCGCAACGACAAGACAGGTCGCGCCGGGGAGACTTTCACGCGCATCCTCGATGCCGGCAAACACCTGCTCGCGGTGGTCAACGATATCCTCGACCTGAGCAGGCTGGATGCGGGGAGGCTGGTGGTTGAGAGTCGGCCGTTCCGGCTGGCGACGGTGATCTCTGACGCCGTAGGTTTTGTTCACGATGCCGCGCACAACAAGAGACTGGATATCGACGAGGTGCTGGCTGACGACCTGCCGGAGTGGGTCCTTGGCGATGTGCAGCGGTTGCGGCAGATCCTGATCAATCTGCTTTCCAACGCCGTGAAGTTCACCGAGCGCGGTCGGGTTCGGCTCGAGGTGACGCACGATCCTGAAGCAGTGCGCTTTGCGGTGACCGATACGGGCATCGGAATGACCACGCAACAGCTGAAAAGGCTGTTCGTGCCATTTGAACAGGCAGACAGTTCGATGACGCGTTGCTATGGCGGCACCGGCCTTGGGCTGGCAATCAGTCAGAACCTGGCACGCCTGATGGGCGGTGATATCGATGTGCGCAGCGAACTGGGGGAAGGCAGTGTCTTCACGCTGCGCCTGCCGTTGGCGTTGGCCCAGCCGACGGCAACGCAGCGGTCCCACACTGCGGACGTCGATGCCCTGCGCCTGGCCGGGATAAGGCTGCTTGCCGCCGAGGACGTCGAGGTCAACAGACTGATTCTTGAAGACTTGCTGCTACATGAGGGCGCACAGCTTGTCCTGGCGGACAACGGCCAGCAGGCGTTGGAGCGGCTGGTGGAAGCCGGCGCCGCTGCCTTTGACATGGTGCTGATGGATCTGCAGATGCCGGTGATGGATGGCTACGCAGCCACCGCGCGGATACGCGAGATCGCGCCAGGCCTGCCGGTGATCGGCCTGACCGCACATGCGCTGCAGGAGGAGCGTGAGCGCTGTCTTGCCGCGGGCATGGCAGACTACCTGACGAAGCCCATCGATGTGGAAAGGCTGGTCGAGGTGATCCTGCAACAGGTGCGGAAGCCTCAGCCCGATCCGGCGCCCGCGGCAGATGCGCTGCTCGACAGGGCGGCCCTGCTGACAAGCTTTCAGGGTCGAGAGGCATTCGTCGACAAGTTGCTGGGGATGTTGCAGGAGAGCCAGGCAGGCACGCCGCAGAGACTGCGCCAGCTGGTGCAGCAAAAGAACCTGGACGACATCGTCTTCATTGCCCACAGCCTGAAGGGCATGGCGGCGAATCTGCTGATACATCGACTGAGTGAACTCGCCGCGGAAACGGAAGCGGCCGCACGCGCAGGGTCCGAGGAAGCCTTCCCGCTGGCAGAGTCGTTGGCGGAAAGACTGGACTCCCTTCTGGCCGAGGTTGCAATGCATTTCGACGAAGATCAGGCGGCGTCGGCCTGATGTGAGGTTGCTGGCGGTGTCGACCGTCAGTCGTCCAGTTTGCTGCGCAGTGCCTCGGCGATCGCCGCGAGGCGTTCGGGGTCGGAGATCGGTTGGTCTTCCCGGTCGGTGATGGCGAAGGTGTCCTGGGCCTCTGCACCGGCTGTGGCGATCCGCGCGTAGTGCAGGCGCAGTTTGCCGGCCGCGAATACCTGGCCGACCATCGAGAGCAGGCCAGGCCGATCACTGGTCAGCAGCATCAGCAGGGTGACCATGCGCGTCTCGTCCTGTTCGAAGCGGATTTGTGAAGGCATCTGGAAGCTCTTGAGCTGCCGCGGCATGCGCGGTGCACCCAGCGGTGGCTCAGAGCTGTTCAGGCCATCTTCGAGAAAAAAGCGGATGCCATCCAGCCTTTCCACGCCGCGGATACGCGAACCATCCTCTTCGAGTACCAGATAGGTGTTGATGCTCAGGCCCTGTACCGTGGTCTGGATGCGTGCGCTCAGGATGTTCAGGCTCAGCTGGTTGAGCAGGGCCGCCGAGTGGGCGAACAGGTCGTCGCGATCCGGGCCGTAGACGAACAGCTCGGTGCACCGGTGGATCGGGTCTTCCCGCAGCTCGACATGCATCTCGCCGATCGGCTTGCCCGGCGGCCACAGCAACTCGGTCTGCCAGACGATGGCGTCGACCGAGTTCTGCAGGAAGTAGTCGGTGCTGAGCGACATCCAGAACAGGTTCAACTGGGCATTGTCGTAGCCTTTCTTCAGCAACACGATGCGCGCCTCGGCCTGGCGCTCGGTGATTACGTCGTCCTGTTCCTGAGGTTGGTCGAGGCCGCGTTCCAGTGCTTCGGCAGTGCGTGCATGCAGGTGATCGAGCAGGGCGGCCTTCCACGAGTTCCAGCGTGCCGGATTGGTCCCGCGCATGTCGGCGACCGTAAGCAGATACAGGTAGTCGAGGCGCATCCGGGTGCCGACCATGCGCGCGAAATCCTGGATGACCTCCGGGTCGTCGATGTCCTGATGCTGTGCGGTGTGCGACATCACCAGATGCTTGCGCACCAGCCAGGCGATGAGGTCGGCATCGAATTCAGAGAGATCGTGACGGAGGCAGAATGCCCGTGCATCTTCGGCGCCGAGTTCCGAGTGGTCACCACCGCGGCCTTTGGCGATGTCGTGAAACAAGCCGGACAGATACAGCAGCTCCGGCTTGGGCAGTTGGGCGAACACCTGGTTGCAGCGTGGGCACTCTTCCGCATGCCGCTCGAGGGCGAAGCGGCGCATGTTGCGAATCACCATCAGGATATGTTCATCGACCGTGTACACGTGAAACAGGTCGAACTGCATCAGGCCGGTGACGGCATGGAATGCCGGCAGGTAGCGCGAAAGGATGCCGTAACGATGCATGCGCCTTGTCGCATGGGTCAGGCCGTCGTGCTGGCGGAATATCTCGATGAACAAGGCTCTGGCGCGGATATCGTTGCGCAGGCGGCCGTCTATCAGGTGACGATGTGCGCGTACCAGGCGAATGGTACTGGCGCGCACGCCCTGCAGTTCACGGTGCTGCTGCAGCAGCAGGAACATCTCCAGCATGGCCAGTGGGTAGCGTGCGAAAATCCCTGAGTTCACGACCTCGAGGTAGCCGTTTCGCGCCTGGAAGCGACGATTGATCGGTACCGGTTCGCCGAGTTCGTTGTTCAGCAGGATCGCTTCTTCGAACAGCTGCAGCAGCATCTCGTTGAGTCGCTGCATCTCGACAACGCGCCGGTAGTAGTCCTGCATGAACTGTTCGACTGCGAGGTTGGCGGTGGCGTCCGTGTAACCGAACTGGTTGGCGAGAGCGCGCTGATGTTCGAACAGCAGGCGATCCTCGTGCCGCCCGGTCAGCAGGTGCAATGCGTAGCGCACGCGCCACAGATGCTCTTCGCCGCGTTTCAGCTGACGGAATTCGTGGTCGTTCAAAAAGCCATGTTCGACCAGCGCCGCCATGGTGTTGACGCCGAAATGGCGTTTTGCGACCCAGCCGATGGTCTGGATGTCGCGTAGCCCGCCCGGGCCCTCCTTGAGATTGGGTTCCAGGTTCTGGCCGCTGTCGTCGAACTTGGCGTGGCGTGTGCGCTGTTCCTCGACTTTGGCAGAGAAGAACGCAGCGGTTGGCCAGATGTGTTGCGGGCCGGTCGCCTCGCCGAGCAGGTCGAACAATTGCGGGTCGCCGGCCAGCAGGCGCGATTCGACCAGGTTGGTGACGACGGTGATATCGCCCCTGGCCTCGTCAATGCACTGCGCCAGGCTGCGCACGCTGTGGCCGATCTCCAGGCCGATGTCCCACAGGAACATCACCAGAGGTTCGATGTGCTCGGCCAGGGACTGGGGGTCGCCGGAAGTGAGGATCAGCACGTCGACGTCGGATGCGGGGTGGAGTTCACCGCGTCCGTATCCGCCGACCGCGATCAGGCTCGCCTTGGCGTCCAGTGGGAGAAAACGTGTCCATACGCGCTGCAGAATGGCGTCCGTGAAATAGGCGGCCTGCCTTACCAGCAGGCTGGCGCGTGCCCCCTGGTGGAAGCGCTGCGCCAGCAGTGCGCGCGACTCACGGACCTTGGACTTGTAGGTCGGTAGCAGTGACTCACCGGCGGCAAGGCGTCGGTCCAGATCCTCGAGCAGGGCGTCGGTCACGGAGGTTTCAGCCGGCGGCCGCCTGGCGCTCTTCCGCGCGCAAGGTGAGCACCTCGTAGCCGGAAGGAGTGACCAGTAAGGTATGTTCCCATTGCGCCGAGAGCTTGCGGTCCTTGGTCACCACGGTCCATCCGTCCGGCAGCAGTTTCACATTGCGCTTGCCGGCATTGACCATGGGCTCGACCGTGAAGGTCATGCCCGGTTGCAGCACGAGGCCGGTGTTCGGTTCGCCGTAATGCAGCACCTGGGGGTCCTCGTGGAAGCCGCGCCCGATCCCGTGTCCGCAGTATTCCTGCACCACCGAATAACCATTGCCCTCAACGAACTTCTGGATCGCGTGGCCGATGTCGCCGAGACGGGCCCCGGGTTTGACCAGCTCGATGCCTTTCCACATGGCCTTTTGTGTCACGTCGACCAGGCGTTCTGCGAGAATCGAACCCCTGCCGATGAAGAACATCTTGCTGGTATCGCCGTGGAAGCCGTTCTTGATCACCGTCACGTCAATATTGACGATATCGCCCTCTTTGAGAACCTTGTTCCCGGGAATCCCGTGACAGACCTGATGGTTGACCGACGTGCAGATCGATTTCGGGAAACCCCGGTAGTTGAGGGGCGCGGGTATGGCCCGCTGTACGTCGACGATGTAATCGTGACAGATGCGGTCCAGTTCGTCGGTGCTGATCCCGGGCCTGACGTGCTCGCCGATCATCTCCAGCACTTCGGCGGCAAGGCGGCCGGCAATACGCATTTTTTCGATTTCGTCCGGCGTCTTTATGATGACAGGCATCTCCGCCCCTTGCATGGAATTGGTGTGAAAAACAAGATGTTGGCGCAATTATTGGATTGAGCCCCGGGGGCGCTTATGGTATAAAACGCGCCGCTCGGCAGCAACGGCCGCCAAGCGCCCTGTTTACAGGGTTAATCAAACGACACACACGTACCACTACTCGGTGCCTGGGTGCCCGGCGAAAGCCGGGTCGGTCACCAGGGTGCGTGGAGGCTCAACCCAACCATTACCGGAGCAATCCATGAGCAATGTTTCCATGCGCCAGATGCTTGAAGCTGGCGTGCACTTTGGCCACCAGACCCGTTACTGGAACCCGAAAATGGGTCCGTATATCTTTGGCCATCGTAACAAGATCCACATCGTCAATCTCGAAAAGACCCTGCCGCTCTACAACGATGCGATGAATTTCGTCGGCAAGCTTGCGGCCAATGGCGGCAAGTTGATGTTCGTGGGCACCAAGCGCTCCGCGCGCGACGTGGTGCGCGAAGAGGCAGAGCGTTGCAACATGCCTTTCGTGAATCACCGCTGGCTCGGCGGCATGTTGACCAATTTCAAGACCATCAAACAGTCGATCAAGCGCCTGAAAGAACTCGAGGCGATGGAAAGCGACGGCTCGATGTCTGCGCGCTTCAATAAGAAGGAAGCGCTGACCCTGCGGCGCGAAAAAGAAAAACTCGAGCGCAGCCTCGGCGGTATCAAAGAGATGAACGGTCTGCCGGATGCGCTGTTCGTGGTCGATACTGGACATGAAAAAATCG
This sequence comes from Chromatiaceae bacterium, assembly GCA_024235415.1. GTDB lineage: Bacteria > Pseudomonadota > Gammaproteobacteria > Chromatiales > Chromatiaceae > Thiosocius. Next base: position 20,480 of record JACKML010000008.1, on the reverse strand, counting down.
CCATCGCCGAGGCCCGCAAGCTGGGCATTCCGGTGATCGGCGTGGTTGATACCAACAACGACCCGGAACACATCGACTATGTGATCCCGGGCAATGACGACGCGATTCGCGCGGTCCAGCTGTACGTTCAGGGCGCCTCGGCGGCGATCCTCGAAGGCCGTGCGGCAGCAGCCACATCGGTGGCGGCCGGCCGCAGCGAAACGGCGGATGTCGCCGCGGGCTGATCCCCGGCGTCGATTACGTCTAAACGATGTGCCCCTGACCGGCGTGCCGGCCGGGGGCCGTTCGTTATCAGCGAAATTCTGCAAATTTGAGGTGAAAAAAGCATGGCGATCACTGCTTCCCTGGTGAAGGAACTGCGCGAGCGCACCGGCGCTGGCATGATGGAGTGCAAAAATGCACTGACCGAGACCAATGGCGACATCGAGGCCGCTATCGAGAACATGCGCAAGTCCGGCCAGGCAAGGGCGGCGAAGAAGGCGGGTCGCACCGCGGCGGACGGCGTGATCGTGATCGCACACGACGGTACCGACCGTGCGGTGATGGTCGAAGTGAACTGCGAGACCGATTTCGTCGCCAAAGACGATAACTTCAAGTCGTTCGCCGACGCCGTCGGCGAGCGCGCCCTGCACAGCGATACCGCCGACGTGGCCGCACTGATGGCGCTGCCGCTGCACGAGGGTGAAGACACCACGATCGAAGAGGCGCGCCAGGCGCTGGTGTCCAAGATCGGCGAGAACATGAACGTGCGCCGGTTCGTGCGCGCCCAGGCGAAGGGTGCCATCTATAGTTACAGTCACGGTGTGCGCATCGGCGTCATCATCGACATGACCGGTGGCGACGAGGCACTGGGCCGCGACCTGGCGATGCATATCGCGGCGAGCAACCCGGTATGCGTCAGCGAGGCCCAGGTGCCTGCCGACCTGCTGGCCAAGGAGCGCGAGATCACCGAGGCCCAGGCGCGTGACAGCGGCAAGCCGGACAACATCATCGAAAAGATGGTCGATGGCCGCATGCGCAAGTACCTGAGCGAGATCACGCTGCTCGGTCAGGCCTTCGTCAAGGACCCGGATACCACCGTCAGCAAGCTGTTGCAGTCGAATGGTGCGACGGTCAATGCATTCACCCGCTTCGAGGTCGGCGAGGGGATCGAGAAGAAGGTCGAGGACTTCCGCGAGGAAGTCATGGCCCAGGCCGCTGCAGCACGCGGCGAGTAGACAGGGGACGGCCCGCCTTTGCGCGGGCCGGACTTTCTGAACATCAGCACGAGGTCGAATCAGTCTCTTTATGCCAGATGACACAGCGCCGCGTCGGATACTCCTGAAGCTCAGCGGTGAGGCCCTGATGGGCAGCGCCGATTTTGGAATCGATCCGGTGGTGATGGCGCGCGTCGCCGGTGAAATCGCCGATCTGGTGCGTCGTGGCGTGCAGATCGGTCTGGTGATCGGCGGCGGCAATATCTTTCGCGGGGCCGGTCTGGCTGGCGGCGGTTTCGATCGCGTAACCGGCGACCATATCGGCATGCTGGCGACGGTGATGAACTCGCTGGCGATGCAGGACGCCCTGCTCAAGCAGGACGTGGACGCACGCACCCTGTCGGCATTCCGTATCGATCAGGTGTGCGAGTACTACAGCCGCAACGACGCGGTCAGGCACCTGCAGGCCGGTCGTGTCGTTATCCTCTCGGCCGGCACCGGAAACCCCTTTTTCACCACCGATTCGGCGGCCAGTCTGCGTGCCATCGAGATCGGTGCCGATGTGATGATCAAGGCGACCAAGGTGGACGGTGTCTACTCGGCCGATCCGGTCAAGCATCCGGACGCCGAGTTCTATCCGTATCTGAGTTACGATCGCGTGCTGCGCGAGGGATTGGCGGTGATGGATGCGACCGCCGTCGTGTTGTGCAAGGAACATGGGATGCCCTTGCGGGTAATGAACATCAATACTGAAGGCGCTTTGCAGCGTGTCGTCCAGGGAGAGGCGATCGGCACCCTGGTCACGAGTGGAGACAAGTCATGATTGACGACATTAAGAAGGATGCCGCGAGCCGGATGGCCAAGAGCGTCGAGTCGCTCGGGGAGAACCTGGCCAAGGTGCGGACGGGACGGGCACATGCCAGCCTGCTCGACCACCTGACGGTGTCCTATTACGGTTCTGATGTGCCGCTCAAGCAGGTGGCCAACGTCGGCGTCGAGGATTCGCGCACCATCACCGTGCAGCCATACGAACAGCAGATGGTGAAGGCGGTCGAAAAGGCGATCATGGAGTCTGATCTCGGGTTGAACCCGAATTCTGCCGGCACCCTGATCCGTGTGCCGATGCCGCAACTGACCGAGGAGCGCCGGCGGGACATGGCGAAGATCGTACGTCACGAGGCCGAACAGGCACGCGTCGCAGTGCGCAATATACGCCGGGATGCCAACAACGACCTCAAGGCGCTGGTGAAGGACAAGCTGATCTCCGAAGACGACGAGCGCCGTGGCCAGGAGATCATCCAGAAGCTGACCGATCAGCACGTGAAGGAGATCGACGAGCTTCTCGAAAGGAAAGAAAAAGACCTCATGTCCGTCTGAGCACGTCGAGGCTCGCATGGCAGACGAGGCTGATACCGGCGGGATCGCCACCCAAGCAGGGGCCATTCCCTCTCACGTGGCGATCATCATGGATGGCAACGGCCGCTGGGCCGAGGCACGCGGGCAGGCCCGTCACGCCGGACACCGTGCCGGCGTCAACAGCGTGCGCTCCACGATCGAGGAGTGCATCCGTCACGGGGTGAAGGTACTCACCCTGTTTGCCTTCAGCAGCGAGAACTGGCGTCGGCCCAAAGGCGAGGTCTCGTTGCTGATGGAGCTGTTCCTGACGGCGCTGCAGCGTGAGGTCAAGCGTATGCAGAGCAACGATATCCAGCTGCGCGTGATCGGCGATATTTCGGCGTTCCCCGACAAGCTGCAGCAGCGAATCCGCGCGTCGGAAGACGCGACCAGGGACAATCAAAGACTGGTGCTGCAGATTGCGGCCAACTACGGCGGCCGCTGGGACATCACCCAGGCCGCGCGGCGCCTCGCCGGCGCGGTGCGCAACGGTGAGCTCGACCCCGACGACATCGATGAAGAGGCATTTGCGCGTGCCACCGCGCTTGGCGACCTGCCGGATCCTGATCTGTTCATCCGCACCGGCGGTGAACTGCGGATCAGCAATTTCCTGCTGTGGCATTGCGCCTATACCGAGCTGTATTTCACTCCGGTGTTGTGGCCCGACTTCGACGCTGAGGCATTCGCAGCGGCCCTGGCCGCATTTGCCTCACGACAGCGTCGGTTCGGTCAGACCGGCGCGCAACTGGGGGGGTGATCATCTGATGTTGTGGCAACGCGTCCTGACCGCGCTGGTCCTGATCCCCCTGGTGGTGGCAGGCATTCTCTATCTCGACACGCCGACGCTGGCGTTGGTGCTCGGCTCGATGGTGCTCGTCGGTGCCTATGAGATGGCACGCCTGGCGCAGCTGCGTGGTGTGGCGCCGCAGCTGGCGTTCGTCATCGCCGTCGCAGTGCTGCTGTGGCTGGCGTACCGCTTCGTGACACCCTCACTGGTGATCGCTTCCCAATGGGTCATGGCCCTGTGGTGGATGCTGATGACCGCGGCGTTGGTGACGAGGCGCCGCGAGTTGCTGAAGGTCGAGGCAATGCGGCCGACCATCCTCCTGCTCGGCGGCCTGGTCCTGGTGACGGCTTGGGTCGCGATCACGCGGTTGCACGGTGGCGGCACACATGGCCCGGCGCTGCTGCTGTTTCTGTTTGTCCTGATCTGGGTCGCCGATACCGGTGCGTATTTTTCCGGGCGTGCCTTCGGGCGCAGAAAGCTATCCCCGTTCGTCAGTCCGGGCAAGACCTGGGCGGGTGTCGCAGGGGCCATCGTCGGTGGGCTGCTCAGTGGGCTTTTCCTGTCGGCCAGCGGCCTGGCGGGTGAGCTGCCGATGCTGCCCTGGGTGATGCTGTGTGTCCTGGTGGTCGCAGTGTCGATCGGCGGCGACCTGTGGGAGAGCCGCCTCAAACGCGAGGCCGGGGTGAAAGACAGCGGTCAGTTGCTGCCGGGGCATGGCGGCATGTTGGACCGAATCGACAGCCTGCTTGCGGCAGCGCCGGTATTCGCGTTGGGTGCAAACCTGCTCGGGGCTGCGGCGTGAGAGGCGTCGCCATCCTCGGCTCGACCGGGTCGATCGGTCTGAGCACGCTCGATGTGGTCGCACGCCATCCGGAGCGTTACCGGGTGGTGGCGTTGAGTGCGCATCGAGACGTACAGGGCATGCTCACGCAGTGCCGGCGGTTCCGCCCGGGCCTGGCAGCGATGGCCGATCCGGCGGCGGCGACTGCACTGGCGCAGGCGGTCGCTGCAGAGGGTCTCGGGGTCGAGGTGATGGCCGGTGCGGCCGGTCTCGAGGCGGTGGCGACCCATCCGGACGCGACCGATCTGATGGCCGCGATCGTCGGCGCGGCCGGGGTCCTGCCGACCCTTGCGGCCGTGAGGCTTGGACGGCGAATCCTGCTTGCCAACAAGGAGGCGCTGGTGGTGTCGGGCGCGCTGTTCATGGCTGCGGCACAGGCCAGCGGGGCGCAGATCCTGCCGATCGACAGCGAGCACAACGCGGTATTTCAATGCCTGCCACCCGGGTTCGCGGATGGCCTGGACAGGGTCGGCGTCGAGCAGATCCTGTTGACCGCTTCGGGTGGCCCGTTCCGAAACCGCCCGCTGGCCGAGTTGCAGGACGTCACGCCGGCGCAGGCCTGTGCCCACCCGAACTGGGAGATGGGGCGCAAAATCTCGGTCGATTCCGCGACCATGATGAACAAGGGACTGGAGGTCATCGAGGCGCGCTGGCTGTTCGATGCCCGTCCCGATCAGATCCAGGTGGTTGTTCATCCGCAGAGCGTGATCCATTCGATGGTGCAGTACGTCGATGGTTCGGTGCTGGCACAGTTGGGCAACCCGGACATGCGTACCCCGATCGCCCACGCGCTTGCGTGGCCGCAGCGGCACAGCTCGGGTGTGGCTGCGCTGAACCTGTTCGAGATCGCGCGGCTGGATTTCGAGCCGCCGGACCTGGCGCGGTTTCCGTGCCTGCGGCTCGCGTTCGAGGCGGTGACGGCGGGCGGCACAGCCCCGGCGGTATTGAATGCGGCGAACGAGGTGGCAGTGGCACGCTTCCTCAGCGGCGACCTGGCCTTCACCGCTATTGCCGAAGTGGTGGAGCGCACGCTGGATAGCGTCGAACACGGTGCGGCGGACAGCCTAGACGACCTGCTGGCGGTGGATGAGCACGCACGCGGTATCGCGGAACAACAGCTGCGGCGCGCGGTCTGATAGGCGGATGGACGGCATTCTTTTCAAAATCCTGGCATTTATCGTTGCCGTGGGCCTGCTGGTCGCGGTCCACGAATTCGGGCATTTCTGGGTGGCACGCCGGCTTGGCGTGAAGGTGCTGAGGTTCTCGATCGGCTTCGGACGTGCGCTGTGGCGGCGACAGTCTGCACCCGATCAGCCGGAGTACGTCATCGCCGCCATACCGCTGGGCGGCTATGTGAAGATGCTGGACGAGCACGAAGGCCCTGTGGCGCCGGAGGAACGGCACCGCGCCTTCAACCGCCAGTCGCTCTTGGTCCGGTCAGCGGTCGTGGTGGCTGGGCCGTTGTTCAATTTCCTGTTTGCGATTGCTGCGTTCTGGGGAGTGCTGGTGATCGGTGAGACAGGCATTCGGCCACTGATCGGTGACATACAACCAGGGACACCGGCGGCCAGGGCGCAGCTGCGCGCAGGAGACGAGATCGTTGCGATCAACGGCCAGGCGACCCCGACCTGGTCTTTGGCACTGCAGGAATTCGCGACCGCCTCTGTGGGGCAGCCCGAACTTCGCATCTCGGTGCGTGATGCCGACGGCAGTGACCGGGTGAGTGTGATGGCCTCGAGCGAGGTCGGCGATCTGGCCGAGACCCCGGACCTGCTCGCGCACCTGGGCCTGACGCCTCAGCGTCCGGCGATCCCGCCGGTATTCGGCACCATCCTGAAAGGCGAGGCGGCCGATCTCGCCGGACTACAGTCCGGCGACCGCATCCTGAGTGCCGACGGCAGCCCGATTGTGCAATGGGATCACTGGGTGAAGTATGTCCAGGCGCGACCCGGGGTGGCGATCGACCTCGTGATCGAACGTTCTGGAGATTCCCGCCATATAAGCCTGACCCCGGCGCCGCATGCACGCAATGATGCGGTGATCGGCCGTATCGGTGCGTCGAACCAGCCGGTGCCCGGCCTGGTCGAGCGCTACCAGGTGGAGTACCAGATGGGTTGGGCCGAGGCCCTGCCGGCGGCTGTCGGGCGCACCTGGGAATACTCGGTGCTGACGCTCAAGGTGATCTGGCGGGTACTGAGCGGCCAGGCCTCCATTCACAACCTGAGCGGACCGATCACCATCGCGGACGCCGCCGGCAAGACCGCTAGCATCGGTTTTGTCTATTTCCTCAAGTTTCTGGCGATCGTGAGTATCAGCCTGGGGGTGCTCAACCTGCTGCCGATCCCGGTATTGGACGGTGGGCATCTGCTGTATTTCGCGATCGAGGCGGTCAAGGGCAGTCCGCTGTCCGATGCGGCCATGCTGCATGGACAGAAGATCGGACTGATGTTGCTGCTCGGGTTGATGACGGTGGCGTTCTACGTCGACATCCTGCGTCTCCTCGAATAGCAGCCGAACGCCCGCGGCAATCCCGCCGCCGGCCAGCCGGCGCGCTTGAGCCTACTTTTGGCTCTGCCAATACCCTATAATTCCGGCTCTTCTGACGGCCCGCACGCCTGAGCGTGAAGGTCGCCGCAACGGGAAAACGGTGTACAAGAGAGTGCAAATGCGGGCAAGACTCGGGTGTGTTTTACTGCTGCTTGGCGCCGCTACACAGGTCTTTGCAGAAGGATTCCGCATTTCGGATATCCGCGTGGAGGGCCTGCAGCGCATCACCGCGGGTACCGTCTTCAACTACCTGCCGGTCAAGCCTGGCGACACCATCGATCTCGACCAGACGTCGGAAATCGTGCGCGCGCTGTACAAGACCGGTTTTTTCCAGGACGTGCGTCTGGAAAAACATGGTGACGTGCTGGCCGTCGTGGTCACCGAACGACCGGCCATCTCTGAGATCAACTTTTCCGGCAACAAGTCGATCGACAGCGACAAACTCAAGGAAGGACTCAAGGATATCGGGCTTGCCGAAGGGCGTACCTTCGAGCGCTCGGTACTCGACCGTATCGAGCAGGAGCTCGAACGCCAGTATTACAACCAGGGCAAATACGCGGTCAGCCTGACTTCGACCGTTACGCCGCTGGAACGCAACCGGGTTTCGATCGACATCGACGTGATCGAGGGTGAGACGGCGCTGATCAAGAAGATCAACATCGTCGGCAACACCGCGTTCGACGAGGACGACCTGCTCGACGAATTCGAGCTTTCGACTGGCGGCTGGCTGTCGCGCTTCACCCGCGACAACCAGTATTCAAGGCCGAAACTGGCGGGCGATCTCGAGGCACTGCGTTCGTACTATCTCGACCGCGGCTACGTCAATTTCAAGATCGACTCGACCCAGGTCACGATCACGCCGGACAAGAAGGACATCTACATCACGATCAATATCAACGAGGGTGCTGTCTACACAATCAGTGACATTCGCCTCGCCGGTGATCTGGTAGGTGAGCCTGACGAGTATTTTCCGTTGATTCATTTGCGCCGTGGCGAGCCATTCGCGCGCAAGGCGATCGTGGAGAGCAGTGACCGTGTATCGGCAAAACTGTCGGATCTCGGACACGCTTTCGCCAACGTCAACAGCGTCCCCGAGATCGATGAAGACAAAAAGACGGTGGCGATCACCTTCTTCGTCGACCCGGGCAAGCGGGCCTACGTCCGCCGCATCAACATCCGTGGCAACTCGCGTACACGCGACGAAGTCGTGCGCCGCGAATTCAGGCAAATGGAATCAGCGTGGTTCTCAGGCGAGAAGCTGAAGCTGTCGCGCACGCGCCTGCAGCGTACCGGCTATTTCGACAGCGTATCGGTCGAGACACCCTCGGTACCGGCATCGGTCGATGAGGTGGATATCAATGTCAGCGTCGACGAAAAGCCGTCGGGTACACTGCTGGCGGGCCTGGGCTATTCGCAGTCTGATGGTGTGATCCTCAATGCGTCCGTCAACCAGGACAACTTTGCGGGCACCGGCAAGAAGGTGTCCCTGGCGCTCAAGACCAGCAGTGCAAACCGGCATTATCAGGTCTCATCAACCAACCCGTATTACACGATCGATGGCATCAGTCGCGGATTCGATCTGATCTACAAGTCAACGGACTTCGATGAACTGGATACCGCGGACTACAAGACAGATGACGGTATCGTCGGGATGAGCTTCGGCATTCCGCTGAGTGAGTTCAACCGTTTCAACTTCGGTCTAGCGTTGCACCACATCAATTTCGACGTCGGTACGGCACCTTCGCAGGAGGTCCTGGATTTCCAGTCGGCGGAGGGCAACGAGTTTCTCGATTTCGAGATCACCCTCAACTGGCGCCATGATTCGCGCAACAGCGCAATCTTTCCCCGCACCGGTGCGCTGCAGTCGTTGTTCGGCGAAGTGAGTGTCCCGGGTAGCGACCTGCAGTACTACAAGATCTCGTACGAGCACCGCCGGTACTGGGAACTGACCAACGAATTCGTCGTATCGGTCAACGGTGAAATTGCGTATGGCGATGCGATGGGGGGCACCTCGATACTTCCGCTGTGGGAAAACTTCTATGGAGGTGGACCCGGTAACATCCGCGGCTTCGCTGCCCGCTCGGTGGGTCCGCGTGACTCGCAGGGTGACTCGATCGGCGGTAACGCGATGTATGCAGGCAGCTTCGAATTGCTGTTTCCGCCTCCATTCATGAAGAACAGCGAAACCATCCGGCTCGCGGCGTTTGTCGATTTCGGCAGTGTCGTGAATCTCGAGAACAATGGCCTTTTTGACACCAATGAACTGCGTTACTCGACGGGCCTCGGCTTCTCCTGGCTTTCTCCGGTCGGGGCGTTGACGATCAGCTATGCGATTCCTTTCGCCGCTGACAGTCAGGATGAGAAGGAGCAGTTCCAGTTCTCCTTCGGTTCGACCTTCTGAAACCGCGAGGTATGACGATGAACAAGCAATGGTTTTGGGTGATGGTGACTGCCCTCTGCCTGCTGCAGACGGCGCCCAATGCAGCGGAAGTCACCGTGGCGGTAGTCAACGCGGTGCGATTGCAAACCGAGGCGCCGCAGGTGGCGAAGGTGCGTGAGAAGATCCGCGCGGAGTTCGTTGCACGTGAAACCAAAACAGTCGCACAGCAGGAGCAGATCGCTCAGCTGGAAGAGAAGTTGCTGCGCGACCGCGACAAGATAAGCGATGCGGAAGCCAAGAGCCTGCAGCGTGACATCCGTTCGCGCACGCTGCGCCTGGAAAACGCGAAGGAGGAGTTGGAAAGTGATCGACGCCTGCGCCTCAGCGAAGAGATGGACCGGCTGCGTCGCGTGCTGTCGGAAGTGATAGCCGAAGTTGCCAAGACGGAGAGCCTGGATATCGTGTTGGAGAGCGGTGTGACCTGGGCCTCGGATCGCGCCAATATCACCGACAAGGTGTTGAAGCGAATGCGCGAGCTCGACCAGGCCGCCAAGTGATCGGGAGGATCCGGTGCGGCTGACGTTGCGAGAACTGGCCGAGGTGACGCAGGCGCAACTGCGTGGAGACCCCGACCGATTGGTCGATCGGGTGGCCACTTTGCAGGATGCTGACGAAGGTGCCGTCAGTTTTCTCGCCAATCGCCGGTACAAATCGTTATTGAAGACCACGCGGGCATCTGCGGTGATCCTTGCGCCGGCTGATGTCAGCGATTGCCCTGTGGATTGCCTGGTCGCGGATAACCCGTACCTGGCCCATGCACGGGCCATGAATTACCTCTATCCACCTGCCGAACCCACACCCGGCATTCACTCGACTGCCGTTGTCGACTTGCAGGCGCACGTGGCGGCCAGCGCGGTGATCGCCGCGAACTGCTACGTCGGTCCCGGTACCGTGATCGAAGATGGTGTCATCCTTGGCCCCGGCTGCGTGGTACTCGACAACGTGCACATCGGTGCCGGTTCGCGCCTGGTGGCCGCGGTCACGCTGTGCAGCGACACGCGACTTGGCGAACGTTGCCTGATACACCCGGGCGCGGTGATCGGCAGCGACGGTTTTGGCCTGGCGAACGACGAAGGCGCCTGGGTGAAGATCCCGCAGATCGGTCGTGCAGTGTTGGGCGACGACGTGGAAGTGGGCTCGTGTTCGTCGATTGACCGCGGTGCGATCGCCAATACCGAGATCGCTGCAGGCGTGAAGATCGACAGCCAGGTGCATGTCGCGCACAACGTACAGGTCGGTCGGCATACGGCGATTGCCGGATGTGCGGCGATCGCCGGCTCGTCGCGTGTCGGTGCCTATTGCACCATTGCCGGTGGGGCGGGGATTACCGGTCACGTCGAGTTGACCGATCATGTCCATGTCTCGGGAGTTTCATCGGTGACCCGGTCGATATCGAAACCTGGGGTGTACACCGGAACCGTGCCGGCGATGGAGCACGCCGTGTGGCTGAAGAACTTCGCGCGTTTGCGCCAACTGGATGATATGGTGCGGCGGGTCAAGGCGCTGGAGCAGGAGCTGGCGGTATTGCGGCAGCATGACGATGGATGCGATTGATTCGGGCGGCTTCGCCTGCATAACAGAAAGAAGTGAAGATCAAACTTTGTGGAGGTTGCGTTAGACGCCATGGATATTCAGCAAATTCAAAGCCTGCTGCCGCACCGGTATCCGTTCCTGCTGGTGGATCGGGTTATCGAAGTCGAGCCGGGCAAGCGTCTGGTGGCGATCAAGAACGTAACCATCAACGAGCCGTTTTTTCAGGGACATTTCCCCAGCAAGCCGGTGATGCCCGGGGTCCTGCTGATCGAGGCCATGGCGCAGGCGACAGGCCTCCTGGCGATGGAGAGCGCGGACGTCCCGAAAGAGGCGATCTATTATCTGGTCGGAGTGGACAAGGCCCGCTTCAAGCGTCCGGTCGTGCCCGGTGACCAGCTCGTGTTCGAGGTCGAGGTGCTCAAGCACCGACGCGACATATGGGTTTTTGCAGCCGAGGCCAAGGTGGATGGCAGCGCGGTCGCCTCTGCCGAGATCATGTGTACTGCACGGAATCTCTGAACGTGATCGACCCACGTGCGGTCATCGATCCGGCTGCGGAAATCGACGAGGGCGTATCCATCGGACCGTTCACGATCGTCGGTGCCGGGGTGAAGATAGCCAAAGGAACCACGGTCGGCCCGCACGCGGTGATTCGCGGCCCGTGCAGCATCGGGCGCGACAACCGGATTTTCCAGTTCGCCTCGGTGGGAGAGGACCCGCAGGACAAAAAGTACGCGGGGGAGCAGACCTACCTAGAGATCGGCGATCGCAACACGATCCGCGAGTTCACCACTGTTCATCGCGGCACCGTGCAGGATCAGTCGTGCACCTGCATTGGCAGTGACAACCTCCTGATGGCTTATACGCATGTGGCCCACGATTGCCGCATAGGGGATCACGCGATCCTCGCCAACGCGGCCTCGCTGGGCGGGCATGTCCACGTCGGCGATTGGGCAATACTCGGTGGTTTCAGCATCGTGCACCAGTTCTGCCGTATCGGTCAGCACTGCTTTACCGGAATGGGCAGCGTGATCAGCAAGGACGTCCCGCCATACGTCATGGCCGCAGGTCACCCGGCGCGACCGCACGGCATCAACAGCGAGGGGTTGCAGCGACGCGGCTTCACCGCTGAGCAGATTGCCACGATCAAGCGTGCCTACAAGACGCTCTATACCTCAGAACTGCCGCTGGCGGCGGCACGTGAGCAGATTACCGCTATGGCGGCGGGGAATGACGCGTTGCGCGTGTTGGCAGATTTTCTGGCCGTCAGCGAACGCAGTATCGTGCGCTGAGGGAGTCTCGCGTGCAGCAGCTGCGCATCGGCATCGTCGCCGCAGAGCCTTCGGGTGATCTGCTTGCCGCAGGGCTGATGGATGCACTGCGCGAGTTGTTGCCGTCTGTACAGTTCGAGGGTGTCGCCGGTCCGCTGATGAACGAAAGCGGCATCGACGAATGGGCGTCAATGGACAGCCTGTCGGTCATGGGCCTGTTCGAGGTCATTCAGCACCTGCCACGTCTGTTGCGCCTGCGCGCGGGTCTGCTGCAACGTTGGCGCGACACCCCTCCGGCGGCATTCATCGGTGTCGATGCGCCTGATTTCAACCTCGGTGTCGAGTGCCGCCTGCGTGCCGCCGGTATTCCCACGGTGCACTATGTCAGCCCGACGGTCTGGGCCTGGCGGACGCGTCGCGTGCGCAAGATTCGCCGGGCAGTGGATCTGCTACTGACCATCTTCCCGTTCGAGGCCGAGTTTCTCGACCGCTATCAGGTGCCATCGCACTATGTCGGACACCCGCTGGCCTGTGACATGCCGTTGCAGCCGGATAGCGCATCGGCGCGCCGTGAACTCGGTCTCGATCCGCGTGGCCCGGTGCTGGCAGTGCTGCCGGGGAGCCGGCGCGGCGAGGTTGGCCGCCTCGCCCGGCCGTTCATCGAGACGGCGGTTGCGCTGCGCCGGCAGTTAACTGATCTGCAGGTTGTGGTGCCGCTGGTCAACGAGACGACCCGGGCCATTTTCGATCAGGAGCTGCACGCGATCGCCCCCCAACTGCCGGTGCGCGTGGCAATCAACGCAAGTCGGACCGCGCTGGCCGCTGCCGACGTGGTGTTGACGGCCTCGGGGACGGCTACGCTCGAGGGCCTGCTGAGCAAGCGTCCGATGGTGGTCGGCTACAAGGTACAGGCAGCGACCTATTGGGTGGCGCGCGTGTTGGGACTGGTCAAGGTCAGGCACGTTGCGATGGCCAATCTGCTGGCCGATGAGCGTCTGGCGCCCGAGTTGATCCAGGGCGATTGTGAAGCGCGACACCTGTTGCCGCCATTGCTGGCGTTCTTTCAGGACGCCGGACTGCGCGAGCGCATCGCCACCCGTTACCGCGAGATCCACGAGCAACTGCGCATGGATACCAATCGTGAAGCGGCACGTGCCGTGGTCGAGTTGCTGCGGGGGCGGGGTCTTGTCTGAACGGCTGGTGTGCGGCGTGGACGAGGTAGGACGCGGACCATTGGCCGGGCCAGTGGTCGCGGCGGCGGTGATCCTCAATCCAGACCGGCCGATCGCCGGGCTCGATGACTCGAAGAGGCTTTCGGAAAGACGCCGCGAGTCCCTGTTCGACGAAATCACCGATCTTGCGTTGTGCTGGGCGCTGGGGCGCGCCGAGGTCGAGGAGATCGATGAGATCAACATCCTGCAGGCGAGCCTGTTGGCGATGCAGCGCGCCGTGGCCGCGCTCGGTATCGCCCCGCGACAGGCGCTGGTTGACGGCAATCAACTGCCGCGCCTCGACTGTCCGGCACGTGCGATCGTGGGCGGCGATGCCAGTGAGCCCTGTATCTCGGCGGCGTCGATCATCGCCAAGGTCAGCCGCGACCGTGAGATGCTGGTGCTCGATAGCGCCTATCCGGGGTACGGTCTCGCGCAGCACAAGGGCTATCCGACCAAGGCGCACATGGAGGCCCTGCAGAGGCTCGGTGTGACGCCGATCCACCGCCGCTCCTTTGCACCAGTTCGTCGCCTGATCGACTGAGATAAGCCTTTTTCCGGCGGTTTTTTCGCCACTTGGCGATCCCGCGGGTAGTCCCGAATGGCGCCTGACGACGACAGGGGACTGCCGCTTCCCGCCAAGTGGCGGTCGACAGTCGGGCAGGGTATTCTGCTTACCGTATTCCCTCCCCGAGTGACACCGCCCGACGCCATGGCAGCCGAATTCGTCCACCTGCATGTGCACTCCGAGTACTCGCTGGTAGACGGTGTGACGCGGATCAAGCCGCTGGTCAGGCGGGTCGCTGAACTCGACATGCCCGCCGTGGCGCTGACCGACCAGTCCAACATGTTTGCCCTGGTCCGGTTCTACAAGGCGGCGATGGCGGCCGGTGTCAAACCGATCTGCGGGGTCGACGTCTGGATGCACAATCCCGACGACGCGAACAAGCCGGATCGGCTGATACTGCTTGTGCAGGACAACCGGGGCTATCGCAATCTCACCGAGCTGGTGTCGCGCAGCTACCGCGAGGGCCAGCATCTTGGCCGCGCAATGATGCAGCGCGACTGGTTCACCCCGACCTCGACCGCCGGCCTGATCGCACTGTCCGGGGGGCGGGAGGGTGACGTCGGACGCGCGCTGGTAGGTGGCAACCGGCAACTCGCCGAACAGCGCCTCGACGATTGGCTGGCCCTGTTCGGTGATCGTTACTACCTGCAACTGGTGCGCAGCGGACGCGAGCACGAAGAGGCCTGTGTGCATGCCAGCGTCCGGCTGGCCGCCGCCAGGGGTGTGCCGGTCGTGGCGACCAACGGTGTGTGTTTCCTCGAAGCACGCGAATTCCCTGCGCACGAGGTCCGGGTGTGCATCCACGAGGGACGCACGCTCGACGATCCGCGGCGCGCGCGCGCCTATTCGGAGCAGCAATACCTGCGTTCACCAGCCGAGATGGCCGTGTTGTTCGCTGACCTGCCGGAGGCGCTGCACAACTCGGTGGAGATCGCCAAGCGCTGCAACCTGCAGATCACGCTCGGCAAGAACTTCCTGCCGGAGTTTCCGATCCCGCAGGGAATGACGATCGATGAGTTCTTCCGTGCCGAGTCGCGCAAGGGCCTTGAGTGGCGCCTCAAACGCATCCTCGACCCGGTGGCGGAAGATTTTGCCGAGCGCCGCAAGCCCTATGACGAACGCCTGGAGATCGAGCTCGACGTCATCACCAAGATGGGTTTTCCGGGTTACTTCCTGATCGTCGCCGACTTTATCCAGTGGGCCAAGGACAACGACGTGCCGGTGGGGCCAGGGCGTGGCTCCGGTGCCGGATCGCTGGTCGCCTATGCGCTGAAAATCACCGATCTCGACCCCCTTGAACACGACCTGCTGTTCGAGCGCTTTCTCAATCCGGAACGTGTCTCCATGCCCGACTTCGACGTCGATTTCTGCATGGACAAGCGCGACCGCGTGATTGACTACGTGGCCCGCAAGTATGGCCGTGACTCGGTATCGCAGATCATCACTTATGGCTCGATGGCCGCGAAGGCGGTGGTGCGCGACGTCGGGCGCGTGCTCGGGCATGCATATGGATTCACCGACCGCGTCGCCAAGATGGTGCCGTTCGAGCTCGGCATGACGCTCGACAAGGCGCTGGAGGAGAGCGACGAGCTCAAGCAGGCCTACGCGAATGATGAAGAGGTCACGCAGCTGATCGACATGGCGCGCCAGCTCGAGGGCTTGGCACGCAACGCCGGCAAGCACGCCGGTGGGGTGGTGATTGCGCCGGGCAGGCTGACCGATTTCAGTCCGCTTTACTGCGAGCCGGACGGCACCAACCTGGTGACCCAGTTCGACAAGGACGACGTCGAGGCCGCCGGCCTGGTCAAGTTCGATTTCCTCGGCCTGCGTACCCTGACCATCATCGACTGGGCGCTCAAGACGATCAACGCGGTACGTGGCAGACAGGCGCTCGATCCGATCGATATCTCTGCCATACCGGTCGACGACATCGATGCGTTCACCCTGCTCAAGAGCGCCGAGACCACCGCGGTGTTCCAGCTCGAATCGGCCGGCATGAAGCAGCTGATCAGCAAGCTGCAGCCGGACTGTTTCGACGACATCACCGCCCTGGTCGCGCTGTTTCGCCCCGGGCCGCTGCAGTCGGGCATGGTCGACGACTTCATTGCGCGCAAGCACGGCGTCCAGGAGGTGGTATATCCGCACCCGGACCTGGCGCCGATCCTGGCATCGACCTACGGGGTGATCCTGTACCAGGAGCAGGTCATGCAGATCGCCCAGGTACTGGCTGGTTACACCCTTGGCGGCGCCGACCTGCTGCGCCGCGCAATGGGCAAGAAGAAGGCGGAGGAGATGGCCAAGCAGGGCGAGATCTTCCGCACCGGTGCGGTCGCACGCGGCGTCGAAGAAAAGACCGCAACCTACATCTTCGACCTGATGGAGAAGTTCGCCGGCTACGGTTTCAACAAGTCGCATTCGGCCGCCTATGCGCTGGTGTCGTATCAGACGCTTTGGCTCAAGGCGCATTACCCGGCCGCCTTCATGGCCGCAGTACTGTCCTCGGACATGGACAATACCGACAAGGTGGTGACCTTCATCGAAGAATGCCGCTCGATGAAGCTCAAGGTCGAGCCGCCGGATGTGAATCGCTCCAGCTATATGTTCACCGTCGACGGCGACGACACGGTCGTCTACGGCCTGGGTGCGATAAAGGGTGTCGGTGAGGGGGCGATCGAGGGCATCGTCGAGTTGCGTGAGCGTGACGGTCCGTTCCGCGACCTGTTCGAGTTCTGTCGTCGCATCGATCTCAAGAAGGCCAACCGGCGGGTGCTGGAATCCCTGATCCGCGCCGGCGCCCTGGATCACCTCGGCGAGAACCGTGCGACGCTGATGATCCTGTTGCCGTTGGCACTGAAGATGGCTGAACAGCAGGCGGCGATGCAGGCGGCAGGGCAGGACGACCTGTTCGGCATGTCGGCGCCCGAGCCTGCCGCACCGAGCCCCGGGGTGGTGCCGGATGCGATCGAGGAATGGGACGACGAACAGCGTCTGGCGGGGGAAAAGGAGACGCTGGGCCTGTTCCTGACCGGGCATCCGATCGATTTTTACGAGCCCGATCTCAAGGCAATGATCGGCACCCGTATCGCCCGCCTGAGCCTGGACAACGTGCGCGAGATCCGTGGCCGCCGCGGCGGCAAGAAAGTCACAGTCGCCGGCATGGTGGTGGCGGTCAACCGGCGCAATACGCAGCGTGGCCCGATGGCCTCGGTCCTGCTCGACGACAAGACCGGACGTATCGAGGCCACTCTGTTCAACGAGGCCTACGAGCAGTTTCGCGACCAGATTGCCACCGACCGGGTGGTGGTCGTCGAGGGCACCCTGGCGCACGACGAATACCGCGGTGGCCTGAACATCCGCGCCGACCGCCTGAGCGGCCTGGAGGATGTCCGGGTGGCGCGTGCCGCCGTGGTCGAGATCGAACTGCGCGAGGCGTGGCTGCGCGAACGTGGGATGGCATCGATCGATGTGGCCAGTGAACTCAAGGCCATGCTCGAGCCAGTGCTCGGCGGCACCGGCGAGGTGCGTCTGCGCTACCAGCGGCTGGATGCCGCGGTGGTACTGCGGCTCGGCGCCGACTGGCGCATCAGGCCCACGGATGCGTTTCTGCGCCAGGCGCAGCGGCTGCTGGGCAGCGGCGTGGTGAACATCCGTTTCCGCCCACCGCCGCAGGAGGCATCGGGCCGGTCGGTCGACTATGCTCAATCGGGCTGAGCGTAGCACCGGGCGAGTGCGCGCGGGGAGGCGCTTCGGGCCGGCGCCTTGCGGTATGATTGCAAAGTTACAGTGGTCGCAGATACAGAAAAATGAATCTTGATTTTCTCGAATTCGAGCAACCGATCGCCGAACTACAGGCGAAGATCGAGGAGCTTCGCCTCGTCGGCAACGACAACGAGATCAATATCCAGGAAGAAATCGAGCGCCTGGAGGGCAAGAGCCGTTCGCTGACCGAATCGATCTTTTCCAATCTCACGCCGTGGCAGATCTCGCAGCTCGCGCGTCATCCTCTGCGCCCTTACACCTTCGATTATGTGTCACGTATCGTTGACGATTTCGAGGAACTCCACGGTGACCGCGCCTATGCGGACGACAAGGCGATCGTCGGAGGTCTCGGACGCATCCAGGGACGTCCGGTGATGCTGATCGGTCACCAGAAGGGCCGCGACACCAAGGAAAAGATCCTGCGCAATTTCGGGATGCCGCGCCCGGAGGGTTACCGCAAGGCGCTGCGGCTGATGAAAATGGCCGAGCGTTTCGGTCTCCCGGTGTTGACGTTTATCGATACTCCGGGCGCCTATCCGGGTGTCGGCGCTGAAGAACGCGGGCAGAGCGAGGCGATCGCGCGCAACCTGTTTGAGATGGCCGGGCTGCGCACGCCGATCATCGCCACAGTGATCGGCGAGGGCGGTTCCGGTGGTGCGCTGGCGATCGGTGTTGCCGACCGCGTGCTGATGATGCAGTACAGCACCTACTCTGTGATCTCTCCGGAAGGCTGTGCGTCGATCCTGTGGAAAGACGCGGAGAAGGCGCCACTGGCCGCCGAGGCGATGGCGATCACCTCGAAGCACCTCAAGGAATTCAAGCTGATCGACGACATCGTGCCCGAACCCCTGGGCGGTGGTCATCGTGACCCCGATGCTGTGGCGCGCAATCTGAAAAAGGCGCTGTTGGGCGCCTTGGACACTGTCCGCGAGGTGGCAATCGATCACCTGCTGGAACAACGATATGAGCGCCTGATGACCTACGGTGTCGTCGCGCGTTAAGACTTCGACGCAGTCACTCGCGCCCGACCACCTGCTCGGGCGCCTGAACGACCACCTGCCGATTCCCGGACGCTATTGGGTTGCGTTCAGTGGCGGCCTCGATTCCAGTGTGCTGCTGAATCTTCTGGTTGCCGTTCGAGAGAAGCTGCTCGCGCCCCTGTCTGTCATCCACGTCGATCATCGACTGCAGCCACAGTCTGCCGCATGGGCGCAGCACTGCCACAGTGAATGTCGGCGCCTTGGGGTCCCGCTCATCTCGATCAAGGTCGATGCGGCGCACCGACCGGGTGAGAGCCCGGAGGCCGCCGCACGCATTGCGCGCTACGCCGCATTGGCCGACACGATCGGTGCCGATGGGATGCTGCTGACAGCCCATCACCGCGACGACCAGGCCGAGACCCTGTTACTGCAACTGTTGCGTGGCGCCGGCGTCGAGGGCCTGGCGGCGATGCCGATGGTTCGCGAGTGGTCGGGGGGCTGGCATGCCCGGCCCCTGCTGGCGTGGAGCCGCGCGGCGATCCACGAGTGGGCCGTCACGCATCAACTGCGGTGGGTCGACGACCCGAGCAATGCCGGCACTGCCGCCGATCGCAACTACCTGCGGCACCAGGTGATGCCGGCGCTGGTCGCGCGCTGGCCGGGGGCGGCCCAAAACCTTGTCCGCAGTGCCGCGCATTGCGCGGATGCCGCGGCAATGATTCGGCACCAGGCAGCACTCGACCTGGATCATGCCTCCCGGACCGCACCTGGCAGGTTGCCGGTTGCGCGGCTGCGCGATCTGCCCGAAGCCAGGGCGCGAAATCTCCTGCGACTGTGGTTGCGCGGCCTTGGCGCGGCGCCGCTGCCGGCGGCCCGCCTGGACGAGGCGCTGTCGCAGCTGTGCTCGGCGCGCGCCGATGCACAGGTGTGCATCGCGTGGCACGGCATGACACTGCGCCGCTACCGTGAAGAAGTGTGGCTGGTGCCGGAGGATGTGTGCGCGCCGCCCGAAAACCCGTTCGACTGGGACGGTGAGGCGATCGAACCGGGCCCGGGCCTCGGCCTGGTCCGACGCCGGCTTGCGCCTGGCGGCATCGACCAGCAGCGTTGGGCGCGTGGCCGGGTGCAGCTGGGATTTCGCCACGCAGGTCTGCGTTGCAGGCCTGTCGGTCGTATCGGCAGCCGGTCGTTCAAGGCCCTGGCACAGGAATGTGGCATTCCGCCGTGGTTGCGCGATTGTGTGCCGCTGCTCCTGATCGATGGTGAACTTGCGGGCATCGCCAACTGCTGCACCTGTGAGCCTTTCGCCGCGCCCCCTGGCGAATCGGGATGGGTCATCGAATGGCTGTCCGAGTCCTCCGCGACCGATTGGTCTCCCTCTCCCCCCGGGAGAGGGGTGGGGTGAGGGAACAGCGTCAACCGGTGTCGGTTTGCGCCCATCCTGGCCTTCTCCAACGGGGACTCTAAAGATTCCGCGGTCGCCGTCGCTATGTCTCCTGAACACGTGTGGTCTCCCCCGTCAGGGCGATGGCCCATACCGGTTGGCGACGGGAGACGGAGGCGTTACACAATGAAGAAACAAGCGGGCTTCACCCTGGTTGAGTTGGTCGTGGTGATTATTATTCTCGGGATTCTGGCGGCGACCGCCTTGCCGAGGTTCATGAATGTCCAAACCCAGGCGCATGAAGCCGCGGTCGATGGGGCCTCGGGCGGCTTCGGTACCGGTGTGGCGATGTTCCGTGCGCAGTGGATCGCAAACGGCCACAACGCTGCACAGGCCGACGTGGCCAATTTCGGTGACGGAAAGGTCGACTCCAACGCGGCCGGATGGCCGGTCGGTACCGGCGACAATGCGACGATCGACGACGCTGATGCCTGTGTCGAGGTCTGGAACGGCATCATGCAGAACCCGCCGACAGTCGCGACCAAGACCGGCTCTGACTATCAGGCCA
>JACKML010000007.1 GCA_024235415.1 Chromatiaceae bacterium | reverse complement strand
GCCTGGGAGGGCGGTACACGGTCTCACGGTGTGGCATCGGTAGCGCGTCCACCTGGGCGACGGGTCGCTGCCAAAGGGCACCGCAGCTGCGTCGCAGCGCCAGGGACGCGGTGAGCAGCCCGGCCGGCGCCGCCTGGCCGCAACAATGACATGAGAACGGAGGCGCGTGATCGCTGCAGTGAGGGCATTGTGCCTGGCGCTCGGGCAGCGCCACATCCGGGGCATGGGCAGCAGCGGTGTGACAGGGCATGGCGCCGGCGCCCTGGCCACCCGGGCCGGCTTCAGCAGCTACCGCGCTTGGGATTACCGCGAGCAGCGGATTGAGCACCAGCAGCAATGCCAGCGCCAGCCGGGCGACACGCTTGCCGCGTCGGAATGCCCGGAATCTTCTGCTGAGCGCCTGCATGAGCAACGGTGCCGAAGCTGGTCCGGTCAAGACTCGACGTGTTGGATCGGTGGGTTCATTCCTTGTCCGCAGCGGCGTTGTCGATCCTTCCGATCGCGCAACTGACGAAGGATTTCGCCTTCGCAGCGGCGGACTTCAATCCCTCCACCGACCCGACCTCGGGGTAACCCATCCTGGCGAGAGCGGTGACGACCTGATCGCGCCACTCCGGGTTTCCTTCGACATGCACCTGGCCCCGCTCGATATCCACCTCGACCTCCCGGGCGAGCTGCTGTTCGACCAGCTTGCCGCGGATCGTGTTGGCGCAGCCGCCGCACTTGATGTTTTCAACAGCAACCGTGTAACTCATGATCGCTCTCCTGTGGATTGTCCATGCGCGCGATGATCGGACAGTCTCCGGCACTGGCGTGACAGCGCCGAACCAGCTCGCTGAGCTCGTCGCGCAATTTTGTCAGCGCCTCGATGCGTTGACCGATCGCGCTCAGTTTGTTCTCGGTCAGGGCGCGCACATCCGCACGCACATCGCCGCCCTGGTTACGCAGCGCCAGCAACTGGCCGATCTCGTGCAGGCTGAAATCCATTGTCTGGGCGCGCCGCACGAACTGCAGGCGTGCTACGTCCTGGGCGCCGTAACGTCGCTGCCCGCCGCCGTTGCGCGCGATCCGGCCCAGCAGGCCAATGCGCTCGTAGTAGCGCAGGGTGTCTGCCGAAAGACCAGTCTGTCGGCAGACCTCACCGATGCTGAGGCTCATCTGTTTGGGTCTCCCCGCCGAGTGTCGGTTCCCAGACTAATAGCTGGACCTGGCTCCAGGTCAAGGGTGAAATCATCACGATGTCCAAGGAATCTTCGGGACGGCGGGGTATGGTGCGTGCAGCACCGGTGTTGCGGCGGCCGGCTACTCCGGTTTCGACTCACGACTGAGCAGGTTGTGTACCGCGGCCCTGGGATCCAGCCCTTCGTACAGGACCCGGTATGTCTGCTCGGTGATCGGCATCTCGACGCCGAGTGACAGCGCCTTGGCACGAACCTCGCGCGCGGTGGCGACGCCTTCCACCTCCTGGCCGATGTCCGCTTTCGCCGTGGCGATGTCCAGGCCCCTGGCCAGGGCCAGGCCCATGCGCCGGTTTCGCGATTGGTCGTCGGTGCAGGTCAATGCCAGGTCACCGAGCCCGGCCAGCCCCATGAAAGTCTCCGGCTTGCCTCCCATCGCCAGGCCAAGCCGGGTGATTTCGTGCAGGCCCCGGGTGATCAGTGCGGCGCGCGCGTTGGCGCCAAAACCCAGGCCATCGGAGATGCCGGCGGCGATCGCCATCACGTTCTTGCTGGCGCCCCCTACCTGGACCCCGATCAGATCGTCGCTGGTGTAGGCGCGAAAGTTCTCGCCGTGCAGGTAAGCGGCCACCCGGTCTGCGTGCATCGGGTTGTTCGATGCCACGGTGATCGCGGTGGGCAGGCCGCGCGCCACTTCCCCGGCAAACGTCGGCCCCGAGACCACGGCCATGTCGCAGTGCGCCAGATGCTGCGCCGCCACGGTGCTGAGGAGTTCGTGGGAATCATGGTCGAAACCCTTGGTCGCCCAGCTCAGGGATTTGAGCTGCGGGCGTATCTCGACAATGCGTCCGCAAACCTGGCCAAAGGCATGGCTGGGAACCACCACCAGGACCTCGTCCGCCGCCCGCAGGCAGGCGGCCAGGTCACCGGTGGGGGTCAACCCTTCGGGCAGGGCGACGCCCGGCAGGTAGTGACGATTCTCGCGGTCGCGCAACAGGGCCTCGATCTCGGCCGGATCGTGTCCCCACAACGAAACCGCCGAGCCGTTGCGTGCCAGCTGGATCGCCAGCGCGGTGCCCCATGAGCCGGCACCGAGGACCGCCAGTGTGGCTGCCCGCGCGTTCAACTCAGTGCGCGGGTGCGTTCCCGGCGTCGGCCGTGTTTCCGGCCTCGGCCGCTTTCGCCTGGCGCTGCTGCATGTACAGCGCCTCGAAGTTCACCGGTTGCAGCACGAACTGGGGGAAGCTGCCGCGCGTGACCAGGTCGGACACCGCTTCGCGCGCGTACGGAAACAGGATGTTCGGCGCCGCTACACCCAGGAGCGCGTCGAGTTCCTGGTCAGCGAAACCCTGGACACCGAACAGGCCGGCCTGGTGGATCTCGACCATGAATACAGTCTTGTCGGCATGCTTTGCCTCGACCGAGACATTGAGCACCACCTCGATGGCGCCGCCGCCGAGCTTGTTGACCTCGCTTCCGAGGCTGATATTGATCTCCGGCGACCACTTTTCCTGGAACATCTGCGGCGTGTTGGGCGACTCGAAAGAGATATCTTTCGCATAGATTCGCTGCACCACGAACTGGCGCTGAGGTCTGTTTTCGTCGGCCATGTTTCTCTCCTGCTGGGCGGGTTTACTTGCGCTTGACCGGCAGATTGGCACTTTCCCATGCCATCATGCCGCCACGCAGATTCTTGACGTTTTCGAAGCCGTGCTTGCGCAACAGGTTACATGCGGCGCCGGAGCGTGAACCCGAGCGACACACGGTCACTATCGGCCGGTTGCGGTGTTTCTCCAGCTGTTTGACGTTGTTGCCGAGACCGTTCAGCGGGATGTTGACGGCGTTGACGATATGGCCGTCCTTGAACTCCGCCATCGAGCGCACGTCGAGCACCACGGCTTCCTCGTGATTGATCAGCGCGGTGGCCGCGAGTGGATCGACGGCATTCTTGCCGCCCGGGTCGGTGATGATGTTCCACGCCAGGGCGGTCAGGACGAGCAAGAATCCTGCAACCAGCACGGTGTGGTTACCGGCAAACTCAAGGAGCTGTTCCATGATACCTCGCCACCGCCGGACTCTCGTCGCGGCGCTACAAACGACGAAACGGGAGGCGTTAGCCTGCCCGTTTCAACAATGTGGAAATCCCGCACACAGCGGGAAATTCGCGTTCAGTGCTCGTGGCTGCAGAACACTTCACGCATCATGCAGATCAGACGCAGCGTGCGGTTATCGCTGACACGATAAAACACCCGGTTGGCATCTTTTCGCGAGGTGAGGATACCCTTATCGCGCAATATCGCAAGATGCTGTGAGATATTGCTTTGCGACGTTCCCACCTGGTCGACGATATCCTGAACGCTGACCTCTTCGTCACCGAGGGTGCACAGAATCTTCAGTCGCAGCGGATGGGACATGGCTTTGAGTGACCGCGATGCCCGATCGATGTCCTCGTCGCCTTCCAACAGGGCAAGTTCATTGTCAAATTCGTCATGCATGGAAATCACTGCCTTGTCGTGCAGATTCACAAAGAAGCCTCCTTTGATGGGCTATTTACTAGCCTCTAATCTAATAATAGACCGCTATTGGAACAGCATTTCGCCACCGGAATCGAGCATTTTTCTTGAATTCGAGGAAAATTTTCTTTTATGACCGGTCGTTACACCTTGCCCTGTGCTGGCGTGCCGGCGGCTAAAATGCTTCAATACGCCGCCCCGACCGCAGGTTTGCCTATCAAGCATTGAAGTGCGCATTTTTTACTTATAACTCATGAGGTTATTCGGCCGTTGGCCGTCAGGCAGGTCCGGACGGCCGGGCAAAAGGAAGATGAACAACAAGGTCCGCCCAGCAGTTCTCCTGGTCCTCGATGGCTGGGGTATGAGCGACAATACCGACCACAATGCGATAAGCGCGGCAAAGACACCGGTCTGGGACAGACTGTGGGCGACCTTTCCGCATACCGCGATCCGTACCTCCGGCTCGGCCGTGGGCCTGCCCGGGGGGCAGATGGGTAACTCAGAGGTCGGCCACCTCAATCTCGGTGCCGGGCGCGTCGTCTACCAGGAATTCACGCGCATCGGCCGCTCGATCCGCACCGGCTCGTTTTTCTCCAACCGCACCCTGACCGATGCGGTCGATCTGGCGGTGCGCGAGGGCTCGGCGGTACACATCCTGGGGCTGCTGTCTCCCGGCGGTGTGCACAGCCACGAAGAACACATCCACGCGATGGTCAGGCTGGCGGTGCAGCGCGGCGCCCCGCGTGTCTACGTGCACGCCTTTCTCGACGGCCGCGACATGCCGCCGAAGAGTGCCGAGGCCTCGCTGCAGGCGATGGACGCGGTGTTTGCCGAACTCGGCCGGGGACGCGTGGCGACGCTGATCGGTCGCTACTTCGCGATGGACCGCGACCATCGCTGGGATCGTATCCAGCGCGCCTATGAGCTGATCACCCAGGGTAAGGCAGAGCATTGCGCGCCCACAGCGCTGGAGGCGCTGCAACAGGCGTATGCGCGTGGCGAGTCGGATGAATTCGTCACGGCCACGTGTATCGGCGAAGCGGTGCCGGTGGCCGACGGTGACGTCATCATCAATATGAACTACCGATCGGATCGCGCGCGCCAGATCACCCGCGCCTTCATCGAGGCCGATTTCCCCGGGTTCGAACGCGCGGTAAGGCCCAGGCTGGGTGCGTTCGTCTCGCTGACCGAGTACAGCAAGGACTTCGATATACCTGTTGCCTATCCGCCGGAGCGGCTCGAAAACACGTTCGGCGAGTACATCGCCAACCTTGGCCTGCATCAGCTGCGCATCGCCGAGACCGAGAAATACGCACACGTGACGTTCTTCTTCAACGGCGGCATCGAGGCGCCGAACGAGGGCGAGGAGCGCATCCTGGTGCCGTCGCCACAGGTTGCCACGTACGATCTGCAGCCCGAGATGAGCGCCTACGAGGTCACCGACAGGTTGGTCGAGGCGGTGCGCAGCCGGCGTTTCGATGCGGTCATCTGCAACTATGCGAACGGCGATATGGTCGGCCACACCGGCAACTACGACGCTGCGGTGCGGGCAATCGAAGTGCTGGACGAGTGCATCGGGCGGGTCACCGAAGCGGTGCTCGATGTGGGGGGTGAGCTGATCATCACCGCTGATCACGGCAACGCCGAGCAGATGATCGATCCCAAGGCTGGTCAGGTGCACACTGCACACACGACAAACCCGGTCCCACTGATCTATGTCGGCCATGCGGCGACGGCGTTGCTGGAAAACGGCGCTCTGTGTGACGTGGCGCCGACGCTGCTGCAGATCATGGGGCTGCCGCAGCCGCCGGAAATGACCGGCCGTTCGCTGCTGCCCGCTGCCGGCGCCGCCTGAGCACCACACTGCGGTAGCGCGCCAATCACCGATTACTGCCAGAATGGGCGCAGGATTGCCCTCGGTTTCTTTGCATGCGCCAGCCCTTTCTGATCTCGCTGTTTCTGGTTGCGATGTGGCCGGCAGTCGGCCCGTCTGCGCCGGTTACGGCGGAACAACAGGCCAGACTGGAGGCCCTGCGCGAGCGGATCAGCGGCCTGCGCACACAGATGCAGTCCAAGAGCGGCGAAAAGACCGAGCTGTCTCGCCTGCTGCAGGAATCCGAACAACAGATCGGTCGTCTGGCGCGCAAGTTGCGGGTGCTGGACGGCCGCCTGACGCGCCAGCGTGACCACCTGAATGAGCTTGCCATCGAAAAGACCCAGCAGAGCCAGGCGCTCGACCGCCATCGCGAGGCGCTGGCGCGCCAGGCGCGTGCCGCCTATGCGATGGGCCGCCAGGAACGGCTGAAGATCCTGCTAAACCAGCAGGACCCGGCGACAGTCAGCCGGGTCATGGTCTACTACGATTACCTCAGTCGGGCGCGCGGTCAGAAGATGCGGCTGATCCGCGACTACATGCAGCGCCTCGCCGACACCGAGGCCGAGATTCTCGACGAAGAACGAAAACTGGCGCGCCTGCATGATGAACAGGCACGCGAACTCGCAGCGATGCAGCGCTCGCAGGGTCAAAGACGCGACGTGGTCGCGCGGCTGACACAGGAACTCAACGACCAGAGCCGCCAGCTTGATCGTTTGCAGTCCGATGAGCGCGACCTGCAGACCCTGATCACCGGCCTCGAAGAGGCATTGGCGGACATTCCGGCCGAGCATCCTCAGCAACTCGCGTTTGTCGGTCTGCGCGGCCGCCTGCCGTGGCCCGCAAGCGGGCGTATCGTCAACCGCTTCGGCTCACCCAAGCTCGGGGCCTTGGTTTGGGACGGTGTTATGATCTCAGCGCCGGAAGGCCGCGAGGTACGCGCCGTGCATCACGGGCGCGTCGCGTTCGCCGACTGGCTGCGGGGCTTCGGCCTGTTGTTGATCGTCGATCACGGCGACGGCTACATGACCTTGTACGGGCACAACCAGAGCCTGTTCAAGGAGGCCGGTGACTGGGTGGAGGTCGGGGAGCCGGTTGCCCTGGTCGGCAGCAGTGGCGGACGCGAACAGGCTGGTGTGTACTTTGGCATCCGCTACCAGGGTCGCGCAGTCGACCCTGCCAAGTGGTGCCGACGCCCTACCGGCAGCAAGGTGGGTTGATCCCGCGCCCGCATTGACGGGGCGGACTTTCGAGGATGATATGAAGCAGAGCTTGCCTACGGCCCTGGCCGCGGTTTTCCTGGTTGTCGCCGGCGTCGTGGCCTACGAACGAACGGCGGTGGCTGAATCGACGGAGCCTTCCAATGGCCTGCCACTGGAAGAGTTGCGTGTGTTTGCCGAGGTGTTCGGACGCATCAAGAAGGACTATGTCGAGCCGGTCGACGACCGCAAACTCCTCAAGTACGCCATCGAGGGCATGCTCAGCGGCCTGGATCCGCACTCCGCCTATCTCGACGAAGAGGACTACCGCGATATCCGCGTCGGCACCAGCGGCGAGTTCGGCGGCCTGGGGATCGAGGTCGGCATGGAGAACGGGTTCGTCAAGGTGATAGCCCCGATCGACGACACCCCGGCACAGCGCGCGGGTGTGCGTTCGGGGGACCTGATCATCCGCCTCGACGATCAGCCGGTGAAGGGCATGACGCTCGACGAGGCAGTGAGGCAGATGCGCGGCAAGCCGGGCACCAAGCTGCGGTTGACGATCGTACGCGAAGGCCAGGACAAGCCGATCGAGATCACCGTGGTGCGCGATGTGATCAAGACGGTCAGCGTCAAACACCGCATGCTCGACCCGGGTTTCGGCTATGTGCGGGTTTCGCAGTTCCAGGCCCGCACACCGGAAGACATGCTGACCGGCATCGGTGCGCTCAAACGCCAGGCCGGCGGCGCACTGAAAGGCCTGGTCCTGGACCTGCGCGACAACCCGGGTGGCGTACTGAACGCGGCAGTGGCGATCAGCGATGCGTTTCTGACCAGCGGCACCATCGTGTACACCGAGGGGCGAATCGCGGACTCTCAGCTCAAGTTCAAGGCGGCACCCGATGACGTCGTCGAAGGGGCCCCGATCGTGGTGCTGGTCAACGGCGGCTCGGCCTCGGCATCGGAGATCGTCGCCGGCGCATTGCAGGACCACAAGCGCGCCGTGATCATGGGCCAGCAGACCTTCGGCAAGGGCTCTGTCCAGACCATAGTCCCGGTCAACGAACGTACCGCGGTCAAGCTGACCACCGCGCGTTACTTCACCCCCAACGGCCGATCGATCCAGGCAGAGGGCATCGTGCCGGACATCCTGCTGGAGAACGTCCGCCTGACCCGTGGCGAGGAGTCGACAACCCAGCTCAAAGAGGCCGACCTGGCCGGCCATCTGTCCAATCCCGAAGGCAACGGCCGGAGCAACGGCGCGAAGAAGAAGGCACCGGCCGACACCGGGTCGGCGGACAGCGAGACCGACTATGCCCTCAGCGAAGCCCTGAACCTGCTCAAAGGCCTGGCGATCCTGCGGCCGGACGTCGCCACCTGAGCCGCCGCCGGATGCTGCGTCTGTTCGCCCTGCTGACCTCTCTGCTGGTGTTGCCGGCGGCAGCACAGTCGCCGGTGCGGATCGCGATCATCATCGACGACCTGGGCAACAACCGTCCCTTGGGCCGCCAGGCGGTCGAGCTGCCCGGTCCGCTGACCTACGCCGTGTTGCCGCAGCGGCCCTACAGTGCCGATATCGCCGAATGGGCGCACGGGCGTGGAAAAGAGGTGATGCTGCATCTGCCGATGCAGACCTCGGACGGGCGTGATACCGGGCCCGGTGGTCTGCATCTGGACATGAGCCGTGAGGACTTTGCGCGCGGCGTACAGCAGGGTCTTGACGCCGTCCCGCACGTGTCAGGCGTCAACAACCACATGGGCAGCCTGTTGACCCGTGATGCACAGGCCATGCGCTGGTTGATGGAGGACCTGCGCTGTGGTGGTGACCTGTACTTCGTCGACAGCCGTACCGACGTCCGCACGGTGGCACGCCAGTC
The DNA here is from genome assembly GCA_024235415.1 of Chromatiaceae bacterium. GTDB lineage: Bacteria > Pseudomonadota > Gammaproteobacteria > Chromatiales > Chromatiaceae > Thiosocius. Next base: position 192,202 of record JACKML010000007.1, on the reverse strand, counting down.
GGCCCGCGACGCCGGGCTGCCGAATGCCCAGCGAGACGTGTTCCTCGACAACGAGCAGGATGCCAGCTACGTGCGCCAGCAGCTGACGGGTCTGATTGCCAGGGCGCGCCGCCACGGCTCCGCGATCGGTATCGGGCATCCGCACCCGCAGACCCTCGAGGTGCTGGCGGAAGTCCTGCCGCAATTGGCGGCAGAGGGCATTGAACTGGTACCGGTCTCGCGACTGGTCGAAAAACAAAGGAGTGAACCGATATGGCACGCGTGCTCGTCCCCCTGGCCAACGGTTGCGAAGAACTCGAAGCGGTAACCATCATCGATCTGTTGCGTCGCGCCGGCATCCAGGTCGTCGCCGCAGGGCTTGCCGATGGGCCGGTCACGGCCAGCCGCGGCGTGGTATTGCTGCCCGATTGCAGCCTCGATGCGGTGATCGACGACGACTTCGACATGATCGTGCTGCCCGGTGGCCAGCCCGGCGCCGACCATCTCGACGCCGACCCGCGTATCCACACCCTGTTGCAGCGCATGGCCGAACAGGGCCGCTATACCGCCGCCATCTGTGCGGCGCCCAAGGTCCTGCTCAACGCCGGACTGTTGGATGGCCACAGGGCCACTGCCTATCCCGGCGTGATCGACGGGCGCCTGGCGACGGGCTCACAGCTGTTGCACGATGCCGTGGTCAGCGACGGCAAGGTCGTTACCTCGCGAGGCCCGGGTACAGCGATGGATTTCGCGCTCACGCTTATAGAACACCTGCTCGGTGCCGCTAAACGTCACGAAGTCGAACAACCCCTGATGCGTCCCCGAGGATAGTCACCCATGTCGTTGCGTCCCGGCAAACTGCTGTTGCTCCTGTTGATTCCCGTGCTGCTCTACGGCGCGCTGAAAGGGGTCATGTACTACAACGCCAAGCGCAGCGTCGACGACATCGTCGCGGCCGCTGCCGACCATGCGGATGTCCGCTATGCCGATATCAGCACCGATCTGCGCGGTGCGGTTACGGTCAGTGCGATCGCCGTGCAGCCGCTGGGCAGCGATGAGGTGGTGACGATCGACGCCGTCCGTGTGGCCAGCGACGACCCGATGTTTTTCATTCGCGGAATTCAATGGCGCGGCGAAGAAGGGGCGCCGCCCGGCAGCCTCTCGTTCAACATCAGCGGGTTGAGTATGCCACTTGCGACAGCGTTCCGGGATCAGCCGGCCACGCCGGCAGTCGACAGTGCCGGCCTGTGCAGCGATGGCGTTTCCATCGACCCGCAGTTGCTGCAGCGTATCGGTCTCTCCGCATTGAACGTGGATGTCGACGGCAGCTACCGCATCGACGAGGCCAACCGGACACTCGATATCGGGATGAACGTGGATCTGCGCGACATCCAGTCGGTGCGCCTGTCGGCGACCCTCAATGATGTCGATGTGCAAAGCCTTTCCCGGGGCGCTCCCCCGAGCTTCAGCCTCGGCGGATTCGACTTCGCGGTGAAGGTGTCGCCGGAGTTCGGCCGTCAGGCGCTCAAGGCCTGTGCCATCGGCACGGAGTACAGCGTGCAGGCGTGGAGCGGCGCCCTCGCCGAACAGGCGATGCAGCGGTTTGCGGACTCGGGCCTGACGCTGGGTGAGGGCCTGAGCAAGGCGGTGCGCGATTTCTACCGTGACTGGGGTGAATTCAGGGTCGTGGCGGTACCGGCCAGACCGATCGGCCTGTTGAGCCTGGTGGCGATGCGCCCGGAGCAGCTGGTGCCGACCCTGGGGCTGCGACTGAGCCTGAATGACCAGCCGATTGCCGATACGACGTTCAGCTGGCAGCAGCCCGATACCTCAGGCCTGGCCGCACTGTTTGGCGCCGAAGAGGAAGTCGTTGAGGGAAAGACGCCTGACGGTCGGCCGCGACGGATCATCGTGCGCCGCCAGTTCGAACCGGTGCGGGTGGCCGACATCGCCAGTTATGTCGATCACCAGGTCAAGATCAAGCCACGCGGACTGCCGGTGCGCGAAGGGGTGCTCAAGCGTATCCGCAATGGCGAGGCCGAGGTCGAGCAGACCCTGCATGGCGGCAAGTACACGGCCTATGTGGCGCTGGCCCAGATCCAGTCGCTGCAGGTGCTGATCCAGCGCGAAGTCCCACCAGGCAAATAGCCGGCGGCGCCCGCCGTCAGTCGTCGGCCTGGCGCAGCACGCGGATCAGCGCACTGTGATCCAGGTCGCCATCGCCCTGCTCGATCAATTGCCCGAACAGTGACATGCTCAGACGTGTGGCCGGCAACGGCTGGCCGAGCAGTTCCCCGAGTTCGCTGGCCTGGCGCATATCCTTGTATTGCGTGGATATGCGTGCCCCGGCTTGAAACGTTGCGTCGATCATGCGCTGACCGTGCACCTCGAGAATGCGTGAACCGGCGAAGCCGCCGAGCAGCGCCTGACGCACCTTCCGCGGATCCACGCCGGCGGCCATCACCAGCGCCAGCGCCTCGGCCACAGCACCGATGTTGAGACCGACGATGATCTGGTTGGCTGCCTTGGCCACCTGTCCGGCGCCGACCGCGCCGACGTGCGTGAACTGCCGCCCAAGGACATCGAACAGCGGCCGCGCCCGCGCGATCACGGCGTCATCGCCACCCGCCATGATCGTCAGGCTCGCATCCACTGCGCCGATCTCACCGCCCGACACAGGCGCATCGACGAAGTCCACACCTGCCTGTGACAGGCGCCCGGCGAAATCACGGGTTGCCATCACCGATGTGGTACCCATGTCGACCACCAGGTCGCCTGCATCCAGACCCTGCGCCAGGCCCTGATTTCCGAACAGCACCTGATCGACGGCATGGGTGTCTGCGACCATCAGCACCACGATCGCCGAGGCGCGGCCAAGGTCGGCGGGTGTGTCGCAGACCTGCATTCCAGGTCTGAGCAGGTGCTCCGCGACGTCGCGCGAACGGTTCCACACGCACAGGTCGGCCCCGGCCTCCAGCAGGTGCAAGGCCATCGGGCGCCCCATCAGCCCGAGTCCGGCAAAGCCGATGCGCATACCCTGCAGCGGCCGGGGATCCTGTGGCCTGGTCTCAGTCATGTCCGGCCCGCAGGCCAAGGCCGCGCACCGCCGCCAGCGCACAGGCCTCGTCCTGCTCGGATCTGGCGCCGGCGACCCCGATCGCGCCCACGATCCGCCCGCCGTCATCGCGAATCAGGACGCCGCCGGGCAACGGGACAATGCGGCCGGACGACATGGCATTGAGCGCCTGCATGAATCCCTGCTGCTGCAGGTCCCGGGCAAAACGCTCGGCCAGATCGCGCGTATCAGTGCCCAGCGCCAGTGCGCCCCAGGCCTTCGCCTGACAGATGTCGGCACGCAGGAACGACAAGCCGTCCTGGCGCTGCAGGGCCTTGAGGTGTCCGCCGTTGTCGAGTACCGCAACGGCGATCGGCGGCAGGTCGAGCCGAGCCGCTTCCGCCAGTACCGCGGCAATCAGCGCATTGGCCTGATCCAGGGTCAACTCAGTCACGGTGTCTGCTCCTGTTTTCGATCGGCTGCATCTTGGGAACTGGCTATACTGCATGACCATGAACGACAAGCCTACCGTCCTGGTGACGCGCCGACTGCCGCAGGCAGTCGAACAGCGCCTGCAACGTGACTACAATGCCCGCCTCAATACCCACGACGAGGTCTATTCGAGCGACCAGTTGCTGGAACTGGCCGTCGGGGCGGCTGCGATCATTCCCTGCCATACCGAAAGGCTCAATGCCGACGTGATCGCACGCCTGCCCGACAGCGTCAAGGCGATCTGCAGCTTCTCGGTCGGTTACGACCACATCGACCTGGCGGCGGCAAAGAAACGCGGCATCCTGGTGACCAATACGCCGGATGTGCTGAGCAACGCCACCGCGGAGATCGCGATCCTGCTGATGCTCGGTGCGGCGCGACGTGCCCACGAGGGTGCGCGCACACTGCGCACCAACGCCTGGGCCGACTGGAGCGCCATCGGTCAGCTTGGTATCGAGGTGACGGGCAAGCGACTCGGCATCATCGGCATGGGACGTGTCGGACTGGTGATGGCGCAGCGGGCGCGGGGTTTCGATATGGAGATCCACTACTACAACCGGCACCGCTTGAGTCCGGAACTCGAGGCAGGCGCGGTTTTCCACCCAGACCTGCACGACCTGCTGCCGCACAGCCAGTTCCTGTCGATCCACTGTCCGGCGACGCCGCAGACCCATCATCTGCTCAATGCCGAACGCATCGCCCTGCTGCCTGACGACGCGGTGGTGATCAATACCGCGCGTGGTGCCGTGGTCGACGACGACGCACTGATCGCGGCACTGACATCCGGAAAGCTGTTTGCGGCGGGACTCGACGTGTTCAACGGCGAACCCAACATCGACCCCAGGTACCGCGAACTCGACAACACCTTCCTGCTGCCGCACATCGGCAGCGCAACGCGTGAGACGCGCGATGCGATGGGCTTTCGGGCCCTGGACAACCTGGATGCGATCATGGCCGGACGCGAACCGGGAGACCGTCTGGCCTGAAAACGGGTGCCGTTCGCAAGCGGGCAAGGCTAACGGTCATGGCCGTTCCCTCACCCCATCCCTCTCCCGCGTGCGGGACAGGGCGACCGAGAGCGCGCTGTGCGCGACTTTCACGTTAATTGCGTTTGCTGCGAAAGGACTGCCAGAAGTCGTAGATCGCCATCGCGGACACCAGCGCGATCACCAGGATGAGGTCCGGTTCCGGCACGAACGCTGCAACGACCGCCAGGAAACCGATCATCGTCAGCAGGGCCACGATTGCCATGATCTTGTCAGTCATATCTCCCACCATTGCCTGAAACAGGCACGTCTATCAGGACCTGTTCAGCCGATTGCCGCGATCTGCCGGACCAGCCAGTTCGCGGTGCGCAACAGGCGCCCGTCATCATTGCGCCGACCGACCAGCTGCACGCCGACCGGCAGGCCGTTCATCCCACTCAACAGCGGCAGGGTGACGGCCGGCACGCCGGTCAATGACCACAACACGTTGAATGCAGAACTGCCGGTGCTGTCCAGACCAAGCGGTGCCTCGCCCGGCGCCGCCGGGGTGATGATCGCATCGTAGCGCTCGAACACCTCTTCGAGACCGGCGTACAGTGTCTCGCGCCAATCGAGTGCCGCGAGATAGTCGGCGGCGTTCACCGCGGCGCCTTCTTCGATCGCCGAGCGCGTCTCGACGGCCAGTCGGTCCGCACCCCTTGCCGCATAGTGACGCAGATTGTGCGCCATCTCTGCCAGCATGATTCGGCGGTGGGCGATCGCGCCCTCGGAGAAGATCCCGGGCAGCTCGAACTCGTCGCAGGCCCCGCCCAGAGCGGCGGTCAGCTCGGAAAAGCCGGCCGCGCAGTCGGCCTCGATCGAGGACCAGGCCGGTGTACGGATGAACGCCAGCTGCGGCGTCACCGGCGGGTCCGACAATGCGGCTTCGAGCAGACGCGGCGCGGCAGCCGGAACCGTGTCCGGGTCTCCCCGATCGTGGCCCGCCAACACATCGGCAAGCAATGCGGCGTCTTCCGGCGTACGGCCGAAAGTCCCGACCGTGTCGAGTCGGCGGGAGGTCCGCAGCACACCGCTGCGCGGAATCAGGCCGAAGGTCGGTTTGAAACCAACCACGCCGCAGAACGATGCCGGGCGGATCACCGAGCCGCCGGTCTGGGTTCCGATCGCCAGTGGGACCATGCCGCTGGCGACCGCCGCCGCGGAGCCCGAGGACGAGCCACCCGGGGTGCGCTGCGGGTCATGTGGATTGCGGGTCTTTGCCGGTGCAAGGTAGGCGCACTCGGTGCTGACCGTCTTGCCGAGGATCAGCGCACCGGCGGCGCGCAGCCTCGCGACCAGCACGGCGTCGTCGCTCGGTCGTCGGCCCTGATCCAGGGCATTGCCATTCTCGGTCGGCAGATCCCGGGTATCGATGATGTCCTTGATGCCGACAGGGACCCCATGCAGCGGGCCGAGCGGCCGCCCGCTTTGTCGATAGGCGTCCAGCATCGCGGCCTGTGCCATCACCACGCCCTGGTCCACTGTGGTCCAGGCCCCGATGGCCGGATCGCGCTCGGCGATGCGTTGCAGCATGGCGGTTGCCACCGCGGTGGCGGTAAACGCGCCGCTCGCCAGGCGGTCGCGGAGGGTCAGGGCGTCCATATCCGCCGCTTCGTGCATGCCTCGCCCCTGCATCATTGCCTCAGCGCCCATAGACCTGATCCGGTAGCCAGAAAGCGATCTGTGGGAACTGGTAGAGGATGATCATCGAGAACACCACCATCGCCAGGAACGGGTAGTTGCCCTTGAAGATCTGGTTCAGTTGCACGTGTGGTGGCGCTATGCCTTTGAGGTAGTACGCCGACATCGCCATCGGAGGTGTCAGGAACGAGGTCTGCAGGTTGAGTGCGACCAGGATGCCGAAGAACAGCGGGTCGATGCCGAAGTGCGGCAGCAGCGGCAGGAAGATCGGCACGAAGATGATGATGATCTCCGACCATTCCAGCGGCCAGCCGAGGATGAAGATGATGATCTGCGCCATGATCAGGAACATGATCGGCGAGATCTCCAGGCCGGTAACGAACTCGCTGATGATCTGTTCGCCGCCCAGGTACGAGAATACCGACGAAAACGTCCAGGAGCCGACGAACAGCCAGCACACCATCGCCGTCGTGCGCACCGTCAGGTACACCGACTCGCGCAGGCGCTGCCAGGTGAAGGCGCGGTAGGCGAACGTCAGCAGCAGGCCGCCGAGGGCGCCGACGGCGGCCGCCTCCGACGGTGTGGCCAGCCCGAACAGGATGGCACCGAGCACGGCCAGGATCAGGAATGCCAGCGGGAAGAACGAGGTCAGCAGCTGCCAGGCGATCTGCAGCGTGGAGATATCGCCGATCTCTTCCTTGGTCGGTTTGGGCGCCAGCTGCGGTTGCAGCATGGAGCGCACGATCACGTAGACGACGTACAGTCCGGCCAGCAGCAGGCCGGGGAACAGCGCACCGGCGTACAGTTTGACGATCGACACACCGGAGGCCGCCGCATACACGATGAGCATGATCGAGGGCGGGATCAGGATGCCCAGGGTGCCGCCGGCACAGATCACGCCGGCCGCGAGGCTGGTGTCGTAGCGCGCCTTGAGCATCGCCGGGAAAGCCAGCAGCCCCATCAGGGTGACCACGGCACCGACGATGCCGGTGGCGGTGGCGAACAGGGTGCAGGTGATCAGCGCGGCCACCGCCATCGACCCGGGGATATGGCGCGCGGCGATATTCAGGGTGTGGAACAGGCGGGCCACGATGTTGGCGCGTTCGACGATGTAACCCATGAACAGGAACAGCGGCACCGCGGTGAGGACATCGTTGTCCATCACCGAATAGGTCTGGTTGACGAAAAGGTCGAAGATCCGGTTGTTGAACAGCCCCTCGACCCAGAGCTGCACCTGGTCCCACTGGTCGGCTCCGGCCTCGACCGCCTTGTTATAGGAGCGCCACATGCGGTCCGGATCGAAGTAGGCGTAGTAGCCGAACATGATGCCCATCGCCATCAGCGTGAACGCGACCGGGAAGCCCAGCAGGATGATGAACAGGAAGATCCCAAGCATGAACAGGGCGATGATCGGATCGGACATGGCTTAGCGCTCCAGCTCGTCTTTGTATTCTTCTTTGAGGCCTCGTCCATCCTCGCGCGCCGTCGACGACGCGAAATGCCCGGGCGGCACACCCTGCTGCCTCGCCAGCTGTACCTCGGTCTCCTCGATATCCTCGGCCGCGACGATCCACTCGCCGGTGCGGATGCAGATGATGCAGCGAAGCACCTGTGCGATGCCCTGGATCAGCATCAGGACGCCGGCCGCGACGATGACTGTCTTGAACTGAAAGATCGGTATCCCCGCGGGGCTGTTGACACTGACCTCCATGTAGCGCCAGGAGCGCTCGGCGTATTTCCAGCCGGAGATGATCAGCGCGAGTATCCCGGGGAAGAAAAACAGGAAATACAGCGCCAGTTCGACCCGCGCCTGGGTCCTCGGCTTCCACAGCCGGTAGATGAAGTCGCCACGCACGTGGCCGCCGCGCGACAGCGTATAGGCGCCGCCCATCATGAACAGGGTGCCGTAGGTGATGTACGAGAGATCGAAGGCCCAGCTCGTCGGCGCGTTGAAGCCGTAGCGCACCACGACCTCGTAGCCGATGCCGATGGCCATGACCATGATCAGCCAGGCGAACGCCTTGCCGAACCAGGCAGACAGGCGGTCGGCGAATTCTATATAGCCGAGCATGTGCGTTCCCTCGAATTCAATCTGTGGTCTTGGTCGGAAGACGCGCGACGGTACCCGGATGGCACCGCCGCGCGCGTTCGGACGTCCCGGTGGATCAGAGCTTCAGCTTACCCGGGAAGTAGTGGTCATAGGCAAGGGCGTAGTCCGGTGCGTTCATCAGCTCATAGAACACGACGCGGTCGACCCAGGCGCGCTGGCTGTCGAGCACCTTCTTCATGAATGCATCCTTCTCGAGGTCCGGGATGATCTCATCCCACGCCTTGAGCTCGGCATCCAGGATGTCTTTCGACGTCCGGTGCACGGTCACGCCCTCTTTGGTCTGCAGTTCCAACAGGTCCTTGGAGTAGTTGTCCATTGCAGACGCGGTGTTGGCGGTACTCGCGGCCTCGACAGCGTACTCGAGGATCGCCCGCAGGTCCTCGTCGAGATCGTTGTAGAAGTCCTTGTTGAACAGGAACTCGAAGCTCTCGCTGGCCTGATGGTAAGAGGAGAGGTAGTAGTTCTTGGCCACGTCCTGGGCGCCGAAACGGCGGTCTGACGACGGGTTGTTGAACTCGAACGCGTCGATGACGCCGCGCTCCATCGCCGGGACGATCTCGCCACCTGGCAGCTGCGCGACGCTCATGCCCATCTTCTGCATCAGGTCGGCCGCAAGGCCCACGGTACGGTACTTGAAGCCCTTCAGATCGGCAGCGGTGTTGACCTCGCCCTTGAACCAGCCGAACGGCTGCGCAAACATCGGGAAGCCGAGCAGGCCGACCACGTTCAGGCCCATGATGTCCTGGGTCAGTTCGCGATACAGCTCACGGCCACCGCCGGCATTGAACCAGGCCAGCATCGTGGTCGCGCTGCCACCGAACACGGGGCCGGTACCGAACAGCGAGGCGGCCTTGTTCTTGCCGTACCAGTACACCGGCACCGAGTGTGCGGCGTCGAGCACGCCGTCGCTGACCGCGTCCATCACCTGGAACGCCTTCACCACGGCACCGGCCGGCAGCAGGTCGATCTTCAGGCGACCGCCCGACATCTTCTCCACACGGTCGGTGTACTGGCGGGCGAAGTCCATCCAGATATCGGACGACGGCCACGAGGTCTGCATCTTGATGACCTTGGGTGCGGCAGCGGTGACCACAGCCGGGGCACCGAGGATACCGGTCGTGACACCGGCGGCGGCTGCCAGGCTGCCCTTGAGAAACTTGCGCCTGCTGTTGGATTCGTCGGCAGCCCCGTTCTCGGACGCGGTGCCCTGTTTCGTTTCACTCATCGGATTCCTCCAGTTCTTGTGTTATTGCTGCCGCATGCCCGCCCCAGTGCACCGGGACCACCGATACAGCAGCTTCTATTGTGTTGTCGCCAGCGACAACATAGCCCGTGATGATCTGCCACTCAAACCCTGCAGATGCCCATGGTGGCCGATGACCGACGTGCGGCGCGCAGGCTCGTCATGTGTTCGAATACCTGCAGTCACCACGCGGCGGACCGATAGGCTCCACCGGAATGGTGCGACAATTTGACGCACCATCTACCCCATTTTGGCCCGATGAGTCATCGCCGCGGGCGCTCATCGAGCCGCATTTCTCCGCGGCGTTGTCTTTCTACGGCGGTTCACCGCACCGGTCTGTCGCGTTTCGTGCCGACCGACGCAGGTACCCCTATAGCATTAATCAGACCAGCATCCCCAATGCCGCGCCGGCGTGCGCCCATCAGCCGATACACTCGACCGTCAGGTCGACGGCGCCGCGCAAGGTATTGGCGACGATGCAGCCGCGCTCGGCGATCGTCACCAGTTTCTGCATCTGGTCCGCCGGCTCACAGCCCGCGCTCACGCGCATCCGGATCGCGGTATAGCGCGGCGGTGCCTCGGCCAGATCACCCTCGATCTCCACTTTCGCAGCGGACAGTGCCACGTTGCGTGCCACGGCGGCGGCGAGCAGGTTGCTCATGAAGCAGCCGCCGAGCCCCATCAGCATCGCCTCGCCGCCCATTGGTCCCTTGTTCTGCCCACCCTTGGCCTCGGGCCGGTCCATCGTGAGCGCGTGGCCGCGCGCTACCGCGTGCGAGGCCGAATGATCGAGTTGGCTGACGCTGACGGACACGGTGGGCATCGTGGGCCTCCCTATTTCATCGTCGGCATGTGGAAATCCGCACCCGCGCGGATACCGGTCGGCCAGCGTGAGGTGACAGTCTTGAGTTTGGTGTAGAAGTGCACGCCCTCCATGCCATGCATGTGTACGTCGCCGAACAGCGAGCGTTTCCAGCCACCGAAGCTGTGGAACGCCATCGGCACCGGTATCGGCACGTTGACGCCGACCATGCCGACCTGGACGCGCGAGGCGAAGCTGCGGGCAGTGTCGCCATCACGGGTGAAGATCGCGGTGCCATTGCCGTATTCGTGTGCATTCACCAGCGCAAGCGCGCGCTCGAAATCCGGGACCCGGACCACCACCAGCACCGGGCCGAAGATCTCCTCGCGGTAGATGCGCATGTCCTCGGTGACGTGGTCGAACAGACAGCCGCCGAGGTAAAAGCCGTTCGGATGCCCCGCGACCTGGATGCCGCGGCCGTCCACCACCAGCTGCGCACCTTCTTCGATACCCAGATCGACATAGCCCTTGACCCGGTCGAAGTGTGCCTGCGTGACCAGCGGCCCCATCTCGGATGCCGGATCACTGGCCGGCCCGACCTTCAGCGCGGCGACCCGTGGCGCCAGGCGTCCGATCAGCGCGTCGGCCGTGTCGTCACCGACCGCGACCGCGACCGAGATCGCCATGCAGCGCTCCCCGGCCGAACCGTAGGCCGCGCCCATCAAAGCGTCGGTGGCCTGCTCCAGGTCGGCATCGGGCATTACCACCATGTGGTTCTTGGCGCCACCCAGCGCCTGTACACGCTTACCGTGCCGGGTGCCGGTCTGGTAGATGTACTCGGCCACTGCAGTGGAGCCGACGAAACTGATCGCCGCGACATCCGGATGCGTCAGCAGGGTGTCAACCGCCTCCTTGTCGCCGTTGACCACGTTCAGGACGCCAGGTGGCAGGCCGGCCTCACTGAACAGCTCGGCCAGGCGCAGCGCGGTCGACGGGACCCGCTCGGAGGTCTTGAGGACGAAGGTGTTGCCGCAGGCGATCGCCATCGGAAACATCCACATCGGGACCATCGCCGGAAAATTGAATGGTGTGATGCCGGCACACACGCCGACCGGTTGCCGCACCGAATGGCTGTCGACATTGGTACCGACATTCTCGGAAAAAGTGCCCTTGAGCAGGTGCGGTGCGCCGCAGGCGAATTCGACCACCTCGATGCCACGGGTGAGCGAGCCGCGAGCGTCGTTCAGCACCTTGCCGTGCTCTGCAGCGATCAGCTGCGCGATCTCGTCGGTGTGTCGGTCGAGCAGTTCCTTGAAGCGGAACAGGATCGCGGCGCGGCGCAGTGGCGGGGTGTCGCGCCACGCCGGGAAGGCGGCCGCCGCCGCATCGATGACCCTCGCGGTCTCGCTGGCCGAGGCCAGCGGCACGCGTGCTGCGACCTCGCCGGTAGCCGGGTCGAAGACGTCTCCGAAACGCTCACTCGTGCCGGCGACCCTGGCGCCGTTGACGTAGTGGTGCAGCGTGTTGCTCATGCGGGGGCCCTCTGTCGAATCGGGATGATGGTCCTCACAACGCCGCCGAGGCCGTTGCTTGCGTGGGCGAGCTTAAATAGTAGGCGCTTTCTGCGCCGGCGTGTCCGGGGCGGGCGAACCGCCGCCGCATCCGCTGTGCCAGCGGCCACGGGTCCCGGACAACCGCCGCCGCCCCAACTACATTTCCAGGCGGAACCTCATCAGCCAACCACCAGAGGGCAGCACATGGCCAGAATCTCTTCCAGGGGCGAAATCGTCGAGACCAGCGGCGAACTGCCGGCAGTTGGCGCCGCGGCGCCGGATTTTCGTTGCGTCGGGCCGATCTCAGTCCGGTGACGCTCGCCGACTATGCCGGTTCGCGACTGGTGCTGAACATCTTCCGAGCATCGACACCCCGACCTGTGCCAAGTCGGTACGGCAGTTCAACGAACGTGCGGCGTCGATGCCCAATACCCATGTACTTTGTGTGTCCGCGGACCTGCCATTCGCGCTCAGCCGCTTCTGCGGTGCCGAGGGCATCGCCAACGTGGAGACGGCGTCGGTCTATCGCGCACCCGGCTTCGGCCTCGACTACGGCGTGTACATGGCCGAGGGCGGCTCGGTGGCCTGCTGGCACGCGCGGTCGTGGTCATCGCTGGGGACGGCAGGGTGATACACCGCGAACTGGTCCCCGAGATCGCGCAGGAGCCGGACTACGATGCCGTGATGGCGGTGTTGTAGCGGCATGCCGTCGGCCCGGTATGTCGCGTGGTCGCCAGTGCCCACTTTTTTACCCGTCGCTTCGCGTGGTTATTTTGCATTTGTAATTATGAATTATTTTCGACTAGGCTCAATACCACGTTTATCGAATCAGGGCGCCGATGGGTAAAGCAATCGACCAGAAGCCGCTTTACCTGGAGGTGGCCGACCGGCTGCGTGAGCGGATCCATTCGCAGGCGCTGCGGTCGGGTGAGTGGATCGACGAAAAGGCGCTGTGCGAAGAACTGGGCATCAGCCGCACCCCGTTGCGCGAGGCGCTTAAGGTGCTGCACGCAGAGTCCCTGGTCGAGCTGGTTCCACGCCGCGGCTGCTATGTGAAGACACTGGACGGTGACGGCCTCAACCAGCTGTTTCCGGTCATGGCGGCGCTCGAGGGGTTGTGTGCGCGCCTCGCTGTCGAAAACTGCACGCCCAGGCAGCTGCGTGACCTCGAACGCGTGCACGCACAGCTGGAGAAGGCAGCGGCGGCCAACGAGGTCCATCGTTACTTCGACGAGAACCATGTGTTTCACAGCGCGGTCCAGGAACTCTCCGGCAACCGCTGGCTGCAACGCATCACGGGTGAATTGCGCGGCGTGCTGCAACTGGCCCGGCAAAAGCAGCTGACGGTGCCGGGTCGTCTCGCACACTCGCTCGACGAGCACCGGCAGATCATGGAGGCCTTTCGCCAGCACGATCCGCTGAAGGCGCAGCAGGCGATGGAGCGCCACTTGTGCCGGCAGCAGCAGGCACTGCAGGAACCCACTACCGAATCAAACCAGACCGAATGACCCCGGGTGAGGGGGCAACGCTCCGCAATCGAAAAAAATCAGGCAGTGATGCGGGCGATCCAACAACAGTGACAGGAGGAGAGACAATGAAGAATTTCCGCAAAACCGGCCCGATGGTGGCGGCAGCGCTCGGCATGGCATTGAGCGTCGGTGCCGTTCAGGCGGCCGACGTCGAATGGAAGGCCTCGCACCAGTGGCCCGGCGGCAAGGGCGACGTGCGTGACGAAATGGTGCAGATGATTGCGCGCCACATGCAGGAGGCCAATACCGGGGTCGAGATCAAGGTGTACCCGGGCAAATCGCTGTTCAAGCCCAAGGAGCAATGGGGCGCGATGACCAAGGGCAAGCTGGATATGACCGCGTTTCCGTTGTCCTATGCCGGCGGTCGTCATCCCGAATTCAATCTGACCCTGATGCCGGGCCTGGTGAAGAACCACGATCACGCACGGCGCCTGAACAAGTCCGAGTTCATGCAGCGGATCAAGAAGATCATGGAAGACGAAGGCGTGCTGGTGCTTGCCGACACCTGGCTGGCCGGCGGTTTCGTCTCGACCAAGGAATGCAGTGTGGTCCCCGATGACGTCAAGGGTATGAAGTTCCGTGCTGCCGGCAAGGCCTTCGAGCAGATGCTGCAGGCGGCCGGCGCGTCGATCACCTCGATGCCGTCCTCGGAGATCTACTCCGGCCTGCAGACCGGCGTGCTCGACGGCGCCATCACCTCGTCGTCGTCTCTGGTGTCCTACCGCATCTATGAGCAGGTCAAATGCCTGACTGCGCCGGGCGCCAATGCGCTGTGGGTGATGTACGAGCCGATCCTGATGGCCAAGTCGAGCTTCGAGAAGCTGAGCCCGCAACAGCAGGCGGAGTTGATGAAGGCCGGCGCGATGGCCGAGGAATACGCCTACACGGCGTCGATCGATGCCGACAAGAAGCTGGTGGAGGCGTACAAAAATGCTGGCGTGAAGGTCGTCGAGATGACCGCGGAACAGGCGGCGATGTGGCGCAAGATCGCCGATGTCTCCAGCTACAAGGCGTTTGCCGACGAGGTCAAAGGTGGCAAGGAGCTGCTAGACCTGGCGTTGAGTGTCGAGTAGGCAGGGGAGACGCGAGGCGCGCTGCGCCTCGCCGAACACGACGTGGCGGTGTTGTCTTTCGATGCCGATGGCATGCCTTGGTGACCCACTTCAGCCAGACGGCCATGGCCGCGTCGCTCTCTGCCTCTGGAGGGGGCGAGACAAGCGTGTCTTCTTCTCCCACCGGGAGAAGGCCGGGATGAGGGAGTTTTATAGATCCATGGTGTTGACCATTCAAATCCCCTCACCCCGACCCTCTCCCGGATGGGAGAGGGGGCGTTTACAGCACCCTGCGGAGGGCGAACGACACAAAGCCCGCTTCGCGAGTTTCACGTTAGAGGATCCGCGATGAATGCATTCATCCGCCTCGCCGATGCGCTCTCCCGACTCCTTGGGGTCGTGGCCGCCGTGCTGCTGGTCGTCGCCGTGATCATCGTCTGCCAGATGGTGATCATGCGTTACGGCCTTAACGAGTCGACCCACTGGCAGACTGAATTCGTCACTTTCGCCCTCATCGCCTCGACCTTTCTCGGCGCGCCTTACGTGCTGCTGACGCGCGGCCACGTAAACGTCGAACTGGTGCCTTTGGCGTTGGGGCAGCGCAGCCGCTTCATCCTGGCACTGCTCGCGTACGGCTCCTCCACGGCGCTGTGTCTGCTGTTGACCTACTACAGCTTCACGTTCTGGTACGAGGCCTGGGAGGGTGGCTGGAGCTCGGACACGATCTGGGCGCCCAAGTTATGGAAGGTCTACCTGGCAATGCCAGTAGGCTTCGCGGCGATCAGCCTGCAGTACCTGGCCGACGTCCTGTGTCTGGTCAGCGGACGTGAGCCACCGTTCGGTATCGTCGACAGCAATGCGGAGGCGGCCTGATGGACCCGTTGATTCTCGGTTCCCTGGCCGCGGTCGCGCTGGTGATGCTGCTGCTCAGCGGAATGCCGGTGGCGTTCGCGCTGGGATTCACCGCGATCGCGTTTCTGTTCATCGAGGACGGCATCGGTGCCTTCGAGGTGGCGGCCGAGACCCTGTTTGGTGCGCTCGACGAATTCGCCCTGCTGTCGATCCCGATGTTTCTGCTGATGGGCTCGGCGATCGCCGCCTCGCGCGCGGGCAGTGACCTGTACGAGGCACTGGACCGCTGGCTGTACCGTGTGCCCGGCGGCCTGCTGATCTCCAACATCGGCGCCTGCGGCGTGTTTGCCGCGCTGACCGGCTCGTCGCCGGCCACCTGCGCCGCGATCGGCAAGATGGGCATCCCCGAGATGCGCCAGCGCGGCTACCCGGCCAGCCTGGCGACCGGTGCGATCGCCGCCGGCGGCACCCTCGGGATCCTGATCCCGCCGTCGATCACGATGATCGTCTACGGCATCGCCACCGAGACTTCGATCGGTCGCCTGTTCATGGCGGGCCTGATCCCGGGGATCATGCTGATGCTGCTGTTCATGGCGTGGTCGTGGTTCTATGCCTACAGCAAGGGTTACAACTTCGTCGAGGCCGACAAGCACTTCACGCTGCGCGAAAAGCTGGTCATCCTGCCCAAGATCCTGCCGTTCCTGGCGCTGATCGTGATGGTGCTGTGGGCCCTTTACGGCGGCGTTGCCACGCCGTCCGAGGCGTCCGGCGTCGGTGCGATGGTGTGCATCCTGCTGGTGGTGATCATCTACCGTGTCTGGCAGCCGGCGAAGCTGTGGGAGATTGTGCGCAGCGCGACCCGCGAGTCGGTGATGCTGATGATGATCATTGGCATGGCCGGACTGTTCAGCTACATGATGTCGAGCCTGTACATCACGCAGGGGATCGCCGAATGGATCGCGGCGCTGGACGTGAACAAGTGGGTGCTGCTGTTCTACATCAACGTGTTCCTGCTGGTCGCCGGATTCTTCCTGCCGCCGGTCGCGGTGATCCTGATGACGGCGCCCACCATCGTGCCGATCATTATCCAGTCCGGTTTCGATCCGATCTGGTTCGGTGTGATCCTGACCCTGAACATGGAGATCGGCCTGATCACACCGCCGGTCGGTCTCAACCTGTATGTGATCAACGGCATCGTCAAGGACGTGGATCTCAAGACCGTGCTGTGGGGCGCGTTGCCTTTCATGTTGTGTCTGGTGCTCGGCATAGTGCTGATCACGCTGTTTCCGCAGATCGCGACCTGGCTGCCCGACTACCTGATGGGGCCGGTGCGCTGAAGAAGCTGGTATGTGCTCAGATGCGATAGAGCGGACAAGTCGGTGCCGGGCGTGACCTGGCTGGAGCGCATCCTCAACACGGTTGCCGACCGCGGCCGCGAGCTGCTCGGGCTGCGCGACGATGCCGCACAGGATTCGCTGACCAGCCTTTGCCAGCGTCTGATCGCGGGGCGTGGCGAGGCCACCAACGTCGCACTGGCGCGCGAGATCCTGCAGCGTTTCGAGCTGCTCGATCAGCCAGCCAGGACAGACTTCTTCATCGCCCTGGCCGAGCAGTTCGGCCCTGATCCCGAGCGCATCGGTGCGGCCGTGGCCGCCTTTCACAACGACCGGCCCGACACCCTGGTTCAGCTGCTCCACGCAGTGGAGCCACCGCGACAGGAGTTGTTCCGTCGCCTCAACATGGCACCGCTGGGTACCGCCAGCCTGGTCGGGATGCGTGCGCAGCTGATCGATCGGCTGCAGGAGCAGCCATTGCTCAGCAGTGTCGACGCCGACTTCCGGCACCTGCTGTCGTCATGGTTCAACCGGGGATTTCTGCGCCTGCAGCGCATCGACTGGCACAGCCCGGCGGTGGTGCTGGAAAAGCTCATGCGTTACGAATCGGTGCATCCGATCAAAGGCTGGGACGACATACGGCGCCGTCTCGCCGCCGACCGTCGCTGCTATGGTTTTTTTCACCCGGCGCTGCCCGATGAGCCACTGATTTTCGTCGAGGTGGCATTGACCAGGCAGGTCGCTACCAGGATCGCACCGTTGATCGACCCGCAGGCGCCGGTCACCGATCCCTACGCTGCCGATACCGCGATGTTCTATTCGATCAACAACGCGCTCAAGGGACTGCGCGGCATCAGCTTCGGCAATTTCCTGCTCAAGCAGGTACTCAGCGAGCTGGGCGACGAGCTGCCGCAGCTGAAACACTTCGTCACCCTTTCGCCGATGCCACGCCTCGCCGAGGGGCTGGAGATGCTGCTCGGCGGCGAGGTTGCGGGGTGGCCGACGGATGTGCTCGACAAGGTGCTGGCCGAACACCAGGCGGTACTGCAGTCGCTCAGTGGCCTGGCCAACCCCAGCGAGGCCATGCGTGTGTTGCTACACCAAACCGACGGTGCGCAACAGGCAGCGTTGGCTGCGCCCCTGGCCCGCCTTGCGCTGTTGTATCTTGCGGAAATCAAGCAGAGCGCCAGACAATGCTTCGACCCGGTCGCGGGATTTCATCTGGCCAACGGCGCCATCCTGGAGCGGATCAATCCCGGTGCGGATGCCTCGCAAAAAGGCCAGGCACAGTCGCACGGGGTGATGGTCAACTACCGTTACGACCCGGAGCAGGTGGTCGCCAACCACGAGGCCTATGTACAGGACGGCCGTATCGTGATGTCGCGGGCGCTGCAGCGTGAATACGACAAACACATCGCAGGTAAACACTGATGGATCTACCGATGCTGCTGCTGTCCGGTGCGATTGCCGGCACCCTCGCAGGGCTGCTCGGCATCGGCGGTGGAGTGATCATCGTGCCCATCGTGACCCTGCTGTTCGAGAGCCACGGCGTGCCGCACGCGATCGCGATCAAGATGGCGCTGGGCACCTCACTGGCGACCATCGTCGTCACCGCGATCTCGAGCATCTATACCCACCATCGCAAGGGCGCGGTCGATTGGGGGCTGTTTCGTATCATGGGACCGGCGGTATTCGTCGGCTCGCTGATCGGTGCCTGGCTGGCTGACATCATCCCCGGCGACGCCTTGTATGTCGCCTTCATTGTTTTCCTGTTCGCCATCTCACTGCAGATGGCGCTGACTCGCGTCGGTGCGCACCGTAGCCTGCCGGGTACGGCGGGACTGGCCGCGACATCGACGACCGTGGGTGTGGTGTCCGCCCTGATGGGGATAGGTGGCGGCGCCATGCACGTGCCGTTCCTCAGCTACTGCGGTGTGCCGGTCAAGCGTGCGATTGCGACCGCGGCCGCGGTCGGGCTGCCGCTGGCGGCCAGCGCGACCCTCGGTTACATCGTCGGCGGGCTGGATGAAGCCGGCATACCGCCGGCCAGTATCGGTTATGTCAACCTGCCGGTATTTGGCGGCGTGGTGGCTGCCAGTCTGCTGTTTGCGCCCCTCGGCGCGACGCTGGCGCACAAGCTGCCGGACATGCTGCTTCGCCGGCTGTTCGCGGTGTTTCTTTTCGTCCTGGCCAGCCGCATGGCCTACAACATGCTCTGAAGGATTCGACCAATGCGAAACGCGAATCTCTATGCACTGTTTATCGAGCGCTTCCCCAGCGACCCCAATGCCCTGTTCCTCGATACAGGGCACGCTCGCCAGCTACGCTACAGCGATGTACCGGAACAGACCGGTCGCCTGCTGAGCCTGCTGCAGGGCCTGGGGGTGAGGAAGGGTGACCGCGTGATGGTCCAGGTCGACAAGTCGATCGAGTCGGTGCTGCTGTACCTGGCCTGCCTGCGTGCAGGCGCGATCTACATCCCGCTGAATACCGCGTATACCCCGGCCGAGGTCGCTTACTTTCTGCAGGATGCCACGCCGCGGCTGTTTGTCTGTGCGCCGAAGTCACTGTCCGCGATGGCGACGGTCGCGCGCGAGTCGGGCGTGCCCGAACTGTTCACGCTCGACGCCGCGGGGCAGGGCAGCCTGACCGATGCACTGGCAGCGCACGCGGCAAGCGACAGGATCGTGGAGGTGGCCGCCGACGAGCTCGCCGCCATCCTCTATACCTCGGGTACCACCGGGCGATCCAAGGGCGCGATGCTCAGTCACGCCAACCTCGCGTCGAACGCACAGGTGCTGTTCGACACCTGGCACTGGCAAACGGGCGACGTGTTGTTGCACGCGCTGCCGATCTTCCATGTACACGGTCTGTTCGTGGCGCTGCACTGCGCCCTGCTCGGCGGCTCGCGGGTGATTTTCATGCCGCGCTTCGACGCCGATGGCGTCATCGACAGGCTCGGCGAGGCCACCGTGATGATGGGTGTCCCGACCTTCTATACCCGGCTGCTCGACAACCCCCGGTTCACTCGCGACACCTGCGCCAACATGCGCCTTTTCATCTCCGGCTCGGCGCCGCTGCTGGCCGATACACACCGTGCATTCGAGGCGCGTACCGGACATCGCATACTCGAGCGCTACGGCATGACCGAGGCCGGCATGATCACGTCCAATCCTTATGACGGTGAGCGTATCGCAGGCACCGTCGGGTATGCGCTGCCCGGGGTGGATGCGCGCGTCGCCGACGGGCAGGGCCGTGAGTTGCCGCGCGGCGAGGCCGGGGTCCTGGAGATCACCGGTCCCAACGTGTTCAGCGGTTACTGGCAGATGCCGGACAAGACCGCGGAGGAGTTCCGCACTGACGGGTGGTTCATCACCGGTGACATCGCGGTGATGGCCGACGACGGCCGGGTTACCATCGTCGGCCGCGCCAAGGACCTGATCATCTCCGGAGGCTTCAATGTGTACCCGAAAGAGATCGAGGCGCAGCTCGACGAGCTGCCGGGGATCCGGGAATCGGCGGTGATCGGTGTACCGCACCCGGATTTCGGTGAAGGGGTGACCGCGGTGGTGGTCGCCGACGGCAGCGCTGCGTTGTCTGAGGCGTCGGTGATTACGGCGCTGCAGGACCGGCTGGCGCGTTTCAAGCAGCCCAAGCGGGTGTACATCGTCGACCAGCTGCCACGCAATACCATGGGCAAGGTGCAGAAGAACGTGCTGCGCGAGACTTACAAGGACACCTTTGCATGAGCGACAGCAGCGCGACACAGCTGCAGGCACTGATCAACCGGACGATCCCGCTCAGCGCCGCAATGGGGTACCGGATCAGTACCCTGGACGCCAGGTCGATCACGGTGGAGGCGCCGCTCGCCCCCAATATCAATATCCATGGCACCGGATTTGCGGGCAGCCAGTACGCGCTCGGGATCCTCGCGGCGTGGGGTCTGTGCGCGCACATGATTGCGCAGGCCGGACTCGACGCCGAGCTGGTGGTGGTGGAGGCCAATATCCGTTACCGGCTGCCGGTTACCGGTGACATCGTCTGCCATTGCGCGGTGACCGAGGCCGCGCGGCGTACCTTCATCGGGGCATTGACCGGCAAGGGCCGCTCGCGGCTCACGCTGCGGGTCGAGATCGGTGCGAATGCGGCGGCGGTGATTGACGCGACCATGCATGCGCGCCTGCGCTGAACGCTGCCGCGGCCGGCTCCCTGGCGACGGCCACGCCGGGCCGGGCTTTTGTCATCAAGCTGGCACGCCTCATGATGTAGAGGGGCCGGTTGCGAACAGCGGGTAAAAGGGATTCAGGTGTCCTGGCAGATCTGGTTTGTATACGGCCTGGTGGTCGGCGCGATCGCATTGTTTTTCAGTGGCCGCGTGCGGCTCGACCTGACTGCGGCGATGGTGATCATTGCGCTCGCGCTGTTCGGTATCCTGACGCCGGCGGAAGCGGTCGCCGGTTTCGGCAACCCGCTGGTGATGCTGATCGCCGGCCTGTTCGTGGTCAGCGAGGGGCTGTCGCGCACCGGCGTCGCTGCAGCGGTGGGCCTCAAGATCGCCGGCCTGGCCAGCGCCAGCGAGACACGCCTGATCCTGTTGCTGATGCCCGTCGTCGCGGTGCTGTCGGCGATCATGAGTTCGACCGGGGTGGTCGCGTTGTTCATCCCGGTGGTCCTGACCCTTGCCCGCGAATCCGGCGTGGCGCCCGCGCGGCTGTTGTTGCCGGTCGCCGTGGCCTCGCTGATCGGCGGTATGCTGACCCTGATCGGCACGCCACCCAACCTGGCGGCCAACCGCGCGCTGATCGATGCCGGTTACCCCGGCTTCGCGTTCTTCGATTTCACGTTGATCGGCGGCGTCATCCTGATCGCCGCTCTGGCCTACATGCTGACCGTCGGCCGGCGCCTGCTGCCGGCACGCGGCGCCGCCGAGCCGGGACATCGACGCAAGCGTCTGCACGAGATGGCCGAGCAGTACGGCATCGCCAACAGCCTGCACCGGCTGCAGGTGCAGCCCGGTTCGATGCTGTGTGGCAAGACGGTCGGCGAGGTCGGCCTGCGCCGGCATTACGGCCACACGGTGATCGCAGTGGAGCGCCAGGCGGCGCTGCTGTCGTCACTGCAGCCGGTGCTGATCGAGACCCGTCTGCGCGCCAACGACATCCTGATCGTATCGGCCCCGGGTGACCGGGTGGCGGAACACGGGCAACAGCTCGGCCTCAGCGACCAGGGTTTCCCGCATGGACTGCAACGCCGCTTCCGCGAGACCTTCGGTGTCGCCGAGGCGCTGGTCGTGCCCGATTCGCCATTGATCGGCAAGACCGTGCGCCAGGGCAACCTGCGCGAGCGTCAGCGCCTGAATATCGTGTCGCTGCGTCGAGGCCACAGCCCGCTGGCACTCGACTTCGAACACACCGAGCTGCAGGCCGGCGACATCCTGTTGGTCGCCGGCGCCTGGAGCGACCTGGAGCGACTCAGCGGGCCGCGTCGCGATCTGCTGTTGCTGGAACTGCCCGAAGAGGTCGTCGAGCGCACCTGGCATGGAAACCAGGCACCCTGGGCGGTGATGATCACCGTGCTGATGGTCGCCCTGATGATCACCGGGCTGACGTCCAACCTGGTGGCGGTGATGCTGGCCGCACTGGCGATGGTGCTGACACGCTGCGTCGACGTCGAGGAGGCCTACCGCTCGATGAGCTGGCAGAGCCTGGTGCTGATCGCGGGCATGTTGCCGCTGGCCGATGCGTTGGAGAAGACCGGTGGGGCAGCGGTGATCGTCAGCGGCCTGGCGGTTGCGTTCCACGACCTGGGTCCGCACGCGATCCTGGTCGGCCTGTTCGTGCTCACATCGCTGCTGAGTCAGTTCATCTCGAACACGGCGACCACGGTCCTGATTGCGCCGATCGCGCTCAGCCTGGCGATCGACCTGCACTTCGCACCGGCGCCGTTCCTGATGACCGTGGCGATCGCCGCGTCGACCGCTTTCGCGACCCCGGTGGCGTCGCCGGTCAACACATTGATCCTGGCACCGGGGCAGTACCGGTTCAGTGATTTCCTCAAGCTCGGCGTGCCGCTGCAGCTGATCGCGCTGGTCATCACCGTGGTCCTGGTCCCCTGGGTGTTTCCCCTGGCGGCATCCTGACCGGCAAGGCCGGCACACGGATCGAGATCGTCGGCCTGACCTGCCGCGGAACCCGGCCGCGACGGTGTCCTACTCGCGGTCTTTCAGCAGATCCGGGTGGTCGCGTCCTGCGACCAGCAGGAAGGTGGCGATCTCTTCATTGGCCGCACCGCGTTGTTGCAGCAACGTGACCAGATGCTGTCGGCGTCCCGTCTTGACCCCGGCCAGGGCCGCGTCCACCGACTCGCCCTGCTGTTGCCAGAACGTCGCCTTGCGCGCCTCGTCGAGTGCACGGTAGTCGGACATCTCTTCAGGACGGAGAGGCCGTCCCTGCGCCAGGGCCTCGTACTCGGCGAGGCGAGGCGGCCTGGGCGGCGGCAGATACAGCGTCGATGCGCTCTTGAACGGGCTGGCGTCGTCTGAGGAATCGAGCACCTGTGGGCCGATCAGCCAGTAGCCGATGCCGAGTACGATCAGCCAGATGGCGATGCGGAGTACGACCTGGATCATGTTGGGTTCGTCCGGGGGCGGGGTGATGCCGCGAGGTTGCAGTCAGGGCTCACAAGTTTACGCAGCCGGCCCGGGTTTCGCGAAACCCGGGCGCGGTTTTCAGCGGCAGGCGATCTCGACGCGCCGGTTCATCGAGCGGCCCGTCTCCGTGGTGTTGTCCGCGATCGGCTGCTGCTCGCCGCGGCCCTCGGCCGACAGGCGGGCCGGGTCGATGCCGCGCGCGACCATGGCTGTGACGACCGATTCGGCACGGCGTCGTGATAGATCGTCGTTGTAGGCGTCCGAACCCTCGCTGGAGGTATGTCCGACCACCGTGAGTGCTGATGTGGTCGAGGCCTGCAGACCGGCAAACAGGGCATCGAGCAACGGTTTGGATTCCGGCCGGATGGCCGCCGAGTCGAAATCGAAGGCGATGCCGTGGATGATCGAGCCGCAACCGAGTTGCTGTACCGGCTGCGCAGAGCACTCCGTCTTGAGCTTCGGTGCGGCATCTCCGGTGTACAGCCGGAAAGGTGCACCGTTGGTCGAGCGTACGCCGAAGATCCCGCCATCGGCGCCGACGGTCAGCACGAAGGCGCTCGGGATCGCGCCCTTGCGCGATGTGCCGGTCGCGCGCACCAGGTTGCCGTCGACCGTGCCGGCGAGATCGCCGACGCCGTCATAGCAGCCGGTCACGCGCACGCCGTCCTGCTTGAGTTCGAGCAGGACCCCGCGACCCTTCCACTTGCCGCTGAACGCCTCCGAAAGCGGCACCGCTGCCTGCACGCCGTGACCGATGATCTCGCTGAATTCGAAGAAGGTCTTGTCGCGCTGGATATCGAGTCCGCCCGACAGCGTGAGCCGCAGCCAGCGCACCGGCCGGTCCCCGCTGGCCGGAATCGTGGTCGTCTGCCCGGCCTGGTCGTGCACTTTCAGGGTCGCACTGGCCAGCACCTCGAAAGGCCCCTCGCTGCCAGTATCCGATCCAGCGATCTCGACGTCCCTGAAGAAGGTCTGCGAGGGGCTCGGTGTCTCGCGCACGTTCGGAATCACGAAGCTATCGAACGTCGTCAGTGCGGGCAGCGCGTAGACGATCACGACCTTGCTTTGCGCGCTGCCCGGTTTGAGCATCATCACGAAGCCGCCGTCGTCGCCATCGATCGCCAGCAGCGCATGGTCCATCCCCACCTTCATCGCTTTCGCGTCGCCCTCGATGGCGACCGGAATGGCGCCCTGGGCCAGGCTGAGATAATCGACACGTGGCTTGTCCTGCGCAGCAGCGCCAGCCGAACAGACCACGGCACACGCAAGCAGTGAACGCAGCAGTAAACATTTCATAGGACACTGGCCCCTGGTGACCGAAAGGGAGTTCGTGGAATTACGCGATCGTACAGCTCGTAGATGTTAGGCATACTTGTGTACTAACGCTGGCATGACAAATATCCAAACCAGAAACAATGACCACACCCTTCCTTGAAGAACATTGTAGTCATTGAGTAAATGGCTCCAGGAATGGCCCACAATATAATGGCCAAACCCGAACTCGAAGATAATGGTCGATACAAGCCATATGGTGCCGATACTCCAGGCTTGACCTGAAGACCCGATCGGCCAGCCCCGATGAACATGGTAAACGAACAACCCCGAAAATATTGCGCCTGTCACCGTGGATAATTGATGTGCAGACAGGTCCGAAAGAATTCGGCCATACGTCTGTTCGCGCAATATTCCATTCGCTATTGCGATAATAGCCAGTACAAACCACAGTAACGAGTAGCGCAGTATCATTTCTTCCTGCTCAACCGTTTCGCATCAGCAATCAGCAAAACGTCTGGCGGATTGCTGATCCGACCGTGTCCCAGTCAGCTGTTGCTCTCATTCAACGCATGGGCCGAAATCAGCACGATGTGTGCCTATTGTCTTTTGGTGGCCAACTGGAGGGGGTGACTTGCTGCGAGATTATTTTTCATGATTTCTAATTCTACTTAACTCGCCTCTTTTGATGCCTTGAATATATATCGCTCTTGGTTCGTTGCTTGTCGTTGAGTAAATCACCACGTGTTGCTCAGTGACCTGGATGCCATGTTTTCCGGATTTTATATACACGCCGCCAGGATAACGGCCAGATGTGGCGTACCAGCCGGATCTGTTCTCATGCAGCCATTCATCAAGAATCACATATACCTCATCCTCTTGGGTGAGCCGTATTCGCTGCTCCGCATCGTTGTTAAGAAACAAGCTCACTTCGGGTTCCAGCTGAATATCGAGCGACTTACTGCAACCCACCAAAACCGCAACGAACAATAAAATGATGATTCTGCTCATTTGATTACTTATAACGCCAAAATCACCGGAACAACGGAATTGGCGTGCCGATTTTGCCGTGTCCGAGTTGAAGTTATGCCTGCCTATAGTACCGAATATTGGTAATTATTGGGGGCCGGCCCAATGAGCAAAAACACGAGCATTACCCTTGGCGAGCACTTCGACTCCTTCATTACCAAGCAAATGCAAAGCGGCCGCTATGCCTCTACCAGCGAGATCGTGCGCGCGGGACTGCGCCTGCTCGAAGAGGAAGAAAAAACCAAGTTCTCCACCCTTCGGAAGATGCTTGATGAAGGCGGGGCAAGCGATTTTGTAGAGTACTCGCTTAGTGGCCGGATTGAGGAATTGGATAGCGAAAGCCCTTAGTGCCCCAAATTCTGCGCAAAAGCCGCCGCTCGGGCGGATTTGAACGGGATAGCCAGGTACACGGAGCAGACTTGGGATCGTGAACAGCGCAATCGTTACCTGACTGAACTTGACCGAGCGTTCGATCAATTGGCCGACAACTCCGAGCTTGGCCAATCCTGCAACCATTTCCGTTCAGGTTATCGGATGTTTCCTGTAAGTAGCCCTCTGATCTTTCACCAGCTCGCCTCTGGCCAAACCCCCGAAATCATCCGTGTGCTGCATGAACGCATGAATGTTTCGTCATTCGAAGGTACCGGGCAGGATCTGTCTGTCGAAGCGGATCGGGACGAAGGCGTCCTGTTGCAGATTGACCGGCTTGCCACGCGCGCCTACCATTCTGTACAACTTGTTGTACATATTAGCGAGGCCGCCCTTATGGACGCGATCACCTACACAAAAGCCCGAGCCACGTTGGCGCAAACCATTGATTCCGTTTGTGAAAACCACGAACCCGTGATCATTACCAAGAAAAACGATCGCTCCGTTGTGATGCTCTCGCTCGAAGATTTTCAGGCTCTTGAGGAAACCTCTTACCTACTTCGCAACCCGAAGAATGCCCGCCGCCTCCTGGATTCGGTGAACGAACTTGATGCCGGCGGTGGCTCCGAACGCGCGTTGACCGAATGAAGCTGATTTTTTCGGAAAACGCATGGGGCGATTACCTCTATTGGCAGAAGACCGACAAGAAAACGCTGAATCGAATCAACCAACTCATATCGGACATACAGCGAGCGCCATTTGAAGGGATTGGGAAACCCGAGCCATTGAAACACGCACTTTCCGGCTATTGGTCACGCCGAATCGACGGCGAGCACCGGCTCGTTTACCGAACTGACAATGACTCTGTATTCATCGCTCAGCTTCGGTACCACTACTAAGCTCTTTTGACTTGTTATCTTTCTACTCAATGCCGATCTGTGAGAGCACAGTTCCAATCAGGATGGCCAGCACGATTGCACCAAGCGCAATCACAGCAAATTGGAACGCAATTGCAGCGCCTCCAAGAAAGGCCGCACCCCCTCCGACACGAAGCGGCTCCCTTTTAGCGAAGCAGACAATACCCAAAATTACCGCCAAACCACCGACATCACTAGTAATGATTCGCACTCCGTGATCGAGATCGATACCTCTCGGCGCGACTTCTTCTTCAATTCTTTCGCCTTTAATTGCGGCAATCGTGGCGTTCTTAATCGCCACCGCCTTTTCTGCGATAGTTTTCTACATGCTTGGTTGGGGAGAAATCGGACCCATCCAGAAATGAACGATTGCCATCAATAGCGCAACAGCTCCAACGGTTATGCCGATGAAGCCTATCGCAGATCTACTTTCTTCCATCATTCTCTTTCCTGAATATAATGCTTCGCATCAGCGGCGCGGCTTTGCCGCATCAGGCTGCATGCGAGTGTTAGGATGACTCATTGGCGTCAAGATATTGCTCTTTTTCTCTTTGGTCTTCCGAATTCGTGCAATCACAATCCGAATAGATAAAAGCAATACCGCGATTATCCAAAATACAGTAGCCATCAGGGTCGCAGAGAGGGGTGCAATTATTAGTCCGCCATCATGATCGAATATCCATTCTTTATCTTCATGACTTGTGGCAACGTCGCTTAACTCGGACCACCAGAAACCACCCATAATAGTAGGTATTGCAACAGAAGCTATTGCCAGGAGAGCAATGCAAATCAACGCGATGCCCTTCCGAGCTTTTACTGCTGAAACAATCAAAGCCAGGAATCCCAAACAGATGGGCAGCAGGATAAACCAGAGTCCCAGCTGTTCTCTTTCTTCCAAAATAGTTACAAATTCAGGACTCATTCTTCGTCTTAACGCCCAGGTAAGCGGCGTTCAGTATGGAGCGACTGATCGGGCAACAATGGCGAAGCCATGCCCGAGCAGGCGCGGAGTGCTGAACGTCCGAGTGAGCCGCAGGCGAACGGCTTGACCGCCTTGTTAGATTTTTTCTTCCAAGTACGCATCGGTTACCGTAGCCACCTGTTTGACGAAGTGAATATGCTTGCGGAGATCATCGCGCTTAACGGCGTGGGCTGCCGGCTGCGCCTCTCCCGCAACGGGACGCCACGATCGATGCGCGATATCTCCCCGTTTCTTCGCAAGTGCGTTGAGCTCCTTTCTGGCCTGCGTAGGCTCAAAATTGTTCCATGACCAAGCTTCAGTGATATCGAGATTGAGATACTTTTTGAAGATGGGCCTTACCCTATCCGTGCTCGGCGTATGAAATACCTTCAAATCGTTCGCAAGCGAATCTCTGAAAAACTGAGCCAAGTGCGGTTCACCATTCGGACCGCCCGAGACCTTTTCTGCGGCTTCTATCAGCCGATCTTCGAAGTAAGTTTCCAATGCAGCCAACGCCATGACCAGACTAGCGCGTTTTAAGACTTCGATTTCTGGCGGCGGTGGATTGGTATTCAAGGCATCGAAGTGATTGAGCAAATCAACCGCATCTTGAATCGCATGTTCAAAGGTTTGAAAAGCTTGGGATGCCATTTTTTGAAATCTAACAGCTAGATAGGCAGTGACTGCCTGAAATGAGATAGGCAGATTCTGCCTATCTACGCCCTCCGCCGCATTATGCAGCGAAACGCGCCATACGGCCGTCACTTGGCAGATTCTGCAAGGCCTTGGTTTTCCTGTCAGGGAAGCGACCGGTGCCACGTGCGCACCAGGCTCGAATTGGTGGCGGTCGGTGTGCTGGTGCCGGGGGTTGAGACGCCGCCAGGCATCGCCGCACTCACCACATCAGGTCGTCGGGTACCTGGAACTGCGCGTAGGGGTCGTCGGCGTCCGGGCCCTTGTCCTCGGGCAGGTCGATCACCAGGCTGGGGTTGCGCTGGCGGATCTTCTCGGCGATGTCGGGTGGCACCAGCTCGAACACACCGTTGTCGTTGACGATTTTCAGCTTGCCGTCGGCGATCAGCTTGTGGGTCTGTGCCGAGACGTAGATGCGTTTCACCTTGCCCTTGTTCTCGAAGTGGAACGGCTTGTCGTCCTCGCTCTCGCTGCGCGGGTGGCGGTTGTTGCGGACCAGCTGGCGCACCTCGGCGGCGACGGCGCGCTGGCGCTGCACCTCGTTGCGCTGCTCGTTCAGTTCCCGGTCGCGCGCCGCCTTTTCAAGCTGCTCGGGGGTCGGTTGCGGCTTCGCTGCGGCGGCCCTGGCCTTTTTGGCGGGCTTGGGCGGGCGTGCCTTCTTTTTGTCCTGGCGTGCCGCATCGATCTTTTTCTGATCGATCAGGCCCGCCTTCAGAAGCTGATCCTGCAACGAGTTGCCCATGCCGAAATCTCCCTGCGTAAACGCGTCTAGCGGCTGACGCCCCACGCCAGCAGCAACAGGCCTGCACCGCCGCAACCGGCGCCCAGCCACAGTGGGTTGAAGCCGAGCACGGCCGGCTCGATAAGGCCGACCACCAGCGTGGCCGCCAGCGCCAGGGTGCCGCCGGCCAGCGTGGTCTGGGTGCGGCGATTGCCGGCGCGGATCTCTTCGCGCACCTGTTCCAGTTGCTCCGACTGCCACTGGATCTTCAGATCGCCATCGACCGCCTTTCGCAGCACGCGGTGCACCAGCAGCGGCACCTCGGGCAGGTCTTCGGAGATCTGCGGCAGGGTCTCGCGCACGCGGCGGATGAAGGCGCGCGGGCCGACCTGCTCGGACATCCAGCGCTCCATGAACGGCTTGGCGGTGCTCCACAGATCGAGCTGTGGGTACAGCATGCGGCCCAGGCCCTCGATGTTGAGCAGGGTCTTCTGCAGCAGTACGAGCTGCGGCTGCACTTCCATGTTGAAGCGGCGCGCGGTCTGGAAAAGGCGCAGCAGGAAATGGCCGAACGAGATCTCGCTGATCGGCTTCTCCCAGATCGGCTCGGACACGGTGCGGATCGCCGCCTCGAAGTCCTCGATCCGGGTGTCGCGCGGCACCCAGCCGGACTCGACGTGCAGCTCGGCCACCTTGCGGTAGTCGCGATGGAAGAACGCGAGCAGGTTCTCCGCCAGGTAGCGCTGGTCTGCGGTGGTCAGGGTGCCCATGATGCCGAAATCGACGCCGATGTAGGTGCCGTCGGGGCGCACGAAGATGTTGCCCGGGTGCATGTCGGCGTGGAAGAAGTTGTCGCGGAACACCTGGGTGAAGAAGATCTCGACGCCGCGCTCGCCCAGTGCCTTCATGTCGACGCCGGCGGCGACCAGCTCGTCGACCTGGTCGACCGGGATGCCGTAGATGCGCTCCTGCACCATCACGTTCTCGCGCGTGAGGTCCCAGAACACCTCGGGCACATACAGCAGCCTGCCATCGCTGAAGTTGCGCCGCAGCTGGGTGCAGTTGGCGGCCTCGCGCAGCAGGTCGAGCTCGTCGTGGATGGTCTTGTTGTATTCCTCGACCACCTCGACCGGCCGCAGCCGCCGCGCGTCGCGTGAATACTTGCGCGCCAGGCGGGCGATCGTGAACATCAGGTCGATGTCGCGCTGGATGGTCTTCTGGATACCCGGGCGGACCACCTTGACCACGACCTTGCGGCCGTCGTGCATGGTCGCCGCATGTACCTGCGCGATCGAGGCCGAGGCCAGTGGTTGCGTCTCGAATGCCGCAAACAGCTCCTCGACCGGCTTGCCAAGGGCCTTTTCGACCATCGACTTGGCGCGTTCGCCAGGGAACGGCGGTACCTGGTCCTGCAGCTTCGCCAGCTCGACGGCGATGTCGTCGGGCAGCAGGTCGCGCCGGGTCGACAGGATCTGACCGAACTTGACGTAGATCGGCCCCAGGTCTTCGAGCGCGCGGCGGATGCGCACGCCGCGCGGTGGTTTGTTGCCCCAGTAGAACGGTGACAGGAAACGGAAGAAGCGGATCGGCCGGAACAGGTGCGCCGCCAGCACGATCTCGTCCAGGCCATGGCGCATCAGCACCCAGCCGATATGCGCGACGCGCAGGCTCTCACGCACCGGGATCATGTGGCATCTCCGCGACGGCGCTGCTCCAGCAAGGCGATGCGCGCTTCGACACGTTCGACGTCGTCGCGCAGGGTGTCGACATCGGCGAGAAATGCCTCGACCTCGAAGCGGTGCGGCAACAGCCGCGCCTCCTCGGTCAGGTATTCCGACAGGTTCTCGCGGCTGCTGCGCCCGATGCGTTCGCCCTCGCGCTGCACCGCGCGCGCGGCACGGCCGATCTCGTGGGCGGCGATATCGCCAGTGAGGTGCGACAGCTGTTCTTCCCAGTCGATATCGATGCCGGCCAGGGCCTCGCTGAAGCGCTGCGCGATGCCACTGTCGCCATCGATGCGTACGTGGCCGGCAAACAGCTGTGCCGGCCCGTCGGTCTTGTCGCCGGCGCGGACCAGGTCGATCGGGCTGCCCGACAGCGTGCAGTCGGGCTCGCCCTCGATGCTGCCGAGCAGCTGCAGGCGACCGTCGTGGGTGGGGACGAAATGCAGCTGCAGGCCGGTGCCCCGCAGGTCGATGCGGATCACATGGCCGTGCAGCCGGGCGAGCCGGCGGCAGGCATCGGGATCCCGGTCCAGGAGCCGGTTGATGGCCTGTTCGAGACTCTCCAGGGCGAAATCGCGGATGCTCATGACAGGTGCATCCGGCTCGCGGGCGCGGCACAGACAGCGCCGCGACGGCGCGATGGGAGGGACGGGGAGGGCATAGCGACGTCCATACGGATCCTGCTGTCTAGCGGGCCAGACTGGCGTCCCGGACTCGGTTCACAGTTTGAACCCGCGATGCACCGCGACGATGCCGCCGGTCATGTTGTGCACATCGCAGCGATCGAAGCCGGCCTGCTCCATCATGCCTTTGAGGGTCTCCTGATCGGGGTGCATGCGGATCGACTCGGCCAGGTAGCGGTAGCTCTCGGCGTCCTTCGCCACCAGTTCGCCCATGCGCGGCAGGATGTGGAAAGAGTACAGGTCGTAGAGCTTTTCCAGTGGCTTGTTCAGCGGCTTGGAGAACTCCAGCACCAGCGCGCGGCCACCCGGCCTGAGCGCTCGGTACATCGCGGCCAGCGCCTTTTCCTTGTGGGTGACGTTGCGCAGGCCGAACGCGATCGTGACCAGGTCGAAGGTGTCGTCGGGGAACGGCAGGGCCTCGGCGTTGACCTGCGCGTAGGCGAGGTTGCCGGCATGCCCGCGGTCGACCATGCGGTCGCGGCCGACACCGAGCATCGCGGCATTGATGTCGGTCATCAGCACCAGTCCGTCGGGACCGACCAGGTCGGCGAAGCGGTCGGCAAGGTCACCGGTGCCCGACGCCAGGTCGAGTACACGCTGGCCCGGACGCACGCCCGCCAGCTCGATCGCAAAGCGCTTCCACAGGCGGTGAACGCCGAGCGACATCAGGTCGTTCATCACGTCGTACCGGGATGCCACCGAGTCGAACACGCCGCGCACGAGGCCGGCCTTCTCGCCCGTATCCACGGTGCGAAAACCAAAGTGTGTGCTGTGCCGTTTGTCTGTCACGGGCGTGTCCTGGGGTGCACCGTGGACGCAGGGCCGGAGATCAGGCGGCGGGCTCCTTGCGCGTGTAGCCCTTCTCCTTCAACTCCTCGAGATACTGCGCCCACAGGTCGTCGTAGTGTTTGCCCAGATTGTACAGGGTTTCCCAGGCGTAGATGCCGGTGTTGTGCTCGTCGTCGAAGTGCAACACCACGGCATAGTTGCCGACCGGTTCGATGCGGTCGATGTTCACGCCTTCCTTGCCCAGTGGCACCTTGCGCTGTCCCGGGCCGTGACCGGCGACCTCGGCCGACGGCGAGTAAACCCGCAGGTATTCGGCGGGCAGCTTGTAGTTGGCGCCGTCATCGAAACTGATCTCGAGTACGCGGGAGATGCGGTGCAGGTTCAGTTCGGTCGGTGCAGGGGTATTCATACGGCTTTCCTCGAAGGGTTGCGTGGCCGGGGCGCGGGCGACCTGCCGGCAATGGCTCAGGCGCGGATTTTAGCGGTATTCGCCGCCGGGTTAGCCCAAAAATTGTCGGCGATTAGCTGGCTGCGGCGGATCGGCCGCCAAATCGCTGCGCATGGACGATATGCTTTGCGCCGATGAATGCGACGTCCTCCCAACTCCCGGCACCCGGCGTCGGCACGCTTGCCGGCTGGCTGATGCTCGCCGCTATCGCGCTGTCAGTGGCCAATGGCATCGGCCTCGGTGTCCCCCGCGGTGTGCCTGGGGCCGTGTTCTGGCTGGCCGGGGTACTGCTCGCCAGCCGGGTGTCCGGTCTGCAGCGGACCCAGACCCTGGCGATGTTTGCTGTCGGTCTCGCCGGCCTGCTGTATGCGTGGCTGAACGGGGGCGATGCGCAGCTGGACAAGGCACTGAGCACCAACCAGGCGTTGTTGGCAATGCTGACCGCGGTCAGCTTCCTGCGCCTGATCAGCCTGCCCGAGGTGGATGCCGGCGAGGCCGATCCGCGCGGCCGCGCGGCGCTGTGGCGCACCCTGTTCGGCGTGCACCTGTTCGGTTCGGTGATCAATCTGTCGGCGGTGATGATCCTCGGCGACCGCCAGTCGCGGCGTCACCCGATGACACCGCTGCAGGCGGCGGTGCTGTCTCGCGGTTTCGCCCTGGCCTCGCACTGGTCACCTTTCTTTGCCGCGATGGGGATCGCGTTGACCAACGCACCGGGCGCACAGCTGGTCACCCTGTCGAGCGTCGGCCTGCCGCTGGCCGCGATCGGCCTGCTGCTGGCCGGTTGGCAGCTTTCGCGCTGGCCGGAAGCGGCAGCGTTCGTCGGTTACCCGATGCATTTCGGCGCCCTGTGGGTTCCGGGTTTGCTGGCGACCCTGGTGATGACGGCACACGCGCTGCTGCCGGCGATCCCGATCCTCAGCCTGATCAGCGCGACCGCACTGGGCCTGACCCTGGTGGTGCTGACGGCACGTCACCGCTCGGACGCCGCTACACGGTTTGTCACGCAGGTGCAGAGCGGCCTGCCGCGCATGTCCGGCGAGCTGATGCTGTTCCTTGCCGCCGGGGTGCTGGCCGCCGGCATCGCCAGCGCGGTGCAGAGCAGCGGCTGGACGCTGGATCTGCTCGAATTCGGCGCGACCCAGGCGAGCATCTTGCTGTTGCTGATGGTCGCCGTTTCGGCCGCCGGCGTGCACCCGGTGATCAGCATCGCCACCGCGCACGGTATCCTCGCGCCGCTCGCGCCGGACCCCAACCTGATGGGCATCACCTACCTGATGAGCTGGGCGGCCGGGGTGAGCAGCTCGCCGTTCTCCGGTATGCACCTGGCGATGCAGGGGCGGTTCGGCATCGATTCGCGTGGTTTCCTGCGCTGGAACGGCAGTTTCACGTTACTGATGCTGGCGATCGATGTCGGTGTACTGCATCTGTACCAGGCGTCGGTTGGCTAGGCCCGCTGCACCGACGGCGGTGCGACGGGTTAGTATCGGCAGCGGCAGTGACGCGGGAGGGCGCATTCGATCATGGCAGGGGTTTTCGTCAGTTACCGGCGCGATGACAGCCAGGGCTTTGCCGGCCGGCTGGCGGACGACCTGATCGAGATCCTGGGGCCGGACTGTGTGTTCCGCGACATCGAGATCCCGATCGGCAGCGACTTCACCGACGTGCTGCACCGCGCCATCGCCGCCAGTGAGGCCCTGCTGGTGGTAATCGGGCGGCAGTGGGCCGGTACGTCGGCGCAGGGATCGGGTTCGCGCCTGTTCGACCCGACCGACTGGGTACGCTCGGAGATCGAGGCGGCGCTGGCACAGGACAAGCTGGTGATCCCGATCCTGGTCGGGGGAGCAGAGATGCCGGCCGCCGACGCGCTGCCGCCGAGTATCCGCCGTCTCAGCCGGATGCAGGCGGCCATCATGAGCGACCGCCACTGGGATGCCGAGGTGCGCGAGCTGGCGGAGCGCCTGTGCACCCTGTGTCCGTCATTGAACGACAAGCGCTCACCGCCGGCGGCGCCGGCCGAGTCGCCGGCACAGGTGCTGCGCGACCTCGGTGAACGGGTGTTCGACGAGGTCGCGTCACGGCGTCGTCCGCGGATCGAGCCGCCGAGCCTGTCGCGGACCTTCAGCGACAGCGTGCTGCGCGCCTTCGGTCGTGGTCTCAAGCGCACGCTGTCGGCGATTTTCGGCCTCGGCCTGCTGTATGTCGGGTTGCGCCTGTTTGGCGACGAAACGGTGCTGCGCGGCCTGGACCGCTTCGAGGCGCACCTTCTGGTCGGCTGGGAGCGCCTGCAGGTCTATGTTGCACGCTTTCCCGGGAAGTAACGGGTCAGCGGCTTAGCCTATCTGCTCGTGATCGACCAGTGGCACGAAGGCGACGCCGAGCATGCTGCGTGTCGTTACACTTCCGTGGTCGTCCTTGTGCACGACCTTGAGGTCCTGCGACAGGTACGGTGGCCCGACCGGGATAACCAGATTGCCGCCAGGCCTGAGCTGATCGACAAGGGCCGGTGGGATATGCGTGGCTGCGGCGGTCACGATGATGCCGTCATACGGGGCGTGTTCGGGCCAGCCGGCGTAACCGTTGCCGCTGCGTAACTCGGCGTTGTGGTAACCGAGACGCGTCAGGCGCGCCGCCGCCGTCCTGGTCAGGTCCGGGATCAGGTCCATGCTGTATACCTGCCGGCACAACAGCGACAGCACCGCAGTCTGGTAGCCGGAGCCGGTGCCGATCTCGAGCACGCGGTGGTCCGCTTGCGTTGCCAGCAGGTCTGTCATCAGCGCGACGATATAGGGCTGCGAGATCGTCTGTCCGTGCCCGATAGGCAGTGGACCGTCGTCGAAAGCCGCCGCGCGCAGCGCCTCGGGTACGAACTGCTCGCGAGGCACCTTCGCCAGCGCTGACATCACGCGCGCACCGAACGCGTCGCGGCCAATCAGGTCGCGTGTGTAAAGGGCCTCGGTGCGGATGTCCGCGAGCATCTGCTCGATACCCTGGGCATGGGTCAGGAGACTCATCGGTCACCTCCCCGCACTGCGACCGAAATGGGATTTCTCTGCATGGCCTTTACCCGCGTGCCGGCGGCTGTGTGTGGCACCATGAATCCTGGTTGAGTGTAGGTTTCCGCCAACGCCAATATATCTGATCGACGCGATGACGTGGTGTGGGCCCCGAGGTGCGGCACAGCCACCGCGCATCTATCCTTGATGCTATGAGGCATGGTCCCGTTTCCCCCTGGCGCGAGTCGGCACGAGGTTTTTGATCGACATGGAATGGCTTGCTCCACCCAATTCGCACGCACTCGCCGTGCTGCTGCTGACCCTCCTTGCACTGGTGTTGTTCACGCGCGAGCGCATCGCGCTCGAGACCTCGAGCCTGTTCGTGTTGGTCGTGCTGACACTGGGCTTCGAGTTGTTTCCGTTCGAGCAGGAGGGCAAGGTGCTGCACGCCAGCGACTTCCTGCTTGGATTCGGCCACGAGGCACTGGTCGCGGTGTGTGCCCTGATGATCGCCGGTCAGGGCCTGGTGCGCACTGGCGCGCTTGAGCCCGTGGGTCGCCTGCTGGCGCGCGCATGGGGGGTGGCTCCGTCGCTGTCGCTGTTGCTGACCCTGTTGATTGGCGGTGGGCTCAGTGCCTTCGTCAACAATGTGCCGATCGTGGTCCTGCTGCTGCCAATCCTGATCGGCGTGTCGTTGCGCACCGGGACCCCGGCTTCCGGGGTACTGATGCCCATGGGCTTTGCGACCCTGGTCGGCGGCATGAGTACGACAATCGGGACCTCGACCAATCTGCTGGTCGTGAGCGTGGCCAGCGATCTGGGTATGCGCCGTCTGCAGATGTTCGATTTCTTTGTGCCGGTGGCGATTGCGGCCAGTGTGGCGATGCTGTACCTGTGGCTGATCGCGCCGCGCTTGCTGCCGCACCGGCAGACCGACCTCGGCGATGCCTCGCCACGGGTGTTTGCCACCCAGCTGCTGATCCCCGAAGACAGTTTCGCGGACGGAAAGAGCCTGGCCGACGTGGTCGCCAAGGCCGGCGCTGAGATGAAGGTGTCACGGGTACTGCGTGGCGAGCAGACCTATCTTCTGCCCTTGCCGGATGCAGTGCTGCGGGCTGGTGACCGGCTGTTGCTCAGTGACACGGCGGAAAACCTGAAGGAATACGAGAGTGCGCTCGGCGCCACGCTGTATT
Source organism: Chromatiaceae bacterium (assembly GCA_024235415.1). GTDB lineage: Bacteria > Pseudomonadota > Gammaproteobacteria > Chromatiales > Chromatiaceae > Thiosocius. Next base: position 155,091 of record JACKML010000007.1, on the reverse strand, counting down.
CGGGTGACAGTCCGGTCGATGATGACCACCCGCTGCACGCCGATGACCAGCAGCTGGCCGAAGTGGTGGTCATCCAGGGCTCAACGCTGGAAGGCACCAGTCTGTCGGCATCGCGCTTTGCCGAGCGTTACCAGCTGCTGACCCTGGCACTGCACCGTGCGGGCTGGCATCTGCAGGCGTTGCGCGCCGGGGTGCACGACGTGCGCCTGCGGGTTGGTGACGTCGTGCTGATCCAGGGACCAAGCGAACAGATTGCCGAACTCAAGCAACGTGGGGATGTGCTGGTGCTGGACGCGACCGCCGATCTGCCGAGTACGCGCCGCGCGCCGCTCGCGCTGGCGATCATGGCCGGGATCATCCTCAGCGCCGCGTTCGGCGTGCTGCCGATCGTATTCAGTGCGCTGGCCGGCGTGTTGCTGATGTTGGCGACATCGTGTCTGAGCTGGCGTGATGCGGCCCGCGCGCTCAACACCCAGGTGATCCTGATTGTTGTCGCCAGTCTGGCGCTGGGTGCCGCGCTGCTCAAGACAGGTGCGGCGGACTACCTCGCACAGCTGTTCGTGATGGCCACCGAGGGGGCCTCGCCGGCCTGGCTTCTGAGCGGCCTGATGCTGCTGATGGCGTTGATGACCAACATCGTTTCCAACAACGCGGCCGCGCTGATCGGCACCCCGATAGCGATTGGCATTGCGCGCCAGCTCGGCCTGGCCGAGGAGCCGTTCGTGCTCGCGGTGCTGTTTGGGGCAAACATGAGCTATGCGACGCCGATTGCGTACAAGACCAACCTGCTGGTGATGAGTGCCGGTGGTTACCGTTTCACCGATTTCCTGCGGGTGGGTCTGCCGCTGACGTTTATCATGTGGGCGGTTTTCTCCTGGTTGCTGCCGCGTATCTACGGCTTGGGCTGAGCAAAGCATCCGCGCCATGTAGACTGGCGTCCGATATCAGGCAAAACCGTTCGCCCCCTGCAAGGAACCCCTTCGCCGCCCATGTCGCAACAAGAGACCGAGTACCTGACCACCCGCGAATTGGCGGAGATGCTGCGCATCAAGGAGCGCAAGGTTTACGACCTCGCGGCTTCCGGTCAGGTGCCGTGTTCACGTGCGATGGGCAAGCTGTTGTTTCCGCGTCGCGAGATCGAGGCCTGGCTGGCACGTGAGAGCTCGGGTGGTGGCCAGGCGAAGGCGATGCACCGCCCTGCGGTGTTTCTCGGCAGCTACGAGCCGCTGCTCGAATGGGCGTTGCGCGAGTCGGGCTGTGGGTTGGCGACCCTGCTGGATGGCAGTCTCGACGGCCTGGATCGCTTCGCGCGCGGCGAGGGTGTCGCCAGCGGCCTGCATGTGTTCGACGCTGCGACCGGCACCTGGAATGTGCCGGCCATCGAGGCGCGATTCACCAATGCCCCGGTGGCACTGGTCGAGTTCGCGTGGCGCGAGCGCGGCCTGATCGTGGCGCCCGGCCGCGAGGCGGCGTTCGCCGATCTCAAGGCGCTGAAGGGTCGCAGGGTGGTGCCGCGCCAGGGCGGCGCCGGCAGCCAGGTGCTGTTGCTGCAGTTGATCGAACAGGCCGGTCTGGAGGCGCGCGACATCGATTGGATGGATACCGCGCGCACCGAGTCGGACGCCGCGCTGGCGGTGCTCGAGGGGCGCGCCGACGCCACGCTCGGCCTGCGCGCGATGGCCGAGCAGCTGCGACTCGGGTTTGTCCCCTTGCTGCGTGAGCGATACGACCTGCTGGTCGATCGTGCGGCCTGGTTCGATCCGCCGCTGCAGCGCTTGCTGGATTTCTGTCGTTCAGCAACCTTCGAGACCAGGGCGTCCACCTTTGCCGGCTACGACGTGCGCACGCTCGGCACAGTCCATTTCAACGGTGCCTGAGCCGACGGCGGCCGACACCTCCCGCGGCGGCCACCCCTGGCCAGCGCTCAGCGCCTGGCGTTGGGGAAGAACAGCTGCTGGCCGTCCAGCATGTAAGCGGCGATCGCCGCCTGCCCCTCGTCGCCGGTGATCCAGTCGATGAATGCCTGTCCCTCGGCCTGTTTGACGTTCGGGTGCCTGGCCGGGTTGACCAGGATTACGCCGTACTGGTTGAACAGCTTGTCGTCGCCCTCGACCACGATCCGGTAGTCGCCCTTGTTCTTGAAACTGATCCAGGTGCCGCGGTCGGTCATCGCATAGGCGCCCATTCCGACGGCGGTATTGAGCGTGGCCCCCATGCCGGAGCCGGTTTCACGGTACCAGTCGCCGCTGCTGGCGGCGGTGTCCACCCCGGCGTCCTTCCACAGGCTGACCTCTTTCTTGTGGGTGCCCGAGTTGTCCCCGCGCGAGGCGAACAGCGACTTGCTGTCGGCGATTGTCTTCATCGCCGCGGCGGCGTCTTTCGAACCGGCGATGCCGGCAGGGTCGGCCGCCGGACCGACGATGATGAAGTCGTTGTACATCACGTCGAAGCGCTCCACGCCCCAGCCCTCGGCGACGAACTTCTCCTCCGAGGCCTTGGCGTGCACCAGCAGCACGTCGCCGTCTCCGTTCTGGGCGTTCTTGATCGCCTGACCGGTGCCAACCGCGACCACATGGACCTTGATGCCGGTCTTCGCGGTGAAGATCGGCAGGATGTCGTCGTACAGTCCCGAGTTGGCGGTCGAGGTGGTCGACTGCACCAGGATGGATTTCTCTTCGGCCAGCGCGGGCACGGACAGCATGGCGCAACCGAGCAACACGATCGGTGCAATGCGGGCCAGACGGGTCTTGAACATCGGGTGCTCCTCTCTACTTTGATGATTTCCTGATGACGAGGCGGCCATCGAGGTAGTCGCGGGCTGCCTGCGACACCGGGTCGTCGAAAAAACGCTGCGCCGGCGATTGCTCTGCAAGCTGCCCGTAGTGCAGGAAAATGACGTCGTCGGCCAGGCGTCGTGCCTGACCGAGGTCGTGGGTGACGAACATGATCTTGGTGCCCCTGGCGTGGGCGCGGTTGACGATCGTCTCGATCGCTGCCGTCGAGGCCGGGTCCAGGCTGGCTGTCGGCTCATCGAGGAACAGTACCTGCGGATCGGTGGCCAGCGCGCGCGCGAGCGCCAGTCGCTGTTGTTCGCCACCGGACAGCAGGCGCGCCGGCTGGTGCGCGTGGGCGGCCAGACCGACCTCGTCGAGGGTGGCGTCGACGCGTGCCTGATCGGCGCGGCCGCGCAGCTTGAGTACAAACCGGATGTTTGCGGCTACCGAGCGGCGCAGCAGCACCGGGCGCTGAAACACCATGGCCTGTTGCTGCCGCAGTGCGTCGTCGAGGGGGCGGCCGCCCCACCGCACGTGACCGGCGGACGGCAGAAGCAGGCCGTGCAGCAGGCGCAGCAGCAGGCTCTTGCCGGCACCATTGGCGCCCATCACGACCGTCCGGCCGGCGCGTGGGATCTGCAGGTCGATGCCGTCGATCAGGGTCCGGTCGCCCGACCGGTAGACCAGCCCGACAGCTTCACCGAGGCACTCCGACTCGTCCGTCGGGGCGGCCCAGGTGCGACCTTGGGATACCGTCGTGCCGTCAGGCATAGGCGTACCTCGTCGCCGTCAGGCGCAGCGCCATCACGGCCGCGTTCACCGACAGTGCGAGCGTGATCAACACGATGCCCAGTGCCAGTGCCAGTGCCAGGTCACCCTTCGACGTCTCGAGAGCGATCGCGGTGGTCATCACCCGGGTGAGGTGATCGATGTTGCCGCCGACGATGATCACGGCACCCACCTCGGCGACCGCACGGCCGAATCCGGCCAGCGCGACGGTCAGCAGGCTGTAGCGGGCGTCCCACAACAGCGCGGCGGCCGCACTGCTGCGCGGTACGCTCAGGGAACGGAACTGTTCGGCGTATTCGCAATGGAGCTGTTCCACCACCTCACGCGACAGCGCGGCGACGATCGGCGTGATCAGCACTGCCTGGGCGATGATCATTGCACCAGGGGTATACAGCAGGCGCATCCAGCCCAGGGGGCCGGCGTTGGACAGCAGCAGGTAGATCAGCAGGCCGACCACCACAGGCGGCAGGCCCATCAGGGCGTTCAGCAGTATGATGGTCGCGGTCCGGCCGCGAAACCGACCCATCGCGATGGCGGTCCCGACCGGCAGGCCAATGAGGCAGGCAATGGCCACCGCTGATAGGCTGACCTTGAGCGACAGCGCGATGATCTCGAGCAGGTCCGGGTCGGCGGCGAGCACCAACTGAAACGCCAGGCCAAAGGATGCGCTGAAATCCTGCAATTTTTCCGCCCCCAACGAAAATTTTGCATGAGAGGGGCAAGATTGCGCTTTTTATCGCGCGCGTACAACCACACAGACCCTGGAGGCTTCGTGCGGACTGTCGGTCCTGAGCACAGCAGCATGGAGAAGCGCCCGGCGTGAAAGGCGACGCAGCACCAGAACCGGCGGCATCGGCGCCGCGGTGGGTCGGCGATCTGTCCGGCGCCTTCGCCGATCTGGGTACCTTCCTGCCCCTGATCATCGGCATGTTTGCGGTGCAGCGGCTCGACCCGGTCGGCCTGTTGGTCGGGTTCGGCCTGTTTGCGTGGGCCACCGCGTTGATCTACCGCCGACCGGTGCCGGTGCAGCCGATGAAGGTGGTTGCCGCCCTGGTGATCGCCGGCGGACTCACAGCCACCGAGGTGGCCGCCACCGGGATACTGCTCGGCGTCATCTTGTGCGTCCTGGCGGCCGTCGGGGCGGTGGGCCGCCTCGGGCGGCATATCCCCCAGACCGTGCTGAGCGGCATCCAACTGGGCGTCGGACTCTACCTCGCCTGGTTCGGCATCAAGCTGGTGATTGCGGAGCCGCTGATCGGCGGCATTGCCATCGCCGCACTGTTGTTGCTGCAAGGCACCCGTTTCCGGCCGCTCGCGGCCTTGCTGGTGGTGGTCGGTGCCGCAGTCTGGGGCGGCCTGCGGGCCGGTGCGGCATTCCCCGACCTGTCGCTGAGCCTGTCATTGCCGCAGCTGCAGCTGCCCGACCTGCAGGGGTTCTGGGTCTCTTCCAGGGATGTGCTGCTGCCGCAACTCGCATTGACCCTGACCAATGCCACCGTGATCACCGCGGCGATCGCCGCCGACCTGTTCCCGCAGGAACGGGCACGCATCACGTCAGACCGTCTGGCCTGGAGCTCAGGGGCGCTCAACCTGTTGCTGGCCCCGTTCGGCGCCTTTCCGATGTGTCATGGTGCAGGCGGGCTGGTGGTGCAGCACCGGTTCGGTGCCCGCAGTGGCCTGGCGCCAGCCGTGTTCGGGAGTGGTTGCCTTGCCCTGGGTCTCCTGCTGGGCCCCAATGCACTGCCCCTGCTCGAACTGCTGCCTTTGGCGGCCGTAGGCTCGCTCCTGTTGATTGCCGGTGCCGATCTGGCGCTGACCAGGCGTCTGCGCCGTGCTGCGCCGGACCAGCTCGTGGTGATCGTGCTCACCGGGGCGGCCTGCGTAGTGCTCAATATCGCGCTCGGTCTGCTGGCCGGATTCGTGTTCGAGGGTCTGCGTGTGCTGGTCGCGCGCCGGCGTGGCAGGGCCTGAAATTCAGTTGCGTGTTGCTGCCGGTCCGCGGTCCGGCCGTATGATGGCGAACAGGAACAGTGCGAACATCGCCCCGAGGGTGTCGGCCAGCATGTCTTTCTGGGCGTCCCAGATGTCTCCCTGGGAACCGAGGAACTCGATCCCGGCGTCGCCGCCTTCCAATACCGCATACCACCATTCGATGATCTCGTAACCGGCAGCGACACCCATCACCAGCAGCAGTGCGAAGATATTGGCAGGCACGTAGCGGCAGTGGCCACGGCGCAGCATCCATTCGGCGGTCGGGTAGGCATAGAAGCCAACCGAAAAATGCGCGATCCGGTCGAACTGGTTGCGCTCTGAGCCGATCAGCTCGCTGAACCACTCGAACGGCACGTTGGCGAAGGTGTAGTGACCGCCAACCGTGTGCCAGAACAGCCAGAACGCCATCAGGAAATAGGCGGTGTTGCTGAAGCGAAAGTACCGATAGGTGAACACCAGCCCGAGAAACACCAGTACGACCGGAATGACCTCGGCGATCCACACGGTGCGTGAAACCGGGTCAATGGCCATCGCGACAAAAAAGATCGCGAACGCAATGGCCAGCCAGTGTACGAACTGCAGGTGTTTCATGGTGTCTCCGCAGAGGGCAGGGCAGTGTAGCGCTTCGACGCTTCGGGAGTCCCGTTCCCGTTGGGCTGTGTGCCAGCACACAGGGCGCAGATGTACGCATGGGCCCGCATGTGCAAACTGCGAATCAGTTCCCGCATATGCCTGCGCCTGTGCCGCTAGATTGCATGACAGACACAACGTTGGAGATGTCGACCGCCATGAACAAACCGAAAGTCTATGCCACGTCAAACTGGCAGCAGTCCTGGCTCGAGCTCGTGGCGCTCTATGGCCTTACCGCCATCGCCGCCACCCACCTGTTCCATATGCACTGGGCGATCGCGATGAGCGTCTCGCCGGTGATCATGCTGGTCCTGCTGCTCAGTGTCATCGTGCTGGTTGAGGTGCTGTGGTTCTGCGTCCTGGCACTGGACAAGTGCACTGCTGCCCTGGGTATCCGCAAGAGTCCGCTGACCTGAGGCGCAATCGCGTTCAGCGCCAAACGCCGTCGCCGGCGCTGTAGCTCTCGAGCACACGGATGTAGTTGAGGCGTTCGTAGTCCGACGGGTCGAGCACGCTGATCTGACTCATGCGCCCGCGGAAATCGCTCAGCTGTTCAAAACCCTGTTGTTCCATCCAGGCCTCCAGTTCGCCCCGCAGTTTTCCCAACAGCCCCGGACCCTGTTGCAGCAGGGCGTGACACAGGTGCACCACGTCCGTGCCGGCGAGCAACAGCTTGATCGCATCCGCACTGGTGTGAACGCCGCCGGTCGCCGCAATGGAACACTCGGTGCGTCCATGCAGGATCGCCACCCAGCGCATCGCCAGCAGCGCGTCGGCAGACTTGGTCGGCGTGAGGGTGTGCCTGAGGCGCATCCCGTCGACGTCGATGTCGGGCTGATAGAAGCGGTTGAACAGCGACACGCCGGAGACACCCGCCGCCTCCAGCTTCTTCACCATATTGCCAATCGAGCTGAAAAACGGTGACAGCTTCATGTTGATCGGGATCTTGACCTGCTCACGCAGTTCCTTGAGCAGCGTGATGTAGCGCTGCTCGACATAGTGGCCCTCTTCCCAGATGTCGGCGGCGACATAGTAGGCATTGAGCTCCAGCGCATCGGCGCCGGCATCCGCGACCTCTTTGGCATGTTGCATCCAGCCGCTCGCGGTGACGCCGTTCAGGCTGGCAACGACCGGGATCGTCAGGGTGGCCTTGAGTGCGGCGACCTGTTCCAGGTAGCGGTCCAGTTCGCCAGGAAAGTCCTGGTGACTCGGCAGGTAACTGTCGGCCTCGGCGTGGCCGGTCTCCTGGTGGTGCAGGAAACGCGTCATGCCCTCCTCTTCGGCACGCACCGCCTCTTCGAACAACGAATACATGACGATTGCACCGGCTCCGGCATCCTCGAGCTGCTTCGCGGTGTCGAGACTGCGCGACAGCGGCGAGGCCGATGGCACGAAGGGGTTTTCCAGGTCCAGGCCAAGCCACTTGGTAGTCAGGTTCATCGTTCAGGTCCTCGTTCAGTGAAGGGGCGCGAAGGCGCGCTCCGTTTTCCCCCGGGCCTCAATTACGCTGTGTGCTGATTGTCGTCCTGCTCACCAACTGCGATCTTCGCCAATTGCTCATACAGGTGGAACTTGGCCATGGTCTGGTGCTGCGCCGCCTGCATGAAGCGCCTTGCGGCTTCCGGGTGGCTGCGTTCGAGCACGGCGAAACGGGTCTCGCTCATAGCGAAATCGCGGTACGGGATACTCGGTTCCTTGGAGTCCAGGTGCAGCGGGTTCTCGCCTGCGTCGGTCTTGCGCGGGTCGTAACGGAACAGCCCCCAGTGGCCGGCGTTCACCGCCAGATCCTGTTGCCGCAGGTTGTGCGCCAGGTCGATGCCATGCGCAATACACGGCGAATAGGCGATGATCAGCGACGGTCCGTCATAGCTCTCGGCCTCGAGGAATGCGCGCAGCACCTGCACGTCTTTGGCACCGTAGGCCACCTGGGCGACGTACACGTTGCCGTAGGCCATCGCCATCATCGCCAGATCCTTTTTGATCACCGGTTTGCCGCCGGCCGAAAACTTGGCCACGGCCCCGAGCGGCGTGGCTTTGGAGGTCTGACCACCGGTGTTCGAATACACCTCGGTGTCCAGAACCAGGATGTTCACGTTACGCCCCGAGGCGAGCACGTGGTCGACCCCACCGTAGCCGATGTCGTAGGCCCAGCCGTCGCCGCCGATCAGCCACACGCTCTTCTTCACCAGCGTGTCGACGATGCCTTCGAGGCTGCGCGCTGCGAGCCGGTCGATGCCAGCCAGCCGGGTCTTCAGTTCCTCGACCCGCGTGCGCTGTTCGAAAATCCCGGCCTCACCGTGCTGATCGGCGGTAAGGATCGACCCGACCAGGTCTTCGCCGATCGCACCAGACATCGTCTGCAGCAGCTCACGTGCGTGCTCGGTCTGTTTGTCGATCGCGATGCGCATCCCCAGACCGAATTCCGCGTTGTCCTCGAACAGCGAGTTGTTCCAGGCCGGACCGCGGCCGTCCGGGTTGGTGGTGTAGGGCGTGGTTGGCAGGTTGCCGCCGTAAATCGACGAACACCCGGTGGCGTTGGCGATCAGCATGCGGTCGCCGAACAGCTGGGTGGCGAGCTTGATATAGGGCGTCTCGCCGCAGCCGACGCAGGCACCGGAGAACTCGAACAGCGGTTGCATGATCATCGCGCCCTTGAGCGTGGTCTCCTTGAGCTTGCTGCGGTCGAACTCCGGCAGGCCGAGGAAAAACTCCCAGTTGGACTGTTCGGTGGCGCGTACAGGCTCGACCGGCACCATGTTCAGCGCCTTGCGTTTGGGGTTCTGCTTGTCGCGGATCGGGCAGATCTCGACGCACAGGCCGCAGCCGGTGCAGTCATCCGGGGCGACCTGGTAGCTGATGTGGGTGCCCGGCGGGAAGTCCTTGCCGCCCTTGACCGCGGTGTGCAGGAAGCCCTCCGGGGCATTGGCCGTCAGGCCCTCGTCAAACACCTTGGAGCGGATCGCCGCGTGCGGACAGGCCAGTGGGCACTTGCCGCAGTGCGTGCACAGATCCACCTCCCATTGCGGGATCTCCAGCGCCAGCTGGCGCTTTTCGTAAGCGGCGGTGCCGAGCGGCCAGGTGCCGTCGGCGCTGATCGCACTGACCGGCAGGCTGTCGCCGCGCCCGGCGATCAGCGTGGCCGTCACTTTCTGCACGAATTCCGGCGCATTGGCCGCGACCACCGGTGGCATCTCGATCTGGCTGCTGAGCTGCGCGGGTACGGACACCGCGTGCAGCCCGGCCAGGGCCTCGTCGATCGCGGCGTAGTTGCGCTCGAGCAGGCGCCGGCCCTTCCTGCCGTAGGTCTTCTCGACCATCGCCTTGATCTCGCGCATCGCCAGTTCGCGGTCGATCACATCGGTGATGGCAAAAAAGCAGGCCTGCATGATGGTGTTGATGCGCCGGCCCATGCCGGTGCGCTGGGCGATGCCGTAGGCGTCGATCACATACAGCTTCAGTCCCTTGTCGATCATCTGCTGTTGCACGCTGCGCGGCAGGCTGTCCCATACCGCGTCCGGCGCGGCCGGACTGTTGAGCAGGAAGGTCGCACCCGGCGCCGCCTTGGCGAGCATGTCGTAGCGGGTCAGGAAATTCGGTTGATGACAGGCCACGAACTGGGCCTCGTCGTCGCCGATCAGGTAGGTCGAGCGGATCGGCCGGTCGCCGAAGCGCAGGTGTGACACCGTGACCGCACCGGCCTTTTTCGAGTCGTACTGGAAATAGCCCTGCACGTGCAGCGCGGTATGTTCGCCGATGATCTTGATCGAGTTCTTGTTGGCTGACACGGTGCCGTCCGAGCCCAGGCCGTAGAACAGGCAGCGCGAGATGTCCTGTGCCGCGTCGGGGGTGAAGCCGGGGTCCCAGTCGAGGCTGGTGTGCGACACGTCGTCGTGGATGCCGATCGTGAAGTGGTTCTTTGGCCGGTCCTTTTCCAGTTCCGCCAGCACCCCGGCGACCATGCCCGGCGTGAATTCCTTCGACGACAGGCCGTAACGGCCACCGATGACACGAGGCATAAGTAAGCGCTCACCATCTGCATGCGCTTGTGCCAGGGCCGTGACGACGTCTTTATACAGGGGCTCACCGTCGGCGCCGGGCTCCTTGGTGCGATCGAGCACCGCCAGCGCCCGCACGCTCTGTGGCAATGCCGCCAGCAGGTGGCTGGCGGAGAACGGGCGGAACAGGCGCACCTTGAGCAGTCCGACCTTTTCGCCGCGCGCAGTCAGGGTCTCGACGGCCTCCTGCGCGGCGCCCAGCCCGGAGCCCATCAGCAGCAGCACGCGTTCGGCAGCCGGGTCGCCGAGGTATTCGAACAGCTGATAGCGACGACCGGTCAGGTCCGCGAAGCGGCCCATCACGGTCTCGACAATGAAGGGTAATTTCTCATAGTAAGTGTTTACTGACTCTCGCCCCTGAAAGTACACATCGGGGTTCTGCGAGCTGCCGCGCAGCACTGGGCGGTCGGGGCTCAGACCACGACGGCGGTGCGCGCTCACGAGGTCTTCATCGATCAGTGCGCGCACCGTGTCCCGGTCGATCTCGTCGATCTTGTCGACTTCGTGAGAGGTCCGGAAGCCGTCGAAGAAATGCACGAACGGGATCCGCGCCTCCAGCGTCGCCGCCTGCGCGATCAGGGCGAAATCCTGCACCTCCTGTACGCTGGCCGAACCCAGCATCGCGTAGCCGGTCGGGCGACACGCCATCACGTCGGAATGGTCACCGAAGATCGACAGCGCCTGCACCGCCAGCGACCGCGCAGCGACATGCAGCACCATCGGCGTCAGCTCGCCGGCGATCTTGTACATGTTCGGGATCATCAGCAGGAGGCCCTGCGACGCGGTGAAGCTGGTCGCCAGTGCCCCGGCCTGCAGCGCGCCGTGAATCGCGCCCGCGGCACCGGCCTCGCTCTGCATCTCGACCACCTGCGGCACCGTGTCCCACAGGTTTTTCACCCCGACCGCCGACCAGTCGTCGGCCCACTCGCCCATCGGTGAGGCCGGGGTGATCGGGTAGATCGCGATCACCTCATTGGTGAGATGGGCGATGCGTGCGGCGGCTTCGTTGCCGTCGACGGTGACCTGTAATCGAGGCATCGGATGACCCGCTGGCGGCCTGTGTCCGGTCAAGATTGGGCTGCCGATGCCGGGTCGGCAACAGCACGCGCCTTATTGATTGACGCACATCAAGCCGCCGTGGAAAAACAGCTGTCACCAAAGGGTGCCGGTTCAATGACCATCGTCAATGCGCTTGTCCGGGTCCCCGTTAGACTTGTCGCGTCAAATGCCGGGGAAGCCGGCGGCATTCCGTCTGGGAGAAGTGCTGTGAAAGACATCGTTTGGAATAACGTGCTCAGCGTCGAGGTCGACGAGATCGACGAGGATCACCGCAAGCTGGTGGGCATATTCAATATCCTCAACCATGCAGTCGAGGAAAAGGCTTCACCGGATTACCTGGCGGCCGTTCTCGAAGAGCTGATCAACTGTACCGTCTGGCACTTCAGCCACGAAGAGCGGCTGATGCTCAAGTACGGCTATCAGGACATGGCGGCGCACAAGGCGGTACACCGGGCGCTGATCGAAAGCGGCAAGGCGTTGCAGGAAAAGATCGTCCGGGGGGGCAACCGCTTGGTGGAAGAGGATATCGAGTACCTGGAGCGCTGGTTGACCGAACACATCCTCACCGACGATATGCGCCTGGGGGCCTTTCTGTCCGATGCCATGTAGACGCGGTGCACCCCTTTCATCCGTGGGTACTTCATCGCAACCGGCCGCCCGTGCCCGGCCTGCCGGCCGGGCGGAGCCCAAGGTCATTTCGCACCGGCAGGCGCCGGTCGCCCGTCAAAGGATGTAGCGCGTCAGGTCCTCGTCCTCGGCCAGTTCGCCGAGGTTGCGATTGACGTAGTCGGCGTCGACACCGATCGTGCGCCCGGCGTAGGTCGGTGCCATGAACGACACCTCTTCGAGCAGGCGTTCCATCACGGTGTGCAGGCGGCGTGCGCCGATGTTCTCGGTCTTTTCGTTGACCTGCCAGGCGATCTCGGCGATGCGCTTGATGCCGTCGGCAGTGAATTCCAGAGCGACGCCCTCAGTGCCCATCAACGCCTGGTACTGCTCGGTCAGCGAGGCATCCGGCTCGGTGAGGATGCGCACGAAGTCCTCGGTGGACAGCGCAGACAGCTCGACGCGGATCGGCAACCGGCCCTGCAATTCCGGGATCAGGTCGGACGGCTTGCTCAGGTGAAACGCACCCGAGGCGATGAACAGTATGTGGTCGGTCTTGACCATGCCGTGCTTGGTCGACACGGTACAGCCCTCGACCAGCGGCAGCAGGTCGCGCTGCACGCCTTCGCGCGATACATCGGCGCCGTGCTGTTCGCTGCGGCTGGTGACCTTGTCGAGCTCGTCGAGAAACACGATGCCGTGCTGTTCGACCATCTCCAGCGCACGCAGCTTGAGGTCCTCCTCGTTGACCCGTTTGGCGGCCTCTTCATCGCGAAGCTGCAGCAATGCGTCCTTGATCCGCAGTTTGCGTTTCTTGCTGCGCTGGCCGCCGAGGTTCTGAAACAGCCCCTGCAGCTGGCTGGTCATCTCTTCCATGCCGGGGGGGGCCATGATCTCGACCCCGAGGCTGGCGCCGGTGGTCTCGATCTCGATCTCCTTGTCGTCGAGCTCGCCGTTGCGCAACTTGCTGCGGAACTTGTCGCGGGTGCCACCGCCCTCGCTGCGCACAGGTACCGCGTCCTCCTCCCAGCTGCTGGTGCGCGGCGGTGGTAGCAGCACATCGAGCACGCGCTCCTCGGCAGCGGCAGCGGCGACGTCCTGCACTTTTTCCATCTCCTGCACGCGCACCATCTTGACGGCGGCGTCGGCCAGGTCGCGGATGATCGAATCGACTTCGCGGCCGACATAGCCGACCTCGGTGAACTTGGTCGCCTCGACCTTGATGAACGGCGCGTTGGCCAGCTTGGCCAGACGCCGGGCGATCTCGGTCTTGCCGACACCGGTGGGGCCGATCATCAGGATGTTCTTCGGCGTGATCTCGTTGCGCAGCTCGCCCTCGACCTGGGTACGGCGCCAGCGGTTGCGCAGTGCGATTGCGACCGAGCGCTTGGCGGCCTGCTGGCCGATGATGTGCTTGTCCAGTTCGCGGACGATGTCTTCCGGGGTCAATTCAGGCATCGCAATCCAGCTCTTCGATGACGAGGTTATGGTTGGTGAACACGCAGATATCGGCAGCGATGTTCAGGCCGCGTTCGACGACTTCTCGCGCCGACAGTTCGGTGGTGTCGAGCATCGCCCGGGCGGCGGCCTGTGCGTAGGGCCCGCCCGAACCGATCGCCATCAGGCTGTCTTCGGGTTCGACCACGTCACCGGTGCCGGTCAGGATCAGCGAGGCCTCGCGGTCGGCCACCACCAGCAATGCCTCCAGGCGGCGCAGCATGCGGTCGGTGCGCCAGTCCTTGGCCAGTTCCACGGCGGCGCGGGTCAGGTTGCCGGAGTGTTTCTCCAGCTTGCCCTCGAAGCGCTCGAACAGGGTAAAGGCGTCAGCGGTTGCGCCCGCAAAACCGGCCAGCACCTGGCCCTTGTACAGACGTCGTACCTTGCGCGCATTGCCCTTCATCACCGTGTTGCCCATCGACACCTGGCCGTCGCCGCCGATCACGACTTTGCCGCCACGGCGTACCGACAGGATGGTGGTACCGCGAATTGTTTCCACTGCGTGCCCTGAGAATCAAACAGACCGACGATTGTACCGGATGCGGCCGATTGGCTGGGAAACCGCAACCACCAATCGTTCCTGGCTCTTCTCCTTCGCCCCCGGCCCCCAGAGGAGGGCCGGGGTGAGGGGGAATGGCTGCCGGCTCAGCCCTTGCGCCGGGCGCGCGGGTGCGCCTGGTCGTAGACCTGTGCGAGGTGCTGGAAATCGAGGTGGGTGTAGACCTGGGTGGTGCTGATGTCGGCATGGCCGAGCAGTTCCTGGACCGCGCGCAGGTCGCCGGAGGATTCCAGCAGATGGCTGGCGAACGAGTGACGCAGCATGTGTGGATGCACGTGACGCGGCATGCCCTGTTCGATGGCCCGCTGGCGCAGCCGGGCCTCGACTGCACGTGCGCTCAGGCGCGATCCGCGCTGGCTGACGAACAGCGCTGTTTCTGTGCCGGCGGCGAGCTGGCCGCGTACCGCCAGCCACTGATCCACCGCTTCGCGGGCAAAACGGCCTACCGGGACGCGCCGCGTCTTGTTGCCCTTGCCGGTGACCTGCAGCAGGCCATCGCTGCTGCGCATGTCGATCACCTCCAGCGCGACCAGCTCGGAAAGCCGCAGCCCTGAGGAGTAGAACAGCTCCATGATCGCGCGGTCGCGACGGTCCAGCGGCGCGTCACCCGGCAGGTCCATCAGGTGCCCGAGCTGGTCCGCGTCCAGCGTGTGCGGCAGGTGCCGCGGTGCCTTGGGCGCGCGCACGCCATCGGCCGGATTTGCCTTGACCCGGCCCTCACGCAACAGGAAACGGAACCACGCCCTTATCGCCGACAGATGGCGCTGCAGGCTTTTTGGGGAAAGTCCCTGGCGGTGGCGGTTGGCGGCGTAGCTGCGAACGTGCTGGCTGTCGACGCGCACGCAGTCGGCGTGACCGTGTTCAGCCAGCCAGCCGAGAAACTCGCTGAGATCGCGGTGATAGGCGCTCAATGTGCGTGGCGACAGGCGCCGCTCGTAGTGCAGGTAGTCGAGAAATGCACCGAGTGTCGGGTCTGTGGACGCCTCGTCCTCGCGCACCAATGTTCTAGATCCCGGGACTCGACGCCGACTGCAGCTTGGCACTGACCACCTCGGCCAGGCGTTGCAGGAAGTCGACGCTCTTGCCTTCGTGAAAGCGCTCCGGGTCACGGCTGCCGATCGCCAGCACGCCGGCCAGCGGCGGTGCAGTCAGCGGAATCAGTGCCGCCGAGCCGGTCTCGCCAGCCTGCGGGCCGAACAGATATTCCAGTTTCTGCTTGTCGAGCGGGCCACAGTTGGGCCGCGCCCGCTTGAGAAAATCACTGAACAGTGCCGGGCCGGCCTCATGTGCATGCGCCTCGATCTGCTCCGTTGCGAACAGTTTCATCTCGACCGCATCGGCCTTGAACTGCTCGCGCAGCTCATCCTGCAAGGTGTTGAGCACCTCGTCGAACGAATGGGTCTCGATCAGCGCAAGGGTGAGGCGGTGCAGGCGTTTTGCCAGGCCATCGTTCTCGCGCGCCACGGTCACCAGTTCTTCAAGCTGGTGGCGATACTTGGTCGATTGCGCGCGCAGGGTACGTACCTGGCGTTCGATCAGCGAGATCGCATCGCCGGTCGGGTGGGGGATGTCGATCGCTGCCAGTGCATCCGGCTGGCGATCAAAAAAATCGGGATGGGCGATGAGATACTCGGCGATCCGCTGTTCGCGTTCGTCGGTGCTCTGATCCAGGTCGTCGTGTATCAGGTTCATGCGGGCCCCTCTTTTGTGCGCGAACTCTGTTGCCGCTGTACTGGATTCACGTTGCCGACATCAGGCGGTCGAGGTCGATCCTCCCATCGAATACGCTGGCCGCCGGTCCGGTCATCCAGACCGGATCGCCATCGCCGGCCCAGCTTACCACAAGGGTTCCACCGGGCAGTTGCACCTCGACCCGCTCATCGAGCAGGCCGCGCAGACGACCCACCACCACGGCGGCACAGGCGCCGGTGCCGCACGCCAGAGTCTCGCCGGCGCCACGTTCAAATACACGCAGCGCGATGCGTTGACGTGAGTCGACCTGCATGAAACCGACGTTGGTGCGACGCGGGAAACTCGGGTGGTGCTCGATCAGTGGCCCCAGCGCCTCGACCGGTGATTTGGCGCAGTCGTCGACCAGCAGCACCGCATGCGGATTGCCCATAGACACTGCTCCGATCTCGTACACCTGCCCGTCCACCTCCAGTGGGTAGCTGTTGTTGCGCGCGTCGGCGACGAACGGGATCTCCTGCGGCTGCAGGTGCGGCACCCCCATGTTAACCCGCACCATGCCGTCTTCCTGCAGCGACAGCCGGATATTGCCGGCTGCGGTACCGACCGGGATCTCGCTGCTCCTGCTCATGCCCTTGTCATGCACAAAGCGCGCGAAACAGCGTGCGCCATTGCCGCACTGCTCCACCTCGCCGCCGTCGGCATTGAAGATGCGGTAGAAGAACTCGGTATCCGGGTGGCGCGGTGACTCGACGAACAGTATCTGGTCGCAACCGATGCCGAAGCGCCGGTTGGCAATCGCGCGGATCTGCGTCTCGTCGAGTGCGATCTGCTGGTTTACCGCATCGAACACGACAAAGTCGTTGCCCAGTCCGTGCATTTTTGTGAATTCGACAATCATGGCTTGAGCATAGCAGCGGCCGCCGCGTGCGGGCAGGGGGTTCAGTGCGGCAGGAAGCCGCAAACCGCGAGATGGCGGTCGCTGACCATCGAGACTGTCAATGTGTGCAGCCCCGCGGACTGCAGCTGGGCCTCGACCTCGCCGACCGTGTAGGCGGCGAACAGCGAATTGCGGAAATCGCGCCGCAGCACCTCGGCCTCATCGATTGCGTAGGTCTCCACCAACGCGTCGACCGCCAGTTCAGAGGCGGGGCGGGCCAGGTCCATCACCACGACGGCCGCACCGGGTGCGCCGCAAAGGGCCACGGTCTGCCACATCACCGCCGGGTCGGCCAGATGGTGCAGCAGACTGTTGGAGGCGACAGTCTGGTAGCCGTGCGCCGGCAGGTCGGGACAGGGCAGGTATGCGCACATCAACTGGATGCGCCCGCCCGCGGTGTCGTCGGCGTCGATGTTCTGGCGTGCCAGATCGAGCATCGCCGGTGCACCGTCGACGGCGTCGATGCGCAGCGCCGGATGGCGCCGCGCGAGCGCCAGCGGAATATCCGCCGGACCGCAGCCGAGGTCGAGCAGACGGCCGTTCAGCTCGCCGCCCGCAGCACCCTCCAACAGGTCGACGAACAGCCCGTTTGCCTCGCTGAAATCCGCGCGCGCGTATGCCAGCGCCTGTTCCATGTCGTCCATGAGTTCATCGGGTTCAGGGGTTCGTTGCATGACCATCTCTCATTGCGGCAGCACGGACTCGCCGTCAAACAGTTCGGCCATCGTCTCGCGGCGGCGCACGAGGTGGATATCGCGGCCGTCGACCATCACCTCCGCCGGGCGGGGACGGGTGTTGTAGTTCGACGCCATCGAAAAGCCATAGGCGCCGGACGAGCGGACCGCCAGCAGCGCACCTTCGCGCAGGGCGAGCGCGCGCTGTTTGGCGAGGAAGTCGCCGGTCTCGCAGATCGGCCCGACCAGGTCGTAGATGCCCTCGGTGCCGTCCGGGTGCTCCTGGACGCTGACCACCCCCTGCCAGGCGCCATACAGCGAGGGCCGGATCAGGTCGTTCATCGCGGCGTCGACGATCGCAAAGTCCTTGGCCTCGCTGTGCTTTAGGTACTCCACCCGGGTCAACAGGATGCCCGCGTTGGCGGCGATCGCGCGTCCGGGTTCGACGAAGATCTCGAATGGTGCATCGCGCAGGCGCGCCAGCACGGCGCTGACATAATCGGCCGGCGTCGGCGGCGTCTCGTCCTTGTAGCGCACCCCGAGTCCACCGCCGAGGTCCAGGTGATCGAGTGTGATGCCGTCGGTCTGCAGGTGTTCGACCAGCGCCAGCACACGCTCCAGGGCATCGAGGAACGGCCGCAGCTGGGTCAGCTGGGACCCGATGTGGCAGTCGACGCCGGAGATCTCGATATGCGCCAGTTCGGCGGCACGGCGATACAGCGCGGGTGCCTCGTCGATGGCGACACCGAACTTGTTCTCCTTGAGGCCGGTGGAGATATAGGGATGGGTCTGCGCGTCGACATCCGGGTTGACCCGCAGCGCGATCGGGGCGCGGACCCCGAGTTCGCCGGCAACCCGGTTCAGGCGCTCCAGCTCGGCCGCCGATTCGACGTTGAAACAGCGGATGCCGACCTCGAGGGCGCGGCGCATCTCGTGGACTTGCTTGCCGACGCCGGAAAAAAGCACTTTTCGCGGATCCCCGCCGGCGGCCAGCACCCGCTCCAGCTCCCCGACCGACACGATGTCGAAACCGGAGCCGAGGCGTGCGAGGGCATTCAGCACCCCGAGGTTGGAATTGGCCTTGACTGCGAAACAGACCAGGTGCGGATGTGCACCGAAGGCGTCGTCGAAGGCATGCCAGTGGCGCTCCAGCGTGGCGCGCGAGTAGACGTAGCAGGGCGTGCCGTAGCGTTCGGCGATTTCCCGCAGGGGGACGTCCTCGGCGTACAGTTCGCCGCCGTGGTACTCGAAGTGATCCATCGGCTTATTCTTTCTTCCCGGAGTCGGTCTGGTCGGGTGTAGTGCCCGCGTCCTGCGGCAGGGTCAAGGGCCCCTTGGTGCCGCATCCCGGAGACGACAGCATGGCGAGCAGGCCAATAAGTATCAGTAGGCGTCGGTTCATGCCTGGCTCCGCAGTTTCAGCAGCGCCACAGTATAACCTGTGCACAGACGGTTCCGGATGCCCGCGGAGGCAGGTATCGCCTTGTGCTCAGCCGCCGGCTGGCTGCATCGCCGCCACCAGACGCTCCTCGACCGTCCGCTTGAGGCGCAACAGATCGATCAATGGGCAGGGTCCGCCGGCGTCGCCCTCGGCACTGATCACGCCGGTCAGATATACCGGGTAGGACTCGCCGCCACGGCGCAGTGTCCGCAGGTGTCTGGCCACCTCGCTGTACACATCGTCGCCGTACAGCAGCGAGTCGAATTCGCGGTTCCCGAACTGCAGCCGGAAGCCGTCCTGCAGCCGACAACCGGCACTTACCGCGAGGACCATTTCGGTGTGGTCGGTGAAGCGGCTGCGCGGTACCTGGATTGTGCGCACCTGCCAGTCGCCCGTTGCCAGTTGGGTGACCCGAGCGAATTGTGGCTGAGGGTCTGCCGTGCCTTCAGCCGATGCGAGGATGCGCCGGCTCGCCACGGTATCGAGGAAGCGCTGTTGCTGTACCAGCAGGTGATACTCGTCGGCCCCGCCCACCCATTGCTGGAACAGCGCGCCACTCTCGGTGAACACGAACAACTGGATGCCGCGTTCTCGCGGTTCGTAGAAGACCTGGATCAGCCCCGGTTCATTGCGCATCAGCAGCGTCGGCAGCGGCGAGTCCTTCATGCTGACACGGTCGATACGGGTCGGCACGAAGCCTGCGGTAGCTTCGGCCAGGTGGTCTTCGAGGTCGGCGGTTTCCCCGACCATTGCCCAGCCGAAGTGGTCGCCCCGATGGTGGATCTGGAAATAGTGATCGGCAATGCGCAGCAGGTAGCGCGCCTCCAGGCCCAGCTTGTTGAATGCGTCGGCGATCGCCTGCGCCAGCCGTGCCACGCGGTTGGCGATCGCACTGCCCCGGGTCGACGAAAAGCTGTAGGCCGCGATCGGGCCCGGCAGGGTGATCTGCGGTGCGAACAGGTCGAGATAGCGGCACAGGCAGTTCAGCAGACCCTCGCCACCTTCCGGATGGCGTTCGATACGCACCTCGCCCCAGGAGGTCGTGTACAGGTGTTCGACGTTGGCCACCAGGCAATCGTGTGCCGCGCCAAAACTCAGCGCGTCGACGCGCTCACTGATCAGCTGGTAGCCGGCATCGGCATGGCTGGCCAGCGGGTTGTGCCCGACATTGACGAACCAGATCGACATCCGTCCCTGCGCCATGTCGGCATAGGCCTCCAGGCCGCCATCCCCCGGTGTGCCGCGGCTCAGGCGCTTGCGCAGGGTCTTCAGGATCTTGTCCGGCTCCGGCTCGCCGTATCCCGGGAGCTTGGGCAGGTAGTGGATCTGCGTGCTGCGTTCGCACACGCCGTTGACGTGCAGCCAGGTCAGGATCTCGACCAGGCTGATGCTGGTCTTGACCGGGGTCTGCGGGAGTTCCTCCGGCGGATGCAGGAACAGCTGCCAGCGCGCGGGTGCATCGGTCAGTTTGCGCAGCCACAGCGTGCGTTCGGACAGGTCGCGCGATATCCCCGGGTTGACCCGGTCGATCTTGCCCGGTCGCTTGTCCAGCGCGGCATACAGCTTGCGGCCCAACAGGGCCAGCTCACGCGTGTTGATGTTGGCGATTGCATCCTGTTCGCGGGCGAACTCGGTCAGCAGGCGGTAGCTGCGCGAGAGTTCCGAGACCAGTGCATTGCGTTCGTCGACGACGCGTTCGAGTTTCCACTCCGGCCGGGTGTCGAGCAGGCGGATCTCGGCATCGCTCCAGCCCCACCTGTGGCACAGGCCGAGCATCAGTCGGTGGCGCCAGTCGCTCACCGCACCGCTGCGCATCAGGCCATGCCCGGCCTTGAAATAGAACGCGCGCCGTGCCAGCTGCAGGCGCTCGGTCTCGTTGCGCGAACCCAGGTAGTCGGTGATGCGTTGCAGGATCAGCAGGTAGGGGTCGACGCTGTCGACGTCCAGTTCGTCGCCCTGGTACACCGCACGCTTGGTCTCCATGCACAGCCAGTCGACGTTCGGGTATTCGGCGGCGTAGGCCTCCAGCAGCATCAGCTTGAGCAGTGACTTGTACGGTGCATCGATGCCCTTGAACAGCTGCCAGTGGGCGACGCCGAAGAACTCCTCGGCGGGCAGCGTCTGCAGGCCGCCGAAGTCGAGCCACTGCTGTGGCCGGATGAAGCGCTTTTCCACCAGGTGTCGCGTATAGCGCGTGTAGTCGTGCTCATGCTCCGGTGGTACCACCCACCACAGCACCGGGTTGCCGGCGATCAGGATCCCGGTGCGGTAGAACTCCTCGAGCAGCAGGGTGTGCTGTGTGTGACCGCTGCTTTCCTTCGACAGCTGTTCGGCTGCCCCGTCGCGAAACGATTCGGCATGCATCAGGAAGAAATGCGCGTGCAGGCCGACCTCGGCGGCACGGTTTTCCAACAAAGCGGCCTTGTGCCGCAACAGCCGGCGACCGCGTTCGTCGAGGTCACCGCTGTAGCACAGCCAAAAGTCCATATCGCTGCCGGCGGTCTGGCCGAGGCTGCCCATGCTGCCCATCAGATAGAGGCCGAGGATCGGCAGCTCGCGATGGGGTTGCTTTTCTTCCTTGAAACCGCGGGCATAGCGCCGCGCCAGCAATAGTTCGTCGCGTCCCGGCCGGTAGCCGGCCATGCCTGCCGGGGTATCGGATGACACGAATCCGGGCAGCATCGGGTGATTGACGTGCCACAACAGCGGCAACAGGTCGAAAAGGCTGCGCTGCTCGTGGGTCAGGGTCGCGCGGATACGCAGCAGGCGTTCATCGCACAGTGCGAGAAAGCGCCCGACAATGCGATTGAGCGCCTTGCGTCCAAGCCCGGTCGACTCATCTGTTGCCGCTTCGCTCATGGCCGCATCTGCGGCTGTCAGGCGCCGCTGTCGCCCCGCAGGTCACTGAGCGCATCGCGCAGCATGGTCCGGATGTCGTCGCCCTTTTTCCAGCAGGCCAGGCCAAACGTCAGCGTTGGGCGCGCCTCGGCATAGGGCTCGGGCAGCAGCATGCTGTCCTGCTCACTGGCGATCTTGTCGAGCAGGCCGCGTGCGTCCGCCTCGGTGGTCTCGGGCAGGACCAGCAGAAACAGGTTGTCCTCCCAGCGCGCGATCTGGTCGACCCAGCGCAGGCGATCGCGCAGGAAGCGCGATACCGCCAGTACGACAGGGTCACTGGACAGCGGCTGGATCCCCGACAGGGCGTGCAGGTCGATATGGACCAGCACGACGCTCAGCGGGTTCTGGTAGCGCCGGCTGCGTGACACGTGAAGGTCGAGCGCCTGGCTGATGGCGCGCTTGTTGGGCAGGCCGGTCAGATCGTCGGTGAGTTTGAGCTCCTCGACCTGCTGGTGCAGCCGGGCATTCTCTTCAGCCAGCTGTTCCTGTGCGGTGACATCGATCGCGACGTACAGGCAGCTTCCGTCGGCTGCACGGTGTGCCTCGCGGCTCACCCAGCGACGGCTGCCGCCGAGCTGCACCAGGCGCGAGTCGCTGGTCAACAGGCGTTGTGCGGGGTCTTCCAGCTCGCCCAGGGATCGCCCGAGCAGCTCGGTGTCCGGTGCGCCGAGCATTTGTGCCATGGCGTCGTTGAGCCAGCTGATGCGGGCGTCCCCATCGGCCAGCAGCAGCCCGAAGGGCACCTTTCGCAACAGTATCGGATCGATTTCGCTCATCTCGCTGTAGTCCATTTTCTCCCCTGAAAGCGCTTTGTCTGTTGATGTTGTTCCGTAGCCCTTTTATTCGGCCGATCCGGACGAGTCTTTAACGGTGGCCCGGCCCCGCGACCGTCTTCGCCGGGTGCGGTGATCGGCGTCAGGGGCGTCTATCCTTTCCGGGTATGGCATCCCCGGACCGCACCCCAAACGAGCTGGTCGGCCGCCCCCGGCTGGATCCGGCGCGGCCGCTCTGGCAGCTGGCGCCGACCCACGACGAGGCGGGGTGCAGTGTGGCCGATTTCATGATGCTGATCCCGGGCCTCGGCGACACCCCGGCACCCCGGCGCGATCATGTCGCCGGGTTGATCCGCCAGGTCTGCGAGTCGTACGGGCGACAGGTCGTGTTTGCCGATATCAACTTTGCGATCAACGTGTTGTGGGTGAGCGTGGCGGCCGAGCCCGGGTTGGGCGGCCGTGTCGCTGCGTCGATCCGCCAGCGCGTGCCCCAGGCCCTGCTGGTCGGCGGGCAGCTGGGTTCGTGCGGTGCCGTGCCGCGGCTGCGGGAGACGGCAGCCGCGCACTGGCGTCATCTGCTGCGGCTATGGACGCGGCGGGCGTTGCGGCGCATCGAGGGGCCCGAACGCTGAGCGATCAGACGGCACATTCGCCGACAGATACGATCTCGCCACCCTCGTCCACGCTCTCGATCCGTACCGTGTAGCCCCACAGCCGGCCGATGTGTCGCAGCATCTCCAGCGTGGTGTCGCCCAGAGGACGTCGGTCGTGCATGAAATGGCGCAGCGTCAACGAACGGTCACCGTACACATCGACGTCCCAGATCTGGACGTTGGGCTCACGGTTGCCCAGGTTGTACTGGTCGGCAAGCGTCTGGCGCACGCCACGGTAGCCGGCGTCATCGTGGATCGCGGTGATCTCGAGTTTGTCCTCGCGGTCATCGTCGACCACGGCAAACAGCTTCATCTCACGGATCAGGCTGGGTGACAGGTACTGGGCGATGAAGCTCTCGTCCTTGAAGTTGCGCATCGCAAAATCCAGCGTCTTACGCCAGTCCGAGCCGGCGATCTCGGGAAACCAGCGCCGGTCCTCCTCGGTGGGCGACTCACAGATCCGCCGTATGTCGCGGTACATCGCGAAACCCAGCGCATAGGGGTTGATGCCGCTGTAGCCGCGGCTGTGGTAGGGCGGCTGGTACACCACGTTGGTGTGGCTCTGCAGGAACTCCAGCATGAATCCCTCGGTGACCTTGCCTTCTTCGAACAGGTGGTTGAGCAGGGTGTAATGCCAGAAGGTCGCCCAGCCCTCGTTCATCACCTGGGTCTGGCGCTGCGGATAGAAATACTGCGCGATCTTGCGCACGATACGCACGATCTCGCGCTGCCACGGCTCCAGGCGCGGTGCATTCTTCTCGATGAAGTACAGCAGGTTTTCCTGCGGCTCTGGCGGGAAGCGGCGGGCTCTTTTCTTCGCCTTTTCCCCGGTGTCCCTGACCGGGACGGTGCGCCACAGGTCGTTGACCTGCGACTGCAGGTAGTCCTCGCGCTCGCGCTGGCGTGCCTTTTCCTTCGACATCGACAGCCTGGTCGGCCGCTTGTAGCGATCGACGCCGTGGTTCATCAACGCGTGACAGGAATCAAGGATCTCTTCCACCGCCTCTTCGCCGTGACGCTCTTCACACTCGGCGATGAAGTTGCGCGCGAACACCAGGTAATCGAGGATCCCTTCGGCGTCTGTCCAGGTGCGGAACAGGTAGTTGCCCTTGAAAAACGAGTTGTGGCCGTACGACGCGTGGGCGATCACCAGGGCCTGCATGGTCATGGTGTTCTCTTCCATCAGGTACGCGATGCAGGGGCTGGAGTTGATGACGATCTCGTAGGCCAGGCCCATCTGGCCGCGTCGATAGCCCTTCTGCGTCGCCACGAACTGCTTGCCAAAACTCCAGTGGTGGTAGCCGACCGGCATGCCCACCGACGAATAGGCGTCGATCATCTGTTCCGAGGAGATCACCTCGATCTGGTTCGGATAGGTATCGAGTCCGTAGCCAGCGGCGATACGTGCAATCTCGCTGTCATAGCGTTCCAGCAGCTCGAAGGTCCATTCCGAGCTTTCAGACAGCAGCAGTGGCTGGTCACGATCGCCGGGTTTGTCGCTGTCGGTCTCACTCATCGTCCACCTCAGGCGGTCGCCTTTCTCTTGAACAGCTCGCGGAACACCGGGTAGATGTCTTCCAGGGTCAGGATTCGCTGCATCGCGAAACGCCTGCTGGCCGCACTCACCTGCTCATAGGCGTGCCACAGGCTCTGCGGGTCGCGCGCGGCGATCTCGACATAGGCGTAGTACTGCACCAGCGGCAGGATCTGGTTGACCAGCAGCTCGCGGCAATAGGGTGAGTCGTCGTCCCAGTTGTCACCGTCGGACGCCTGTGCGGCGTAGATGTTCCAGCCCTGGCTGGGGTAACGCTCGCGGATGATCTCGTTCATCAGGTCCAGGGCGCTGGAGACCACGGTGCCGCCGGTCTCGCGCGAGCTGAAGAAGTCCTCCTCGTCGACCTCTTTGGCCACGGTGTGGTGGCGGATGAACACCAGGTCGATGTGTTCGTAGCTGCGCGTCAGGAACAGATACAGCAGCATGAAGAAGCGCTTGGCGATGTCCTTGCGGCTTTCGTCCATCGACCCGGAGACGTCCATCAGGCAGAACATGACCGCACGGCTGGTCGGCTGCGGCTGGTCGCTGCGGTTTGCATAGCGCAGGTCCCAGGTGTCGATGAAGGGCACTGCGGCGATGCGTGCCTTGAGCGCCGCGATCTGTTCGCGCAGATCGTCGGCCTCGCTACCCGCCCCCTCGCCGCGGTCTTCCAGTTCGGCCAGCGCCGCCTCGGCCTCGCGCAGCGCCTCGCGTGGCCCTGCGCCCATCGCGAGTCGGCGGCCGATCGCCTGCTTCATCGAGCGCACCACGTGCAGGTTGGACGGATTGCCCTGGCTGACGAAGCCCGAGCGCACCTTCTTCACCTCGGGGATCGCCAGCAGCTGTTTCTTCACCAGATCCGGCAATGCCAGGTCCTCGAAGAAGTAGTCCATGAACTCTTCTCGCGACAGCTCGAAGGTGAACTCGTCCATGCCTTCGCCATCGGGCGAGGCCTGGCCGCCACCTCCACCCTGACCGCCGGGTGGACGATCGACACGGTCACCGCTGACGAACTCCCGGTTGCCGGGGTTGACGATGCTGCGCCGGCCCCCCGGGCCGTGGTGGAAGAATGGTTCCTTCATGTCTTTCGACGGGATCGAGACGCTCTCGCCGCGCTCCAGGTCGGCGACCTTGCGCCCGGCGATGGCCTTGGACACCGCCTTGCGGATCTGGCCCTTGAAGCGGCGCAGGAAACGCTGCCGGTTGACGGCGCTGCGGTTCTTGCCGGACAGGCGTCGGTCGACCAGGGAACTCATGTGTGCCGCCCCCTCAGGATGCCTTCCTGGCACGCAGGTACCACTCGGCCAGCAGGCGCACCTGCTTGTCGGTGTAGCCCTTGGCGACCATGCGCTGGACGAACTCGTGGTGCTTTTTCTGCTCCTCGCTCGAGGCCTTCGCATTGAAGGAGATCACCGGCAGCAGGTCCTCGGTGCTGGAGAACATCCGCTTCTCGATGACCGCACGCAGCTTCTCATAGCTGGTCCAGGCCGGGTTCTTGCCGTGGTTCTGCGCACGGGCGCGCAACACGAAGTTGACCACCTCGTGGCGGAAGTCCTTCGGGTTGGCGATGCCGGCCGGTTTCTCGATCTTCTCCAGCTCGGCATTGAGTTGGGCACGATCGAGGATCTCGCCGGTATCCGGGTCGCGGTACTCCTGGTCCTGGATCCACATGTCGGCGTAGGTCACATAGCGATCGAAGATGTTCTGTCCGTACTCGGAGTAGGACTCGAGATATGCCGTCTGCAGCTCCTTCTCGATGAACTCGGCATAACGCGGTGCCAGGTACTCCTTGAGGAAGCTGATATAGCGCTGCTCCAGTTCGGGCGGGAACTGTTCCTGCTCGATCTGCTGCTCCAGCACGTACAGCAGGTGCACCGGGTTGGCGGCGACCTCGGTGTGATCGAAGTTGAACACACGCGACAGGATCTTGAACGCGAAGCGCGTCGAGATCCCGGTCATGCCCTCGTCCACCCCGGCGAAGTCGCGGTACTCCTGGTAGCTCTTGGCCTTGGGGTCGGTGTCTTTCAGATTCTCGCCGTCATAGATGCGCATCTTCGAGAAGATGCTGGAGTTCTCCGGCTCCTTGATCCGTGTCAGTACCGAGAACTGCGCCAGCATCGGCAGGGTCCCGGGGGCGCATGGGGCCTCGGACAGCGAGCTGTTGCGCAGCAGCTTGTCGTAGATGTGTACCTCGTCACTGACGCGCAGGCAATAAGGCACCTTGACGATGTAGATGCGGTCGAGGAAGGCCTCGTTGTTCTTGTTGTTGCGAAACGCGGTCCACTCCGACTCGTTGCTGTGCGCCAGCACCACGCCATCGAAGGGGATCGCGCCGAAACCCTCGGTGCCCTTGTAGTTGCCCTCCTGGGTGGCGGTCAGCAACGGATGCAGCACCTTGATCGGTGCCTTGAACATCTCGACAAACTCCATCAGGCCCTGATTCGCCAGGCACAGACCGCCCGAATAACTGTAGGCATCCGGGTCGTCCTGCGAGAACTTCTCCAGCTTGCGGATATCGACCTTGCCGACCAGTGACGAGATGTCCTGGTTGTTCTCGTCGCCCGGCTCGGTCTTCGACACGCCGACCTGGCCGAGGACAGACGGCCAGCGCTTGATCACGCGAAACCTGGTGATGTCACCATTGAATTCGTGGAGGCGCTTGACCGCCCATGGC
Organism: Chromatiaceae bacterium; assembly: GCA_024235415.1. GTDB lineage: Bacteria > Pseudomonadota > Gammaproteobacteria > Chromatiales > Chromatiaceae > Thiosocius. The sequence goes on along the minus strand of JACKML010000007.1, from coordinate 127,854 downwards.
GAGAGCACGCGGTTGAGATAGCGTCGCGCGATGCCGTATTCCTGTTCGAGGATATCGCCATCCTCGTCGGCGGAGAACAGCGCCAGTGGGGAATCGTTTACCGGTGAGCCCTTGATAGCATAGAACGGCGCCTTTTCCATCAGGTGCTTGAGCTTCTCGGCGAGTGACGATTTACCGCCGCCGACCGGGCCGAGCAGATACAGGATCTGCTTCTTTTCCTCCAGGCCCTGCGCGGCATGACGGAAATACGACACGATCTGCTCGATCGTTTCCTCCATGCCGTAGAAGTCCGTGAACGCCGGGTAGATCTTCATGACTTTGTTGGAGAACAGGCGCGACATGCGCGGATCGAGGCGGGTATCGAGCATCTCGGGTTCACCGATCGCCGCCAGCATGCGCTCTGCAGCGGAGGCATAGGCCATGCGATCGTCTTTGCAGATATCGAGATACTCTTCCAGGGAGTATTCGTCTTCCACCCGGCGGTAGCGGTCCATGTACTGATTGAACAGGCTCATAAGCATCTCCCGTTGATCAAAGTGGCCATCGCACCAAAGTTACCAAGCAATGCACGTACCAAGTGGCCGCCGCCCGGCTGTCATGGATATACGACAACGCGCCGCCGGTTTGGTGCCGTGATCACGGACAGGCGTCCGACCAGGTCATAGGGAAAGTGTAGCCAGCGGTTGACTGCCGCGAGTCCGCGTGTGAAAAGTGCCGCCGGGTACGGCGCTCGCAGCAGTTTGGTGCCTGCCGTGCCTGTATCGGACTCGAGCAACAGCAGCTCAGAATCTGCTGTTGCACTGATTGGGTGCCAGGCGTTTGCCATACGCGCTGCCGTTGCATCTTTTCCCGATTGTGGCGGGCTGTTCGATGTGCCGGATGCAGCATGACGGTGCGCATCTGTAAGGTTTCCTGTCACCCTTGCACCGTGCACGATGTAGGCAGGGTCGTGAAGCCTGCTCTACCATGAACGGCCCGTTACCAAAGTTCTTACACACGGAGCAAGTGACATGGCACATCTCCTTGTCCGACTCTTTGTGCTGGCCGCCATGGCCGTGCCGCTGCACGCCGAGCAGAACGTCAGCCCCGGGATCAACCGCCAGTACCAGGACCCGAGCGTCGCCCAATGGCGCGGCGTGTTTGAGCGTGACGGCCGCGAGGTCTGGGACCGGCGCGAGGACATCGTCCGTCGACTGCGTCTGCAGCCCGGGCAACAGGTTGCCGACGTCGGTGCGGGCACCGGTTTTTTCAGCGCGATGATTGCACGTGGGGTCGGCCCCGCGGGCGTGGTCTATGCGATAGACATTGCAGCGAACTTCGTCGATGCCAGCGTGCAGCGGGCACGGGATCTCGGTCTGCACAATGTGCGTGGCGTGCTCAACGATCAGTATGGTATCGGCCTGCCGGCGGCCAGTGTCGACCTGGTCTTCACCAGCGACACCTACCATCATTTCGAGTATCCGCAATCGATGTTGCGCAGTATGCATACGGCGCTCAGGCCGGGTGGCGAACTGGTCGTGATCGATTTCAAACGCGTCCCCGGACTCAGCAACCCCTGGGTGCTCGGTCATGTGCGTGGCGGCGAGGACCATGTGGTCGCGGAAGTGGAGGCGGCGGGGTTCACATTGAGTGAGCGCCAGGATTTCATGGATAGCCAGTACTTCCTGCGTTTTCGCCGCGACTGAACGCGGCTGGCACGCAATCGGGCTATTCGTATTCCTCGGCGCGTCGTGCGTCGCCGCGCACCCTGTCTTCGGGGTATCGCGATTCGTTGACCGCGATCTTGCGGTAGGTGGCGTCGATCAGGTCGATATCGAGTCGTTCTGCGAGGCGTACGAGGTAGATCAGGATATCGGCCATTTCCAGTGCCACCTGGTCTTTCTTCGGGTCATCGAGCGCCGCACTCTGCGCCTCGCTGAGCCACTGGAAGTGCTCCAGCAGTTCTCCCGCCTCGCCGGCCAGGGCCATGCTCAGGTTCTTTGGCGAATGAAACTGCTCCCAGTCGCGGGAGCGCGCGAAGGCGAGCAGGCGGGTGCTGAGATCTTGCAGGCTGTCTCGGGGCATGGGCGTGTCGTTCCGGCTTGGATTCGGCCTGCCATCTGAGCACGTTTGCCGATTCGCGCCAAGGCACCGGTGCCGCGCAGGGTGACGTCACTTTGCCAGCGACGATTCAGGCGGAGATCGCGTACTCGTTCGCCAGATGATCGCGCAACTGGGCCGGTGTCAGCGGTTTGCTGTAAAGATAGCCCTGCCCCATCCCGCAGTGATGCACCAGCAGGAAGCCCGCCTGCTCGCGGCTCTCGATCCCCTCGGCGACCACCTCGAGGCCAAGCGCATGGGCCATGGCGATAATGGCGCGGATCAGCGAGGCATTGGCGGCACTCTCCGGTACCTGGCTGGTGAAGTTGCGGTCGATCTTGAGCACGTCGAAAGGGAAGCGCTGCAGGTAGTTCAGGGCCGAGTAGCCGGTGCCGAAATCATCGATCGACAGGCGCACGCCGATGCGATCGAGTTGATTGATCAGGTTGCCGATCTCGGGCCGGTCGTCGATCAGGATCGATTCTGTGATCTCGAGTTCGAGCTGGCTTGGCATCAGGCCGGAGGTCCGCAGGGCGTGCAGCACGCAGTCGAGCAGTCGTGCCGGGCGGCTGAACTGCTTTGACGACAGGTTGACGGCGAGACGGAAGTTGTGATCGGGTGCCACACTGCTGATCATGTGGCACGCCTCGCTCAGTACCCACTCGCCGATCTCGTGGATCAGCCCGGTCTCTTCGGCGATCGGTATGAACCGGTCGGGTGCAACATCGCCCATTTCCGCGTTCGTCCAGCGTAACAATGCCTCGACCGCCAGGGTGCGCCCCGAACTCAGGTCGACGATCGGCTGAAATACAAGACGAAACTCTTTGCGCGTCAGGGCATGGCGCAGGTTGTTCTCCAGTTTCAGTTCTTCGATCGCCAGTGCATCCATCGAAGGGTCGTAGTAACAGTATCGATTGCGCCCCTTTTCCTTGGCGGCGTACATCGCGATATCGGAATTTTTGAGCAGCTTCTGCGGCTCGTTGCCGCCGTCGGGGTAAGCGGCAACCCCGATGCTCGCACCAACGAAGAACTCGTGATCGCCGATGTAGAAGGGCGCCGACATCGCCTTCAGCATCTCCTGCGCGATGTGCTCCCAGTCGCTGTCCTGCGACACGTCGGGGCAGATCACCAGGAACTCGTCGCCGCCGAGGCGTGACACGGTATCGCTGTCCCTGACTCTCGATGCCAGGCGCTGTGCCGCTTCGCGCAGCAGTTCGTCCCCGGCCGTGTGGCCCAGGGAGTCGTTGACCTGCTTGAAGCGATCCAGGTCGAGAAAAAGGGTCAGTACACTGCCGCCCTCACGCTTCGCCCATTTGATCGCCTGGGCCAGACGGTCCATCGCCAGGTTGCGGTTGGGCAGCCCGGTCAGCTGATCGTAGTTCGCCTGATGCGCGAGTTTCTGTTCGGACTCCAGGCGCTTGTCGATCTCACGCTGCAACCGCTCGTTCTGTTCGTGCAGCGTCGCGCGCTGTTGTGCTGTGGCCTCGAAGTGGGTGCGCAGCACCAGGTTGTGGTTGTTCAGGCGCAACAGAAAGGCCACGCCGCTGAGTACGGCCGCGCAGATCAGGCTGAGTGCGACCACGAACCACGGTGAGGTGAGGACGCTGTGATTGATCGCGTTGCCAGGCAGAGTGACGACGAGAAAGTCGGTTCCTTCGATCGCGGTTTCAAGCACCGTCTCCGCGGACTGCTCGGCGGCTGCCCTCCAGCCATTCCAGTCCTGCCCATCGGCGGTGGCGATCACGGCACCGGAGGCCTCGATCGCGGCGGTGCGGCTTACCGGAGACCCCGCCTTGTTGTCGCGCAGCATCGGCGACAGGGCGTCAACCGCTGGCAGGTCGGCGATCACATAACCGGCGGTCCGTCCCTTGCGTACGACCGGGGCGCTCAGCGTCAGCATGGTGCCTTCGCCACTGCGCCGGACCTGGATGTCGTCGATGGTCGCGGTGCGCCGCACCTGGTACGACTGTTCGGTGTTGCCGTTTGCTCCCCTGCCGACGTCAAGCAACAGGTGCCCGTTTTCCTCGACGAACGCGATGCGATGAAATGCCGCACGGCCATGTTCCTGTTCGCCTGCGACGTAGTAGTCGAACTCGCGCGTCACCGCCATCAGGCTCAGCTTCAGCCCGTCATGCAGCGACATGCCCAGTTCGCGGTTGGCGAGATACATCGCCAGTGGCCGGCTGCGCGCCAGTTGCTCGACGGTATCCCGACGCTGTGCCAGGAAGAACGCGATCGCGGCGGCTTTCTTGTCGATCCCGAGCTGTTCCTGCTCGATCAGTGCGTCGTGCAGCCGGGTCTGGCCGACATAGGCGAACCCGACCAGCGTCGCCAGCATGAGGCTGAGCAGGATGCCGGTGGCAACGATTGTCGTGTTGCTACTGCGCGGGCTCGAGGTTTCCATCCTCGTCTCCGGGGCTAACCGGCCTGCGCGAAGCGTTCGGTATGTGGATCAAACGTCGGAAGCAGTTCCGGGTTTACGCACATATCAGCCTGGTCCATTCCTCGCCCCATGGTTCCCGTAAAGGTGAGTGTCCGCCCGGGGCGGTCACAGTTGCTCAAGGGTTAGCGGCGGGCAGGGCGCTGTATTGAATCCGGTTTGGTGCTGCGCAGCATCAGTCCAGGCGCGCACGCGCACGCTCGATCGCCTTCCTGACCTGGGCCGGCGCCGTGCCGCCGATGTGATCTCGAGCAGCGACGGAGCCATCGAGGGTCAGGCAGTCGAATACGTCGTCATCGATAGCGGGTGAGAAACGGCGCAGTTCGTCGAGGCCGAGGTCTGCCAGATCGCAGCCCTTTTGTATGCAGTAGGCCACGGACTTTCCGACCACTTCATGGGCGTCCCGGAACGCTGTTCCCTTGCGTACCAGGTAGTCGGCCAGGTCAGTGGCGGTTGCGAAACCCTTCATTGCCGCCTGGCGCATTGCGTCGTGGTTGCAGGTGATTGCCGGCACCATGTCGGCAAACACCTTGAGCGAGCCCTTGACGTTGTCCACCGCGTCGAACAGAGGCTCCTTGTCTTCCTGGTTGTCCTTGTTGTAGGCAAGTGGCTGCGATTTCATCAGTGTCAGCAATGCCACCAGATGACCGAACACGCGGCCGGATTTGCCGCGGATCAGTTCGGGAACGTCGGGATTCTTTTTCTGCGGCATGATGGACGAGCCGGTGCAGAAGCTGTCGGACAGGGTGATGAAGTGGAACTGCGCAGACGACCAGATGATCAGTTCCTCGCTCATACGCGACAGGTGCATCATCAGGATGCTGGCCGCGGCGGCGAACTCGATTGCAAAGTCGCGGTCGGACACGGCGTCCAGCGAGTTCTCGGCCGGGCGGTCGAACCCCAGCAGGCCCGCGGTGTAGTCACGGTCGATCGGATAGCTGGTCCCGGCCAGTGCGGCGGCACCCAGTGGCATCACATTGAGCCGCGTGCCGCAGTCCGCGATGCGTGCATGGTCGCGTTCGAGCATCTCGAACCACGCCATCATGTGGTGGCCGAAGGTGATCGGCTGCGCCGTCTGCAGGTGGGTGAACCCCGGCATGATGGTGTCGGCCTCGCGCTCCGCCAGGTCGACCAGGGCATGCTGCAGGCGGCGGACCGCACTGCGGATCTCCACCAGCTCGGCGCGCAGCCACAGGCGCACGTCGGTCGCGACCTGATCGTTGCGTGAACGCCCGGTGTGCAGTTTCTTGCCGGCGATGCCGATATCGTCGGTAAGGGCCGCTTCGATGTTCATATGCACATCTTCGAGTTCCACCGACCATTGGAACCCGCCGGCCTCGATGCGCGCCAGGATGCGCTCCAGGCCGCCGATGATCGCGTCACGCTCCGCGTCGCTGAGTATCCCCTGGCGTGCCAGCATGGTCGCATGCGCGATCGACCCCTGGATGTCATAGGGCGCAAGGCGCTGGTCGAACTCGACCGAGGCGGTGAAGGCCTCGACGAAGGCGTCGGTCGGCGCGGCGAAGCGGCCGGCCCAGAGTTTCTTGTCGGTCATGGATTAGGCACCGGGTTTCTGCAAGGGCGTGATTATATTCGCTATGTGGCAGACGTATCAGCCGGGTATCACGGCAGGGCTTCGACGATCCCATATACTGGACGTCATGACACCGATCGAGCGTAGGGCTTTTCTGCCGAACTTCTGCGCCATCCGCATGGTCTTCGCGGTGGTGGTCAGCGCCGAGCTGCTGGCGATCGTGTTGACGCTCGCGGCTTTCCCAGCGACCGACCAGTTCTGGGCCGAACTGAGCCTGCGTTCGCTGTATATCCAGTGGGTGGCGCTGAGTGTCAGTGCGATCTATTGCAGCCTGCGCCTGCCGCTCGGCCGCCTGTCTCACGCAACGGCGGGCACGGTCGCCTGGGTGCTGATCCTGCTGGTGACGGCAGCGGTGTTCTTCGCCGCCGAGGCGCTGGGCCTGCGCAGCGGCAGCGGGGCGCTCCCCGCGCTGCTGCACCACCTGGCGATTGCCGGCATCGTCGGTGCGGTCCTGCTGCGCTACCTGTACGAACAGCACCGCGAGCGGCAGCGCGAGCTGGCTGAGGCGCAGTCACGTCTGCAGGCGCTGCAGGCGCGGATCCGTCCGCATTTCCTGTTCAACAGCATGAATACCATCGCCAGCCTGACCCGCGTCGACGCCGACCTGGCCGAGCAGGTGGTGCAAGACCTGTCGGACCTGTTCCGAGCAACCCTGTCCGATGTCGCCACCGTGTCGACGCTGCAGCGCGAGTTCGAGTTGGCCCGGGGTTACCTGCGCATCGAGACGCAGCGGCTCGGCGATCGCCTGCGGGTGAACTGGGACGTGGATGACCTGCCCGGCGACACCAGGCTGCCTGGATTGCTGTTGCAGCCGCTGCTGGAGAACGCGGTGTACCACGGCATTGAGCCGGCAACCGCCGGCGGTGAGATCACCGTGAGTGGCCGCTGTCGTGACGGCGTGGTCAGCCTGGCGGTCCGCAATACCCTGCCGGACCCACCGCAACCGCCGCACCGGCGTGGCAACCGGATGGCGCAGGACAACGTCCGCGAGCGCCTCGACGCCGCCTTCGGCGATGCCGCCGGTATGGTGGTGGGGCAGGTGGACGGCTGCTACCAGGTGCGACTGCACTTTCCGTTGGGGGCGATATGAAGGTGGTGATCGCGGATGACGAGGCGCCGGCGCGCGCGCGCCTGGCGGCGCTCCTGGCAGCGGGTGACGGTCACTGCGAGGTTGTCGGCCAGGCGGCCAACGGGGCCGAGGTGCTGGCGCATTGCGAGCGCCAGCACGTTGACCTGGTGTTGCTCGATATCCGTATGCCGGGCATGGACGGCATCGCGGCCGCGCTGGTACTGGCCACGCGCCCCGATCCCCCGGCCGTGATATTCGTTACCGCGTATGACGAACATGCGCTGGCAGCCTTCGATGCGAACGCAATCGATTACCTGCTCAAGCCGGTGCGACCGGAGCGCCTGGCGCGTGCGCTCGACAAGGCGCGTGCGCTTAGCCGCGACCAGCAGGAGGCGCTGGCCGCGAGCGGGCACTATCTCAATGCGAGTTACCGCGGCGGCGTGCTGCGAATCCCGGCGCACGAGGCGATCCTGTTGCGCGCAGACAGCAAGTACGTCGAGGTGTGGCATGCCTCCGGTATGGCGTTGACCGAAGAGTCGTTGCGCGCCATCGAGGAACGGCTGCCGGGGGCCTTTCTGCGGGTCCATCGCAATGCCCTGGTGGCGCCCGGCCGGGTACGTGAGCTGCGCCGGGACCCGGGCGGCCAGCTGTCGTTGTTGCTGCACGGCTGCGACCAGGTGGTGGAGGTGAGCCGGCGGCATGCGCCGGATGTGCGGCACCTGCTGCGCGCCCTGGACCCGGCTCCCAAACCCTGAACCGGCCGCGTGGGGTGTTAGAATGCGCGTCTCCTGAAGTGACTGCGGATTCGCACCATGAGCAACGATACCCAGGCCTTTGCCGGCTACCCTTTCACGCGCATGCGGCGCATGCGCCGGGACGATTTCTCGCGCCGCCTGATGCGTGAGACCCGGCTCAGCCCGGACGATTTCATCTATCCCCTGTTCGTGCTCGAGGGCAGCGGTCAGCGCGAACCGGTGGCGTCGATGCCGGGAGTCGAACGCCTGAGTATCGATCTGCTGGTAGAGGAGGCCCGTGCGGCACATGCGCTGGGCATCCCGGCACTGGCCCTGTTCCCGGTTACGCCGGCCAGCGCCAAGAGCGACGATGCGGCCGAGGCCTTCAATCCGGATGGCCTGGCGCAGCGCGCGGTGCGCGCCATCAAGGATGCGCTGCCGGATCTGGGGGTCATCACCGATGTCGCGCTGGATCCGTTCACCACGCATGGCCAGGACGGGTTGATCGATGCCAGCGGTTACGTGATGAATGACGAGACGGTCGAGGTGCTGGTCAAGCAGGCGTTGTCACACGCTGCAGCGGGCGCCGACGTGGTGGCGCCATCCGATATGATGGATGGGCGCATCGGTGACATCCGTGATGCCCTCGAGGCCGAGGGGCATATCCACACCCGCATACTCGCGTATTCGGCGAAGTACGCCAGCAGCTACTATGGGCCGTTCCGCGATGCGGTTGGCTCGGCAGCCAACCTGGGCAAGGGCAACAAATACACCTACCAGCAGGACCCGGCGAACAGCGACGAAGCGCTGCGCGAGGTGGCACTCGACCTGCAGGAAGGCGCCGACATGGTGATGGTCAAGCCGGGGATGCCCTATCTGGACATCGTGCGCCGGGTCAAGGACCAGTTCGGTGTGCCGACTTTCGTCTATCAGGTCAGCGGCGAATATGCGATGCACATGGCGGCGGCACAAAACGGGTGGCTGGACGAGCGTGCAGTGGTGATGGAATCGCTGCTCTGCATCAAGCGCGCCGGCGCCGACGGCATCCTCAGCTATTTCGCCAAACGTGCGGCGCAGTGGCTCAATGACTGAACAACCGCCGGTCTCAAAAGACCCGAATCCGGTCCCCGACGCCGAACATCCTGCACATGCCCGCACCAAGCCCGCCATCGGGCAGGCGCCGCGGCCGCGGATCAGTGTGTTGCAGATCCTGGTCGCCTGGCTGGGTGCCTTTGCCGGCATTGCCCTGATCGGCGCCGCGGTGGACCTGCTGCCAAGGCTCAACCTGTTGATAGTCGGTTCATTTGGCGCCTCGGCGGTGCTGCTGTACGGCGCGCCACGGGCGCCGCTGTCGCAGCCGCGCAATCTGATCGGTGGGCACATGGTGTCGGCCCTGGTCGGCGTCGCCTGCTATCGCTATCTGCCGGATGTCTCGGTCCTGCAGGAGGCGGCGGCAGTGGCTAGCGCGATCGCCCTGATGATGGCTACACGCACGATCCATCCGCCTGGCGGTGCGACTGCACTGATCGCGGTGATCGGTGGTGAGCAGGTGCATGCGCTCGGATGGGGGTATGTGTTCCCGGTGCTGATCGGTGCGCTGGTGATGCTGGTGGTGGCGCTGGTGAGCAACAACCTCTACGAAGCCGGCAGCTACCCGGACCGCTGGGACTGAGCCGATCACTTCCGGGCAGGCAAGGCCACCACATTGGAGATGACGGGGGCGAACTCGCCGGGGGCCGGCTTGGCGAGGTGATAGCCCTGGCCGTAGTCGATCCCCATCGCCGTCAGCAACGCGCAGGTGTCGGCATCCTCTATCGCCTCGGCTATCGTGGTCATGCCTAGCACGCCGCCAATGCGCCTGATGGTATCGACCATCGCCTTGTCCACTGGGTCGTGCAGGATGTCGCGGACGAATTCGCCGTCGATCTTCAGGTAGTCGACCGGCAGTTTCTTCAGGTAGGCGAAAGAACTCAGACCGGTGCCGAAATCATCGAGTGCGAACAGGAAGCCGCGTCGGCGCAGGCTGTCCATCAGCGCAAGGGCACGATCCATATTGCCGATGACACTGGTCTCGGTGATCTCGAAACAGATGCGGTGCGGTTCGATCTTGTGTTCCACCTCGAGGCGCTGGATCGCCAGTTCGAGGTCGGGATGGTCGAGCGACTGGCCCGACAGGTTGATGGTGAAGATGCGACGATCCTGCGGATGGTGCTGCCACAGCGTGGCCAGCTGGCGGAACGCGGCACCGATCACCCACAGGTCGAGGTCGAACATCAGGTTGAACCGCTCGGCCGCTGGAATGAACGTCATTGGCGGCACGATCCTTCCGTCCGCGTCGACCATGCGTACCAGCAGTTCGCACATCGCCGGGTGCGGGCTGTCTGCGTTGAGCGGGAAAATGCTCTGGCCGAACAGCACCAGCTGGTCGTTGTCGATCGCCTCGCGCAGGCGCTGCAGCCACTGCATGTCACTGCTGCGCTTCGCCAGCATCTGGTCGTCTGGCTGGTAGAAGTGGACGCGGTTGCGCCCCTGGTCCTTGGCCACGTAACAGGCGGCATCGGCGGCACGCAGCACCTCGTCGAGGCTGCCGCTCTGCTGGGAGATCGCGACCACGCCGACGCTGAGACTGATGCGGAATGTCTTGTCCTCCCAATGCAGGCGCAGGTCTTTGATCTCGTGCCGCAGCGCCTCGGCCACCTCCAGCGCCTTTTCGATGCTGCAGTCACGCAGCAGTACGCCGAACTCGTCGCCACCGAGGCGCGCGAGGCGGTCGAGGCGGCGGATGTTCTCACCGAGGTGGCTTGCCACCTGCTTGAGCAACTGGTCACCGGCCATATGGCCACAGCTGTCGTTGATCGCCTTGAACTGATCGAGGTCGATGTACATCAGGGCGTGCTGACTGTCGGAGTTCAGGGCATCGTCGACCACGGCCGCCAGTTCGCGTTCGAACTGACGCCGGTTGATCAACCGGGTCAGCGGGTCGTGCGTGGCCTGAAATGCCATCTCGCGCAGCAGATTGCGCTCGCGGCTGACGTCACGCACGATCAGCGCCGCTCCGGTGAAGTGACCGTCGCTGTCACGGATCGCGGCGGCGTTCTCGATCACCGCAATGGTGGCGCCGTCGCTGCGGATCATCAACGCTGCGGCCTCGGACTCGTCATGGTCGCGCAGTGCGCGCGCAATGGGGTCGGGCAGGCCGGTGCCGTCTTTTTCCGACACCAATGAAAAGATTTCGTTGAGATGCCGGCCGCGCGCGTCGTCAGCGCCCCAGCCGGTCAGCTGTGCGGCCGCCGGGTTCAGGAAGTCGACGACGCCGGTGGGGTCGGTGGTGATTACCGCCTCACCGATCGACTGCAGGGTGACCTGGGCACGTTCCTTTTCCTGGAACAGCTGCTCCTTGGCATCCCTGGCCGCTTCTGTGGCACGCAGGCGGGTGAAGACCACCAGCACGCCGGCCAGGTAAAGGCCGACGAATGTCGCTGTCACGGTCATCCACTGCGCGGGGCGTAACGCGCGGCTGTCGAGCGTCCTGTCGATACTGATGCGAAAGCGTGTCGGGTCCAGGGAGATATCGATATCCGCGTGTTGGTCGGGAAGAAAGCGCGCGACCCAGTCCGGCTGCGCTGCCTCCGGCTGGCGGAACAGCGTGACCGGCCGCTCCGTGTTCCAGGTGCTCAGGTGCAGGCCAGGGCCGCCACCGATATCGGCCAGGAACGCCGGGACGTCGACCACCAGTCCATACACGCCGTGAACCTGCGCAAGGCGTTCGCTCTCGGTGGTGGGGACGAAGAAGCCCTTGTAAACCGCCTTCAACAGCAGGAACGCACCCTTGCCGATCGGTGTGGCCGGTGCCGCGGAAATTTCGCCGCTGCGCACTGCCTGATCGATCGCTTCACGCAGGTCGGCCCTGGAGTAGAAATCCAGGCCGAGGAAGCGTGCCAGTCCGGGGTCGAGCGGCTCGACGAAACTGAGTGCCATGTAGCCGGGCCGGGCCGGACTGGGCACCAGGTCGCCGGATTCACCGTTGGCGGTGATCGCGAAGGTCGGAAACCCCGCCTCCTGGAACGATTCCTCGTAGGCCGCTCTCTCGCCGGCGTCGACGAGGCGCAGCTGCAGGATCGCGCGTACATAGGGGTGGCTGCGTCCGATCTCCTGGCCGAATGCCGACAGCTCCTGCTGCGACAGGCGGGTCATCGCGTGGTGCATGCCGCTGAGTGAGCGCAGTGAGGCATTGAGATTGTCGAGACGACGCGTGAGCGTGGTTTCGATCTCGTCATCGAGTTCATGAAAGGCTGTGTTCGCCAGCTGCAGGTCATTGCGGATCGCGATGCCGAGCGCCAGCACGACGACCAGCAGCCCCAGCAGGGCTGCAACTACTCTTCGTCTGCCGATGCGAATGGCGCTCATTGATGCGGCCTATTGATAGACCTTGCCTTTGCTCAGTAGTTGCGGTGGAAGGGTCAGTGCCGCGGAATCGATCAGTCCGGGGTTGAGATACAGGTCCCATTTTCGATTGGCGATCACCGGAATGGACTGGGGTGCGACGCCGTCGAGGATCTGCAGGGCCACGCTGCCGGCCCATTCGCCCTGTTCCTCCGGTACCTTGGTCATGCCGAGCATGGTAACCGGCATCATCCATTCGTGACTGGTGACGGTCAGGCGCCGGGTAAGCGGCATGATCGCCGTTACCGCACGTTGTGTGTCCCAGTCATCGATCCCGGCATTGCTGCCCATCACGATGAAATCGTAGTCCTGGCCCGCCTGGTAGGCCGCAACCCAGGCATCCAGGGTGCGCGCCAGCTTCTCTTCGTACACCAGGCCCTGGTCTTCCGCTGCCTTGCGTATCCGTGCCGCGTTTTTCATCTCGGTCGAGGTATCGGCACCGATGTAAAGCATCTTGTGCGCGCCCGGCACCAGTCCCCGCGCCTCCTCAAGCATCGCCTTCACCGGTGCGACCTCGATCATTCCGGTCACGTTCTTGTATGGGAATCCGTATTCCTTGACCGTCCAGTTTATGCCGCAAAACACGAACGGCAGTTTGTCGTCGCGGTAATAAGGCTGAATCAGGTACTTTGCTGCGTTGTCATCGGCCGTTATCACGACGTCCGGTCGCCATGACTCGATAAGTGCTTTCGCCTCCAGCGCGGCCGCCTTGTGTTCCTCTTCGCTTTTCTTGCGCTTGGTATCCATGTCGTACTGATGGATCTGGCATTTCCCCTGCAACGTCTGCCGCAGCCCGCGTTCCACGCCATCCGACCAGGCGTAACCCTGGTGGTAGGACGACACGAAGAGGCACTTGGGCAGATCCGCGGCCGCCGCCGGGGCGACAAACAAGAAAACGATACCCGCGACGCGGACGAGATTCTGGATCGCGGGATGGAAAATTCCTGGGCGCATGTCGTGGTCACTCTGCAGGTGATTCGGTTCTTGGCTGGTTACAATCGGCCGGTTGGTAGGATTCTTGACCCCGTTTTTGGTCCGGCCAGGCGCCACCTATAACGGAATCCGCTTGGTTTTAGCACAGCCCGCCAAATCCCGCCCCTGTGGGGTATTAGCGACACCTGCGACGCAGTTCCGTACGATCGCGTCAAGCACGCGTACAATGCGGCGGCGTCACACGCTCGCAAGGACGACCGCAAACAGATGACAGACCTGTATGCCGTGATCGGCAACCCGATAGCGCATTCGAAATCGCCGCAGATCCACGCCGAGTTTGCGCGCCAGACCGGTCAGGACATGCGCTACGACAGTATTCTGGGCGACCTCGAGGAATTTGAAGACGATGTCGAGGAGTTTGTCGCCGGCGGCGGTCGTGGCCTCAACGTCACCGTGCCGTTCAAGGAAAGGGCGTTCCGGCTGGCCGGTTCGCTGAGTGATCGTGCGCATGCCGCCGGTGCGGTGAACACCCTGGTGGTGGGCGAGAACGGTCTGCTTGGCGACAATACGGACGGTGTCGGGTTGGTGCGTGACCTTGGCTGCAACCATCTGTACGGTTTTTCCGGTGCGCGGATCCTGCTGCTCGGCGCCGGTGGTGCTGTCCGTGGCGTGTTGCGCCCCCTGCTTGGTGAGAACCCGGCACAACTGGTGGTGGCCAACCGCACGGCGTCGAAGGCCCGCGCGCTGGCCGAGGCGGCCGCCAGCTACGGCCCGGTCTCCGGATGCGGGCTGGACGAACTCGATGGACAGCAGTTCGACCTGATCATCAACGGCACAGCAGCGGGCCTGAAGGCCAGGGTTCCGGATATCCCCGGCGACTGCCTTGCCGACGGCGGCTGGACCTACGACATGCTGTATGCCAGCCAGCCTACCGCGTTCGTCGAATGGGGCAGGGCGCACGGGGCACAGCGTGCGCTGGACGGCCTGGGCATGCTGGTGGAACAGGCCGCTGAATCTTTTCACCTGTGGCGTGGCGTGCAGCCCGACACGGCACCGGTTATCGACATGCTGCGCAATGCCGCCTGACGGCCCGCGGTAACGCCCCAGGAGTACCCCGAATGCCCCGTTATCTTTCGCAGATTTTTCTTGCGCTTGTCGTGCTCACCCTGGCCGCGGCCTGTACCCGTGAGCCGGAGCACACAACGCCGGACATGCTGCAACATGTTCCCGCTGACACGCCCTATGTATTCGTGGCCGGCAAACAACTGCCCGATGGGCTGCGGGCCAGGCTGGCCGACCACTACGCGTCCCAGCTGGCCGTGCAACGCGCGGCTCTGCTCAAGGTCCGCACTCAGTTGCAGTCCTCCGACGAGGCTGCCGAAGTGACCCGCGAGACCGGGGACTACTTCAATGTGCTCGATGCGCTGCTGGCGGAGTTCGAGGGCCGAGAAACCGCCGCTGCGCTGCGGGAGCTTGGGATCGAGCCGGTAGCGCGCTCGGTGTTCTACGGCATCGGCATCCTGCCGGCAGTACGCGTCGAGATCGCCGACGCGGCCAGGCTGAATGCAATGCTTGACCGGGTCGAGGTGCGCTCCGGCCTGAGTGTCGCTCATGGTCAACTCGGTGAGCAGGCATACCGTCGCATCGAAATGGGGGGCGTCGATCTGGTGCTGTCGGTGACCCCGACCCACCTGATCGCAGGCCTGTTGACCGACGCGCTGTTCGATCGTCACCTGCCGCTGCTGCTGGGCCAGCAGGCGCCCGCGCAGAGTCTCGCCGCGTCGGGCGAGATCGAGGCCCTGATCAGTCGACACGGGTTTACCGGTTATGGTGAGGGGTTCGTCAAGCTTGATGACCTGACCGCGATCCTGCTTGGCAAGGGCGACGGCCTCAATGCCGAGGTCATGGATGCGCTGGGGGCCGAGCAGCCTGCCCTGTCAGCCGGCTGTGGCGTGTTGGCCGAGACCGTGGCTGCCGGAATGCCGCGTCTGGTGATGGGTATAACCCGGGCCGATGATCAGCAGATGGTGACTCGCGGTGTGTGGGAGAGTACGCCGGCGGTGGCGCAGTACCTGGGCAAACTGGCCGCGCCCGTGCCCGGCGTCGGTGGCGCCTATGACGGGCTGTTCGCGGTTGGCCTGGGCATCGAGCTTCCGCAGTTGCGCAACGCCTTGGACGCCCTGCTGCGTCAGTTGATTGCTGCCGGTTCGGCGTGCGAATGGGTGGACAGGGACGGTCTCGAGGCAATCATTCCGCAGCTCAATCTTGCGCTCGGGCCAATGACGGCCGGCATCAAGGGGTTCAATCTGAAGGTCGACGACGTTGATCTCGATCCCGATACCCTGGAGCCGCGCAACGTGCGCGCCAGCCTGCTGGCGGCGATAGACGACCCACGTGGCCTCCTGGCGCTGGGTGCCATGTTCAGCCCGGCACTCGCCACCCTGGAGATCCCGGCCGATGGCAGCTTTGTCGACCTGCCGCGGGACCTCGGTCTCGAAGACGAGACGCCGCCGCTCAAGGTCGCGGTCCGCGACCGTGCGTTGTTGCTGCTGGCCGGCGCTGACAATGCCGGGCCGGCGGGTTGGCCGCGCGATTCCGAGACCTTGACGCCGACGCCACTGTTTGCGATCGACTATGGCCTGGCGCGCCTGGTGGAGCGCTATGGTGACCTGGCCGACCGTGCGGCCGTGCAGCTGCGCAGTCAGGGCGAGATGGCGATGGCCGAAGAACTGACCGACCAGATGGCCGGTTTCCGTCAGCAGGCGAGGCTGTTCGAGCGGCAACGGGTCTTGCTGTACGCCGATGCCGGGGGGCTGGTGATGGAACAGGTGATGAAGCTGCGCTGACCGCCGGGTGTCGATGGAGTCGGAATGGTGCCGTAAGCGCGACTGCTTATGCCGGCGTCAAATTGCTTCGAGCGCCTGCCGGTGGCGTCGCGCCAGCTCGACGTAGTAGGCGGCCGAGTAAGCAAGATAGTCCTTTTCCCGGTCGCTGAGTGCCCGTGCCTGACGCACCGGAGAGCCGGTGTACAGATGGCCTGATTGCAGCGTCTTGCCCGGTGGCACCAGGCTGCCGGCGCCGATCATCACGCCGGGTTCGATCACTGCCCTGTCCATCACGATCGCACCCATGCCGATCAGGCAGTCATTGCCGATGGTGCAGCCATGCAGCACCGCCTTGTGTCCGACCGTCACACGGTCACCGATGATCAGCGCCGAGCCGCCGGGCATGTAGGGTCCGTCGTGGCTGACGTGCAGCACGCAGCCATCCTGGATGTTGCTGTCGGACCCGATGCGGATGTGATGGATATCGCCGCGCACCACGACGCCTGGCCAAAGACTGGTGTTGGCGCCGATGTGCACATCACCGATCACCAGGCAAAGCGGATCGAGCATCGCCTGTGGATCGATCATGGGTATCCGGTTCTCGAATGTGCGGATGGGATTCATGCTTGCACCGTGACCTGCCGTTATAGTCGGAATCAACGTTAGCAGGCATCGGGGGAGTGGGAAATGGCAGTCGAGACGATGGTTTTCACGGGCATCGCGGTTTTCGTCCTGCTGTATGCGATTGTCATATACAACAACCTGGTGGGATTGAAGCATGCGGTCAGCCAGGCATGGTCCAATGTCGACGTGCTGCTCAAGCAGCGTCACGAGGAACTGCCCAAGCTGGTCGAGACGTGCAAGCAGTACATGAAACACGAACGCGAGACGCTCGAACAGGTGATGCGTGCGCGCGCTGCGGTCGCGAGCGCACGCGAGGCACAGGATGTCGGTGGCCTCGGGCAGGCCGAGGGGATGTTGCGGCTCGGCCTGGGCAATCTGTTTGCGGTGGCCGAGGCCTACCCGGAACTCAAGGCCAACGAGAGTTTCCAGCATCTGCAGTCGCGCATCAGCACACTGGAAAACACCATCGCCGATCGCCGCGAGTTCTACAATGCATCGGTCAATGCAAACAATGTGCGTATCGAGCAGTTCCCCGACATCGTCATCGCCCGGATGTTGAACTTCAATTCTGCGCAACTGCTCGAATTTGCCACTGAAGAAACCAGTGACGTCAATCTCAAGGGCCTGTTCCAGTAATCCATGAGCGGATGGCTCGACCGCCTGGCCCATGCGCCTGACCCTTTCCTGTACTTTGTGTGCGTGCTTGCTGTCGTTGTGTTGTACGTCGGGTTTTCGGGCCTGCGCCGCGTGCGCCATATCGAAGACGTGCCGACGGCACGGGTGCGCTCCGCGCCGCAGGGCTATGTAGAACTGGTCGGTCACGCACACTCGCTCGATGGCGAACCCATCGTGGCGCCCCTGTCAAACACCACCTGCTGCTGGTATCGCTACCGTGTGGAGCGACGCAGTGGCAAGGATTGGTCGGTGGTCGAGTCGGGCAGCAGCGACGGGATCTTCATATTGCGTGACGCTACCGGAGACTGCGTCATCGATCCCGAGCACGCCGAGGTGACGAGTCGCCATACGCGCTCCTGGTCGGACGATGGCAGCGGTCGGGGCGGACATGCGGTGCACATGCGCCTGCCGAGTCTGGGCAGGACGGCTGACACGATCGTCGACATTGGTGGTGCCGTGCTGGAAACCCTGGGCAGTGGCGTGGGCCAGTATCGCTACTCCGAAGCGGTCATCCTCGACGGTGATCCGCTGTACGCGATCGGCGAGTTCCACACGCTAGGGGCCGGCGACCATGCAAGCTCACTCAATGAACTCACCGGTGCTGTGCTGCGCGAGTGGAAACAGCATCCGCACACGCTGCGCGAACGCTTCGACGGCAACCGTGACGGATTGATCGACGGCGATGAGTGGGAGAAAGCGCGGGCAGCGGCACAGCGCGAGGCATCCGCCGATCTGGCCCGCAGCCAGCGTCGCGAGCCCCTGCACACGCTGCGCAAGCCTGCCGACGGGCGTTATTTCCTGTTATCGAATCTGCAGGAATTTGCTTTGCTGCGGCGTTATCGGTGGCGCATGCGACTTGGATTCGCCGCATTTCTCGTGCTCGGCGCCACGCTGGTGCTGATGTTGTCTACCAGGCTCTGACCACCGCGGGTATCGCGGCGCCCGCGAATTCGGGGGGAACCACAGATCCTATTTCGCATCCAATCCTCGAATGGGTTCAAGTTTCGGCCCCGTGTCGTGGACTAAAATCACCTGATGGTTGCGTGAAGGAGCAACGCATTGATTGCCGATCCAAACGAGAAGCCACGGAATGGCATTGGGGTAGACGACCTGCCGGACGGAAAGCCTTCGGCACGGGAGCTGCTGCTTGCCGCCAGTGTGTTTCACCACAGCCCGCAGGGCATCATGATCACCGACGCCGAGCGTCGAATTCGCATGGTCAATGCCGCGTTTACGCAGATCACCGGATGGCGCGAAGCGGAGGTGCTGGGGCGGCGCGACGCGATGCTGAGCGCGGGGCGTGATGATCCCGGCCTGGGGAAGCAGATGCAGTCTGCGCTGGATGCCGATGGCATCTGGGTCGGCGAGTTGTGGAGCAGGCGGCGTGACGGCGAGGTGTTTCCGGAAAACCGCACCGTGGTCGCGGTGCATGATGAGGCCGGGCACCTGCAGCACTATTTCAGCATGTTCACCGACATCTCGGCCGAGAAGTTCGCCGCCGAGCGCATCCATCGACTGGCGCACTTCGATGCCACCACGGAGTTGCCAAACCGCGTGCTGCTGCAGGACAGGTTACTGCACACGATCAATCAGGCCGCACGTGTGAATGGCAAGTTGGCACTGCTGTTTCTCGACCTCGATGGCTTCAAGCTGATCAACGATACTTATGGGCACAGCGCTGGCGATGAAGTCCTGCGCCTGGTCGGCAAGCGTCTGCTGTCACGCCTGCGCAAGGCCGACATCGTGGCGCGCATCGGTGGTGACGAGTTCGCCGTGGTCTTGAGTGATGTCGCTCAGGACAGCGATGTGCAGATCACCTGCGATCAGTTGCTGCAGGTCATCACCGAGCCCTATGAGCTGAGCGGCAACCTGAGTTCCGTGACCACCAGCGTGGGCATTGCGATGTTTCCCGACGACGGCCGTGATGTGCCGACGTTGTTAAAACACGCCGATGCGGCGATGTACCAGGCGAAAGAAGCCGGCAAGAACCGCTACGCCTTCTATGAGCCCGAGATGAACCGGCGCGCGGAAGCGCGGCTTGCCCTCAGCCGCAAACTGCGTGGGGCGCTGGAGAAGAACCAGTTCAGCCTGTGTTATCAGCCACAGTTCGACCTGTCGTCCGGCCGCCTGGTCGGGGTCGAGGCGTTGTTGCGCTGGCAGGATGACGATGGCGAACAGGTGCCGCCATCCCTCTTCATACCGGTCGCCGAGGAGTGCGGCCTGATCATGGCGCTGGGCGCCTGGGTATTGAATGAGGCATGCCGCCAGGCACAACAGTGGTGTGAGCAGGGACTGGCGTTCGGTCGCCTGTCTGTCAATGTCTCGGGCCGCCAGTTCCAGGACGAGGGCCTGGCTGACACGGTGGCGGCCGCACTGGCGGCCAGCGGACTGGCGAGTGACCGCCTCGAACTCGAGATCACCGAGAGCTGGGTAATGGAGGGACCGTACCGCGCAGAGAATCAGATGCACCGCCTCAACGAGATGGGGGTGACCCTGGTCATCGACGATTTCGGCCTGGCCAATTCCTCGATGGCGTATCTCAAGCGGTTTCCCGTGCAGAAACTAAAGATCGACAATTCGTTTATCCGTGACATTCCGGCCGATACCGACGACTCGGCGATCGTCTCCGCGATCATCGCCATGGGGCACAGCCTGGGTCTGCGTGTGCTGGCCGAGGGCGTGGAAACTGCCGAGCAAAGCGCGTTCCTGCGTGCCACCGGCTGTGACGAGGTACAGGGTTACCTGTTCGGCCGACCGGTGCGGCACGACGAAATGAACGTGCTGCTGCTGTACAGCCCGACGCTTTCTTCGTCCTGAACACAATCAGCCATATCCGCCGCGGTTTTCCAGACTGCAGTGCGGGTGGCCTTCATGTCAGAATCCGCTGACATCTCCATCACCAGTCAGTACCCCGCCATGACCAACCCGCTGCTAGAACAGACCGGCCTGCCGGCCTTCTCCCGCATCATGCCCGAACACGTGGAGCCGGCGATCGATCAATTGCTGGCCGAGAACCGGCGTCGCATCGCCGCGTTGCTCGACACGTCGGACGACCCCGGCTGGGACAGCCTGGTCGAGCCTATCGAGGAGTGGGAGGATCGTCTGGGGCGTGTCTGGTCGCCGGTGTCGCACATGAACTCGGTGGTCAACAGCGAGGCGCTGCGTGCTGCCTACAACGCCTGTCTGCCCAAGCTGTCGGATTACGGCACGGAGATGGGGCAGAACGAGAAGCTGTTCGCGGCATACAAGGCGGTGGCCGCGAAACCCGATGCGCTCGATGCAGCGCAACGCAAGGTGCTGGACAACGCCCTGCGTGATTTCCACCTGTCCGGCGTCGATCTGCCGGCAGACAAAAAGCAGCGCTTTAAGGAGATCAGCCAGGAACTGTCGTCACTGACCAGCAAGTATTCCGAGAACGTGCTCGATGCGACCGACGCCTGGTCCAGGCGCATCGACGATGCCGCGGCATTGTCCGGTCTGCCCCAGTCGGCGATCGACCTGGCACGCCAGAGTGCCGAGCAGCGTGGAGAAACGGGGTGGCTGTTGACCCTCGACTACCCCTCGTTCTACCCGGTACTCACCTATGCCGACGATGCGGCATTGCGGCACGAGGTCTACCAGGCCTACCAGACGCGGGCCAGCGAACAGGGACCTCACGCCGGAAAATTCGACAACAGCGACAACATGGAGCAGATACTGCGCTTGCGCCATGAGCAGGCACAGCTGCTCGGCTTCGCCAACTACGCCGAGCGTTCGCTCGCACGCAAGATGGCGCGTTCGACCGACGACGTGATGCAGTTCCTGCACGATCTCGCCGCGCGCTCCAAACCGCAGGCCGAGCATGAACTGGCCGAGTTGCGGGCATTCGCCGCCGAGCAACACGGCGTCGATGAACTGCTGCCATGGGATATCGCCTATTACAGCGAGAAGCTGCGTCAGCACCGCTACAACATCACGCAGGAGGAGGTGAAACCGTATTTCCCCGAGACCCGCGTGGTTCCGGGTATGTTTGATGTGGTCGGGCGGCTTTACGGGGTGAGTTTCCACGAGGTCGATGGGGTCGATACCTGGCACCCCGACGTCAGGTTCTACGAGATCCGCGACCATGATGGCAGCCTGCGCGGACAGTTCTACTTCGACCTGTATGCGCGCAAGAACAAGCGTGGTGGCGCATGGATGGATGACTGCCAGTCACGCATGCAGACGCGCAGCGTCGATCAGATCCCGGTCGCCTACATGACCTGCAACTTCACCCCGCCGGTGGGCGACAAGCCGGCACTGCTGACGCACGATGAAGTCGAGACCCTGTTTCACGAGTTCGGTCACGGCCTGCACCACATGCTGACCAAAGTCGATTACGTCGCGATCTCGGGGATCAACGGCGTGGCCTGGGATGCCGTCGAATTGCCCTCGCAGTTCATGGAGAACTACTGCTGGGAGCGCGAGGCGCTGGATCTGTTCGCGGCACATTACGAGACCGGCGAGCGCATACCCGAAGACCTGTACGGGCGTATGCTGGCGGCAAAGAACTTCCAGTCCGGCATGATGATGGTGCGTCAGCTGGAGTTCTCGCTGTTCGATTTCCGTATTCATCGTGAGTACGATCCAGAGAAAGGCGGACGTGTGTACGAAATCCTCGAACAGGTTCGCGACGAGGTGGCAGTGATTCGGCCGCCGGAGTGGAACCGCTTTGCACACGCCTTCACCCATGTCTTTGCCGGCGGATATGCAGCCGGTTATTACAGCTACAAGTGGGCCGAAGTGCTGTCGGCCGACGCGTTTTCGCTGTTCGAAGAGAACGGCATATTTGATCAGGCCACCGGGCAGTCGTTCCTGCACAACATCCTGGAACGAGGCGGTTCGCAGGATGCGATGGATCTGTTCGTCGCGTTTCGTGGCCGCGCCCCACAGATCGATGCACTGCTGCGGCATTGCGGCATCGCCGCCTGATGGACGGCGCCGGACCGCAGCCGCTTTCCCCGCAGGAGCTTGAGCGCCTGCAGGCCAGGTTGGTAGACAACATGGAAGCGGCCGGCTGCATGTCGCTGGATATGGCACACGGGTTTTTCACTGCCACCGCGGCGCAGCACATTGATCGGCTGGGCGCGCTGATCGACCGCGTCCTTGGCAACTTGAACGCCGATGCGCCACTGCGTGAACTGCTGGCACGCTTTCATGCGCAAGTGCAGCGTGATCTGCGCGATGCCGACTATGGCCCGCTGGTCCTGCAGATGCCGCGTGACGATGGCAGTCTGCTGCCGTTGCCTTACGGCTGGTGCCAGGGCTACGTGGCCGGACTCGAGTTCCTGGGCGAAGATCAGCGTGACCGGTTGATCGCCGATGAACAGGCCGGTGCACTGCTGGCGCCTCTGCTCTCGTTTCTGATGTACAGCGAAGACCAATGGTTCGATCCGCCCAACGAAACGGCGCACCGTGCCGCGGTCGAGGAACTCGGCGGTGCGGCGGTGGCGTTGTACCTGTGGTGGCGCGAGCGGCTTGCCAACTGATGCGCTTGGCACAATGCGGCTAGAATTCCATCAGGTTCCGTCGAATGGTCTGCGCATGCCTCTTGCCAAGCGTTTTTTATGCATTGTCCTGTTGCTCTGCAGCGGGCTGTCGGTCGCGGCACATATCACCGACAAGCTGGTGGTCGGCCTGTACCCGTCGCCGAAGGCAGAAGGCGTGCCATTGAACCTGTTGTCCAGCGGTACGCCGCTCGAGGTGCTGAAGCGTCAGGATGGTTTCGCCGAGGTGCGCCTGGCTGATGACAGCAAGGGCTGGATCGAGGCGACCTACATCACCGAGGAAAAGCCGGCCAAGGCGATGTTGCTGGAAACACAGGCGCGCTTGCGGCAGATGGGTCTCGAACTCGCCGCGCTGCGTGAAAAGCAGGCCGACAGTGAGACACCGGAGTCGCCGGCGCGGGAACTTCCGCCCAGCGCGCGCGAGGCACAGCTGCAGCAGTCTCTGAGCGAGGCAGAGGAGCGCATCGCCGAGTTGCAGGCGGCGGCCGATCGCCCGGGCGGCGCGGATGCCCAAAGGCAGCTCGAAGAACTGCGTGCACGCATGCAGTCTGCGCTGCAGACCCTTGCCGAGGCCCAGGGCATGACATTGCATGCGGCGTCGACCGGAGAAGATCCGGGCCTGCTGGTACGTTATCGCGAATGGATCATCGGCCTTGCGGCACTGTTGCTCGGCTTCGCCGCCGGCATCGCGTTCATCGATTACCGTATCCGCAAGCGCTACGGCGGATTCCGGATCTAGGCACCTGCGCGGGCGCAGGCTTCACTCGGATGGTGTCTCCCGGGGCTTCCGGTGATCCGAAAACAGGGCCTGGGCATGGTCGGCGAAACCACGACCGGCCTCGGCATAGATGTTGAAAAGGGCGTCGACGCCGACGCTCGCGAATGCGTGCTCCTCGTCCGAGAACTTCACAGTAGCGCCGATGCGGCCCTCGAAACCCCAGGCGCGCGCGAGCCGTGCGGCGGTCAGGTTCGCGCGCTGCGTGGGCATCGCCAGCAGGATCCACTCGACCTGCCAGCTCCGCCGATCGATGCGACTCCAGAAATCCGGGCTGGTGACGTTGCCATACTGAACGCGACGGCCGTCGCGCCGGTGCTGCTCGACCACTTCGGCATTGACATCGACCCCGACCACGCGCTCGCCGTGTTGTGTGGCCAGGGCATCATAGGCCCCGCTGCCAACGCGTCCCATGCCGCACACCAGGATTCTGGTACCGACGAGATGCAGTGGTTCGTCACCGGCCAGGCGTTCGCTGCGCTCGTAACGCTGCAGCCAGTGGCGCCACGCGACGTAGAGGTCGTCCGTATGCGCGTTGAACATCGAAGCCGCGACGAAGGACAGCGCGATCGTTATCGCCAGCACGACCACCCAGTCGTGGCTGAGCCAGCCGTTGGCGGCGGCGATCGAGGCGACGATGAGGCCGAATTCACTGTAACTTGCCAGCGCCTGCGCGGAGAGTGCGGCGGCGCGTACCCGAACCCGGAAACGCGACAGCAGCCAGAAGAACAGGCCGGTCTTGACCGGGATCGCCAACAGCAACAGCAGCGCCACCGGAAACATTCCCGGTTCCGGGATCCCGGCCATGCCGATGCTGAGGAAAAAGCCGACCAGGAACAGGTCTTTGAGGCTGAGCAGCGCCTTGAACAGCTCGCTGGCCTTGGGGTGCCCGGCGAGCAGGGCGCCAAAAACCAGTGCGCCCAGGTCACCTTTCATGTCGACCAGTTCGAACAGCCCGGCGCCACCGAGGGCCAGTACCAGGCCGAACAGAACCTGCAGTTCCCCGTGGCCAACCCGGTCGAGCAGGGCCGCAAGCATGGGCCGCAACGCGATGATCGCAACGATCACCATCGCCGCCAGCGGTGACGGCACCTTGGCGGTCGAGACGCCGAGGAACACCACAGCGGCAATATCCTGGATGATCAGGATGCCGATCGCGATGCGCCCGTACCAGGCGGCCGCGTCGTCTCGGGATTCCAAGAGTTTGACCGCAAACACAGTGCTGGAAAACGACAGGGCAAAGCCGATCAGCAGGGCGCTCGACCACTCGAGCTGGTCCAGCAGAGGAAGTCCAGAAGTCGCCAGCACCATCAGCAGCAGTGTCGAAAGGATTGTGATCAGCACCATGTGAAGGGTGGCCACCCCCCAGACCTCGGCGCCGATCAATTGCCGCACGCGCAGCTTCAGACCGATCGAAAACAGCAGCAGTGTGACCCCGAGGTCGGCCGTTTCGCGCAGAAAGGCGCCGCCTTCCGCCCCCAGTCCGTTGAGCACGAAACCGGCAACCAGAAAACCGACCAGGGGCGGCAGCCTGATGTGCGTGGCCAGCAGGCCGAACGCAAAGGCAACCATGATCCACACCGGATCACGGTAATCGATCGATGCAAACAGCGTTTCCATCAGGTGCTATGCCGCCACCGTTATCAGCCGACTCACCAGGTTCTATGATGCCCGTGCAACGGGTGGCCAGCCAGAACGCGCGACGGTCAGATGTCCGCTTCGACGCTGCCGGTCTCGAGCAGACGTGCGATGCGCTGCAGATTGGCGTCCCAGTTGTAGCGCTCAA
This sequence comes from Chromatiaceae bacterium, assembly GCA_024235415.1. Taxonomy (GTDB): domain Bacteria; phylum Pseudomonadota; class Gammaproteobacteria; order Chromatiales; family Chromatiaceae; genus Thiosocius. The sequence goes on along the minus strand of JACKML010000007.1, from coordinate 102,352 downwards.
GTACGCAGGCGCGGCCGGGCTGGTCCATCCGGCGCGGCTGCGACAGCAGCGTGATGGCGGCTGCAGCGAGTGATTCCGGGTCCTCACTGATGCTGGGTCCGAACCCGGGGAACGGCTGGATGCCGGTCATTGCGCCCGGTGTCGCGATTACCGGCAGCTGCATCGACATCGCCTCCAGCACCTTGTTCTGGATGCCGCGCGCAATGCGCAGCGGAAGGGCCGCCGCGTGTGCGTGCGCGAGGTAAGGGCGTACGTCCGGGACCGACCCGGTAACCATGATTCCCGGCTGTTCGGCCAGCCTGGCGACCTCGGGTGCCGGGCGCATGCCGACGATGCAGAACAGCGCGCCCGGCACTGCGGCGCGGATGCGCGGGAATGCCTGCTCGGCGAACCAGGTCACCGCATCGACGTTCGGCCAGTAGTCCATTGCGCCGGTAAACACCAGCGCCGGTGCAGTGCCGGGATAGGGGTTCGGATAGTCGCGCCCGGGGTCGAAGAAATCGCTGTCGACGCCCTGTATGCGATAGGTGGTCTTGTGCGCCGATTCCGGGGCCAGCCCGCGGAACAGCTCCGCCTCTTCCTTCGATACGAACACCGTGCTGTCGAACTCGCGGGCCATGCGGCGCTCGAATGCGAGCAGTTTGTCGGCCTCGCGCCGGTACAGCCAGTTCATCGGCCATGCCTTGCGCTCGCCGTAGCTGCGCCACTTCTCGGAATCCACGTCGACCATGTCGAACAGGGTAATGGCGCCGTCGGGTATCCGCCCGCTGACATACTGCGCCATCGGGCCACTGAATATCACGACACGCTCCGGCCGGTGGTCGCGCAGCACGCGCGCGGTCCACTCCATCAGGCGATTGCTGCGCAGGTAGGGCAGCGACAGCGCCTCGCCGGTCAGCAGGCCGCGCAGGCTGGCGATGCGTGCCAGTCCCGGCTTGATCTCGGGTGCGCACAGGTCGCTGCAGTACTCGCGCACCTTGTCCAGGTGCTGACGATCGTCCGGGTCGTCGATAAAGGTGCCGACAAATACGTCGTAGCGTGCAGCCAGGAAGCGCAGCAGGTTGAAAGAGGCGATCTTGTCGCCCTTGTTTGGCGGATAGGGCAGCCGATGGACCAGAAACAGCAGTTTTTTCTTCACGCGACGATCGCCTGTTCGGTTCGTTAGGTGTCTGTCATTTTCTGCCGAAGAGTCGTGCCAGCCACAGCAGCAGCACGGCGCCGATCAATGCCGTCACCAGTTGGCCGAACGGCCCCATCAGGCGCACGCCCATCTGTCCCAGCAACGTCGCGCCGAGCACCGCGCCGACGATGCCCACACCGATGTTTCCCCATACGCCGAGCCCGCGTCCACGGACCAATGTCGCGGCAAGCCAGCCGGCCAGTCCACCGAGGATCAACAGCAAGACGACAGACATCATGGGCAAGGTAATCGTTATCGGGCTAGTGAGCGGATCAGGCGGCCGGTAAAGTATCGGCTGAGTATTGCAGGATAACACTATGAAATACCGTGATCTGCGCGATTTTCTTGACCAGCTTGAGTCCCGTGGACAGCTCAGGCGCATCCGTGCCGAGGTCGATCCCCATCTCGAAATGACCGAGATCTGCGACCGCACACTGCGCGCCGGGGGCCCGGCACTGCTGTTCGAGAACCCTAAGGGGCACCGCATCCCGGTGCTTGGCAATCTGTTTGGCACGCCGGAGCGGGTGGCGCTGGGCATGGGCGAGGAATCGGTAAGCGCATTGCGCGAGGTTGGAGTATTGCTGTCGCAGCTCAAGGAGCCCGAGCCGCCGCACGGCATGAAGGACGCCTGGGACAAGTTGCCGGTGTTCCGCCGGGTGCTCGACATGGCGCCCAAGGTGGTCAAGGGCGCACCCTGCCAGCGCCACGTGTTGGAGGGCGATGCAGTCAATCTGGCCGATATCCCGGTGCAGACCTGCTGGCCAGACGACGCAGGGCCGTTGATCACCTGGGGCCTGGTGGTGACGCGCGGTCCCGACAAGCCCAGGCAAAATCTCGGCATCTATCGCATGCAGGTGATCGGCCGCGACCGGGTGATCATGCGCTGGCTGGCACACCGTGGCGGCGCGCTGGATTTTCGTGACTGGCAGCGCGCGCATCCTGGCGAGCCTTTCCCGGTGGCGGTCGCTCTGGGGGCCGACCCGGCGACCATCCTGGGTGCGGTGACGCCGGTACCCGATACGCTCTCTGAGTACGCCTTCGCCGGCCTGCTGCGTGGCGCACGCACCGAGGTCGCGCCCTGTATCGGCTCCGACCTGCAGGTGCCGGCCAGCGCGGAGTTCGTCCTCGAGGGGCATATCCATGCCGGTGACATGGCGCCCGAGGGGCCGTTCGGCGACCACACCGGTTACTACAACGAGGTGGACAGTTTCCCGGTATTCACCATCGACCGTATCACTCACCGTGACGACCCGATCTATCACAGCACCTACACTGGCAGGCCGCCCGACGAGCCGGCGGTGCTCGGCGTGGCATTGAACGAGGTGTTCGTGCCGATCCTGCAGAAGCAGTTCCCCGAGATCGTCGATTTCTATCTGCCGCCCGAGGGCTGCTCGTACCGCATGGCAGTCGTCAGCATGAAGAAGCAGTACGCCGGCCATGCGAAACGCGTGATGTTCGGCGTGTGGTCGTTCCTGCGCCAGTTCATGTATACCAAGTTCGTGATCGTCACCGATGACGACGTGGACGTGCGCGACTGGAACGACGTGATCTGGGCCATGACCACCCGCATGGACCCGGTGCGTGACACCACCCTGGTCGAGAACACGCCGATCGACTACCTGGATTTCGCCTCGCCGGTGTCAGGGCTCGGCGGGAAGGTGGGGTTTGATGCGACCAACAAGTGGCCGGGCGAGACCGACCGCGAGTGGGGGAGACCGATCGCCATGGATCCCGCGGTCAAGGCACGCGTCGACGCGATCTGGGACGATCTGGGGATCGACTGAAGGTCAGCGGCTAAAGCGGAAGCGTTGCACCAGGGTCTCGAGCTGGGCGGACAGCTGTAGCAGGGTGTTGCTGACCGACGTCGTCTGTTCTGCGTCTGTGGCGGTGCGTTCGGCCAGCTGACTGATATTGACCACGTTGCGGCTGACGTCCTGGGTCACCGTGCTCTGCTCATTGGCGGCCGCTTCCATCTGCGCGTTCAGGCCGCGGATGTGTGCCACGCGTTCGGCGATCAGGTTGAGCCCGGTGTCTGCGCTCTCGACCTGTCCGCGCCGCTCTTCGGCACTGTGCTTGGCGCGGGTCATCACGGACACCGCGTCGCGCGCGCCGTGCTGCAGCTGTTCGACGATCTTTTCGATCTCCTGTGTGGATTCGTGTGAACGGTTTGCCAGCGTCCTGACCTCGTCTGCCACCACCGCAAAACCGCGGCCTTTCTCGCCGGCACGTGCTGCCTCGATGGCTGCGTTCAGCGCCAGCAGGTTGGTCTGTTCGGCAATCGACTTGATCACGTCGAGGACAGCGCCGACGCTCTGGCTGCGCTGGTCGAGTCGCTCGATGACCTCGGCTGCGCGTTCGATCTCGCTCACCAGTACATGGATGCCGTCAATCGCGTCGCGCGTCGTGCGCGCGCCCTCGTTCGCGGTCTTGTCGGCCTCGATCGAGGCCTCGGCGGCGCTGGTCGCCCCTTCGCGCACCTGTACCGCGGTCGACTCGAGTTCGGTAATCGCCGTGGCCACGGCATCGGTTTCGGCGCGCTGCTGGTCGGCGGCCTGTGCAGTCTGGGATGAGACCGTCGCGATCTGGCCGGCCACCTCCTTGAGCTGGCTGGTGGTATCGAACACCTCACGCAGACTGCCGCTGAACTTTTCCAGCATGCTGTTGAACGCGTGTGAAAGCATGCCGATCTCATCGTTTCCGCGGACCTCCAGGCGGTGATTGAGATTGGCATCCTGTTCGATCTTGTGCATCGTGCTGCGCATCGCACACAGGGGGCTGACCACGATACGCCGCAGTATCCAGGTGATGACCACGATGCCGACCACCAGCATCAGGATGTTCAACGCACCACTGACCAGGAGGTTCTGGTCGATCTTCTCGTCCAGCGCCGCGAGTGAGTAGCTGACGCGCACCGCGCCGAGTACCGTGCCCTCGGCGACCACGTGGCAGGTCAGGCAGTTGGTGCCGCGGAAATCGCTGGTCGCGACGACCGGGGTCAGCACCGTGACGGTGCGCCCGTCGGCGTCTTCACCCATCTGCACGATCTTTTCGCCATTCAGCGCCCGGCGATCGAGGTCGTCCTCGACCTTCTGCTCCGGATTGCCGGGCCCGAACACCTTGGTGACCTCGGCGCCGCGGATGATCCGGGTCTCGGTGATTTCTTCGTGAGACAGGGCCTTTTTCCGCAGCAGGTCACGTTGCGCGGTGGTCCCGGTGAGCATCATGGTGTTGACGCCGTCAAAGAACGCGCTTGCCGTGTCGAGCGCCTTCTGTTCGGCAAGTGCCTGCACCATGTCGCGTTCGGTCACTGCCATATGCCAGGTGGTGGCAATCATCAGTGACACGAATACCGCGACAAGGGCGGCCAGGATTTTGCTTTGAATGGAGGCCTTGCTGCGCTTCATCGGGGTCTGTCCATGCAGTTTTCACGGGCTTGTGGATACCTGTAGCGGCCAGTTTTCCAGAACTTTACGTCCTGTTCGGCGGCGAAAGGCCGGCAGATGGGGGCCTGTGCGGGGATTGCGAACACAGCTTGCCGTGCGTCGCCAACTGATCTGTAATGGCGCATCCGCTACCGACTGGAGGAGGGATTGAGATGCAGACCATCCTCTGCATGAACGCCAAGGGGGGCTGTGGCAAGACGACCATCGCCACGAATCTGGCTACCTGGTACGCCGACGAGGGGCATCAGGTGGCATTGATGGATTTCGATCCTCAGCGCTCGACCATCGACTGGCTGAGCGCGCGCGAAGACTATGAGGGTATCCCCGCGATTACCGGCGTGGACGCAGTCAGCGGAGACGCGCGGGCGCCGCATGGCACCGATGTCGCGGTGCTCGATACGCCTGCCGGCGTCTACGGACCGGCGGTGACCAAGCTGCTGCGCCGCGCCGATGCGCTGCTGGTGCCTGTGCTGCCGTCGCCGATCGACATGCGCGCAGCGGCACGCATGATCGGTGACCTGCTGAAGTCGGGGCGTATCGCTCGCGGCCAGACGAGGGTCGGGCTGATCGCCAACCGGGTGCGCGAGAACACGCGTATCTACCAGATCCTCGACGATTTTCTCGCCGAGTACGACATCCCGCTGCTGACCCACCTGCGCGAGAGCCAGAGCTATATCCGCTCGGCCGAGACCGGCCTGGGGATCTTCGAGCTGGCGCCGTCGCAGGTCGCGGCCGATGTCGTGCAGTGGGATCCGGTGATCGAGTGGCTGCAGCGCGGCTGATCGCACTGTGCCTGTGGGTGGCGACGCCGGTGCACGCCGGGCTGGCCGATGTGCTCCAGGTGGAGATCCGCCGGGCGGCCACGGCCGGTCACTTCGATGTCGACGTCACGCTGCGTCACGCCGACACCGGTTGGGACCACTACGCGAACCGCTGGGAGATCCTGGCGCCGGACGGCCGGGTGATCGCCACCCGGGTGCTGGTCCACCCACACGTCAATGAACAGCCATTCACCCGTGGCCTGACCGCGGTGCCGATTCCTGCCGAGTACACCTGGGTGCGGGTTCGCGGTCACGATCTGGTGCACGGCTACGGCGGCCGTGAGGTGACCCTGAGCGTGCCGCGCTGGGGGCCTTGACTGCTGCGTCTGCCGGCCTACAGCAAGCCCGTTTGCACGAGTGCCGCGCGCACGTCATGCGGACCCCGCACCTGCACTGCCTGGAAGCCCGCGGCGTGCGCCCCATCGATGTTCTGCGCCAGGTCGTCGAAGAACAGGATTGCCGCCGGATCGATGCCAATGCGCTGCGCCACGGTGTCGAACGCGCGTCGTTCGGGTTTGCGCAGTCCGAGTTCCGACGACACGAAGATCTCATCGAACAGCCCGACGACCTCTGGATAGCCGGCCGTCCAGATCTGCTGGTGGACGGCATTGGTGTTGGTGAAGCAGAAGCACGGCAACGCGGTGCGTGCGTGACGCACCAGGCTCAGGGTGTCGCTGATCTCGCCGACGAATACCGCGTTCCAACCCACCTCTATCACCGACTCCGTGCATTCCAGCGCGAGAATCCGCCGCAGGTGCGCGAAGTACGCTGGGCCGTCCAGTTCGCCGCGCTCGTGCCGCTGGTAGGCAGTGTCGGCGGCAAAGCGCTGGCGGATCTCGTCGAGTGGCAGTGTCGTATGGGCAGCCCAGGCACGGAACACGCGTTCGAAGTCGATATCGATCAGGACGCCACCGAGGTCGAACAGCAGCGCCTGCACGGGTGTGTGTCGTGTCATGTGTGCGGCCTATCGCGAGACGCAGGCCGCCAGCCCACTCGCCAGGTCCGGGTAGCGCAGTGTCACACCGAGTTCTTCAAGCATGCGGCTGTTGTCGAGTCGGCGTGACTCGGCGAGGTATGACAGCATGCCCGGCGACAGCGCGGTCAGGGCCTCGTCGGCACCGATCAGGGGCGCGCGTGGCAGCTGAAAAAGATCGGCCACCCGGTCGAAATAGTCGCGCATGTTGCCAGGATGGCCATCGCTGACGTTGTAGACCGCACCGTCCCTGCCACGCGCCATGGCCGCCTCGCAAACGCTGACCAGGTCGTCGATGTGGATGCGATTGGTCCAGGGGGCGGCGTCGGCGCCGATCATCGGCGTGTTGCTCCTGAGGCGTGTGAGTGGCAGCTTGCCGGGCCCGTAGATACCGGCGACCCGCAGTACCACAAGGGTGCCGTTGCCGGCATCGCGCCAATGCCGCAACTGCTGTTCGGCGTCAAAGCGGCGGCGTGCCCGATCGACCTGCGGATTTGCCGGCCGTGATTCGTCGACCCACTCGCCGGCACAGTCGCCGTATACGCCGGTGGTGCTGATATAGACGATGCGATGTGGTTTGTTGGTCGGCAGTGCGGCGAGGAAACGCTGCATGCGTGGGTCGGTCCCGCCCTGTGCCGGCGGCGGGGCGAGGTAGAACACCTGTCCCTGGTCCCATTCACCGGTGAGCGTGGGGGTCGTGAGGTCGAGATCGACGGCAGCTGCATTCAGGCCGTTTTCCAGCAGGTCGGCGACGCTGCGATCCTGCCTTACCAGACAGTACACCGCTTGGTGTCGTTGACGTGCACGCGTGGCCAGTCTTCGCCCAACGTCACCGCAACCGACGATTAGCATGTGTACCCCACGGTTTTAATAACCTTTGAAATCAACGAGAATTGCAAAGTTTCGCACCCCAAGTTGCAGGAAACCATGAGTTTTACCGTCACGATCGATAGCAGTGGGCACCAGTTCGACATCGAGGAGAACGAGACCGTTCTCGATGCCGCAATTCGACAGAATGTAGGGCTGCCTTACGGTTGTCGCAATGGGCGGTGCGGCGCGTGCGCCGCTGACCTGGTGTCTGGCGAGGTCACCTATCACGGCTCACCGCCGGCGCTCGACGACATCGGTGCGGGCAAGTGCCTGCCATGCCAGGGATTCGCCGCCAGCGATCTGCGGATTGCCGCACGCGAGGTCGAGACCCCCGAGGAGATCGAGGTCAAGCTGCTGCCGGTGCGGGTACATGCGGTCGACCACCTGACGCACGATGTGGTGCGCCTGAAACTGAAGCTTCCGGACAACCAGCGCCTGCAGTTTCGTGCCGGCCAGTACCTGGATTTCCTGTTGGCCGACGGTCGGCGGCGTGCATTCTCGATTGCGAATGCACCGTTCGACGACGAGTTCATCGAGTTGCACATCCGCCATGTCGATGGTGGCAAGTTCACCGACTGGGTGTTCAACCAGATGAAGGAGCGCAGCATCCTGCGCATCCAGGCGCCGCTTGGCACCTTCGTGCTGGACGAGGACTCGGCACGCCCGATGATCTTCATGGGGGGCGGCACCGGATTCGCCCCGCTGAAAGGGCAGATCGAACAGGCCTTCCGTTCGCAGATGCCCCAGCCGATCCACCTGTACTGGGGTGTGCGCGCGCAGCGCGACCTCTACCTGCCCGAGTTGCCGCAGCGGTGGGCGCGCGAGCACGCCAATTTCACCTTCGTACCGGTGCTCTCGGAGCCCGATGCCGACTGGCGAGGCCGCAGCGGCTTCGTGCATGAGGCGGTGCTCGAGGATTTCCCCGACCTGTCAGGGTTCGATCTGTACATGGCGGGGCCGCCACCGATGGTCAGTGCCGGGCGAGAGGCCTGCCTGGCTGCAGGCATGCCCGAGGCGCATATGCACTTCGATTCGTTCGACTACGCAGACGATTCCGGCGCCAGCGGGGGTGCCTGAACAGACCGGCGTGGGTGGTCAGCCGGAACTCGGCTCCGGGTGTGCGGGCGCGGCCCCATGTGGGGCGGGTGCGGCCGGCTGCTCGTCGAGCATCGGCCGGTTGACCTTGGTCTTGCGGATATCGTGAGGTAGCGGGACCGGGCTAGGTCCGCCGGTACCGGACAGACCACGGCGGTAGATCTCGATGGCCTTGTCGGGTTCGTGCATGCGTTCGAGCAATTGGCCGAGTTCGTGATAGGCCTGGGGTGAGCCGTTGCGCCCGATGCAGGCCTCCAGGTAACCGCGCGCCTTGCCCCACAGCTGGGCGCGCAGGCTCAGCCGCCCCAGTGTCAGCAGCAGTGTCGGGTCGTCAGGGTGATCGCTGAGCAGGCGTTCCATGTGTGAAAGCTGCTTGCCCGGCTCCCCCGTTTCCAGCAGGCCGTAGGTCTCGATAAGCACCGGATCCCAGTGTTTGCGCAGGGCCTCGCGCAATAGCTGCTCGGCCCTGGCGTGCTCGCCCGATTCCTGCAGATAGCCGGTGTAGTCACCGAGGACCTGCGGATCGTCGCGCAACGCCCGCGGTACGTCGGCCCAGGCCATGCTCAGGCGGCGCTCGTCGTTGGCCAGGAAGGCGTGTTCGAGCAGCGCGCGGTGGGTACGGACTTCCAGGCGCTGCAGGTCGGTCTCGTCTTCGACCTTGCGGCGGCGCAGCTCCGGCAACAACTCGCGCAGGTGTTCCCAGTCACCGAGCTGCTCGTAGAGGCGGCGCAGCAGGCGCAGTACATAGGTGTGTCTGGGTGCCACGCTGCGCAGGTGCTTCAGGGTCGCCAGGGCCTGTTCGAGCTGATGATCCGCCAGCTGCAGCTCGGCCTGTGTCAGGCTGACGGCGACGTCCGCCGACGGCATGCATTCGTGGGCCAGGCGGATATACTGGTCGCGCCTGTCGTGCGCGCTTTGCAGCTGTGCGGCGCGTGCCGCGGCGAGATAGTTCAGCAGCGGGGTCTCCGACCGGTCGGCGAAGCGCACCAGGCGTTTCTCCGCGCTGCGCCAGTTGCCTTCCGACATCTCCAGCAGTCCCCGTGTCATCGCCTGCTGGGCCATGCGCGAACCGCGCCGTTGTTTCCAAAGACGCACATCGTGTGGCAGGTGCAGGGTGCGCACGACCAGACGAATGCCGAAATACAGTGCCACAAACAGCGTGGCGAGCAGCAACAGCAGCAGCGCCAGGCTCATCTCCACGGTGTAGTTGCCGAACGACAGCAGCACGTAGCCGGTATCCCGGCTCAGCACCACGCCGATCCCCGCGCCCGCGAGGATGAACAGCCAGATCTTGAGCAGTAACCTCATTTCGACTCTGTCCCGGCGGGTGCGATGTCATCCATCAGGTCCTGGCGGACTTTGAGCGCGCGCAGTGACTGGCTGATGTCCGGGAGCGCGGGATGGATGTCGAGTGCCAGCATCTCCTCCAGCGCGCTGCGCAACGCGGCCGTGGTGTGGTCGCCCGCCTCGAAATACCGGCCCAGCCAGTCCAATGCCACCTGCAGGTTGTCGTGGAACAGCGCCTGGTCACTGCGCGCCAATCCAAGGCGTGCCGCTTCGAGGTGCAGCTTGAGGTTTTCATACAGGAAGAACTGGTGTTCCGGGGCCAGCATGGCCTGCACCGGCTTGTCGCGTTCGCGGATGCGTACCGTGTCCTTGAGCCCGGCCCACAGGTCATCGAGCAGGGTGTCCCAGTTGCGCTCGCCGGCCGACGCGTCGGTGCGCTCGGGCAGGGTGCGTTCGGGCCCGATGGTGGCGCGCGCGATCTTCAGCTGCGGGATCTCGTCGATCAGGGCAGCCAGCCGCGCCGCCAGGCCGGCACTGTCCGGGGTCTCGAAGCTGCCCAGGCGGGCTATGTCGCGCGCTATCTGTTCGCGCACCCCGGCCCAGCCCGGGTCCTGGGTGTCGCGCAGACGCTGGTCGGCCAGCTCCAGGGCGACGCGTGCGGTATCGGTATCGCGCGCCAGGATCAGCCGATGATTGGCGATACGCAGCAGGTACTCGGTCTCGGCGATCATCCACTGCGTCCCGGAGCGTCCGACCCGTCGGTGCACGTCGGCCACTGCGGCACGCAGTTCGGCCTCGCGTTCCTGCAGGCGGAGGTTCTCGTCGGCCAGTTTCTGTTCCTGCTGCTCGAACGCGGCGCGCGCCTGATCGACGGCGGAGCGCTGCTGGGTCAGGACATTGCGCTGGTCGCCGAGTGCATTCTCCTGCGCACGCAGCGCCGTGGTGGCCTCTGTCAGTGACTGCTGCAGCTGTTGCTGCTGGCTGTGTGCCGCCTGCACGCGTGCATCCATGGCCGCCAGGTCGTTGGCCATATCTGACCAGTAGCGAAAACCCACCACCGCGGCGGCACCCACGCCGAGTAGCGCAACCAGCGCGACCGGGAGCGCCAGCGCGCGTCCCCGGCCGTCGCGGCTGATGGTGTCGCTATCGGCCTGTTGCGATCTGTCCGAATCGCCTGGCGCGTCGTTCACGGGGTCCGGTGTGACGTCGATCACGACGCCCGGCTTGGGATCTTGCTCGTTCATACTGGATGGTGCACCGGGTCGCTGTTGTACGGCGTTGTCATTGTCTTGCGGATAGTAGCAAGACTAGCAAAGCGACCGCTCAGGCGACATCGTCGTTTACTTCGCAAAGGGTCGCCAGGACGTCGGCGTCAGTGGCCGAGGCGGCGACGTACACGCTCTGGCAGCCGCGCTCGAGCGCATGTTCGGCCATGCGCTGGCTGACCACCACCAGCGGTGTCGTGCACAGCAGTTCCGCCCCCGCGTCGCCAAGCAGGTCAAACAGGTTGTCCAGGATCATGTTGCTGGTCGCGGTCACAACCTGCGCCAGCTGGCTCCAGTTGCGCACCAGGTTGGCCGCTGCGCCGGCACGCTGTGGCAGCTGGCGGCGGTAGACCTCGACCTGCTGCACCGTGGCGCCACGCTCGCGCAAGGTCTCGCCGAGCAGCTCGCGGCCGCCGTTGCCGCGCAGGATGAACACCGATTTTCCGTGTGCCGACTGCAGGGCCGGCAGCTGCAACAGGCCCTCGCTGTCCATGCGCTGCGGCACCAGCGTCGGGTCCAGTCCTTTCTCTTCGAGCGCATGCGCGGTCGCCGTACCCACGGCGGCGATGTCCACATCGACCGGCAGCTGCGCGGGCAGCAGCGGGAATGCGAACTGCACCGCATTGGCGCTGACGAAGATCAGCAGATCGGCCGTGCTCGCCCCGGCCAGTGCCAGGCGCGCCGCATGCTTGTCACCTGGACCGAGGATCTCCAGCGCGGGGAAGCGCACAGGGCGCCCGTGCGCGGTCTGAATGAGGTCACACAGGCTGTCGGATTGGTGCGCGGGCCGGGTGACCAGCACGCTCAGTCCGGCCAGATTGCACGGCGGATTCGGGTTCACGGGATCAGGCGCCGGCGTACAGTTCGCGCAGGATCTCGGCTGCACCGTGGGCCAGCAGTTCCTCGGCGACCGATTGGCCGAGCTGCTCCGCATCGGCCTGTGCGCCCCGTGTCTCGGCACGGATCACCTCGCTGCCGTCGATCGTGCCCACCAGTCCGCGCAGGTGGATCTCGCCGTCATGCAGCGTGGCGTGGCCGCCGATCGGGACCTGGCAGCCGCCCTGCAGGCGATGGTTCATCGCGCGCTCGGCGCGCACGCACGATGCGGTCGGCTCGTGATGCAGGGGGGCCAGCAGGTCGTTGATCCGCGCATCCTCAGCCCGGCATTCGATCCCGATTGCACCCTGGCCGATCGCTGGCAGGCTTTCCCCGGTCGGGATGAAGCTGCGGATGCGCTCGCCCAGGCCGAGGCGCAGCAGGCCGGCCGAGGCCAGGATGATCGCGTCGTACGCCTCCTCGTCGAGTTTGCGTAGGCGGGTGTTGACGTTGCCGCGCAGCGGGATGATCTGCAGGTCGGGCCGACGGTCGGCCAGCTGGCATTGGCGGCGCAGGCTCGAGGTGCCGACCCGGGCGCCCTCGGGCAAGGCCACCAGGCTGGCATGGTGATTCGAGACAAAGGCGTCGCGCGGATCCTCGCGTTCCAGGATCACCGAGAGGTGCAGGCCGTCCGGCAGGTCGACTGGCACGTCCTTCATCGAGTGCACCGCGATATCGGCATCGCCGGCGAGCATGCGCTGTTCGAGTTCCTTGACGAACAGGCCCTTGCCGCCGATCTTCGCCAGCGGTGTGTCCAGGATCTTGTCGCCCTCGGTACTCATGCCGTGGATCTCGACCGTGAGTCCGTCGTGCGCCTGGCGCAGCATCTCGGCGACATGCTCCGCCTGCCACATGGCGAGCGGCGATTTGCGGGTGGCGATGCGGATTCGATGCTCAGACATTGCGGTTGGCCGGCCGGGTTTGACGAAAGCGCCAATGCTAATGGTTGGCGCCGCTTCTGACAAAGGCCGCGCGGCGTCCAGCGCGCCTGGCGCGCGTCCGCAGGTTACAATCCGCCGCCTGATTCTCTGGAGAAATCGCGATGAAGAAGTCCCTGTTCGCGCTGCTGCTCATGCTGCTTTCATGCACCGTACTGGCGGTGCCGCCGGGTGTATACCGTGTGGATGCCAGGGCCCCGATGGCCGTTACCCACGAGGCGGTGTATGCCGCACTCGAGGAGGCGAAGTTCTGGGTGGTGTTCGAGGCCGACCTGGGCGCGAGCATGGCCGGCTTTGCAGAGCGCTGGGGCGACGAGCTGAACCGCAACCGGCTTGACGGTATCCGCAGCATCGTCGTGTGCAACGCGTGGTACGCCAACCAGGTCAGCAATGCCGACCCGGACCTGCTGGCGCTGTGCCCGCTGCGCGTCAATCTGGTCGAAAAGGACGGCGTGACCCGGATCCTGTTCGCGCGTCCGACCACCATTGCCGTGGGCAGCCCGGGGATTGCGGTGGTGCAGGAGATCGAAGACGTGATCACCCGGGCGCTGCAGACCGCTGCGGCCGCAGCAGAGGGGCGATAGGCCATGGCGGACGCAATGATTTTCGAGTGCCACCTGGATGACTTCGAGCAACGGGTGATCGCCGGTTCGCACGAGGTGCCGATACTGGTCGATTTCTGGGCCGACTGGTGTGCACCCTGCCATGCGATCGCGCCGCAGCTGGCCCGCGTGGTCAACGACATGCAGGGGCGTGTGCGTCTGGCCAAGGTCGAGGTGGACGAGGGGGAGAACATGAAGCTGGCCGGGCGCTACCGGCTGCGCGGCTTCCCCACGGTGATGCTGTTCCGCGATGGCCGCGACCTCGGCCACTTCGCCGGCGCCCGTGCCGCGCACTGGATCACGCAGTGGATCGACGAACACCTGGCGGCGGCAGGCTAGGCGCGGGCGCGGCTGCCAAGCCCCCTCGGCGATTCTGTCACCCGGGCGATCGGCCAGAGGCTGGCCTCCTGCGGCTCAGGTGTCGTCGGCCAACCAGTCACGTGGCTGCAGGAACACCTCGTACAGCTCGGCCTCGGCGCTGCCCGGCTGCGGCTTCCAGTCGTATCGCCAGCTGACCAGTGGCGGCAGCGACATCAGGATCGACTCGGTGCGGCCACCGGTCTGCAGCCCGAAGATCGTGCCGCGGTCGTACACCAGGTTGAACTCGACATAACGGCCGCGCCGGTACAGCTGGAATTCCCGTTCGCGTTCGCCGAACGGCGTGGCGCGACGGCGCTGCACGATCGGCAGATACGCGGGGACATAGTGGTCGCCGACGCTGCGCATGAACGCGAACGAGCGCTCGAAGCCCCAGTCGTTCAAGTCGTCGAAGAACAGGCCGCCGATGCCGCGCGGCTCGGCGCGGTGCCTGAGGAAGAAATAGTCGTCGCACCATTTCTTGAAGCGCGGGTAGACGTCGTCACCGAACGGTTCGCACGCCGCCCTGGCCGTGGCATGCCAGTGGCGTGCGTCTTCACGCTGCCCGTAATAGGGCGTGAGGTCGAAGCCGCCGCCGAACCACCACACCGGCTCGGCGCCGTCTTTCTCGGCGATGAAGAAACGCACGTTGGCGTGCGAGGTCGGGACATGGGGGTTGTGCGGGTGGATCACCAGCGACACCCCCATCGCCTGAAAACGCCGACCGGCCAGCTCGGGTCGTTGAGCGGTCGCCGAGGGCGGCAGCCCGTCGCCGAACACATGTGAGAAATTGACCCCGGCCTTTTCGAACACGTTGCCGCCTTCGAGAACCCGCGAACGGCCGCCACCACCGCCGGGCCTGTCCCAGCTGTCCTCTCGGAAGCGCTGGCCGTCCTCGGCGGCGAGGGCGGCGCAGATACGCTCCTGCAGGTCCAGCAGGTAGGTCTTGACGGCGTCGATATCGGGGCGGTCGGGCATCTTGGTGCTCAATTGGCTGCGCAGAGCGGCAATTTGAACAGACTCCGGCATGGTGGCTCAACCGCCGGGCCCGCTGTGTCGACCGGGGGCGGGTTCATTCCTCGTGCGCGTGCGGGCGCGCCAGTTCCACGAACTCGCGACTGCTCAGGGCCGCTGACAGAAACTCGCGATTGAGCTGGGCGATGAAGCGCAGCGGGATCTGCTTCGGACAGGCCTCGGTACAGGCGTAGTGGTTGGTGCAGTTGCCAAATCCGGCGTCGTCCATCGCCTCGACCATTCCGATGACCCGCCGTGAGCGCTCGGGCCGGCCTTGCGGCATTATCGCCAGCTGCGCGACCTTGGCGGCCGTGAACAGCATCGCCGCCCCGTTCGGACAGGCTGCGACGCAGGCCCCACAGCCGATGCAGGCCGCGGCCTCGAATGCGGCATCAGCCGCCTGCTTGGCGACCGTGATCGCATGCGCGTCCGGTGCGGCCCCGGTATTCACCGATACGTAACCACCGGCCTGGATCACGCTGTCCAGCGCCGAGCGGTCGACGATCAGGTCGCGCAACACCGGAAATGCCCGCGCCCGCCACGGCTCCACGGTGATGTCGGTGGCGTTTTGGAAATGCCGCATGTAGAGCTGGCAGGTCGTCGTGCCCGGCAGCGGTCCGTGCGGGTCGCCGTTGATCACCATCGCGCAGGAGCCGCAGATGCCCTCGCGGCAATCATGATCGAACGCGATCGGGGCCTCGCCGCGACCGACCAGTTCCTCGTTGAGGATGTCGAGCATCTCCAGAAATGACAGATCGGGACTGATGCCACGCACCGGGTAGGTCACGAAGGCACCGTGCTCGGCCGCGCCATGCTGGCGCCAGATGTGCAGGGTGAACTCCATTTATCGATAGTTCCTCACGGCCGGTTGCAGGTGTTCGAAGTGCAGCGGTTCGATGGCGCGTTGTGCCGCGACGCCGTCACCGCGGAATCCCCATGCCGCGACATGGCTGAACGAGGCATCTTCACGCCTGGGTTCACCATCGGCAGTCTGGTGTTCGGTGCGGAAATGGGCGCCGCAGGACTCCTCGCGCTCCAGGGCGTCGCGCACCATGACCTCGGCGAATTCCAGGTAATCGGCGACCCTTCCTGCCTTTTCCAGCACCACGTTGAATTCGGCGCTGCCGCCACACACGCAGATGCCCGACCAGAACTCGTCGCGCAGCGCCGGGATCTCCACCAGTGCCTGTTGCAGGCCGGCGCGACTGCGCGACATGCCACAGTGCTCCCACATCAACTCGCCGAGGCGCCGGTGAAAGGTCTCCACCGGTGTCCGGCCTCCGACCGCCACCAGGCGCGCCAGGCGTGCCTCGACGGCCGCCCGCGCCTCGGCGCCAGCGGCCGAGTTGTGGTCAGCGGTCAGTGGCGGCCGCGCGGCGAGGAAATGGCCCAGTGTCTGCGGCAGGATGAAATAGCCATCGGCGAGGCCCTGCATCAGCGCACTGGCGCCCAGCCGGTTGGCGCCGTGATCAGAGAAATTGGCCTCGCCGATCGCGAACAGCCCCGGCACGGTGGTCATCAGGTCGTAGTCGACCCATAGCCCGCCCATGCTGTAGTGCGCCGCCGGGTAGATGCGCATCGGCGTGTGCCAGGGGTCCTCGCCGGTGATGCGCTGGTACATCTCGAACAGGTTGCCGTAACGGTCGTTGATCACCCGTCGCCCCAGGCGACCGATCGCCTCGGCGAAATCCAGGTACACGCCGTGACCGCTCGGGCCCACCCCGCGCCCCTGGTCACACACCGACTTGGCGGCACGCGAGGAGATGTCGCGTGGACTGAGATTGCCGTAGGCCGGGTACATGCGTTCGAGGTAGTAGTCGCGTTCGGCCTCCGGGATTTCCGCTGGCCGGCGCTCCTCGTGCATCGCCTGTGGCACCCAGATCCGGCCGTCATTGCGCAGAGACTCGGACATCAGTGTCAGCTTGGACTGGTGGTCTTCCACCGCCGGGATACAGGTCGGATGGATCTGCGTGAAGCTCGGGTTGGCAAACCAGGCGCCACGTCGGTAGGCGCGGTAGGTCGCGGTGACGTTGCTGGCCAGTGCATTGGTCGACAGGTAGTAGATATTGCTGTAGCCGCCGCTTGCCAGCACCACTGCGTCGGCGCCGTGGTGTTCGATGTGGCCGTCGGTCAGGCGGCGGCTGATGATGCCGGTGGCACGGCCGTCTTCGACGACCAGGTCGAGCATCTCGGTGCGCGTGTGCAGTCGCACCTGGCCGCCGTGGATCTGGCGGCTCAGGGCCCCGTAGGCGCCCAGCAGCAGTTGTTGGCCGGTCTGGCCACGCGCGTAGAAGGTCCGCGCGACCTGGGCGCCGCCGAACGAGCGGTTGTCCAGGTAGCCGGCATAGTCGCGTGCGAACGGGATGCCCTGGGCGACACAGTGGTCGATGATCTGGTTGCTGATCTCGGCCAGCCGGTAGACGTTGGCCTCGCGTGAGCGGTAGTCGCCGCCCTTGAGGGTGTCGCGGAACAGGCGCTCGACGCTGTCGCCGTCGTTGCGGTAGTTCTTGGCGGCGTTGATGCCACCCTGGGCGGCTACCGAGTGGGCGCGCCGCGGGCTGTCGTGAAAGGTGAAGCAGTCGACCTGGTAACCCAGTTCCGCGAGGCTGGCCGCTGCCGCCGCCCCGGCGAGGCCGCTGCCGACGACAATCACCCGGTAACGTCGCTTGTTGGTCGGGCTCACCAGCCTGACCTCGGCGCGATGACGTTGCCACTTGTCCGCCAGCGGGCCGTCCGGGATGCGTGGATCGAAAGCC
This sequence comes from Chromatiaceae bacterium, assembly GCA_024235415.1. Classification (GTDB taxonomy): domain Bacteria; phylum Pseudomonadota; class Gammaproteobacteria; order Chromatiales; family Chromatiaceae; genus Thiosocius. The sequence goes on along the minus strand of JACKML010000007.1, from coordinate 84,875 downwards.
GGGATGTCCATGTCAGCCACCGCCATGGAGGTGGCCGCCGATCACCAGCAGCGGGATCGCCGCGAAGCCGCCGACGATCAGCAGGGTCAGCAGCGGTGCGAGTACGCGGATCAGCGTCTGGTAGCTGTCATGATTGAAGCCCAGGGTCTGGAACATGCCCTCGATCGCATGCACCAGGTGCAGGCCGAGCAGGGCCATCGCGCCCAGATAGATGGTGACGATCAGTGGCTGGCTGAATCCCGCAACCAGCATGCCATACACGTCGACGCGGCCCGCATCATCGAGCAACGGGTTGCCGCTTTGTGCGACGACGCGTGCCGTGAGGTGCAGCAGGTGAAACACCAGGAACGCCAGCAACAGCAGGCCGCTGACGACCATCAGGCGTCCGGGCAGGCGCGCCCCGAGGCGTGCGATACGCCGGTACGGGACCGGCCGGGCGGCACGGTTGGCGTGGGCCAGGCGTACCGCGGTGACAATGTGCACCCCGAAAAGTCCGAGCAGGCCGAGGCGGAATCCCCACAGCAGGGGGTGGCCCTGCATCCAGTCGGCGTAGCCGTTGAGGGCGTCGGGCCCTTTCAGGATCAGCAGGTTGCCGGCGGCGTGGACGACCAGGAAGCCGAGCAGCAATACGCCACTGGCAGCCACCACCAGTTTGCGGCCGATCGATGTACGAAAGAGACGAACCAGTCGATTCACGTTACCGGATGTGCGCCGCAAGTTGCCTTGATCGGAATAACCTTACTGCAAGCGGCGGTCGAGCGGCCTGTCGCCGGTCAACTGGGTGCACGATCCGTGCGGCGCGGCGGCGGTATCGCCGCGTTATCCTGCCCGCAGCACCTCGCCGCTGAGGGCGTCGCGGATCGGCGTCGGTCGGCGCAGGCCGCCGGTGGTGCCGCTGAGTACCAGGTCGATCCCCGGGCAGCGCAGGCGCGCCTGCAGCGCCGAACGTGCCGGCGGCCGACCGCTCGCATTGGCGCTGGTCGAGACGATGGGCGCGCCAAATGCCTCGCACAACGCCGCGGCCAGCGGGTGGGCGGTCACGCGTACCGCGATCGATGTATGCCGGCCGCGCAGCCAGGTGGGTGTGGCCGGGTTGGCGGGCAGCAGCCAGGTCGCCGGACCCGGCCACGTCTGGTCGAGGCGGGCACGGACGGTGTCCGTTACCGGCAGGATAAAGGGCGTGAGTTGATCGACGTGGCTGGCGATCAGGATCAGGCCCTTTTCGACGGGGCGTTGCTTGAGCGCCAGCAGCCGATGCACCGCGTCGCCATTGAGTGGGTCGCAGCCCAGGCCATACACCGCCTCGGTCGGATACGCGACGATGCCGCCGTCGCGAAGGATACGGGCGGCGCGGTGCAGTGAAAAACGGTTCGGCAGCGCAGGCATTTATCGGTGCGGCCTCGTCAGGTGATCAGCGCTGGGACGTTTCCTGCGAAGGCGCCTCGTAGGCCTCGGCGAACGAGCACTCCTGCTGCGGGCAGACCTTCTGCGTGCCGCTGCGCTTGGTCGTTTTGATCGTCAGCACCGGCCAGCCGCAGTTCGGGCAGGGCTCGGCGACAGGCTCGTTCCACACCGCGTAGTCACATGTCGGGTAGGTCGAGCAGGAATAAAACACCTTGCCGCGCCGTGACTTGCGTTGCATCAGCGTGCCCTTGTGGCACTGCGGACAGGTTACGCCGGTATCCTTGGGCTTCTCCAGCGGCTCGATGAACCGGCACGTCGGGTAGCCGGAGCAGCCGATGAAGCGGCCGTAGCGCCCCTGCTTGAATACCAGGTCCTCGCCGCATTCCGGACATTGGCGGCCGACTTTCTCAGGTTCGGCAGTGGGTGCGCCGGAATCGTCGAGATTGCGCGTGTAGTCACACTCCGGGTAGTGGGTACAGCCGACGAAGCGGCCGTTGCGCCCGAGACGAATCGCCAGCTGGCCGCCACACTTGGGGCATTTCTCGTCGATCTTCTCCTGGGTGACGTCGGAACGCTGGACGTTCTCCTGGGTGTGGTCGACGCGGTCCTTGAACGGCTGCCAGAACTTTTCCAGCAATGGCACCCAGTCCTCTTCGCCGCGCGACACGGCGTCCAGCTCGTCCTCGAGCCGCGCGGTGAAATCGTAGTCGACGTACTGGGTGAAATAATTGGTCAGGAACTTGTTCACCACGCGCCCGACATCGGTCGGGATGAAGCGCTTCTTGTCCATCTCGACGTATTCGCGGTCCTGCAGGGTCGAGATGATCGACGCGTAGGTCGATGGCCGACCGATGCCGAACTCCTCCAGCGCCTTGACCAGACTCGCCTCGCTGTAGCGCGGCGGCGGCTCGGTGAAGTGCTGCTCGGTGCGGATCTTTTGCAACGGCAGCTGCTCGCCCTCGCTCAGCGGCGGCAGCATCTTGTCGTCATCATCACCGGGCTTGGCATCGTCGGTGCCTTCCAGGTAGACCTGGATAAAGCCCGGACTGGCGATGGTCGAGCCGTTGGCGCGGAACACATTGCCGGCGCCGGCGCCCAGATCAGCGGCCACGGTGTTGATGGTCGCATGGATCATCTGGCACGCCACCGTGCGTTTCCAGATCAGGCTGTAGAGCTTGAGCTGGTCCTTGTCGAGATGGGCGGCGATATCGTCAGGGGCGTTCAGCACCGAGGTCGGGCGGATCGCCTCGTGCGCCTCCTGCGCGTTTTTCGCCTTGGTCTTGTACATCCGCGGCGATTTCGGGACCTGGTCCTTTCCGAACTTCTCGCTGATATAGCTGCGCAGCTCGGCGATCGCCTCGTCGGCGAGGTTGACCGAGTCGGTACGCATATAGGTGATCAGGCCGACGGCTCCACCACCGATATCGACACCTTCGTAGAGCTGCTGGGCGATGCGCATCGTCCGTTGCGCGGTAAAGCCAAGCTTGCGCGCCGCCTCCTGCTGCAGCGTCGAGGTGGTGAACGGCGCCGCCGGGTTGCGTTTGCGCTGCTTCCTGTCGACCTTGAGTACGTTGAGCTGGCCGTTCGCGGCGGACTGCAGGGCCTGGTCGATCTGTGTCGCGCGCTCACCGTCGGTGACCGTGAACTGGCTGACCTTTTCACCGTCGAACTGGGTCAGCTTGGCGCTGAACGCCTGGCCCTCCTTCGAGGTGTCCGCCTCGATGGTCCAGTATTCGCGCGCCTCGAAGGCCTCGATCTCATCTTCGCGCTCGCAGATCAGGCGCAGCGCCGGGCTCTGCACGCGACCCGCGGACAGGCCCCGCCTGACCTTTTTCCACAGCAGTGGCGACAGGTTGAAGCCGACCAGATAGTCGAGCGCACGGCGTGCCTGCTGCGCGTTGACCAGGTCCATCGACAGCTCGCGCGGGTGGGCGACCGCGTCCTGCACCGCCTTCTTGGTGATCTCGTTGAATACCACCCGGTGCACCGGTTTGTCCTTGAGTACGCGCTTGTCCTTGAGCAGCTCATACAGGTGCCATGAGATCGCCTCACCCTCACGATCCGGGTCGGTCGCAAGGTACAGCGCATCGGCGCCCTTGAGCTTGGCCGTGATCGCCTTGACGTGTTTGTCGTTGCGTTCGATCACCTGATACTTCATCGCAAAGCTGTTGGCCGGATCGACCGCGCCCTCCTTGGGCACCAGGTCTCGGACGTGGCCATAGGAGGCCAGCACCTCGAAATCCTTGCCAAGGTATTTCTTGATGGTCTTGGCCTTGGCCGGCGATTCGACGATAACGAGATTCATGCGTTGCGCTGCGACTCTGTTGAAAAACCCGCGCATTCGGGGCGCGGGTCGTTGGTAATTGACCGGGCTTTTCGCGATTCGGCGCTCCGGGCGCCTATTTATACGGATAGCCGGAGGGCGGCAGGGGTGTCAAGCGCCCGCTGGGCGAGCCGGGTGATCGGAACCGCCCGGCGGGGCCGGGAAGGCACGCTCAGTGAAGGTAGACCGGTTCGCCGTTGTAGACGAGTTCTTCCATCAGCGCAAAGGCGTTCTCCTGGCCCGGCTGGTTGAGCAGTACCAGCAGTACGACCCACTTGACGTCGTCCGCCGTCAGTTCTTCAGTCTCGATTGCCATTGCACGCTCGATCACCAGCTCGCGGCTCATCGGGTCGAGAATCCCGGTCTGCTCCAGATACAGCAGCATGCCCTGGATCTCCAGATCGATGCGCTGCTGTTCACGCTCGCTGTAGATGCGCATCGAACGGTTCGGCAGGGCATTGGCGTAGGTCAGCGAGCCCTGGCGCCAGGCCAGCTCGTCCAGCCAGTTGAATGCCTTTTTGATTTCTCCCTGCGGGAATCCGGCCTGCACCAGTTCTTCTTCGAGCAGGATCTGGTCGGTCGGCACCGACTCTTCAGCGTCCATGTAGTTCTCGTAGATATAGATCAGGACGTCGATGACGTTTTCGTTCACGGCAGTCTTCCTGGCGGGGAAAGGGAGGCCTCGAAGGACGGCGGGGTGCGTCCCGGTATCTGGCCGGTTAAGGCGGGATATGGGTTCACTCTCGGCAAATTCAAACTCGCGTGAACAGTCCACCTGGCTCGGATGATACATGACCCTGCATTTCGAGCAACAAGAGCATGGACGACACTTCGGCCGCCGGGAAGCCGGTTCTCGCAACCAGCTGGTCGGTGGTTGCCGGGTCGAATCCCATGGCGTCCAGTATCGACTGATGCTGCGGATCCAGTGTCTCGGTGACCCCGGTTTCCGGAACCACCGCCTCGCGCGGGCTGAATCCGGCGCGCCGCAGCAGCGGCCCGAGTTCCTCGAGGATGTGATCGCCGGTCTCGACCAGCTTGGCGCCGTCGCGGATCAACGCGTGACAGCCGCGCGCCAGCGGGTTGTGGATGGTCCCGGGTATTGCGAACACCTCACGCCCGGCCTCGGCGGCCAGGCGGGCGGTTATCAGCGAGCCGCTCTTGAGTGCGGCTTCGACCACCAGGGTGCCGAGCGCCAGGCCGGCCAGTATCCGGTTGCGCCGCGGGAAGTTGGCCGGCAGCGGTGGTGTGCCGGTCGGGAATTCCGAGACCAGAAGCCCATTCATCGCGATATCGTGGGCCAGGGCGCGATTCTGCGCCGGGTACACGCGATCGAGACCGGTCCCGGTGACCGCGAGGGTCAGTCCCTCTACTGATAGCGCCCCCTCATGGGCAGCGGCATCGATACCGGTGGCCAGGCCGCTGCCGATCACCAGTCCGGTGCCTGCGAGGTGGGCGGCAAACGCATGGGCGTTGCGCCGTCCGCCGCTGCTCGGGTTGCGGCTGCCGACGATGGCCAGCTGCGGCAGCCCGAGGATGTCGGGGTCACCATGCAGGAACAGCGCGGTCGGCGGGTTGGCCAGTTCGCGCAGAAGTGCCGGGTACGCGGGGTCGACCAGCGTGAGCAGGTGGTTGCGTGGTTGATCCAGCCAGTGCATGTCGCTTTCGATACCGGCATGGTCAGGCTCACGCAGGTAATCGCGCAGCGCCGCCGGTACGTTTGGCGGTGGGTCCTCGATCAGCTGGCGCGCAGTGGTGCCGCCGAGCAGAAGGGGGTTCAGGGTCCGGCTGCCGACACCCGGTGCGCGCAGCAATGCGCACCAGGCAGCGGCTTCGTCGTTGGCGGTTGAGTCCATTCAACCTCGCTTTGTCAGGGTTTCAGGGATTGCGTACCCGGTCATTCACGTGCATGACGCGGCTGGCGTGCATGACCAGACCGAAACTCACGCGTTCGAAGGTGCGGAACACCATCAGCAGGCCGGCCTCCTCGTCTGGCAGCTGGACCTTGTCGCGCGAATCCGGCGTGACGACGTCGCGAATCAATTCGCCACGCTGATCCACGCGCAGCACAGTGCCGGGGGCGAGGCCGTCTCTGGCGCCACGGTCGAGGACCACGACATTGTACTGGCCGATCTGGCTCACCCCGTTCATCACCGCGATGATGCTGCCCTCGACCGGCTGCGCTGGTGCGTGAGGTGTGAAGTTGGCAGTCGCCTTTTCTTCGCCAGCCGGGATCAGGCGATCACCGATCACCGACTCCAGGTCGGTCGAATTGATGAATACGGTCGCCGGATCGCCGGTGCGCTGCAGCTCGGAGGTCCCGATATACAGCGCTTCATAGCCGAGAATCTCGCCGGTATCGGCGTCCTTGTACGGGCCGCCGGGACGCACGATCTCGTATTTCAGGGGTTCGGTCTGGTCGATGCGGCGCACATAGGCCTTCTGCCCGGCACCGCCGAGGATGTGTTCATCGGCGAAGTCGACGATGTACGGCGCGCCGTCGAGCTGGTCCTTGTCCAACACGTAGGGTCGGGTCAGGAACGGGCCGATCGCATCCACAGGGATGGTCGGGATGGCGCCATCCCAGGGGGTCGAACGCACCGTCGGCGACAGTTTCAGCGGCCCGCGTCGCATCCGCAGCTGCGGCTTGCCGTCGATATAGACAAGTTCCAGCACGTCACCGGGGTAGATCAGGTGCGGGTTGGCGATCTGCGGGTTGACGTACCAGATGTCGGGCCAGCGCCACGGGCTGCGCAGGAAGCGCCCCGAGATATCCCACAGGGTGTCACCTTTGACGACGGTGTATTGGTCGGGGTGGTCGGCGCGAAGCAGTTCGTCTGCCAGCGCCAGGGGCATCGACAGGGCACACGACAGCACCAGGATCAGACTCTTGCAGGCTTTAAACATGAAATTCCCTTGGCGTAGTGACGACTTCCGATCGGTCAAACGGATTTGATTGCGGTATTATTTACGGCCTGAACCGGCATGGTCTTTAGGGTTGCCGGCCCAGGAAATCATTATTTGGCGAAATTCTAGCGCATACAGCCGACTAGCGGTCGTTGTTGAGCGAATACTATAGAACGCGAGAGAGAACATGGCGATTCTCGACATTCTGCACTTTCCGGACGCACGTCTGCGCAACCTGGCGAAGCCGGTCGCGACCGTGGATGATTCCGTGCGCAAGCTGATCGACGATATGTTCGAAACGATGTATGCGGCGCCGGGGATCGGCCTGGCCGCGATCCAGGTCAACGAGGCGCGCCGGGTGATCGTGGTCGACATCACGGAGGACCGCAGCCAGCCGCTGGCCCTGGTCAATCCGCAGATCCTGACAAAACAGGGTGCCGAGGAGATGGACGAGGGCTGCCTCTCGGTGCCCGGCATCTACGAGACGGTGCAGCGGGCCGAGCAGATCCGCGTGCGTGCCCTCGACCGCGACGGCAATCCTTTCGAGTTGGACTGCGACGGCCTGTTGGCGGTGTGTATTCAGCATGAAATCGATCACCTCGACGGCAAGTTGTTCGTCGACTACCTCTCCAGCCTGAAGCGTCAGCGAATCCGCAAGAAGCTCGAGAAGGACGCCCGTCAGGGTGGAGACAAGACACAAAAACAACGTGCCATCTAGGGCTGCCCGACAACAACCGGTTTCTGCCAAAGCTTAGATCGCGTGACAGCGAGGCACTGAGACACGGTTCCCATTTGCGAACCCACTGACCGCCCATGAATGATTCAAAGCGCATCGTCTTCGCCGGCACGCCGGAGTTTTCAGTCCCGCCGCTGCGGGCGCTGCTCGGTTCCGGGCACCAGGTCGTGGGGGTCTATACCCAGCCGGACCGCCCCGCCGGCCGCGGCCGCAAGCTCAGCCCCAGTCCGGTCAAGGAAGTGGCGGTGGATGCCGGTATACCGGTATTTCAGCCGGCCAATTTCAAGGATCCTGCCGATGTCGCGGTGCTTGAGTCGCTGCACGCCGACCTGATGGTCGTGGTCGCCTATGGCCTGCTGCTGCCCAGGTCCGTGCTCGATGCGCCGCGTCTCGGCTGCGTCAACATCCATGCCTCGGTGCTGCCGCGCTGGCGCGGTGCCGCGCCGATCCAGCGCGCTGTGCTGGCCGGGGACGCGACCTCCGGGGTGACGATCATGCGCATGGAGGCGGGTCTGGACACCGGGCCGATGTTCCTGATCGAGGAAGTGGTGCTGGCGCCCGATGAGACCGGCGGCAGTCTGCACGACCGGCTGTCTGTGCTCGGCGCGGCGGCCCTGATGAAGGCCCTGCCGGGCATCCTTGACGGCACTCTGGCCGCCGAGCCGCAGGATGACAGTCAGTCCTGCTATGCCAAGAAGCTCGACAAGGCCGAGGCGACGATCGACTGGACGCGTCCGGCGGCGGATATCGAACGCCAGGTGCGTGCCTTCAATCCCTGGCCGGTGGCGCAGACGCGGTTTGAGGATGCATTTCTGCGCGTGTGGCGGGCGCATGCGATCAGTGGCGTCGGCGGCAGCCCCGGTACGGTGATGAATGCCACACGTAGCGGCATCGATGTCGCGACCGGCGACGGTCTGCTGCGCATCACCGAGCTGCAGTTGCCGGGCAAGCGCGCGATGAGTGCACAGGATTTCATCAACGCCAATAACATCCAGGGCACCCTGCTTGGCTGATCCGCGCGTCGCGGCCGTCAACAATGTGCTGGCCGTGCTCGACGGCCGGTCGCTCGACCACGTCCTCGCCGTGGCCACTGCAGCCGACGAACGCGACCGCGCGCTGGCGGCCGAACTCAGTTTCGGGGTGTGCCGCTGGTATCGCCGTCTCGATGCCCTGATCTCGCTGCTGCTGCAGAAGCCTTTCAAGAACAAGGACCGTGACCTGCATGTGCTGCTCCTGGTCGGTGCCTACCAGCTGTTGTACAGCCGTATCCCTCCACATGCCGCCGTATCGAGCGTGGTCGAAGCGAGCCGCGGATTGGGCAAGGCCTGGGCCAGCAAGCTGGTCAACGGTGTGTTGCGCCGCCTGCAGCGCGAACACGCGGCGCTGGAACAACGCGTCGATACCGATGCGGCAACCCGTTTCGCCCAGCCCGACTGGCTGTACCAGGCCATCGTCGCCGCGTGGCCGGCGCAGGCCGAACGGATCCTGACGGCGTTGCAGGGGCGGCCGCCGATGGTGCTGCGGGTGGCCCTGAACAAGATCGGCATGGAAGACTATCTGGCGCGGCTCACGGCGCAGGGCTTGGGCGCGCGGGCGCACCCGACGGTGCCCAGCGCGCTGGTCCTGGACAGTGCGGTCGCGGTCGATCGCCTGCCCGGCTTCGAGCAGGGCCTGGTCTCGGTTCAGGACGCCGGCGCGCAGCTGGCCGCGAGCTGTCTCGACCTGCAGCCGGGGCAGCGCGTCCTCGACGCCTGTGCGGCGCCCGGCGGAAAGACGCTGGACATCCTGCAGAGCGTCGATGGGCTGCAGGTCACCGCGCTGGACGTGGACGCCGAGCGCCTGCAGCGCGTCGCGCAGAATCTTCGCCGTGGCGGTGTGCAGGCCGACCTTCAGGCGGGTGACGCGGCACAGCCGCAGCACGCGGACTGGGGTCAGGTGCGCTATGACCGGATCCTCGTCGATGCGCCGTGCTCGGCGACCGGGGTGATGCGCCGGCATCCCGATATCCGGCTGCTGCGGCGTGCCTCGGACCTGCCGGAGCTGGCGCAGCGTCAGTCGACTATTCTGTCGGCATTGTGGGGACTGTTGGTGCCGGGCGGGCGCCTGCTGTACGTGACCTGTTCACTGCTGCCGGCAGAGAACGCTCAACAGGTGGAGGCATTCCTTGCGTGCCACGCGGATGCGCAGTCTGTCGAACTGCCGACCGTGCCCGGTACGCCATGCGGCGAGGGTGTACAGTTGCTCCCCGGAATCGACGACACGGATGGGTTTTATTACGCCGCACTGCACAAGGTGCCGGTGTCCTGACTATGAAGACGCTTGCGCAGACCATCGTTGCAATCCTGTTCCTGTGCGCGCCAGTCATCGGTATTGCCGAGGGCGTCGAGATGCGCCGTGTCGCGTTGACCCTGAGCGAGGACGGACGGATCCTCCTCGACGCCGATATCAAGTTCAATCTCAACGACACGGTGTCCGAGGCGCTGGAAAACGGTGTGCCGCTGACATTCGAGACCCATGTGCAGCTGCGTCGTGCCAGTGCCTGGGTGTGGGAGTCGGACGTCGTGGAGCACCGTCTGCGCACCGTGCTGCGTTACCGCCCGCTGTCGGGCATGTACGAGCTGCGCAACCTGGTCGGCGATGAGCGCCTGTCCTTCGCCACCCGAGACGCCGCGTTGCGCACCCTTGGCAATATCGTTGCGATGCCGATCATCGAGCGCAAACAGCTGGACCTCGACGAGGACTACCTGGTGCGCATCGACGTCGGTCTGGACATTGAGGCGCTGCCGTTGCCGATGCGACCGATGGCGTACATCAAGCGTGACTGGTCGATCACCAGCGAGCCGTGGGAGTGGCGGCTGCGCCCGTGAACAAACGGCGTTTCGATGTGGCCGCGGCCGCCATGCTGGTGGTGTTGCTGCTGGCATCGCTGCACATGATCAGTGCCGCCGTGCAGCGCTCAGAGGAGCTGGGCCAGTGGTTCATCCCGTTGCTGCTGTTCACGCTGGTCGGCCTGGTGATCCTGTTCGGGCTTGTCGGCTGGAACCTGTGGCAGCTGTTGCGCGACTATCGTCTGCGGGTCGCCGGCTCGCGCCTGAGCGCACGCCTTACCGTGCTGTTCGTGGTGCTCGCGCTGGTGCCGGTCAGCGTGGTCTATTTCTACTCGATGCGCTTCCTGTCGAGCGGCATCGACAGCTGGTTCGATCTGCAGGTCGACAGCGCGATGGAGGACGCCCTGACGCTCAGCAAGCTGTCTCTGGACCTGCACAAGCGCGAGCGCCTGAAGTTATCGGAAAACCTGCTGAGTTCGATCGAAGACACCTCGCAGACGGCGATGGCGCTGAGCGTCAACGACATGCGTGCCTCTTCCGGCGCGCTGGAGATCACGTTGTTCAGCGTGCAGGGCAAGGTGCTTGCGCTGAGCCATGCCAACCCGGACATCCTGTTGCCGACCGCGCCCGACAGCGGCATGGTCCAGCAGGTGGTGGCCGGGGACAACTACGTCGGTGTGGCGAGCGGGCCTGACGGCCGCCTGCTGGTGCGCTGCCTGGTGCTCGACAAGGCCCGCCGCGGCATCGTGTTGCAGGCACTGTATCCGGTGCCCGAGGCCCTCAGCGATATCAGCAGCAGCCTGCAGGACGCCTACGAGGCGTATCGCACGCGCGCCTACATGCGCTCGCAGATCAAGTTCAGTTTCGCCCTCAGCCTGTCCATGGTCCTGTTGCTGGGTCTGTTCGCCGCCGCCTGGGCCGCGGTGTTCACCGCGCGCCGCCTGGTGCAGCCGATCAGCGACATCGCCGAGGGCACGCGTGCAGTGGCCGAGGGCAACTACGACAAGCAGCTGCCATTGCCCAAGGTCGAGGACGAGCTGGGGTTCCTGGTCAATTCGTTCAACGCGATGACCCGGCGTATCGCGCATGCGCGCAACGCCCTGGAGGAGGGCCGGCACAAGCTGCAGGCCCAGCACAACTACCTCGAGACCGTGCTGGGCGGACTGTCCACCGGCGTCATGGCGCTGGATGGGGACGGCCGTATCCAGACCGCCAACCGCGCCGCCGAGCAGATTCTCGGCGTCTCTGTCGCCGATCTCGCAGGGCAGGGGCTGCAGGAGCTCGGCAGGCACCGGGAGTCGTTGCAGCCGTTCGTCGATCGGGTGATGGAGAGCTTCGAAAAAGGCGTTCACGAGGGGCGCGCCGAGATCACGCTGTACCGTGGTGCCGGTCGCCAGGTGCTCCTGTGCCGGCACTCTCCATTGGAGACGGACCCCGGCACGGCAACCGGACACGTGCTGGTGTTCGACGACGTCACCGAGCTGCTCAAGGCCCAGCGCGATGCCGCCTGGGGCGAGGTGGCGCGGCGCCTGGCGCACGAGATCAAGAACCCGCTGACGCCGATCCAGTTGTCAGCCGAGCGCCTGCGCCGCAAATACCTGGGCAAGCTGCCGCCGGAAGACGGCGTGGTGCTCGACCGCGCCACACATACCATCGTGCAGCAGGTCGAGGCCATGAAGACCATGGTCAACGACTTTTCCGACTATGCGAAGCCGAGCAAGCTGCAGGTAAAGCCATTGCAGGTCGACGAGTTCCTTGGAGAGGTCGTGGCCCTCTACGAAGGTGGTACGCAACACGTGGTAACGGATCTGAACGCGTCCGGCCTGACCATCGAAGCAGACCCGGTGCGGCTGCGCCAGGTCATGCACAATCTGCTGAAAAACGCGGTCGAGGCCGGTGGCGAGCGTGGTCATATCGTGGTCAGCAGTCGTGTCGGCGCGGAAGGGGGTAACGATTTCGTGGAGATCGCTGTGAGTGACAATGGACCGGGTTTCGATCCCGACCTTATCGATCAGGTGTTCGAACCCTACGTGACCAGCAAGACCAAGGGCACCGGCCTGGGGCTGGCAATCGTCAAACGCATCGTCGCCGAGCACGGTGGCTGGGTGCACGCGGAGAACCCGCATGAGGGCGGTGGTCGAGTCGTGCTGCACCTGCCCGGCCTGGCACTGGGCACCGATCAACAACTGCCGCTGCTCGCCGGCATCGACGGTGAGGGAGAGGACGCATGAGTGCACCGCATATCCTGGTGGTCGATGATGAGCCGGACATCCGTCAGCTGGTACGCGATATCCTCGAAGACGAAAACTACAGCGTCGCCACCGCAGAAGATGCCGCGACGGCACGCCATGCGCTGCGCGACCGCCGACCCGACCTGATTCTGCTCGACATCTGGATGCCCGACCTGGATGGCATCAGTCTGCTCAAGGAGTGGTCGGAAGGACACGGGTTGGTGTGTCCCGTGATCATGATGTCGGGCCACGGCACGGTAGAGACCGCTGTCGAGGCGACCCGTCTGGGTGCCTACGATTTTCTCGAGAAGCCGCTGTCGCTGGCAAAGCTGCTGCTGACCGTCGAGCGCGCGCTCGAGGCCGATCGCCTGGCACAGGAAAACGTCGGCCTGAAGCGCCGTGCGTCCACGGTGATCGAGCCGATCGGGCACAGCCCGGCGATTCAGCGCCTGCGCGAGCAGGTAAAACGCGTCGCCCTGCACGACAGCTGGGTGCTGATCGCCGGCGAACCCGGCAGCGGACGCGAGACGTTCGCCCGCTATCTGCATGCACACAGCTCCCGCAAGGACCGCCCTTTCATCGATGTCGCGGTGTCGGCGATCAGCAAGGGCAATGCGGCGCTCGAGCTGTTCGGCAGCGAACGCGACGGCAGCATCCAGTACGGCAGGCTGGAGCAGGCGGCCGGCGGCACACTGTTCCTCGACGAGGTCGCCGATATGGATCTCGAGGCGCAGGCGCAGTTGGTCGGTGCGCTCGATACCGGTTCGTTCATGCGCGTCGGCGGTGCGGCCCCGGTCAATATCGAGGTGCGCGTGATCGCCGCGACCCAGCGCGACCTGCACCGTGCTGTGGAAGAGGGCAAGTTCCGCGAAGACCTGTTCTACCAGCTGAACGTGGTGCCGCTGGTCGTGCCGCCACTGCGTGATCACCGCGAGGATATCCCCGAGTTGCTCGAGAGCGCGGTCGATCGGCTGGTGGGCCAGGACAAGCTGCCGTACCGCCGCTTTTCGATCTCGGCGCAGAACGTGCTGCGCAACCACAACTGGCCGGGCAACATCCGCGAGCTCAAGAACCTGGTGCAGCGTGTACTGATCCTTGGCACCGGCGACGAGATCAGTGCACAGGAGGTCGAGGCGGCAATGGGTGCCGCGCAGGTGGCGAGCGGCAGCGGTGGTGTGCCCGGGGTGTCGTTCGACCAGCCGCTGCGCGATGCGCGTGATGCGTTTGAGAAGGCCTACCTCGAGTACCAGCTGGAGAAACATTCCGGCAATGTCAGCCAGATGGCGGAAGAGGCCGGTATGGAACGCACCCACCTGTACCGCAAGCTGCGCGACCGCGGGATCGAGATCAAAGAACGGCGATGACCCCGGCGATCCTGGCAGCGCAGGCCGCCGGCGTCGTGGTCAAGGCGCATCCGTACCGACACGACCCCAGCGCCACGAACTATGGCCTGGAGGCCGCAGCGGCCCTGGGGGTGGATCCGGCCAGGGTATTCAAGACGCTGCTGGTGATGCGGGACTACGATCCGCGCCAGCTTGCGGTCGCCGTGGTACCCGTATCCGGTCAACTCGATCTCAAGTCGATGGCCGCCGCCTGCAACGCGAAGAAAGTGGAGATGGCCGAACCGGCACGGGCCGAGCGGGTCACCGGCTATGTCGTGGGCGGCATCAGCCCGCTGGGGCAGAAGCGCCGCCTGCCCACGGTCGTCGACACCAGCGCCGGCGGATTCGAGACAGTGTTCGTCAGTGGCGGCCGGCGTGGCCTCGACATCGAGATTGCGCCGGGTGACCTGGTCCGTTTGTGCGAGGCGACGATGGCGACGATTGGCCGGTGATGCCAATCCGTCACCGGCTCGGCCGATGCCACAACTCGCCGAAGCCGATGCATGAGGCCCCGCTGATGCGGGTCGTGTTCACCGCCATCGATTGGATAGTCGTTGGTTTGACGCTCGGTTTCGTGCTGACACGGTACGCATCCGGCGGAATGATGTTGGCCTTTGTGCAGCAACCACCAGGATGTCTCTGGCGCTGGGGTTGAAGTCCGAGGTGGCGCGGGCGGGCTTCAGGGCAGCAGAGAGGGTTCCCGCCGTCAGGTTGGCTGGCTGTCGATACGGTCGTCAAAGCCCCGGCAGACGGATTCCCGGCCATCCCTGGTGAGCAGCACGGTCACTGTTTCCGCAATACCTGCCGCTGACCGGATCTCAGGTTCCGGAACGCGGGTCATGAGCGCCGTGTGCACCGCGCGAGCAGCCGGCCGCGATCCCTGAAAACCCCCGCCATTGTCCTCAACCTGGTACGGCAGCCTTTCAGCTACAGCAGGTCTTCAGGAATTCACGGATCGCCTGCTGTGTCTGCGGGTACTCGGCCACGGCGTGCTTGCCGCCAGGGATCACAATCGATTCCGACCCGCCGACCGTACGCTCGACGAAGCAGCTTAGCCCGGGGCGGTAGCTGTCATTCTCGCCGACCACGGCCAGCACCGGTACGCCTTGCGGCGCCGCCGGCGAACCGCCGACCAGCGTACACGCGCTGCCCATGATCATGTGCGCGGCGAAACCCGGCTTCGACCAGTTGTCCGTAGTATTTCCACCCTCGCTGTAGCCCATCAGGATCACCCGGTCCCGGTCGACCCATTCAAGTTCGTGAATCTGCGCCAGCGCGTACTCCACTTCCGCAGTACGCAGGGTCACGCGGTCCGCTAGCGCGCCCTGTTCGCGACACTGGCGCCTGCCGGGGCGGGCAAAGCTGTTCGGCATGAATACCGCGTAGCCCTCGGCGGTCAACAAAGTTCGGTAGACATCGTCCTGGTGACTCCAGCCAGTGCAACCATGCATGTACAGCACCACCGGCACCTGCTGGGCCGGTTTGATATCGGCGCGCAACAGCGTCGTCCAGGCAGGTTGGTCGACCTCCTGCTCGTACGTCATCGTGCGTCCGTCCGCGAGGTAGCTGCCGGGGATGGTGTAACGGCCGTTGAGCCAGGTTGCGGAAACTGGTGATACACCGGCCGGCAGGTTCACCGGAGTGGTCTGGCAACCGCAGACAGTGAGTGAGATCAGGACGAAAAGTCCGGACATTGAAATTAGCTTCATGCTTCGTTCCTCCCTGTGTGGCATCTTCGAATTCTTGCATCGCAAGCAGGGTTACGCAATGCGCCAGCGGGCAGAACCAAAGGTTGCATAGCTAACTTGTAGCGACTACGCTCGAGCCATGTTCGATTACTGTCTGTACTTCAATACCGCCGCGCTGGCGCGACAGCTGGAGCGCAGCTGGGCGGACGCCTACGCGCCGTTTGGCCTCACCGCGCCACAGGGGTTCTTGCTCCGCGCGGTGTTGCGTCGCCCGGGAATCCTGCAAGGGCAGCTGGCAGAGGTCCTGTCGATCTCCCGTCCCACCGCCACGCGCGCATTGGACGGGCTGGTGGCAAAGAAGCTGGTCACCCGCAGGTCGTCGCAGTTGGACGGTCGAGGGGTCGAGGTGCATCCAACCGCCGGCGCCATTGCACTGCAGGCGCCGTTGGACAAGGCCAGTGCGGCAGTCACTGCCCGCATCAAGAAGGTTATCGGCGGTACAGCGTTTGCCGATGTGGTCGCTGGTGTACGCGGTGTGCGCACGGCTCTGAAATGACGCGCCGTTTTTTTGTGTTAACAGTTGCATAGCTAAATAAAGGGGAGATGCCATGCCCATCCTTGACGTAAAGATCGCTGCCCGTGAGTCGGCCGAGCTCACGCAAGCCGTAACGTCGTCGCTCATCGAGTTGACGTCGCGCATTCTGAACAAGAGGCGGGAGGTCACGTCCATTGCGATCACTTACCTCGACCCGGCGCACTGGATCGTCGGTGGCCGTCCATTGTCGGAGCAGGGAAAGAGCAGTTTCTATTTCGATATCAAGATCACCGACGAGACCAATACGAAGACCGAAAAGGCGCAGTACATTCGTGAGGCGTATGCGATGTTCGCCACGCTGCTGGGCGACCTGCACGAGGTGAGCTATGTCTATGTCGAAGATGTGCGCGCGTCCGCATACGGCTATGGCGGGCTGACGCAGGAGCACCGTTATCAGCACTGAGCCGCACTTCGTCAGCGCGCAGTCAGCTTCAGCTCGATGCGCCGGTTGCGGCGATATGCCTCGGGTGTGGTCGCCGGATCGATCGGATGGAATTCGCCGAAACCGGTGGCGCTGAGGCGCTGCGGCGCGATGCCCTGATCGATCAGGAAACGCACCACAGACACGGCGCGCGCCGTCGACAGTTCCCAGTTCGACGCGAACTGCGCGGTGTTGATCGGAACCGGGTCGGTGTGCCCGTCGACGCGCAGGATCCATTCGATGTCGCCCGGGATGCGCTCGGCCAGATCAGCCAGCGTGACGGCAAGCTTGGCCAGTTCGATGCGTCCGGGCGTGGCCAGCGTGGCGCTGCCGGAATCGAACAGCAGCTCGGACGGCAGCACGAAGCGATCGCCGACCACGCGCACCGACGGGTTTGCGCCGAGCACTTCACGAAGGCGGCCAAAAAAGTCGGATCGGTACTGGCGCAGGCGGTTCACCTCGCGTGCGAGTGCCACGTTGAGACGTTCGCCGAGGTCGTCGATCTTCGCGGCCTGCTCGGATTTGATCTGCTCCGCCGCCGCCAGCGCCTGGCCGATCTCCTCGAGCTGGCCACGCAGGTCGTCGAGCTTGGCGTTGAGCAACGCGATCTCGGCCTTTGCATCGGCGCTCAGCCGGCGTTGTTCGGCGATTGCCCGGTCACGCTCATCGACCAGCGCCGACAACGCCTGGATACGGATCTCGCGCTGCTCCAGCTCGCGCTGTACGAGCAGCGTGTGCTCGGTCTGCAGCGCCAGTTCCGCCTGCAGGGCCTTGCTGCGGTCGCGTTCGGCGCCGATTTCGGTGACCTTGTTGTCGAGTTCCGCGGCCAGCTTGCCGACGTCCGACTCGAGCTGCGCGCGCAACTGGCGCAGGCTGTCCACGTCCTCCTGCAGGCTCGCGATCAGCAGCAGTTGCTCGCGGATCTCGCCCTGTTGCGCCTGGTTGCTGCTTGTCAGCACCGTCACCTCGTCGCTCAGTGCGCGCTTGTCACCGAGCAGGCCGTCGACGCGCTCGCCGAGTCCGGCGACCTCGCCGCTGAGCCGCTTGCTGTTCTCCTGTTCCAGGCCAAGCAGGTCCGTCAGTTCGACCACGCGCTGGTACATCACGTCCAGCTCGGTCTCCTGCTCGTCGAGCAGCTGTGACAGCAGAAACTGGGCAAAGCTGAACAGCAGCAGCACGAAGATCACCAGGATCAGCAGCGCGGCCAGCACGTCCACATAGCCGGGCCAGACGTCGATCGGGCGGCGTGCGCGCCTTGCGCCGGATGCCACCTAGGCCTCCGGGCGGTCGGGTTCCGCGGCCAGCGGTGCCGCGTGGCGGGTCAGCAACGCCTCGATCAGCTGGCGCTCGCTGCGGATGGTCTCGATCAGCAACCGCAGTGTCGCATCGTCGGGCTCGCCAGAGGGTGTCGGTTCCGCCAGTGCAGGTTCCGCCAGCGCCGGTTCCGCCAGTGTCGCAGTGGCCAGCGGCGGCACGCCGAGATCGTCGACCAGCTGGGTGACACCCGACAACCATTCCTCGAGGCCGTTGAAGAAGCGGTTTTGCGCATGCCCCGCCTGCAGGTCAAGAAAGCCGAGCACCAGTGAACCGCCGAGGCCGAACAGCGACGAGCTGAACGCCGTGCCCATGCCGCCCAGCGGCGCCTGCAGGCCCCGTTTGAGTTCTGCGAACACGCCGGCGAAGTCTCCACTGCCGACCTCCAGGCCGTCGATCACCTGGCCGACCGCGGCGATAGTGCCCAGCAGGCCCCAGAAGGTGCCGAGCAGGCCGAGAAAGATCAGGGTGCCGATCAGGTAGCGTGAGATCTCGCGCGACTCGTCGAGGCGCTCGCGGATGCCGTCGAGGATTGTGCGCAGTGCCAGCGCCGACAGGCTGAAGCGGTCACGCCGACGCTTGCCGAGGTGGGCGGCGAGCGGCTTGAGCAGGCGTGGCTCGGTGGTCACCGAGATACCCGGCTGGCCACTGCGGAAGACCCGGATCCAGTTGATCTCGGTATTGAGGACCAGCACCTGGCGGAAATTGATCAGGATCCCGACAGCGAGCACCCCCAGGATGACCGCGTTGAAGCCCCAGTTGGCCATGAAGGCATCGCGTAACGGCTGCGCCAGCAGTACGCAGACCGTAGCGACGATCGCCAGGTAAATGACCATCCAGAACACGGATTGACGAGTGGAAAGCATGCGCTCCTCGCGTATCTATGGCTCGGCGGTCCAAGCATGCGAGCTTGGGCAGGCGTTCGCAAGCCGCCGGCGGCTCGTGTGGAGCGACGGTGGCTATACTGGACACGAACGGCGCGCCAGAATCGCCGACGAACTCCCACACACCGGAGGACACCATGACCGAGAAAGCAATGGCCCACCCAGGCCTGGCCGACCACCTTCGGCCGTATCTCTTCGGGCTGCTGCTCGCGCCGCTGGCGCTGTCCGCGGCCGAGAACGCAACGCAGGGCAGTGCCGGGTCGGCGGCGAGTTTGCCGCAACCGGTGGCTGCCGTGCCCGCTGCAGCCGACCCAGCTGAGTTGCGCCGCCTGCAACAGGAGCTCAGCCACGAGGTGGAGCGAGGCCGGCAACTCGACGCGGAGCTGAACAGGCTGCATCAGGAGGCGGCACGGCGTAGCGAAGAGCAGGCGCAGACCGGCGACCAACTGGCCGATGCGCGGGCGCGTCTGCGCGACGCCGAGGCACGCATCGAGACGCTGGAGGCCGAGCGTCAGCGTCAGGACGAGGGTGCCGCGGCGCTGCAACGCCGTCTGGACGATGCACAGCAGCGCGCCGGCACGCTGACGACCGAACGCGACGATCTGCAGGGCCGCCTGCAGGCCGCGCAACAACAGAGCGCGGAGCGGCAACGCCAATTGGAGCAGCTTGGAGACGAGCGTGACCGCCTCAACACCAGGCTGGCGGAGACGGATCGCACGCTGGTCGACAAGACCGCGGCGCTGGACGCCGCAGCCGCGCAACGCGATGACCTCACCCGGCAGCTGGAAGAGGTCCGGCAACAGCTCGGGGCGCGTGCGTCCGACCTGACCAAACTCAGCGAGCGCCATGATGCGGTTGCCGCAGAGGCCGCCGAGCTGCGCAATGAAGTCGCGGGTCTGCGCCAGGCGAAAACGGCGCTGACCGGTGAGCGCGACCGGCTGCAACAGGATCTGAATGCCAGCCGCGAGCAGCGGGATACCCTGCAGCAAGGCCTTGCAGCGACGCAGGACGAGTTGCGCCAGACCCAGTCACGGGTGGCCGAACTCGACCGTGAAGTCGGCCGCCTCGACCGGCATGCCAGCGGGCTCGAGACCGAGCTTGCAGGGGTGCGTGATCAGCTGCGTACCGCGTCCGACGAGCGAGACCGACTGGGCAGTGACCTCAGCGGGCTGCGTGCGCAGCTGCCGCCAGAGCTTGGCGGGTCGGCATCGCTGCAACAGCTGCAGACTGCCGCCGGCGATATCGCCGATCGTATGCGCCAGATGCATCACACGCTGCGCCGCCAGCCTGACAACAGATCCGTGCAGGCGGAGTTCGATGGCGCCGCGCAAAAGCTGCGCGAGCAGCAGTTGTTGATCGCCGGCGAGACCGGCGCGGTCGGTCTGTACCGCCTGCTGCCCGAGGACACGCTTGCCTCGGTCGCGCGGCGCTTTCTCGGTGACGGCAACCGCTGGGGACGGATCTACGAGGCCAACCGGCATATCCTGAACGACCCCGACCGCCTGATCGCCGGCCTGACGCTGGTCCTGCCATGAATCGACGGTGACAGGGCGCGCAGCACTTGACGGCGCTGCGCGTCCTGGGCCCGCACAATCAGGCTGCGTAGCGTGCCTTGGCCGCGCGGGCGGCTTTTGCGTCTTCCGGCGAATAGGCCTTACCGGACCAGAGCATCTCGTAGGCGATCTCTTCGTTGCCGTTTTCGCACAGTTCCAACACCCGGCGGAACAGTGGCTGGAAAGTTGCGCTGCGGTGCGATGCCTCGTGCTCGGCGAACGAGCGCCAGAACGTGACAATCAGGGCCTCGCGACCTTTCAGCGCATCATCGACCGGTTTCCCGATGGTCGAGCCTTCGTTGGAGATCTGACCGCTGTTCAGCGCCACGAAACCGCCGACAAAGCCGGTATCGGAGTGATACGTCTTGACGTTTTCGCACAGCTCGGCGACGCGTTCCTGCAGGTCGTCGACGGTATACTCCTGGCGCAGAATCACGCGGTTGACCGTTACCACGCCGTTGTAGGGGAAGTCGTTTATCAATCCACTCATGATCTTCTCCTGTATATCAGTACATTCGAAATATCTGACTTAAATGCTCAGGTATTGGTTCCCGCCACGGCGCCTTCATTTGCGCGCACCGTGCGTGTGAATTTGTGAACGCAATAGCCCTGCGCGAGCCAGGGAACTAGAATTGCTGCCGATACGCGGCATAAATAGAAACCTTAACAACGTGAAGATCATCATTCTGGGTGCCGGGCAGGTGGGCACCACCGTGGCCCAAAACCTGTCCAACGAGGCCAACGACATCACCGTGGTGGACCAGGAGCCGGGCCTGCTGCGCGATCTGCAGGACCGCCTGGATATCCGCACCGTACAGGGACAGGCCTCGCATCCCGGGGTGTTGCAGCGCGCCGGCGCTGATGATGCCGACATGATCATCGCGGTGACCAACAGCGATGAGACCAACATGGTCGCCTGTCAGACCGCCTGGACGCTGTTCCACACGCCGACCAAGATCGCGCGCGTCCGCGCCCCCGAATACCTGGCACACCCGGCGCTGTTCAGCCAGGGCGCACTGCCGATCGACGTGCTGATCAGCCCCGAACAGCTGGTGACTGACTACATACTGCGGCTGATCGAACACCCCGGCGCGTTGCAGGTGCTCGATTTTGCCGGTGGCCGGGTACGCCTGGTGGCGGTGCGTGCCTACTACGGCGGGCCGCTGGTCGGTCACGAGCTGCGCACCCTGAACGAACATCTGAGCGGCGCCGAGGCACGGGTCGCGGCGATCTATCGCAAGGGGCGGGCGATCCAGCCGGCTGGCAACACGGTGATCGAACCCGATGACGAGGTGTTCTTTCTCGCCGCGTCGAACAACATCCCGGCGGTAATGGCCGAGTTGCGCAAGGCAGAGAAGCCGTTCCGTCGGCTGATCTTCGCCGGCGGTGGCAACATCGGGCGGCGTCTCGCCTCGTCGCTGGAAAACGACTACCGCGTCAAGATCATCGAGCACAACGAGGCGCAGGCACGGCGTGTCTCCGAGGACCTGCATCACACCATCGTGTTGCAGGGTGATGCCGCGGACGAAGACCTGCTGCTGGAAGAGAACATCGAAGACACCGACGTATTCTGTGCGGTGACCAACGACGACGAGGCCAATATCCTGTCCGCGATGCTGGCCAAGCGGCTGGGTGCGCGCAAGGTGATGGCCCTGATCAACCGTGCGGCCTATGTCGACCTGGTGCATTCGGGCACCGTTGATATCGCGATCTCGCCTCAGCAGGCGACCATCGGCACGCTGCTGACCCACGTGCGGCGTGGCGACGTGGTGATGGTGCACTCGTTGAGGCGCGGTGCCGCGGAGGCGATCGAGGCGGTGGCGCATGGTGACCGCACCTCGTCGCGCGTTGTCGGGCGCGCGGTCGAGGACATCAAGCTGCCGGAAGGCACCAGCATCGGTGCCATCGTGCGCGGTGATGAGGTGATCATCGCGCACCACGACACGATGATCGAGTCGGAGGACCACGTGATCCTGTTCCTCACCGACAAGCGTCGCATCTCCGATGTGGAGCGGTTGTTCCAGGTCGGCATCACGTTTCTCTGATCATGATGTCGCTCGCCGCCGTTCAGCGCATTCTCGGGCTGTTGCTGGCCGTGTTCAGTCTTACCCTGATGCCGCCGTTCATCGTCGCCCTGGTGGCACAGGACGGTGCCGCTGTCGCTTTCGCCAGCGCTTTCGCCCTGACCCTGGGTGTCGGCATCATCAGTTGGCTGCCGGTGCGGCAGGTGCGCCGCGAGCTGCGCCTGCGCGACGGCTTCATTGTTGTCGTGATGTTCTGGTTCGTGCTGTCGGCGATCGGCGCGCTGCCGTTCATCCTTGCCGAACACCCGCACCTGTCCCTGACCGATGCGATGTTCGAGTCGGTTTCCGGGTTGACCACGACAGGGGCCACCGTCATCACCCATCTCGAAGAGCTGCCGCTGTCGATCCTGTATTACCGCCAGCAGCTGCAGTGGCTGGGTGGCATGGGCATCATCGTGTTGGCGGTCGCTGTACTGCCGATGCTCGGTATCGGTGGTATGCAGCTGTACCGCGCCGAGACTCCGGGACCGATGAAGGACAACAAGCTCACGCCGCGCATCACCGAGACGGCGAAGGCGCTGTGGTACATCTATCTCGGTCTGACGATCGCCTGTGGGTTTGCCTACTGGCTCGCCGGTATGAGCGTGTTCGATGCTGTCGGCCACGCGTTTTCAACGGTGGCGATCGGCGGTTTCTCGACCCACGACGCGAGCATGGGGTACTTCAACAGCCCGCTGATCGACATGATCGCGGTGCTGTTCATGTTCCTGGCCGGGATCAACTTCTCGCTGCATTTCATCGCCTTCCGGCACCGCAGCGTGTCCGGCTACTGGCATGACTCCGAGTTCCGCTTCTACCTGTTCCTGATTGCACTGGTCAGCACCCTCACCGTGTTGGGTCTGTATTTCACCGAGACCTACGATCGCTGGCAGGATGCCCTGGTCAACGGACTGTTTCAGGCAGTGTCGATCGGTACCACTGCCGGCTTCACCACCGCGGAGTTCTACAACTGGCCGGGTTTCATCGCGATCCTGCTGTTGTTTTCCAGCTTTGTGGGTGGCTGCGCCGGTTCGACCGGGGGAGGCATCAAGGTGATCCGCCTGCTGCTGCTGGTCAAACAGGGGCTGCGGGAGATCACGCGACTGGTGCATCCGAGCGCCCACATCCCGGTGCGGGTGGGGACCAAGAATGTCGATTCGCGCGTGGTCGAGGCGGTGTGGGGCTTCTTCGCGCTGTATGTCGCCAGCTTCACCGTCATGTACCTGGCCCTGGCGACCACCGGGCTGGACCTGATGACCGCGTTCAGCGCCGTGGCCGCCAGTATCAACAACCTGGGTCCGGGCCTCGGCGGGGTGGGCGCGCATTACGCCGAGATGCACGACCCCGGCAAGTGGATCCTGTGTTTCGCGATGCTGTTGGGACGACTGGAGATCTTCACCCTGCTGGTCCTGTTGACGCCGGCGTTCTGGCGCAAATGAACCTCGATTGCCTGGCGGACTGTCTGCCCGTGGTGCTGCGCAGACGGCGGATGCCTGCGCAGCTGCTGGTGCTGGTCGTTGCAACCGCCGGCCTGGCCGCCTGCACGGGCGTGCCGGATGAGCGGCCGAACGTGCGTGGCGCTACAGACCTGGCCAGCGGACAGGCCGTCGCCGAAGTGCCTGCAATGGACGGCACCGATTTCCGCCTGGCGGCCGCGCTGGCGCGAACCGACGCCGTCACGCCGCCATTCCGTGACGTGCTGTCCCGCTTCTATGCCGGCCGCGGCTATCGGCCGATATGGTTTCCCGATGGCCACGCAACAGCGGCCACGCACGTGTTGCTGACAGTACTGCGGGACGCGAAGGACGAGGGCCTGGATCCGGCGGACTACGCGCCGGACACGCTGCATTCGGACTGTACCGTGGCATCGGCAATCGATGTTGCCGGCTGCGAACTGCGGTTCAGCAACGCCTTGTTGCGATATGCCCAGGACGTAAGGTTTGGCGTGTTCGCTGCCGCCGGGGCGAACCCCGGCTGGCATGTCCCGAGGCCGCAGGATGGCGACGAGCTGCTGACGGCAGTGGTGGCAGCGCAAGACCTGGCCGCGCTGTTGCGTGATCTGGCGCCGCCACACGCCGGGTACCAGCGGCTGCGTGGGGCGCTCGCCGACCTGCGCCGGGCGGCCGCGGTGGCGCGGCCGCTGATCGCGCCAGGACCTGCGTTGCAGCCGGGCGACCGCGGTCCGCGCGTGAGTGCGTTACGCGAACGCCTGGGTGTTGAGCCATTGTCATCTTCGGCCGATGTGCCCGTCGATGTGTTCGACGCGCCGTTGCAGGCGGCGGTTACGGCGTTCCAGGCCAGTCACGGCCTCGACAGTGACGGTGTGGTCGGCGGGCGCACATTGGCGGCGCTGAACCAGCCGCCCGCACAGGACATTGCCCAGGTACGTCTGAACATGGAGCATTGGCGCTGGCTGCCGCGAGATCCCGGGCCCCGCCATGTCATCGTGAATCTGGCCGGTTTCGAATTGACCTCGACCCAGCCCGGTGTCGCGCCGCTGACCTTGCGTGTCATCGTCGGGCGACCGGACCGCAGCAGCCCCGTCATGCATGGACAGATCGACGCGCTGGTGCTCAACCCGCCGTGGACCGTGCCAAAACGCCTGGCGGTGGAGGACATGCTGCCGCAGCTGCGCCGCGATCCGACGGCCATGCAGAAGAAGGACATACACATCCTGACCCGGCGCGATGGCGTGCTGTCCGAAATCGATGCGGGTGCGGTCGACTGGCAGTCCCATCATGCGCAGAATTTCCCGTTTGTCCTGCGTCAGACGCCCGGGCCGGCCAACAGCCTCGGGCGGATCAAGTTCGACATGCGCAATCCCCTGGACATCTATCTGCACGACACGCCGGCCCGGAATCTGTTCGACAAGACACAACGGACCTTCAGTGCCGGCTGTATTCGCGTCGACCAGCCGCTGCGTCTGGCCGTGCGCCTGCTCGGCGGCGACACCGACAGTGCTGCCGCATACCTGCAGCGACAGATCGATTCGGGTCGTACGGTAAGAGTGCCGCTGCAGCAGCCGGTCCCTGTGTATCTCGTCTACCAGACCGCCTGGGTGGACGACGACGGGAACCTCCAGCTGCGCGAGGATGTCTATGGTCGGGACGTGCAGCTGCGCGACAGATTCGCGTTCCCGTGAACGGCATGCGCTAAACTTTTCAACAGGATATTCAGGCCGCTTGCCGGGAGTCGAGATGAGTCGCAGATCTTTCCGCAGGGACGAACATTGCGAGACCGGGGAAGGGCTGTCGCGCCGCCGTTTCCTGAGACTTTCCACCGGCATTGCCGCCGGCCTGCTGATCACGCCGGCCCATGCCGGCCAGGGACAACTGCGGCGACGTGCGTTGAGCCTGAATAATCTGCACACCGGAGAAAAGCTGGTCCGCACCTATTGGGAGGACGGCGAGTACCTGAGCGAACCGCTGTCAGACATCGACTATCTGCTGCGTGACTACCGCACCGACGATATCCATCCGATCGACCCGCAACTCCTCGACGTACTGCATCAGCTGCAGCACGAGGTGGGAAGCCGCAAGGCGTTCGAGATCATCTCCGGTTACCGCTCCCCGAAGACCAACGCCATGTTACGTGGCAACAGCAGCGGTGTGGCCAAGAAGAGCCTGCACATGCAGGGCAAGGCGATCGACATCCGGCTGCCCGGACAGGATCTCGGCAGGTTGCGCCAGGCGGCGTTGTCGCTGAAGGCCGGTGGTGTCGGCTATTACCCAAAGTCGAATTTTCTGCATATCGATACCGGCCGCGTACGACATTGGGGCAAATAGGCGGTTTGCCGAGCCGCGTCTGCGGTCGCTGAGGGAATGACGGCCTTTTTTGCTATCCTCGCGCGATGGCAAAAAATCCCCCCTTTATCCTGGTCGATGGTTCCTCATACCTGTTTCGCGCCTTCCATGCCCTGCCGCCGCTGACCAATTCCAAGGGTGAGCCGACCGGGGCCACCGTTGGTGTGATCAACATGCTGCGCAAGCTGATCGCCGACTACCGGCCCACCCACATCGCCGTGGTGTTCGACGCGCCCGGCAAGACATTCCGCGACGACCTGTATCCAGCGTACAAGGCGCACCGTCCGCCGATGCCTGACGAGCTGCGTACACAAATCGAGCCGACGCTGGACATCATCCGTGCGATGGGTCTGCCGCTGCTGATCGTCGACGGCGTCGAGGCAGATGACGTCATCGGTACCCTGGCGAGGCAGGCGACCGAGCAGGGGGTCGAGACGCTGGTCTCCACCGGAGACAAAGACATGGCGCAGCTGGTCAATGCGCACGTGACCCTGATCAACACCATGACCGATACGTTAATGGACGAGGCCGGCGTCAACGAGAAATTCGGTGTGCGGCCGGACCAGATCATCGACTTCCTTGCGTTGACCGGCGACAGCGTCGACAACATCCCGGGCGTGCCCAAGTGCGGGCCCAAGACCGCCGCGAAGTGGCTCGGCGAATTCGACACCCTTGATACGCTGATGGCACGTGCCGACGAGGTGAAAGGCAAGATCGGTGACAGCCTGCGCGCCAGCCTGGACATGCTGCCGCTGTCGCGTACGTTGACCACGATCAAAACCGATGTGCCGCTCGAACAGGGTCCGGCCGATCTGCAACCGCATGACGGCGACCCGGCGGCGCTGCGCAGGCACTATGAGCGGATCGAGTCGCGCCGCCTGCTGGCCAGCCTGGATGATGAGGCCGCTGCGCCCGCCGAAGATCCGCCGCCGGCCGCCGCGGGCACAAGCTATGAGACGGTGCTGGACAGGGACGGCCTCGATCGCTGGCTCAAGGTCCTGCGGCACGCCAGGCTGGTCAGCTTCGACACTGAGACCACCAGTCTCGACTACATGCAGGCACGCATCGTCGGTGTGTCATTCGCGGTCGAGGCCGGGGAGGCGGCCTATGTGCCGTTGGCGCACAACTACCCGGGCGCGCCGGACCAGCTCGATCGTGACGAGGTGTTGGCCGCACTCAAGCCACTGCTGGAGGATCCGAAGCGGTCCAAGGTGGGGCAGAACCTCAAATACGATATGAGCGTGCTCGCCAATCATGGCATTACGCTGCGCGGTATTGCGTTCGACACCATGCTCGAGTCGTACGTGCTCAACGCCGGTGGCGGTCGCCACGACATGGACACGCTGGCCGAGCGTCACCTCGGGCATAAGACGATTCACTTCGAGGACATCGCAGGCAAGGGTGCGAAACAGCTCACCTTCGACCAGATCCCGCTGGAACAGGCCGGGCCCTATGCGGCCGAGGATGCCGACATCACGCTGCAGCTGCATCAGGTGATGTGGCCGCAGGTCGAACGCGTCGCATCGCTGCGCCAGGTGCTGACCGAAATCGAGGTGCCGCTTGTCAGCGTGTTGTCGCGTATCGAGCGCACCGGCGTGCGCCTCGACGGTGCAATGCTTGCGAAGCAGAGTGCACAGCTTGCGAAGCAGATGCACAAGCTGGAGCAGCAGGCCTACGAGATCGCCGGGCACACCTTCAACATGGGCTCACCCAAGCAGATCGGTCAGATCTTCTTCGAGGAGCTCAAGTTGCCGGTGATCTCCAAAACCCCGAAAGGTGCGCCGTCCACTGCCGAATCGGTGCTGCAGGAGCTGGCCGAACAGGGCCACGAGCTGCCGAAGGTGATCCTTGAGCACCGTGGCCTTGCCAAGCTCAAGTCGACCTATACCGACAAGCTGCCGGAACTGATCAATCCAGCGACCGGCCGGCTGCATACCAGCTATCACCAGGCAGTGGCGGCGACCGGGCGACTCAGCTCGTCCGATCCGAATCTGCAGAATATTCCGGTGCGCAGCGAAGAGGGTCGGCGTATCCGTCAGGCGTTCATCCCCGACCAGGGTTGGCGTATGCTGGCCGCCGACTATTCGCAGATCGAGCTGCGCATCATGGCGCACCTGTCAGGCGACGAGGGCCTGCTCAAGGCGTTTGCCGCCGGCGAGGACATCCACCGCGCGACGGCTGCCGAGGTGTTCGGTGCCGACAGCCCGCAGGCGGTGACCGGTGAGCAGCGGCGCTCGGCCAAGGCGATCAACTTCGGCCTGATCTACGGCATGTCGGCGTTCGGCCTGGCCCGCCAGCTCGGTATCGAGCGCAGCGCGGCGCAGGAATACGTCGACCTGTATTTCGCCCGCTATCCCGGGGTGAAGGCATTTATGGAGCGCACCCGTGAACAGGCGCGTGAGCAGGGCTTCGTCGAGACCCTGTTCGGCCGCCGTCTGTACCTGCCGGATATCAATGCGCGCAACCAGCAGATCCGCGCGGGTGCCGAACGCACTGCAATCAATGCGCCGATGCAGGGGACTGCGGCGGACATCATCAAGCGCGCGATGCTGGCGGTGGACGACTGGATCGAAAGCAGGCAGCCGCCGGTGCGCATGCTGATGCAGGTGCATGACGAGCTGGTGTTCGAGGTCGAGACGGGCGCGATCGAATCGGCCGGCAAAAAGATCCGCCGGCTGATGGAGGGTGCGGCCGAGCTAAGGGTGCCGCTGCTGGTCGATATCGGTGTTGGCGACAACTGGGACGAGGCGCATTGAGGCCGGACCGCAGTGGCGAAGGGCAATCGACTCCAGGATACTCAATCAAGCGGACGACCGGCCGCTAGTTCCGACATGACGCCGCTTTCGCCTCGCGGGATTTTTTCCACGGAATTTGACAGGAGTTTTTGATGCCGGCCCCCGTGATCGCCCTCGGTCTCGATTCGATGAATGCAGACGTCCTGGATGCCTGGATCGATGCCGGCCACCTGCCAAATCTTGAGCGCCTGCGCGGTCGGGGCACGTATGCGCGCCAGGTCAACGGTGCGCTCTACCGTACCGAAAACAGCTGGTTGACCTTCCTGCATGGCTGTCCGCCGGAGGTCAGTGGCGAGTGGGGCTTCCAGGACTACGACCCGGTGCATCACCGCATCGTCGAACGGAGCAGTTACGCCTTCCGCAACTATGCGCCGTTTCACGCGCTGGCAGCGGGTAAGCGGGTGATTGCATTCGATTTTCACTATGGCGACGTCGTGGACAATGTGAAGGGTCTGCAGGTGTTCGGCTGGGGCCCGGAGGGCAACGTGGCAACCTGCCGTTCCGAGCCTCCCGGGCTGTTGGCGGAGCTGGTCGACCGCCACGGGTACCATCCCCTGTTCCCGGATCGGGACTGCGACGGTTCCAAGGTTCTGCAGAGCTACCGGGTGCCGAGCCTGTACGATGCCGACGCCATGACGAGCCTGCGTGACTGCCTGGTCGAGGGGACGAAACGGCGCACCGCGATCATCCTGGACCTGATGCAGCGGGGGCCTTTCGACCTGGCATTGTGTGCGCTCAACGAATGCCATATCGCCGGTCACGTCTTCTGGCACCTGAGTCAGCAGCACCCCCTCGGTGGCCTGATTCAGGGTGAGGTCGCAGCGGACTATCTGCGGGATGTGCTGGCGGCCATCGATCACGGTATCGGCGAGATCGTGGACGCGGCCCCCGCCGGGTCGACCGTGGTGGTGTTCTCTCCCCACGGCATGCAGGCGAACACCCTTGATATGAACTCGATGCTGTTCCTGCCGGAACTGCTGCAGCGCTGGAACAGCGGTCGAGCCGCGCTGGCCGAGGGCGACCCGTCCGGGCCGGTGCCGCCACCCCGCATGGACTATCGACGCCACTGGCGTGAGGAGTTGTGGGATCTGGCCACGCCTTACGGCCGGACGGTACTGGAATCGCCGCTGGTGCAGGCCGGGCGGGGGGATCCGCTGGATTGGCTGCCGGGCCACTGGTATCGGCCCCTCTGGCCCGCCATGCGTGCCTTCGCGTTGCCCGGCTATTCCGACGGATTGATCCGGATCAACGTGGCAGGACGTGACGGCGAGTCGGGCGTCCCTGTGTCAGCCTACAGTGCCTTGTGCGATGAACTCGCCGAATTGGTCGGGGAGGTCACGGATTCCCGTACCGGCAAGCCCCTGGTGGCGCGGGTCCTGCGCACGCGCGGGCACCCCGAAGAAAGCGGTTCGGCGCTGCCACCAGCCGACCTGATCGTGTGCTGGCGCGACGACGTGGTGACCGATGTGGTGGAGCACCCCCGTCTGGGTCGGGTGGGGCCGGCGCCATACTTCCGCAGTGGTGGACATACATCGGAAGGGTTCTGTCTGCTGGTGGGCGAAGGCTTCACCCCCGGCGCCCGGATAGGCGTCGGCCAGACCCCGGATCTGACCGCCACGCTGCTGGCGATGATGGGCGTGGCAGAACAGGCCCATGTCAGCGGATATCCCATCGCCCGTGCCATTGACGCTGAATGTGCGTGACCATGCCATCGAGAAGACATGCCCGGTTCGCGGTGTATTGGCAGTTCGTCAGTACGGTATCTCGTTGAAGACAGGTCGCGGGCGCACGGTCTGCCCGGCGCATCTTCGGGGGTGATACCGATACACGCGCCGGTCCGCCTAACCTAAGGTGATTGTTCGGGCAACTTCACCACGAACCGCTGCGTGTCCAGCACGGCGCGCAGATCCTGCAACACAGCGATGTGTTGCGGCAACAGCTGGGTGCCATCTTTCAACAACAGCGCACCGCGTGCCCGTACATCGTGGCACAGTGTCATCCCGGCCTCGAGCATCAACAGGCTGGTCTCTATGTTGCCGCTGTCATCGGTGGGGTGACTGGGGTCTTGTGTGGCCGCCTGGGGTTTGGGCGGCCTCGGGGCGGGCGTGGCGTGGTTTTCTGCCGCGCTGTCGCGGGCCGCGGCATCCTTGCTCGCATGGCCAAGACGCATCGGCTGGTAATGCATGGGAGGATGCAGGGTGATTTTCTTATGCAGCGCCTCGGTGAGCTTTTCGCGCAAACGATTGGCGTTGACGGGCTTGACCAGAAAACCCTGAACATCCAGCTGAGACGCCGAAGAAAGTGTGGATACGTCCGACAATCCCGATAGAAAAACGACCGGCGTCTCTCGGGGCACATGTGCTTCGCCGCTTCGGATCGCGCGCACCAGGTCAAAGCCGTTCACCGGTTTCATCTCGATGTCGGTGACGACGATATCGGCGCCGTGCATTTCCAGCGATTGCAGCGCGTTGTGGCCGTTTTCCGCTTCGCGAATCTCGGAGAAGCCCACGCTGTTCAACGCCTGCACCAGCAGGCTGCGCATGAAGTGCTCGTCTTCGACAAGCAGGATCCGAGTTTTGTAAATGTTCCGCGCAGCGTTCTCGATCATCAGTGTTCGTGCCTCATTACCGCGATAAGGTCCCTTCCTGGCGTTGAGGATCCCTGTCCGTACCCAGCGTCAATTCCGGCGCACCGGTCGGCGGTTGTCCAAAAAGTTGGTGGAAAGACTCCTCGTGTCAACATCGTGATGGATTTCATATGCTGTTCGCTGGCCGTGCGTTCCACTCGTGCAGCCAAGCCGGCAGCTGCCCGGCCGGCATCGGGCGGGCGATGAAGTAACCCTGCGCCAGGTCGCAGCCGGCGTCCAGCAGGAAGTTCCAGTCGTCTGCGTCTTCCACGCCCTCGGCGACAGTACGGATCCCCAGTTGTTCTGCCAAGCGTAGACTCGCCCGCACGATGCTGCCCAGTTCCGGATCCCGTGAGGCACCATGCACGAAACCGCGGTCGATCTTCAGTTCGTTGAACGGGATATCGCGCAGCTTGGTCAGGGTTGAGTGGCCAGTACCGAAGTCATCGATCGATACGCCGACCTTGCGCAGGCGCAAACGGGTCAGTATGTCGGCGGGCGCGACGCGGTCATCGAGCAGAAACGTTTCCGTCACTTCAATGATGAGACGCTCCAATGGTGCGCCGAAGTGTTGTGCGCTGTCGAACAGGCGATCGGCGAAGGACAGGTCGGAAAGGCATTGCATCGATGCGTTGATCGCGACATGGAGATCCAGTCCCCGGGTCAGCCACTTGCGGGTATCGCCCAACGCGGTAGTCAACACAGTCTGTGTCAGTTGATCCATCAAACCGTTTGCTTCGGCGACCGGTATGAACCGGTCTGGAAATATCCATCCCGCCGTCGGGTGCTGCCAGCGCGCCAGCGCCTCGACACCCACCAGGGCGCCATCCTGGAACGCCACTTTGGGTTGATAGTGATTGACCAGCTGGCCGGATTCGATGGCATGTTCAAGCTCGCTGGCCGAGATCCTTGCGTCCCGCGATTTCGCGAATTCCCTGGGGTTTGCCGGTGCCTGCAGGATCTCGCTCAGCTGTTTTATCGATGTCGGTTTGTCCAGAGTACCCAGAATGTCGAGGTCCTGCGCCTGTGCCAGTCTTTTGGCCGTCTGCAGGATGCGGGTGTTCTCGCCGCTGACGAGTACCAGGGCACCTTTGTATTGGATACCTGCCAGTTCACGGATGAACTGTATGCCGTCCATGCCGGGCATCTGCAGGTCGCAGAAGACGAGATCGAATGCCTCAAGGTCCGCTTTCAATGCATCCACAGCCCCGTCAGCCTGTTGGTATGCAACAACGTCGGTCACGCCGAGCTGGGTCAGTTGCTGGCGCATGACGTCGAGTACGAAGGCATCGTCGTCTACCAGCAGGATCTTGTGTTTGGCGGTTGCGCTTGGCATGTTCAATCTTGTTGTACCAGTTGTTCGAGCGCTTTGTCGACGGCGTCGAATGTTGCCATGAACTCGGGCACCTTTGCCTGGACGTCCTGCATGTCTCCGCTCTTGGCCGCATTTTCCAGGTCTGCGCAAAGGTCACCCAGTGAAAGCGCGCCGACCGCACGTGATGCCGACTTCAATTTGTGTGCAATTGCGCCGACCACGGTGATGTCGTCCGCGGTGTTGGCTGTCTGCAGTTCATCGGCGTAACCGCGGGACGCGTCCAGGTAGCTCTGCAGTAACTGCCGGATGATCGCCGGATCGTCGCCGACCAGCTCGCGCAGGGTTTCGGGATTGACGAGTTGATCGCCTGCTGGCGGAGATGCTGGCCTTTCGCTGGTTGCGGCGTCGGTAACAGCCGGTTCCGACAGTTGCGTCGGCAGCCAACGCTGCACCTCGTTCTTGAGGCGAACAAGCTGAACCGGCTTTGTCAGGTAGCCGTCCATCTGGGCGGACAGTACACGTTGATCCTCACCGCGCAGTGCGTTGGCGGTCAGTGCGACGATCGGAAGCCGGTCGCCGGTTTCCTCGCGCCTAATCGCCGCTGCCAGTTGGTAACCATCCATCAGCGGCATGTGCAGGTCGGTGAGCAGAAGCGCATAGCCCCCATCGCGCCAAAGATCCAGCGCCTCGGCACCATTGTTGGCAACCTCGGCGGCGTAGCCGAGTATGTCCAACTGCTCGAGAACAACCATCTGGTTCACCGCATCGTCCTCGGCGACCAGGATAAGGCGACCCTGGGCGCGCGCCTCGGTGATACTCGGCGCCCTTGCCTTGACGTTATGGAGCGCGCCGTCGTCCGCAGCCGGCGCGGTCACCGGCGCGATGCCGACCGCGCTTGCCACACCATGCGACAGATCACTGCGCCGCAGCACGTTGCCTTCAAGCATGACCAGGTTCGCTCGTTCCGCGTGTGTTTGCCGGTGCGCCCCGCGCTTGATGAACAGTACCGGCAGGTCTGCCGGTATCCGTGTGTTGTCGCAGCTCACGTCGGTGAGCAGCGTCGATTCGGTGCAGATAACCACGGTCGGTCCTGCCTCACCATGCAGATCCAAGGGTACGCACCCGCCAGGCGGGACCGGGGTGACCCGGGCGCCGGCATGCCGCAGGTAGGTGGCGGTCCATTCGGCATCCCGGGCGTCGTTCTCGACGAGCACGCAGTGGATGCCGCTGAGGTCAGTGGAGTCGGCAACAGGTTGCCTGTCCGTATATTCCAGCGGCACTGTGACGGAGAATCGGGCGCCTTCGCCCAGTTGGCTGTCGATGGTGATCTCGCCATGCAGCAGATCGACCACGCGCTTGCTGATCGTCAGTCCCAGGCCGGTCCCGCCAAAGCGACGGGTGGTCGACGCCTCGGCCTGGGTGAATGCGTCGAAGAGGTGCTGCGATCTCTCCGGCGCCATGCCGATGCCATTGTCGTCGACGTGAAAGCGAACGCTTAGCGGCTCGCGCTCAAGCACTTCTGCACTCACCCAAACCCGTGCCTGGCGGTCGGCCTGCCCACCGGAAAACTTGATCGCATTGCCGATCAGGTTGTACAGCACCTGGCGCAGGCGCAGTGCGTCGATGAGGACACCAGACGGCATCGCGGGGTCAACGAAAACATACAGCTCGACGTCGCGTTGAGACGCGGAGGCAGCCAGCGAGCCGCATACGCTTTCGACCAGTTCGGCAAGCGATACAGGTCGCTTCTCGAGTTCCATCCGGCCTGCCTCGATCTTCGACAGGTCCAGTACATCATCGATGATGGCGAGCAGTGTCGCGGCTGACTGCCGGATGGTGTCGACCAGGCCGGCCTGGCGAACGGATAACCCGCTGTTTTCG
Organism: Chromatiaceae bacterium; assembly: GCA_024235415.1. Lineage (GTDB taxonomy): Bacteria > Pseudomonadota > Gammaproteobacteria > Chromatiales > Chromatiaceae > Thiosocius. The sequence goes on along the minus strand of JACKML010000007.1, from coordinate 50,129 downwards.
AGTACATCGAGCAGGCCGACCACGCCATTCATCGGTGTGCGGATCTCATGGCTCATGTTGGCCAGGAACGCGCTCTTGGCCTCGTTCGCGGCATCGGCGCGTTGACGGGCATCGGCCAGTTCAGTCGTGCGTTCCTGCACCAGTTCCTCCAGATGATTACGGTACTGGTTCAGCTCTTCGGCGACACGCTGTTTCTCGGTGATGTCCTCCTTGGCCGCAACATAGTGGGTAATGCGCCCGTCTGCACCGCGGATCGGTGACAGCACCGCGAGCTCGACATACTCTGTCCCGTCGCGTCGGCGGTTATATAGCGTACCCTTCCACGGGCGGCCGTGGCTGATCGCCGCCCACATGGCCTGGAACGTCTTTTTCGGGGTCTTGCCCGATTGCAGGATGCGCGGGTTGCGCCCTATCACTTCCTCGAGACTGTAGCCCGTCGTCTTGACAAAGGCATTGTTCACGTACTCGATGTTGCCGTCGGCATCGGTGATCACAATGCTCTCGATGCTCTGTTCCACGGCCAGCGAGAGTTTGCGTAGCTGTGCCTCGGTGGCCCTGCGCTCGCTGATGTCGAGCCACGCAACCACGGTGCCGACCACCTTGCCATGCTGGTGGATCGGATAGGCCCAATACTCGACGGCAATGGCGGTGCCGTCGCGGCGCCAGAACACCTCGTCGTCGACGTGAACACCCTGGTCCGAACGGGAAGCGTGGTAGACGCGGCATTCGCACGCCGGGTAATTCGACCCGTCGGCGTGGCTATGGTGCATCAAGGGGTGTGATTCGCGACCCAGCAGCTCGGTGTCGCGTTCATAACCCAGCATCTTGACGCATGCGGGGTTGACCCAGGTGAAGCGCCCCTGCCGGTCGACGCCGTAGATCGCACCCGCGGTCGATTCGAGCAGCAGGCGTGTCTGCGCCTCGCTTTCCCGCAGCGCTCGTTCGGCAGCACGACGCTCCGTGACATCCTCGCCCGATCCGAGCACGCCGATCACTGTGTCGTGGTCATCCACGATCGGTGCGTTGTGCCAGGCAATCAGGCGCTCTGTCCCGTCGCGACAGCGAACTGCATTTTCGTAGTGTTTGAGTGCTTTGCCGGCAGCGCCACCGGCAAGGATCTTGAGGAATACAGGGTAGACTTCTGCTGAACCCGCTGGTTGCGGCAAGCAGGTATCGAACCAGTTGCGCCCCAACAGTTCCTGTTCAGCATAGCCGAGCAGGTTGCAGCCGGCCTTGTTGATCATGGTGATCCGCCCTTGGGTATCCACGGCGACCATGATGCTCTGTACGGTGGCGAGGAAGCGCTGGGCACGGTCGCGCTCCAATCGCAGCGCCTCCTGCGCTTGGTGCAGGCCGGTGATGTTGCGTCCGATACCGAGCACACCGATCAGCCGGCCGTCTTCATCGAACATCGGCGTCTTTGTGGTTTCGAGCAGCTCCAGATGCCCGTCGGCGAACGGGACCTCCTCCTCGTTGACGCATGCCTGGCCGGCGGCAATTGCCGCCGCGTCCTTGGCGCGGAAAAAGTCCGCCAGTTCACGGTCGAAGTAATCGTAGTCGTTCTTGCCGATGACATCGTGTTCGGCTGCCCCGATGAATTCGCTAAAGCGCCGGTTGCAGGCGAGGTAGACGCCGTTCACGTCTTTCAACCAGACCAGGTCTGGCAATGTCTGGATCAGGGTCTTCAGCAGGCCGCGCTCGTGCCGCAGCGCCAGTTCCATCTGCTTTCTTGCCGTAATGTCCTGGATCGCACCGCGTACCAAGGTGACCTTCTCCGCGTCCATGACTGGCACGCCGATGGTCCTGACCCACTTGTGCTCGCCTGTCGCGCTGCGCAGCTCGAGTTCAAGGTCGTAGGGTTTGCCCTCGTGGATTGCCTTGTCGATCGCGGCCTGGATCCGACGGCGTGATTCGCCAGCGTAGAATTGCAGACCGAATTCCACGCTGGTGGGCTGTTCTGGCGGCACCTCGTGGATGCGTGCGACCTCCTCGGTCCAGCTACCCTGGCCGTCGGCGGCGTTGAACTCCCAGCCGCCGACCTGTGTCATGGCGCTCATGTGACGCAGCAGCTCACTGTGTCTCTGATTCTGCGCTGCCAACGCGACGGCCTGACGGCGGAACAGCACGTTTAAGCCTACGACCCCGGCGACCAGCGAGAGTAGTCCAACGAGTAGGATCCAAAATGCCTCTTCAAGCACCTGTTGGTAGAATTCAGCACGGTCGGCCTTGTTGAGCAGGAACCAGTCGGTACCCGGGACCGGCAGTGCGATGCCAATCACCGGGACACCGAGGTAGTCCACGCCCTCTATCACCTGTCCCAGCAGGCCCTTGTCGTTGATGATCTGTGCGGCCAGCAGGCCGTCAGTCGCCAGGCTGCGTCGGCGCTCGGGATCATCGGGGGCCCGCCACAGGTTGTGCAGGAATTGCACTTCACCTGCATCGCGCCGGAACAGCAAGGTCTCGATACTGGCCAGCGGCGTTGATGTTTCTGCCAGCAACGGCTCCAGAAACCTGTAGAGGTCCATTCGGAGCACTATCATTGCAGGTGCGCGGCTGGCATCCCGCAACGGAGCGAGAAACTCGATGAAATGGCCGCCGTCTGCGGACAGGTGCGGGCCGGTTAACGTGGCTTGTCCTTCGTCACGGTCTCGTGCAATTGCCTGTTGAAGCGCTGAATCGACCACGGCGGGTTCGCCACGCTGGTTCCAGGCCTGCCCCGAAGATGTATCGACCAGCAGGATGTCCTGATAACCGTAGTGATCGACGTACGCCCTCAGCAGGTCAAACAGGTCGCCACCTGCGGCCGCGTCCCCAGATTCCCGCCAGCGCTGATACATGGCAGAAAAAACGTGCGTTCCGCGGAGCACCTCTGCGTCGTGGCGTTGCCGATTCAGCCAGTTCTCGATGGATTGGGCCTTGTGGACCGTCGCTGCGTACAAATGTGCGGATACGATGTGGTGCTTCTCGCTGACCGTATACATGACCCCTGCCGAAGTCAGCGCGGTCACCGACAGTACGAGTACGACGATGGCCCAGTGCGGAGAGCGCCGCTGGGGAGACGGTTCCATTTGACTGTCTTGCGCCTTACGCCGCCAGTTCCGGGCCAGTATCCGCCGATAGAGTGTTGGTTCTGGAGTCAAGTCCACCGCTACCCCGCTTTTGCATGGAGCACACGCCGTGGCTGGTGATCAGGAAATTGCCCGCCACCCGTCACGTCATTTCGACAAACCCAGGCGAAATCAGCCTGTCTGACCCGTTAGCGGCATGGGGATCGATATATTGAAACCGCAGCGCTCCGGGACGCAGGGCTCGGTGCGCTGCCGCTGCCGGACGGTTGGCCCCGGTGGCCGGAGCCGGCTGGCGACCGTTCACACCAAAGACGGGTGTTTCCGTCGCTCGAAGTGGTTTAGGGGAAATGAGGTGCTGGACAGCCTAATGTGTCTGCCGCATTGCAAGCCATTCATCAAGCTTGGCATGGGCGTCGTCGATACCGCTGTGCTTGAGTGACGAAAAGGTCTGGGCGCTGAACGTCGGGCTTATCTTGAGCATCGCCGCCCGCACCTTCAGCAGGGTGCTGCCGGCCGGGCCCCTCTTCAGTTTGTCGGCCTTGGTCAAGAGGGCGTGCACCGGCAGGCCGATCGTGCTTGCCCAATGCAGCATCTGCAGGTCGTAGTCCTTCAAGGGGTGGCGGATGTCCATCACCAGCATCAGCCCGCGCAGGCAGTCGCGCCCCTCCAGGTAGGCCGCCAGCGAGCCCTGCCATTCGCGCTTGATGTCCAGGGCCACCTTGGCATAGCCATAGCCGGGCAGGTCGACGATGCGGCGCTGCTCGTCGACAGCGAAGAAATTGAGCAGCTGGGTGCGTCCGGGCGTCTTGCTGGTGCGCGCCAGTGTCTTCTGGTCGCACAGGGTGTTGATCGCACTCGATTTGCCGGCGTTGGATCGCCCGGCGAATGCGACCTCGAAGCCGGTGTCGGGCGGGGTCTGCGACAGTTTCGCGGCGCTGGTCAGGAACGCGGTCTGGCGGTACAGCGGGTTCATGCGTCGGGGAAGTCGCTACGCCGCCAGTGGCCGGACTTGCCGCCGGATTTCTCCTCCAGCCGCACGTTCTCGATCACCATGCCGCGGTCGACCGCCTTGCACATGTCGTAGATCGTCAGCAGCGCCACCTGCACAGCGCACAGCGCCTCCATCTCGACCCCGGTCTGGCCACGTGTCTTGGCCGTCGCGTGGCAGTGGATGCTGTCGAGCCGGGTGTCCGGGGTGAATTCGATGCCGACCTTGGTGAGCGGCAGCGGGTGGCACAGAGGAACCAGTTCGGCCGTGCGCTTGGCGCCCATGATCCCGGCGATGCGCGCCACACCCAGCACGTCGCCTTTTTTGTGGCCGCCCTCCAGGATCATCGCCAGCGTGCTGCCCTGCATGCGGATGCTGCCGCTGGCCACGGCGAGGCGTTCGGTGACTTCCTTGTCGCCGACATCGACCATATGGGCCTGGCCTTCGGCATCGAAATGGGTGAAACGATCAGACATGGTCGGCGGTTACCCGGTCGCGGTATTCGAGTGATTTGGGCACCTCGCGGCGCTCGAAATGCATGGTTGCGAGGTCGGCCATGACCCAGGTGGCCGGCGCCTGGCCGACGCCGCCGATGGTGCCCGGATTGACCACGTGGGTGATGCCGCCGGCGCAATTCTTCTGTTCAGCGATCTCGATTTTGTGGCTGTGGCCGCAGCACACCAGGTCCCAGTCGCCGGTGGCCGCCATCGCCCGCGCGTAGTGGGGGTAATGCACGATGAAGATGCGCCGGCCGGCGAGTTCGATCCCGGCGTCCATGCCGTGAAAGCGCACGATGCCGCCCGGCTTGTGTGCCAGTTGGGTAAGCGCATACAGATCGCCGGTGTTGTTGCCGTGGATCACGTGTACCGGCAGGCCGTATTTCTCCAGGCAGTGCAGTGTGCTCGGCGCCACCAGGTCGCCGCAGTGCAGCACCGCCTCGGCGCCGGCGGACTTGGCATCGGCCACGGCGGCATCGATCAGCGCGATGTGGTCGTGGCTGTCGGAGAGAATGCAAACCTTCATTCGGGTACTACTTCACGGGCCGCTTGTTTGGGCGGCTATCGTACCCCAATTCCGCTTTGGCGGCGGCGCCGACCGGGCGGTCGGCGCTGCAGCCGCAGGGATCTGCCGAGGATCAGAAGTTGGGTTTTTCCGGCGCGTCCTGATACATCTGGACGCTCTCCATGATCTCCTTTTTCGCCTCGTCGATGCCGTACCAGCCGTCGACGCGCACCCACTTGCCCTCGTCGAGGTCCTTGTAGTGCTCGAAGAAGTGGGAGATGCGATTGAGTACATCGCCGGGCAGGTCGCGGAACGACTCGACGCCTCGATAGCTCTTGCACAACTTGTCGATCGGTACGGCAAGGATCTTGGCGTCGTCGCCGGACTCGTCCTTCATCATCAGCACGCCGACCGGGCGGCACTTGATCACTGAGCCGGGAATCAGCGGGTGCGGGGTCAGGACCAGTACGTCGACCGGGTCGCCGTCCTTGGACAGCGTGTGCGGCACATAGCCATAGTTGCATGGGTAGTACATCGCGGTCGACATGAAGCGGTCGACGAACATCGCGCCGGTCTCCTTGTCGAGTTCGTACTTGACCGGGTCGGAATGGGCCGGGATCTCGATGATCACGTTGATTTGGTTGGGCACGTCGCCCATGCTCACGCGGTCCAGGTTCATGCAGGTCCCCTCGGGGTATGACAATAGTTGTGGCGCGCTAGGTTAAGCGTTGCCCGCGGGCGAGTCCACCGCGCCGGGCGTCGCGCAACAAAAAGGGGGCCAATCGGCCCCCTCGGTAAAAGCCAGCAAAGTCACTGACTTAGAGCATCGGCACGATCAACAGTGCGACAATATTGATGATCTTAATCAACGGGTTCACGGCCGGGCCGGCGGTGTCCTTGTAGGGATCGCCGACGGTGTCACCGGTGACTGCCGCCTTGTGTGCGTCCGAGCCCTTGCCGCCGAAGTTGCCGTCCTCGATGTACTTCTTGGCGTTGTCCCAGGCGCCGCCGCCGGTGGTCATCGAGATGGCCACGAACAGGCCGGTGACGATGGTGCCGATCAGCAGGCCGCCGAGCGCCTTCGGGCCGAGCAGCAGACCGACCGCGACTGGTACCGCGATCGGCAGCAGTGACGGGATGATCATCTCCTTGATGGCCGACTTGGTCAGCATGTCGACCGCCCGCGAGTAATCCGGCTTCTGGGTGTGATCCATGATGCCCGGCATCTCTTTGAACTGGCGACGTACTTCGTTGACGATGCCGCCAGCCGCACGGCCGACCGCTTCCATCGCCATCGCGCCGAACAGGTAGGGCACCAGGCCGCCGATGAACAGGCCGATGATCACCATGTGGTCGGACAGGTCAAAGCGCAGGTCGAGTCCGCTCTTCTCCAGCGTGTGCGTGTAGTCGGAGAACAGTACCAGTGCTGCGAGGCCGGCCGAGCCGATCGCGTAACCCTTAGTGACAGCCTTGGTGGTGTTGCCGACCGCGTCGAGCGGATCGGTCACGTTGCGTACCTTCTCGTCCAGCTCGGCCATCTCGGCGATACCGCCGGCGTTGTCGGTGATCGGGCCATAGGCATCGAGCGCGACGATGATGCCGGTCATCGACAGCATCGAGGTGGCGGCGATCGCGATGCCGTACAGGCCGGCAAGGTCGTAGGCCGCCCAGATCGAGGCGCACACCGCGAGTACCGGCGCAGCGGTCGATTTCATCGACACGCCGAGGCCGGCGATCACGTTGGTGCCGTCACCAGTGGTCGAGGCCTGTGCAATGTGCCGCACCGGACTGTACTCGGTAGCCGTGTAGTACTCGGTGATGATCACCATCGCGGCGGTCAGCGCGAGGCCGATCAGCGAGGTGTAGTAGAGGTTCATTGCCGAGAAATCGGGCTGACCGCCCATCATCGCGTCGGTGACGAAGTAGAAACCGATCGCGGCGATCACGCCGGAAACGATCAGTCCCTTGTACAGGGCAGTCATGATCTTCTTGTCGCCCTCTTTCGCCTTGACGAAGAAGGTACCGATGACCGAAGCGACGATCGAAATGCCGCCGAGCACCAGCGGGTACAACACGGCTGCGCTCGAGCCCGCCATCAGCAGGCCGCCGAGCAGCATGGTCGCAACCACGGTGACCGCGTAGGTCTCGAACAGGTCGGCCGCCATGCCGGCGCAGTCGCCGACGTTGTCACCGACGTTGTCGGCGATGACCGCCGGGTTGCGTGGGTCATCTTCCGGGATGCCCGCTTCGACCTTGCCGACGATGTCGGCGCCGACGTCTGCGCCCTTGGTGAAGATACCGCCGCCGAGTCGCGCGAAGATCGAGATCAGCGAACCGCCGAAGGCCAGACCGACGAGCGGATGCAGCGGGTCTTCGACGCCCATGTACACCAGCAGTGCGTAGTAGCCGGCGACACCGAGCAGGCCCAGACCCACCACCAGCAGGCCGGTGATGGCGCCGCCGCGGAACGCGATCTGCAGTGCCGCGTTGATGCCGTGATTGGCCGCCTGCGCGGTGCGCACGTTGGCGCGTACCGAGATGTTCATGCCGATGTAGCCTGCCAGCCCGGAGAACACCGCACCGATAACGAAGCCGACCGCGGTTGCCCAGCCCAGCGTCACGAACAGGGCGATCGTGAGCACCACGCCGACGACGCCGATAGTGGCGTACTGACGGTTCAGGTAGGCGGATGCGCCTTCCTGGATAGCCTGCGCGATCTCGCGCATGCGGTCGTTGCCATCAGGCTGACTGAGAATCCATTTGACCGAGACAAAGCCATAACCGATCGCGAGCAGCGAGCAGGCCAGGGCGAACCAGAGTGCAGTATCCATAAGAGTTACTTCCCCTTAGAAGTGAAGTGCATTTGCGGCGAAAATTTATGTTCTTTATTTGGTTCTTCCCGCCGTGGATTCTTAGCCTTGGGCGAGTATTTACCAACCAAAATGTTCGAATATGGTGATTAACGCCACTGTTGTGCGGGTTATCCGTGTTCCGAACAATCGGTCATCAGAAAAACTTTGTGGTGCCCAAGGCGATGTGGATTAAACCACAGGAATGCCGGAAAGGCATGAAAAGGGGTGCTATTTTGGCCCGTGCTGGCGGACAGTTGGCCATGGTCGCGACCCTCGTTGGCGGCCCGGCGGGGCGGCGCGACCCGTCTTCAGCGTCCCACGTGTGAAAAGTCAGTGCCTTCGGCAAGGCCGAATTTCTGCGTGAGGTCGAGTTCGCGGATGAGTCGGTCAACGGCGCCCTGGCCATGTTCGATGCTGATCTCGGCCAGGATCAGGCGCACCGCATTGCGGTTGTAACCGCCGCCGAACGACAACTGGACCTGGATCAGTTCGCGTGCCTTGTCGAGGGTCATCTGCTTTCCTTTGAATACGAACGAAAAGGGCCCCGAAGGGCCCTTGTGGATCACGTGATCAAGCGCTTACAGCTCGAATGCCGGCAGTTTGCGTTCGACGCCGGCCAGCTTGAGGGTGACGTAGTCGGGCATGCCGTTGCTCTTGTAGGGCGGATAGGCCTCGCCCTGGATCAGCGGGTATAGGTAGTCCTTGCACTTCTGGGTGATGCCGAAGCCGTCCTTGGAGATGAAGTCCATCGGCATCATCTTCTCGACGTTGGCGACCTCGGACAGCGGTGCCTCGCCGATCTCCCACTTGTACGGGTTGTTCGAGGTGCGGACCACGGTCGGCATGATCGAATTCTTGCCCTCGAGCGCCTTCTCGACCGCGGCCTTGCCCAGTGCATACGCCTGCTCGACGTCGGACGCGGAGGCCAGGTGGCGCGCGGCGCGCTGCAGATAGTCGGCGACCGCCCAGTGGTACTTGTAGCCCAGCGCATCCTTGATCATGTTGGCGACCACAGGTGCGGCGCCGCCGAGCTGGGCATGGCCGAACGAGTCGCGCGTACCCTGCTCGGCCAGGAACTTGCCGTCCGGCCAGTGGCAGCCCTCGGAGACGCAGATGGTGCAGTAACCGTGCTGCTTCACCTTGGCATCGACGTTGGCCAGGAACTTGTCCTTGTCGAACTCGACCTCGGGGAACAGCGTGACGACCGGGATGCCCTCGTCCTCGACCAGCGCGCCAGCGGCGGCGATCCAGCCGGCGTGCCGACCCATGACCTCGATGACGAAGATCTTGGTCGAGGTCGCCGCCATCGAGCGGACGTCGAAGCTGGCCTCGAGCGTGGAAACCGCGATGTACTTGGCGACCGAGCCGAAGCCCGGGCAGTTGTCGGTGATCGGCAGGTCGTTGTCGACGGTCTTCGGCACGTGGATCGCCTGCACCGGGAAGCCCATTTTCTCGGACAGCTGTGAGACCTTGTAGCAGGTATCTGCCGAGTCGCCGCCACCGTTATAGAAGAAGTAGCCGATGTTGTGCGCCTTGAAGATCTCGATCAGGCGTTCGTACTCACGCTTGTTCTGCTCCAGGCTCTTGAGTTTGAAGCGGCATGAGCCGAAACCGCCGGACGGGGTGTGCTTGAGTGCGGCGATTGCCTCGGCCGACTCCTTGCTGGTGTCGATCAGTTCTTCGGTGAGCGCGCCGATGATGCCATTGCGTCCGGCATACACGTTCGCGATCTTGTCAGGATGGGCGCGAGCGGTTTCGATGACACCGCAGGCCGAGGCATTGATAACTGCGGTTACCCCGCCCGATTGTGCATAAAAGGCGTTCTTCGCCGTCATGTCTTTTCCCTCTGTTCTGGACTTGATGTTTTCAGTCAATTCTTTGCGGCGCTGTTGATTCAGCGTTTCTTCTTATCAATATCGCCACGCTCGTGTGCTGTGTGGTCGGCCTGCGCCTGCAGCAGCGAGACCGCACACTCGGTCAGGTCGTCGTATTCGTGGACCCCGGTGCCGAATTGCTGATAGCCGCGATAAAAGAACTGGCAACGATAGCGCCTTTCGCCGGATTTGAAGATGACGAAATGACAGTCGTCCGCTTCCCATACGAACACGGGGCAGGCCGTGAGTTCGCGGTCCGCCGGGCTGAGACGGATCTCGGCATCCGCATATTGCAGGTTGATGTCCCGACCATAGCGCTCTTTCAGCGTGGTCTTGACGATCCACTCCTCGGTCTCGGTGATGTCTGGGATGGTATTCATGCGGTCTAACCGGGTGGTTCGAGCCCCGAACGCCCCACGGCGAGGGCGTGGAAAACGGGGTTGTGCCGGATTTTTGCGCAAAACCCGTGCAAGTTACTCGTTTATTTCCGTCAATCGCCTAAAATTCGTAGCAAATCAGGCGCTTCGTTGACAGGCAAATTAATGTGCGTTTAGCTTAGACAACCCGGCATCGGCCAGCCAATGCAAAACACACATGCCCCCATAGGAAATTCCTGATTTCCTTATATGAATGGTGCCTGTGTAAAGCGATCTGCGCCACCGGAACAAGGGCCGCAAGGCGCCAAACAGAAAAATAAAGGCCACTGAGGAGCCAAAATGAGGATAGTCCTTTTAGGCCCACCGGGATCCGGAAAGGCCGAGCTTTCCCGCAAGATCTCCGAACACTATGGCATGCCCGTCATCACAGTAAGCAGCGTGATGCAGAAGGCCGCCGCAGAGTCCTCTGAACTCGGGCGCATGGCCAAGGAGGCCATGGACACCGCAAGGGTTACCGACGAATTGCTGCTCGCCCTGTTGCGCATACAGATGCCGCAGATGGATCTCGGCAACGGATTCATCCTGGTCGACCTTCCGAAGAACGCCGGGCAGGCCGACGTGCTCGACAGCGTGTTGAGCGATCTGGGTGCCGAGGTGGAGCTGGCACTCAACCTCGAAGTGGACACCGACGAACTGATGGAGCGGCTGGTCGGCCGCATCACCTGCGACAGCTGCGGTGCCCAATACAACAAGTACGTCAATCCACCGCTGGTGGATGGTGTGTGCGATGCGTGCGGCGCGCGTGTCGTGCGCCGTCCGGATGATTATGAAGAGACCATCAGCAATCGCCTGCGGGTCTATGAGGGCCAGATGGGTCCCCTGCTGCAGTACTACCAGCTGAGCGACAAGCTGCGCCGCGTCGCTGCAGATGCGGGCCCGGACAAGGCCTGGAAGGCCGTGCGCAAGGTGATCGACGGGATGCCGAAGCGCGTGCCGCCGGTCGTCGAGGCCGATGCCCCGAAGCAGACCGCTGCCGAAGCGACATCGGCGGCCGGCGGGGTGGGGTCGAAAAAGGCCAGGGGCCGACCTGCGAAGGCGAAGGCTGCGGGCAAAGAGGCGGCTGCCAGTACGTCGTCGACAGAGAGCCCGTCTGCCGGGGCGGCGAAAAAGAAAGCAGCGCGGAAGGCTGTGGGGAAACCGGCAGCAGCGGCATCCCGAGCCGCGAAGTCGGCGGCCGACAGTGCGGCCGTTACGTCCGGGGAACCGGCCGTCAAGACGGCGGCGAAGAAGGCCGTGACCAAGAAAGCCGCGACAAAGGCCGGCGTGAAAAAGCCGGCAGCGAAAGCGACCGCGGGCAAGAAGGCGGTAGCCGGGAAAGCTGTCGCCAAGAAGGCCGCAGCGAAAAAGGCGGTCACGAAGCCGAAGAAGGCGGGTACGAAGAAGTCCGCTGCGAAGAAAGCCACTGCGCAGAAAACCGTAGCGAAGAAGACGGTTGCCAAAAAGGTCACTGCAAAAAAGGCTGCCACAAAGAAGGCTGCAGTGAAAAAGACGGTTGCCAAGAGAGTCGTCGCGAAAAAAGCCGCCGCAAAGAAGGCTGTGGCGAAGAAGGCAGTAGCGAAAGGATCCACGGCGAAGAAGGCCGCGGCAAGGAAGGCGCCAGCCAAGAAGGCGCCGGCGAAGAAGGCTCAAGTCAAGAAGGCCGCGGCCAAGAAGGTCGCCGCGAAAAAGGTCGCCGCGAAAAAGGTCGTCGGCAAGAAAGCGGTGCCGACCAAGACTGCGGCCGGGAAAGCCGCTGTCAGGAAGACCGTCGCCAAAAAAACCGCAGCGAAAAAAGCCGGGGCCAAGAAGCGGCGATAGATTTATCTGGACAGGTTCGCCAGCGGAACGGGGGCACTGGAGTTGGGGTCAACCCCGGTGCGTCGCCGCGAGCTTCGCGGTTGATCGTCCGCTCAGTCCAGTGACGGACCCAGTTGGAATTCGACTGCCTCGAAGCCATGGTCTTCGAGCATGCCCATCACGTCGTCCCAGGTGCAGTCGGGGTTCTGTTCCTCGACCTGCGCGATCAGACCGGTGACGTGACGGAATACTTCCTGTTGCCGATAGTCGGGTGGGATACGTACCAGACGGATCTTCGACTTGTCGACCGCCGGCAATATCATCAGATTCGATGCCATGCAAACTTCCTCGTTGCTTTTCAGGGGTGCGGCCAACGACCTCTAGTGCCGTTTGCGCCCGATCAGTTCGATCGGGTAGCCGTCGGGGTCCTCGACGAACGCGATAATCGTCGTGCCCGCATTCATCGGCCCTGCCTCGCGCAGTATCTTGCCGCCACGTGCGCGGATATCGGCGGCAGCCTGGTAGACGTCATCGACCTCGATAGCGATATGTCCATACGCGTTGCCGATGTCGTAGTGGTCGACACCCCAGTTGTAGGTCAATTCGATCACGGTGTTTTCCGATTCCTCCCCGTAACCGAGGAAGGCCAGCGTGAACTTGCCGTCGGGGTAGTCCTTCTGCCTTAACAGCCGCATGCCCAGCAGTTCGGTGTAAAAGCCAATCGACCGATCGAGGTCGCCGGTTCGTAGCATTGTGTGCAGTATGCGCATCAGGGTTCCTGGTCGGGTGTCGTGTGACTTCTTGTTCGAATGGCCGCCGGGTTGTCAGTCGCCGGCCACGGTCATGCGTTCGAACAGCCATGAGCCGGTCTTTATGCTGCCGGGGATATCGTCGTCGCTGCCGACGGCGACCAGCTGCCTGAACATGTCACGCAGATTGGCGGCGACCGTGATCTCTTCTACCGGGTATTTGATCTCTCCGCCCTCGACCCAGAAACCCGCGGCGCCGCGCGAATAGTCGCCGGTAACCAGGTTGGTGCCCTGCCCCATCAGTTCGGTGACGACAACGCCGTGGTCCATCTCGCGGACCAGTTCGTCGAACGACTGGCCGCTGCTGGCGATGCGCGCGTTGCGCACACCGCCGGCGCTACCGGTGCTCTGCATCCCCAGCTTGCGCGCCGCATAGCTGTCGAGCAGGTAGCCCTGCAATACGCCACCGGCCACCAGTTCGCGGTACGCGGTGGCCACGCCCTCGTTGTCGAAGGGTGCGCTCGCCGCGGCGCGCGGTAGCAGCGGGTTCTCGGTAATGCTCACCCAGTCGGGAAAGATCTGGACGCCGATCTGGTCGAGCAGAAAGGTCGATTTACGGTACACCGCATGTCCACGGATCGCCCCGAACAGGCTGCGCAGCAGGCTTGGTGCGACATCGGCGCGAAACAGCACCGGGCATTCGCGTGTCCCAAGTTTGCGCCCGTTGAGGCGCGCCACAGTGCGCTGCGCCGCCGTGCGCCCGATGGCCTCTGCGCTGGCGAGTTCACCCGGCATCCGGCTGCTGTCATACCAGTAGTCACGCTGCATCTCGTCGCCTTGCTCGGCGATCACGGCGCAGCTCAGACTGTGGCGTGTGGTGGGGTAGCCGCCGACAAAGCCGTGGCTGTTGCCGTAGATGAAACCCGAACGCTGGGTGTACAGCGTCGCACCTTCGGAGTTGGCGATTCTGGGGTCGAACCCACGTGCAGCCTCCTCGCAGCGGAGCGCGATCTGCGCAGCCTCATCGGCACTCAGGTCCCAGGGGTGGAAGAGATCCAGGTCCGGCACGTCACGCGCCATCAGCGCCGGATCGGCGAGTCCCGCGGCCGGATCTTCGGAGGTGTACTTCGCGATACGGCAGGCTGCCGCGACGCTCTCGCGAATCGCCTCGGGGCGCAGGTCGGTGGTATTGGCCGACCCTTTGCGCTGGCCGAAGTACACGGTGATCCCCAGGCCGTTGTCACTGGTGTGTTCAATGGTCTCGGTCTCACCGAGACGCACCGTGACCGACAGGCCGGTCTGGGTCGAGACCCCGGCCTCGGCGGCATCGGCACCCTGTTGGCGCGCTTCCCGCAACAGGTCTTCGACAACCTGCTGCAGCCTTGCTATCTGTTCCGGATGACTCATGCGTGTTGGATGGCTCAGGCAGCAGTGCCGCCGACTGTGAGTTGATCGATTTTCAGGGTGGGCTGGCCGACACCGACCGGTACACTCTGACCCTCCTTGCCGCAGGTGCCGACGCCACTGTCCAGCGCGAGATCGTCGCCAACCATGCTGATGCGGGTCATGGCCTCCGGCCCGTTTCCGATCAGCGTCGCGCCTTTGACCGGGCGGGTCACCTTGCCGTTCTCTATCAGGTAGGCCTCGTTGGCTGAAAACACGAACTTGCCGGACGTGATGTCGACCTGGCCGCCGCCGAAATTGACCGCGTACAGGCCATGTTTGACCGAGGCAATGATCTCGTCGGGTTTGTGCTGTCCCGGCAGCATGTAGGTGTTGGTCATGCGAGGCATCGGCAGATGCGCATACGACTCACGGCGGCCGTTGCCGGTCGGCGCCACCCCCATCAGGCGGGCATTCATCGTGTCCTGCATGTAACCCTTGAGGATGCCGTTTTCGATCAGCACGTTGTTGCCGGACGGCGTGCCTTCGTCGTCGATGGTCAGAGAACCGCGGCGTCCGGGAAGTGTGCCGTCGTCGACCACGGTGCACAGTGTCGAGGCGACCTGTTCGCCGATACGCCCGGTGAATGCCGAGGTTCCCTTGCGGTTGAAATCGCCTTCGAGGCCATGCCCGACCGCCTCGTGCAACAGCACGCCGGGCCAGCCCGGGCCGAGGACCACGGGCAGCAGCCCGGCGGGCGCGGGTGCCGCGTCGAGGTTGACGAGGGCCTGGCGTACAGCCTCGCGGGCATAGCCGAGCGCGCGATCATCGTCGATGAAGAAGTCCAGCGCCTGACGCGCACCGCCGCCGGCACTGCCCTGTTCACGCTTGCCGCCCTGTTCGACGATCACCTGCACGTTCATGCGTACCAACGGGCGCACATCACCGGCTATCCGGCCGCTGTTGTCCATCACCAGGATCACGTCGTGTGCCGCCACCAGGGTGACGATCACCTGCTGGACCCGCGCATCGGCGCTGCGCGCGGCGGCATCGGCGCGGCGCATCAGGTCGATCTTCTGCAGCTCGTCCAGCGAGTCCAGTGGATTGATCGGCGCATACAGCTGGGATGCAGCGGCAGGCGCGGGCAGGGCGCGTGCCCCGTTCTGTCCTGCCTGAGCGATCGCTCGCGCCGCCCCGGCGGCATCGAGCAGGCGCGGGAGTTCGAGGCTGTCCGTGTAGGCGAATCCTGTCTTTTCACCGCTGATGGCCCGCAGGCCGGCGCCCTGCTCGATACTGTGGCTGCCCTCCTTGATGATGCCGTCCTCCAGCACCCAGGACTCGAGCCGGCCATACTGAAAATAGATATCGGCGGCATCCACCTGGCGGCTCAGCAGGCGGTCCATGACCTGCGTCAGGTGACCCTCGCTCAGGCCGGGGGTGTCCAACAGGGTTTCACGCGCGATCGCGGTGCTTACAGACATCGAAGACTACTCCTGGCCTGTGCAGGCCCTGATTCGGCGTTCAGCGGCAATGCAGGCGGCGGTGGTCGAGGCAGGGGAAGTTGCGACGCGTGGTGTGCTGGAACTCCGGATCGATCTCTGCCACTACGCAGCCGTTGCCGCGCTCGCGCAGAGCCAGCTTGGTCCCCCAGGGGTCAACGATCATGCTGTGGCCGTAGGTCTCGCGGCTGGCGACGTGAAAGCCACCCTGTGCCGACGCGATCACATAGCTCAGGTTCTCGATCGCCCGCGCCCGTACCAGTGTCTCCCAGTGCGCGCGCCCGGTAATGGCCGTAAATGCCGCGGGCAGTGCAATCACCTCGACGCGGCGGTCGACCATGGCGCGGAACAGCTCCGGGAAACGCAGGTCGTAGCACACCGCGATACCCAGCCTGCCGATCGGGCTGTCGATCACCAGGACGCGATCACCCGGTTCGATACTCTCTGATTCGACAAACTGTTCATCGCTTTCGATCAGGTTGACATCGAACAGGTGCTGCTTGTCATAGCGCGCTACCTGCTTGCCGTGTTCGTCATAGACGGTGCACGCGGCCCGCCACTTTGCGGCATGGTCGGCCTCCAGCGGGATGGTGCCGCCGACCAGCCAGACGCCGAGGCGGTGTGCCAGCTGCGACAGGAAGGACTGCAGCGGGCCGTCGCCGGGGGCCTCGCGCAGCGCATTGGCATCGCCACAGCTGCGCCCCATGAAAGCGAAGTTCTCTGGCAGCACAATCAGTTTGGCGCCCTGTTTGGCGGCCGCTTCAGCGAGGCGCTCGGTTTCCAGCAGGTTTGCGCTGACATTGCTGCCCGAGGCCAGCTGCAGTGCGGCGACTTTCTTTTTCGAGTTACTCATGGTGCATCAGTATTTTTCGTCCAGTGCCAACTCTAATGCCTGCAGCGCGATGGGCAAAGGGTTATCGCGCAGGGAAAAAGGCTCCAGTCTGGAGGGAAATTGCCATCCAGACTGGAATCGACAGGAGCCCCCGTTCAGTTTGGTGCGTTGGGCACGCCGCTATCCTGCGTTTCACCTTTCTTCAGGAAATCTATCAGCCCGCGCAGCGGGTTCCCCGTGTCACCGGCTTTCTCGGCAGGCGGGCCGGCAGGCTTTTCAACGGCGGCCTGCGCCGCTGTGTCGTTCGGCGCGGCGCTGCCTCCCGGCGTGATGTCGCTGGTGGTTGATGCCTTCGCGGCGTCGGACGGAGGTGCATCGGCCTGCGCTGCGGGCCCGGTGTGATGTTCGGTGCCGCCGTCCAGCGGGCGCAATATCTTCGACAGGGTGCCACCGCTGTCGAGTTGCTCGATCTCAGGGTCGTACCAGGACCCGCTGAGGCTGTATTCGAAGCGATTGAGCCGGTCCAGCTGCTTGGTCATGACCTTTTGTGCGACCAGCACGGCGATCCCGGCGACCGGACCGCCGGCCAGGGTGCCGGCGATTGGCAGCGTGGCATCGAGGTTGGGTGTGACGGTTACCCGTTGGTCGAGCGTACGTGCCCGCAGGTCGGAAGAGCCGCGCAGTTCAATGCGCCCGGTGGGGCCCAGCACGGTGAGGTTGTCAGTGTTGGCCCGGCCCGTGGCGAAATCGAAGTCGCCCTTGATGCTGTCGAAGCTGTAGCCTTTCTTGTAGATGTCACTGAAGTCCAGGCGCAGCCGCCGGGTCAGGGCGTTGAGGTTGAGCAGGCCGACCACCCGAGTGACCCCGGGATCGAGTTCTACCAGCCGGCCGGCGCCGACGTCGAGCGTTAGCTTGCCTTCCATCGTCGATGCCTCGGCCTGCAGCGGATGGCCAGGCCACTGCAACAGGAACTCGAGACTGCCACCGGCGTCTTCCGCCTGGCGTGAATAACCCAATGCGACCAACAGGTCGCCGAGGTTGGCGGCGCTGAGCCGTCCGCCCAGTCGGCTACGGATCTTCCCGCTTTCGCGCACCCAATGCCCCGCACTGTCCAGCTCGACCTGGCCGCCACCCAGGCTCAACCGTGTCACGCGCAGCCCCTCGGGTGAATGTTGCGCATCGAGGTGCATCTCACCCAGCTGTGCCTGGTTGATCTGCAGCTCGGCGACCTGCAGCGAGATTCCGGGCAGGGTGGTCGGATCCGGGCCTGCCGCCGGATCGTCGGGTACCCCGGGGGGCTCGTCGTCGGATCCGATCGGCAGCTGCAGGGCGAGGCGTTGCAGGTCGACGGCAATGGGCTCGCCGTCTGCGGCGTCGGGCAGGCTGAAGGTGCCGACCAGATCCGGGGAATCGATCCGCCCGCGCCACCGTGGTGCCCGGTGCCCGGCCTGAATGCGCACGGCCTTCAGCCCGAGGGTATCGATCTGCAGGCGGTCGATCTGCAGGTCCAGGTCGACTACCGCCGGTGGGGTGGCGCCGCCCGTGGGCAGGTGCGCCAGGGCGTCACCCCAGGCGATCACATCGACCGACTCCAGGCGGCCGGTGATACGGATGCCGTCAGTATCTCCGAGGGTGGCCGCGTGACCGCCCAGGACCAGGTCGACACGCGCACCATCGGGGCTGAACTTCGCGGACACCTGGTCCCCATATGACAGGCTGGCGGGTACTGTCGCCCGGTCCAGCGGAAGGCGCAACGCCAAAGGCCTGGTGTCGGGTGCCGACTTGCCAAGTGGTTGTGGCAGCGCGAGCGCAATGCCCTGGAGCTGGCTCTCGATACTGAGCAGCGCCGGGTTGTCCGGTGCGGCACGACGTGACGGCACATCAACGTTGATGGTGAAATCCGCCTCGCCGCTGGCGAACGCCAGTGGCAGCGTCGGCAGTTGATTGGCGATATTCTCGACCTCGAGCCGCCCACGCGTGCGCACCCGCGTCAGGCCGTCTGGCAGCGGCAGGACATCAACCACTACCGGGGCACCCAATGCCCGCGCCTCGATTCCCTCGGCCGTCAGGCCGTCCAGGGTGAAATCCAGCGCACCGCGGATATCGGACACCCGGACGTCCCAGTCGGGCAGTGACAGCCGGTTGTTGTCAAACTGTAGCCTGCCCGCGAGCGCGTATTCCCCGTGGCCAGCCAGCGGCACCGTGAAACCGAGCGTCAGGGAGGTGTCACCCTCGCCAGACAGGATCTGCGCGAAATGGCCGAATCGTTCATGCAATGCGGGCTCATCGAGGGCCCGCAGGTTGTTACGCAGCGGCCCCTGCAGCCGGCCGTCTATCTGCAGTGGGCCGGTCGGGTTGAGGCTGCCGATATGGCCGGCGACCTCGACGATCCGGCTGTCGTAGATCGTCCCCGACTTGGATTCGATGTCCAGCTGGTTGCCGTGGAATCGGACGTGTGCCGCCAGGTTCTCGATCTTCGGCCAGCCTTCGCGGTAGTCGAGCTCGATGTCCTGCGTATCGAACACCACCTGAAAAACGCCGTTGCTGCTTTGTTCAAATGGAAAGTCGCTGAGCGGCCCGTGCACCAGGGTGGTCCCGGCAATCACCCGACCGGCGACAATGGATTGGTCGAGCCAGTCGACCAGGTGCTTGTCCATGATGGCGACCGGATAGTAGTGGTTGGCAAACGCGGCATCGCCGTCGCGAAAATCCGCCTGCAGGTCGAGAAACAGCGGATGCTCGTCGTCGTGCCGCAGATGCACTCGGGTGAGTGTCTTTATATGCGGCGTATCGGCCAGCAGGCGCTCGCCGTCCACCTGCCAGCCGCCGGGTTGACGGGTGACGTCGAGGCGGCCCTGCAGTGACAGCAGTTGCAGTGGGTCGCGGAACAGCTCGTTGAAGCGCACCGCGGCGTTTGTGCTGTCGAGTTCCAGGACGATGTGGTCCTGCTGGCCGTGCAGGCTGCCGCTGATATTTTCCAGACCGGGGGCGGTGTTCCAGGGCGTGGTGGAGATGCCGGTGAAGCGTGCGGTGGCGCGCCAACCGGGTGCCTCGCCACCGCTGAGCGCGCTCAACCGGAGGTCGTGGAGTTCACCTGTCGGACGCAGCTTTGCCAGCGGTTCCCGCAGGGACTCCCAGGGCAGGCGCACCTGCAGGATGCGCACGATGTCATCGATGCGCAGATAGCTGGCCGCCACCTCGATCCGGCGCGTATCGTCGGCCTGCGGCGCAATTGTCACCGCCACATCGGTGTCCGGCCAGCGGTGGTCGCCGAAGTCCAGGCTCAGTTGTCTCAGCCCAAGCTGCAGGCCGGAAGCGTCGCGCCGGTATGCGTAACGGGTGCTGGCCGCGGACAGGTCAAGCGGCTGGGCGTCGTCGGATTTCGGATGCAGCGCCAGGTTGCGCAGATGGATTTCACCCTGGCTCTCGACCGGCAATGCAGCCTCCCAGCGCATCCAGGCCTCGACGTCGAGCTGCAGACCATCAATGCCGTAGCTCTGCGGGAGATAGGGCGCAAACAGGTCTGCAACATCCAGCCCGTCGACCTTGATATAGGTGTCACCGTGCCACTCGGTGGTGCCGAGAAATCCATCCAGCCGGGCGGATACCTCTGCGGTCCCCTGCGTCGTCTCCAACCGCGCCCGCAGTTTCAGCCTGTTGGCGTCGCGGTCCAGCAGGACGTTGACGTTGTCGAGGGTGAACGCATCCTTACCGGCCATGCGATCTATCCAAAGAACCCGCGTGTTGACCATGCGCAGGTGACTTGGCAGGGGCGGCGGCGAAGTGCCGGCATCGTCGTTACGCGTGATCAGGCCGATGCCTTCGAGGTGGAACTGCCCGGAGGGTTCACGTACTGCGGTCACCTGCATGCCGTCAACGGTGACCCGTAATGCGTCAGCGAATCCGCCACGCAGCAACGCAGGAAGATCGAGGTCGATACCGACGCGCTGGATCCGCAGGACCTCGGGGGCCGTACCGATGGCAACATCGTGAAGTTCCAGCAACGGGCTCGGGCCATACCAGCGTGCACCGAGCCGGCCGATCACGACCGGTGTGCCGAGCCGGTCGCTCAATGCGGCTGCGGCCTGGTCGCGTTGGTCGGCGATGAACGGCGTGGCGATGCGTACCGTGAGCGCCAGCAGCCCCCAACAGATTAGCAGCCCGGCCAGCAGTCTCGTGATGATGCGCAATGGTTGTCCCGGCGAGTTCGCCTGCACGTGCGGTGCAGGTCAGATCAGCACCACGTCGTATTGTTCGCGGTTGTACAGCGCTTCGGCCTGCAGCTTGATCGGGCGACCGATAAACTGCTCCAGTTCCGCGAGGTTCTGCGATTCCTCATCGAGCAGGCGCTCCACCACCTCCTGCGAGGCCAGCACCAGCAGTTGCTCGACGTCGAACTGGCGCCACTCGCGCAGGATGTCGCGAAATATGTCGAAACAGGTGGTCTCCGCTGTCTTCAGGGTGCCGCGGCCACCACAGGTGGGACAGCTCTGGCACAGCACATGTTCCAGGGATTCGCGCGTACGCTTGCGGGTCATCTCGACCAGGCCCAGCGACGATACCTCGGAGATGTGTGTCTTGGCGTGGTCGCGCGCGAGGCAGCGTTCGAGGGCACGCATCACCTGGCGTTTGTGCTCATCGTCGGTCATGTCGATGAAATCGATGATGATGATGCCGCCCAGATTGCGCAGGCGCAGCTGGCGGCATATCGCCTGTGCGGCCTCGAGGTTGGTCTTGAAAATGGTTTCTTCGAGGTTGCGGTGACCGACAAAGGCGCCGGTATTGACGTCGATCGTCGTCATGGCCTCGGTCTGGTCGATCACCAGGTGGCCGCCGGACTTGAGATCGACCTTGCGCTCGAGCGCCTTCTGGATCTCGTCCTCGACTCCGTACAGGTCGAAAATCGGCCGTTCGCCCGGGTAGTACTCTATCGACGAGCGCTGATCGGGGATGTACTTGGTGGCGAACTGCTGCGCCTTCTCCCAGGTCGAGCGTGAGTCTATCCGCACCTTTTCGACGTCCGGACTGATGAGGTCGCGCAGCGCGCGCAGCGCCAGCGGCAGGTCCTCGTGGATCAGCTGCTTGCCGGGTGCGCCGGCGGCCCTTTCCTGGATCGAGTTCCACAGGCGCGCGAGGAATCGCATGTCGTTCTGCAGGGCTTCCTCGGAGACGCCCTCGGCGGCGGTGCGCGCGATGAAGCCGGCGCTGATGCTGTTGGCCTCGGCGTATTGTGCAAGTACCTCGCGCAGGCGTGCCCGCTCGTCCTCGTCCTCAATCTTCTGCGACACGCCGACATTGGCCATGTTCGGCATGAACACCATGTAGCGCGACGGGATCGAGATGTTGGTGGTCAGGCGTGCGCCCTTGGTGCCGAGCGGGTCTTTCACGACCTGCACGATCACCTCGCCACCCTCACGCACCAGGTCGGTGATCTGCACCGACTTGTCCGCGCCGGCGCCCTGGATATCGGAGGCGTGCAGGAAAGCGGCGCGTTCCAACCCGGCATCGACGAATGCAGCCTGCATCCCGGGAAGGACGCGACACACCTTGCCCTTGTAGATGTTGCCGACCAGCCCGCGCTTGGCGGTGCGTTCGACGATGATCTCCTGAACGACGCCGTTTTCGATGACCGCGACGCGGGTCTCCGGGGGCGTGACATTGATCAGGATTTCCTCACTCATACGGCGAGTTTACACGCCCGCACGACTGTAAACGCCGATCGTATTCAGGATCTGCATGGTCTCGAACAGCGGCAGCCCCATGATGCCCGAATAGCTGCCTTCGATACGCTCGATGAACACCGCGGCCAGGCCCTGCACCGCGTAACTGCCGGCCTTGTCGACGGGTTCGCCGGTTTCCCAGTAGGCGGCGGCCTCCCGGGCGCTGATGTCGCGGAATATCACCCGACTCAGGCTCAGGCGGTAGTGCGGCCGGTCGGCCAGCACGGCGACCCCGGTGAGCACCTCGTGGGTGCGTCCCGACAGTTGCAGCAGCATGTCGATCGCGTCGTCGCGGTCTGCCGGCTTGCCCAGTATCCGCTGGTCCAGGACCACCGCGGTGTCGGCGCCGAGTACCGGGATGTCGGGAAAGCTGTCGCGCACCGCGGCAGCCTTCGACAGGGCCATGCGCTCGACATAATCGGCCGCACCTTCGTCATCGTGGACACGCTCGTCGATAGCCGTGGCATGGGCGCGGAATTCGATACCGATCTGGGACAACAGCGTGGCGCGGCGCGGTGATTGGGAGGCAAGGATGATCATGGCTTGGGGGGTGTCGATATGCAGCAATCCAGGGCTGCACAATAACCGATACGGCGGCCTCGAGTCCCGATCAGGCGCGGTGATAGGGATGGTTTCGCAGGATGCTCCATGCCCGGTAAAGCTGCTCGGCGAGTAACACCCTGACCAGGGGATGCGGCAGGGTCAGGGCCGAGAGCGACCACAGTTGCCTGGCGGCGTTGCGCACCTCGTCGGTGAGACCATCCGGCCCGCCGACCAGCAGTGCGAGGTCGTGGCCGCTGTTCATCCAGGTATCGAGCTGTCCGGCCAGTTGCTCGGTCGACCAGCTTGTGCCGCCGACCTCCAACGCCACCACGATGGCGCCTCTGGGCACCGCCGCGAGCAGGCGCTCGCTCTCGTCACGCATGATGCGGGGGATATCGGCGTTCTTGCCACGTCTGCCGGCGGCTACCTCGATCAGGCGCAATGCACACTCGGCCGGGAGTCGTTTGGCATACTCGCTGAATCCGTCCTGTACCCAGCGCGGCATCTTGTCGCCGACGGCGATCAGGTGGATCTGCATTACGCCGCGGGCTAGGGCGAACCGCGTTCCTTGCTGATCTTTTCGGCGGCCACCGGGTCGACACTCCATAACCGCTCGAGCTGATAGAAATCACGCACGCGCTGTTGCATCACGTGCACGACGACGCCGTTGAGGTCGATCAGGGCCCACTCGCCCTCCTGCAGGCCCTCCATGCCGATCGGCGGCTGGCCGGCCTGCTTGGCCTGGAAGGCGACAGATTCTGCGCTGGATTTCACGTGACGGTCAGAGGTGCCGGAGGCAATCACGAAAAAGTCCGTGATACTGGTCTTGCCGCGGACATCGAGGGTCACGATGTCAAAGGCCTTCATGTCTTCGAGCGTCTTGACGACGAGGTCGCGGAGTTCTTCTACCTGCATGCGGGGGTCCAAAAGGGGCTTCTACAGCGAATCATAAACCATGCGCGGTCGGTTGGCCGTATAGCCGATGTCGGGCAGCCAGCGCCAGTACCGCCGGCGGGGCGAGGAAATCGGCGCTGCGGCCGGCGGCGATACGCGCCCGGATGTCGCTGGACGCGATATCCAGCTGGGTCACGGGGCAGAAAACAACCTGCCCCTGTGCCTGTGTTGTGGAGAAACCGGCGGCCGCGGGGCTGGCATGTGCGTCATTACCCGGCCGCTGCAACACGGCGATATTGGCGGTCTCGACGATTCCCTGCGGGTCACGCCAGGATGAAAAACCGGCATAGGCGTCACTGCCAAGCAGTAGCCACAGGTGGGCGTTCGGGAAATCGGCGCGCAACGATCTCAGGGTGTCGATGGTGTAGGAGGGCCCGGCGCGGCGCAGCTCCCGGTCGTCGGCGACCAGGTCGTTGCGTCCGGCGACCGCGGCCTGCAGCATCTGAAAACGCAGTGCCCCGGGTGTATCCGGTTGCTCGCGATGCACGGCATTGGCCAGCGGGATCAGGCGCACGTGGTCCAGATCCAGCGCCTCGAGTGCATCCAGCGCGATGCGCAGGTGGCCGAAATGCACCGGATCGAATGTGCCGCCGAAAACCCCGATGGCCGTCTTGTCGCCGGCGGTTGATTCAGGTCCGGACGTGTCCATCACCCAGCACGATGTATTTCACCGAGGTCAGGCCTTCGAGGCCCACCGGGCCACGCGCGTGGAACTTGTCGGTCGAGATACCGATTTCGGCGCCGAGGCCGTATTCGAAGCCGTCGGCAAAGCGGGTGGAGGCATTGACCATCACCGAGCTGGCATCGACCTCGCGCAGGAAGCGACGCGCCTTGGTGATGTTCTCGGTGACGATGCTTTCGGTGTGCAGCGAGCCATGTTGCGCAATGTGCGCCATCGCCTCATCGATATCGGCCACCACGCGGATCGACAGGATCGGGGCGAGATACTCCTCGTCCCAGTCGGCGTCGGTGGCGGCAATGCAGTTGCCGTCGAGGATGCGGCAGGTCTGCGTGCAGCCGCGCAGTTCGACGCCCTTGTCCCGGTAGGCAGCCGCCATGCCGGGCAGGAAATCGTCGGCCACGGTCGCGTTCACCAGCAGGGTCTCCATCGTGTTGCAGGTGCCGTAGCGCTGAGTCTTGGCATTCAGTGCAATATCGAAGGCTTTTTGCGGCTCGGCCTCGTCGTCGACATAGACGTGGCAGACCCCGTGCAGGTGTTTGATCACCGGCACGCGCGCCGTTGCGCTGATGCGTTCGATCAGGCCCTTGCCGCCGCGCGGGATGATGACGTCGATGGATTCCGGCATTGTGACCATCAGGTCGACGGCGGCACGGTCGGTGGTGGCCACGACCTGCACCGCGTCCGCCGGCAGCCCGGCGCGGTCGAGCCCGCGCCGGATGCTGTCGGCGATCGCCTGGTTCGAATGAAACGCCTCCGAGCCACCGCGCAACACCGTGGCATTACCCGATTTGAGGCACAGGGCGGCGGCATCGGCGGTCACGTTCGGCCGCGATTCATAGATGATCCCGACCACGCCGAGTGGCACGCGCATGCGTCCGACCTGGATGCCGCTGGGGCGGAACTTCATGTCAAAGATCTCACCGATCGGGTCGGGCAGCGCGACAATCTGGCGCAGGCCGTCGATCATGCTGTCGATGCGGGCATGGTCGAGTTCGAGGCGGTCGAGCAGTGCGGCGTCCAGCCCCTTGGCGCGGCCGGCTTCCAGATCCAGACGGTTGGCCTCGATCAGGTGTTCACGTTGTGCATCGAGGTCGTCGGCGATTCCATGCAGCGCGGCGTTCTTGGCGCCGGTATCGGCGGCCGCCAGCGCGCGCGAGGCGGTCCGCGCACGTCGCCCCACATCCTGCATATACGTGGATACGTCGTTGATCTGCCGTGAATTGGCGGCCTGGCTCATGTCGATGCCTGTCTGTCGGTGACTGGAGCGTTAATTCTAAACCAAGCCATGCAGCGCGGGACTATCGCGGCCCTGCGCAGGTGATCGCTCCGCGTGGCGCTCAGTTCCCGGATGCAGAGACCGGCTGCGGCTGTGTCTGCGGTTGAGTCTGCGGTTGTGTTTGCGGTTGCGGTGCGGCGCAGGTGGCACCGCCGGCCGACTCCCAGGAGAACTTCGGTAGGCTGAGAAATGCCTCCTGAATGCCGTTGTTCCAGGCATCGCGCACGCTGATCAGGTATTTGTCGTCGGCATCGAAGCGGCAACGGCAGCCGAGCACGAGGCTGTCCGCCTCGTAGGTCGCCAGTTCGAATGGCGGGCCGACCGTGATGTTCGACCGCGTGGTCGCGTCCAGTGATACCAGTGCCAGCCGGGCGCCCTGGTTCAGTGACAGTCCCGGGTGGACGATGCGGTCAAGCGCCGGTTTGCCGTATTTGCTTTCGCCGATCTGCAGATAGGGCGTCTCCGGAGAGGAGGTGATGTAGTTGCCCTGCGGGTAGATCAGCATCAGGCCGTGTGGCTGGCCGGCGATCTGGCCGCCGAGGATCAGGGTCGTTTCTCCGCTCACACCGGACTGGGCGAGCGCATGGCCGTGTTCCTTCTGCACCGACAGGCTGACTGAGCCAACGTATTCAGCGGCCTCGAACAGGTAGCGGACATTCGCGAGGTTCGGTCCGCCTGTGGGGTAGTCCAGGTCGCGCTGGATATGGTTGACCACTTCCTGCGTGGTCGCCAGGTTACCGGCGGAGAGCAGCACGAACAGCCGGTCCGGCATCGGATTGAAGACGTGCATCTTGCTGTAGGTGGTCACGTAATCCACGCCCGCATTGGTGCGTGAGTCCGACGCGAAGACGAGGCCGTCTTCAAGACTTAGTCCGACGCAATAGGTCATCGTAGCGGTCAATCCGGGCAATTGGTTTGCCCACAAGTATGGGGCGAAATCATGCCCCGGTGGAAGCCCCATCTTTACCTGGCAGGCGGCAGCACTCTGCTATGCTCTGTAACTTCCCAGTTCGTGTCGGCCGCTGCATGGCCAAGGTGATGTATGTCTATCCGGGTGGCACTGCGCCATAGGACCGAGTATCTGTTCGATCGCAACGTGTCGTTGTCGCCGCACCTGATCCGCCTTCGGCCGGCCCCGCATACGCGTACCCCGATTCACGAGTACTCGCTGAAGGTCGAGCCGGAGGAGCATTTTCTCAACTGGCAGCAGGACCCGTTCGGCAATTTTGTGGCGCGCTACGTGTTTCCGGAAAAGACGCGCAGGATGGTGGTCGACGTCGGGCTGGTGCTGGAGATGGTCACCATCAACCCGTTCGATTTCTTCGTCGAGGAATACGCTGACAATTTCCCGTTCGAGTATCCGAAACAGCTGCACAAGGAGCTGAAACCCTATTTCGAGTGCACCGAATCGGGCCCGCGCCTTACCGAATGGTTGCGCGAAGTCTCGCGCGAACCCACCAAGATCGTGGACTTCCTGGTGGCACTCAACCAGCGCCTGCAGAGTGAGATCGGCTACGTCATTCGTATGCAGCCGGGGGTGCAGACCTGCGAAGAGACCCTGGGTCTGGCCAAGGGTTCGTGCCGCGACAGCGCCTGGCTGTTGGTGCAGATCATGCGTCACCTGGGGCTGGCGGCACGATTCGTCTCGGGTTATCTGGTGCAGCTCGCACCCGATCAGGAGTCGCTCGACGGTCCGTCCGGCCCGACCGAGGATTTCACCGATCTGCACGCCTGGGCCGAGGTCTTCGTGCCGGGGGCGGGCTGGATCGGCCTGGATCCGACCTCGGGTCTGTTTGCCGGCGAGGGACATATCCCGCTCGCCTGCACCCCGGATTTCGTGAGCGCGGCGGCGGTCACCGGGGCGGTCAGCAAGTGCGAGGTGGAGTTCAAGTTCCTCAACGAGGTGACCCGGATTCACGAGGACCCACGGGTCACGCTGCCGTACAGCGACGAGCAGTGGGGCGCGGTGATGGCGCTCGGTGCGCGGGTCGATGCCGAGCTGACGGCCAATGACGTGCGCCTGACGATGGGTGGCGAGCCGACCTTCGTGTCGATCGATGACATGGACGGCGCCGAGTGGAACACCGCGGCACTGGGCGCCCACAAGCGCGAGCGCGCCGAGGTGTTGTTGCGCCGATTGTGGCAGCGTTTCGCACCCGGTGGCGTGCTGCACCACGGCCAGGGCAAATGGTATCCGGGCGAGCCGTTGCCGCGCTGGGCGCTGTCGTGCCTGTGGCGCGACGACGGCCAGGCGGTATGGACTGAGCCGACGCTGCTCGCGGACCCCAGCGCCAAAGGCAGTGCCGACACGGGGGCTGCCCAGGCGTTCGCCAGGCGTCTGGCAGTACGCCTCGGGGTCAGGGCCGACAACGTCGAGCCAGGCTACGAAGACGTCCTGTACTACCTGTGGAAGGAAGGTACCTTGCCGGAGAACGTCGATGTCCTCGACAGCCGGCTTTCTGACAAGCTCGAACGTGCACGCCTGCGCCGCCTGTTCGAGCGCGGCCTGGAGCAGGTTGTCGGTTACACATTATCGGTGGGTTGGGATCCGGATGCGGAGCGATGGACCAGTTCGCCGTGGACGTTCCGCCGTGGGCACATGTTCCTGTTGCCGGGCGATTCACCGATGGGGCTGCGTCTGCCGCTGGATGCGCTGGTTTGGGAGAAGCCGGAGTCGCGCCAGACACTGTTTACGACCGACCCGTTCGCACCGAGAGGTTCTCTGCCGGGTAGCGGCCCGGGCGACGTCGCCGCCCGTTACGCCACGTGGCAGGCGGGGGCGCCGGCGGACAGTCTGAGCGCGCACGGACTGAGCGAGCAGGGGTTTGCGGATGCCGGTATCGATGGGCACGGCTTCGTGCGCACCGCGATGGCGTTCGAACCCCGCGACGGCAACCTGTACGTCTTCATGCCGCCGCTGGGTGACGTGGTGCACTGGCTCGATCTCGTCAGGCAGGTCGAAGAGACCGCGCGTGAGTTGGGCCAACCGATCGTCCTGGAAGGTTATCCGGCACCTCATGACCCGCGACTCAAGCGTTTCTCGGTGACACCGGACCCCGGGGTCATCGAGGTCAATGTGCACCCGGCGGGTAGCTGGAAGCAGATGGTCGAGAACAACGAGATCCTGTACGAGGAGGCTCGCCTGGCGCGGCTGGGCACCGAGAAGTTCATGCTCGACGGCCGCCATACCGGTACCGGCGGCGGCAACCATGTCACCCTCGGCGGCCCCACTCCAGCCGACAGCCCGATGCTGCGCAATCCGCAGGTTCTCGGCAGTCTGGTGCGCTACTGGCAGAATCACCCGTCGCTGTCGTACCTGTTCTCCGGCATGTTTATCGGCCCGACCTCGCAGGCGCCGCGGGTGGACGAGGCGCGTGATGACAGCCTGTACGAGCTCAACATCGCGTTGCAGCAGTTGCCTGGTGGCGAGGTGGCGTCACCCTGGCTGGTCGACCGCGCGTTGCGCAACCTGCTCGCGGATATGACCGGTAACACCCACCGTGCGGAATTCTGTATCGACAAACTGTATTCGCCGGATTCGGCCACCGGACGCCTCGGTCTGGTCGAGTTCCGCGGTTTCGAGATGCCGCCGCATTCGCGGATGGCCATGGTGCAGAGCCTGCTGCTGCGCGCACTGGTCGCCCGGTTCTGGCAGCAACCTTATACGCCGTCACTGGTACCCTGGGGCACCGAACTGCACGACCGCTTCATGCTGCCGCATTTCGTGCAGCGTGACATGGCGGACGTGGTCGGCGATCTGCGGCGGTGGGGCTACGAAGTCGACGGCGACTGGTTCGAGCCGTTCGTCGAGTTCCGCTTTCCACGCTACGGCACGATCAACGTCGACGACGTCGAGATGGAACTGCGCTTCGCCATCGAACCCTGGCATGTGCTCGGTGAAGAGGTGACCGCACAGGGCACGGCACGCTTCGTCGACTCATCGGTCGAACGTCTGCAGGTCAAGGTGCGCGGCATGACCGATTCGCGCCATGTCGTGACATGCAACGGCCGGCGTGTGCCATTGCGGTGCACCGGCGAGCGCGGAGAGTTTGTCGCCGGGGTGCGCTACAAGGCATGGGATCCACCTTCCGGCCTGCATCCGACAATCCCGGTGCATGCCCCGCTGGTATTCGATATCGTTGACACTTGGTCAGCGCGCTCGCTCGGCGGCTGCACCTACCACGTGGCCCATCCGGGAGGACGCAACTACGAGACCCTGCCGATCAACGCCTATGAGGCGGAATCGCGGCGTCTGGCACGGTTCTGGCCTGTAGGACATAGCACCGGTCCGGTGCATGTGTCCGAAGAGGCCCCGCAATGCGAACATCCCTACACCCTGGATCTACGGTTTACCAACCCCAGCCGCAAGGCCTGAAGCTGGTTTCCAGCCAAGAAGACAACATGCCAATAGAACTCAAGGAATACGACCCGGGTCCCTTTTTCGATGAAATGATGGCAGGCAAAAACCGCGCCCGCCCCTTGGCCAAAGAGATCATCGGCCTTTTCCGCAAGATGGACAGCGGCGAACTGGCGACCCGCCAGGATGCCGCCAATCTCGCGATCAAGGAAATGGGAATCACCTTCACGGTGTACAACGAAAACGACGGCATGATCGATCGCAACTGGCCGTTCGATATCGTGCCGCGCATCATCGAAAAGCACGAGTGGGACCGCATCGAGGCCGGTCTGAAGCAGCGGGTGAAGGCGCTGAACCTGTTCATCAATGACCTGTATCACGAGCAGAAGATCATCAGGGACGGCGTGTTTCCTGCCGAGGTGCTGGCCGAGTCGAAGAACTTCCGGCCTCAGTGCGTCGGGGTCAATCCACCGCTCGGGGTGTGGGCGCACATCTGCGGTTCGGACCTGGTGCGCGATGCCGATGGCACGATGTACGTCCTCGAGGACAACCTGCGCGTTCCGTCGGGCGTGTCCTACATGCTGGAAAACCGGCTGGTGACCAAGCGCGTGTTCCCGGAGCTGTTCGAGTCCTACGCGCCGCTGCCGGTCGACGATTATCCGACCCAGCTGTACGAGATGCTGGCTGCGCTGTCGCCACGCAACGTCAAGCGCCCGACCGTGGCCGTGCTGACGCCGGGGATCTACAACTCGGCGTATTTCGAGCACGCCTACCTGGCGATGGAGATGGGTGCCGAACTGGTCGAGGGCAGGGACCTGTTCGTGGACGATGACGACTGCGTGTACATGCGTACGGTCTCGGGTCTGCAACGTGTAGACGTGATCTACCGTCGTATCGACGACGAATTCATGGACCCGGAGGCGTTTCGGGATGACTCGGTGCTGGGCGTACCTGGCCTGCTGCGCGCGTGGAAGGCCCGCAAGGTCGGGTTGGCGAATGCCCCGGGAGCGGGTGTGGCGGACGACAAGGTGGTGTATGCCTTCGTGCCTGAGATCATCCGTTACTATCTCGACGAAGAACCCGGGATACCGAATGTCCCGACTTATCGCTGCATGTACCCGGAAGAGCGGCAGTATGTGCTCGACCATCTTGAAGATCTGGTGATCAAGCCGGCCAATGAGTCGGGTGGCTACGGCATGCTGATCGGTCCGCGCTCCACCAAGGCCGAGCGCAAGACTTTTGCCGGCCTGATCAAGAAGAATCCACGCAACTACATCGCGCAGCCGACGTTGGGCCTGTCGACCGTTCCCACTGTCGTCGGTCAGTGTCTCGAGCCGCGGCACGTCGACCTGCGACCGTTCATCCTCAGTGGCCGCAAGACGTTCGTCACGACTGGCGGGCTGACCCGTGTGGCACTGCGCAAAGGCTCCCTGGTGGTCAATTCCTCGCAGGGCGGCGGATCGAAAGACACCTGGATTGTGGAAACCGACAACTGAGCGGAGGTCGTCATGCTGTCACGCGTCGCAGAGAATATTTACTGGCTCGCCCGTTACGTCGAACGCGCGGAAAACACGGCGCGCCTCATTCGGGTCAATTCGCACCTCGTGCTGGACACGCCAAGTGGCATAGCCCCGGGTTGGGAGCCGCTGGTGGATATCACCGGATTACGCCTGCAGTTCGAGACGGTGGAGCGTGAACCGAACGAGCGCAATATCGTGCGCTTTCTGATCGGTGACGCGCACAACCACGGATCGATTCTCTCCTCGCTGGCGGCCGCGCGTGAGAACTGCCGTACCGTGCGCGAGGTGCTGCCACGCTCGTCGTGGGAAAAGCTCAACGAGCTTTACCTGTTCGCCAAGGAGAATGTGCAGTCCGGGCTGACGAAGAGCGGGCGGGACGATTTCCTCGACGGCATCATCAGCGGGTCGCAGCAGCTTGTCGGTCTGCTGGGTTCAGTGATGTATCGCGACGAGGCTTGGCATTTCTCCCGTATCGGTCGCAACCTGGAGCGTGCCGATATGACCACGCGCATCATCGACGTGCGTTCGACCGACCTGTTTCCGGATGACATGCTCGAGTCACGTTCGCTGGACACGCTGCAGTGGATCAGCGTCCTGCGCTCGATGTCGGGCTACCAGACCTATCGGCGGCATGTGGCGATTCGGGTCAGTCGCGCAGACGTGCTGGATTTCCTGTTTCACAACCCGCTGTTTCCGCGGTCGTTCCTGCACTGCATCTCGGCGGTGGATGACGGCATCGGCAAGCTGGAGAATTCGGGGCCGGCACTACGCGGTATCCGTGCGCTCAAACTCAAACTGCGGCGGGTCAACGTGGCGGAGTTGAGTCAGGCGCAGCTGCACGACTTCATCGACGTCCTGCAACTGGGCATCATCGACCTGCACAACAGCCTGGCGGCGACCTATTTCCCGCCGGAGCTGGAGTTGGAAGAGACAGGCTGAGGGCCCGGCTCAGGCGCTGATGGTGCGGCGCAGAAATGCGCTTTTGCCGTTGATCCCCAGGACGATGTCTTCGAGCAGCAGCCAGGGTTGGCGGCCGCCGATGCCTTTGATCGCGGCGTCGGCCTCGTGGCATCGATCCAGCGCTGCCAGCCACTGCGCGGCGCGCAGCCTGGCCAATCCCTGACGCACGACAGCGACGCGCTTGCTGAACACCCGGGACTTGCCGATTGCCTGGTCGGGGCTCAGCCCCTTGGCGATATCGGCAGACATCTGCGCCATGTTGCGCACCTCGCGGTGCAGCGCCCAAAGCACGACCGCCGGTGCCAGCCCTTCAGCGCGCAGTCCATCGAGGATGCGTACGCTGCGTTCGACCTCGCCGCGCAACGCACTGTCGACCAGCTCAAACACGTCGAAGCGTGCACTGTCGGCAACCGCAGCCTCCAGTTGGTCGGCATCAAGCGCCCCGGGGCCGTGCAATAACAGAAGCTTTTCGACCTCCTGGCGGGCCGCCAGCAGGTTGCCTTCGACACGTTCGGCCAGCATCTGCACCACTTCCCCCGTCGGCTGAATGCCGGCGCTTTGCAGTCGCTGTCCGATCCAGGCGGGCAATCGCTGGCTCTCGATCGGCCAGACCTGAACCACGACTCCGAGCGCGTCGAGGGCCTTGAACCACTTGCTGTTCTGCTGCTGTCGATCGAGCTTCGGCATGCTGACCAGCAGCAGTGTGTCGGGCGGCGGGTCGGCGCAGTAGGCGATCAGCGCCTTGCTGCCCTCGGCACCGGGTTTGCCGCCGGGAATGCGCACGTCGATCGTCTTCCTGTCTGCGAACAATGAGTAGGCAGATGCCTCGGCAGTCAGCTGGTGCCAGTCGAATCCGCTGCCAGCCTCCAGCACCTCGCGGGTCGTATGTCCCGCTGAGCGTGCGGCGGCACGTATCGCGTCGCAGCATTCACCCAGCTGCAGAGGTTCGTCGCCGCTGACCAGATAGGCCGGCGCGAGCTGCCGCGCCAGATGGTCATGCAGCTTGTCCGGGTAGACCCGCATCGCGCTACGACGCTGCCGCGAGACGCCGGATGATGCTTTCCACCAGTTGGCGGCGCATGTCCCCACGCAGCAATTCGGCCTCGCGGCTACTGCCGAGCACGGCGTCTTCCGGTTGGAACAGGATGCGCAGCGTCCGCACAGTCTGTTCCGTGGCCAGTTCCCGTCCATCAGCGGCGCGCAGCGAAAAGGTCGCCGATTCTTCCAGTTCGAATTCCACCGCCTTGTTGCGACTGTTGACTGACAACACGCGCGAGCCGCTGCGTGTGTCGCTGATCCGCAGGACGGCCGCGGCGCCGGCGGCCGTCTCGCTCAGGGAGGCCCCTGCTGCGTCCAGCTGGGAGGCCAACTCGCGCTGCAGCGGAGAATAGGCGGTCAGGCCGGTGACGTGCAGGGGGCTCGGTATGCCGCCCAGTGCCAGTGTCTGCCCGCGCGGCTGGAAGCCGCAGCCAGCGATGCCCAATGCGGCCAGCAACAGCAACAGGCGGGCGGCAAACGCTGTATTGCAGATATAGGACTTGCGCCTCATCACGCGTCTCCGTCAGTTTGCGACGATGTTGACCAGCTTGCCCGGTACGACGATGACCTTGCGCACCGCAAGTCCCTCGGTGAATCGTCTTGCGTTTTCGTTGTCGCGGGCCGCCTGCTCGACGGTCTCTTTGCCCGCGTCTGCCGCGACCTGGATCTTGCCGCGCATCTTACCGTTGACCTGAACGACGTATTCGACGGTGTCGCAGACCAGGGCCGATTCGTCGACCTGTGGCCAGCCGCCGTGCTGGATGTCGTCACCGTATCCGAGTTCGCGCCACATCGCGTGGGCGACATGCGGCGCGATCGGTGCGAGCAGCCGCAACACGATGCCCATGCCCTCTTGCAGGACTGCGACGGCCGCAGGTGAGTCTTCGAGCTTGTTGAGCGCGTTGACGATGGTCATGCAGGCAGATACCACGGTGTTGTATTGCTGGCGCTCGTAGTCGAACAGCGCCTTTTGCAATGCCGCATGCACTTCACGCCGCGTATCGGCGCAATCGGCGGCGTTGCCCGGCGTGACCGCGGCAAGGCCCGCGAGGCGCGTGCCGAGCGCCCATACGCGCTTGAGGAAACGGTGTGCACCCTCGACCCCTTCGTCAGACCACTCGAGCGACTGTTCCGGCGGCGCGGTGAACATGGTGTACAGACGCACGGTATCGGCGCCGTATCGATCTATCAGGGTCTGCGGGTCGACGCCGTTGTTCTTGGACTTCGACATCTTTTCCACGCCACCCGCGATGACCGGTTGGCCATCGGCCTTGGCGATGGCGCGCAAAACGCGCCCCTTGTCGTCTCGTTCGACCTCGACATCGGCCGGATTGAACCACTCTTTCGAGCCGTCAGGGTTGCTGCGGTAGTAGGTTTCCGCGATCACCATGCCCTGTGTCAGCAGGCGGGTGAACGGCTCGTCGCAGTCGACCAGGCCCTCGTCACGCATCAGCTTGTTGAAGAAACGCGCGTACAGGAGGTGCAGGATCGCGTGTTCAATGCCACCGACATACTGGTCCACCGGCAACCAGTATCTGGCCCGCCCGTCGAGCATCTGGGTGTCGGCATCGGGGCAGCAGTAGCGCGCGTAGTACCAACTCGACTCGAAGAAGGTATCGAAGGTGTCGGTCTCGCGCTTGTCGCCGTTGCCCAGGTCGTAGAACGCGGGCATCTTCTTCAGCGGCGAACCCGAGCCGTCGACCAGGACGTCTTCCGGCAGCCGCACCGGGAACTCACTGGCCGCTTCGACGGTGCCATCCGCCTTGCGAATCACCGGTATCGGGCAGCCCCAATAGCGCTGACGCGAAACGCCCCAGTCTCGCAGACGGAAATTGATCTGCTGCCGACCCTTGTGGTGCTTTTCCAGCCAGGCGGCTATCGCGGCGAAAGCGGCATCCGAGGTCAGACCGTCGAAGGGCGCGGAATTGGCCAGCACGCCCTTGTCGACGAAGGCGGCGTGTTCAATGCTGCAGGCGTGGCCGCCCCGGTCGAAGATGACCTGCTTTTTCGCAATGCCGTACTTTTCCGCAAATTCCCAGTCGCGCTGGTCGTGGGCAGGCACTGCCATGACGGCACCCGTGCCGTAGCTCATCAACACGAAGTTGGCGGCGTAGATCGGCACGCTGTCGCCACTGACCGGGTGCACCGCATTGATGCCCAGCGCCATGCCGCGCTTTTCCATGGTCTCGAGTTCCGCCTCGCTGACACCACCCTGCCTGCATTGGGCGATGAACGCGGCAAGATCCCGGTTGTTTTCGGCCGCGCGCAGTGCCAACGGGTGTTCGGCGGCGACGGCGACGTAGGTGACACCCATCAGCGTATCGGGACGCGTGGTGTAGATCTCCAGCGTCTCGTCGGTACCCTCTATGCCGAACTCCATCTGCACGCCCAGCGAACGGCCGATCCAGTTGCGCTGCATGGTTGCGACCTGCTCGGGCCAGCCGGGCAGGCGGTCGAGATCGTCGAGCAGTTCCTGCGCATATGCCGTGATGCGGATGAACCACTGCTCGATGTCGCGCTTCTCGACCGCGGCTCCCGAACGCCAGCCTTTGCCGTCGATCACCTGCTCGTTGGCCAGGACCGTCTGGTCGACCGGGTCCCAGTTGACCGTGGCGGTCTTGCGATAGGCCAGACCCTTGTCGATCAGGCGTGTGAACAGCCACTGTTCCCAGCGGTAGTAATCCGGGCTGCAGGTCGCGAGTTCACGGTCCCAGTCATAGCCGAATCCGAGCCGCTGCAGTTGTCCCTTCATGTACGCGATGTTGGCGTAGGTCCATTCCGCAGGTGGTTTCCCGTGCTTGATCGCGGCGTTTTCCGCCGGCAGGCCGAAGGCATCCCAACCCATGGGCTGCAGGACATTTTTCCCCAGCAGGCGTTGGTAGCGTGAGATCACGTCACCGATCGTATAGTTGCGCACATGCCCCATGTGCAGCTTGCCGCTGGGGTAGGGGAACATCGACAGGCAGTAGAATTTCTCCCGGTCAGGGTCTTCGACGGCCCTGAATGAGGCGTTTTCTTCCCAGAAGCGCTGCGCGTCGTTCTCGATTTGTTCTGGATTGTACTGCGGGTCCATGGGTGGCCTGTTTGCGGGCGAAAAGGCAATCGCGGAAGGATACCGCAGCCCGCGCGGCTGCGCGATGGCGCGCCGCCAGCACGGGTTTTTGCGCTGGATTAAGAAACCGCAAATTGACAATTGCCGGCGAAGGGCCGGGTTCTCCATAGTATTAATCGGCGAGTTATCTGTGTATTACTAAATAGAACAACCGGGCCGCACCGCGGATGGAAGGAGACTAAGCATGGTCAGCTATCAAGAACTGCATCAGCAGAATCACAAAATCACCGAACTCACGAATATCCTGCAGCATCTGTTGGGGGACCGCTCGCTGTGTGACTCCGAAGTCACGTGCAGCCTGTTCTTCGACTACGTCAATGCAGTGAAAGATCACCTCGCGGTGACCGATAGTGC
This sequence comes from Chromatiaceae bacterium, assembly GCA_024235415.1. GTDB lineage: Bacteria > Pseudomonadota > Gammaproteobacteria > Chromatiales > Chromatiaceae > Thiosocius. The sequence goes on along the minus strand of JACKML010000007.1, from coordinate 13,153 downwards.
GATGTATTCGAAACTGTTGGGCGCCGGTGATCAGAAGATGAACAATCTGGCGAACCGCTTCATGGGCGGATCACGCGAGATCAACCGCATTTTCTCCGCCTACCTGAAGCGCTGGTGCAAGCTGCGGGCCAAGCAACTGGTGATCCGCGAGTACGACGCGTTCATGCACGATACGCAGGAGATGTTCGATATGGTCCTGGAGCGCATCCAGAACGAGACGGAACATCTGTACCCGGCAGTGCGCAAGGTGACTGGCGACGTCCGCGAGGTCGCCTGACCCACACCCCGATGGTCGATAACAGCTGCCGGCGGCACAGGTGTGAAGCAGGCGGGCTAAACTTGTCTTAGGTCTTTTGCCTGAGGAGTTTTCGCCATGAGTGACAAGCAGAAAGATCCTATCGATCGTCTGGTTGGTGCCTACGAGGCCATGCTCGAGCGCGTCCACGAGGCGGCCGAAACGGGTGAGAAGAAGACCGTGCCGTGGCTGCGCGAGGCCTTGGCCAATGCGCGGGAAAAGGCTGTCGAGCTCGAAGAGTTGACGCGCGAGGAGGCCGAAAAGGTGTCACGTTACGTCGAGCGTGACTTGCACGAGGCAGCCAGTTTCATCGCCGACACCGGGCAGGAATTCCGTGATTGGCTGACGTTTGACTGGCGCCTGATGCAAAATCGCATGCTCGACATGTTTGCCGGCATGGCCGATCAGACCAGCCAGGCGCTGCGTGGCTTTGCCGAACAGGCGCGTCAGGCAAGCCAGTACCACACAGGCGAGGTCACTGCGCCGGGTGTGCTCGAATGCAGCGAATGCGGTGAAATCCTGCATTTTGAGAAGACCGGGCGCATTCCACCCTGCCCGAAGTGCAACGCCACGACCTTCCAGCGTAAGCCAGCTGCCGCGCCTTGATCGACCGCCGTTGCGGCGTTCAGGCGGATGCCGGTGGTGCGAGTCGTGTAAGGCGTCTTGCCAGCGATGCGAAGTCGATTCCCCAGCGCAGTCCGAGGTCGTTCAGCTGCTGAGCGGACGGCATCTCCGGGGCTGCAGATGCAAACGCCAGTACCAGCAGGTTGTCGTGGTCCGCGTCGGCCAACAGCAGCGTTTCGTTGTCGAAGACGCGGCGGATCCGTAGCAGTGCCTCGCTGATCGCCCGGTTGTCTCCGAGGATGAGATTCACCGTCAATACGCCACGCGGCTCCAGGTGTGCTCGGCAGCCTTCAAGGAAATCAGGTGCTGTTGCCCATGATGGGGTGTTCTGGTTCTCTTCCAGGTCGACCAGGATGTAGTCGTAGCGTGCGCCGCTGTGCACCAGGTGCTCGCGTACATCCTCGACCAACAGCCGCCAGTTGCTCTCCGGCGGTGGAAAATCGAAATACTCGCGGGCCAGACGGGCCACTGTGGGTGACAGTTCCACGGCGTCACCAGCGACTTCGGGGGCGCGGGCGTGCAGCCAGCGCGCGATCGCGCCGCCGCCACACCCGGCCAGCATCACCCTGTGAAGCGGTGCATCGAACATCAGGTGCGCCAGCATGGCGCGGTTCACCGGGTTTGGCAGGACAGCCGCATCCTGCAGGTGTATCTCCGATTGCAGGATGACATCGTCAAACCAGAGGCTGCGGTGGTCGCCCTCGTCCCAGATCTCCAGGTGCGTATCGTGGTGCTCTTCACGGTAGATGCAGCGGGTCTGTTTCATACGAGAAACAAGGTCGCAAGGCCAAGAAACGACAGGAAGCCGACCACGTCGGTGACGGTGGTCAGCAGCACCGATCCGGCCAGCGCGGGATCGATCCCGATACGTTCCAACAGCAGCGGCAGCACCGAGCCGGTGATGGCGGCGAACACCAGGTTGATCGTGATCGCTGCGCCGATCAGGATCGCAATGGCGGCACTGTCGAACCAGACGCCTGCGATGACTGCGACGACGACCGCCCAGACCAGGCTGTTCAGTGTGCCCACTGCCAGTTCTTTGAGCATCAGCGCGCGCGCGTTTTTCGAACTCAGCTGACCGAGTGCGATGCCCCGTATTGCCAGTGTGAGCGTCTGGCTGCCGGCGATCCCGCCCATGCTCGCCACAATCGGCATCAGCACCGCCAGGGCGACCACCTTGGTCAGGGTCTCCTCGAATTGCCCGATCACCCACGACGCGAGAAATGCAGTCGCGAGGTTGATCCCCAGCCACAGTGCACGGCGGCGCGCACTCGCCAGTACCGGTGCGAACATGTCCTCGTCCTCGGAGAGACCCGCGCGCCCCATGAACTGGTGCTCGCCCTCTTCGCGAATGACGTCAATGACATCGTCGACGGTGATGCGGCCCAGGAGTCTGCCGTCGTCGTCCACAACCGGTGCCGACAGCATGTCATGGGCCTCGAATCGTCTGGCCACCTCGCTGGTCAGCATCTCCGCGCGGATTGGCTGCATATTGAGGCTCATGGCCTCGGCTACGGTGTCCTCCGGATTGCGGGTCACCAGCTGCGAGAGCATCAGTATGCCCAGGTAGCCGTCGTCGCGATTTACCACGAACAATTTGTCGGTATCCTCGGGCACGCCTTCGCCGAGGCGGCGCAGATAGCGCAACACCACATCCAGCGTGACTTCCGGGCGGACCGTCACCGTGTCGGTGTTCATCAGGCCACCAGCCGTGTCCTCGGAATAGGACAGGACGGCTTCCAGGCGCTTGCGCCGCTGATCGTCAAGGGCGTTCATCACCTCTGCGGTGATGGCGGAGGGCATCTGCTGGACCAGGTCAGCAAGGTCGTCGAGGTCGAGCTTCTCGGTGGCCGCCAGGAGCTCCTCCGGCGCCATGTGGCGGATCAGTGCCGCGCGCACCTCTTCGGTGACCTGCAGCAGGATCTCGCCATCCTGCTCTTCGTCGACAAGATTCCAGATGATCTCGCGCTCGCCTGCCGGCAGCGATTCAAGAAGGTGGGCGATTTCTGCCGGCGCAAGGCTGCGCAGCAATCGTGAGGCCTCCCGCACCGCGCCGGAAGCGAGGATGTCCTGCAGTTGGTGCAGGCGGGAATCTTCGCTGGTTTCCGCTGGGGCGCTCATGATTCGACTTTGATTCTGGCGTGTCCGGATGCCGCAGAGTTTAGCAGCCGCGCGGCAACGCCGGGCGCCGTCCCGTCGTCAATCGTACCGGGTTTGAGGTTATTCGCGCTTGATCAATGGGCGGCGCCCAGCTCCCTGAGCAACTCGGTCGGGTCGAAGTCATCGAGGTTGTCGAACGCACGCTTAACGATCTGCGCGAGCCGGGTCGAATCGAGGGCGAGGATCTGCTCGCGCACATCGAGCAATGCCGCAGGCTGCATGCTGAATTCGCGCAGCCCCATGCCGATCAGCAGCGGGACGAAGCGGGTGTCGCCCGCCATTTCGCCACACATGCTCAGCGGTACGCCGGTTTCGGTACATGCGCGAATGACCTCGGCGATGAGGCGCAGCACCGCCGGATGCAGCGGATCGTAGAGGTAGTTGAGTTCATCATCGACACGGTCGATCGCCAGCGTGTACTGCACGAGATCATTGGTGCCTATCGACATGAAATCCAATCGCCGCGCAAACGCCCGTGCGGTCAATGCCGCGGCCGGGACCTCGATCATGCCGCCGACAGGGATATCCGGGTCATAGGCGACGCCCTCCACGTCGAGCTGCTGCATGGCCTGTCGAATGACCCGGCGTGCCTGGTCGACCTCCCAGGTGGCGGTCAGCATCGGCAGCATGATGCGCACCGGCCCCATTGCCGATGTGCGCAGGATCGCGCGTACCTGCGGCACGAAGAGTTCGGGTTCCTTCAGACATAAACGGATCGCACGAAGTCCGAGGGCCGGGTTGCACGAGGCCCCGCTGTAGCTGCTGCCAGCGGGTTGTTTGTCGGCGCCGAGATCGAGGGTGCGGATCGCGATCGGCTTACCCCGCATCCCCTGGACCACCGCTCGATAGGCAGCGAAGTGTTCATCTTCAGTTGGCGGTGTTTGCCGGTTCATGAACAGGAACTCGGTGCGATAAAGACCGATACCCTGCGCGCCGTTGGCATGTGCACCGATCACGTCGTCCGCCAGTTCGATGTTGGCGAGCAACGATATGGTCTGGCCATCACGGGTGATTGCAGGCCGTTCACGGCGGCGGCGCAGTTCCGTGACCCGTGACTGGTCGGCGTCGCGACGCGCCCGAAAGTATTGCAGCATCGCCTCGTCGCAATCGGCGAGTACGATGCCGTTGCTGGCATCGAGCACCAGTCGCTCGCCGTGTTGCAGGCAGGTGGTGGCGCCGCGTGTGCCGACCACTGCCGGGATGCCGAGGCTGCGCGCCAGTATCGCGGTGTGCGACATCGGACCGCCGTAGTCGGTGACGAAACCGGCGATCTCCTGGTTCTTCATCAGGATGACGTCGGCAGGCGTGAGGTCTTCCGCGAGTACGATCTGGCCGCGCAGTTCGTTGATAGGTGCGTCGTGTTGCAGCAACAGGATATTCAGGATCCTGCTGACCACATGGTCGAGGTCGTCGCGACGGGTGCGCAGGTAGGCATCGTCCATCTGGTCGAACACCTGGATCAGGGCATCCCGATGCTGTTGCAGTGCCCATTCGGCACTGAGGCCCTCGTTACGTATCAGGTGGATCGGCTGGCCGGAAAGTGCCTTGTCTTCCAGCATCAGCAAGTGGGTATCGATGAATTCGGCGATATCGGAAGGGGTGTCGTGGGGAATCTGGTCGCGCACGCCGTGAAGTTGTTCGGCCGCGGCACGAATCGCCTGTTCGAACCGCCCGACCTCGGCCTCGATCAGTTCGGTGGACACCCAGCTCGGCGTTACGCAGACCGGACCGCGGCGCAACAGGAAAGCGTCGCCGATCGCGACACTGGTGACCGCGCCGACGCCAATGCCGGCACAGGCGATTGTCATTCACCCTCACCGAACTTGTTGTCGATCAACGTGACCAGTGCCTGCATCGCCTCGTCTTCACCCTCACCATTGACCGACAGCTGCAGTACCGTGCCCTTGCTCGCTGCCAGCATCATCACGCCCATGATGCTCTTGCCGTTGACCCGTTGGCCCTGCTTGTCGAGCATGACTTCCGCGCCATAACCGCTGGCGGTGCTGACCAGCTTGGCTGCCGCGCGCGCATGCAGGCCGAGCTTGTTCGAGATGGTGACTTCGCGTTGCAGCATCAGACGGGTTCCTTTGGTGCGCCGACCGACTCGAGCGGACAGCTCATGATGCCGCGGCTGCCCCCCTCGGCCGCCTTGCTGGTGAGTGTGTCCAGGTCATCCTGCGGATAATTGAACACCCGCACCAGCATCGGCAGGTTGAGTCCGGACAGTACGGTGGCGCCGGATTCACGGCATGCCACCTGCTGGGCAATATTGTGCGGCGTGGCGCCATAGATGTCGGTCAGTACCAGCACCCCGGCCCCACGGTTCAGTACCTTGAGCATGCTGCGTGCACGCTCGCACACCGGGTCCAGTGCCGCATCCGGTGGTACCTCGAGGCACTTGATAGGCAGAGCGCTTCTGCCGATGATCCGACTGGCAATGTGCAGCATCGCGGATCCCACGCCAGGGTGCGTGATCAGAAGTACGCCCACGCTCATGGCAGCTCGCGGTGACTGATAACCACATCCCGCCCCCCTGTCTTGAAAAACCGTTGCAACTGCTCCACCAGATAGACCGATCGATGCTGGCCGCCGGTACAGCCGATAGCGATCGTCAGATAACTTCGCCCTTCCCCTTCGAAACAGGGTATCCATTGCACCAGGAAATCGCCGATCTGCTGCAACATCCCATGCACCTGTGGGTCGGCGCCGAGGAAGTCCGCCACGGCCTGGTCTTTGCCGGTCTGTGGCCGCAGTTCCGGGTGCCAGTGCGGGTTCGGCAGGCAGCGTGCATCGAACACGAAATCGGCATTGCGTGGAATGCCGTGTTTGAAACCGAACGACTGCAACATCACCGACATCTCTTCGCTGCCGCGTTCTGCGACGCGGGCGCGAATGATCTCGCGCAGTTCATGCAGCGTGGTCCGTGTTGTATCCACCTTGAGATGGGCAAGATCCAGCAAGGGATCAAGCATCTCGCGTTCCAGTTTGATCGCTTTTTCGAGTGTGCGGCCGTCCTCGGTGAGCGGATGGCGCCGCCGGGTCTCGCTGAAGCGCTGAATCAGGACGCTGTCGTCGGCGTCGAGAAAGATGATCTCGCAGTCCACCCCATGGTCACGCAGGCGTTTGACCAGCCCTGGGAGCTGGGTCAGCTCGGCGCCGGGACTGCGGGCGTCTATGCCGATGGCCGTCAGGGCGCGGGCCTGCGTCGGCTGCACGGTTATATCGCGTACCAGGGCCTCGAACAGGCTGACCGGCAGGTTATCAATACAGTAGAAGCCGACGTCTTCAAGGACGTTCAGCGCAATACTTTTGCCTGAGCCGGATAGGCCAGTCACCAGGACCACCCTGGCCGGGTCGTTGTCGGTGCTGCGTTTGGACATGGCTGCGATTATATGCAGGCTTGATCGAAGGTGAAGAAACCCCGGAAAACCAAGTGTAGTCTCTCAGGGCGGCGGTGGCTTTGCCGTTTCAGGTCTGATCAAGGATCACCTGCTGCTGGCGTTCGATCAATACTTCCGTGGCATCGTAACCCTTGAGCCGCAGCAGGTGGTTGCGCACGGCCGATTCGACCAGTACTGCGAGGTTTCGGCCGGGTGCCACCGGCACTGTGACCTGCGGAATCGAGACGTCGAGGACGTCACGGTTCGCGTAGGCACCCGACAGTCTGTCCATACCGGATATCTCATCGGCGGACATGCGTTTCAGATGCACGATCAGGCGCAGGTACTTGGTGCGTTTGATCGAGCTGTCGCCGAACATCGCGCGGATGTTGAGGATGCCGAGTCCACGCACCTCGAGAAACTCCCGCAGCAGAGGCGGGCAAGTGCCGCTGACGATATCCGGTGCGATACGGGTGAACTCCGGTGCGTCGTCTGCCACGAGTCGGCTGCCGCGCGTGATCAGGTCGAGTGCGAGCTCGCTCTTGCCCACGGCCGGGTCACCGGTCAGCAGCACGCCCATCCCGAGCACCTCGAGAAACACTCCATGCAGCGTGGTCTTTTCCGACAGGAACAGTGAGGCGTAGTACTGCAGGTTGTCCAGTACCTGATTGTCGGGCAGCGGTGATCGCATCAGTGCGACCGCGGCCTCGTCGGCCAATTGCGGGAGTTCCGGTGGGCCGGCGACGCTATCGACCAGCACGATCAGCGCCGGCAGATCGGCGAACAGCTGGCGCAACGCCTGTTGCCGGTTCGGTGGCGACAGGCTGTTCAGGTAGTTTTGTTCCGCCGGTCCTATGACCTGTACCCGGTTCGGGTGGATGTAGTTGAGAGGGCCGGCGATGATGCCGCTGCTGGCATCGGTGTTGGCGCTCAGCAGGGGCTTGTCGGCGCCTGATTTGCCGGCGATCCAGGTCAGGCGGAGGCGTTCGTGCAGGGCGTCGAAAAGATCCTTGACCCGGATGTTATGCGGCATGAGTGGCTGATTTGCCCGTCAAAATGGCAAGGGCCTGTTCGGCATCCGCCTCGCGCAAACGACTGCGCAGGTCCTCCTGGTTGAAGGTGGCCGCGAGCTTCGATAACAGCTGCAGGTGCTCTTCATTGGCATCCTCCGGCACCAGCAGCGCGAACACCAGGTCGACCGGCTTGCCGTCCAGGGCGTCGAATTCGATCGCCTCGGCCAGCCGCAGGAAGGCCCCACGACTGTCCTGGATGCCGGGCATGCGGGCATGTGGCAGAGCCACCCCGCCCGCAAGCCCGGTGCTGCCCAGGCGTTCGCGCTCGAGCAGGCGTTCGAAGATCTGCTCTACCGCGGGTTCCTCGCTGTCTGCCGCGAGCAGGCGCGCGGCCTGCTCGAGGACGCGCTTCTTGCTCGACGCCGGATCGGCGACGCTGATGTTACGGAGTTCAAGGATGCCTGGCGGTAGCATGACTGCAATCGTTCTTCTTATCCGGCGACTTCGACCGATTCCCGGTGCCCGTTGCCACGGTGGCTCTTGACCTTTTCCTTGTGCCTGATCACCTGGCGATCGAGTTTGTCGACCAGTGAGTCGATGGCGGCGTACATATCCTGATGGACGGCATCGGCGAACACGTCCGCCCCGGCCACGTGGACCGTAGCCTCCGCTTTCTTGTCGAGCTTTTCAACGCTGAGGATGACATGCACATTGGTCACATGGTCGAAATGGCGCTCCAAACGGGCGATCTTCTCGTCAACGTAGGCACGCAGTGCGTCGGTGATGTCGACATGGTGACCGGTCAGGTTGACTTGCATCGGTTTTCTCCTTGCTTCTGAGCGCTTTTAGGCCAAGCGCTTGCGTTCGTTCGATGGCGGGATGGCCATCGATTCACGATATTTGGCAACCGTCCTGCGCGCCACGTTGATCCCCTGGTCGGCGAGTATGGCGGCAATCTTGTTGTCGGATAAGGGTTTGTTCGGCTTCTCGGCACCCACCAGCTTCTTGATCAGTGCCCGTATCGCAGTGGCCGACGCCTCGCCGCCGCTGGCCGTGCTGACGTGGCTGGAGAAGAAAAATTTGAACTCATAGGTGCCGCGCGGCGTGTGCATGTACTTCTGCGTTGTTACGCGGGAGATGGTCGATTCGTGCATTTCCAGCGCCTCGGCGATATCGCGCAATACCAGCGGCTTCATGGCCTCTTCGCCATATTCGAAGAAATTGCGCTGAAAGTCGACAATGCGCGAGGCGACGCGCAGCAGGGTGTCGTTGCGACTCTGCAGGCTCTTGATGAACCAGCGCGCCTCCTGGAGATGGTTCTTCATCGTCACGTTGTCGGCGCTGTTGTCCGCACGCCTGATCATGCCCGCGTACTCCGTATTCACACGCAGTCTGGGGGCAGCGTCCGGGTTGAGCTCGACCCGCCACTGCTGGTTGTGTTTGTACACGAACACATCTGGCTCGATGTAGCTCGGCGCCTGGCTGGCCACGCTGGTGCCGGGACGGGGGTTGAGCGAGCGGATCAGATGAATGACTGTCATCAGCTCGTCGCTCTCCAGCTTCAGCCTGCGACGCATCTGCGCCTCGTCCTGTTGTGCCAGCAGGTCGAAATGCCGGTCGACGAGTTCGAGCGCCTCGCGTCGCCATTCGAGATCTTCGGGCAATTGGCGCAGTTGAATCAGCAGGCATTCGCGCAGATCACGCGCCGCGATACCCGGCGGATCGAAGGCCTGAATGCGGTGCAGCACTGCTTCGACCTCTTCGATCTCCACGTCGGGGTCGTCCATGCTGGCGATGATGTCTTCGAGGGGCGTCGTCAGGTAGCCGTCTTCGCTGATGCCGTCGATGATCGCTTCCGCGATGTCGAAATCGGTGTCACTGAATGGGGTCAGGCGCATCTGCCAGACGAGGTGATCGCGCAGAGACTCCTCGATGCTTTGCTGGCTGAGGAAGTCGTGCCCGTCATCACCACCGACGGCCCCGCCACCGGCGGGTGCCATGCTGTCGTAGATGTCGTCCCACACCGTATCGACCGGCAGGTCGTCGGGCATCGATTGGGACTCGATCTTGATCTCGCTCTCGTTGTTGGGGTCGTTTGGCCCGTTGTCGCTGGTCAGGCGATTGCCGTTGAGTTCTTCGTCGGGTTTGCTGCGCTCGCCCTCGGCGTCGTCCCGTCGCGCGCCTTCTTCCTCGGTCTCCAGCATCAGGTTGGATTCGAGGGCCTCCTGGATCTCCTGCTTGAGTTCAAGCGTGGACAACTGCAACAGCTTGATAGCCTGCTGCAGTTGCGGCGTCATGGTCAGGTGTTGGCCCAGTCGAAGCTGGATCGTGGGCTTCATTCAGTCTCTTTTTGGTACGGAACTTGTTTAACTTGTTTTCGACTTCATTCTAGCGCAACTGAAGCGCAGTCAACGCAAGGACATTGTCATCTGTCTGATGCAGGGCCAGGTTGGGAAACCGATTCATCTGGTGTATGGATCACAGGCGGAAGTTCTCACCGAGATAGACGGCGCGCACCTCGGGATTGGCCAGAATCTCGTTCGGCGCGCCGAGCGCCAGTACCGTACCCTCGTTGATGATGTAGGCGCGGTCGCAGATGCCGAGAGTCTCGCGCACGTTGTGGTCCGTGATCAGTACGCCGATGCCGCGCTGCGCAAGCTGCGCGATGATGCGCTGGATATCCACGACCGAGATCGGGTCGACCCCGGCAAAAGGCTCGTCGAGCAGGATGAACTTCGGCTCCGAGGCCAACGCGCGTGCGATTTCGAGACGCCGCCGCTCGCCGCCGGAAAGACTGATCGCCATGTTGTCACGCAGATGCCGAATACCGAATTCGTGCAGCAACTTGTCGCATTGGCGGACGCGCTGAGCGCGGTTGAGGTCGGCGCGGGTCTCGAGGATCGCGATCACGTTTTGCCCGACTGTCAGGCGGCGGAATATCGACGGTTCCTGTGCCAGGTACCCGAGACCGAGCCGGGCACGCGCGTGCATCGGTTTGTCGGTAAGGTCATGTTCGGCCAGGGCGACCCGGCCCTGATCGGGCGGAATCAGGCCCGCGATCATATAGAAGGTGGTGGTCTTGCCCGCGCCGTTGGGTCCGAGCAGGCCGATCACCTCGCCCTGGCTGAGGCGCAGCGATACGCCGTTGACGACCGCGCGCCCACGATAGCGTTTGACCAGGTCTTCGACCGTAAGGTGAGTCATTACTTACGTTTTATGCGCGAATTTTATTGGCTTGGCGCCTGGATGGAGATCCGAACGCGCTGTTTGCCGTCGGCCGCTGCGCCGGCCTTGACCACGGAGCGCACACGGTCGTAAACGATACGGTCGCTGCGCATGCTGTCCTTGCCCTGCAACAGCACCGCATCGCCGGCCAGGACCAGGTTTTCGCTGCCGATCTCGTATTCGACCCGCCGGGCCTCACCCTTTACCGGCCCCTTGTCTGCCATCTGCTCGAATCTGACCGGACGGCCCTCTGCGACCACCTTGGAGGGCTTGCGCCCGACCTGATGCACGGTGACCACGTCTGCGCGCAGGCGGATGCTGCCCTGTCGCAGGTCGACGTCGCCACGGTAGATGCTCAGGCCCTTGCCTTCGTCGATGTCGACGCTGTCGGCAGCGAGTTCGATCGGCTGGTCCTGGTCGGATTCGAGGGCGACGACGATCGGCGCAGTGACAAGGAGGAGTAGCGTCAGCAAGGGTCTAGCGAGGTACATAGTGGCCTTTCACCTGCGAAAGAAACTTGAGCCTGGAGGGTGGGCGCAACCATGCCTGCATACCGACGGCATCCAGCCAGTCGCTGTCCGTTTCTACCCTAACCTTTTCGTCTGTTTCCGCATAGTCCTGGCGCGGCTGGACGCGCAGCTCCCGGGTCAACACGCGCATGGGGCTTGTCGTGGCACCGCCGGCGCGCTCGATCAGCACCTCGCCCGACAGCAACACCAGGTTGCCATCCGCGGAGGCCAGGGCGCGTTGTGCGTGGACCTCCCATGGTGGGTCGGTGGCCTGAAAGACCGTGAGGTGCGGCTTTTCAAGTTCGGTGGTGTCGTCGTCGGTGTAGTGGCGGGCGCTGGCGACGTGCAGCCGGTGTGCCGGCTGCCCGGATTGATTCATCCGCGTCACCTGCAGACCGGTCACGTAGTAATCGATTTCGCGCGGGCCCTCGGTGGCCAGCGGCTGCGGTGCCGCCACATCCTCTTGCGCCGACCACCAGCTGGCCACGGCGCCGAGCAGGAGTACCACCAGCAGGATCGGGCGCAGCAGCCGCATCTCAGTCGATGTAGGCCTGCAGGGCCTGTTGCAGCGTGCCCTGGGCATCCATGATCAGCTCACAGGCCTCGCGCGCTGCGCCGCGCCCACCGCCGCTCGCCGTGACCCAGTGGGCGTGTTGCTTGGTCAGCGCGTGGGCGTCCTGTACCGCGATCGCCAACCCGACCCTGGTCATCACCGGCAGATCGACCACGTCGTCACCGACATACGCGATCTGCCGGTCGTTGAGGCCGGTTTGGCGCTTGAGTTCCTCGTAGGCCGGGAGTTTTTCGCGTTTGCCCTGATACAGGTGCTCGATCCCCAGGCTGGCCATGCGAATGCGCACTACCTCGGAGGTCCGTCCGGTGATGATTGCAATCTGCACGCCGCTCTCCTGCAGCATGACCATGCCATGTCCATCCTTGGAATTGAACGCCTTGTATTCCTGGCCGTCGTCGCCGATGAACAGGCTGCCATCGGTGAGTACGCCGTCGACGTCGAACACGATCAGGCGAATCGCCGCGGCCTTGTCGTAGATATCCTGCATATTGGGGATCCTTTTTACACCACGCCCGCGCGCAGCAGGTCGTGCATATTGAGTGCGCCACACAGGCGCCCGTCGGCATCGATGACCAGCAGCGCGTTTATCTTGCTGTCTTCCATCATGTTCAGGGCCTCGACCGCCAGACGGTCGGGTGCGATGTGTTTTCCGCCACGCGTCATCACCTCGGCCACCGTGGCCTCGCGTACGTCCAGGCCCCGGTCCAGGCAGCGTCGCAGATCGCCGTCGGTGAAGACCCCGACCGCGCACCCGGCCGAATCGACCACTGCGGTCATGCCCAGCCCCTTGTCCGTCATCTCCATCAGTGCATCGCGCAGCAGTGCGGTTTCCGCGACCGCGGGAACCCGCCCATCCTTGTGCATGATGTCGTGTACGTGCAGTAGCAGGCGGCGCCCGAGGCTGCCGCCAGGGTGCGACAGCGCGAATTCCTCGGGGGTGAAGCCGCGCGCCTCGAGCAGCGCTATGGCCAGGGCGTCGCCCATCACCAATGCCGCCGTGGTGCTCGCAGTCGGCGCCAGGTCCAGCGGGCAGGCCTCCTTGGCCACGCTGACATCGAGGTTGACGTCGGCCTCGCGCGCCAGCGTCGACTGGGCCTTGCCGGTCATGCTGATCAGCGGGGCGCCCATGCGCTTGATCAGTGGCACGATAGTAACGATCTCGCTGGTCTCGCCCGAGTTGGAGAGCGCCAGGACGACGTCCGAGGGGGTGATCATGCCGAGATCGCCATGGCTCGCCTCGCCCGGATGGACGAAGAACGCGGGGCTGCCGGTGCTGGCGAGGGTGGCGGCGATCTTGCCGCCGATATGTCCCGACTTGCCCATGCCGGTGACCACGATCCGCCCCTTGCACGCCAGCATGTGGCGGCACGCGG
>JACKML010000006.1 GCA_024235415.1 Chromatiaceae bacterium | reverse complement strand
GCCACCTGCGGCCGCCATCGCCCCACAATGGCCGAGGGGTCATTGCGATGCCAGGGTCGGAACTGCGGGCGTTTGGCCGCAGAGGCGTACCCGGACCAGGCGGGGTACGCGGCCTGCGCCGCGGACAGCGGCGCGAGCCCCAGGCCCGCGCTAGCGGCAAGCCCCAGGACCAGCCCTGCGGAAAGCACTCTTGCAACCAATATCCCAACCTCCCGGTTTCGCAGCGTCAGCCAAACCATGTCGTGCCTGCCTGGAACACAATATATAAGCTATTGACTGAGAGTCAACCACAATATGTTGTGTAGAAAACCTGTGGAAATCGGTGTGCAACCTGTGCGCAGATTGTGCAAAACCAGCGACCAATTGCTTTTTCGCAGTAATTTCATGCCTTTACCGCAAGGCAAGACAGACAGCCTCACCAGTGCGGGAAATACTGCTGGTATGGGGGCATCGGTGGTGCAGGCATCATCGGGTAAGGCAGAGGTGGTGGTGCCAGCGATTGCGGCGCCTCGGTCTCAGCCTGCAGTTCTTCGTAGGTTCGCTTGCGTCTTGCCGGAGCCGGCCGGAACTGCGTCTGGTCACCAGATTGAAACGGGTTGTTCGTGATACCACCCTGCGGTGTCACCACATACCCGTCAGCTGATTCGCGTTCGTCCGGTCGAAACCGCAGCCCGAGGTCCTGTCCACGCGTAATCGGAACCGCCTTGCGGGCACCGGATCGGGCGGCGGCGAACAGGTCATTGCCACTGTCGCGTTTCGCCGCCACGAACGGCCGCCTGCCATCCGCGTGGCCAGGCACACGCGGTGCATTTTCCGCCTTGCGCGTCGACGCATGCGTTCCGGTCGCCGGAAAACGGAAACCCGTCTCGTGCACCGGGAACTGCTGACGGGAGTGCATCGAAACAGCGGGGAACGCGGCGTCAGCTGCGGAAACTGGCAATAGGGCGAGAACCGCCGGGGCAACAATCCCCAGCATGATGCCCAAAGCGAACACCCGCACAGCCACGATCCAAACCTCCAGGCTACACATCGGGCAACCAACACCCGGCTACCAAAGATATTGGCGGCCGGCGCTACCCGCACTTGATGTGCCTACCTTTAGTTTAGACCGTCTCCGCCCGGTTTCCCCAAACTTTTCAATTGGATACCCCTTCTTCCTGAGGTTTTCTTGCGGCTTGCGGCGACACCGGGCTGGGACGCGGCCGTACCACGTACAGGCGTTGCAGCCGGGGCCACCGATTGTTTCGCTGCGGGCGCCGAATTGCCCTTGTCCGCCGCCGTTCCCGGGGCACCCGGCTTCGTCTGTTTCACAGCGACCCGCTTGCTGCTGCCCTTCGCAGCCTTGGTCGCGGTGGCGGAGCCTTTGCGTGCAGCAGCCTTCTTCCTGACGGATTGTTTCGCCGGCACCTTTTTTTGCGTCGAGTCGGTCGCCGCAGCGACCTTCTTCTGTGCTGGTGCCTGCGGCCGCTCCTCAGGAGTCTTTCTTGCAGCCGCGCCCGCCGCCGGGGCGACATCTGAAGCCGCCTCTTTGGCGTCTATCGCCGGAGCGGCGACAGGCGTCGAGGACGCTTCGGGTGTCACTGTCGATTCAGTCGCCTTCGGCTTGTGTGCAGGTGCACGAGGCGGCGGCGCATTCGCGGATTTCTTCGGTTTCAAAAGCCCGCCGAACAGGTCCACCAGCGCCACGACCCCACCGATCACGGTGAACATCACGGTCGCGAAACCGCTCCATGCACGCACCCAAAGCGGGTCGCCTACGCGTGGGCCGCCGCCTTTCGGACCGCCGCCGGGACCACCATCAGGTTCGTTGCCCTTGGAAAACTTCTTGCACTTCGTGCCGGCCACCGCACACAGGGAATCGGCCGCAGCGACACAACCCAAGGGGATGACCACCAGGGTGAGCAGGGTCGAGACCAGTACGCCGGACGCCAGAGAGATCGCCATCCCCTGGAAGATCGGATCGAAAAAGATCACCGAAGAACCGCAGACCAGGGCCAGTGCCGTGATCAGAATCGGCCGGGTTCGCGTCTTACATGCGCTGATTACCGCATCGACGACAGAATCGCCTTCCTGGATGCGGTGCACGGAAAAATCGACGAGCAGGATCGAGTTGCGCACGATGATGCCGGCCAGTGCAATCCAGCCGATCATCGAGGTCGCAGTGAACTCGCCGCCCCACCCCATCTGAAAGAACAGCGTATGCGCCGGAATGATCCCGAGCAGCGTCAGCGGAATCGGTGCCATGATCAGCGCCGGCACGCGGAAATTGCCGAATTCCCACACCACCAGGATGTAGATAAGGATCAGCGCTGCACCGAAGGCGATACCCATGTCACGGAACGTCTCGTAGGTGACGGTCCACTCGCCGGCCCATTCGATCGCCGATCGGCTGTCGTCGGGCGGCGGCCCCGTGTAATACATATGGTCGCAGAGATGTACGCCATCGGGGGTACGACAACCCAGCTCCAGGAGTTTGTCCTCGACCTGCATCATCCCGTAGATCGGCGCCGCAAGACGCCCACCGACATCCGCGACCACGTATTCGACTGGCCGCAGGTCCTTGTTGTAGATGATGTCCGACTCTGTGCGCCGTTCGAATACTCCGAGTTCCCGCAGCGGCACACTGCCGCCGGCGTTCGGCGTCTGCACCAGAATGTCGCCAAGGCGATTGATCTGCGACCGTTCCGCCATCGGGACCTGGATAACGATATTGATCGGCTCGTGGCCGGCACGCTGCTTGACATCGCCGAGCACGAAACCGCCCAACGCCATCGACAGCTCACGGTTGATGCTTTCCACCGAGATGCCACGCCGCTGTGCTTTTTCCTGGTCGACTTCGAAGTGCCAGTAGTCGTATGGCTCGCGCATATAGTTGTCGACATCGCGCAGGCTCTCGGTCTGGGCGAACATGGCGGTCAGATCACGCGCCACCTGGCGCCGTGTCTCGGGGTCCGGTCCGTGCACTTCGGCAACCACCGACTGCAGAACCGGCGGCCCCGGCGGCATTTCCACAATCGAGAAACGTGCACGCGTACCTTCCACCAGCGCCTTGACCTGCTCGCGGGCATCCACTGCTATCTGGTGGCTGGAGCGGCTGCGGTCGGTCTTGTTCAGCAGCTGCAGTTGGACCTCCGCCTGCCACGGCGACTGGCGCAGGTAGTAGTGGCGGACCATGCCGTTGAAATCGAACGGCCGCGCCGTGCCGACGTAGATCTGAGCTGCGGTCACCTCGGGCATGCGACGCAGGCGCTCGGCAATCACGTGCGCCATGTTGCCGGTATCTGCCAGTGGCGTGCCCTCCGGCATATCCAGAACCACCGAGAACTCGGGTTTGTTGTCCAGCGGCAGCATCTTGACTGCCACCCACTTGAAATAGAAGAAGGAGCACATCAACAGCAATGTGCCCCACATCGCCAGCTTGAATAGCCGCGCTTTGCGCGGATCCAGGATCATTGGCATCAGGATGCGGCGATACAGGCCTTCAAGCCATTCCGCCTCCTTGTGCTCTCGCTTCTCCGCGCTCTCGAGGTACTGCATGGTCGGACGGAACATGCCGTGGATCGCAAACCAGGGCGTGAAAACGAACGCAGCAAACAGCGAGATGCCCATCGCCACGGAGCCGAGCACCGGGATGGGCAGCATGTAGGGCCCCATCATCCCGGTCACCGCACCCATCGGCAGCAGCGCGCCAATGACCGTGAGGGTCGCGAGGATGGTCGGGTTGCCGACCTCGCGGACCGCATCTACCGCGGTCTCCAGGTTGGTCTCACCCTCTTCCAGCCAGCGGCGGTAGATGTTCTCGACCACGACGATGGCATCATCAACCAGAATGCCGATTGAGAAGATCAGCGCGAACAGGGACACGCGGTCGATGGTGAAGTCGAGCAGCAAAGCACACAGGATCGTGAACAGCAGCACCACCGGGACCACGAACAGCACGACGAATGCCGGCTTGAGGGCGCGAAACGCGATCCACACCAGCACAAAAACGAACATTGTGGCGATGAACAGCTTGAAGATCAGGTCATTGACCTTCTGTTCGGCCGTCTGCCCGTAGTTGCGCGTGATACTGATGTTCACATCATTGGGGATCAGCCGGCCGCGCAGGTTCTCAACCCGATCGATAATCGCGTCGGCGACATCCACGCCATTGGTGCCTTTTTTCTTCGCCACTGCGATCGTCACCGCGGGCACACTGACCGCGCGATCCGGGTCTTCGGACGCAGCACCTGTGTAGTAGGCAACGGTCTGCGAGGCGTCCTCCGGGCCCTGGCGCACATCGGCAACGTCATGCACATAGACCGGCACACCGTTGTGACTGCCTACCTGCAGGCGGTTGATGTCCTCGACGGATTCGAGAAAGGCCCCGGACACCACCATCATGTGCGAACCACCGGATTCGACACCACCCATCTGCGTCTCGACATTGGACGCCGTGATCGCCTGGGCCACCTGGCCAAGGCTCAGGCCATAACCGGCCAGGCGCTCGGGATAGACCTCCACGGTGACCTGCTCGGCGCGTCCGCCGACCACGAAACTGTCGCCGGTATCGGGGATTTCCTTGATGTGCTGCAACACCGACTGCGCCAAACGCCGCAGCTGCGAATCGTCCACATCCGGCACACCGTCGCCGTTGTAGTCATGTTCCGACCACAGGGTCAGGGTGACGACCGGCACATCATCGATACCCTTTGCCTTGACCAGCGGCGGTTTCACGCCCGACGGGATCCGATCCATGTTGGATTCGAGTTTGTCGTTGACCTTGACCAGCGAGTTTTCCATCTCCTCGCCGACATCGAACTGAATGGTCACTATCCCCATTCCGCGCTGGCTGGCCGAGTAGACGTGATCGACACCCTCGATCTCGTACATGATGCGTTCGAGCGGCTGCACGGCGAGTGACGCCACCTGCTCGGGCTCGGCGCCGGGGTACTGCACAATCAGGTCGATCATCGGCACTGAGATCTGCGGGTCCTCCTGGCGCGGGGTGATCAGCAACCCGAGGATGCCAAGCATGAGCATGGCCAGATATAGCAGCGGCGACAGCGGCGACTTGATAAAGAACTTCGCCATGTTGCCAGCCATGCCGAGGTTGCTGGCCGGTGCGGCGGCGCCTTCCTCCGAGGACCCGGAGGGCCGGTTTTCACGATCGCTCATGCGTTTGATCTAATCCAATTAGCTGCTTCGCGGCACCAGCCGCCACCAGTGGCACACCAGGTGCCGATGCAATTCACTCGCTGCGGCTCCGGGTCATAATGCCGGGCCCCGGATTCGGATACACACGGTCTCCCGGGGCGATACCGGAAAGCACCATGGTCATGCCGTTGTCCAGGCGCTTGCCCTGGCGGACCATGCGCAGCTCGGGCTCGCCCTTTTCGTTCTGAATGTACACGACCGGCAGACTGCCGCGGTAGCGGATGGCCGTGCTCGGAATCACCGGCAGCTGGCTCTTCGCCGGCCCGCTGGTATCGGGTATCAGCACTTTGGCGTACATGCCCGGTTTCGACACCCCTTGCGGGATGTCAAACTTGACCTTGACTGTATGGCGCTGGACGTCTGCCATCGGGAAGATCTGCGCGACCCTCACCGCGACGGGTTCCGGATGATTGTCAAATGTCGCGGCGTTCTGCAGCACGCTCATCGGCTGCAGCCCCTGCGCCAGGCTTGCCGGCACATCCACCTCGATCTGCAGCCAGGTCACATCAGCGAATTTGAGCATCGGCTGTCCCGGCTGGACGGTATCGCCCTCTTCGACATATTTCTCGACGATCACGCCATCGAACGGTGCCAGACTCTTGGCATCGCGCAACTTGGCATCGATCGCGCGAATCTCCGACTGCGCGCGCAGCATGGCGCTGCGCGCCTGCTCCATACGCGTGCCGGAGGCGTACAGATCGGCGCTGCGCTCCGCGCCACGGTCACGCTGACCGAAGAAATCCTCCGCCGGCCGGGTGAACATCTGATCGAACAGGTTTGGGATCGCCATCCCGCCGGGGGCGTTCTTCGACTGCGGCGACCAGAGTTCACGCGAGTACTGAACGCCAGCGTTGCGAAGATCGGCGTCAGCCGCCGCCGCCTGTGCATAGGCTGCGCTGCGCTTGGCCAGCAGCTCGTCCTCATCGAGCGCGACCAGGGTCGTCCCCGAGTCGAACAACTCACCCTCGATACCGGCGATGAACTTGACGCGTCCGGGCAGCTGCGCCGCCAGCGTCACTTCCTTGAACGGCACCACGTTACCGCTCAACACGACGGTGGGCGTCTCGGAAGACTCCTTGACGACAAATACGTCCTCGAAGTCACGATCCCCTGCAAAGGTCGACGCGGAAAGCGCTACGACTGCAGCGGCAACTGTGGCAATCAATGTCTTAGGCATTATTGTTTAACCTGTTTCTGCAACGGGCGACTGAAAATCCGGCACGGACGCCGCCCGGGCCCTGCTTGAGGTTGAATGGCTTTAGCAAGATTTATGCGTGGAAGGCGCAGCATTGACGAGTTCAGCGGCAATTCTGGGTTTCCTCCCTCGGAGCGCGTAACGGTTTCGAACGGCCGATGGCGTTTGAAGCTTCAACACGGCCGCCTTAACTCCCTGAACATGCGCGAAAAAATCGCTCGTCTACGTGGAATTACGCGACCTTTTGAGGTCCGTTTCGAGTATTGCTGAGTGGCGCGATTATCCGCCAGTAAGGACCTCGATTGCAATAAACCGATGGCCTCCTGCGTTATGCTGCGGCGCACACCGCGCTCCCCGATATGCCATTCACGATCCCCTTGGCCGGCGCCCTGCAGCGCGTCGGCTGCGCAGAACCTACACGCACCCGGAAGCAACGGGTTACCATGCGCGAAACAACCGCTGAGGACACGAGGAGCAAGGTCACATGAGTGGAGCCGGCCCGGTCATAGAGACCCGTCTCAAACATCTGGAAGCCCACCTCGAACAGGAGAACCCGGTCCTGCTGACCACGGTGCAGAGTTTCCGCGAACTCGATTCCGTGGCCTACCGGATGGGCCTGTTCAACCCGGAACAGTCGTTTGCCACGCAGATACCCTGGTGGCCGCTGATCTCGGTCCTCGGGACCTTCTCCGCGGGAAAATCGACGTTCATCAACCACTATCTCGGCAGCAAGTTGCAGCGCAGCGGCAACCAGGCGGTCGACGACAAGTTCACGGTGCTGTGCTTCAGCGGCCATTCGACCACCCATGCCCTGCCCGGCCAGGCGCTCGATTCGGACCCTCGTTTCCCTTTTTACAAGATCAGCGGCGAGATCGAGAAAGTCGCTTCGGGTGAAGGCTCACGCATCGACGCCTACCTGCAGCTGAAGACCAGCCCGAGTGCGGCGCTGCGCGGCAAGATCCTGATCGATTCCCCGGGATTCGACGCCGATGCGCAGCGCACGTCGACGCTGAAGATCACCGACCACATCATCGACCTGTCCGACCTGGTGCTGGTGTTTTTCGATGCACGCCACCCCGAGCCGGGTGCGATGCGCGACACCCTGGACCACCTGGTCAGCAAGACGATCAACCGCGCCGATTCCGGCAAGTTCCTGTACATCCTCAACCAGATAGACACCACGGCACGCGAGGACAACCCCGAAGAGGTTGTCGCCGCGTGGCAGCGCGCACTTGGTGAACGCGGCCTCACCGCCGGGCGCTTTTTCACCATTTATAACCAGGAGGCGGCCAGCCCGATTGCCGACGAGGCGCTGCGCAGGCGTTTCGAGGGCAAGCGCGACGCCGATCTCAGTGAGATCCATGAACGCATGGCACAGGTGGAGATCGAACGCGCCTATCGCATCGTCGGCTCACTCGAGAAGACCGCGCGCAGTTTCGAGGAGAAGGTCGTCCCGGCACTCGATCAGATACTCGCACGCTGGCGCAAACGGACATTGATCGGCGACGCGATCATGGCGGCACTGCTGATCGGCGGCTTCATCGGTATCACCTCGAAGCTCGACCAGTGGGACGGCATGCGCCTCAACGCCGCCTGGTGGGACACCCTGACGGCGACACCGATGAGCATGTATTTCACTGCGCTGGGCGCTTACCTGCTATGGCTTGCGGTGCATTACGGCGTGCGGAATCTTGCGGCCAAGACTTTATTCGGGCCGGCCGAGCGGCTCGGCCAGAAACTGGGTATACGCGGCAGCCTGGGCGCGGCATTTGCGGCCAACACCAAGTTCTGGCGGAGCATTTTCGCCCGTCACCCTGCCGGGTGGACCAGGCGCAGCCGTCGCCGCATCCAGAAGGTGCTCGAGGACGCCGATCGCTATGTGCAGGATCTGAATGACCGCTTCACCAATCCATCCGGCAACCCGCCACTGGATCTTGAGACCGCCCAGCTCGACGAACCGGACGACATTGGTCCGCTGCCGACGCCGGCAACCGCCAGCAGTAACGACTGAACGGGGCGATCGCGGGTGACGCGGTCAGACGAGTGATCGCGCAAGCTGCGTGAGGGAGTTGTATCGGTCGACAAAGGCACTGGAGCGGTATTCGCAATAGGTGTCGTCCACGCCGGCCACCCGCAGCAGATCGGCCCGCCCCGCCATCACACCGGATAACCACAGCCTCGCGGCGCGCAGCACCTGCACCATCGACGCACAGTGTTCCGGGAGCCCGGGGCTGCCGAAATGCTCGATACAGTCGCCAACTACAGGCGGCAGCTGCCAGTGACGCGCCAGGAAGGCACCGGCCGCCCAGTGATCAACGCCTATCAGGCTGCGCTCATGGTCCACCAGCGAGCTGCCCGGATCGTCCTGCAGGCGTTTCAGGGCCTCATCCAGTTCGCGTGGCCACAGATGCACCAACAACAGCTCACCCAGGTTGTGCAGCAATCCCACCAGGTAGGTCGCATCCGGATCCGGCGGCCGCGGGATACTCGACGCCCGGGCCAGACCACTGGCGAGGTCTGCGGTCCCCAACGCCATGATCCAGTAGGCCTGCATGTCGAAATGTCGACAGGCCGAGGTGTTCAGGCCACCGGTCAGTGCCATACCGAAAGCGATGTTGCGCACGACATTGAGGCCGAGCACGCTGACGATCGCACCCTTCACCGTCAATACCGGCTTGCGTGGCGCGTAGAAGGCGGAATTGGCGGTACCGAGAATCCGCGCACTCAGGGGTGGATCCGACTCGATGGTCCGCGACAGGGCGTCAATATCGACCTCGGGATCCATTGCCATCGCCAGCAGCGTCGCTGCGGTCGCGGGCAATGGCGGGATCGATTCGACCTGGATGATTTTCTGAAGCGGTGATGTTTCGTTTTGCACGGGGCCACACGGCGGCATCTGGAATTCTGTCGCTGACTGCAGCGGCCATTCGGAGGATTTCTTGAAGTGCCCACCCGCGGCACCCCGCAGCAGCATGGACATCCGGTCAAAGCACTCGAATGCTACCGCTTGTTGACAAGGTGTAGCATCAACACTATCTTCTGTTGTGTATTGACGACACTTAGTCAGCCATGCGGTCAGATATGCGCATACCCAGAGAGACATTCAGCTACCCCTACCCGCACCCGGCGGTGACCACCGACGTCGTTGTGTTCACCATCCTTGGGGGGCGTCTGAGCACCCTGCTGGTGCGACGTGCCAATCCGCCACACCAGGGGGAATGGGCCTTGCCAGGTGGCTTTCTCGACATCGACGAGGATCTCGACACCTGTGCCGCACGCGAACTCGCCGAGGAAACCGGCCTACGCGATGTCTTCCTTGAGCAGCTCTACACCTTTGGCGCCACCCATCGGGACCCACGCGAGCGCGTGATCAGCGTCACCTACTACGCACTGATCCCTCAGGATTCGCTCGCCACTCCGCGCGCGGCGAGCGACGCTGCCGCCGTCGGCTGGCACGCGTTCGACGCACTGCCACCGCTCGCGTTCGATCACGACCAGATCATCACCATGGCGCACCGCCGCCTGGTGGCCAAGCTTGATTACTCGACGATCGCATTTCAGTTCATGCCCGAGACCTTCACGCTCAGCGAATTGCAGTGCGTCTACGAAACCCTACTCAACCAGCCACTCGACAAGCGTAATTTCCGCAAGCGCATCCTGTCGCTGGACCTGATTGCCGAGACGGGCAATATGCGGCGTACCGGCAATCATCGACCGGCCAGGGAATACCTGGCCAAGCACCCCGATACCGTGGAGATCATCAAATGATCACACAAGCCATCCAGCTGCATCCTGCCCCTCCCCACGTCAAGGTGCCGCAACATCCAGTCTGGCCGGCGCTGAGTGCCGATGAAAAATCGGCGCTGAAGGAACGCATCAAGGCCCTGCTCAAGGCACAAAATGCTGTCCTGGTGGCGCATTACTACGTCGACGGCGACCTGCAGGCGCTGGCTGAGGAGACCGGCGGCTGCGTCGCCGACTCACTCGAGATGGCCCGCTATGGCAGCAGTACGGACGCCGAGACACTGGTGGTCTGTGGCGTGCGCTTCATGGGTGAGACGGCAAAGATCCTCAATCCCGAAAAACGCGTACTGATGCCGGACCTGGGCGCCACCTGCTCGCTCGACGAAGGCTGTCCGGCCGACCTGTTCAGCGCCTTCTGCGATGCCCACCCGGACCGCACTGTGGTCGTGTATGCGAACACCAGCGCGGCAGTCAAGGCGCGCGCCGACTGGATGGTGACATCCGGCATCGCCCTGCCGATCATCAGGCACCTGCACGAACGCGGCGAAAAGATCCTGTGGGCACCGGACAGGCACCTCGGCCACTACGTGCAGCAGCAGACCGGCGCCGACATCCTGTTGTGGGAAGGCAGCTGCGTGGTCCATGAGGAGTTCAAGGGCTTTGCCCTGGAGCGGCTCAAACGCCTGCACCCGAATGCCGCGGTGCTGGTGCATCCGGAGTCACCGGAAGACGTGCTGCAGTACGCCGATGTGGTCGGCTCGACAACCGCGTTGATCAAAGCAGTGGCCCAACTGCCGAACGAGGAGTTCATCGTCGCCACCGACGACGGTATCTTCTGGAAGATGCACCAGCTGGCACCCAACAAGAAGCTGATATCCGCGCCCACCGCCGGTGCCGGCGCGACCTGCGAGTCCTGCGCCCATTGTCCGTGGATGGCCATGAACGCATTGCAGAATCTCGAACAGGTCCTGATAACCGGCGACAACGCAGTCACCGTCGATCCGGCAACCGGTGTACAGGCAGTCAAATCCATCCAGCGCATGCTCGACTTCGCGGCTGCAAACCGCATCAGTGGCGCCCTCCCCGGCAGATAAGGAAAGCACATGTTCGACACTGCGAAGATTGGCCGCACGCTAAGCAAAGAGGCCTACAAGGCGGAGGTCGAAGACCTGCGCACCCAGCTGCTCGAGGCCCAGATCGCATTGCGCGAGCGCAACATCCCGGTCTACCTGTTGATCGCCGGAATGGAGGGTGCCGGCAAGGGCGAGGTGGTCAACACACTGGATGAATGGCTGGACGCACGCGGGGTCAATGTCTACGCATTCTGGGACGAGTCCGACGAAGAGAAGATGCGCCCGCGGGCCTGGCGATTCTGGCGCGCCATGCCGCGCCGCGGCGAGATCAGCGTGTTTTTCGGCGGCTGGTACCTGCGGCCGATCGAGCAACGTTTCAACGGGGAATGGGACGATGCCAAACTCGACCAGTGCATGCGTGGTGTTCGCGAGCTCGAACGCATGTTGATCAACGATGGCGCGGTGATCGTGAAATGCTGGTATCACTTCTCGGAGAAGGACCAGCGCCGGAAACTCAAGGCCCTTTCCCGCAGCGACCGCAGCCGCTGGAAGATGCTGCCGAAGAAATCCAAGTTCAGTGAGCAGTATCAGCGCTTCGAGGATGTCGCCGATCGCGTGGTGCGCAGCACCGACATAGGCCGTGCTCCGTGGCACATCATCGAGGCCACCGACCAGCGTTATCGCGACATGACCACCGGTCGCATCCTGTTGCGCGAGATGCAGGATGCACTGTCGCAGGCGCCGCACGACGAGCGCCGCCTCGACGATTCGCCATCAGGCAGCAACGGCGACATGCTGCCGAGTGCGCCCGAGGCGCGGATTACCCTGCTCGACCGCATCGACCTGACGCAGACGATCGAGCGCGACGACTACCGTGACCGTCTCGCCGCGCTGCAGGCGGAACTCAACGACCTCGCCTGGCGCGCCTATACCGAGAAGGTATCCACCGTACTGGTGTTCGAGGGCGTCGATGCCGCCGGCAAAGGCGGCGCGATCCGCAGGGTCACCCAGGCGGTGGATTCGCGGTTGCGTGAGGTCATACCGATCGCCGCACCCACCGACGAGGAAAACGCCCATCACTACCTGTGGCGATTCTGGCGTCATATCCCTCGCGCAGGGCGGATGACCGTGTTCGACCGCTCCTGGTACGGCCGGGTCCTGGTGGAACGTGTGGAGGGTTTCACCTCGCACGCCAACTGGGCACGCGCCTATCTGGAGATCAACGACTTCGAGGAGCAACTCACCCAGGCCGGCATCGTGGTCCAGAAGTTCTGGCTGCAGATCAGCAAGGAAGAGCAGTTGGCACGCTTTCAGGCACGTCAGGACACGCCGTACAAGCAATACAAGATCACCGACGACGACTGGCGCAACCGTGATAAGTGGGACGATTACCGCGAGGCCGTCAACGAGATGCTGGCGCGTACCAACGCACAACACGCACCATGGAACCTGATCGCCGGCAACGACAAGCGCTTTGCCCGCATCCAGGTCCTGGAAACCGTCGTCAAGTCCCTGCGTGACGCACTGAAGCATCGCTGAGGGGCTGCATGCAACGGATCTGCGGCACATGATCGGACACGTCGAACTGAAGGTGATTCACCAGTCAGCGGCCGCGTTGTCGATCCTGGGGTTCATCATTCGTGGCGGCCTGATGATCGCCCAGTCGGCCATGCTGCGCGAACGCTGGATGCGCAGCTGGCCGCACCTGATCGATACGACGCTGCTGGTCAGTGGCATCTGGATGGCGGCGAACCTGCACTTCAGTCCCGCCAACAGCCCCTGGCTGACGGCGAAGATCGTCGCCCTGCTGATCTACATCGCGCTCGGGTTCGTCGCACTGAGGTTGGGCCGGACGTACCGCATACGCATCGCCGCGTTCACCGCGGCACTCGCCTGCTTCGCGTACATCGGGCTGGTCGCGGTGAAACGATCGCCCTGGCCGTTCTGATTCTCAGCGCCTGGAGATGTCATCCAGCTTGATCGACACCTGCGGCAGGTCTGGTTTGACCAGGCCGTCGCGATCGACGCTGAAGTATCGACTTCCACTGACTATCGCCGAGATATCGGCGTTCTGACCCCTGACATCCTGCAGCACTACGCTGAACAGGTGGGCGAAGGTGAACACCGCGACCGCATTGGCCAACCAGCCGTGGACCCGCGGCAGGTACAAGCGCCCGATCACCGGCGTGTCGGGCATCAGCCAGCCACTGAGCGCCGCCAGCCCCAATACAACGAACAGCAGCAGGTACAGAGGTTTCCACAGCGGATTGTGGGCAAACCAGTTGGGCAACGGCGCCTTCCCAAGAGACAGGTAGAACAGCAGGCTGGCCCGCATGGCATAGAATTCCGGACGCCGCGGCAGCAGGTATTCGAAGCGCTCAGCGCCCTTGCCGAAAAACCCGAGAAACACCCGCAGCCCCAATGCGAACACCAGCAGGCTCGCGCCGAGGTAGTGCAGTTCGGCCGCCTCTTTCGCCAGCGACGGCGAATGGCCGATCAGCCAGCCCGTGGTCAACAGGAAAAGCGTCGAGCCCGCCAGTGACCAGTGTGCCACCCGCAGCCAGCCGCTCCACACCGCGACGCGGCGAATCTGTTCGCTCATTGGAACACCTGAGAAAAAATAGGCGACTAGCATAACCTGCCGTCACCCGCTGTTGCCCATGATGGTTGTCAATGTCAGGGCGGCGGCGTCAATCCCGAATCCGGTTGCGCGCGATCCAATCCATTACGAATTCCGCGACACGCTCCGGGTTGTTGAGTGGCAGCAGCGGAATCGAGAGCGGGTTGTCAGGTGCACTGTCTGCCGCCACCGCAATGATCGTATCGTCCCCGATGCAAAGCAGCGGCTGCCCACGCCCACCGCGATAGACCTCGATCTTCGGCAGGAGTTCGTGACGGAAGCCTTCGACCAGGACGAGATCGACCGCGGTAACATCGATGTGTTCAAGCAATTCGGACAAGCCGGGCTGGGTCTGTCCATCGCCCTCGCGGATCCAGAAAGTGCGATGGGGAGAGGCCAGCATCACCTGCGCCGCGCCTGCCTCGCGCAGCCGGTGTGAGTCCTTGCCCGGGATATCGACGGCAACATCATGGTGCGAGTGCTTGATCGCGGCACAACGCAGGCCCCGCGCCCTGAGCTGCGGAATCAGCCGGGTCAGCAACGTGGTCTTGCCAGTGCCGGAGCCGGCCACGAAGCCAAGCAGCGGTACAGGGAATTCAATACTCACTGGCAGACCTCGTCAGGAAGAAGGCCACAGAATATGCCGGGCGGCACCGGGTTTGAGCAACACCCGGTACACGAAGCGCTGATAGTCCTCGCGGATACCACGCCGCAGGATCGCGAACGATACGGCAATGCCGGGCAGCAGGAACAGTCCCAGCCAGGCACTGCCATGCTCCGGCAACACGAGTGCCGCCACGCCGAGCAGGTACAGCGGCCAGCTGAACAGCAGCCCACGCAGGGTGTGCTTCAAAACGAGCATTACGGTGATCCCAAACCGTTGGCGACACTGCGCTGGCGAATGATAAAGGCTCTCGGACACGGCTCTCTCCAGGGCACCCTCTACCCGGTCGATGCGTCGCCCAACTGCCGCCATTTCCGGCTCGAAGGACGTTTCAGCCACCGGCCTTGGCCTGCACGTCGTCGATCAGCCGACGCAACTCGGGCACGCAGGACCCGCAATTGGTACCGGCATTGAGCGCTTCCCCGATCTGTTCCGGGGTCGCCAGGTGTTGCTCGCGAATTGCACGGCTTAGGGTATTGATCCCGACACTAAAACAGGAACAAACGATGGCACCGGCATCCTCCTGACCTCGGGGCGGCGTACCACGCAGCAGGCGCCCGCGTTCGGTGTCTTCGAGGCGCTCCTTCTTGAACAGGGCGGTCAGCCAGTCGCGCGGTGGCAGGCGGTAATCGGGACCGATGATGACCACCGCATCGAGCCGCCCGTCGATGATGCGCGCGGCGCGGTAGTTGACCTGGGTGGAATCGTACAGCTCGCGCCATTCGGCGGCATCGCCACTTTGACACAGCTGCTCCCGGGCGCACGCGGCCCAGTTGTCGGGAGACAACTCGCCGGCCAGCTCGTAGTGCCACAGGCCGTATCGCCTTGACTTCGACCAGTAGCTCGCCTGTTGCGGCACCAGCTCGCAGCGCGTCAGCAGGAAGCCGTACCACTTCGCGCGATACGGCATCACCCGCACCGGCGTGTGTTTGAACTCGGGTTGACCGGAAAACGGATCGACTGCCGGACTCACCAGGCTGCCGACTCGCGCCGCCGAGGCAAACTGGTCGTTCCAGTGCATCGGTGCAAACACCTGGCCGCGCGGCTGCGTGTCACTGACCTGTACCCGCAGGATCGCCTCACCATGAGCACTGATCACGGTTGCCAGCTGACCATCCCGCAGGCCGTTGCCCACGGCGTCGCGTGGATGCAGCGTAACGAAAGGTTCACTGATATGGCCGGACAGCCGCGGTGACTTGCCGGTGCGCGTCATGCTGTGCCAGTGATCGCGTACCCGACCAGTGTTCAGTATCAGGGGATAGGCCAGATCCGTGTGGCGTGCGGGCGGTCGCGGCGTAATCGGGACGAAATTGGCGCGACCGCTCGGGGTGAAGAAACGCCCGTCACTGAACAGGCGTTCACGCGGGGCGCCACCGGCGACAAACGGCCACTGCACGGGCTCGAGCTGCGCATAGGACGCCGGCGACAGCCCGGCAAGCCCCGAGATATCGAAATCACGCTCACCGAGGTTTTCGAACGCCGACAGGCGTGCGTGCTCGTCAAACACCTCGGCCGGGAAAGCGTAGTCAAAACCGGCATAACCCAGGCGCCTGGCCACCTCGGCGATGATCCACCAGTCAGCCCGCGCCTCCCCCGGCGCCGGCAGGAACGCACGCTGACGCGAGATGCGGCGTTCCGAGTTGGTCACCGTACCGTCCTTCTCGCCCCATGCCAGCGCTGGCAACAGGATATCGGCATCCGCCTGCGAGTCGGTGCCGGCAACGCAATCGGAGACCACCAGGCACTCGCACTTCGCCAATGCACGGCGCACCTGATCGGTATCGGGCAGACTGACCGCCGGGTTGGTCGCCATCACCCACAATGCCCTGACCTCGCCGCGCTCGACCGCCTGGAACAGCTCGACCGCCTTGAGCCCCGGTTGCGTCGCCAGTTTCTCGGTGTGCCAGAAGCGGCCGACCAGGTCGCGGTGTTGCGGGTTGTCGATCTCCATGTGTGCAGCGAGCTGGTTGGACAGCCCGCCGACCTCGCGCCCGCCCATCGCGTTCGGCTGTCCGGTGATCGAGAAGGGGCCTGCGCCCGGACGACCGATGCGTCCGGTCAGCAGGTGGCAGTTGATGATCGCATTGCCCTTGTCGGTACCGCTGCTCGACTGGTTGATGCCCTGCGAGAACAGCGTGACGACACGCTCGGTGTCGGCGAAGGACTCGTAGAAACGCTGCACCTCGTCTGCGCCAAGGCCGCATTGCTCGGCGACCGTCGCCACCGAGGGGGCATACCAGTGCGCCAGGCCGAGGGTCTCGTCGAGGCCCTGGGTATGCTTGCGCACGAAATCGTCATCGACCCAGCCGTGGCCGGCCAGCCAACTCAGCAACCCGCTGAACAGGATACCGTCAGTTCCACTGCGCAGCGCCAGGTGTTGTTCGGCACCGTCGCAGCTCGACGTGCGCCGTGGATCGATCACGATGTAGCGCAATTCGGGGCGCCGCTTTTTTGCCACCAGCAGGCGCTGGTACAGCACTGGATGGCACCACGCCAGGTTCGACCCGGCCAGTACCACCAGGTCGGCCTGCTCGAGATCGTCGTAGCAATTGGGCACGCTGTCGCTGCCGAAGGCGCGTTTATACGCAGCCACCGCAGACGACATGCACAGGCGCGAATTGGTATCGATGTTGGCCGAGCCGATGAAACCCTTCATCAGCTTGTTGGCGACATAATAGTCCTCGGTCAGCAATTGACCGGAGACGTAGAACGCAACGGCATCGGGGCCGTGTTCATCGATGGTGCGCCGGAAACGCGCCGCCACTTCGTCCAGCGCGTGTTCCCAGTCGGTCTGCATACCGTCGACCTGCGGGTACAGCAGCCGACCATCGAGATCCAGGGTCTCGCCCAGCGCGGCGCCTTTGGAGCACAAGCGGCCATAGTTGGCGGGGTGTTCACGATCGCCGTGCACCTCCCATGCACCATCGGTATCGCATGAAACAACGACCCCGCAGCCGACGCCGCAATACGGACAGGTGGTGCGAACCGGCACATCGGATGCAGTGCCGGGAACGGCGGTTACGGCGTTGCTCATCCCGAGTGTCCTGGTGCGTTGCAGACTCAGTGGGCGTCGGCCAGCACGCCCACCTGTGGCATTTCGGCCAGTCCGGTTTCACGCGCATGTTGCTGGAAGCCAGCGTTCTTCCAGAAGAACGCACCCGGCATGGTGGTCGGTACCACTACGGCATAGAAAATCGCACGACCGGCCAGTGCGGCCGCAATCGCCAGCACGGTGACAGTGCCCCACAGGACCAGCCCGGGCAGGCCTTCGATTCCGCTCAGCGCCAGGCCTGCGATCACCGGCGGCAGCACGCCCAGAGAGATGTTGCGCGCCACATAGGTCTTGCCGAAGTCCGTCGATTGCAGATAGTGACCGGCGCTGCCCTCGCCTCCGGCGCGCGGCAGGTCGCGGGCGTGCCGCCACAGGCCGAACGACTCGAGCAGCAGGCCCGCGCACACGGGCAACGCGAGCGCCCCCAGCGTGGGCGCAAACCCGGTTCCGGCCAAGACCGCCAGCACAGCGGTGGCCAGCCCGGCGAGCAGGCCGCCGAGGGCGAGCATGCTGCCATAGAAACTGGTCAACACCTGCCAGTGGTCCCAGTACGGACGCGCCGGAATCCGGTAGATGCGGTGCATGAAGTACAGTGCGACCACGCCCGACAGCGCTGTGCCCCAGCCGGCAGCAGTGGCCAGGCCATCGACCAACACACGGGGCAGCCATGCAGTCAGCTGCGGCAGCCCGGCAAATACGGCATACAGGCCAAGCAGGTTGTAGAAAACGGCCACACCGGCCACCTCGCGACTCACCGGCGAGTGGCGCAGGTTATTGAATGCACGATAGAAGCGGTGCGGGCGTCCAAGGTGCAGTGTCGACAGCACCAGGCCCAGGGTTTGCAGGCCGATCAGGCCGAACACGAGCAGCGGCCAGGCCACCGGGTAGCTCGACGGGGTCGGTACCGCAAGTCCGAACATCGGGCCGAGAAACAGGACCATGAAGGCACCGACCACGGCCTGGGTGACCAGCGTGAACACCACCAGCGGATTCTCGCGCGTCGACAGGCCTTTCAGGCCCCAGCGCCGCGGCCGTCCATCCTCGGCGACCTTCGGCAGGTAGATGCCGCCTTCGCCCCGCGCGTCACGCTCATAACGGATCGGCATCGAATCCGTGCGACGCATCTCGCGCGGCAGGCTGTTGACCTGCTGAAAGCGGATGTTCGGATGGGTAATCCCGGGAGTCGGAAAGCCGGGGATCCGCGTCTCGGTCTGATGACGGTTCTCAGGTTTGGTCTCGATAATTCCGAAATCCAGGGCGCCGGCCAGACAGGCTGATGAACACGCTGGCTTAAGGCCCACTTCGAGACGATCCACACACATGTTGCACTTGGACACATGCCCCGCCTTGGTATCCAACTGCGGTGCGTTGTACGGGCATACCCAGGTGCAGTAACCGCAGCCAAAGCAGATATCCGGGTCCTGAAGCACCGCGCCATATTCGGCGAACTTGGTATAGGCACGCGTAGGACAACCTTTCAGGCACACCGGGTTATCGCAGTGATTGCACGCCATCGAGATGTTCAGACGGGTATAGGCAGGGTAGCTTCCACCCTCGAGGTAACCAACTGAACGAAAGGCCAGGTGCGGAGGCAGGTCGTTCTTCTCCGAACAGGCCGCCTCGCAGGCATGGCACGAGATGCAACGGTCGGCATTGAAGTAGAACCCATGCTGCTTGTAACGGTTCGGGTTGTCAGAGACCGCAGCGTCGCCGTTGATGTTCAGCGATTGCCCGCGCAGCGCGTGGCCTTCCGGTACCGTCTCGATCGACTGTCCGTAACGGTTCTTCTCGGGATGCGCCGCTCGCGGCACCCATGCGTATTGCTGTTCTTTTGGGCGGGGCTGAAACATTGTCGTTGATCTCAGTAGGCGCGCGCGGCCTTGTTGCGTAGGGCGGCCGCCTTCTGATCGGCTATGGGTTCGATACGCGCAGCACACTGTTTGAATGCCGGCTGACGTGAATGTGGATCAAGCAGGCCCAGGGTGATGCGGTTGACACAATCATGGAAATGGAAAGGCACGAAGACCATCTCGCGGGATACGCGCTGCGTGGTCTGCACCATCACCACCGCATCACCGCGGCGTGACACCACGCGCGCGTACTCACCGTGACGGATGCCCAGTTCGCGCGCCGCATCCGGATTCATCTCCATGTATGGGGTTGGGCTGAACTTGTTCTGGTTTCCGACCTTGCCGGTGCGCGTGCGCGTGTGGAAATGCTCGACCACGCGTCCGGAATTGAACCAGAAAGGGTAATCGACATCGGGACGCTCGTTGTTGTCGACAAAAGGCAACGGGATCAGCTTGGCCCTGCCCGATGGGAAGGCGAAGCGCCCATCGATATATAAACGCCTGGTGCCGTCGCTCGAATCATCACCGGCCCACTCGCTGGGCGAGTCGGAGCACGGCCATTGGATTCCACGATGTGCCTCAATCTTGGCGTAGCTCATACCCGAGTAGTCGAGCATGCGGCCGCGAGACAGCTCACGGATCTCATCAAAGACCTGTTCGGCCTGTTCAGGAAATTCCATGCCTTCGGCCTGCGTAAACCGTTTCGCCAGGCGGTTGAATATCCACAGGTCGGGCTTCGCCTCGCCAGGGGGTTGCGAGACATTGCGGATCAGATTCACGCGTCGTTCGGTATTGGTCATGCAGCCTTCCTTCTCGGCCCACAGCGCGGCGGGTAGGTAGACGTGTGCATACTCGTTGGTCTCGACATCGCGGTAGGCGTCCTGCACGACCAGGAACTCGAGCCTCTCCAGCGTCTTGCGGATACGCGGTGTGTTCGGCATCGATGTCATGGGATTGGTCGCGATCAACCACAGGCCCTTGATCTGGCCGGTCTCGATTGCCGGCAGGATGTCAGTCATGAACAGCCCGCGATGCTTCGGGAAGAATTCCGGGTCGATACCCCAGAACTTCGCAATGTCCTCGCGATCCTGCTCCTTCTCCAGCGCGCGGTAACCCGGCAGACCAGAGCACGACGACCACTCGCGCGTGCCCATGGCGTTGCATTGCCCGGTGATCGAAAGGCTGGTGCCGCCGGGCTTGCCGAGATTCCCGGTGATCAGGCTCAGATTGTTGATCGCGACAACACCGTCTGAGCCATGGGTCGATTGGTTGATACCCATGGTCCAGATAGTCATCGCCGCACCGGCCCTGGCATAGGTGCGCGCAACGTTGCGGATCGTGTCCTCGTCGATGCCGCAGATTGTCGACGCAGTCTGTGGATCATACTGCTCGACCAGGGCCCTGAACTCGTCCTGCCCCTCAGTGAAGGCATCAATATAGGCCTGGTCGGCCAAGCCTTCTTTCAGGATCACGTGGGCCAGCGCATTCAGCAGTACCACATCGGTTCCTGGCTCAATCGGCAGGTGGATGTCGGCCATCTGCGCGAACATGGTCACACGCGGGTCGACCACGATGATCGGAAACCTGCGTCTCTCCAGCGTGTCGCGCAGGCGCCAGAAGATCACCGGATGCTGCTCCGGCAGGTTCGAACCGAATGCCAACAGGCAGTCGGTATGTTCGAAATCGTCGTAGCAGCCGGGTGGACCGTCGGAACCGAACGAGCGCTTGTAGCCTGACACCGCCGAGGCCATGCACAATGTGGTGTTGCCGTCGTAGTTGTTGGTGCCGATCACCCCACGCGCCAGCTTGCCCAGGGTGTAGAACTCCTCGGTCATGATCTGGCCGGTGGACACGATCGCGAAGGCGTCACGACCATGATGGGTCTGGATGCGCTGGATCTCCCCGGCGGTGTGATCCAGCGCTTCGTTCCAGCTCACTTCACGGAAAGCATCCCAGCGCTGTTTTCGCAGCAGCGGTTGCGTCCCGCGTCCGGCGCTCTTGAACAGCTCGTGCTCGAAAATGCCTTTGATACACAGCTTGCCGCGGTTGACATCGGCATCCGCCACACCGCGTGAGGCCACCGCATTGCCCTTGCGGTCGATCCCGACCTCGATCGAGCAGCCGGTCGAGCAATAACCGCAGGTGGCGTATTTCCATTCGACAATGCCCTTGTCGGCGATCTTGATCGGATTCTTATTGGCGCGTCCGAAAAGCATAGGGGCTTTCTCTCTGCAGTTTAGTGCCGGCGCGGGATACCGTTCAGGCGGCGGCCTCGTCGGCCTTCAACGCGAGCAGCACGCGGCCACCCTCGACCTTGGTCGCAAACACGTTGGTGCAGCCCTCGTCCGGCCCCAGGGCCTCACCCGAGGCCAGGTCGATTTTCCAGTTGTGCAACGGGCAGGTCACCGAGGTGCCGTGCACGATACCCTGTGACAAGGGCCCGCCCTTGTGCGGACAGGCATCGCGAAGTGCGAATACCTGGTCGTCACGGGTACGGAATACGGCGACGTCCATGGTGTCGGTGCGGATCACCCGCGAGCCAAGCCTGGGAATCTCGTCCAGTGCAATGATGTCGATCCAGTTGTTCATGTCGTAAACCTCTTACTTCAGGCGATCTTCAGCGGGGTGAACTCGTGTGCCTCGGCGCCCTCGGCGCGTGCCTTCCACGGGTCAATCTGGGCAAACGTCTGGCCGAACAGGAAACGTTCGTACAGCGCCTTGCGGTTAGCCTCGTCTTCGAGCACCTGCTGTTTGATGTGATTGAGGCCGACGCGCTCGACCCAGGGCGCCGTGCGCTCAAGGTAGTGCGCCTCCTCGCGGTACAGCTGGGTGAAGGCTCCGCAGTACTCGAGGACCTCCTCTTCGGTCTCGACCTTGCACAGCAGGTCAGTGACCCGCACCTTGATGCCGCCGTTGCCGCCTACGTGCAGTTCGTATCCGGAATCGACACACACCACGCCGAAATCCTTGATCGTGGCCTCGGCACAGTTGCGCGGACAGCCGGACACCGCCAGCTTGAACTTGTGCGGCATCCACGAGCCCCAGGTCAGTTCCTCGAGCTTCACGCCAAGGCCGGTCGAGTTCTGGGTGCCAAAGCGACACCAGGTCTTGCCGGCGCAGGTCTTCACCGTACGCATCGCCTTGCCGTAGGCATGACCGCTGACGAAACCGGCGTCGGAAAGGTCCTTCCACATCGCCGGAAGATCTTCCTTCTTCACGCCAAACAGATCGATACGCTGACCGCCGGTGACCTTCATCTCCGGGACCTGGTACTTGTCCGACACATCCGCAATGGCGCGCAGGTCATTGGCGGTGCACAGGCCGCCAAACATGCGCGGCACCACCGAGTAGGTGCCGTCCTTCTGGATGTTGCCGTGCGCACGCTCGTTGATGAAACGCGACTGCGCATCGTCTTCGTACTCGGCCGGCCAGTTGGCCAGCAGGTAGTAGTTCAGCGCCGGTCGACAGCTCGCGCAGCCGTCAGGCGTCTTCCAGTCGAGCGCATCGCGCACCGCCTGCATGGTTTTCAGTTTGCCTTTCTGTATCGCGGCAATCACCTCGTCGTGACTGTGTTCAGTACAACCACACATGCCCTTCTTGCTCGGCGCCTTGTCGTAGCCCTCACCGACGGTGCCCGCGAGAATCGCCTCGACCAGGCCGGTACAGGAACCGCACGAACTCGACGCCTTGGTGTGGGCACGCACCTCTTCCAGGGTGAACAGGCCTTTCCTGCTGATGGCATCGACGATGTCGCCCTTGCACACACCGTTGCAACCGCAGATCTCGGCGCTGGCCGGCAGTGCCATCACGCTGGCAGAGGCATCGCCATGGCCGGCGTCACCGAGGTCGTGCTGCCCGAACAGGATCGTGCTGCGGAACGCCGAGATGTCGGTGCCCTCGCGCAGCAGAGTGAAGTACCAGGTGCCGTCCATGGTGTCGCCATACAGCACCGCGCCCTTCACCTTGTTGTCACGGATCACGAGTTTCTTGTAGACGCCCTGTGACGGGTCCTGCAGCACCAGTGTCTCGTCGCCCTCGCCCTCGTTGAATTCGCCAGCCGAAAACAGGTCAATACCGGTCACCTTTAGCTTGGTCGAAGTGACCGAGCCTTCATAACGGGCGATGCCCATCTCGACCAGGTGGTTGGCCGCGACCTTGGCCTGTTCGAACAAAGGCGCGACCAGGCCGTAGCAGGCGTTGCGATGCTGCACACACTCGCCGACGGCGTAGATCTTGGGATCGAAGGTCTGCATGGTGTCATTGACGACAATGCCACGCTCGCAGTGCAGGCCAGCCTGCTGCGCCAGTGCCATGTTCGGGCGGATGCCCACAGCCATCACCACCAGATCCGCGGCCACCTCCGAGCCATCGGCAAAGCGCACGCCAGTGACCCGGTCGTCACCGAGGATCTCAGCCGTCTGCGCCTCCATCAGGAAGTTCATGCCACGCTGCTCGAGCGAGGCCTTGAGTAGTGCCGAGGCCGCCTTGTCGAGCTGGCGCTCCATCAGGCTGTCGAGCAAGTGGACCACGTCGACCTGCATGCCCTGCTTCATCAGGCCGTTGGCCGCCTCGAGACCGAGCAGGCCGCCGCCAATAACGACGGCACGCTTGTAGTTCTTTGCTGCGTGCAGCATGGCCTCGACGTCGGCGATATCGCGGAACCCGATTACGCCTTTCCTGTCGTGGCCGGGCACCGGGATGATGAACGGGTTGGAACCGGTACTGATCAGCAGCCGGTCGTAGCTCGCTTTCGCGCCACTGGCAGTCTTCACCGTGCATTTCACGCGATCGATCTCGACCACCGGGTCACCGGCGACCAGCGTGATGCCATTCTCGGCATACCACTCGCGGCTGTTCAGGATGATGTCATCGACCGTCTTTTCACCCGCCAGTACCGGCGACAACATGATGCGGTTGTAGTTCGGGTGCGGCTCATTGCCGAACACCGTGATGTCGTATTTGTCACTGTCGAGTTTGAGCAGTTCCTCGACCGTGCGGATGCCGGCCATACCGTTGCCCACGACAACCAGTTTTTCCTTCGTCATTGCGAAACCTCTGTCTGTACTGCTGGCTGTTCACGCCAATTCCCGCAGTGATCAAGCAATTGTTCTGCCAGTTTCGATAATTGCCGGTTACTGGCTGTTTTCATTGATGATTTTGCGCAATACAGCGAACTCGCAGGGGTCCTGATCAGCGCAACGGCACCAGACAAGTGCATCAGTGCACGGTAATGAACCAATACGGGGAGCGCTTACTGATATTTCTCGGTGCGCACAGGTCGCGGGCGACGTCAGGGCACACCCCTCGATGCCCACCGGCAGTGCACATGGTTGAAACAAAGACATATGATTTTTAAGGGGAATTCCATCTTGGGGCAGCGCCCGCGATGCACTTCGCACCAACTCCTCACCGAAATGGCACAGGACTTGCGCTAGCGAAGGGCATTGCACCCTATTGCCTTGTGGAGGCCCCGATGTCCGAGCCCAAACTCAATCTGCTTTCCTTTGAAGGAAAGATACGCACGCTGCACCTGACCTGGTTCGCGTTTTTCATCAGTTTCGCGGTCTGGTTCAACCACGCACCTTTGTTGAGCGCCATCCAGGAAACGTTCGGGCTCTCCAAGCAGGAGGTCAAGGCACTACTGATCATCAACGTCGCCCTGACCATCCCGGCACGCATCATCATCGGCATGCTGGTCGACAAGTATGGTCCGCGGATTATGTACTCCAGCCTGCTGTTCATCTCCAGTTGGATCTGTTTCATCTTCGCGATGGCCGACTCCTACCAGATGCTCCTCCTCAGCCGATTCATGCTCGGCTTTGTCGGCGCTGGATTCGTTATCGGTATCCGCATGATCGGCGAATGGTTTCCGGCCCGACAGGTCGGTGTGGCAGAGGGCATCTACGGCGGCTGGGGCAACTTTGGTTCGGCGGCCGCAGCGATGTCGCTGCCGACCGTGGCGCTGTGGTATGGCGGTGACGAAGCGTGGCGTTATGCAGTTGCCACGACTGGCGTGATCGCGCTGGTCTACTCGCTGGTCTATTTCAAGCTCGCGCGCAATACACCGAAGGGCTCGACCTACTTCAAGCCCAAAAAAACCGGCGCAATGGAGATCACCAGCAAGGGCGATTTCTTCTTCTACCTGTTGATGAACATCCCGATGTACCTCGCACTGGCGGTCCTGAACTGGAAACTCGGACCCGCCAACCTGGGCATCATTTCGGACGCCGCCACGACTGCGATCTACGTTGTCCTGGTTGCGATCTATGCCTACCAGACGTCCCAGGTCTGGCGCATCAACAAGCACGTATTCAGTGAGAGCGTGCCCGAGATTCACCGCTACAGCTTCAAGCAAGTGGCCATTCTCGATGTCGCCTATTTCGTTACCTTCGGTTCGGAGCTGGCCGTCGTCTCGATGCTGCCGTTGTTCTTCAAAGAAACCTTCGACCTGAGCCTGGTGCAGGCCGGTCTGTTGGCCTCTGGTTTCGCGTTCATGAACCTGATCGCACGACCCACCGGCGGCTTGTTCTCCGACCGTTTCGGCCGCAAGCACAGCCTGAGCATCCTGGTCGCCGGACTGGCGATCGGCTACTACCTGCTGTCGAATATCGACAGCAGTTGGCCGATCTGGCTCGCAGTGGCAGCGACCATGGCCTGCTCGTTCTTCGTCCAGGCCGGCGAAGGCGCGGTATTTGCGGTGGTTCCGCTGGTCAAGCGTCGCATGACCGGCCAGATCGCCGGTATGGCGGGTGCTTACGGAAACGTGGGCGCGGTGACGTTCCTGACAGCCTACTCTTTCATGGACGCATCGAGCTTCTTCCTGGTCATCGCCAGTGCGGCCATCATTGCACTGATCGCCATCCAGTTCATGGATGAGCCTTCCGGGCAGACCGCCGAGGTGCTTGAGGATGGCACCGTGCAGATGATCGACGTAAGCTGATCAGCAACGTCGGCCCGGGTCTGTGATCGTGGAATGAAGAGATGAGCGGTACGCTTGCGATCGATTACGCGGCCCAGACCGAGGCCGGCAACAAGGCCGAGAATGCCGACGCCGCCGACGCACTGATTCCGGGCGACGGTCAGTTGCTCAGCAAGGGCATCGCCGCGGCGATCGCCGACGGCATGAGCAGCTCGGAAGGTGGCCGCGAGGCCAGCCAACTGTGTGTCTCTGGCTTTCTCAACGACTACTTCAGCACACCCGAGTCCTGGACCGTCAGGACCTCCGCCAGCAAGGTGCTTGGCGCACTCAACCGCTGGCTGTTCGCCAATGGCCAGCAACGCTATGACTCGGCACGCGGCATGGTCACCACCTTCACCGGCCTGGTGCTCAAGTCAGCCACCGCGCATGTCTTCCACGTCGGCGACTCGCGCCTGTACCTGTACCGCGATGAAGAGCTTGAGCAACTGACCCGCGACCACCGCGTATGGGTATCGAAAGACCGTGACTTCCTATCGCGCGCGATGGGCATTGATGCCACGATCGACATCGATTACAAGGCGCTCGCGGTCGAACCCGGCGATATCTTCCTGTTCACCACCGACGGCATCTCCGGCCATGTCACGGACAACCGCTTGCGAGACTTGTTGCGCGAGTACGGCGTCAACCTGCAGGCCTGCGCCAAGGCGATGCTCGAGGAATCGCTACGCAACGGCAGCACCGACAACGTCACCTGCCAGCTGGTACGGGTGCGCGAGCTGCCGACCCAGACCGAAGACGATATCCTGCAGCAGATCACCGAACTGCCCTTCCCGCCCGACCTGTCGCCGGGCATGAAGATCGACGGCTACGAGATCCTTCGAGAACTGCACGCCTCACGGCGCAGCGAGGTGTTTCTCGCCAACGACAGCGAGTCGGGTGAAAAGGTCATCCTGAAGACGCCCTCGGTGAACTACCGCGACGACCCCGCCTACCTCGAGGGTTTTCTGCACGAGGAATGGGTGGGAAAACGCATCCGTAATCCGCACGTGCTGCGTGTACTCGACACGCCCAAGCGGCGGTTCCTGTACAACGTCTCGGAGTTCATCGAGGGACAAAGCCTTCGCCAGTGGATTACCGATCATCCGCAGACCCACATCAACAAGGCGCGTGACTTTCTCAACCAGCTGGCCGAGGGCCTGCGCGCCTTCCACCGCCTGGAGATGGCGCATCTCGACCTGAAACCGGAGAACGTACTGATCGACCAGCGCGAGGTGCTGCGGATCATCGACTTCGGCTCGACGCACGTCGCCGGCGCCTCCGAGATTACGCGCTCTTTCACTCACGGCGCGGTACAGGGCACCGTCAACTACTCGGCCCCGGAATGCGCCGTCGGCCACTGCTCCAACCGTTCAGACATTTTCTCGCTCGGCGTAATCGCCTACGAACTGCTGACTGGCGCACTGCCATACGGCGACAGCGAGCGTATCCGCGCCGCCGACAAGCTCAGGTACGTGCCGGCCAGTCAGCATAATCCGCACATCCAGCCCTGGGTCGACGGCGCCCTGCGCAAGGCCGTGCATCCCAACCCGGCCAGGCGCTACGACTCACTGTCGGAGTTCCTTTATGACCTGTCGCATCCCAACGACAAGTTCGTCGTCGCACGCTCAGCACCGCTGATCGAACGCGATCCGCTCGGATTCTGGCGAGGACTGAGTGCCCTGCTGCTACTCGGCAACCTGCTCCTGTTATACCTTCTCAGCCGCGGTTGACCCTACAAGCTGCGGGAGGCGTCAGCGAGCTACGCCGCCCCGTGGAACATCCGGGTCGACCAGGTTTTCTGCGCCACCGACCGAGCGGTAGTACCGGTCTGCCGCCACCAGACGCTGCAGATACCCCGTTGCATCCAGTGGATCGAACATGCCGCCATCGAAGAACCGATCCGGGCCCAGTTCAACGCCCTCATATTCCCACACACAGGCATGCTCACCCTCGGTCTTGTAGTCAACCGGTGGACAGGCAAGACCGAGCACACGGGCCGCGTCACGATAGAGGCCAGGCTGGTACACCTGCTCGGCAACGGCACGCAGGTCGACGTCCATGCCGAGCTGCCCCCAACGCTGCATCTGCGTGAGCAGCCACACCGCATGTGAACGCCATGGAAAGTTTGCCGCATAGCGATGGAAGACGTTGAAGTCCGGCAGGCTGCGCGAGAACTCGGTGCGCGCATACTGGAACGTACCCAGCATCGACATGCGTACGGCCTCTGCCGGTGCATCAACGTAGCGGCGCTGCGCCAGCATGTCGACCACGGTCATACGATGTTCGGGCCGGTCGACCCATGCTGCGGCCTCGATCAACGCCACCAGCAGCGCACGATGGGTGTTGGGATGGGCCTGCGCCCAGTCCGCCGTCACTCCGAGCACTTTTTCCGGACTGTTGTTCCACAGCTCGTACTTGGTGATCAGCACCCGACCGAGCCCCTGGCGTACGGCCAGCTGGCTCCACGGTTCGCCGACGCAAAAGCCGTCGATCTGCCCCCGCCGAAGCGCCTCCACCATCTGTGATGGCGGCACCACCACCAGCCGGACATCATGATCCGGGTCGATACCTGCCGCCGCCATCCAGTAGCGCAGCTCGTAGGTATGCGTGGATGTCGGAAACACTACCGCAAACGTCAGGGGCGCATATCCCTTTGACCGCTCTGCCCTGACCAACGTGCCAAGCGCCGCTGCGCTCAGCGGCCGTTCCCGCATCGCGCCCGGGTTTGCGACACAGAGGCGTTGATAGAGGTCTTCGGACACGGTGATCGCGTTGCCGTTGAGATCCAGGCTCAACGCCGTGACCATCGGCACTGTGAGCGGACCGATACCCAGGCTGGAGGTGATCGGCATGCTGGCCAGCATCTGCGCCGCATCCAGCATGCCGTATGCCGTCTTGTCGCGGATACTGGCCCACGAGGTCTCGCGCGACAGCTCGACATCCAGCCCATGCTCGCGGAAGAAGCCCTTCTCCTTGGCGACCACCAGCGGTGCGCAGTCGCTCAGTGGGACAAAGCCGATCGTCAGGGCAGTCTTTTCAAGACCCATACCGTCGTCGGCGCACGAAACTTCCCCAGTCATTGCATTCCCCCCGTCGCGACCGTCAGACGGCCAACCTGAGTCCCTGTTTCTCCTGCGCGCCTTGCGTTTCGTCCTGCCCCGCCCCGGCATCCGTGGCGGTTTCGGCCGCTGTCTGCGGCCGCTTGCCGACATGGCGTTCGTGCAGGAAACGCACTACCTCGGCACGGTAGTGGTTGTAGTCGCGATCCTCGGCGAGCGACAGGCGGTCGCGCGGCCGCTCCAACTCCACCTGCAGAATCTCGCCGATGCTGGCCGACGGACCGTTGGTCATCATGATGATGCGGTCGGATAGCAGCACTGCCTCGTCGACATCATGGGTGATCATGATCACGGTGTTGTTGAGCTCCGCCTGGATCTCCATCAGCGAGTCCTGCATGTGAGTCCTGGTCAGTGAATCGAGCGCACCGAAGGGCTCGTCCATCAACAGCACCTTGGGCTCCATCGCCAATGCACGCGCAATGCCGACGCGCTGCTTCATGCCGCCGGAGATCTCGTCCGGCTTGCGGTCAAGGGCATGCGACATGTGCACAAGTTCGAGGTTGTGCCGCGTCCACTCATCGCGTTCGGCCTTCGACTTGGTGCGTTTGAACACCTGGTCGACGGCCAGTCTGACGTTGTCGTAGACCGACAGCCACGGCAGCAGGGAATGGTTCTGAAACACCACGGCACGATCGGGCCCCGGTTCGCGAACCTCCCTGTTCTCCAGCAGTACGCCGCCTTCGGTCGCCTGCAACAGGCCGGCGACGATATTCAGCACGGTGGACTTGCCGCAACCCGAGTGACCGATCAGCGAGATGAACTCGCCCTGCTCCACTTTGAGATTGACGTTGTCGAGTACGTTCAGCGGGCCGTTGTCCGTCGGAAAGGTGATACCGACATGGTCGATGTTGAGATAACTATTCATTGCTCTTTCCCCTTCCGGTTAACGCAGGACTGCGCTCTTGTCCCAGCTGACCGTGCGCTGCAGCGCGAGCATGCCGCGATCGAGCAGGAAGCCGATGAAGCCGATGGCAATGACCGCCACCATGATGCGCGCCAGGGAGTTCGAGCTGCCG
Organism: Chromatiaceae bacterium; assembly: GCA_024235415.1. GTDB lineage: Bacteria > Pseudomonadota > Gammaproteobacteria > Chromatiales > Chromatiaceae > Thiosocius. The sequence continues at coordinate 187,399 of JACKML010000006.1, read as the reverse complement.
TTCTGGAATTCGTCCCAGACGAACTTGCCCAACCCGGGGTTCTGCGCCAGCATCTCTGCCGCGATCAGCACCATCCAGCCGATACCCAGCGATAGCCGCAGACCGGTGAACATCATCGGGATGGCCGAGGGCAATACGATCTTCAGCGTCTTGGTGAACCAGCTGAGCTTGAGCACCCGGCTGACGTTGATCAGATCCTTGCTGACTCCCGAAACGCCGACGGCGGTGTTGATGATGGTCGGCCACAGGCAGCACAGGGTGACGGTGATCGCCGAGTTAAGGAACGACTTGGAGAACCAAGGATCGTCGCTGACATACACCGCCGACACGACCATGGTCACCAGTGGCAGCCAGGCCAGCGGCGACACCGGTTTGAACACCTGGATAATCGGATTGAACGCCTGGTAAAGGGTTTGACTCATACCGATGACGATACCGACGGGAATGGCGATCAACGATGCGATGACGAATCCGGTCATCACTGTCCACAGGCTTGTGAAGATCTGGTCGATGAAGGTCTCCTTGCCGGTGTAGCTACGCGACTTCATCCGTTCGATTTTCTCGGCAGGCTTGCCGGCAGCGATGGCTTTCTCGACGCGCTTGTCCATGCGTTCGTAAAAGGCCGCTGCCTTGTCGCGTTCGGCGACATGTTCGTCGTACAGCGCCTTGGTCTGTTCCCACACCTTGGCAGGCCCGGGCAATACGCCGAGTGAGGTCTGGACCTGTTGTGCACCCGCGGCCCACAGCAGCAGGAACACCAGGATCGCGGTGAAAGGCACCAGGACGTTGCGCGCCAGTTTTCCGGTTGTCTTGGTAAGCCGGTCACTGGCGAGGAAGCCGATGGCATTCTCCAGCCAGGTGATCTCGAAGGTCTTGTGGGATCGGATTGCAATGCTCATGACATGCTCCATGTTTCGGGTTGGCTATCGTCGGCCCGTCGGCAGGGGCGCATCGCCGCCTGCCGACAACTCGGCGTTACGGCTGATCGTCACCCTTGAGACCGATGGAGAACGACTTCAGGTAGTCGTTCGGCTTGGTGCCGTCAAATGTCACCCCATCGATGAACTCGCTCTGTGGCGCGCGGTAGCCGGTCTCGGACGCAAAATCCGGGAACTCGTCCGCGGTCATGTGGCCCTCGGCGATCAGCTCCATCGCAGCCTTCTTGTAGATATCAGGACGGTAGACCGACTTGGCGACCTGGTCGTACCAGCTGTCGTCCTTGGCCTCGGCGATCTGCCCCCAACGACGCATCTGGCTCAGGTACCAGACAGCATCCGAGTAGTACGGATAGGTCGCGTTGTAGCGGAAGAACACGTTGAAGTCGGGCACCGAGCGCTTGTCGCCTTTTTCGTACTCAAAGGTGCCGGTCATCGAGTTGGCGATGACGTCATAATCTGCACCCACGTAGTTCGACTGCGACAGGATCTTTACCGCCTCCGGACGGTTGCCGTTGTCTTTGGCATCGAGCCACTTGGCCGCACGCAACAGGGCCTTGACGATGCGCACGGTAGTGTTCGGGTACTGGTCGGTGAACGCCTTGTTCATACCGAACACCTTCTCCGGGTTGTCTTTCCAGATCTCGTAGTCGGTGATGACCGGCACGCCGATGCCCTTGAATACCGCCTGCTGGTTCCACGGCTCACCGACGCAATAGCCGTAGATCGTTCCTGCCTCCAGCGTGGCAGGCATCTGCGGCGGCGGCGTTACCGACAACAGCGCGTCGGCCTGCAGCGTACCGGTGATGTCGCCCTTCTGCGGTGCATAGTAGCCAGGGTGAATGCCCCCGGCCGCAAGCCAGTAACGCAGTTCGTAGTTGTGGGTCGACACCGGAAAAACCATGCCCATCTTGAACGGCTTGCCTTCGGCCTTGTACTTCTCAACCACCGGCTTCAGGTAATCGGCCTTGATCGGGTGTACCGGCTTGCCATCGGCCTGTTTCGGTACATGCTGTTTCATCTCCTCCCACACTGCGTTCGATACCGTGATGCCGTTGCCGTTGAGGTCCATCGAAAACGGCGTGACGATGTGCGCCTTGGTACCGAAGCCGATGGTGGCCGCCAGCGGCTGACCGGCGAGCATGTGCGCGCCATCGAGTTGGCCATCGATCACGCCGTCGAGTAACACCTTCCAGTTGGCCTGGGCCTCGAGGGTCACGTACAGACCCTCGTCTTCGAAATAGCCCTTCTCGTAGGCAATCGCCAATGGGGCCATGTCGGTCAGCTTGATGAAGCCGAACTTCAGCTCCTCTTTTTCCGGCTCACCGATCTCGGCCAGCGCACTGGCGCTGAGACCGCCGAAGGCCAACGCCATACCGGCAGCCAGCAGGCTGCGCTTTATAAAGCCGCGACGGCTCATGCTTCGGGTGTTGTCGCTCATGTTCGTTCAACCTCTCACTGCTTGGATGCGGACAAAAAAAAGGCGCACCGCCACTCGTACCCTTGCGGGCCGCAAGCGACAGGACGCCGTTGTCTGTTCCGGCCATCATCGGCCGGCGTGTTCACGTCAGGCGATCGACCCGCCGTTGGGTCTGTCGCACAATGAGACGTGACTCGTTGAGAAAGGCTACTGCAGTGAACGTGCCAACCGTCATCGAGCCGATGCCTGGAGGTACTGCTGAAGGATCACGTACGGCCTGCGAGGCGTTGTTGTTCAAGGGTTTTCCGCGTCCGCGCCATGCTTTCCCGCCGACGCTTCAGAACCCATACGCGCGCACCTGCAATGTACCCGGCTGGTTGCGGCGCACCATGGCAGTGCGACAGGCGCGCCATTGGCACAGATGGCGTGCACGACCGGTTGGGGTGCGGCGGGTTGAGCGGTTTACGATCAGATCAACAGACTGGCTGCGGCGACGACGCTCTCGGCGACATCGAACACGCGCTTGTTGCTACGCATGGCCTGGTTGCGCAACGCTTTATAGGCATCTTCCTCGGTCAGCTGGCGCTGCTTCATCAGAATGCCCTTGGCCTTGTCGATGATCTTGCGTTCCTCGAGTTGCGCACGGGTGCGCTCGAGCTCGGTGGTGAGTGTGCGGAACTGCTGGAAACGTTCGACCGCCGCATCGAGAATCGGGCGGACGCGCTTCCTGCTGATACCGTCGACGACATAGGCACTCACGCCTGCACGCGTGGCACGGATAATCGATTCACCGGCATCGTCCTGGGTGAACATGACGATCGGCTTGGGTGCCGCCGACTTGATCGACTCCAGGCTCTCCAGCGTGTCGCGTCCGGGCGATTGCATGTCGATGATCACCACCTCGGGGTTCAACCGCTGGACCAGAGCGAGCAGATTGTCACTGCTGGAGGCGAATCCAACGACCTCGCACTCCACCTCGCTCAAGGAGTCCTCGACCGATGCACGGCGTTCAGAGCTGTCGTCGACCAACAGCACCCGCAGCCTCTTCATTTTCTTGTCCAGTTCAGTCATATCGAGTGTGTTCACGAACGGCGGCGCCGTTGCCGGATCGAAAGCCTCTCTCAACCGCTGCGTAAAAAAACCGCCACGCCACGTGGTGCGTGGAGCAGCGGTGTGTGCCGAGTCGGCAATTTCGACAGAGAGTTAGAAGAAATCACCGCGAAGCGATTTCAATTACAACTGAGCATATGCCGTGCCAACAGGCTCGTTTACTTGGTTCTCAGGCACTTGGCCTGCACGAGGCGTGAGTGAAGCGGCGTGGTAGCGCCATATTTGCACCAGCCTTGCTAACCGGGCCAGGCAAATGCACCAGGCCGGTGCGACGAATTTCGACATCGTCACGCGCCCTGGCGCAAACTTTTTTCGCGCCAGACAGACTAACGGCTGCATGAACACCCTGCATCGCCACCCATTCCTCGCAACCCTGCTCATCGCCGCGCTGTGCACTGGCGCGCGTGCCGAACCTGTCGACTTCACACTGGAAGACCTGGATGGAAAGCCGGTGAGCCTTTCCGATTTTCGCGGGCGCTGGGTGGTGGTGAACTTCTGGGCATCCTGGTGCAGCCCGTGCGTGCGCGAACTGCCGGAGCTCGTGCAGTATCAGCAGCACAACCCGGAAGTGCAGGTTCTGGGAATCAATTTCGAGGAAACCACGTCGGCGCAGTCGCGCGAATTCCTCGCCCGTTTCGATATCAACTTCCCCAACCTTAAGATCGGCAAGACCCCCCTGGTACCGTTCGAACCCCTGGAAGGACTCCCGACCACGGCAATCGTCAACCCCGCCGGCGAGATGCTGGAACGCCACCTCGGCCCAGTCACGGCCCCGCACCTGCAATCGATCATCGACGGCCACCGCTGACACACCCGCAGACCTGTCATCACACCATATCGCGCAGCGCACGAACCAAGCACGATCGGCATGCGCGAATATTCGATACTGCTGATTTTTTTCCACCGCTTTTTGCCGGCTCGCAAAGCCGAATTTTCCGCTACGGCGTGACGCGGTACGCAACCGGGCCGGTGTGCCGAGGGGGCTGAACGGAGCCGGTTTTTAAGTTGCTGAATGCATTGAAAAAGGCCCGTTTCCCGCGCTGTTTTGCACAGACCACACACATTTTCCCCACCGTTTTCCACAGCTTTTATACACAAGATATTGTGGTTGACACTCCAAAAGCAGCGTATATATTGTGTTCTGTGTGGACACCTCGCAGTAACCCGGCAGCATGCTGCCCGATCGCGCAACGCGGTCCGTCCGCACACAACAACACCATCTCAGGAGGAGCCTAATGGCGACCGAAATCACGCATTCCAATGGCGGTGCGGACAGCATTGCTGTCCCCCCAAGCAAGACCACCGCGGCAGACGCGACACCCGAGATCCGCGCCAATGCACCCGGTGGCCTGCGCGTGATCCGACGCAACGGCAAAGTGACGAATTTCGACGCCAACAAGATCGCAGTCGCGATGACGAAGGCCTTCCTCGCCGTCGAGGGCGGCAGCGCCGCGGCCTCGCGTCGTGTGCACGACCTGGTTCAGGCCCTGACCGAGCAGCTGTGCGAGGCCCTGTTCCGGCGCAATCCGGCAGGCGGGACCATCCACATTGAGGAAATACAGGACCAGGTCGAGCTGGCATTGATGCGCTCGGGCGAACACAAGGTGGCACGCGCTTATGTGCTTTATCGTGAAGAGCAGAAGCGCAAGCGCAGCGAAGAGGCCGCCAAGAAGCAGACGGCCAAGCCAGAACACCTGGTCAATATCGTGCGGGCTGATGGCAGCACGCAGCCGCTGGACGTCGAGCGCCTGCGCCGGTTGGTCGGCGAGGCCTGCAGCGGACTCGAGGCGGTGACCGTAGATTCGATCCTCGACGACACCTGCCGCAACCTGTTCGACGGGGTCAAGGAACGTGACGTGTCGCAGGCGCTGGTGATGAGCGCGCGCACCCTGATCGAGAAGGAACCAAACTATTCGCATGCCGCGGCGCGCCTGCTGATGGACATGCTGCGTCGTGAAGCGCTCGGTTTCCTCGCCATGGATACCAGTGTCGCCACCCAGGCAGAAATGGGCGAGCGCTACAGCGAGTATTTCGCCAACTACATCAAGCGCGGCGCCGACCTGGAACTGCTGGACAAGCGCCTCACCCAGTACGACCTCCCGCGGCTCGGTGCAGCACTCAAGCCGGAGCGCGACCTGCAGTTCACCTACCTCGGCCTGCAAACCCTGTACGACCGCTACTTCATCCATTCGAAGGGCACCCGCTTCGAACTGCCACAGGCGTTCTTCATGCGCGTCGCGATGGGGCTGGCAATCAACGAGATCGATCGTGAGGGCCGTGCAATCGAGTTCTACGACCTGTTGTCGAGCTTCGAGTTCATGAGCTCCACACCGACGCTGTTCAATTCCGGCACGCTGCGTCCGCAGCTGTCCAGCTGCTACCTCACCACGGTGCCGGACGACCTGGACGGCATCTACAGCTCGATCAAGGACAACGCACTGCTGTCCAAGTTTGCCGGCGGCCTGGGCAACGACTGGACCCGCGTGCGCGGCATGGGTGCTCATATCAAAGGTACCAACGGCAAGTCACAGGGCGTCGTTCCCTTCCTCAAGGTCGCCAACGACACCGCGGTTGCAGTCAACCAGGGCGGTAAACGCAAGGGTGCGGTGTGTGCCTATCTCGAGACCTGGCACGTCGATATCGAGGAATTCCTCGACCTGCGCAAGAACACCGGTGACGACCGTCGCCGCACACACGACATGAACACCGCGAGCTGGATCCCCGACCTGTTCATGAAACGTGTCGCCGAGGAAGGCACCTGGACGTTGTTCTCACCCGACGAGACCGGTGACCTGCACGACCTGACCGGTGCAGCGTTCGAGGCGGCATATACACGCTACGAGGAAAAGGCCGCGCGCGGCGAGATGAATGTGGCCAAGACGCTCAAGGCCAATGACTTGTGGCGCAAGATGCTGGGCATGCTGTTCGAGACCGGCCACCCCTGGGTGACGTTCAAGGATCCGTGCAACATCCGTTACACCAACCAACACATAGGCGTGGTTCACAGTTCCAACCTGTGCACGGAGATTACACTGCATACCAACGACAACGAGATTGCGGTTTGCAACCTCGGGTCGGTGAATCTGGCCGTTCACACCAACGAGGACGGACTCGATCTCGACAAGCTCAGAAAGACCGTCAGTACCGCCATGCGCATGCTCGACAACGTCATCGAGTACAACTACTACAGTGTGCCGCAGGCGCGTAACTCCAACCTGCGGCACCGCCCGGTCGGATTGGGAATCATGGGATTCCAGGATGCGCTGTACAAGGTGCGCCTGCCCTACGCCAGCCAGGAGGCCGTCGATTTTGCCGACCGTTCGATGGAGGCGGTGTCGTACTACGCGATCCAGGCCTCGACCGACCTGGCAGAGGAACGCGGCCGCTACCAGAGCTTCGAGGGGTCGCTGTGGAGCCAGGGCATCCTGCCGATCGACTCGCTGGCCCGCCTGGCGGAGCAGCGCGGCACCTACCTGCAGGTCGACGACAGCAGCACGCTCGACTGGGACAGCCTGCGCGAGCGCGTCACCAAGGTCGGGATGCGCAACTCCAACACCATGGCAATCGCCCCGACGGCGACCATCTCGAATATCTGCGGGGTCAGCCAGTCGATCGAGCCGACCTACCAGAACCTGTTCGTCAAATCGAACCTGTCGGGCGAATTCACCGTGGTCAACCCCTACCTGGTACGCGACCTCAAGGCACTCGGCCTGTGGGACTCGGTGATGGTCAATGACCTCAAATACTACGATGGCTCGGTTCAGCCGATCAGCCGTATCCCTGAAGACCTCAAGGCACTTTACGCCTCGGCCTTCGAAGTGGATCCGCGCTGGCTGGTCGAGGCCGGCAGCAGGCGTCAGAAGTGGATCGACCAGGCCCAGAGCCTCAACCTGTACATGTCCGAGCCTTCCGGCAAGAAGCTCGACAACCTGTACAAGCTGGCCTGGGTGCGTGGCCTCAAAACGACCTACTACCTGCGCTCGATGGGCGCGACACATGTCGAGAAATCGACCATGGACGACACCAGCCGGGCCAACAAGCTGAGTGCGGTTGGCGGCAGCTACCAGGCGTTGTCCACGGCGGACACCGGCAGCGCGCCCAAGGCGTGCAGCATCCTCGACCCGGACTGCGAGGCCTGCCAGTAACCCCGGCCGGCAACCATCAGGAGCAAACAGCATGATGAATTGGGACGATCCACTCGCACCCATCGGCCGACAGGTCAAAATGCCCAATCCGGCAGCCAATCCGGTACTGGCGGAAGAAGACGCACCACCCGCCGGCAAGAAGGCACCGGCGAAAGTCGATGTGCGCCCGGTCAACCCCGATGACAAGCGTGTCATCAATGGCATGACCGACATCAACCAGCTGGCGCCGTTCAAGTACCCGTGGGCGTGGGAGTATTTCCTCAACGCCAACCGCAACCACTGGACGCCGCTGGATATCGGCATGGCCCAGGACGTGCACGACTATCATCACAAGCTGACGCTGGAAGAGCGCCATGTGTACGAGAACGTGCTGTCCTACCTGACCACGTCGGACATCCTGGCGATGCGCAACATCGGCCTTGCGGTGATGGAGAAGATGTCTGCACCCGAGTTGCAGATCTACCAGGCGCGCCAGGTCTACGAGGAGGCACTGCACACATGGACCTACCAGCACTGTATTGAGACCATCGGTCTCAATCAGGGCGAGATCTACAACCGCTATCGGGTGGTGCCGGAGATCAACGGCAAGATCCAGATCGCCAACCGCCGCCTGAACTCGATCCTGCGGGCCGATATCGACCTTACCGATCGTGACGAGTTGCAGAATTTCCTGATGGCCTACATCTTCTTTGCCGGCATCTTCGAGGGCTGCTGGTTCTACAACGGCTTCAGTCCGATCTTCGCACTGCAGCGGCGCGGCCTGATGAAAGGCACCGCAGAGCAGCTGCAGTACATCATGCGCGACGAGGTGCTGCATGCCTCTTTCGGCATCCGTGTCGCCAAACAGATCATGCTCGAGGAAGACATCCGCCCGGACGCGAAGGCGGTCGCCGAGATGTGGGCCGAGTGCGAGGCTGCCGAAGAGGCCTATGCCGGCTACATCCTGCGCGACCCGATCCTTGGCTACAGCAAGGAAGACCACGTCGGGCAGTTCCGCTTCATCGCCAACAGGCGCGCCCGCAGCCTCGGCCTTGACGAGCCCTATCCCGGGGCCGAGCCGACACTCGCCTGGCTCGACGAACAGGCGAATCTGCGCAAGGAAAAGAACTTCTTCGAGACACGCGTCACCGAGTATCAGGCCGGTGGCCTGAAGTGGGAATGAAGCGGACGACCGCCGCATAGCAAGTCAATGCTGGAGGGGCCACAAGAACTCTCGCCCGACATTTTCAATGTCACAGACCACCACCAAAGGGGGACTGGGGTCACTCCGGCACCATACAACGCGCGGCTTGGCGGGTCTCCGCTGCCGTACCGGGCATCACCGACCAGGCGGTTACAGGCACGCGCAGGGGGATAGAGATGCACAACTGGGATAATCCACTGAAAACGGCCGCGCACCCGCCAACGGCACAGCGCAAGGCCCCACCGAACAAGGCCCTGCACAGCCATGACCCTGCGGATGTGCTCCGGTCACACGAGACCACCCAGCCCCCCAGGGCGGGCGATGGGCTGATCGACAATGACCGACTGATGACGACTGCCGGCGCCGCACCCAGCGTCGATCCCAATCCGCAAGGGATTGCCGACGCCGCATTAGCCGCCCCAGGTGATACCGGCGCAACCGGCCTTGAGGCATTACAGATGGGCGCAGGGCGCATCCGCGTCGATGACAAGAGAATCATCAACTGTCATGCCGATCTCAACCAGCTGGTCCCGTTCAAGTACGAGTGGGCGTGGCAGAAGTATCTCGATGGCTGCGCCAATCACTGGATGCCCCAAGAGATCAACATGAACGCAGACATCCAGCTGTGGAAAGATCCGAATGGTCTCAGCGATGATGAACGCACCATTATCAAGCGCAACCTCGGCTTCTTTTCCACCGCCGACTCGCTGGTCGCGAACAACCTCGTGCTCGCCGTGTACCGCCACATCACCAACCCGGAATGCCGCCAGTATCTGCTGCGCCAGGCCTTCGAGGAGGCGGTGCACACACACGCCTACCAGTACATCATCGAGTCACTGGGACTGGACGAAGGTGAGGTGTTCAACATGTACCGCGAGGTGCCGGCGGTGGCACGCAAGGCCGAGTGGGCGCTGCCCTTCACCCGGCATCTGGCCGATCCCCACTTTCACACCGGCACACCGGAAAATGACCAGAAACTGCTGCGTGAACTGGTCGCCTTCTATGTGATATTCGAAGGGATCTTCTTCTACGTCGGATTCACCCAGCTACTCAGCATGGGTCGACGCAACAAGATGACCGGTACTGCAGAGCAGTTCCAATACATCCTGCGTGACGAATCGATGCATATGAACTTCGGAATCGACATGATCAATCAGATCAAGATCGAGAACCCGCACCTGTGGACCGATGCGTTCAAGGCCGAGATCGTCAAGATGATCCGCGACGCCATCACACTGGAGACACAATATGCCTATGACACCATGCCGCGCGGTGTGCTCGGGCTGAATGCCCCGATGTTCGAGGAATACCTGCAGTTCATCGCCAATCGCCGATGCTCGCAGATCGGCCTGCCGGAACAGTACCCCGGCGCCACAAACCCGTTCCCGTGGATGTCCGAGGTACTGGATCTGCAAAAGGAAAAGAACTTTTTCGAGACCCGTGTCACCGAGTATCAGACCGGTGGCGCACTCAATTGGGATTGAGCTTCCGACCGGCGCCAGGAGAAAAAAATGCGATGTCATCGTTGTCACACTGTGATGCGGTTGACCGACAGCCTTTCCGAAGGACATGTGCGACAGACCTGGCATCAGTGCCCGGCATGTGGCGCCAACCAGACAGTTACCCAGCCCGGCGAATGCACACTGCGCCGCGTCGGCAGTTCGGTGCGTTGCAGTCAGGGTTGGTCCCAAGCCGTTTTTTTGAGCGCCGGCGCGCCCAAATGACTTCTCCAGCAGAAGGTGTGGGCATCGGGAAATAAGCGACAGGGACGGTCGCCATTAGAAAAGCTGTATCATTGGGCCACCTGCGTCTGCGGGTCTGGCCCTTTTCTTTGTTTTGCGACACCACACCGGATGCGGCCACCGATAGGTGCAATACGAATGCTTTCTTGAATTATCGTTCAACATTCAACGTCCCTGCCGATACCCGATAGGCCAGATGCGTCAACCATCAAGACCATGACCGCAACACACCACGAAAGACAGGATCCCGCCATCGCGCATCCGCAGATGGAACAGTTGCTGCAATTTCAGCGCGATGCCCTGGAGATGATTACGCTCGACCGGCCGACGATTGAGATTCTCAACAGTCTGTGCCTGTTGGCCGAGGCCATGGTCGATAATTCGGTCGCCTCGATCATGTTGCTGGATCAGAGCCGCAGCCATCTCGAGGTGCGCGCAGCACCGAGCATTCCACACGAGGCGATCGAGGCCCTGAACGGGCTGCAGCCCGGCCCGGATGCCGGATCGTGTGGCACCGCGGTATTCAAGCGTGAACCCGTCTTTGTCAACAACATCCTGACCGATGTGCGCTGGGCGCGCTTTATGGATGTCGCAAAGCGATTCAACATGCAGGCCTGCTGGTCAATGCCGATCAAGGTCGCCGACGACGACGTGGTCGGTTCGTTCGCCCTGACCAGTTTTCAGACCCGTCCCCCGGATCCGTTTCACAGACGCCTGCTGGATACTGGCAGCTATCTCGCCGGCATCGTGTTGGAGCGCGATCGCCAGGCACAACGACTACTCACCGCCGGCATCGCCTTCGAACACATGCGCGAAGGCGTCATGGTAACGGACGCCAGGCACCGTATCGTCCAGGTCAATCAGGCCTTCGAACGCATCACGGGCTACCGCGCCGAGGAGGCGATTGGAGAGACTCCTAGGCTGCTCAACTCAGGTCACCAGGGCGCCGAATTCTACCGGGACTTCTATCAATCCCTGGGACAGCGCGGCGAATGGCTGGGTGAAATCTGGAACCGCAGGAAAAATGGTGACGTCTATCCCCAGTGGCTGTCGGTAAAGGCCGTTCGCGGTCCGGACGGCAGTGCCTGTCAACATGTCTCTGTGTTTGCCGACATCACCGACACGAAAGACTCCGAGCGCAAGCTATGGCAGATGGCCCACCATGACGCACTGAGCGATTTGCCCAACCGCCTGCTGCTGAACGCGCGACTGGAGCACGCGGTGCAACGCGCCCACCGCACCGAAACCAGCATCGCCGTGATGTTTATCGATCTCGATCGATTCAAGAACATCAACGACACCCTGGGTCACCAGGTGGGCGACGAACTATTACAGGAGGTAGCCAGGCGCCTGCGCAGCTCGGTCAAGGAAGACGATACGGTAGCGCGACTGGGAGGCGATGAGTTCGTTGTCGTCACGGAGGGTATTATTGATGCGAACAGTGCGCGCCTCATCGCGGAACGGATCATCGAGCGCCTTTCCGTTCCAGTGACAATCCGAGGCAAGACCCTGTTCGCGACAGCCAGTATTGGCATCAGTCTCTATCCGCAGGATGCGACGGCCCCGGATACCCTGCTGCAACATGCCGATGCGGCGATGTACCAGGCCAAGGCCCTGGGCAGGAACCGCCTCGCCTTTTATGCCCCCGAGCTGACGCACGCGATCCAGCAACGCCTGGACATGGAGCACGACCTGCGCCGCGGCCTGGTCAATCACGAGTTCCTGTTGCATTACCAGCCGCAATTCGATGCGAAGGATGGCCGTCTGGTCGCTGTCGAGGCATTGCTGCGCTGGCAACACCCCAAGCGCGGCATGGTGCCACCCAATGAATTCATCCCGGTTGCCGAAGAGACCGGAATGATTACCGAGCTCGGTGCCTGGGTGACCGAAACCGCCTGTACCCAGGCCAAGGTCTGGCGCGATGCCGGTCATTGCGATTTCATTCTCGCCGTCAACCTGTCGCCCTATCAGCTGCGCACGGACTGCACGACAAGATTGAAAGAGATCTTTCGGCAAAGCGGATTCCCCGCTGAGTTTTTCGAGTTCGAAGTGACCGAGACACTCCTGGTCGGGGACGACGGCTCGTCCCTTCAGCAACTGGCCGACATGCGTACCGAGCTGGGTCTCCGGATCACCATGGACGATTTCGGCACCGGCCATTCTTCGCTCAGTCAGCTGAAACTCCTGCCTATAGGCAAACTGAAGATCGATCGCTCCTTTATCAATGACCTGCCGGACGACCAAAACGACGCGGCAATCGTCAAGGCCATCATCCTGATGGCGCATACCCTCGGACTCGAGGTTGTGGCCGAAGGGGTGGAGACAGAAGCCCAGCAGCGTTTCCTCTGCAATAGTCAATGCGACCATTTGCAGGGCTTTCTGCACGGCAGGCCCATGCCGGCGGAAGCAATCAGCGACTTGCTTGGACGCGGCCAGATGCGTCTTGAACGACTATGCGACACGAAATGACACGTCTGTTCGGCCCCGCCTCGTCAGCACCCTGGCTCGCATTGCTCAGTGGTATCCTGCTGCTGTTCATTGCCGATCCGGCGCTGGCCAACAAGTTTGAAACCATCGGAGGCGGATTCAGCGGGTCATCAGGATTCAAACGCGAATGGCTCCAGAAGTTCTCTTTCATTGTTGGCGGGGTCTGCGCGGTTGGTGCCTTGCTGGCTGTCGTCATCCCGCACAACAACCCCTTGTACCTGAACTACAACAACTGGAAATCCTCTGCGATCATACTGGCCATTCTGGCGACGTTTTTCATTGTGATCGGTCTGTTTCTTTAGCGCAGCTCCGGCATCCGCCGCCGGATCGCCAACCACAGAAATGCAACATGGATTCCCGGTCGTGTGGCCGTTAAAGTAACGGCGAACTACACGCAGCCGCGGTGTCGGCAACGGGGACCACATGCAGATTGACCATATCCAGGCTCACTACGCCGGAATCATCGAAGGCCTGGGCGAGAATCTGCAGCGGGAGGGGCTGATCAAGACCCCGGAACGCGCGGCGAAAGCGATGGCATTCCTGTGTCGCGGCTACAATCAGGACCTTCACTCGGTAGTGAATGACGCCGTATTCAGCACGCAGAACGACGACATGGTCATCGTCAAGGACATCGAACTGTACTCGCTGTGCGAGCATCACGTGCTGCCATTCATCGGTCGTGCGCACGTCGCCTATCTGCCGCGCGGCAAGGTGATCGGGTTGTCGAAAATCGCCCGTATCGTCGACATGTATGCGCGACGCCTGCAGATCCAGGAAAACCTGACGGTGCAGATCGCCGATGCCATCAGTAACGTCATCCAGCCTGCCGGTGTCGCCGTAACCATCGAGGCCGAGCATCTGTGCATGAAAATGCGCGGCGTGGAAAAACAGAATTCAACGATGAAGACGTCCGTGATGTTGGGCGCCTTCCGCAACTCCCAGGCCACACGAATGGAGTACCTGCAGTTGATCGCCGATTAAGGCGCAGAGGAACTGTCCGCCCCTTTTACCTGATGCCAAGAGCACACCATGGAACCGATCAAGAACGTCTCCGTTTTCCCGAATGCCAATATCTATTTCGACGGCAAATGCGTCAGCCACACGATCGAAACCGACGCGGGTGAACGCAAATCCGTTGGCGTGATCCTGCCGTCGACACTGAACTTTTCGACCGGTTCGCCGGAGACGATGGAAGTGATTGCCGGGCAATGCCAGGTGCGGCTGGCCGGCGAAGAGGCGTGGCGCAGCTATGGCGCCGGCGACAGCTTTTCCGTTCCGGGCGACAGCAGTTTCGACATCGAAGTTGCGCAAACGCTGCACTATGTCTGTCATTTCGGCTGACCAGGCCATCGCGGCACGCATCAGGGACAAGACACAGCAGATGCTGCAGCGTGCCGCTGGCCTATGTGCCGCCCACCGGGTGGCCGTGCCCGATCCGGTCATCCGTTTTGACCTGCGCGGACAGGCCGCCGGACAGGCACGCTGGTGCAGCCGCGAACGCCCGACACTGCGCTACAACCTCGATATCGCACGCCGTCACGAATTCGATTTCCTTGAGCGGACGGTCGCCCACGAAGTCGCCCACCTGATCACTGCCGCCTGTCATGGGCGCACCCGCCCGCACGGCGCGGAGTGGCGTTCCGTCATGGCGCATTTTGGCATCCCCGATGCAAGCCGCTGCCACGACTATGCGCTCGAAGGCATCCGGGTGAAGCGACAACGTCGCTGGGACTACCGCTGTGGCTGCTCCACACACGAACTGAGCACGACCAGGCACAAGCGAATGCTGGCGGGTACCGCGCGTTATCACTGCCCGCGCTGCCGCCGAGCACTGCAGCCCGCCTGTTCGGTAGCTGATTGACAGCCGTAATAGTGAGCACAGCCGATTTTTCAACATTACCGCCTTGCGCGACGCTCACGACACCCTAAGCTGGGAATGCATCCGGAATCGCGGGACCAATACGAATGAGCCAACACTACACAGCCCTGAGTTTTCATAACATGCCGGTCGGCGCGGGCTACGCGCGCCCGGAGCAGCAGTTCCCGGGAGGCCTGGGCATCGACAGCCCTGCCCTGCAGGCAATGACCGACCTGCGAAAAGTCACTGCACTCACCGTGGAACGCACCAACACCCTGGCGGCGACACGCGAACGCATGGCCAAACTCGGCGTACGCATGTTGCTGGTGACAGGCGCCACCGGCGCCGTGATGGGCATCATCACCGTTACCGACCTCGATAGCGGTCGGCCGGAAAAGATTGCCGCCAAGACCGGTGAGCAACCGCAGGAACTGCTGGTACAGGACATCATGACGCTGCGCGGTCGCATCGAGGTGCTGCGACTCGAGGATGTCTGCAACGCCAGCGTGGGCCAGGTCCTCAACAGCCTGCGGCAGGCTGGCAGGCGCCATGCGCTGGTTCTGGATGATCACGGATCACAGCAGGCTGCAGAGATCTGCGGCATCTTCTCGCTGACCCGCATGTGCGGTCAGATCGGCCTCGACATCCTGCCTGGTGAGGCGATGAAAAAAATAGAGACCGCGCTCGGCCGACTGCTCGGCTGAGCGCGGCCGGCGGCAACCGGCATCGAGCCTGCCCTGCAGTAGCCGGGTCCTCCCGGCTCTCGATTTCCAAAACGGGTCAGAAACGCTGATTGAGCCAGGCGTTGACCGCATCGAGCAATTCCGTCTCTTCACCGTCAAAGAAGTGGTCCGCGCCCGCCACCCTTTGCTGGGTGTAATCGGCACCTGCCTTGGCTGCCTGGGAGGCGCGGTCCGCGGCACTGGCCACCACTTCCGGCAGGTCTTCGCTGCCGTACAGGTCGAGTACCGGCAGTTTCAGACCCGGCAACTGGGAAAGCGTATCCATAGGTCCGCCAGGTATGCCTCCCGACATACCCACGGCGACAAATCCCTCGACCGGCTGATGCGCGCCGCTCAGGTAGAACGCAGTCATTGTGGAGCCCTGGCTGTGTGCCACCAGCACCACCTTGTCGAACCCTTTGCCACGCAGGTAGGCGATGGCCGCGTCAAGGCGGCCGGGAACCCAGTCGTAAATGGCTGCGTACTGCGCATGTTCCGCCTCATTCGCCAGAACCGGCATCTGGATCGCAAGCGTGTGCCAACCCGATTCGGTCAGGCCCACGCGCAACGGCTGCACCACGGTCGGCCAGTTCGGATGCACGCCGGTGCCATGCATCACGACCACCGCCTTGCGCGACGCGGCGTCGGCGCTGGCGGTCTCGATGGCCAGGAATTCCGAACGGCCGTCGTCAAGGTATATCGCTTCGCCGTCCAGCAACGAGTCAACCACCTGTTCGGCCCAGCGCTTCTCCTTCTCCAGGTCGGTGGCGTGCACCGAGGACAACGCCAGGAGACAGAAGGCCGAGACAATCGAGCAAACACCACGCATGACGAATCCTCCACGTCGAAAACACGGAAGTGTAATGAGTCGGCCGACCGTTCGCACGCGGGAGACGGTGGCGGAGCCCCGAGCGCACGGCGACTTGCCTGCACGGCGTTGCCGGCTATGATGGCCCGAATGAACTGCACAGGCGCCCAGGCGCCACGGGGCCCAATGGAAATCGCCATCCTGGTCATTCTCTTCCTCGTCGGCAGCGTCGGCGCCGCAATGCAGGCGCTCAAGTACGTCGAGCGGAAGCGGCAGAAACCGGACCCGAAACGCAAACCACCCGAGCAATGAACACCCTGCCCCGTCGACTGCTGTACGACATCGTCGAATCACCATTGCACCCTGACCTCTCCATTTTGTGTGGAGAGCTGCAACTCGAGCGCCAGGTGTTCAGCATGCAGCGCAAAGCCATCGCCGGCGTCAAGCGCCGCCCGCCAGATATCGTCGTGGCCGACTTCTTCTTCGGCTTCGGCAACAACTATGCAGGTGCCAATGTCAGCAATCTCGACGTGCTGCTTCGCAGTCTGCAGCGCTTTGCACCACGGGCCAGGGCCATCATCCTCGCGGACCGCGACCAGATACACCATGTCTCACACCTGGCCGCGCTGTTTGCATTGCACGCAGTCGTGCAGCTTCCTGCCGGTCACGATCAGCTGCGGGCGGCGCTCGCCTTTTCAGGCCCTCAAGATGACTGATGTATTTGCCGCTACCCTACTCAGTTGATCCTGAGCGACAGCTGTGCCTGCGCATGGAGATGGGAAGATGAACCCGGATATCAATCGCCTGCTGATGGAACTCGAGCGCACGATGCGGGCGGTGAACCACGAAGTGATCAATCCGCAGATACAGGCGCTCACGATCGACGGGCTGCGCCCGGTCCTGTGCCTGGTGGCAAATGCACGCGCACGTTATCTGAAGGCACTCTTCGACCTCGGCGCCAGCACGAAGGACGACACCCCGACCGAAAGCCAGCTCGACGATCTGGCCAAGTTGCGGCGTGCCTACGACGAGCTGGTCAATGGTGCGAAGGCGCTGGAGACCGCCGTTCAGCGCGGTTATCTCGACATTCAGCCCGGCAAACGCTGATCGCGCACAGCGCCGCGCCGAAGCGCACGGTCGACCACCGCATCGGCGGGATCACCTGACGCCCTGCGTTTTTTGCGCTATCTTTTTTCGCCATGCCGATCGTAATTCCTGCTTCCTGGCGTCATCTATTGCTTGCCTGCGTGGTTCTTTGCGGACCTTTCGTGTGCGCGCAGGCCATGCCGCAACCGGTGGACCCCGCCGACTTCGCCAGTCACCGTCTGACCTGCGAGACGCCACTGCGTCTTACCCACGATTGTTCGATATGGCAGGGTGCGACACGGCCGATTGCCTTCGGTGACTACCGGATGTCGCTGGCAGCGGGTGGCGGCGGCAGGACGATCCTGATGTCGCGAGTGCGTGAGGCCCCAGACCACAACGGCCTCGCGTTTGGCGCCGATATGATTGGCCGGTCGAGCAAGCAGCGTGCGATCAGGGCGATCGAGCTGATCAGTGGCGCACTCGAGGGTCGCGGCATCCACCTGCAACGCGTACACCCGGTACAACGCGGGCGCCGGGTCGACGCGTACTATCTGCAGTTCTCCGACAACGCCTACGAATACCTGAAGCAATTCACAGTGCTCGAATCCGGGCACTGGCCGTCCAGCCAGGCCAGGGGGCACTGATGCCGATGTGGCACCTCTACCTGGTCCGTTGCAACGACGGCTCGCTGTACACCGGTATCAGCACCGACGTACAGCGGCGCTTGGCGGCCCATGGTGCAAGTCGCGGCGCACGCCGCCTGCGGGGCCGTGGTCCACTGGAACTCGTCTACACGCAGGCGGTTGGCGACCGCAGTCAGGCCCTGCGCATCGAGTACAGGGTCAAAAAGCTGAGCCGCGCGGAAAAGGAAAGACTGATTCGCAGGGAATCCTCCCTGCCTGTCTGAACACGGCAGTGCCCTCAGCCCTGCAGGCCCAACGCCTCACGCAGCAATCGCACCCGCTTTGCGGACAAAGCATCCGGATACGGCACACCCGGCGAGTGCCCCCACACGGGTCCCGGCCACGCCGGGTCATCGCGCCGCCGCACCACAAGATGGACATGCAGCTGCGGTACCAGGTTGCCGAGTGCACCGAGGTTGAGCTTGTCGCCGGGGAAGGCCCGCATCAGCAGTTCGCCAACACGACACGATTCGTCGAGCAGAAGCTCCCTGTCCGCGCGGCTCAGCTGGTAGATCTCAGTGATCGCCGCCCGCCGCGGCACCAATACCACCCAGGGATAACGGCTGTCGTTCAGCAACAGCACGCGCGACAGCTCGAGGTCGCCGACCAGGTGGCAATCACCGGCCAATTGCGGATGCAGAATGAAGTCACTCAAGTTCGTGCTGTCTCCAGGCTCTCCGCGTGAAGGCGTTCGCGGACGTGCCGGTCAAGAAAGGCAAAGAATCTTGGGTGCCGGCGAGCACCACGTCAATGCGCCAGTTCAGGACTTGACGATGCGCTTGCGGCCGCTGAACAGCCCGAGGATGCCGATACGGCCATTCTCCTGCTCCCACAGCCGGCGCTCCTTCACGACCTGGCGCGACAGCATCACCACGCCGCGGACGCTGTTTGCCGCATGGATATCCTTGCGCAGGTCTTCCTGTGTACGCGGATCGGCCCAGGGGCCACCCTTGGACTTGCGGATGAAACTTTTCACCTGCACCTGCAGCAACTGGCGCAGGTGTTCGACGATGTCGCGCTCGGCATCCTGACTGGTCTTGCCGGTCATCGCCTGGATCAGTCGCTTCGCGGTCGGCACATCGATCAGGCCCGTCTGCACACAATCCTCGAGCAGCAGCTTTTGCACCGGCTTGCGTTCGTCCTTGAGCTTGTCTTCCATGCTCTTGACCGACGGCACGTAACCGCTTGGGGCTTTCGTGCCGCGCTGCGACTTTTTTTCATTCCCGGTGATGACGTTTTCCGGCTGTTCATCTGTAGGCGGAAGATCGCTATCGTCGCACCATAGCGCCTCCGCATCACCGCTCGCTGCGGAAGGCTGGGCCGGCACATTGTCCGGCTCGCTCACCGCTTCCGGCTCGCTGTCATGTTGCGTGACAGATGGACGCAGCCTCGCCCGCAGCGCGTCTTCGAGCAGGTCGAGCTGCGCACTGAGCAAGGGTTCGATTTCCGCGAGACTGGATACCGCTCGTGAACTTGTGCCGTTGCGCAGGGCGCTGACTACCGCACCCCTGTAGATCGACAGACAACGCGCATCGCGGATCCCCAGGCGTGACAACAAAAGCATCACGCGCCCACTCACATTCATCTCGATTGCGTCGTTCACTGCGGGGAAATGTCTCGTGGCACGGGGGGTTTCAATGGGTATCGGCTAGAATGGACGCATCCTTGAGAAGGAGCCGCACCATGTCACCGAACGCCGAAGGGGCCTGCTGGTTCTGCGGGGCCAAACTCACCGCAAGCGAGTACCAGCGCGAAGGGGAATGCCTGCAATGCCGCAAGCAGACCCATGTCTGCCGCAATTGTCGGTTTTACCAGCCGGGCCGCCCGAACGACTGCCAGGAGCCGGTGGCCGAGGTCGTGCACGACAAGCAGCGGGCAAATTTCTGCGACTATTTCGAACCGAGCACCAACGCCCACAAGCCAGGTCCAGACGCGGCAGCACTCAAGACAGCGGCCGATAGCCTGTTCGACATTTGAACTTTCAATGATCGATCTGCTTGTGAATTACCACCGCAGGCCGCCATACTGATTCAAATCAAGGTAAATACCTGGCCTGCCGCCAAGTATGCAACGAACTCTTCAGGAAACCCGCCAATGGACATCGTAAGTCTCGTCATCACATTCCTGCTGGCCGGCCTGATGTTGTTGCTGGTGGTACGTCTGCCGCTCGCAATCCTCAGCAATCTGCGGGCGGGTCATCGCTTTCGCGAAGGCCTGGCTGATGCGCTCGCCGAGTTGCGGCTGTCGCGCATGCTCAAGTACCTTGGCATCGACGCGGCGACCTACCTGCACAAGGAGCAGGCGGTGGAGATCAAGAAACACATGGAACGTTGTGACGCCTGTGACGCCAAGTCACGCTGCGACCAGGTGCTGGACAACGAACCGGCCGCCGACGCCGAACACCTGGGATTTTGCGCAAACATCGACGATCTGAAGGAAATCCGCCGCGTACGGTGACGTTGTCACGGGCGCTCGTTTACGCGACATCATCGCGCACTTCCCGATCACCGCGATCGGTATCCGCTGTATCAGACAGTGCGCCAATCTGGCGATCCGTCAACGCCGCCAGCGCCATCTCCGCCTCACCATAGAGTTCACGCACAAAATCCGTACTGGGACCGCGTTGACGCAGGATCTGCATCAGCGTAGTCAGGTGTGCACGCGCCTTGCCGATGCTGTCGCTGTCCTCGTGTCGCCTGGCCTGGACGAGGTGGAAACGCGATGCCACTTCGGCCCGGCGCTCACCCAGCTCCCTGCCAAAGATGGTGCGCACGTCGCGGGGAATTGGCTGCAACGTATATCCGCTGCTGACAGTTTCTATCAATGTATCCAGTGCCCCGATGGTGGTGCGAAACGCAGCGTCGCTGTCGATCGGGCCCACCCCTTTGGCAACTTGTGCACCTTCAGCATTCAACGCGGTCTCGGCCGCGCTGATGTTTTCCACGATCGACGGGTAGCGGCGATACAGACGCCGGATCTTTTGGTAACGGGCGAGGACCTCGCCGCGCAGGGTGACTCGAAGTTCACGAGACAACGGGACCGAGCGCAGTGCGCTGAGCGCGCCCGTGATGTCATTCACCCCTGCCTCCAGACGCCGCACCGCAGCGTGGACCCTGGACTGATGGGCCTGATAGCGATTCAGTGCCGAGGCCATGAACAGCATCAGCAACAGCATGCCGACCACTGCCAGCGGCATTCCCCACTGTTCCAGTTGCATCACCGCAACACACCTCCGGGTGAAATCGATGCCTGACGTAACGGCAGCTCGCGATGAAACCTGACTGCGGTGCCGCCACTTACCCGGCCAAAGTGTCGGGTCGCTTTACAGATCGACGGTGCGATCCGCTGGCACATTCATCAATTTACTGTTTTAACTGATTATTTCCCCAGTGGCAGATAATTTGCTTGTGTAGAACCACGTTCACTGGACCAGGAGGCGCATCTCAATGTTGCTTGCACACAAAAGCCGATATACGGGGCTCGCGGCCTGCCTGGGCATCGGCAATGCCACGGCGGCGCCAATCGAGGGCGAGATCGGCAGCAACCTCGCGTCCCTGCTGGTCCTGCTCGGTGTCTGGGCGCTTTTCATGGGCATGCGCAACCTGCGCGAGCTCCGGCACAAGCGCCTGACACCGGAACGTCAGCGACGCTGTGACGACGCAGACGAACTGTCGCGCGCCGAGGCACCGGTTCAGCTCTGAAGCAGCGGGTTCGCTTTCCCGACTACCAAGGCGCGGCCCGAGAAGCTACCCTGTACCGACAGGATCCCTTTCGTCGAGGCTTGCGGTACAAGTGGACCTTTTCTTGTACATGGTGCTCGGCCTCGCGGCCACCTGGGGCGGTTACGTCCTGTACATGCTGGTGGCGACGCGCGCCTCCGAAGGTCTCCCAGCCGCGCCGCTGCTCCCGGTATTCCCGCAACTCGCCCAGGTGCAGGGCCGCGCGCTGGTCTACTGTTTCAGCCCGCGCTGTGGTCCGTGCCGGCCCATGTCCAGGGACGTGGACACCTTGGCCGCGAGCGGTGCACCGGTGTTCAAACTCGACGTCACCGAGCACCCCGAGGTATCACGCGAACTGGGCATCCGCGCAACCCCGACACTGATCGTGATCGAAAGTGGAACCGTGGCGCGCATGGTCCTAGGCGTGAAGACCGCCAGCTACATGCGGCAACTGATGAGTGCCACGGCGGCGTGACACAAAGAACCCGCCGCGGCACACCCGACTAAACTGCTGTCAGTGCCACTACAAATAGGCGACCTGACCAGCGATGACAAGACTATTTGCTCGAGCCCTCTGGCTGCTGCTGGGCTGGGTGGAACTCCTGGTCTTTACGCTGCTGCTGTACGGGCTGAGTTTTCTGCCGTCAACCTGGCGCGGCAACTGGTACCGGCGGCTGTTCCAGGTATGGAGCCGCACCTGGATTCACGCGCTCGGCGTCGACCTCCGGCTGCACCACAAGAACATCCACCCGCTGCCCGAGCGCTTCATTCTCATCGCCAATCACCCGTCGTCGTTCGAGGACGTAGGGATCCCATCACTGTTCGATGTCGACAGTCTCGCCAAGCGCGAGGTCCGGGACTGGTGGCTGGTCGGAAGGATCAGCGCCGCTGCCGGCACGATCTTCGTGCAGCGCGATTCCAAGGCATCGCGCACCAGTGCAACGCAACAGATAACACACCTCCTGGAGAACGGACGTTCCATTGCGCTGTATCCGGAAGGTGGGATCAAGGGGCCACGGCTGCAGCCGTCATTCCGCCACGGCGCCTTCGCCATCGCCCTGGAAACAGGCATACCGATAGTACCCGTGTATCTGCACTACGAGGCGTCACACGATTTTCATTGGGGACCGCACAGCCTTGTGCGCAATATGCGCAATATCATCGCAGCGAGGAATAACCGCGCGAATTACTACGTGTTTGATGCGATCGAACCACGCCTGTTCCATGACAAAATCAGCTACTGTCAGCACGTCTACGGGCTTTACCAACGCTGGCAGGCGCGGTACCTCGACTGAACACACAAACTGGCGAAATCAAACGATGTCCTACCCCGACCCGACAGCAGCAGAAACGGCCTTCTACGCAGCATTTCGCTCCCTCGATCTCGAACAGATGAGAAGCGTTTGGATGGATTCGAGCGGCAGCAGTTGCATCCACCCGGGCGGCGGATTGTTGCAGGGCATCGACGACATCCTCGCCAGCTGGGCCGCGATCTTTCGTGACAGCACCCCACCTCGAATCGAACATCGCCTGATCCAGGCCAGCACCGATGAACGCCTGGCTGTACACACGGTTCAGGAAGACATCAACAGTGGCTCCGGGACCCGGCGTGCGGTCGTACTGGCCACCAACATCTACGGTTATATCGATGGCGGATGGCGCATGTTGGCCCACCACGCGTCGTTGCCGTTGGTCGAGACCCAGTCAGCCGATAGCCAGGCACTGCTTCACTGAAAAATGCGCAATGCCAAACAGCGGCTCCGCCGTCGGGCATTGCGGCAGCATATCGGCCTAGGGGAATGCCGGGATCTGCGACTCCAGACCCTTGGCCTGGGCCTCGGGGTGATGCGCCATGATCAGCTCGCGGATCTCCTGCACGCGACGAACCGGGACGTCCACCATCAGCAGAATCGCACCACTGTCGATCGCGGGCTGGAACCGCTTCAGGCGGGAGTTCGGGATACTGACCGCGATCATGCCGGACACCCAGGAACCCATCATCGCGAACACGACCGCGAGCACCAGTATCCCGGCATTGCCCACCGATTGGCCGAGATCCGGATAGAACGTCAGTGCTGCGCCGGCCAGGGCGCCGGTGATACCGCCGGCGATCATACCGATACCTATCCCGTGCAGGACATCGGATCGCTGCAACAGATTGGCCACATGCAGACGGCCCAGATTCACCCCGTCCTTCGCGAGGTAGTGAATGTGTGAATCATCGATCTTGGACAGCAGCAGCTCCTTCTCGATGGTTTGTGCCGAATTCACGTCCGGCAAAATAAAGTACAACCGTCTGCGCATTTCGATTGCCTCCTTCTGATGGATACAGACCTCTACGTTCGCCGCGGCAATAGGCACCGTCAGCGGGGGTCGTTCCCGTCAAGTATAGGAAACCCTAGAAAACCGGTTGGTCTTTAGGGCCGCCTCGAACAATTTTTTGAACTCGCGGCGGAAAAATTAGACTATAAGTGTATTATTTTATTCTGATGTGTATTCGACGGCAGCCAGCTGCCAGGGGAGTCCCGCGATGAAGAAATTGATGTTACTGATTACGATCATCGGCCTGGTCGTCGTACGTGCGGCCAATGCGGACGTTTTGGTGCTGGTTCACGGTTACCTCGGCACGGCCCAGAGCTGGGCGGAATCCGGCACCCTGGACCGCCTCTACCAGCGCGGCTATCGACAGGTCGGAATCTACGGTTACAGCCCGCAGGGCATGGTGTACCAGCGCCTGGGCAAGCCCGACGCGGCGCGCCCTGTGTATGCGGTCAACCTGCCCTCGCAGGCACCGATCGTGATCCAGGCCGATTGGCTGGCCGCTTTTCTGCGCGACATCGGCAAGCGTCACCCTGAACAGGCGATCAACCTGGTCGCGCATTCCGCCGGCGGCCTCGCCGCGCGCATGGCGCTGGTGCGTCACGGTGCGCTCGGGGTAAAGCACCTGATCACGATCGCGACACCGCATTTCGGCACCGGGCGGGCCATTCAGGCACTCGACGCCACCAACAACGGCGGGATGTTCGGGTTCGTCAAGAGCTGGCTGGTGCGCCGTTCTACCGGTGATGCGCTCTATGCCACGGTGCTGCAGAGTCGTGGCGTGCTGTTCGACCTCACACCGCCGATTCCCGGCAACCTGCTGTTCTGGCTCAACCAGCAACCGCACCCGGACATCACCTACACCAGCATCATGCGCACCGGCACCTTTTACATGCCGGGTGACCAGGTGGTGCCGCCGCTCAGCCAGGACCTGAACCGCGTACCCGCGCTGGCCGGTCGCGTGAAGACCTATTCAATGGCGGAAGGGCATCTGCTGACACCGGCAGATGGCGACCTGATCGGCAACCTGCTGGCCACCGGAGCGACCACCAGGAAGTCACCGTGAGCTAGTCTTCGGTGGATGCGACAGGCACTGCAACAGGCGGAAAGACTGCTGCGTGGGTATGGCCGGAACTACGAGGCCAACCTCGTCGCCATTGCGCTCACCACGTTCGACAGGGATCCGCAGGCCGCCTGCCGTGCGATCAACTGCGACGAATGGTGGAATGGCACGACCGCGGTGGCCGCCGTGGATCTCGCGGTCGCCGGCGGTTTCACCGCGCAGTCACGTACCGACGCGCAGGATCTGCGCCAGGCCCTGCTGGTGATCTTCACCACCATGCGCGCCTATGGCGAACTCAACGCCGCTGGCGAGGTCGTCGTGTCGCAGTTCAGGAAGTGGAAAAAATCGCACGTGTGACAGGGATACGCCTCTAATCGGCGTAAGGTTCCCCGTCCCGCGGCCGCCAACTGGCATAGGCGGACACGCCCCAGGATCGAAACTGGACGGTCGCCGAACTGACGAAGAAAAACATTCAGCTAAGAGGCCCGGATGCATTCGTTCGACATCTATTTCCTGGGCGAGTCCCTGCCCGGCGCCGACCCGGTCGCGGTGCGTCGCGGCGTGGCAAAACTGTTCAAGGTGCAGGAGGCATCGGTGGATCGCCTGTTCTCAGGCAACCCGCTGCGCGTGAAACAGGCGGTGGATGCGGATGCAGCGAGTCGCTATCGCGCTGCTTTTCGCGAAGCCGGGGCGCTGATACAGGTCGTTCCCAGCGGATCACCGCCTCCGGCCGCCAGACCACAACCGCCGCGGCTGCCGATCACGGATTCCGTTGTCGACGTACAGACGCAGGAAACGCCAGCACCGAAACTCACAACGTCGCCAGCCGCGGCCGGCGACGGGGTGGATGCAAAGACCGGCGAACAGGCGCGTGACGGCAGTTTTGACCTGGCAGAACCGGGGGCGATCCTCGACCACAGCTCGCCACCACCAGCAGCACAGATCGACACCAGCAGCCTTCAGGCCCTGCCGCCAAACACCGGGTCGCTGGAGGACTGCCGGAACGAGAAACCGCACCGCCCGATACCGGACATCAGCCATTTGCGACTGGTCGACGACTGAGCCACACCCCGGCGACCGGTCAGCGATCGGTCAATGCCAGATGCTGTAGCGCCGAAGGGGGATGCAGTTCGATCCGGAATACGCCGATCGGGTGCTGGCTGTCTGCACGCAACGGGATGTGTCCCGGCGCCTGGCTGAGCCAGATGATGGCCGGCCGGTGCGCCGCCTCCTCTTCTCCATGCTTGTTCAGGTGGAAACCGGCAAAACTGACCTTCCACGCCGGCACCACGAGTGGTCCGATGTTGACGGACTCCAAACCCTCCACCTTGACGCGGTAGGTCAGTTGTTCACGACCATTGGTGACCGGAAAACTGAACTGGGCGGATTCGATCAGCGTCTGCGCACGGACACGCTGCAGCATGCCCAGGCGGTCGAGCAGATCACCCACGATCACGGCCGCGTCGGGTAGTTCTCCGGTGTCGAGCCGGGCGATCTCGTCGCGCCCGACACCAGCATTTACGTCGAGCCGCTGGACGCCCAGGTCGGAGCCGTCACGCAGATAGAGACGGTGTCGTAACTTGCGTGATTTTTCGTAGGTCTCGAATCCCACCAGTTGCCCCGCATCCTGCGTCGACCAGGTGCGAAACCGGTAGCGGATCGGATACAGCGACTCCACATTGGGGTAGGCAGCAGACGTCACATCCAGGCGGGTCTCGACCAGACCCGCCGCACCGCGCGAGGCGAGGGTTTCCAGGCTCAGGTCGGCGATCTCCAGGTCGGATCCCAGCGAAAACACGCCGCGATAAATCACCCGGAACTCGAGCTTCTCCACGGCATCCGAGGCCATGCCCGGCCATGCAGCGAGCCACGAGAGGAGGACAATCAGAAAGCCATGCCTGATCTTCACAAGTAACCCCTCGTTGCAGTGAACCTGGTGCTAGTCTTTCGGTTAGTACACAAAAGGATTGTCGAGTTCCTGTTGGCACGCGTCGTGCGTAATCTACTCCAAAGGCCGTTCGCGACAACAGAAAAGTCAAAATATTGACGAAATTGGGACACTTTCTTGACTAACCGCATCGATAGCGACAATTTTTTGGCGCATTCAACGCCGAAACAACGCAAAGCCGGCAGCGCGCAGACCAACCAGGACACCGCCGGGCAGCAGGTGGCGTCTCCGCCGCGGGCGGATGTCGAACGCGCCCAGCAGCGTCTCTTACAGGAAACCGGGGATGTACGGCCGCCCGCTGTGGATAGCCCAATGCAGGCTCGTGCGCGCATCGCCCTGCTCAAGGAGCAGCTGGCCGCCGACCCGAAACTGGCCATGCAAGCGCACGGCCGGGTAAACGTGAACCAGTTCGAGGCCGCCACCGCACGACCCAGCGCCTGATCCATTTATCCTTTCTCGGCACAGGCGAGAGCATATCTCGCCATTGACCCGGCCCCGTTTCGGCGGAAGCCGGGTTTTCTTTTGCGCCGCGCAGCGGCCGGCAATTGCAATTCCCGATGCCGCGCTCGACACTAATAAGATGCGCGTCATCTATCTCACACTCGGTTTCTTTGTCTTGATCGGCATCGGTGCCAGC
This sequence comes from Chromatiaceae bacterium, assembly GCA_024235415.1. Classification (GTDB taxonomy): domain Bacteria; phylum Pseudomonadota; class Gammaproteobacteria; order Chromatiales; family Chromatiaceae; genus Thiosocius. Next base: position 159,534 of record JACKML010000006.1, on the reverse strand, counting down.
TGTCGTACGCCGTCTGTCCTGCCAGATGACTGCGAACGATTGGCGGGGGGACTCGTGCGCTGCGCCGACACCGCCTCTACCGGCCATGATTGAACCGTCGTTCGCACAACTGACACCTGTGTACTTCGCCGACCTGGCGAATGCCCTTGCGGTGAACAGCGCCCTGGTCGATGCGTTCGAGCGGGAAAAGGACGGCGCGGACGTACGGCGCACGCACCTGTTTGCCGGACGTTACGAAAACACCTACCTGCCAGCCGAACGCGTACCCGAACTCGCCCCGGTCAGCGCGCTGGCTCAGGCCACGGCAACCCGGATTCTCGACCGCGCCCCACTACGCCAGGGTTTCTGGTTCAACGAGATGCACCCCGGCCAGCGCACCACGCTGCACGATCACGCGGAAGGCAACGAACTGCTGTCGGCGGTGTACTACGTCGTCTGCCCGGAAGGTAGCGGCCGCCTGATCCTGCACGACGACGAGGCGCAGGTGGTGGTGATGCCGCGCCCTGGCCTGCTGGTGCTGTTCGCACCCGACCTGCCACACGAGGTGGAGATCAACGCGAGCGCACAGACCCGCCTTTCGATCGCATTCAATTTTGGCCCGGTGGACGACCCGGCCTGATCGTCGACGTCTCCAGCCTTTCGGTTTCCGCGAGGAATACGCGCCGACCATCAGTCGTCAGGAATTCACGGTCTTCGATGTCACCACGTTGTGCCCGGTACTCCGTTGCCCGACCGGTACCCGCATCGACCACGCGGATAAAGATCACCTCGGTGCTGTCACGCCAGTGTTCGTAAAGCAGAAATCCGGAAGCCAGCAGCATCAGACTCACCACGCCGAGCGCCAGTATCCGCAGCGTGGAACGGCGCGCCGGGGGCGGATTGACCAGCCGTGGTTGCGGCACAAGTTGCTGCTGTCGCGGCTGGCGCGTGCGCCAGATCAGCGCCACAACCAGAATCACGGCGAGGGTAAAAAGGATTTTTCCGATCATGGTCGAATCTTAACAGGCCGCGAATTCGTTATGATTGGAACAGCGAAAGACAAAGAGAACAAGCGATGCCCCCTATGACTGCCCGCATTTCCCTGCTGGCCATGGCGATGCTACTGAACCTCGTCGGCGTGGCCGTTGGCGAGAACCAGGAAAAAGCCGTTCGGATCACCCCGGAACTCGATGGCGTGACCACAATGCGCAACGGCACACCGATGCGCATCGAGCGCAACCAGGATCAGAGCAATACCATCCACCCCAGCTTCCAACGTACGTCACGCCGATGCCCGCCGTTCTGTGTCCAGCCGATGCACATGCCGGACGGGGTCGAGACCATCGGCGAGATCGAGATGCTCCGCTACCTGGAACGTGTCGGTGCCGGTGACGACTCGGTCCTCGTCATCGATTCGCGTGGCCCCGATTGGCTCAAGCGCGGCACCATCCCCGGCTCGGTCAACATCCACTACAAGCGTCTGAGCCTGAAATCGTCAGACGAGTCCGAGGTCGCCAGAATCCTCGAACAACAATTCGGCGCCGAGCGCACCGAGGAATTCTGGAACTTTCGCGACGCCAAGACACTGGTACTGTTCTGCAATGGGCCCTGGTGCGGCCAATCACCGACCAATATCCGTGGCCTGCTGCGCATCGGTTACCCGGCGTCGAAGCTGAAATGGTACCGCGGCGGCATGCAGGCCTGGGAAACGGTCGGCCTGACGACCGTGGTACCCGAGTGAACGGTGTGTCTACATGAAGCGCCTGGCTGTAATCCCCCTGCTGATGTGTCTGCTGCTCGTCGCGTGCAGCGAGCCTGACAGACCGAGCATCGCCCTGTACCTGGCGGTGCAGCGGGATGATCTCGACCAGCTGGAACGCCACCTGTATTGGGGAACCGACATCAATGCCGTTTTGCCCAACGGGCAGTATCCGCTGCAGACGGCAGCACAGAACGGCCGCATCATCATGGTCAAAAACCTGCTAAAACACGGGGCGCAGATTAACGGCACCACGACCGCAGGGGACACGGCACTCGACCTCGCCATACTGGCCGGGCGGACCCAGGTTGCCGACGTGTTGTTGGCAGCAGGCGCCACTCTTGACGCCTCGGCATTGCTGTTGAAAGCGGCGACAAACGGCGTCACCGATCGCGACACCGTGCGCTTCCTGATCGAGCACGGCGCCGACCTGGAGAGTCGCGACAACAGTGGCGACACGCCGCTGCTGATCGCGATCAGACAGGACAACCACCGCCTGGCGACCCAGCTGGTAAGTCTGGGTGCCGATGTCAACGTCAAGACTACGGACGGGATCTCTGCGCTGAGTCTGGCCACTCGGCTCAAGACGCCCGAACTGGTCAGCCTGCTGCAACGTCAGGGCGCCCGTCCGGCAATCGATTGAGATGACAGCGGGGCGGCACCTTTGCTAAGGTCGCGCGCCTCAGCACACTGTCCCAGACGGAGAATCACCCATGGCGAGCACCCCCGACGAACTCACCATCAATTACAGTGAAGGCGGTATCGACGTCGTCAAGGAGCTGGACAAGGCAGTGCTCAGCAAAGGCGCCTGGACAACGATACTGTTTCGTTACCAGGACTGGGATGCGCGCAAGGAAGAGTACAGCAAGGACAGGTATTCGATTCGCCGATACCAGAAGCGCAACGGCGAATACCAGCAGAAATCCAAATTCAATATCTCGAGCCCTGACCAGGCGCGCCAGCTGATCGAATCGCTCAACAAGTGGCTCGACGAATAGTCGCGCCCCATCCCGTCTGACTGACACCATCCGTTTCGTCGGCAGCTCGCCGTTGACGGGTCCGTGCCCCTTTCCGATCAGTTATCCGCCCTGCCCGCGGCCAACAGCGCCTGCGCCTGAGAGACCCACTGCTCGCGCTCGATGCGCCCGCGAAACCGCAGGTGATCGTTGACCCGAGCCACATCCTGAGGTGTCCATGCGGCAATCTGCTCGAACCGGCGGACACCGAGTTCCTGCAGTATGCCGGCGATCTTCGGGCCGATTCCCTTGATGCGCTGCAGGTCATCGGCCGCGTCACTGTCAGTGGCCGTCGCCAAAAGCACCGCGCTGCCGGCGGGCGCCGGTGACTCGTCCGGGGGCGATGTCGGCGCGCCCGGTTCGGCCTCTTCAGTGGTGTCAGGCCCGGCGATGTCAGGCGCAGCCTTCAGCGCATCGAGCTGTTCTCGCAGTAACTTGCGCTCCGCCTCGCAGGTACCGCGCGCCGTCACTGCAATATCCAGTTCAGCACGCAGCTCCCGTGCATCGGTCTCGGCATTGCGCAGCCTTGCCCGCAGCGAGGCGCGCACAGCGGCTGCGGAAATGCGCGTCAGATAGGCGCCCAGGAGCATGCCGAGCAGTGCCGCAATCAGCAGGACAATGAAGGTTTGTGTAATCAGGTAGCTCATGAAGGCGCCTCAGGAATTCACGGATTGCGGGGTCAATCGGCGGGCCGGACATCGAAGGTGATACGGCGGTTGGCGGCCCTGCCCTCAGCGGTCGCATTGCCCGCAATCGGCTGGCTGTCACCATAGGCGATGATCTGCATGCGCTGCGCCGGGATGCCCGCAAGGTAGAAAAAGCGCTCCACCGCCTCGGCGCGCGCCTGGCTGAGACGCAGGTTGGCGTCACGATCACCCGACGCGTCGGTGTGGCCGCCGATCACGATGGTGGTTTGCGGGCACTGGTACGCCACGGATGCGAGATCGTTCAGCACTGCGTAACTCTCGAGCATCGGCGAGGCACCGCCCGTTTCGAAACGCACGCTGGCGGCGGCCGCGAGGCGCGCCATCGTGCGCTGGCAGGTGCCAGCGTCCATCGGGTTCGAAAGATCACCGCCGAGGCGCACAATGCGGCCCGCATCGAATCTCGGGTTCAGTGGGTCGTCCTTGTCAAGCATCGACGAACGCTGCCTTAGGCCATCGAATTCGACTGTGCGCACGCCCCAAACCTGCTGCGCGATCGAGGCGACATAGCCTGGATCGGTACGGCGCGGGATCTCGCCGCTGAGCCGTAAGTCACGTCCGTCCGCTTCGATCGTCAGGCCGGTAATCGCATAGGATGCCAGCGCCTGTCTGACACGTTGCACCAGATCGGTCTGGATCGGCGCATGGCGCACGGCCACGGTGATCCAGGTCAACAACAACAGGCTGGCCACCCCGACCAGGAGGGCGGTACTTCTCGACACGGCGGTATCCCCAGAGGTCGCGCACTCCGCGCGCTTTTGTTGTAGCCAACGCCGCGGCGTTAGCGCTGGTTAATTTACCCCATTTCGCTGCTGATGTTGCGACAATGCGTCTCGCGCACGCGCAGCGCCGCAACCACGGCCAGCACCGCAAACGCGAACGACAGCCACAGGCCGTTGTGGTAGTCGCCCGTCGCGTAGCGCCGCAAGCCATCGACCAGCGTGCCGTCCCAGGTCCGGTCCAGCACCCAGCCGAAGGCCGGCTGCATGATCGCGGCACCGAGAAACAACCCCGTGTTGACCAGGGCGATCGCCATCCCGGCACTGGCCGGCGCACATACCTCTTTCGCCGCGGCATACGTCAGCACGAAGCCGCTGGCGCCCAGTCCCAGCAGGCCGTAAAGGGCATAGCCGCTCAGGCCGGGACCCCAATCGACGAACAGCAGGCACAGCCACGCCAGCGCGGACAGCAGACCAGTTGCCAGGATTACCGGCTTGCGCAGGCCCAGGTGGTCGGAGAACCAGCCCATCAACAGGCAGCCGACCGCGAAACTGACCAGGCTGACAGTGGTGTACAGCGATGCGTCGGTGCGTGACAGACCGTGCACGTCCTGCAGTAGCGGCACACCCCACAGGCCGACAAAACTGAACATGTTGCCGGTGACACCCAGATTGACCCAAAAGCCCGGCCATGCCGCCAGATTGCCGTATACCGCCTTGAGCGCGCCGAACCAGTGCGGATGCGATCTTGCATGCGGGGGCAGGCCCTCCATTTCGCGTACCGAGGGAAACCCTGCCTCCTGCGGCTGATTGCGTACCGCGAGCCAGGTAATTACCGACATCAGCAAGGACATCACGCCGATGCCGACAAAGATCTCGCGCCAACTCAGCACCCCAAGTGCCCAGGCCAGTGGCGCGGCCGCCATGATCGAACCAAGGTTTCCCAGCAGCAGGGTCAACCCACTGACGCGCCCGTAGTGCCGGTCGCTGAACCACACGGCATTGCTGCGCATCAGCCCGACAAACACCACCGATACACCAAGGCCAACCAGGAAACGCCCGACCGATGCCATCGCGAAATCATCGGCGAGGCCGAACAGGATAGATCCGGCACCGGCCACCAGCGAACCAATGGTCACGCTGACACGTGGACCGAGCGTATCCGCAAGAATGCCGGAAGGCACCTGCATCGCGGTGTAGACGTAGTAATACATCGCCGCCAGTGAACCCAGCGCCGCACCGGTGGTGTGAAACGACTGCATCAGGTCCGAGGCCACGGCTGCCGGTGCCATGCGGTGAAAAAACACCAGCATGTACGAAATCACAAGAATGAAATAAACCCGCCAGCGCAGCGCATTGAAGTCCGCATAGTCGCTCCGATTCATGGCTTCACCTTGCGTGGATGCACTGTTCAGAGGCCGAGTTCAGCCGGCCAGTCGAGCAAGGCGTTCACCACCTTGCGTTGCCCCGGCGTCAGTGCGGGATCCACCGTCAGGCGCGACAACTGCCTGCGGTAGTCATCCAGGACGATCGACGCGCCTGCCGCCGGCTGGGTGAGACGCTCAAGGCGGAACTCCTCCCAGCGCACACGTTCGTCGCGGTCCAGGGTATGCGGCCAGTTGCGGGCGCGGTAGCGAAACAGCAGTTCCTGCAGCTTCGACGCATCGAACCCTAGGCTGAGTCGACCCAGTTCCTCGGGCGCACTGCGCCGCACGATGTCACAACGTCGCCTGTCCTCATCCGACAGGAAGCCGCCGTACAGGTCGCGGTCCGGATCCGTCTGCGGGGGAAACCGGTCGCTGGCGTCGAACACTTCGGCCAGCTTCACGGCAAGCCCGGGTGTGCCGCGCAATACGGCCAGGTGATGCTGCTCTGATGTGGCATCCATCTGCCATTGTTCGCGTGCAGCATCGGTGATCGTTCCCATTGGCACGATCACGGGGGACCGGTTGACGTGAACCACCTTGAGCGGGATGCGCTCCACGCCCTCGGGCAGGTCGGCACTGGCGGTGTACAGTCGGGCTCGGATCTGCTCCGCGGACATCTGCAGCAGTGGTGTCGGGTCGGTGCGCAGGTCGTACACGATCACCCCGTTGCGGTTGCTCGGATGCATTGCCAGTGGCACCACCGCGGCGATGCATCCGAGGCGCGCCGGGTAACGTGCCGAGACATGCAGCACCGGGTTGCCAGCGCGCACATTCAGCTGCGCTGCCAGCTTTTGCTTGTCCCGGTTGTTCAACGCGAATTCGTACAGCCTGCCCTGGCGCTCGCGCAGCAACCGCGCCAACGCGATGGTGGCCCTGACATCGGCCAGCGCATCGTGCGCACCGCTGTGTTCGATGTCGTTGGCCACGGTCAGGTCTTCGAGGCGAAAGCTGGTCACGCCGGGTTCCTTCTCCGGCCAGTTGATGCCTTCGGGGCGCAACGCCCGGGTCAGGCGCACCACGTCGATCATGTCCCAGCGCGAATTGCCGTTCTTCCACTCACGCGCATAGGGATCGAAGAAGTTGCGGTACAGGCCGTAACGCGTCACCTCATCGTCGAAACGCAGCGAGTTGTAGCCCAGGGCACAGGTCCCGGGTCGCGCCAGTTCCTCGTGAATGAAACGAAAAAAATCCGCCTCCGGCGCACCGCGTTCACTCGCGATCTGCGGTGTGATGCCGGTGATCAGGCAGGCCTCGGGCTGCGGCAGGAAATCGTCGGCCGGTTGCGCATAAATCACCAGCGGCTCGCCGATCGGATTGAAGTCCAAATCGGTGCGCAGGCCGGCAAACTGTGCCGGCCGGTCGACCGCCGGCTGTGCGCCCCAGGTCTCATAGTCGTGCCAATAGAAGGTCTGTGCCTGGCTCATGGCTTGGCCCACGCAACCTCGTTGCGCAGATACACCGGCTGCGCCTGTGCCGCGGCGACACCGGCACCTTCCGCGTACAACACGGCAGCCAGCTGCGCGACATCGCGCGCATGCACCATTGACTCTCCATGACTGCACAGCGCGGCACCCAGTCGAGCCGCCAACTGATCCGCATAGGCCTGCCAGCCGCTACCGCTGCCGACCCAGTCGTCGCCCACCGGCACGACCACCTGATCCGGTGCATGCACACCCTGTGCACCGGCTGGCCGCATGATGCCGTCGGCATCGACCCGAAATGCCCCCCAGTACACCTCGTGCATCCGCGCATCAAAAGCGGCGAGAACCGCACCCGTCGCATGTTCGCGCAGCGCACCCTGGGCCAGCGCCTGCAGACTGGACACCGGCACTACCGGCAGGTTGGCACCGAGCGCAGCGCCCTGCACGATCGCGGTCGCAATCCGCACGCCGGTAAAGGCACCGGGACCACAGGCAAATGCCAGGGCATCGAGATCGCCAAGGCGCAGCCCGGCGTCGACCAGCAGTCCCTCCATCATCGGCAGGATCAGCTCGCTGTGGCGGCGAGGGGCAATCTCGAATCGCTCGACGGTTTCGCCTTCCAACATCAGCGCCGCAGAGCACGCATCCTCGGTCGTATCGATTGCAAGCAGTTTCATCGCGGTCAGGGGAGCAGTATCGTCGAGCCGGTTGTCTTGCGTGCCTCGAGATCACGGTGCGCCTGCGCGGTCTCGGACAACGGGTAGACCTGATTGATCTGGATGTGCAACAGCCCGTCCGTGACGGCGCGAAACAGCGCGGCGGCACCATCCTCGAGCAGTCCACGGGTCGCGATGTGCGTTGCGAGCGTCGGCCGGGTCACGTACAGCGACCCCTTGGGCGCCAGAATCGCCGGGCTGAACGGCTCGACCTTGCCCGAGGCGTTGCCGTAGCTGACCATCACACCGAACGGCCGCAGCGAATCGAGCGATGCCATGAAGGTGTCTTTGCCAACCGAGTCGTAGACCGCCGCCACGCCCTCGCCGTCGGTAAACTCGCGCACCTTGGCGGCGATATCCTCGTCGCGGTACTGAATCGTGTAGTCGCAGCCATTCGCCCGCGCCAGCTCGGCCTTTTCCTCGCTGCCCACGCATCCGATGACGCGCGCCCCCAGGTGGCTGGCCCACTGGCACATCAACAGCCCGACGCCACCGGCGGCGGCATAGACGAGGATGCTGTCACCCGGCTGCACAGGATAGGAGCGAAACAGCAGATACTGCGCAGTGAGTCCCTTGAGCATGATCGAGGCAGCCTGGCGGTCACTGATCGTTTCCGGGAGCTTGAGGAGCCTGTCGGCCGCGATAACACGCGCCTGCGCGTACGCACCCTGGCACATTGGGTAGGCCACGCGATCGCCAACCGCGAAATGGTCGACACCCTCACCCAACGCCTCGATCACACCCGCCGCCTCCATACCGAGCACGGCCGGCAGCTCACCCGCCGGATACAGCCCGTCACGCTGGTACACATCGATGAAATTGAGCCCGCACGCGGTCTGGCGCAACGACACCTCTCCAGGTCCCGGTGCGCGAACCGTGACGCCTTCCCAACGCAGGACGTCGGCATTGCCGTGGCTGTGGATTCGGATCGCTTGGGTCATCGACATCTTCCTGGGTGGCCTGAGTCGATTCTCGGCGTCAGCGGCGGCCAACACAAGCCACCAGACACCACCACCACACAATCGTCACGGGCATTTGCCGGGGGATTGCGGCAACCTAGAGGGCGTTGACTGGTCACAGTACGACAACAAGCAACAGATCTGTCGAAAAGAGGAGCCTGCAGTCATGGATATCAAAGCCCTGTTCGATGCCGAACCCAAATCGCCACTGTACGTTGCGGTGAACCGCGTGCTGGTTCGCAACGACCCCAACCTGCTGCGCATGATGAAAGAGGCCAGCAGCAAGATGTGTCTGGCCACTGCACTGACGCCTGGATTTCGCGGATTCGACCTGATGCGCCAGCGCGGCAGCTGCCCAATGGGTATGCGCTGGGCTGCGAGTTCAGACATGTCGGGCGAGCTGTCGCATATCTGGATCGATCAGTTCACATACTGGGAGTCATGGCAGGCCCATGAAAACTTTCACGAGACCTTCGAGGACGTGGTGGTCGAGTCGTGCGCAAAGTGCGGCGGCATGTTGCTCGACGGCCCCGAAGAGCCGATCTACCGCATCGTCAAGAGTGACCTGCCCAAACTGATATCCAAGAACCAGATGATGAAACTGGGCTTCGGCAACAACGGTAACACTCGCGGCTATGCAATGGATTCCGGCGCCGGCGTCACGGTACTCGCGACCCACCACATCAAGCCGGGCAAGGAGAACGAATTCGAAGATGGCGAGGTGCAGACGATGGAGATGCTCAAGGAGACGGCCGGCGTTATCGGTTACCAGATCCTCAAGCGCGTCGGCCTGTCGACCCTCGGCAGCGGCCACGCGACCGTCGAGTCGCTGATGGAGGACCTCAAGGACAGCTCCGGCAGCAAACTCAGGCGTACGGCCGAGGTGTGGGAGGGCTACACGATCCCTGCCGAATACCTGACGATGGTCGAATTCGAGGACCTTGCCTCGGCGCAGGGCGGCATGCCACACGTCAACGTCAAGCCGTCGATTCTCTTCGTGCATGGTCCCAAGGTGCTGAACAACTGCCTGACCATGCCTACCGTGCGTATCTCCGACACGATGTTCCGCGAGCACAGCTACCGCGAGATGCTACAAGGCGTGAAATAGGCTGCAGCCTTCGGCCGGCCCATGGCGGCGGGCCGCTTTCAGGGGATGTGCGACTCCAGCGAGAAACGCGCCCCGGCATCCACCGCCAAGCGGTCACGCAGTGTCGGCAGGATGCTTTCGAGTTGCTGTGGCAGTGTCCACGGCGGATTGATCACATAGACACCGCTGCCGTACATGCCGCTGCCGGTCGGTTGCCGCACCTGCAACTCGACCTGCAGCCACGCCGGCGCCCCGAGACGTCGAAACCGCTCGCGCATCACCTGCACTTCATTACGGCGCAGCAGGGGATACCAGAGCACGTACGTGCCCTGCGGGAATCGCTTGAGCGCTGCGCTCAGGACCTCTTCGACACGACGGTAGTCGGCCTTCACCTCGTAGGGCGGGTCGATCAGTATCACCGCCCGCCTGGTCGGCGGCGGAAGGATGCCGACCAGGCCGGCGAAGCCATCCTCGCCACGCACCCTCACCTGCCTGCCGGAGGCCTTGAACCTGGCCTGCAGTGCCCGCAGATCGGCCGGGTGCATCTCGTACAGCAGCATCCGGTCTTCGTCACGGACCAGCGATCCGGCCAGCAAAGGCGATCCGGGATAGATCCGCAGGTCTGGCCCGCTGTTGAACGCACGCAATGCGCCCAGGAACGCCACCAGCGCGGGCGGCAACTGTGACTGTTCCCACAAACGCCCGACCCCTTCCAGGTACTCGGCGTTCTGCGCCGCCTGCGGCCCTTTAAGATCGTATTGCCCCGCCCCGGCGTGCGTGTCGATATACCAGTACGGTTTGTCCTTTTGACCGTAGTACGAAAGTATCTCGAACAGGACATAGTGCTTCAGGACATCGGCATGGTTGCCGGCATGAAAGGCGTGGCGATAGCTCAGCATGTTGGGGACCGGTCAGATGAAGGCCGGCATCCTAGCATCTCGCGGCCGTAGCGCCTGTGCACGGAACACCGCGCATAACATCAAAACAGATCCACGCCTCCGCTTTCACCCGTGCTCTGGTCATCGATGTCGGCAAAATCGACACTGCGGTTGCGCCCGTTCTCCTTGGCGAAGTACAACGCCCGGTCAGCCTGGTCTACCAGGCTGGTCGGTAACACATTCTCACCGCAACCCACATACCCGATGCTCACGGTGACGCGACCGATACCGGGGAAGTCATACTTCTCGACGATGTTGCGGAAACGCTCGAGGGCTATCCTTGCCCGATCCGGGCGGGCCGCACACAGCAACACCACGAACTCTTCGCCCCCGAACCTGAACAGGTCGTCGGTGTAGCGAAACGAACGCTCCATCAGGCGGGCGAAATGAATCAGCACCTCATCACCGTAAAGGTGCCCCAGTGTGTCGTTGACGCGCTTGAAATGGTCGATGTCCAGCACGGCGAGGGTCAACGCATGATTCGGTTGCTCGCGTGCACGCTGGCTTGCCAGCTCAAACAGCACGGCAAAGGTCTGGCGATTGAGCAGACCGGTCAGCGCGTCGCGTTCGCGGCTGTCCATCAGCCTGACGAGGTTGCCGTAGATCTCGATAACCTGCAGCAACTTGGCGCGCAACCACGGATCCACCGGTACCTGTTCCAACACGACCAGGCGCAGCGGCCCGATCTCGCCCGACAGCGGAATGATCAACTGCCCGGACTCGCCGCCTTCTGACTCGATGGCTGCCGGCTGCAGGGTTCGAATGACATCCATCAGGTCGAGCACGCGGTCGCGCTTCTCCAGGCGCTGCCCTGTGTCGTCGAAGCGGCGAATGCTGATATCGTCAGGCCCGATGTCGGACTGTGCCTTGCCCGTCACGCGGCGGCCAAATACGTCGAGTACCGAAACCTCGGTTCCAGGGGACATCTCGCGCAGGCTGCCGATAAGTCGCCGCGTCAGCGCGATGCCGTTGCTCTGCCGGCTCAATCCGACGACAGTACTGAGTTGTTCGAAACCGTCGTTGGTCATAGGTCTCCCTCGACTTGCTAACGGCGCATCGACGTTGCGCTTTAATCCCGGGCGCGCAGTCCAGCCGGGCATCCGGCGGCCAGCACCGGTGCCGCCGGTGCGCGAGTCCTTCGTGGCCGGCCGTTCGCCCAAACGACCACGTCGATCGACGATCGTCGATGAATCTGATCGAAACTATCACTTTTCATCGTCACCCTGTTGCGGCTTATAACAACGGCAACCTGGAATTAGTGGGTGGCATTTTATGCCTATTCTCAACGAGATTCGCTTCGACAACCTGCGCGGCGACCTGTTCGGCGGCGTGACGGCGGCCATCATCGCGTTGCCGATGGCCCTGGCCTTCGGCGTGGCCTCCGGCGCAGGTCCCGCCGCCGGGCTGTATGGTGCCGTGCTGGTCGGCCTGTTTGCCGCGCTGTTCGGCGGCACCCCCACGCTGATCTCGGAACCCACCGGCCCGATGACCGTGGTCATGACGGCGATCATTGCCAACCTGATCGCTGCCAATCCCGAACAGGGCATGGCGATGGCCTTCACCGTAGTGATGCTGGCCGGGATCTTCCAGATGATCTTCGGCGCACTCAAACTTGGACACTACGTGACGATGATGCCGTACACGGTCATCTCCGGCTTCATGACCGGGATCGGCGTGATCCTGATCATCCTGCAGCTCGGTCCATTCCTCGGGCATGCGACACCGCCCGGCGGCGTGATCGGCACAATCGAGGCATTGCCCGCACTGATTGCGGACATCCAGCCTGCCGAAACCGCGCTCGCCGTGTTCACCTTCGGCCTGATCGTGCTGTTTCCCAAAAGTCTGCGCCGACTGCTGCCGCCACAGCTGCTGGCACTGGTCCTGGGCACACTGGTTTCGGTCATCCTGCTCGCCAACGCGGACATCCGGCAGATCGGCGAGATACCCACCGGTCTGCCCGCGCTGCAGATGCCGGTGTTCACCGCCTTACAGTGGCAGTTGATGGTGATCGACGCCGCGGTGCTCGCGGTGCTCGGCAGCATCGACGCCTTGCTGACCTCGGTGATCGCCGAGAGCATGACACGGAAGGAACACAGCTCGAACAAGGAGCTGTTCGGTCAGGGTATGGGCAACCTCGCCTCCGGGCTGTTCGGCGGCATCCCGGGCGCCGGGGCGACCATGGGCACCGTGGTCAATATCCAGACCGGTGGCCGCAGCGCGCTATCCGGGCTAACCCGCGCATTGCTGTTGCTGGTCGTCGTGCTCTGGGCGGCACCGCTGACCTCGCATATCCCTCTCGCGGTGCTTGCCGGCATTGCGCTGAAGGTCGGTTTTGACATCATCGACTGGTCGTTCCTGCGGCGCGCACACCGGGTGTCGTCGAAAGCGGCGATGATCATGTATGGAGTGATCGCGCTGACGGTGTTCGTCGACCTGATCACCGCGGTGGCGCTGGGGGTGTTCGTCGCCAATGTGCTGACGATCGAGCGCATGGTCAGGCTGCAGAGCCGCTCGGTGAAGACGATCAGACACCCGGATGCGTCAGACGACCTCACCCGCGACGAGCAGACCCTGCTGGAGCAGGCGAAGGGCCGGATCCTGGTCTTCGCACTGGGCGGGCCACTGATTTTCGGTGTTGCCAAAGCGATCTCCCGGCAGCATGCCGTGCTCCCCGATCACGAGGTATTGATCATGGATTTCACAGAGGTGCCGACACTAGGTGTCTCGTCATCCCTCGCACTGGAGAAGATGATCCTGGAGGATCTCGAGGAGCGGATCCCGGTATTCGTCGTAGGTGCTGACGGGGAGGTGATGCAACGGCTGCAAACGCTGGGCCTGATCGACACCCTGCCCGCCGATCACGTCGTCTCCACGCGTCAGGCGGCCCTGGAGGCAGCGACACGGCTCCTCGAGAGCGGCCCCCAGGCCAACGGCGCCGGCAACCTGCCTGTGGGCCGGGTGGCAGCGGCATGAACATGACCCGGGTCACGCTGTCGATGAATCACGCTCGACCCATAGGTCATAGACCCGCATCTATCGCGGTGTCGACCATTTCCGATTTCCGCTGGATGGGTTTGCCGACTAGCCTGAACGCTCGAGGTGAAAGTCAGGCACCGGCGGCAACCTCATACACCGGGCATTGGGTACAACGGGTTGGGAGAAATGAACATGCTGGCATTGGAGCAAAAGGACATCACAGGCTGCGACTCAGCAGCAGAGCGCGCCCTGGGACAGATCGGAAGGTGCCTGAGACGCGGGTGCGTGATCTGTATCGAACACACCCCACTGATGGCGCCGCGCTTCACGCCCTGGCAGCCCTGGGGAAAGCGCTGCTGCTACAACGGAGATACCCGGGAGATCTACACCGAGATCAACCGCTGTCGCGACGCACACGCCGACCATCACATAAGACTGAACATCGAGGACTACGATTTCCGCAGCCGGTTCTCGCTCGTGGTGCACAGCCCAAGCGTCGAGGCCTGATCCGGGCGCTTCCGCTTTACCGGCAGGAACTATCCGCTACTACCCGCCGCAGTGACTGCACCCCGCAGCAGGGTAGTCCCTCACCGGCACGCCAAGGGGGCAACCACGGACACGGTGCGCTATGCTCTTGCGCCTTTGTGCAGGACAACGCACAGGCATGATCAACCTCCGCACCTACGTCTACATCGACTCACTGCAGCCGCAGTTGGCCACGTACATGGCGACCGTGTCACAAGGCTTCCTGCCGGTGCCGGGCGACGCATGCCTATGGGTCGAGGTGTCGCCCGGCATGGCGATCCACCGTCTCACCGACATCGCATTGAAGACCACCCGCGTGCACCTGGCCCAACAGGTCGTGGAGCGCGCTTACGGGTCGATGGTCGTCCATCATCGTGACCAGAGCGACGTGCGGGAGGCCGGACGCGTGCTGCTCGCCAACATTGGTGCCAGGCAGGAGCAGAGGGAGAAGTGCCGTATCGCCTGGCACGAGATTATCCGGGGCATGACGCCCGACCACACAGTGCTGATCAACCGGCAAGACCGGCGAGGCTCGATGATCCTGCCGGGACAAAGCATGTTCATCCTTGAGACAGAGCCCGCGGGCTATGTCGTATACGCGGCCAACCAGGCCGAAAAAGCGGCGAACATAACGCTGATAGACGTGCGCGCCGTCGGTGCTTTCGGGCGCCTCATTCTCTCGGGCCGTGAAGGCGACGTAGACGAGGCCGCTGCGGCTGCAATCGCGGCGGTCCAAAACCCCTCAGGTACCTGATAATCCGCCCTACCCCATGCATCGCCGCGAACTGCTACAACTGCTCGATCGACATCGCACCCGCGCCATGGATGAGGCCGCGCATGTCGCACGAACCCGTGAATTTGTCTCGAATCATCTGGACTGTTTTCACTGTGACCTCTGGCCAGGGCACGTGACCGGCTCGGCCTGGGTGGTCAACCCCGGCAGAGACAGGGTGCTGCTGCTGCACCATCGCAAACACGATCAATGGTTTCAGCCCGGAGGCCACGCCGACGGTGACGCCGACATCCTCCGGGTGGCGCTGCGCGAGACCTCGGAGGAGACGGGCCTTGATCCGTCACACATCCGCCTGATCAGTGACGGGATCTTTGACGTGGACATCCACCAGATACCGGCGAGCACACGCGGCCCGCAGCATGACCACTATGACATCCGCTTTCTGGTGGAAATGGACGACGACCTGGAGATACCAGGCAATGACGAGTCACATCAGATCCTGTGGGTCCGCCTGGGCGACGTGGCCCGCTTCAACAACAACCTGTCGACCTACCGCATGGTTGAGAAGACACGCCGCATGCGCAGTGCATGAGCAACGAGGCACGGTCGCGATTGCGCCGGCCGGCCGCGCGCATCACCTCTGACTCAGTCCTTCTTCCTGGTCGTTTTCGTCCGAGGCTTTTTCGTCTTCTGCACAAACCTGTGCAGGTCTGGCCACATGACTTCCATACGCTCACGCATGCGCGGCTCCAGCTCCAGCGCAAATTCGAGAAAGGCCTTGGCGACCAGCGACAGCTCCTTGCCCTTCGGGTGGACCAGGTACCACTGCCGCATGATCGGCATGCCCTCGACGTCGAGGATCGCCACGGGGCCGTCGGTGCCTTCCAGGGCCAAGGTGTGCAGCGACAGCACCGACAAGCCAAGACCGCCGACGATCGCGTGCTTGATCGCCTCGTTGCTGCCCAGTTCCATACGGACATGCGGACGCCTGCCGAACTCGTCAAACATCCGTAGTGTCGCATCGCGTATCCCTGAGCCCGGTTCCCGAAGGATGAACGGCTCATCGACGATCTGTGACAACTTGATGTTCTTCTTCCCAACCAGGGGATGGTTGCGTGGCGCCATAAGCACCAGCGGATTCGGCGCGAACGGAAAGGCCTCAACCTCCGACTGATCAGCCGGCGCCTGACCCATTATGTAGAGATCGTCTTCGTTGGCGTTGATGCGCTCTATGATGCGGTCACGGTTGGAGACCTTGAGTGCGACCTCAATACCCGGATACTGCTGGCAGAACTCGCCGAGAATCTCTGGGGCGAAATATTTTGCCGTCGTTATGACACCAAGGCGCAGCCGACCACGCTTGATACCCTTCAGGTCCGCCAGCTTCATCTCCAGGTTCGCCAGCGTCTCGAAGATGCGGCGGCAGGATTCGTATAGCTCCAGGCCCGCCTCGGTTGGGCTGACGTTTCTGCCGACATGCTCGAACAGCGGCAAGCCCATCGAGTCGGCCAACTTTTTGATCTGCATCGACACGGTGGGCTGGGTAAGAAACAGCTCTTCCGCAGCGCGCGTGAAACTGCCGAGTCGCACGATCGCCTCAAACAACTGCAACTGGCGCAACGTTGCGTGCCGGATCAGATAATCGGGCATCGCAGCAGGTGGCGTGTATGACTGATCTCTGGACGGGGGCATGTTCAATCCTCACGTCGGGGTAAGGCGTACGCTACGCCGTCGCCCGGTTACGTCTGTGTGGCCCAACACTGGGTGGGGATCATCGTTGCTCGCTCTGGCACGCCTAATGTTGCCTCTGATGGCAGATTGACAAACGCGCAATCGACGCGGTATTCCGCTCGGACGATACTGGAACCAGTCCCCGCTGTGACTAATCGGGCCACACGCGCCGGCCGGCCTGGTAATGCCCGGCAGAGACGTCTGTGGCCGCCTTTCCCGCTTTCGCACCCCTGCCCGGCCTGGCCGCACTGCGCGCCCGCGTTGCGGCTTTGGCCGGCGCTGCGGTGGCATTGGTCTTGGTGGCCGCTGCCTTGGTTCGTCGAATCGACGCAACCAGTTGATCTCCGGTCTTGTCCTTGCTCGTCATGTCCTGACTACCTCCTCGATAAGTGCTCGGATTTCGTTGGCGGCCACGGCGCCGCGACTGCCAAGATCCATCACAGTCCGCCCCTCCAGGACGCTGCTACGATAGGCAACCCGGCGTCGTATGGCGGTCCGCGCCGCGGGCAGATCAAGTTCGGCAAGCGCCTGACGCATCAGCTGAGACAAGCGGGTCCGTGGTTCCAACTGGTTGATCACAAGTACTGCACGAAGCCTCGGATTTGCCTGCTTCGCGGCCTCCACCCTGTCTTCAATATGCACCGTGGCCCAGAGATCCAGCGGCGACGGCTGCACCGGGATCAACGCCAGGTCGCACAGATCGAGCGCCTGAGCCGTCTGTATGGCGTTTACCGAGGGTGGACAATCGAGAACAAGATTCACGAAGCTTTTTCGCGACTTGTCGACCTTGGCGGCCAGTCCGTCCACGGCGTCGATAACGGCTACCGCATCATCACGCACCGCAAGTTCACGCCACTGCAGTGACGAGCGCTGTGGATCTGCGTCCAGTATCGCCGTTGGTGCCTTCTCGGCGAGCGCGCTCGCCAGGTTCACGCACAGCGTCGTCTTGCCGGCGCCGCCCTTGTTTCCGACCAGCGCGATGATCGGCATGTCGTTCGATCAGACTGTCGCAACAGTAGGGCACAGTTCGTCGAGTAATTCGGCGAAGCGGTGCTTCTTACTGTCGAGCGAAGCGCTACCTTCATCAGCGTGGATCGTGATATTGACGTAGTTCCGGCCGAAACCCATGTCAGGGTAAAGATCTTCACGTTCTGACAGCTCGGCGGCACAATCAAGAAAGTCACGGAGCGCAAGATAGTTTTCGAACTCGTAACGTCGCTCAAGACGTGCCGGGCGTGGTCGCTCGTGCCATTGCTGATTCATGGCTACACTCTCCTATTGACTGGTCTGTTCTGGTTCATGCAATTCTTTGCTCAGGTCGCTGGCCACTGATCGGCCTATCCAGCTGCCGCATCCACATCGTCAATTCCTGCGCATGCGCCTGCTCTTCCTCCAACAGACTCTGGAAGAACACGCGGTCGTCGCGACTGCCTATCCGTGCACCGTGGCTTGCCGCATCGAAATACAGCTGTACAAGTTCCATCTCAAATAAGTAGTCCGCCTGCAACAGTGACAGCAGGTCGACACCCAACTGCGCCGGCCTCAGCTGCGAGGCATTCGGTGCTGCGCCAAGCGCAAGCATGCGGGCAATGATTCTCTCCACATGCTGCATCTCTTCATGCGCCTCGTCCCGTAACCGCCGTGCCGCTTCGTCCAACCCCCAGGTCGCGACAAGTCGCGCCTGGGTGCTGTACGTCTGCACCGCAGAGAGCTCCAGGCTGAGCGCCCTGCCCAGATAACCAAGAATCCGCTGATCGGTACGGGCTGCTGACATCAACGATTACCGTATCGCCTCCAGGACAACCGCCTGATCAGGCCGCGACGTCTGCGGCGGCACCGCCAGTCGGCAGTACCGGCTCAACCTCACGGTGCGGACGTGCGATGATGTGCGCGGCAACCAAGCCGTCACCAACACGTTCACAGGCATCAGCGCCGGCACGCACGGCAGCGTTTACCGCACCCGTCTCGCCACGAACCAATACTGTGACGTAACCGCCACCAACGAATTCTCGACCTATCAGCCGGACTTCTGCCGCTTTCGTCATGGCGTCTGCCGCTTCAATGGCGGGCACCAGGCCGCGCGTTTCGATCATTCCCAAAGCAATTCCGTAACTTTCGCTTGCCATCGTCTACTCTCCGTTCTCGAAGTAAGGATTCATCGGTCGTATGCTGCGGCCTGCCGCAACACACGCTCTCATTTCTTGCCGAGCACAGGCTCGACCTCGCGATGCGGACGCGCAATGATGTGCGCCGCAACCAGACCGTCACCGACTCGCTCGCATGCATCGGCTCCCGCCCTGACAGCGGCATTGACTGCGCCAGTCTCTCCGCGAACCAGGACTGTGACGTAACCACCACCGACGAACTCACGACCTATCAGGCGGACCTCTGCTGCCTTGGTCATGGCGTCTGCGGCCTCGATGGCGGGTACCAGCCCGCGCGTCTCGATCATGCCCAGTGCGATCCCGTAGTTTTCACTTGCCATCGTCGTGTCTCCTGCTGACTCGATTGTTTGAATGTGTCTAGTCGCGAACGGTTGCCGGCTTCTGATCAATGACCATTCCAGCCCCATCCGATTCATCTCTCCAGCGATCGATGATGCCGCCGATCGTGAGATCGGTGAGTACATCGAAGTCTCCCGCTGCATAACGCGCCGCCGAACCACTGACCGTGAACACATGGTTCCCGCGCCTGGCACCAATCGGGTCGACCGCCACCTGGCGCTTGCCATTGACGTCACGCAGCACTCGCAGACTCACCTGCTTCAAACCGTCTATTCGTCGCGTGCAAACCAGCGGTGATTCCACCTGAAAGATCTCCATCAGCTGCCACCTTCCGGCGGCCAGCGGTCGATGATGCCGACGATCGTCAGATCACTCGGATACTCCTTGCTGCCCGCCGCCTCGCGAGCGGCCGAGCTGCCGACACAGATGACCCAGTCACCCGGGATGCAGCCCACTGCATCTACCGCGACCGCGGTCGTCGACCCGTCGCGAACTACCTGGAGGTGCTTGTGTTCAAGCCCGGCAATTCGGTTGGTTGCAACCAAGGGACGTTCAACCTGGCAGATTTTCATCAGTGCCCCCCGGCCTTGGCATCGGCATTGACTGAGCAGGCCAGGACCTCGATCGGTGCATCGGCTTTGCAGTCACGCACGACCTGCAATACATGCAGCAACCCGCGCGCAGCCAGGTCTGCATAGCGTGTTTGCAGGGCGTCGCTTACCCGGCGGCAGTGCTCGGCCGCACGCTCGCGCGCACCTGGCACCTGGCCGTGATAATCGAAGCGCACCACCACCGGTACCGGCAACCCATGGCGGACGTTCAGTCCGCTGAAGATCCTGATACCGACGTCCAGGTCCTGCGTCGCTTCCTCGACAGTGTCGAGGTAGGCGAAATACATCAGATTGCGCAGCTGTATCTCCTCGAATCCGACGCCGGCGCCGATAAAGCGTTCGGCATGGCCGATGTCGTTGTAGTGTTCGCCGTGATAGCGGCGGACGTAAGCAATCTGCGAAAAATTGTTCTCGATCAGGTGCTCGATCAGGCGCGCCATGCCCGGCGCGATGTCCGGAGACAGCGCAAGCAGCGCTTCGCCGATGGCACGAAAAGCCTGTGCCGCAGGCATGTGCGCACTGGACTCGAACAGCGACAGCGCATCAATATGACGCTCGAGATCGATCACCCCTTCACCATCCGGAACATGTACCCGAATGGCGTCGGTATCGGTGTCAAGTCCGATCAGCAGCAGATCGATCGATGCCCCACAGCAGAAGCTGTTTTCGATCGCCTGCTGGAAACCAAGCAGGCGCTCAAGGCCGGCCGCAGCCGCTCTCGCGGTATCCGAGCCATGCGCCGCACAGCCTTCATGTTCGGGATCGACGGAGCTGTAGTGGTAGACCACCGCCTTCAGGTACCGGGTCGGTTCGTCTGCGGTGTTCGGGCGTCCCTCGCGGAAGCGAAGCATCTCGACCTCGACCCACTTCTGCAGGCTGTCCTCGATGTCGAACAACGCCCCGGCGTAGGACTTGCGGCGCACCGCGCGGTGCGGCAGGCGCAGGACGTAACGGCTCACATGTGCCAGGCGTCCGTCGGCGCAGGGTGAGATATCCAGCGTGTGGAATCCGCACGATTGCAGAAATGCGTCAAACTCTCCCGCGTTGTCGGCGGCCAGCGGATCGGCACCGAA
Source organism: Chromatiaceae bacterium (assembly GCA_024235415.1). Classification (GTDB taxonomy): domain Bacteria; phylum Pseudomonadota; class Gammaproteobacteria; order Chromatiales; family Chromatiaceae; genus Thiosocius. Next base: position 138,656 of record JACKML010000006.1, on the reverse strand, counting down.
GAACTCGTCGCAGTAGCGGCGGTAGGTCGCGAACACGCACCAGGCGAACAGGCGGCGCATGTCCAATTGTTCGACCCAGGCATCGGCCAGGATATCGTGTGGCAGCTCAAAACCGAGTTCTGCACGTGCGATATTCTGGGCATTCGCCTCGAAACCCTGTTCGTGCTGTAGCGCAGCGACACGTTTTAGGGTCGGCACGATGGCGTCGAAAGCCGCCTTTGCGCGACGCTCATATTCGTACAGCCGTGCATTCTCCTGCTCGCGGCACAGCACGTGTGCCACTTTCCCACTCGCACCGGACACACCAGCCGCAGCACCCACTGCACCCGGACGCCGCAGCGGCGCGGTACCGGCTGTACGTGCCCTCGTGCTCATCGGTCGATTGAATGCGCGTTGCATTTCCGTCTAGTCCTCTGCCGCAGCTCAGCCGCGGGCCCCGCCCGAGTAGGTGATCAAAGCGCCCTTGTCGGTGTTACCGCTACCGCCGGTGACCTTGCTGACGGGCTCCGGCACGTCATCGTCACGCGCGCCGGCCAGGCGGGCGGCCATTGCCTGCACGGGGCCACCGCGACGGGTCTGGTTGCGCACGGTCGCGGACATCCCCTCAGTGCCGGTAACCCGGTCACCACGGTCCCAGTCGTCGCCGGTGATCTTCAGACCCGCGCTGATACCCTCACCGGTGACGCGCGACTTCACGCGGCCGTCTACCATCGGCGCCTCGGCCGGTGGCTCGCTGGCCCTGTTGTCGGCGCGGCCGAAGCGCGCATCTTCGGTACCGGTAACCTTGCCGGTAGCCATGCCGAACGGCCCGGTGATCTGGCCCGATTCGAAGCGCGAGCCGGTCACTCCCGCCACTGCCTGCGGCGCCTCGGACGCGTGCATCGGCGACATGACACTGAACTGCCCCCAGGGCGTGTCACCCATGGGCTGCGGAAAATCCGGGCTGCCGGGCTCGGCGGCTGTCGCCGGGCACGCGGTGGCGACCTGGTCGGCACCGACGTAGGGCGTGCCACTGACAGTCTCACACGCGCCCTTGCTGTCGCCGGTCGTCTTGCCGCCGACTGACGGCTGCAGACCGCTCATGACCGCGCCAGACCTGCGCTTGCTGGGACGCATGCGCGCATCGGCGCCGTAGTAATTGTCGGGCTCGCAGTGGTTCCGGTACTGCTCGGCGCCGGCATAGGGCGTGCCGGTGATCGACTTGCAGGTGCCCGGCTCATCACCGGTCACGCGCTGCGAGCGTCCGGTCATGGTGCCGCTGACCGGCTTGCCGCCGAAGGTCTGCGACACGCCGACCTTCTGGTCTTTCGGCGCCGGTGTCGCGGGGCAAAAGCCACGGAACTGCTCCTGGCCGACATAGTCGTCGCCGGTGACATTTCGGCAGCTGCCCGCCTCGTCGCCGGTCATGCGTTCGCGCCGTCCAACCGTCGTTCCGGTCACACTGCCGCCACGCAGCGTGGTGCTGTGCCCGACCTTGGCCGGCGCCTTACCATCCCCAAGCTGCATGTACTGGGTACCGGTGAGCTGCCGCTGCGCACCGGCCTCGTCACCCGTCACCCTGTCTGAACGCCCGACGTTGTTGCCGGTGACGCCCTTGCCCTTGCGGGTCTCGCTGCGCGAGCCCTTCGCAGGCCCCGCTTCACTGCGCGTGCCGCAGAACGCCTCGGCCTGGTCGGCACCGAGGTACTCGGTGCCCGTGACGCGCTTGCAGGTGCCCGGTTCATCACCGGTCACATGCCTGCTGCGGCCAACCTCGTTGCCGGTTACCGCGTTGCCGCGTGCTGTCGGGCTGACACCCACGCGCAGCGTGCCCTTGCCGGGCTCGGCCTGGCAGAACTCGCGGAAGATATCGGCGCCCATGTATTCGGTCCCCGTCACCGGACGGCAGGTGCTCGGCTCGTCGCCGGTCACGCTGTGGCTGCGACCAACCATCGTGCCGGTCACGGTCTGCCCGTGTGTGGTCTCGCTCGCGCCAACCTTCCACGGCGCATCCTGTGCCGCTGCTGCGGGTTTGTTGCGCGCCGGCCGCTGCCGACCGGTCGGTTCGGATTTCTTCTGCCCGGCGCTCCCGCGCCTGCTGCGCTGGTCACGCAGCACACGCGCCAGTTCGCGCCCGGACAGATCAGGATTGGTGGCGCGCGCCGTCTGCGCCGCGGTCATGCCGGAGGCGCTCATACCCGCCTTGCCGCGCGTCGACTGCGCACGACGCCGTGCCAGCGAAGCTGAGCGGCCCGGATTGGCCACGGCCGCAGGTCGCTTGGCACTGCGCACCTTGCTGCGCCCGTTCGACCGGGCCACTGTGCCCGGCGACGCCTCGTTGCCACGGCGCTCGCCCTTGCAGCCACAGCCGCAATCACCGGCCTTCGCCGTCGAAGCCTGTTCGGAAGGTTTCACTGCGTTTGCTGCCGCAGCCTGTTCGGCGTTGCGCACGCGATCCGTGCTCGACACCGCCACCTTGCCGCGGGTCGACATCGCCTTGCGCCGGGCCAGTGAGGCAGCCCGGCCGCCGGCCCCAGCAGACGGACGCGCCGCCGAGGAGGCACGAGGCGTCGCCGCCGTCGTCGGTTCCTGCACCTTCGACGGCCGTGGCGCGGCGCCTGCCGATGCCGCAGCCGTCAAAGCTGCCTTGCCGGAACCGGACATGGCCCGGCGTCGTGCCAAAGCCAGTTGCCGGCCACTCAAACCCTGTGCATTACCGCGCTGTGTCATGCTTCCACCCGTCTGTCATTATTTGCTGCCAACGCCAAGCGGCCCGTCATACCCCTCTTGCCCAAGGGCTCAGGTGCGTCCCTCGTACACCACGAAAGCCACGCCCTGGCTCTGCGTGTAGTTGTCGTAGCCGGTCAGGCGTACGTGGTGATCGGGATAGGCGCGGTGACACGCATCCAGCTCTGCCGCCACGCTCTCCAGGTCCTGCTCGCCGAAGAACGGCAGCTTCCACATCGTCCAGTAGTGGTCGAACGAACGACTTGGATGCTCGTGCTCGATCGCCGGCGTCCAGCCCTGTGCGATCAGGTAAGCGATCTGGTCGTACACCTCGTCCTGGGTCAGCTTGGGCAGGAAGCCGAAGGTCTCGAGCGTCTGCGCGGTCTGGAAATCACCCATCTGTGTCTTCTGCATTGGTCAATCCTCAAAATGGTTCGGTCATACGTTCTTTGGTGGTGCGGGCGTCCCGGCTCAGCCGACGTCCAGCTTGTCCACGGTGTCGAACTCGAACTTGATCTCTTTCCAGGTCTCCATCGCGATCGCCAGCTCCGGGCTGTGCTTCGCCGCCTCGGTCAGGATGTCGCGTGCCTCTTTCTCGATTTCCCTGCCCTGGTTGCGCGCCTTGACCGATGCCTCCAGCGCAACGCGGTTGGCCGCGGCGCCGGCCGCGTTGCCCCACGGATGGCCCTGGGTGCCGCCACCAAACTGCAGCATGGAATCGTCACCGAAGATCGTGACCAGTGCCGGCATATGCCAGACATGGATACCGCCGGATGCGACTGCGAACACACCGGGCAGCGAGCCCCAGTCCTGGTCGAAGAACACACCGCGTGAGCGATCCTCGGGAACGAAGGATTCGCGCAACTGGTCAACAAAGCCGAGCGTGGACTGCCGGTCACCTTCGAGCTTGCCCACCACGGTACCGGTATGCAGGTGGTCACCACCGGACAGACGCAGACACTTGGCCAGCACGCGGAAGTGGATGCCATGCTTCGGATGACGGTCGATGACCGCGTGCATCGCACGATGGATGTGCAACAGCATGCCGTTCTTGCGGCACCACTTCGCCAGGCCCGTATTCGCAGTGAAGCCGCCGGTCAGGAAGTCGTGCATGATGATCGGGGAGCCGACCTCTTTCGCGAATTCGGCACGCTCGTACATCTGCTCCGGATCCGGCGCAGTCACGTTCAGGTAGTGACCCTTGCGCTCACCGGTCTCCTGCTGTGCCTTCTGGATGGCCTCGCCGACGAATTCGAAGCGGTCGCGCCAGCGCATGAACGGCTGCGAGTTGACGTTCTCGTCGTCCTTGGTCATGTCCAGACCACCGCGCAGGCACTCGTAGACCGCGCGGCCGTAGTTCTTGGCCGACAGCCCGAGCTTCGGCTTGATGGTGGCGCCGAGCAGCGGGCGACCGTACTTGTTCAGGCGATCGCGCTCGAGCTGGATGCCGGCCGGCGGACCGCCGCAGGTCTTGATGTAGGCGATCGGGAAGCGTACGTCTTCCAGGCGCAGATGACGCAGGGCCTTGAAGCCGAACACGTTGCCGACCAGCGAGGTCAGCACGTTGACCACCGATCCCTCTTCGAACAGGTCGATCGGGTAGGCAATGAACGCATAGAACGATTCCTTGTCGCCCGGTACGTCTTCGATGCGGTAGGCGCGACCCTTGTAGTACTCGAGGTCGGTCAGCAGCTCTGACCACACGGTACTCCAGGTCCCGGTTGAAGATTCCGCGGCGACCGCGGCTGCGACCTCTTCACGCGGCACGCCTGGCTGCCCCGTGCACTTGAAGCATGCAAGCAGGTCCGTATCGAGCGGCACATAGTCCGGAGTCCAGTACATGTCGCGGTATTCTTTAACGCCCGCGTCATAGGTCTTAACAGCCATGGTCAACTCCTGTTCATTTGCTGGGTTGGCAGTGATGTAAGGTTTGTGCGATGTGTGGCGAAAGAATAGGTAGGGCGCCCCACTTGCATCCAATCGATCCTGTCTCTGTTTTCAATAGATCCTCATCTATGTTTATTGCGGGAGGCCAAGAAAACATCCGCGCCAGGAGATGCTGAATCGGTGGGCGCCCTTCTGAGTCGCAATACGCGTTCTTTGCAGCGCACACGCACCAACCGCACAAGTTGCGCGTCTCGGCGTCGTGTTTGCAGACAGGCTCGTGCCACAACGGTTGTTACCGCGATCTCGCCGTCGATGCGTGCGGGAAGTGATGCGGTCGCACAGGGCCATCACAGGCAGCTATGCCGCCGGCACACAAAGGTCCTCGCTTACTGATGCGCGATCGTGCAGATGTTCCGCATGCCGTCGCGATGGCTGGCTGGACGGCAGAAGCGACGCACTCAATCGCTGAACTTCACCAGCCGCGTAACCTGGATATCTGAAATAAACACCACACCGGAGTGTTCGCTGTAGAACGGCGCGAAGCCTTGCAGGATCGGTTTGACGAGCTCGTCCGGCACCGCGGCGATGATCATGATCAGGACATCTTCCTCGTTGAACATCAGGTGGCCTTCATGAAAGCCGTGACGCCCCTTGCCTGACAGATTGTTGATGATCGTGTAGCCCTTGACGCCGGCACGATCGAGCATGTCCGTGGCGAACTCTCTGTGCTCGCCACCGAGGACGATCTCGAGTTTTTTCAACGGACTGAACTTCAGGTTTTTCATCGTATGCACGCATCCTGGGTAGTGGGTTTGACGTCAGCCTGGAGGTGCGACAGTGAGCGCCAGTCACCGCTGTCGAAGAGGTGAATCTCGCCAGTTTCCGGATCCAGCACGAGCATGCGGATCCAGCCATTGCGCACCAATCGCCTGATCGAAAGCACGCTTTCGATGGCGCGCCTGGCATGATTGAACGGACTTTCGATCATCGTGATCAGGCGCAAGGGCTCGTGGTAGGGCCGGCCCTGCTTGAGTACGGTTTGCGTCGGCAGGCCGGTGCGCAGGTCGCTGATATTTCCGCTCATCACGCCGATGCGGCCGGCAACATTGTGGTAAACCTTGCTGCCGCTGCCAAAGCATTCGCTGTCGACGGTCGAGAAGTAGTGCTCCATGTTGATCCACTGAGCAACGACCAGGGGTCCAGCAAGGATGTTTTCAAGAAGCCGGCGCTTGGGATCCAGACGGTAGTCATACGAGTGCAGGAAGGCCCGCCCGTCCAGAGACAGATTCTCCGTCCGGCTGCGTCGGCCGATGATGAAATAGGCGTTGCGTGACAGGCCCCATTCCGGCCTGACTTGTGACCAATCCATCGAATTTCGCAGCGCCACACGGGATGCCTGAGACGCGTCCTGCCTGGCAACACCCATCTGCAGCGTGGGCATGCGTTCCTGCGCACACAATCGCGACGCAGCCGTCAGCCCATTGCGCAAGCGATCGAGATAAACCAGGTGAGAAGGCGGCAGCAGATCAAGATCGACAAGCGTCAACTCATCGGTTGTGGTGTTGTGCAGCGCTGGAACGAACCACGCATCATCGGGGACGATGATCCCCTGACCACGCAGACCCTCCCGCACGCGAGGCTTGTTGGCCATCTGTGCCAGCACACGCGCGCTGACCAGACCATGGTTGCCTCCGCACGCACCGCAATCGAGCGCGGACTCGTAAGGATTGTTTTCCGACGTGCTGCCATGACCCACGAGCAGGATGAAACGCGAAAAGTCGCGCGTCAGGCCGATGGACCGTAACGCCTGGCTGACAAAGCCAACCTGCTCGTCCAGCGAGAAACCAATGCGTCCGAGACGCTCGAACTGCAAACGCGCGTACGAGGCATTGATGCGGTAGGCCGACCGAAGGCGATCAATCAATGCGTTGGCCTCAACCCCGCTGAGCCCGAGCGACAGAATGCGCGGTGCTTCGGCCACATGTCCCAACGCGGCCTCACGCAGTTCCCGGATCATGTCGTCGGTGATCCGTTCCGGTTCCAGCCCCAGTTCCTGCTCCACCGCCTTGACGATAACGGCTCGCTGCACTGCCCGGATGATCGAATCTGCTTGCTCGCGACTGATCTTGTCCAACAGGAGATGCGTCGAGGGCTTGTTGGGATGCAGGCGCCGACGCCAGCGATGGTAACCCTGCGGTGCGATTGTCTTGCCGATCATGTCGAAGCCGAACAGCAGGCCGATCGCCTCAACCGTGACGAACGGCGTAAGCACCGACTCTTTCAGTTCGTGTAGCGCCTTTTCGAGGGCGCCCACCGCGATATCGTCCCGGCTGTCGTTAGCGGAAATCTCGAGTACCAGGTTCTTTGGCGTCAACAACACCGGACTCAGGTGGTTCTCGCTGCCCTTGTCCAACTCGATGAAGCTCACAGGCACACCGAAGAATCCGGCAATGCCGTATGTCTGGTAGTCACCCACGCTTTCGAGGTGACGTCGAATGCGCTCGGAGCGGGTATCGATACAAAACAGGGACTGTACGAACGGCCGCTTTTCCCGCACCTTTTCGGCCGCCAGGGTTGTACCCTCGAGCAGTCGGTTTATCGCATGGGATTCGACCGCCTGGAGCCAGATCCGACCCTCGCTGTTTTCGAACGCGACGAGCGCATCGATCAGGCTCTGCAGCTGCACATCGTCGAGGGAACGCAACAATTCCCGGTCACCGACGAGACGCGCGAGCTGATCGAGTCGCTGTGCCAGCAGAGCGCTGTCGCGCGCTTTCCGTTGCGCCAGGTAGTCTCCGCACAGTGCTTCGATATCCTTGCGACGCCCCAATGCGAGTACACGCTCTACGCGGTGCGCCAACTCCGGCATCACGGCGCCACTGTGGAAGTCGTGCCGCAGATAGGTTTCGCAGCTCCGCTCGTTCACCGCGTCGTACAACTCGGTGAGACTGCGCGGAACAGGCTGCATTCGACGTTGGTGCAACAGCGCCAGTGACAACGACAGGCGCACCGCGAGGTAATCGACCAGGTCGGCCGGATAACGCTCGGCCCAGTGATAGCGGGATGCACTGGATCGCCAGCGGATGAAGCCGGCCCATCCATGCAGACGGGCCAGTTCCCGGGTGAAATAGCCGACCCAGTGTTTTTCCGGGATTCCCAGCGCAGCCATCGCCTGAGCAATGACTCCTTCGGGATCGGAGTTCGCCTCCAACAGCTGCCTCGCCCACTCACCGTCCGGCGACCGAAACATATCGTGGCGGGATAATTCGCGCCAGGCGGCAAAGAGTCCGCGCTCACGTTCCGGCATGCCCCAGACGGACTGCCCCTCATCAAGAAAATCGAGGCAGACCCTGATGACACGCTCGTCCAGTTCCACAGACAGCTCCGTGCCATACAGGGCATCCACCACCTCGCAGAGCGGCATGTCCGGCGGAAACTGATCACGCAGCCGCGACGACAGTTGCGACACGTCCACCGGGGCGCCGTCTGTCGCCATCGGTGTTCCTCCCAAGGCGGCCTGTACGAGCGCGGCATCTGACATACGACTCACTGCCGAGAACTCCAGACCGGTCGCGGTCACCAAAGTCAGCAACCACCGCGCGAGATCGATCCCGGAGGGGACGGCATGTTGTGCCGCGAACTCCCCGATGCCGGATTCGAGCGCGGCATAGTCCACGCTCCCTTGCTTGAGGTACCGCTGATACTCACTTCGCGGCAGGTAACCACGCGCGTGAAACAAACGACGCCCCTGTTCGACGGCCGTCTCAAACGGCATGTCTTCCAGGCCATGCAGCGGATTGTGGTGGATGAACGAACGCATGGGCCAGAAATAAGGTATCGGCTCGGCCGCCACGTAAACCATCGCGCGGATATTCAGCTTTTCGCCCATCGAGAGTTTCACGACATTCCCCCGACCAGATACAGACCGGCAATGACCAGCGAACCCAGACCGACCAGAAAGCCAGAGGTCGACGCATAGCCAAGATCCGAAACTTCCGTGGAACCGGGTTGCCCGACGATCAGGTCAGTCAGCAGGCGCATGCCTGCCCCGCTCCACAGCAACCACACCAGCGCCAAGGCCACCGCCGTGGCCGTGCTGTGAGGAACCGTGTCGAGCATCAGCGCGAGCATGGCAAAGAACCCGGGGAACAGCGGCGTTGCAACAGCCGCAAGCACCACCAGGACCAATACCAACGAGAAACGTGGCAGCGAACTGGCCAAGCCGACATAAAGACCGGTATACGCCGCGCCATATCGCCGCGTCAGTCCCTCTCCGAGCAATGCGAAAAGGACCAGCGGAACAGCAAAAGTGACGGCATAGAGGTGTGTGAGTTCGCCCCCGGGACCAAAGGCCTCGGCAACCCAGAGCAAGGCCCATGACGACGTCACGATGAAGCCCATCCATGCACCCATGTCACGCAGCCCGAGGGCACGCGCCGCGTAGAGCAGCGCCGTCAGCACGCCCCAAACAGCCACCCACGGAGAAACCTGAATGTCCGCCACGTGAAGGAGGCCGATGCCGATATGCGGCCACAGCAGAATAATCAGTCCACGCTGCCAGCCGCGCTGGACACGACTCAACAACAGGTTGAACACCATGCTGAACGGAAAAAGAGGCAGGAACAGCGCAGCCAGGGCCAGCGTTACATACGACAACATGTCAGGCCCACCGCAACAGGACATTGATCCGGTTTACAGCACGCATCAGGGATGCCGACAACCGCCCGTATAGCGCAGCGACGTAGAACTCGCGCGCGATCACCGCATACGCACTCGACCACAGCCCGGCCAGTGGCCGTGCTCTCCGTCGACCCTGCTGTTCGGCGTAGTAGGTCAACAGCCAGCCCGATACCACCACAAGCGTCATCAACACCACGAGGACATCGAACCAGAAGATGTCGACATCTGCTGCCGCATAGAGTTGGGCACGGAAACCCGGATCCGGATAAAGGAAGATATCGAATGCGTGGCTGATCAGCGTGTAACCGACAACAACCACCGCGAACGAAAACACGATTAGCGTGACCAGCTGCCACACGTTCCGCGTGCGCATACGGTAAGTGGCGAAGATAAGCTGTGCCCCGGTGACCCAGCCGAAGAACAGCAACACGATCGCACCCTGCTTCTGGAAGAAGTCCTGCGACACCAGCAAATGCGCGGCGACCAGGATGGAAATCGGTACCGCGAGCGTGATCAGCGCCATGAGCAGCCAGGGTTGACGCTGTCGGGGCGGACGACGTTCGACGACAAAGGTGTAGAGCTCGTCTTTGGGCACCCCGTCGTCTTTGCGCGACGCCTTGATGACACCGCCGGAACCGAGAAACAGAGTCCCCTTGAACAGGCCGTGGGCGATAAGATGATAGATCGCAAGCGAGAAGGCACCGACGCCGCACTCCATGATCATGAATCCCATCTGCCCCATCGTAGAGTAGCCAAGCGCCTTCTTGACGTCGTTCTGCGCCAGCATCAGGACCGAGCCGACCAGCGACGTCACGAGACCCACGATGAAAAGCCAGTGCAAAACGTCGCCAGCGTGCACGAATACCGGCGCAAAGCGGTTGATCAGGAAACCGCCGGCGTTGACGATACCCGCATGCATCAAGGCCGAAACCGGCGTCGGCCCGCCCATGGTGTAGGGCAACCAGGTGTGCAGCAGAAACTGCGCGGAGCGAGCGAAAGCCGCAAGTGCGATCAGCGCCGCCACCAGCTCCGGTAGTGGCAGCCCAAGGAATTCATGTCCGAGTGGGTCGGCGGTGATGCGGGAAAATATCTCACTCAACGACCAGGTATCGTAGGCACTGAAAAGGAGCACCGCGGCAAGTACGAGGGGCAGATCGCCGAAGCGGTAGGTGAGGAACGTCCAAAGCGCATAACGATGCGCGGAACGGCTGCGCATGTCCTGACCCAACAGAAAGTACAGCAACACGCCTACAAGGTGCCATGCAACCAGGAGAGTTATCAGGTCTCCGGCGCACACCATCAGCAGGAGGGTGGCTGTCATCAGGTCGAGCATTGCGAAGAAGCGCGCATAGCCCGTCTCCTCAGCCATATAGCGCACGGAATAGATGTGAACGATCAGGCTGATACCCGATATCACGAACGCCAACAATGCACTCAGCGGATCGACGGTCAGGATGCCCCATGTCTGCGCAAGCACCACGGACTGCATTGCATGACCGCCGAGCGCCTGCCACAGAAACACCGTCGCGAGAAGAAAAGTGGTCGCGGTACCGGCCACGCTGATCCTGGCAATGCGCTGCGCGAAGCGGCCGGATGCCACGATCGTGAACAACGCAGTCACCAGCGGCAATGCGATCAGTAGTACGAGGAGACCTTGCATGTCGCTGCCTTACCTCTGCGCATTCGCTGGCGGGAACCGCAGCCGGCGGCATCGAGCTCGCTTGCGGTCGCAACCATTTGAACGCGCCATGCCCTATTCCTGTTGAGAAATAATCTGCGTATGAAGCAAGCCGCCGGCCATCTTCAACGGGCCAAGTCTACGTCCCCCGCTTTGAAAGAATGTTCGATATTTCAAATCGAATTGATCGATTCCAGCCTATGGGACAACGCCTTGCACACAGACCAGCCTGGTCACACGGGAAACGCCGGGGCGGCGTCGTGCGGCAACTGGTCTGTGTCGGTCAGTCAAGAAGGGGCATGACACGAGGTACCGGCGCGCGGACAGCATCTTGACGCCGCGAGTGTGAATGACGTGGCGATAGCTGATTCCTGGTGGACGATGGCCATTGATGGACTCGGGGCCTGGCCGGCAATGGCGCCTGGCTGTCAGTCGCTTTGCGACAATTGCTTTTCGACGTGTTGAAGTGCATGAATCCGATTGGCCTCGATACTGCCACCGGGGCTTGCAAGCACTTGCTCACGAATGCCATGACGATCGATCGCCTGCGCGACTGAAGGCCTGACACCGCACAGCACCACGCTGCGACCGGCATGCGCCGCGTTGCAGACGACATCAAGCAGCGAGCGCGTCGCTGTGAAGTCGATCTCGGGCATGTCGGACAGATCAAGAACCAGCGCCCGGTAATCGCCGAACAGTGACAGCTGCCGCGCCATACCCTTGGCCGCACCGAAACTCATCGGGCTGCCGAAATGAATGAGCAGGATCTGGCCGTCGGAATCACGCAGTATCCTCCGCTCCTCTCCCTGCAACGGGGTGCTCTCGTCGGCATCGCGATAAACATCGATGCTACGCAGTTGCAGATCAGACATACGCTTCATAAAGATCATGCCGGCTATCGCCATGCCGACTGCGACCGCCTTGATGAGATCGACAAACACCGTCAGCAGAAACACCACCAGCATGATGAACACATCGGTGCCTGGGGTACGGCGTGCCGCGCGCAAAAAATCCCAGTCGATGATATCGGTACCAACCTTGATCAGTATCGCTGCAAGCACGGCATGCGGTATCTGGCTGGCCAATACCCCGGCGCCGAGCACGATCGCCAGCAACACCAGGGCATGCAGCGCACCCGAGATCGGGGTCCTGCCCCCAGCCTTGACGTTGATCACGGTGCGCATGGTGGCACCGGCACCGGGCAGACCGCCCAGCAGGCCGGCCACCGCGTTGCCGATGCCCTGCCCCACCAGCTCACGATCGGAGTCGTGGTAGGTACGTGTCACGTTATCCGCAACCAGCGAGGTCAAGAGCGAATCGATCGACCCCAGCGCGGCGAGCGTCAGCGCCGATACCAGCATGTCGACCAACAGCGCCGGCTCTATCGCGGGAAGCTGCAGGCTTGGCAGGCCGCTCGGGATATCGCCGAGTACAGGTACGCTGCCGGGCGCGATAAACATCACCGCGACAAGCGTGCCGACAACAAGCGCGACCAACGGAGACGGCACCACGCGACCCCATGCCTTGGGCATGAAATAGACGATCAGCAGACTGAGCAGACTCAGCCCGAGTGCGGAGGGATTGAGGTCACGCCAGGCCTGTGGAACCGCCATCGCAGAACTGATCGGACTGGACGGTGACGCATGGCCCAGCAGCGCTGGCATCTCCAGCAGGATGATGATCATCCCGATGCCACTCATGAATCCGGACACCACCGGCAGCGGCACCAGTTCGATGAACCTGCCGAAACGCAGCAGACCGAAGGCCAGCTGCATGACGCCGCCCATCATCACCACAGTGAATGCCAGCGCCGCACCGTGTGCCGGATCGCCCGGATACAGCGAGGTGTACTGGGTAAAGATCGCCGCCATGACCACAGTCATGGGGCCAGTGGGGCCGGACACCTGCGCCGGGGTACCGCCAAACAGCGCGGCAAAAAAGCCGACGCAGATGGCGCCGTACACGCCCGCAATCGGCCCCGCACCCGACGAAACACCGAACGCCAGCGCCAGCGGCAGCGCTACGACAGCAGCGGTCAGTCCACCGTAGACATCACCCCGGAGATTGTCGAAGCGAAGTCCATTCACAAGCTTGCGTGGAGACATCAGGGCACCCGTTGCCGTAAGTTTTTGCAGCCCCGCCTCGCCTGTGCAGTGGGCCTCACAGCAGGCTTTCGATCAGGGCCTCGACATCCGGATGATCGAACTCACGTCCACCGATTGCCTGGAAACGGATATTGCCTTCCTTGTCCAGCAGGTAGGTCGTCGGCAGCCCCTTGACCGCGTACAGCTCGGCGATACGGCTCTCCCGATCGAACAGGATCGGGAATTCCGGCGCCAGGCTCAGGCTGCCCGAAAACTGAAAGACCAGGTCGGGATCCTCCCACTGGTTGACCGCCACCACGACCAGGCCGCGGTCCTTGTACTTGTCGTAAAGCCGCTGCATCGACGGCATTTCACGACGGCAGGGAGGACACCAGGTGGCCCAGAAGTTGAGCATCACCACCTTGCCGCGAAAGCTGCCGAGTTCGTGCTCGGTCCCGTCCATGTCCGGCAGGCTGAACGTCGGCGCAGGAAGCGGCGGTGACACCGGGTTCATGCTGTGACCCAGCGGCGGCAGCTCGGCGGCGCCCGCCGCCGCTGCCATCAATGCAGTCAGCAGCAGAACACCCCAGTCAACCCGCCGCAGGCGCTGGCGCACATTGCAGATTCGGCAACCATTTTTCATAACGGACTCCCTCGATCGACCACACCACACGCAAGTTGACCACGCTGCCGTGTGGTTCCGGCATCGTCGTAAATCCCTGAATCCAGTCCCCGACCGCGAATACCGAATCATCGGCCAGGATCGACCAGCTGAAGCGCACGCCCATGCCGTGCCATTCCTCGAGCCACTCGCTCTTGGTCTTGATCGGCTTCTCGATACCGTCTGCGGCCGTATACCGCCAGTCCGCGACACGGTACTGCAATTGCCTGTCCGAGATGTTGCGAACGATGGTGCCGAACACGCAACGCGTCGCCACCGCCTCCGACACCGCAGCCGGCAGGTCGCGTGCCGAGTAGCTGGCGCGGATGAAATCCGGCGGCACCTGCAGCAGCTCGATACCCAGGCCATCGCCTTCGTACTTCCAGCTCATCAGGCCAGTCGCCGGGTCCCGCGTCGGCACCACATCGCTGCCGTCTGCACTTGCCGACACAGCACCGATCATTGCCAGCAACAGTGTTGGCAACAGCAACCGCTGGCTTCCCGGTCGTCGAGTGAACATGCAATCTCCGCGTCTGCCTGGTTTGTGCCGCAGTCTACCGAAAAAACGCCAGCACCTGCTCAAGGTCGCGCGTACGGGCGAACGGCGGCATGGCGTCGAGAAAAGTCTGTCCATAGCCTTTCTTCAGCAACCGCGGGTCGCACAACACCAGCACGCCTCGATCGGTGACGTCGCGGATCAGTCGCCCTGCGCCCTGCTTGAGCGCAATCGCCGCCTGCGGAACCTGGTGCTGCATGAACGGGTTGCCGCCGCTTCGTCTGACCGCGTCGAGGCGCGCCTGCAGCACCGGGTCACCGGGCGAGGCAAACGGCAGTTTGTCGATAATCACCACGGACAGCGCTTCACCACGTACGTCCACGCCCTCCCAGAAACTCGCTGTACCGAGCAGCACCGCATTGCCATGCTCGACGAAGCGTTCCAGCAGTTCGGCCTTGGGCGCACTGCCCTGGACCAGCAGGGGAAAAGTCAGACGCTCGTGCAGCAGGTCGGCGGCCTCGCGCAACGCGCGATGGCTGGTGAAAAGCAGGAATGCGCGGCCTGCGCTCGCCTCGACGATCGGCAGCACCAGCTCGACCACTGCCTGGGTGTACCCGGGATCGCTGGGTTGCGGCATACCGCGCGGCACGTACCACAGCGCCTGGTTTGAGTAGTCGAACGGACTGTCCCACTTGCACGTCAGGGCATCGTCAAGGCCGAGTTGACGCTGGAAGTGTTCGAAACTGTCGCCTACCGCCAGGGTTGCCGAGGTGAATATCCAGGAAGCCGGGTGCCGCTGCATCTGCAACCGAAACACGTCGGCGACATCCAGCGGCGTGCTGTTCAGGCGCAGGCTCTGCGGGTGCGTCTCGAACCAGCGGATCACATCGCCGCCCTCTTCGGGGCTGACCAGGCCGTCGATCTGCCGGCCAAGCCCCTCGCAGCGCGCCAGGCAGGCATCCAGGCCCTTGCCCCGTCCCTGGATCGCCTCAAGCATGCCGTGCAGCTCATCCAGGCGATCACGGCAGTCGTCCAACGCCTGCGTCACCGCGGAGTCGGCCTCGATCTCATTCCACGGACCGCGCCGCAGTGTCTGTCCGAAAGCGAGGCGCAGGTCACGTGCCGACTTGGACACGACGTCCAGATGCTCCAGCAGCTTCGGCAGGTCGCCGGCCTCGCGGTGGTACTCGGCCTGGGTATCGCGCATCAGATCGAGGATCTGCCGCGTGCTTACCGTGGTGCCAAAGAAATTGCTTGCGACCTCGGGCAGCTGGTGGGCCTCATCGACGATGAACGCATCGGCGGCTGGCAGCAGCTCACCGAAACCATCGTCCTTGAGCGAAAAATCGGCGCACAGCAGATGATGATTGACCACCACCACGTCGGCCTCCTGGGCACGCCGCCGTGCCTCGACAAGGTGGCAGCGGCTCCAGGCACTGCACTCCTGTCCCAGGCAGTTGTCGGTGGTCGAGGTGACCAGTGGCCAGATCGCAGCATCCTCGGGGACATCTCCGAGTTCGCTGATGTCGCCACGATCGGTGTGCGCCGACCAGTCGCGTACCTTGAGCAGCCAGCGCAGATCTTCGCGACGCTGGCCGCGGGCATCCAGCATCGCCGATTCCATGCGGTGGATGCACAGGTAGTTGGCCCGGCCCTTGAGCAGCGCGACCCGCGCCGGGCTGGCCATGGCCTCGCGCAGGCGCGGCAGATCGCGCAGGAACAGCTGGTCCTGCAGATTGCGTGTGCCGGTGGAGATGATCACCTTCTGGCCGGACAACAGCGCCGGCACCAGGTACGCGAAGGTCTTGCCGGTGCCGGTGCCGGCCTCGGCGACCAGGCTGCCGCCCTGATCGAGCGCTGCGGCCACTGCCTCGGCCATGCCCAGTTGCTGCGATCGATACGCGAAGCCATCGATCGAACGTGCCAGCAAGCCATCGGGCCCGAGTACTTCGGCGATTTCCATCAGCAGGACTCAACCGGCCTGATTGTCCCAGACCCCGTCGTAGCGGCCGTTCACCCGGTCCCACACCAGTTCACCGACGATCTTGAAGCGGGCAACCGACATGGCCCCGCGCTTTGAGCGGCCACTGCTGGAGGCATCGACGACGTCTTCGAGGTCTTCGCGCAGGGCCTCGTAGATCTCGTAAGGCTCGTAGTCTTCGTCCATCAGCACGAGGATCACCGCATCCCACTGCTGATTCACCTTCAGCTGGCCGATGCGCTCGCCGCCCTTGGTCTCGTCGAAGATGGTGCGGCTCTTGATCTGCACGCGTCGGCCGGTCGCCGGATCGACCGCATCCCAGCCCGCATCCTGGCTGGCCTTGGGTTCGAGACCGAGCAGACGTACCGCATCGTGTTCGGCGATCTCACTGCTGATTCCAGGCAGTGGCTTGCCCATCGTGCGGCGGTATTCCGCGGCGAGCTGGCGGGCTTGCGCGATCAGTTTGTCAGCGGCATAGGGGTTGCTCACGCGGGCGCTTCTCTCGGTTTGGTCAAACCGATTCTATACCGAAGCAGGAAAATACTTCAGACGCGTTGCCGGCCAAGGGCCGACGCACCCTCGAGGCGCCGTCAGGCGCCGGGCGGGGTCCAGTAGCCGAACGCCTGTGCCGGCGGCTGGCTGGCCTCCTGCTCGCGCTGAGTCAGGTCGTCGACCACATGTCGGGCAAATGCGCAAAGATCGTCCATCAACGCATCACGATCCGACGACGTCATCGCACGCTGACTGCCGAGCATGTACCCCATCACCGCCGCGAGATACTGCAGTATCACGCCCTGATCGGCGTCCGGCTGCTGGCGCAGCACCGCCTGTTGAACGTCCTCGAACAGCTGCGAAGAAAGCTGGATATCCGCCATGCACACCTCCTGTTGAAAATTGTCAGCCGCCATAGCACAGACTGCCACCGGCCGAATCACCCTGGCACACGATCAGCGTAACGCCGCCGCCTGCCGTTCCGCCTCTCGCGCACCGCTGCTGTCACCCAGGGCGCGACGCGACTGCGCAATCAGCCGCCAATTTTCGCTGCGCAGCCCGCGGTCATCTGCCTTTGCCAGCGCGTTCGACTTGGCCGCCAGCTGCAGCACAAGCTCGTGGCGCTGCTGCGCCAACCGCACCCCGGCAAGACGCTGCCACAACAGCGCATCGTCCGGCGTTATGCGCAAGGCGCGCTCGAGGCTCACCGTGGCCGCATCGAGTTCACCGCTGCGTCGTTGATCCTCGGCACGGCGCATCAACACAGCCACCGCACGATTCGGCTCCGGCCTGGCGATCCGCGGTTCGGCCGGCGGCGTATAAGCGGCGATCTGCGTATCCGTGGTCACCGCCGGCGCGGCGGCCGTGCCGCGTGCCTGTTCGACCTTGGCGGGCCGATCCGATCGACTGAGCCCGCCACAACCGGCGTTCACCAGCATTGCACCAAGCACGGCCAGCAACAATGCGGCACGGGTGACGGATCCAGGTGCCCTGCTGGTGAAATCGGGCATCGACCGGGCCATGACCCGGGCAAGACTAGTTGAACAGGCCACGCAATAAACCTCCCAAACCCTGTTGTTCGCTTTCGCTGCAGTCGGCACGCGTCTTCGGTTGCGAGCCGGCGATGTAGGGAAACGCTACCGCACCAGCACAACCTTCGGCAGCGAGGCGACCGGCCGTATCGACCCAGTGATATTCGACACCGGACGGGGCTGCAAGCTGCAGAGGCTGATTGTCGATGCTGCGCATCAGGTCGGCCCAAACCGGCAAGGCGCCGCT
The DNA here is from genome assembly GCA_024235415.1 of Chromatiaceae bacterium. GTDB lineage: Bacteria > Pseudomonadota > Gammaproteobacteria > Chromatiales > Chromatiaceae > Thiosocius. The sequence continues at coordinate 120,713 of JACKML010000006.1, read as the reverse complement.
GGCACCACTGAGGCCGGTCGGCGCGTTGTCGTCACGCCCCACCCAGGCCACCGCGACATGATCTGCCGAGAATCCGGCAAACCAGCTGTCGCGCAGATCATTGGTGGTACCTGTCTTGCCGGCCACCTGCAGCCCCTGCGGAAGCAGTTGGCGCAGTGAGGCAGCAGTCCCTGACTCGGCAACCTCGACCAGGTTGCGCGTCAGCAGGAACACCGCCGCCGGGTCGGCCGCCTGGGTCACGGTCAGGGGATAGCGCTGCAGCGGTTGCTGCTGCGCGTCGAGGACGGCGCGTATGGCGCGCAGCGGCGAGTGGAAACCACCGGCCGCCAGGCTCTGGTAGACCTGGCTCACCTCGAACGGCGACAGCGAGATCGCACCGAGCAGCAGCGAAGGGAAGGCATCTATCTCGCGCTCGACCCCGAGTGCGCGCAGCGTCGCGATCACCGGCGTGAGCCCGACCTGCATCCCCAGATTCACGGTGGCGAGGTTGAGCGAACGCGCGAGGGCCTCGTGCAGTGCCACGGTGCCGTGGACCTTGCGATCGTAGTTCTGCGGCTGCCAGCGTTGCCCGGCCGGTAGCGTCATGTCGACCGCCTTGTCTTCGATTGGCGTGGTCAGCGTGAACTGCTCCGGACGCGACAACGCCGCCAGGTAGACGGCCGGCTTGACCAGCGAACCGATCGGCCGCACCGCGTCCAGCGCACGGTTGAAACCGACATATCCGGGATTGCGGTCGGCGACCAGTGCCTGCACCTCGCCGTCCTGGGCAGAGGCCACGACCAGGGCACCCTGCAGGCTGCCACGCTCGATCCCGCGTGCCTTTTCAATTCTCTCGAGTCGTTTACCGAGCGCACCGGCGGCCTGCTGCTGGATCCATGGATCGAGCGTCGTGAAGATACGCAGCCCCTCTGAAGTGAGGTCCTCCTCCCGGTAATCGCGCCGCAACTGGCGCCTGACCAGTTCGACGAAACCCGGGACGCGTTGACTGTCCAGGGTACCGGCCTCGGTGATCCCCAGGCCCTGTCGCTTCGCCGCGTCGGCCTCGGCCTGGCCGATAAAGCCCTGCGCCAGCATCTGCTCGATCACCAGGTTGCGGCGTTCCAGCGCACGCTGAGGATGCCGCCGGGGGTTGTAGAACGAGGCCCCCTTCACCAAGCCGACCAGCAGCGCCGCCTCGTGCAGGCGCAGCTCGTTCACCGGCCGATTGAAATAGAAATAGGCGCCAAGACCGAACCCATGAATCGCACGGCCGCCCTCCTGACCAAGGAATATCTCGTTGGCGTAGGCCTCCAGGATCTCGTCCTTGCTGTAGCGCGCGTCAACCATCAGGGCCATCAGCGCCTCATTGACCTTGCGCCACAGCGAGCGCTCGGAGGTCAGGATGAAATTCTTGACCAGCTGCTGGGTCAGCGTGCTGCCGCCCTGCACCGCCTTGCCGGCCTGCAGGTTGGCGAGCAGCGCACGTGCGATCCCGCGCAGGTCCACCCCGCCGTGCTCGAAAAAGCGCCGATCCTCGACCGCCAGCAGACCGTTGACCAGGTGCCCGGGCAGGTCCGCCCGCTGGACCAGGACGCGATCCTCGTTGTGAGCCGGATAGATGCTGCCGACCAATGCCGGCTCGAGACGCAGCAGATCGATCTCGGCGCCACCGCGTTCGCTGCGGATCTGCGCCACGGCACCGCCGCGGATGTCCACCAGGACCGACTGCCCTGTCTCCCTGCCGTCCCAGAAGGTGAAGTCACGGATGTGGATGGCGAAACGGTCGCCGCTCTGCGCCCATTGCGCCGGGCCCGAGACCCTGCCGACTTCGCGGTAACCGAGAAACGTCAGTTCGGCCTTCAGCTGCGCGGCGGAAACGCTGGCCCCGGCATACAGATCGAGCGGCCGGGCGAAGATCTGCGCCGGTGCGGCCCATCGCTGACCGTCGAACTTCACGCGCACGGTCTTGCCCAGATACACCGAATAGCCGAGCACCACGAGTGCGGCCAGCACCACCAGCGCCGTCAGCGGCCTCCACCAGCTGCGTCGACTGCCCTGACGTTTACGCGTCGTGCGGCGACGCCGGGCGGGTTGTTTTCTCTTGCGTGTCGCCATCAGGACTCTGCGAGCTGCCTTGTTACATCGGTGGGGTGCGAAGCATGTCGCATGCCATACGCAAAGCGAAGGAGCTGCGTCGCAGAAAATTCATTCCCAACTGCCATTCTCAAGAATTCCCAGGCATTTGCCGCTGTTGCATCAATAGGACTGAACGGACAGGACTCCGACACGTGCAACTTTCCATAGGCAAACTTGCCACTGTGCTGATTGCGCTGCTGATCACGGCCACGTTCGTGACCACCGCTGCCGGCTTGTACGTGTTGCAGGACAACTTCAGGACGATCGAGGACCACTTCGATGCGGAAGCACATGATACCGTGCACAACGCTGCATTTGCGATCCGCAACCAGATCCGCTTCTACCAGGGAATCCTGCAACAGGTTTCCAGCAATCCCGACGTCAGCAACCTGCTCGAATTCGGCGAACAAGGGGACATCGTGCAATGGTCGGTCACGATCGGGCGCCTGTTGCCCGGGACGCTCGGCACCGCGCTGGCATCGTCACAGGGGGTGGTATTCGGCGATCCGCTGACGCTGCGCGTCGGCGCCGCCTGTCAGCGCGACATGCAGTATTTCGCTGCCGGCGACACGATCGACTACCCTCTGCTGCACACCGACGTCGCGGGATTCGAGCACTTCGACCTCCTGGCCAAGGTGGTGTCACCGTCGAGCGAACCAGCAGGCACCTTGTTCGTCAGCTTCCGTCTCGGCGTTCTTGAAGACATCCTTCAGGGAATCGCCTCCCAGGGTGACCGTTTTGTCCTGCTCGACAGCCAGGGCCAGGAAAAGCTGCAGATCGGCGACCCGGCGGAACAGCAGGAAACTGCAACCTACCGTGCAGAGGTCCCGGATACGGCCTGGGAACTGGTCCTGCACAGGCCGCCGCACCCGCGCAACGCCTACTTCACCGACCTGATCGTCGCCGATCTGGCTATTCTGGTGTCCATTTCGATCCTGATGATCTCGGTCGCACGCGCCACCTACGGGCGATTTTCCGCGGACATGGCACGCGTGCACACCGCCCTCGCAGACGTGCTGCAGGGGCGTTACCGGCGACCGGAAAGACCACCGGCCATCAAGGAGGCAGGTATCCTGATGGCCGACATCGAGCACCTGGCGCTGAAGATCCAGAATCAAAGCCAGGAGCTGCGGCAACAGTCGCTTTCCGATCCGCTGACCGGTGTATTCAACCGGCGCTATTTCGACCTGATGCTGGCGCACCTGCACGAGCAATCACGGCGCCAGCGGCCCTCGACCCTGGTGGTTATAGACCTCAATGACTTCAAGCACATCAACGACGAATTCGGCCACGCCGCCGGCGACCTGGTATTGCAGGAAACCGCCCTGTTCCTGCGCTCACGGGTGCGCGCCACTGACATAGTCGCGCGCCTCGGTGGGGACGAATTCGCCCTGGTCCTCACCAACATGGCGGTGGATCGTGTCGAGGAATGGCTCTCTGCCCTTGTCCAGGATCACGATCGCCGCCTCACTGAAGGACACGGACAGCCACTGAAACTGTGCCCGCTCAGTATTGGCGTGGCGCAGATCGATGCTCACGTCTACAGCGGGCCCGCGGATGCCTTCAACGCCGCCGACAGCGCGATGTACGACGTCAAGCAGCACCGCCATGTCCGCCACAGTCGCTTCTCGGTCGCCAGGACCCATGCGACCGGTTCCAGCGAGGCAGTCACGCCGGTCACATCGCTAAAGGAAGCGCTGTAACCACGTAGCGCAACGGCGTACCCGGATAGAGACCGTCAAACGGATAACAGGTGAACAGCCGAAGCTGATCATCGGCCAGCGGATCCAGCAAACCGATCTCCGTCTCCTGATGCACCGCCGCCCGGTTCACCGCGTAACGCCGAACCGTCCCGTCGCCCGACTCAAGCGTCAGCAGGTCACCGTCCTGCAGCTCCCTGAGCCAGTGAAAATGGGTGTCGCGGTGCCCACTGATCACGATGTTTCCGTGTTCGCCCGGCAGCGCCGAACCCGTGACATGGCCCGGACCGAAGGCCAGTACACGTCCGCTGGCGCCATCCAGTACCACCTGCGTGACAGCCAGACGAGGCTGGTGCAGGCGAGCCAGAGGACGCATGTCGGCGCCCGGCCAGGGCGGCTGAGCTGGCTGCCCCGCCAGGCGTCGCTGCCACGCCTGCTCGAGCAGATGCTGGGCGAGCCATGCCTTGGCCGGCAAGTAGGCCGCGTGCAACAACAGACCGATGCCACCGATCAGGGTCAGGAGCACCAGCCGGGAGCGCCATGCAGTGCTCATATCCAGCGCCTGCGCAGGACCCAGGCCAGCGCCAGACAGGCCAGTCCCAACATCAGGAACAATGGCGCTGGCGTGGCGGTTCCAGGCAACCGGCCGAACACCGCGCTCGCCGACCAGCCCGCCGGCAGCCGCACGGGCAAAGCCCCGGACTTGAGCGGCGCATCCGCAGGACGAACCGGTGTGTGCTCGATCGCCACCAGGCTGGTGTACCGACTGACCAGCCGGTGTTCAAGCGCCAGCTGCAATACGGACTGCCTGACCACCTCGCCGTCCTCCCCACTGGCGTGGCGCGCCAACCAGTCATCGATCATGCGTCGCGCCCACAGCGCATGAATGCCACCCAGTGCCGCCCCACCGGACAACGTCACAGACTGCTGCCAGTCCACGGTACCGAAACCACCCGCGACGTCGACCTGCGTCGGCGCACCGTCTGCAGCCACCGCCACGATCAATGGCTCGCCGGCGTATAGATCGGCCACCTGGACCGGCGCCTGCTGCACCGCTGCGTCACCTTCGCCCCGTCGCCAATGCAAGCGCAGGTCGGTCAGCACCGGGGCGCTGAGCTGGCGGAACAGGCGGTCGATCGTGCCCTGCACCTGTGCGCCGCTGTCGATGTAGGTGAAGGTGCCACGACCGGCTTGCGCCGCCCGGGTCATGAACAAGGCGTTCGGCGCCGAACCGATACCGACGGTGAACAGGCGACTGGCGCCGATTTCCTGCGCCACTGCCTCGAACAGCGCCTGTTCGTTGCCGACTGCGCCATCAGTCAGGAACACCACCTGGCGCAGCAGACCGCTGGGGCTCGGATCGCGTAGTGCGAGGCGCATCGCCGGCAGCATCTCGGTACCGCCGTCGGCCCGCAGTCCCGTCACGTAGCGTTTCGCCTGCTGCAGGTGCACCTGGTCGGCCGGGCGTGCTCTGTCGAAAAGCGCGTGCACATCGGTGTTGAACTGGATGACGTTGAAGCGATCACCCGGACCGAGTTGCTGCAGTGCACGCAGCAGGGCCGCCCGCGCCTGCTCAATAGAGTCACCGTGCATCGACCCGGAGGTATCCACAACCAGAACCAGTTCACGCCCGACACGCTGCGGCAATGCCGTGGCCTGCGGCGGCATCAGCATCAACAGGCCGTAGTGCCTGCCCTCCCAGACTTCGGTGAACAGTGCCGCACTGGGCTGCTGTCCCAGCAGCGGCCGCCAACTCAGGACGAAATCCCGTTCTGCCGGCACCTTGCCGCGCGCCAGCCCGATGCGGTAATGGCCGTGTGACTGCCGGACCACGTCGATCCGGTGCGAGGCGCTGACCACCTCAGCAAGATCGAGCCCGGCGTTCAGGTCCACGGTGATCGTCACCGGGTTCAGGGAATCGTTTGCCGACACCGCGACCGGCGGCGTGATCTGTGAGGCATCGGGCACCTGGTCGGTATCGCCCGCCCAACCGTGAGCCGAGAACCCGTGCAATGCACCCGGCATTGGCGCACCAGGGATATATCTGGGCGCAACAACCAGCGGCAGGCGCAGGGAAAAACCGCCGTCCTGCCAGGCAAGATCGTGCTGAAACTCGATCTCGATGGCAACCGCTTCACCGGGCGGGATATTGGCGACCGCGGTGGTAAAGACATTGGCGCGCTGCTGCTCGAGCAGGCCGGCGCCCTGCCCGGCGTCCCGGGCACGCTCGTAGTTCTGGCGTGCCTGCTGTCGTTCCTGGATCTCACCTTCGATCAGTCGCCCGCCGTAACGCATCCGCAGGCGGTCGACCGCGGCGTTCTGCGGCAATGGAAACACATAGACGCCTTCCACCCAGTCCTTGTGCGGATTGTAAAAGCGCTGCTCCACACGGACGCGTGCGATCACTCCGGAAATCCCGATCGCAATCCTGGTATCCAGTGACGGCGCATTGCCGAGCCCGGCACCGTCGGTCGCATAGATCCGCAACCCGGCCTGCTCACCGGCGGCCTCGGCCGGCCCGACCAGCATCACCAGTGCCGCCAGCAAAAGGCTGACCGAAAGGCCGCCCCACAGCGCGCGCCCCAACAGGCCGAGCCAGGCACGTGACTCAGCACGCAACATGCGCATTCTCCCGGGACGGCCTGACGCGGCGACAGGTGACCCGCAGCGGCTCCTCGGGCGAGCGGTAAAGAAACTCGCCGCTGAGCGGCTGCAGCACGCCACTCGCCCCGAGGTAGTACCAGAATGCCGCCTGTCTCGGCCGGGTCGGTTTGATCACCACACTTGCCCCCTTGGGTTTGCACCGCTTGTCGAATTGGTCCAGCGTGCCGTCCGTGGCGGATTGCGGCCTCCTGGCCTGCGCCGGTTGTGCTGGCAATTACAGTCGCCGTGAATGGCCGGGCGCTCGCAGGAACAGGGAATTGCGGGGACACAAGGTGGCGAAAAACAGGCAGTGGTTTTTTTGCGGGTAAACTGATCGCGGCAGACTAACCGCGGACACACGCAACATGGCCAAGACCATTGCCATCGTCGAAGACGAGCCGATGATTCGGGAGAACTACGCCGACCTGTTCCGGCGCCAGGGCTACCGCGTCGAGACCTATGGCGAACGCGCGGCGGCCAGCAGCGGCATGGGCAGAAAGCTGCCCGACCTGGCGATACTCGATATCGGCCTGGGTGATGAGTTCGATGCCGGTTTTGATCTGTGCCGTGAACTGCGCAGCCGGTCGGCCACGCTGCCGATCATCTTCCTGACCGCCCGCGACAGTGACATCGATACGGTTGCCGGACTGCGGGTAGGTGCCGACGACTACGTGACCAAGGACGTCAGCCTGCATCAGCTCAGCGCACGCGTCAGTGCGCTGTTCCGCCGCGCCGAGGCAGTCCGCGAGCAACCGCCGGACGAGCACACTGTCGAAGACGGCCCGCTGCACCTGCAGCCGGAGCAGATGCGGGTCAGCTGGCACGGCGCGCCCGTGGAGCTGACGGTCACGGAGCTGTGGATCCTGTATGCCCTGGTGCGCCATCCGGGCCATGTGAAGAGCCGTGAACAGCTGATGGAGGCGGCTGACACCTACGTCGACCTCGCCACGATCACGTCGCATATCAAGCGCATCCGCAGAAAGTTCCAGCAGGTGGACCCGGCATTCGACGCTATCGAGGCGGTGTACGGCGCGGGCTATCGCTGGGTGACACAGGAATAACGCGGCATGTCACGACCGCGTTTCTGGCACCGGGTGCGCTTCAAGCTGTTGCTGGTGTCGCTCACACTGTTTGGTATCCCGTGGGCTGGATACCGGTTTATCCAGGAGACCGAGCACTTTCTGCGCGACGTGCAGGAGCAGTCCCTGCAGACCACAGCGAGTTCGGTCGCCAACATCATGCATGGCCACGAGGAGGCTTTTCACGGCGTGGCGAAGCCTGGCTCGGTACTCACCTATCGCAATCTGTACCTGCACCGCCTCGACGAAGCCCCTCAGCTCGATGGCTATCGCGACGAATGGGCACGTTTTGACAACAACTTCACCGTGCTGCAGTCGGTCGACGACTCGCTGGAGGCGCGTATCTTCCTTGGCCAGCACGAACGCTATCTCTACCTGCTGATCGGGGTCCGCGATGCGCAGGTCGACTACGGTGAAGGTGGCGATTCGGTCGACCTGGCGATGACCGACGCCGGCGGTACATTGCGGCGCTACCGTATACAGCCACAGGCACCGGGCTGGGTCGTGGCACGGGCGCTGAAATCCGACAACGATCCGCCGGTCGCCGGTACCGACCAGGAAACAGCCATCCGTGGCGAGTGGCAGGACAGCGAAAACGGCTACACGCTGGAGCTGCGCCTGCCGCGGGAGCTGCTGCGCGACCGGCTGTCACTGCGCTTCTTCGAGAGTGGATCACGCCAGGTGCTGGCCAGCGGTCACCTGTTCCCTGCCGAGGCCCTGGGGCGCATCGTCGAGCGATCGGCACTGCTCGATCAGGTGCTGGCCTCGGTGACACCGGCAGCGACACGGGTTTGGGTGACCGACCACCAGGGGCTGGTGATCGCCCAGGCCGGCCGCCTCGACGCCAGTGCGCCATTGAGTGCGGACCAGTCGCAGATCCCGTGGTTCGTGCAGGACCTGATCCTCGCCGTACTGCCGCGCGACGCAGACGCGGTGGCCGACCTGCCGGCGGACCAGACGCACCTGTTCGTCGCACCCGTGGTCGATGCCCTGAGCGGCCGGCCTGCCAGCCTGCGCCGGCAGCCGGCACATGGCGATGCCGTCGTGGTCAGCGCCGCGGTGCCGATCCGCAGCAGTGACGGCGTGCGCGGCGCTGTGCTGGTGGAGCAGACGACGCACGCGATCCTGTCGATCCAGAACCTGGCATTGCAACGCCTGTTCGGCGTCACCCTGATCCTGTTCGCCGTCACCAGCCTCGGCCTGCTGGCATTCGCCAGCCTGCTCGCGTCGCGTATCACCCGTCTGCGTGACCGCATCGAGGGCGCAGTGAGCCACGACGGGCGCATCATCGGCCGCCTGCAGCCCGATCACTCGAGGGACGAGATCGGCGACCTCGGCCGCAGTTTCGCCAGCGTGCTGGAACGCCTGCACCAGTACAACCACTACCTGGAGGCGATGGCCTCACGCCTTGCGCACGAGCTGCGTACGCCGCTGGCCGTGGTGCGCAGCTCCCTGGACAACGCCGACCAGGCCGGCGGCGACACCGCGCCTTACCTGCAGCGCGCCCGCCTTGGGGCAGAGCGCCTGGAGAAAATTCTGGCCCGCCTGCGCGAGGCGACCGGCCTGGAACAGGCGCTGCGTCAGGCCGAGCCGGTCACATTCGACCTCGCCGCCCTGCTGCGCCTGCAGATCGCGGCTCTCGGCGACACGCGCGCAGATGTGCCGCTGCTGTTGCACGGCGCCGATCGCGAGATCCTGATCACCGGTGTGCCGGACCTGATCAGCCAGGCACTGGACAAGCTGATCGGCAACGCGGTCGACTTCCATCGCCCCGGCAGCGCCATCACAGTCGACTGCGCACTGCACAACCGCCAGGTCGCACTGTGCGTGCGCAACGAGGGACCTGCGCTGCCAACGGATGCCGATATCTTCCAATCGATGTACTCGGGCCGCGAAGGTCGCCAGGACGAACCGCACCTCGGACTTGGCCTCTACCTGGTGCGCCTCATCTGCGAATATCACGGCGGCTCGGTGAACGCACAGAACTGGGACTCACCGCCCGGCGTTGCGGTCACCCTGTGGCTGCCGCTCGGTGAGCGCACGACACTCGACATCGGGTCGGCTGCAAGAGACACCTGAACCCATCGACGCGACCCACTGCGTCGTCGTTCAGCGGCGGTTCAACCAACCGGGTCCAGTATCACGATCGAGGGCCACTTCCGGGCCCGCACAACGTCGACAGGAGAACGTATCGTGAACACAATCCGTAAAGGCTTCGCCGCACTGACTCTGGCCACCATCGGTTTCACCGGCCATGTATCTGCACACGACCAGGGCCCCGGTGGCCATGCAAGACACCACGGCAGCGCCCAGGGTGTGGTCACCGTAATCTGCCGCGATGCATTGCCCGGCGACCCGCGCGTCATCGGTCGCCAGGAAAGACAGCAGCAACGCATCGACAACGGCTGGCGCAGCGGAGAACTCACCCGGGATGAACTGCAGCGCCTCGATGCCCAGCAGGCGCGCATCGCCGACATGGCACGCCGGTTCAGCGCGGACGGTCGCCTGACGCCCGCGGAACGTCTGGAACTGGAACGGGTACAGGACAGGGCCAGTGTCGATATCGCCCGTACCAAGCACAATGACAACGACCGTCATCGCTTGTACACGCAGTGGGCTGTCGTATACCGCGACTTGTGACCCCGGCGCGCAGAGCCGGCAACCCGCAAAGGCTCTGCCATTGTAGGAGCCGAGGCCCCTCGGCGATCGCTCTATCGGCCAGGGGCTGGCCTCCTACGGGCAGAGCCCACTGCAATCCAGGTTCCAAATCCCATCGCGCACTGCACTAGAATGCGTGCCCCGCCGACTTCCGGCATTCACCGACACCACGAGCCATGAACATCATCGAACTCAATCAACACTTTGCGATTCCCGGACACGTCGAAATCACTGAAGGCCCCGGTAGCCTGCCGCAGATCAGGGTCACCAACACCGCCGCGACCGCGGTGATCTCCGTATACGGCGGACAGGTGTTGTCGTATCACCGGCATGGCGAAGACGAGCTGCTGTTCCTGAGTGAGCGCGCCTATTACGCCGACGGCAAGGCGATCAAGGGCGGGGTACCGGTCTGCTGGCCCTGGTTCGGCGCCGATCCCACGGGCCAGGGACGGCCTGCACACGGCTTCGTGCGTACGCGCCTGTGGAGCGTCGGCGCGACTGCACAACCCGAGCCCGGCCTGACGCGCGTCGAGTTGCGCCTGCACGATGACGACACCACCCGCACCCTGTGGCCGCACCACTTCGCGTTGAGCCTGGTAGTGACGGTGGGTCAGACCCTGGATCTCGAACTGGTCACGCGCAACACCGGCGACCGGCCGTTCGACATCACCCAGGCATTCCACACCTACTTCCTGGTCGGTGCCATCGAGCAGGCCGGCGTCGACGGACTGGACGGCTGCCGTTACCTCGACAAGGTGCGCGACTTCGCGGGGTTCGAGCAATCCGGCACGGTCGCGTTCGACGGTGAGGTGGACCGCATCTACCAGCAGGTGAAGCAGCCACTCGGCATCAGTGACCCGGCGCTTGGCCGGCGGATCGACATCGCGTGCAGCGGTAGCACCACTGCGGTGGTCTGGAACCCGTGGCGAGCGATTTCCACTTCGATGCAGGATCTCGCCGACGATGACTACCGGCGCCTGTTGTGTGTTGAGACAGCCAATGCGGCGGATGAAGTGATCACGATCCAGCCTGGCGCACAATACCGCCTCCGCGCCAGCTATGGGCAGTCGGCGTTGGCCCCGGCCTGAATACCCCTGCAGCGCACGGGGTACAGATTGCATACGGCGGAACCAGACCCATACTTGGCAAAGAAGCTCTATTGGTCAAAGGAGGTGCACCGTGTTCCTCAAAGAGCGCAAGACAGGTGAGCTGGTGGAGGTCCTCGATCCCGCGGCCCTGTACGACCCGTTCGCGTCCGAGATCATCGGGCGCTACAACGCCGGCGAGGAGATGCCCGATCCCCGGGCATTTTCGAAGATCGGGCTGGTGTTCTGTTCCAACGAATCACTGCCCCGCTGCTGGATCGATCCGGATTACCGGCGCGGCGAGATACGCCGCACCGGCTCACACGGCTGACGCTGCCGGTTATCGGACGGACTGCCTCGGCAGTCCGTCCGACCGAGTCCTCACTGGGCGGCCGGTCCCATGCCCGGCCGTTGCTGCATACGCCCGGCCTGCCAGCCATAGAGTTCATTGCGACTGATCGCGCCGTCACCGTCGGTGTCGATCTGATCGAAGGACGGTGCGGACGCGGCATTGCGCATCGGGTAACCCTGCTCGCTGCGCACCTTCTGACGCTCGCTGCGAACCTGCGCATGCTCTTCGGGCGTCACCACGCCGTCCCGGTTGAGATCGAGCACCTCGAACGGCATCGGACCGCGACGCTCGTAATACTCATGGCGTTCGTTTTCATCGGAACTCGCAAACGCCGTGCCGCACAGCAGTGCAACACCGACAGCGGATGTAAGAATGGTCTTGTTCAACATGATGGCTTTCCTCTGTTCTGTGGCCTGTCCGGCGACCTTCCTGGTCGGACGCAGGCCGGTAAATTGTCCTGTCCCTGTGTGATTCTCAAACTAAGCCATCAAGCTGAAATCACGCTGAATACCGGAAAGAACCTGCGCATTGAATACGCAGCCGGATCAAACCCCATGTGCAGGCAGCGGCAGCACCACCCGCACCTCGAGTCCGCCCAGCCCTGCTGATCGCTGCAGGTCCAGCGAGCCTCCGTGGTCACCCACCAGGTCATTGACGATTGCCAGGCCGAGGCCGTGCCCGCTCTCCTGCTCGTCGAGACGCGCACCGCGATGCAGCAGCTCGTCCCGGTCAGCCTCGGGCACTCCCGGACCATCATCCGCCACCGTGATGTGCAACTTGTCCGCCTGCACCGACAGTTGCAGATGGACCCGCCCGTTCGCCCACTTGCAGGCATTGTCGAGTAGGTTGCCGAGCAACTCGAGCATGTCCTCATGGTCGAACGGCAGCGTGCCTTCGGGCAATGTCGCCAGCGAGATGTCGAGATGGCGGTCACGGTGGATCTGAGTCAATGCGTCCACGAGTTCGGGGATGTCGCGCTGTGGCGCGAACCGCTGCCCGCCACCCTCGCCGGCAAAGCGTGCACGTTTCAACTCGCGCTCGATCAGCGTGCGTATACGCTCCATGCGGCCGGCGAGACGCTGTCTATCGGTCGCCGGCAGGTCCAGCCCATCGACATCCCGGGTCATCAGGCTGAGCGGCCCCTTGAGCGCATGGGCGAGGTTTCCCAGTGCCTGACGCGAGCGCTGCAGGCGCAGCTGCAGCTGCGTCAGCAGACGGTTGATCTCGGTGGTCAATGGTGCGATCTCGACCGGCCCCAGCGCCTGCAGTCTCTGCCGTTCGCCCGATGCCACACCGCTGACTTCGTCACGCACCCGGTCGAGGGCGCGGAAACCGCGGCGCAATACATAACGCTGCAACGACACGATCACCAGCAGCGCGAGTGCCAGCAACCCCAGGGCGAACACCTGGAAGCGATGGATATGGGCAAGCATCGGGGTCAGGTCTTCGGCAACTGTCAGGGTGAATCGCAGCCCGCCCTTCTCGTATCCTGCTGAGCGGTATTGCAGAAACTGGCCCTGCGGACCCGCGGCCTGAAACGTGCTGGCAGCGCCTGCCGCAAGTGGCGGCACCTGCAGCGTTTCATCCCACAGCGAACGGGAACGCAGCGGCGGCCGATTATCGAAGGTCAGCAGAAAATAGTGCCCTGACAAAGGCTGCTGATAGATCGGTGTGATGCGGCCCTCACGCAGCTTCACCTGGCCGTTGGGATTCACCCACAGTGCGGCCAGCAGGGCCTCTGCGTCATGTTCGAGGCGGGCCAACACATTGGCCTCACTGAGCGACTTGACCGCCGCCATCGCCCCCCAGAACAGGAACCCGAAGACGATCAACAGCGTGGCGGCCAGGCCGACCACGAAGCGGCGCTCCAGCGAGTTCACGACTTGCTCCGGTAGAGATACCCCTGGCCACGCCGCGTCTCGATCCGCTCGCGACCTATCTTGTCGCGCAGGCGCCGGATATAGACCTCGAGGACATTGCTGTCACGGTCCTGGTCGCCTTCGTAGACATGCTCGGTCAGGCGGCTCTTCGAAAGCACCCGGTCAGTGTGGGTCATAAGGTAGCGCAGCAGCCGGAACTCGGTGCCCGTCAACTCGATCTCGACACCGTCTTCGCGGCAGACCCGCTGGCGCTCTTCATCCAGTCGAAGGCCGCCGACCAGCAGTTCCGCACTGGCACGGCCGGTACTGCGTCGCAGCAGCGACTGCAGCCGGGCCAGCAGCTCTTCGAAGTGGAATGGTTTTCCCAGGTAGTCGTCCGCACCGGAGCGCAGGCCCAGAACCCGCTCACTCCAGGCATCACGCGCGGTGAGGATCAGCACAGGGGTCGGGAGCCCGGCGTCGCGCCACGCCTTGAGCACCTCCAGCCCGGGTTTCCCCGGAAGACCGAGGTCGAGGATGACGGCATCGAAGATCTGCTCGCGGCCCAGGTACTCCGCATCGATGCCGTTCGACACGACGTCGACAGCGAATCCCTCGCGCCGCAGGTCGGCCGCGATGCCAGCGGCAAGCTCCGTGTCGTCCTCAACCAGCAGCAGGCGCAATGATCAGTCCTCCAGGCGCGCGCCCAGCGGCTCTCCACTGGTGGCGTCGTAGTAACGCTTGTCGACCCGCCCTGTCGGATCGAGCAGTTCGAGCTCGTACACCATCCGACCATGTTCGCGTTCGAGGTCCGCCTCCAGCACGCGCAGGCCTTCAAGTTCAGGCCGGGCCAGCAGATCGGCCAGCGGCATGACCTCGCCGCTGGCCATGAGTTCGCGCGCCTCATCGTGGTCATCCGAGGCACCTGCCGGTGCGACGTCGTACAGCAGCGCGGCACCGGAGATCAGTGCCACCGCCACGAATACCCAGGAAAGACGAATACCGTTTGTCTCAGACATCTTCACTTCTCCGCATTTTGCGCCCTGTCAGCATCGCCCTTACCAGGTTTTCACCATGCATCAGGCTGGCAGCGATCACGCCGCTTATGTGCACCACGACCAGCAGCAACGTCAGGTTCGCGCTGGCCTCGTGGATCTCTTTCCACAGGCCGTGTTCAGTGTCACCGATAAGGATACCGCTAACGCCTGCCACAACCAGACTCAGCAGCAGCACAATCACCATCCACCCGCCGGCCGGGTTGTGCCCGAGATAGTGACGGGGCGTACCTGCCTTGAGCGACTTCAGGTATCCGATGGTCGTCGCCCTTCCGTAGACAAAGTCACGAAACTGCGCGTGCCGCGTGCCGATCACACCCCAAACCACGCGCAGCCCGATCAGTACCAGGATGAAATAGCCGGCCTGTTCGTGCAGCGACGCCCATTCCTCCGCGCTTACCCAGGCAACCAGGTAAGTCAACACCAATGACCAGTGAAACACCCTCACGAAGGGGTCCCAGACCAGTACCTTCTGATTTTCCGCCACCATAGAACCTCCGGTTTCTCCGTAAAGCAGATTCGATGCCCGGGAGCCTACGACCGGAACATGAAACGAAACTGAAACCGCCCAAAACCCCGCCCCTGGGGTTATCCTGTGGCACTTCTGCCGCGCCAACCGGGGTGCTGCCGGCATTGTCGCCGGCGACCGGTCACGCCATGGGTCGTTTCAAGTCATGCCATTGCTGCAGGTGGAAAATCTGGTCAAGACCTATCCCGGCGTACGCGCCGTGGACGGCATCAGCTTCGAGGTGGCCGAAGGCAGTTGTTTCGGTCTGCTCGGTCCGAACGGCGCCGGCAAGACCACCACGCTCGAGATACTCGAAGGCATCACCAGCGCCGATGCCGGACGCGTCCTTTACCGGGGCGCTCCACGCGATGACAGCTACCGTGCTGTGGTCGGCATCCAGTTCCAGCACACCGCGCTGCAGGACTTCCAGACCGTGCGCGAGGCGCTGCAGCTGTTTGCGAGTTTCTATCCACGCCACCGCCCGATGGCCGAACTGGTCACACTGTGCAATCTCGGCGAGCTGCTGGACCGCGATACCGCCGGCCTGTCAGGTGGGCAACGCCAGAGGCTGCTGCTGGCAATCGCACTGGTCAACGACCCGGACCTGGTGTTCCTCGACGAACCGACGACCGGCCTCGACCCGCAATCGCGGCGGAATTTCTGGCATCTGGTCGAGGGCGTGAAGAAAGAAGGCAAGACCGTGCTGATGACCACGCACTACATGGAGGAGGCCAGCGTGCTGTGTGACGAGATCGCAGTGATCGACCAGGGCCGGATCATCGAACGGGGCAAGCCGCAGCGCCTGCTGACTCAGCATTTTCCGCGCGCCCTGGTGCGTGTACCCCTGGCAACCCTGCCCGACCCGGGCCAACTGCCGCCCGGTTTCGAGGTGCGCGGCGACGATGCGGTGGCCGCGACAGACGACATCGACCAGGCACTGGCGCAACTGCGCCAATTGGCGGTCGCGCTGGACGAGCTGTCGATCAGCACCCCGACGCTTGATGACCTGTTTCTCAAGCTCACCGGACATGGATTGCGCGAATCATGAGCCTCAAACGGATCCTGGCGGTGGTGGTGGCGCGCAACCGTGAGTTCTACCGCGACAAGGCAGGCCTCGGCTGGAACATTGTGATGCCGGCGATCATGGTGCTGGGGTTCGCGTTCATCTTCAGCAGCCCGGACCAGGCCCTGTACAAGGTAGGTATCCTCGGCACCCTGACACAGGATTCTGCACCGGCGTTCCTGCAAACATCGCACATACAGTTCATCGCCCAGGACAACGAGGCGGCAGCGATCGACAAGGTACGCCACCACCGTATCGACCTGCTGCTCGACGTACGCGCAACACCGCGCTACTGGGTCAACGAGCTGTCGGCGAAGGGCTATATTGCAGAGCGCCTGCTGTGGCAGAGCCAGTCGAACGCACCCGCAGCGCTGCAACGCGAGGCCGTGAGTGGCCGTGCGGTGCGCTATGTCGACTGGGTGGTGCCCGGCGTACTGGCGATGAACGTGATGTTCAGCAGCCTGTGGGGCGTCGGCTGGGTGATCGTGCGCTACCGCAAGAACGGCGTACTGCGCCGGCTGCGCGCGACGCCGCTGACCGCCGGCGAGTTCCTGGTGGCGCAGATCATCTCGCGCCTGCTGGTGGTCAGCAGCGTCACCGTGCTGGTGTTCGCCGGCACCCATGCCCTTCTCGACTTCCCGATGCGTGGTTCCTACCTGACCCTTGGCCTGGTATTCCTGGCCGGCGCCATCGCGCTGGTAAGCCTTGGCCTGACCGTGTCAGCTCGCATACGCAGCGAGGAACTGGCCGATGGCATGCTCAACCTGATGTCCTGGCCGATGATGATCCTGTCGGGTGTCTGGTTCTCGCTCGAGGGCACCAACGTGTGGGCCCAGCGTATCGCCGAACTGCTGCCACTGACCCACATGGTGGATGCGGCGCGGCGCGTGATGCTCGATGGCGCCGGACTGCGGGACGTCGCGTTCGATATCGGTATCCTGCTCGCACTCGGCGCCGTGCTGCTCACACTGTCGGCCAGGGCATTCCGCTGGCAATAACGCACATACCGGCAGGAGCCTATTGGCCGATCCCGGCGCGTACCCTGTCCGCCATGTCGCGTGCACCCTGCTCCATCGAGCCGATGACCTTGCGGCCCAGCCGCTTCTGTTCCTCGTTGACCAGGGTTAGCAACTCCGCGTCCGACAACGCGCGGCCGTCGATCGTCATCGCGAACGGCAGGTTGGCGTACGCGGTGAGCGGATTGGCCAGTGTCACCGCCGTCTCATCCAGCGTCTCGTAGGCGTAGTGACAGGCCGAACGCCCACTGCTGCGTCCGCCATCCTTGTTGACCACATCAAAGCTCAGGCCGGTGATGGCGAACTCCGGGCGCTTGAAGGTGTTTTCGTTGCCGGTCCACTCGATCGACTGCGCCATGGGCAACAGTGACTGGGTCAGGTTCTTGCACAGTGTGACCCGCACGTCCTCGGTCGAGCCGGAGCAACCGGCGAGAAAGACGCCAGCCAGCGTGGCGGCGCAGATCGCGCGCAAGGAATTTTTCTTGATCATGCTTGGTGTTCCCGGTTTATCGTGGTTGATGCAGATGGTCGCGCCGGCTCATTGATCCAGCTCGACGCCATCGACTTTCTGGAACCCGCGCGGCAGCTTGTTGCCGCGCCGGCCACGCTCGCCTTCGTAGGCATTGAGGTCGGCGGCACGCAGGTTGAGATAACGTTTGCCCGAGTTCAGGCGGACCTTGCCACCGTCGGGTACCGCCAGGATATCGATCACGTACTCGGTACGATCGGCGACCGCCTTCGGCGGGATACCGATGATCTTGTTGCCCTTGCCACGCGTCAGTTCGGGCAGGTCATTGGCCGGGATCACCAGCATGCGGCCGTCGCTGGTAACCGCGACCAGGCGATCGGTATCGGCATCGGTGATCGGGCTGGGCCGCAGGACCCTGGCGCCAGGCGGCAGACTCAGCGCCGCCTTGCCAGCCTTCTTGTTGGCCAGCAGGTGCTTCGCCTGAACGCGGAAGCCGTAACCCGCGTCCGAGGCCAGCAGCCACCACTGGTCCGGCTCTCCGCCGAGCACAGCGACAAAAGACTGCCCGGCCGGTGGATTGAAACGGCCAGTGAGCGGTTCACCCTGGCCACGTGCCGACGGCAGGGTGTGAGCGGCCAGTGAGTAACTGCGTCCGGCCGAGTCGAGGAACACCACCTGCTGGTTGCTGCGCAGCCTGACTGCCTGGCGGAAGGCGTCGCCTGCCTTGTAACTGAGCTCGGCGGCGTTGACATCGTACCCCTTGGCGGCACGCACCCATCCCTTGTCCGACAACACCACGGTCAGCGGCTCGCTGGGGGTCAGCTCGGCCTCGTCCATCGCCTCGGCGGCCTCGCGTTCGACCAGTGGCGAACGCCGCTCGTCGCCATACTTCTCGGCATCCTCGGTCAACTCGCGACGGATCAGTGTCTTCATCCGCTGCTTCGAACCGAGGGTCTTCTCCAGGTCGTCGCGTTCTTTGCTCAGCGCCTCCTGCTCGGCGCGGATTTTCATCTCCTCCAGTCGTGCCAGCTGACGCAGCTTGGTATCGAGGATGTAGTCGGCCTGCAACTCGGTCAGCTCGAAGCGCGCCATCAGCACCGGCCTGGGCTCGTCCTCACTGCGGATGATGCGGATCACCTCGTCGAGGTTGAGGAAGGCGACCAGCAGACCTTCCAACAGGTGCAATCTTTCCAGCACCTTGTCGAGGCGGTACTGCAAGCGGCGACGCACCGTCTCGAAACGAAACACGAGCCACTCAGCCAGGATGCCGCGCAGGTCCTTGACCTGCGGGCGACCGTCGAGGCCGATCATGTTGAGATTGACGCGGTAGCTGCGTTCGAGATCGGTGGTGGCGAACAGGTGCAGCATCACGCGCTCGACATCGACCCGGTTGGAACGCGGCACGATCACCAGGCGCGTCGGGTTCTCGTGGTCGGATTCGTCACGCAGATCCTCGATCCACGGTAGCTTCTTGGCCTGCATCTGCGCCGCGATCTGCTCCAGCACGCGTGCACCCGATACCTGATACGGTAACGCGGTCAACACGATGGCCCCCTGGTCCTTGTGCCAGCGCGCGCGCAGGCGCAGCGAACCACCGCCCGATTCATAGATCTTGCGCAGCTCTGTACGCGGCGTGACGATCTCGGCCTCAGTGGGGAAATCGGGGCCCGGCACATGCTCGCAAAGGTCAGCCAGTGTCGCGTCGGGGTTTTCAATCAGGTGGATACAGGCCGCAGCCACCTCGCGCAGGTTGTGCGGCGGTATGTCAGTGGCCATACCCACAGCGATGCCGGTCGCGCCGTTGAGCAACACGTTGGGCAGACGCGCCGGCAGCATCGCCGGCTCTTTCAGTGTGCCGTCGAAATTGGGCAGCCACTCGACGGTTCCCTGACCCAACTCGGACAACAGGACCTGCGCATAGGGCGTCAGCCTGGCCTCGGTGTAACGCATCGCAGCGAACGATTTGGGGTCATCCGCCGAACCCCAGTTACCCTGTCCATCGATCAGCGGATAGCGGTAGGAGAAATCCTGCGCCATCAACACCATCGCCTCGTAGCACGCGCTGTCGCCGTGCGGATGGAACTTGCCGAGCACGTCGCCGACGGTGCGCGCCGATTTCTTATGCTTGGAGGCCGCCGACAGCCCAAGTTCGGACATCGCATAGACGATGCGCCGCTGCACTGGCTTGAGGCCGTCGCCGATATACGGCAGCGCCCGGTCCAGAATCACGTACATGGAATAGTCGAGGTAGGCCTTTTCGGTAAAGCGGTGCAGCGGCAGCTGCTCTATGCCTTCGGCGTTGTACTGCGGTTCCTGGTCCATTGAACTTCGTGCTGGTGCTGGGGAAGCGCGATTCTACACCGCGTACGGCAGGTTCTGCCGGACGCAGGCAAACCTGCATTTTTGACCGTTCGGGGCCGGTTGACCTAGAGTCGGTCCAATGTTGAATCGTTCATGCCCGGAAACGGGCACTCATGGTTGAGACAATGCCGATCAGCACGCCCCCAGCATCCCGGCAATGGCATCCCTGGATTTTCGCCATCATTGCCGCCGCGGTCGTAATCGCCGGCGAACTGGTGCTCGAATCATTTCAGAAGCTCAGCCTGCGAGACCAGGCGCGGGTCCGGGTGATCGGCGAACTGGGACAGATTCGTGCCCGCCTGGAGTCCGAGATCAACGGAAACCTGCTGGCAATCAAGGGTCTCACCGCGGTCATCGCGGCACAACCGGACATTGACCAGGCAGGCTTCGCACGGATCGCGCAGGGCCTGGTCGGCGAGCGACGGTCACTGCGCAACATCGCCGGCGCCCCGGACATGGTGATCCGCCTGATGTACCCGGTTGAAGGCAACGAGGCGGCCATCGGCCTCGACTACCGCACTCACGTCGGGCAGCGCGACGCCGCGTTGAAAGCAGTCGAAACCGGCGGTGCGGTGCTCGCAGGCCCATTGACGCTGGTGCAGGGAGGGACAGGGCTGATCGTGCGCGAGCCGGTGTTCGTCGCACCCGACCAGGCAGGGCAACCACGCCGGGTCTGGGGACTGGTATCAGCGGTGCTGGATGTCGACAGGCTGTACCACGCGGCTGGCCTGGACAGTGCAGGCAGAAGCGGCGGCCTAACCCTCGCGCTGCGTGGTACCGACGGTACCGGGGCCAAAGGCAACGCTTTTTACGGTGACCCGGCACTGTTCTCGCAGGACCCGGTCACCACCACCGTGAGCCTGCCCGGCGGCAGTTGGCAATTGGCTGCCTTGCCCACCGCGGGTTGGGCGGCGTTTGAACGCGGCGGGAACCTCACGTTGATCCGGGCGGCCGGCGCCGGCCTGTCGGTGACCCTCGCGCTGATGACGTTTCTTCTAACCCGCGGTCACCTTCGCCTGCGTGAATCTGCAGCCGAGTTGCGTGACAGCCGGGCGCGGCTGGATGCATTGCTCGACACCATCCCGGACCTCATCTGGCTGAAGGACCCGCACGGCGCCTACCTCGCGTGCAACGCGCGTTTCGAGGCGTTCTTTGGCGCCAGCGAAGAATTAATCATCGGCAGGTGTGACGCTGACTTCGTCGGCGCGGAGCTGGCCGTCGGGTTTCGCAGGGACGATCTTGCCGCCATCGCAGCAGGTCGCCCGAGGACAACCGAGGAGACCGTGACCTTTGCCAGCGACGGTCACCAGGAACTGCTGGAAATGACCAGGGCGCCGGTCTACGCCGCAGATGGCGGTCTGCTCGGCGTGGTCGGCGTCGCACGCGACATCACCGAGCGCAGGAAAGCCGATCTGCAACTGCAAAAGCAGCGCCAGATGCTGGCCGATTCGCAGCGGATCGCGCGTATCGGCAGCTGGGAGATCGACCTGGCGAGCGGCGTAAGGACCTGGTCGGATGAGACATATCGGATCTATGGCGTGGATCCGGACACGTTTGAAAACACCATGCCGAATTTCTTCGATCTGATCCATCCGGACGATCGGCCCGCCCTGCACGACTGGATCGATGGGCTGATCGCCGGACAGGCACCCGGCGATCTGGAACTTCACGTCGTACGGCCGGATGGACAGGCCCGGATCATCAACGGCCGAGGCACTCTGGAATGCGACGCGGATGGCCAGCCCAGGCGCGCCTGGGGTACGGCACAGGACATTACCGATCGCAAACAGGCTGAGGAACAGGCGCAGCAGGGCCGACTGGTGCTGGATACGGTCTTCCAGGCCCTGCCGGACCTGTTTTTCCTGATGGATTCGGACGGCACCATCCGAGACTACCGCGCAAGGCGGGACGATCTGTACCTGCCGCCGGAGACATTTCTCGGACAGCATATGCAAGCCGTCCTGCCAGATGAGCTGGGCAAACAGTTTGCACATGAATTAGCAGCGCTCCGCGAAGGGGAAGGTTTGCGAACGTTCGAGTACACCCTGGATATGCACGGCACTCAGCGATATTTCGAGGCCCGTCTGTCGCTGCTGCCCGGTGGACCCCAGATCATTGCAGTGATCCGCGACATCAGCGAGCGCGCCGAGGCGCAGGCAATGCTGCAGAGGCAGCAGCGCCTGCTGGCCGATTCACAGCGGATGGCGCATATCGGCAGCTGGGAGATCGACCTCAACAGCGGCGCCCTGGCCTGGTCGGACGAGACCTACCGGCTTTACGGGGTGTCCGCCGATACGTTCGAACCGGGCCTGGAGTCCGTACTGAACCTGGTCATACCGGAAGACCGCGTCGCTGTGAAACAGAACTGGCAAGCCGTACTCGACCACGACACGCCGGTCGACCTGGAATTCAACATCCGCCGTCCCGACGGCCAGGAGCGCGTTCTCACGGGCAGCGGCGTCCGGGTGCGTAATGCCCACGGCCGTCCGGTCAGGGCTGTGGGCACCGTGCAGGACATTACCCAGCGGAAGCTGACCGAACGTGCCTTGGCCGCCAAGCAGCGCGAGGCCAGCTTTCTCGCGGACCTCGTGGAGCGCTCTTCGCAACCCCTTGCAGTCGGCTTTTCCGATGGACGCCTGGGACGCGCCAACCGTGCCTTCCTCGACCTCGTCGGCTACACCCTCGACGAACTGGAACAGATCGACTGGGCCCATGACCTGACACCGGAGAAGTGGCGGCAAGTCGAGTCGGAGGCACTGGACCGGCTGACACGGCAACGCACCGCAGTCCGTTACGAAAAGGAGTACATCCGCAAGGACGGCAGTATTGTGCCGGTCGAGCTATACGCTCACATCGTGCAGGACGACCCGAATGAGGAACCCTACTATTTTGCCTTCGTAACCGATATCTCGGAGCGCAAGCGTGCCACGAAGGCGATCAACCAGCTCAACCAGGAACTGGAGCAACGGGTCGAGCAGCGTACCCATGAACTCGCCGCCGCCAACAGGGAACTGGAGACCTTTACCTATTCCGTCTCACACGACCTCAAGGCGCCGTTGCGCGGCATCGACGGCTACAGCCGCCTGCTGATCGAGGACCACAGCACACAACTGGACGAAGAGGGCCAGCTGTTTCTGCACCGGGTGCGCGACGGGGTCGCCCAGATGAGTCAACTGATCGAGGACCTGCTCGCCTATTCGCGCATGGAACGGCGCCCGCTGCAGGGCAGCGCGGTTGATGTCCGACGCCTGGTAGAGTCGACCATCGATGCTCGAAGCAGGGAAATTGCCGAACATGGAGCCACGGTCAAGGTGACCCTGAAGCCGCTAATCGCACTGGCCGACGCGGAGGGACTGGACATAGTGTTTCGAAATCTCATCGACAACGCCCTGAAATTCAGCCGGGACAGCACGCCGCCGGTCATCGAAATCACTGGGCGAGCCAATAACGAGACTATCATTGTCGAAGTTAGGGACAACGGCATCGGCTTCGATATGCGCTTCCATGAGCGGATCTTCAATATCTTTCAGCGCCTGCAACGCGCCGAAGACTACCCGGGGACAGGTGTCGGACTGGCGATCGTGCGCCGGGCGGTCGAGCGCATGGGCGGCCGCGTGTGGGCAAGCAGCACCCCCGGGAAGGGCGCGACCTTCGTCGTGGAGTTACCACGATGACCAGCGAATTCAGCAATCGTCCAATCCTGCTGGTCGAAGACAACCCTGTCGATGTCGATCTGACACTGCGTGCCTTCGCACGCAGAAATTTGGTCAATCCGGTCGAGATCGCCCGCGATGGCGACGAGGCGCTGGCATGGATTCCGCGCTGGGAAGCCGGCGAGCCACTCCCACTGGTAATCCTGCTCGACCTGAAGTTGCCAAGGGTCGATGGCCTTGAAGTGTTGCGCCAGTACCGCAACCATGCAGCAAGCGCCGAACTGCCAATCGTCGTCCTGACCTCGTCCAACGAAGACGCCGACGTACAGACGGCGTACCGCCTGCACGCCAACTCATACATCGTGAAACCGGTGAACTTCGAGAAGTTCATGGACGTGGCCACGCATATCGAACTCTATTGGTGCCTACTCAACTTCCCGCCGCGGTGAACGACCCCATGCGAATTCTGCACGTTGAAGACAACAGGACGGACGTCGACCTCGTGGCGCGCACCATGCAACGCACTTCGCCGGACTCGGTCATCGAGGTCGCAGGCAGTCTGGAAGAGGCGCGTGATCTGCTGCAGAACCCGAAGCGTTTCAACGCCATCCTGGTCGACCTGATGCTGCCCGATGGCAGTGGTCTCGAACTGCTCAACGAGATTCGCGAACGCCAGTTGCCACTCGCCGTGGTCATGCTGACCGGCTCCGGAGACCAGAAATCGGCAATCGCGGCGCTGCAGTCAGGGGCTGACGACTATGTACCGAAAGACATCGAGGCCTTCGCACGCCTGGGCAGCACCCTGAACAGCGCCATCGCACGTTCCAAAGAGCGCTCGTCGCGCCAGTCTCGAACACTGCGCGTGCTGTATGCCGAACACAACGCAGCCGATGCCGACCTTACCCGGCGGCACATTGAAAGGCATGCACCCTACATCCGGCTGACCATCGTTCCCGACGCAACACTGGCCCTCAGTCACCTGCCGCCCGATGATCAGCATCCCGCGCCGTTCGACGTGGTCCTGCTGGATTACCGCTTGCCTGGCATCGATGCACTGGACGCAGTCCGGGCAATCCGGGTGGAGCGTGGACTGACCTTGCCGATTGTCGTCGTGTCAGGGCAAGGCAGCGAGAAGATCGCCGCCCAGGCGATCAATCTCGGCGTCGATGGCTACATCGCAAAACATCCAGGTTACCTGTACGAGCTTGCGCCGACGCTCGAAATGGTCCACCGGCAGTCAGAACTGGTGCGCGAAAAGCAGGCGCTGAACGAGACCTCCCGTCATCTCAATTACCTGCTCGAAGAAAGCCCGGTAGTGCTGTACACACTGCGAATCGACGCCGGTGCCGCCACTCCGACCTGGGTCAGTGCCAACATCAAGCGCCTGTTTGGTTTCGAGGTCGGAGAGGTCCTCCATCGAGGCTGGTGGCCGCAACACCTGCACCCTGACGACCTGGAGATGAGCTCGGCCAGTTTCACGACATTGTTGCGCGATGGTTCGGTTGAGCATGACTACCGTCTGCTCGATCGCGATGGAAATACACGTTGGATTCACGATGAACTGCGACTGCTCGACACCAGCGGCGACGGCTCCCCTGTCGAGGCGCTGGGGGCATGGCACGACGTCACTCAGAAGAAACAGACCGAGCAGATTGCGCAAACGCGCATGGCGGCACTTGATGGGCTGGTTGCCGGACGCAATATCGACTCTATTCTGTTGCTGATCGCCGAGCAGCTGGAGGCAATCCGCCCTGACATGAGGGTATCCATCCTGTTACGCGACAGCAAACGGGACATCCTCTACACCGTTGCGGCCCCCAGCCTCCCTGACTTTTTCAACGATGCCGTCGACGGCCTCAAGCCGCAGGTGGGAAACGGCTCGTGTGGTACCTCGGCGGCGCTCGGCGAACCGGTCGTTGTGGAGGATGTATTCACCCATCCATACTGGGCCGCCTATACCGCGCTGACACGCCAGGCCGGCATCCGGGCCTGCTGGTCGATCCCGTTCAAAGACAGGGACGGCAGTGTTCTGGGCACGTTCGGGATCTATTACAACGACGTGCGCGCGCCCGACCAGAACGATCTGCAGCTGATCGACGAGTTCGCCCGCATCAGCGGGCTGGCGGTTCAGCGTGCCAACGCCGATACCGACCTGCGTCAGGCGGCTGCGGTGTTCGCGAGTACGAATGAGGGCGTGGTGATCACGGACCTGCAACCCCGCATCATCGCGGTCAATCGTGCCTACACCGAGATCACCGGCTACGAAGAATCGGAGGTCATAGGGCGAAATCCTGGATTGCTGCAGTCTGGTCGGCAGGACGAGGCCTTTTACCAGGCGATGTGGGCATCCCTCCTTGAACAGGGTCATTGGCAGGGCGAGATATGGAATCGCCGAAAAAGTGGCGAGGTCTATCCGCAGCTGCTCACTTTGAGCACTGTCAGAGACAACGTCGGAAAACCGAAAAACTACGTCGGGGTGATGACCGATGTCAGCCAACTGAAGAAGTCCGAGGCGAATATCGAACAGCTGGCGCATTTCGATCCGCTGACCGGTCTTCCCAACCGCCTGTTGATCCACTCTCGGCTCGAACACGCCATTGCCCATTCACGCCGCGAGCGCGCGCAGGTGGCGGTGCTGTTCATTGACATCGACCGGTTCAAGAACGTCAACGACAGCCTCGGGCATCCGGTCGGTGATCGACTCTTACAGGACATCGCGAAGCGCCTGCAATCCCACCTGCGCGGCGACGATTCCTTTGGCCGACTGGGGGGCGACGAGTTCCTGGTAATTCTGGATCAAAGCAGGCGCCCCGACGACGCAGCGAAGATCGCGCAAAAACTGATCCAACTGCTGGACGCGCCTTTCAGCCTGCCCGATGCGAAGGATATCTACATCGGTGCCAGCATCGGGATCAGCGTCTTTCCGCAGGATGGCACCACAGCCTCCGAGCTTATTCAGCACGCGGATTCCGCGATGTATCAGGCGAAAGAGCACGGTCGCAACACCTTCCGCTTTTACACCCCGGCACTTACCGAGACCGTCAACCGACGCCTGCTGCTCGAATCGAACCTGCGTCGTGCCATCGGCGGCGAAGAGTTCGTACTGCATTACCAGCCGCAGATTGAGGTCGCAACAGGGAAGATGGTCGGATGCGAGGCATTGTTGCGCTGGAACGACCCAGCCGTTGGCATGGTGTCGCCGGCCGACTTCATCCCCCTGGCCGAAGAGACAGGGCTGATCCTGCCACTGGGTGCCTGGGTGATCGAAGAGGCCTGTACACAGTTCCGCGCCTGGCGGGAAATGGGACTCACGGACTTCTGCATGGCCATCAACCTGTCCGGCAGGCAGTTGCAGGACGACACACTGGTCGCCCAGATTGCCGATGCGATTAGGCGTCATGATCTGCCCGCAGAAAGGGTCAAGCTGGAGCTGACCGAGAGCATGATCATGGGACATGGCGAGAAGACGGTTGCATTGCTGCATTCGATGAAGGCGCTGGGCGTGCGCCTCGCTATCGACGACTTCGGCACCGGTTATTCATCGCTAGCCTACCTCAAGCGCTTCCCGATCGACGAACTGAAGATCGACGGCAGCTTCGTCCGCGACATCCCCGGCGACTCCAGCGATTCAGAGATTGCGGCGACCATCATCGCAATGGCGAACAGCCTGAAGATGCGGGTTGTGGCCGAGGGCGTTGAAACTGAAGAGCAGGCGAAGTTTCTTGCCGACAACGGTTGCCAATATTACCAGGGCTACCTGTTCAGCCGGCCGTTGCCGCCGCACGAATTCGAACGCCTGATGCAGTCACTGTCCTGATGGGATACGCGATCAGGTCGCACGACCCGCAAGGTCTCTCGACCACAATCCGAGGTGGTTGATGCGCAACGGGGCCGGCCGAAGACGCCTTCACGTGCTCAGTCAACCAACCACACCCGCAGCCACAGCGAGACCCCGCTACCCACCAGCAACACGCCCAGTGTCATCGCCATCTGGCGCGCGCTCAACCCGATATGCACCAGGTTACCGAGTGCCAGCCCAGCACCCATCAGCGGCAGGGCGCCGAGCAGAAACCAGGCCATGTGCGGTTGCCACAGCAACCCGGCAAGCAAGACCGCTATCAGACGGAACCCACCATCGATGAGGAAGATCGCCGACAGCGTGGCGCGCATCGCCGCCTTGTCGCGTAACCGATGACCCAGATAGATCACGTAGGGCGGACCGCCGGTCGAAAACACTGCGCCAATACCACCGCCCGCCGCGCCTGCCAGCAAGGCCCAGCGCCGTGAAATGATCCGTTCACCTTGCAGGCCGAGCAGGCTGCGCAGACCGAAAAACACGACGAACAGGCCAAGCGCAGTCAGCAACAGATCTGGATTGACATTCACCAGCAGCTGCAATCCAACCACGATGCCGAGCAGCGAACCGGGCAGCAACCAGCCAACCTCTGACCAGCGCACGCTGCGGTCGCGCAGTCCGTTGCCGGTCAGCACCAGGGCAGCAATAACATCCAGCGTGGCAATGAACGGCACGACAAACGTCAGCGGCACCAGCTGCACCAGCAGCGGCACCGCTACCAGTGCGGAGCCGAAACCGGTAATACCGCGCACCAGATAGGCGAAGAAGACCGCCGCAGCGGCGAGAAGGATATCGAGGTTCGACACAGGCAGGGCGGCAACTTCAGAGACGGCACATCCGATGGCCGCTCAGCCGTAGGTCCCCTGCAGGAAGGGATTGTGCGCCCTCTCCTCACCCACAGTCGTGGTCGGGCCATGCCCCGGCAGCAACGTGACGTCGTCGCCAAGCGGCCAGAGTCGGTCCCGGATCGAGCGCAGCAATGTTGCATGGTCGCCACGCGGAAAGTCGGTTCGTCCGATCGAACCTTTGAAGATCACGTCGCCGACGATCGCAATCCGGTCCCGGCGGTGAAAAAAGATCACATGCCCAGGCGTGTGACCGGGACAGTGGTGGACATCGAGTGTCTGTTCACCAAAACACACCTGGTCGCCCTCATCCAGCCAGCGCCCCGGCACGAAAGACTCGCCGGGCGGAAAACCGAACTGGCGGCACCACTGCGGAATCGTGTCGAGCAGGAAACGGTCGTCCTGGTGTGGTCCCTCGATTGGCAGGCCGAGCTCACGCGCCATGCTGCCAACCGCACCGGCATGGTCGAAATGACCGTGTGTGACCAGGATCTTCTCCAGCTCAACGCCCGCCTCCTCGGCCGCGGCCAGAATGCGCCCGGGCTCGCCACCGGGATCGACAACGGCCGCCTTGCCGGTCGATTCGCAGCACAAAAGGGAGCAGTTCTGCTCATAGGCAGTCACAGGGATGATGCGTACTTTCATAAAGGAAAGCGTACCCCGGCCGCTACGGAATTAGCAAAACGGCCTGCCGCCGGCGCCTGGCGCTGCCATACACCCCGCCCGTCCGACCCTCCGGGTGCGATGGCAGGGGGTAGTGCACCGCCATGCAATCGCAGCGGGCGCCCGGAAAACCCACGCCGGCCACAAACCATGGCGCAACGACATGCGGCCGGCCCCACAGCCAATGGATCGACACACGTGTTTGCACAATGGATTGGCCGCGGCGCCAAGGCGCACCATCTGGACGCGAATGGGCTCGCCGCACTGCCGCCCTATCAGGGTTTGTCCGTCGCCCAGCTCAAGGCCACGCTACGTCAGGTCGGGCGCATCCGTGTCAAAGAGGGACTGGTCAGTGAGGATCTCCCGCGAGACCGACGCGTGTTTCTGGAACGCGGCAGCCTGCAGTTCCAGACACAGACCGGCTTCGTCCTTGCGCTCAAGGCCGATTCACCGCAGGCGCGCTACCCGCTGCCGTTGAAGCCAGCGGTGATCAGCATGTATGCCGCCGAGCCTTGCACACTTCTCACCGTACCGATGACAGCCGAGGCTCCGGCAGCACCGCCGCCACCGCCGGCCGCTCCGAAACTGGACCTCGCCGAGGCCGATGCCCTGAAGCAGCTCGCAGGCAATTTCCGCAAGCAGCGCTGCGAACTGCCCAGCCTGCCAGACCTGGCACTGAAGATCGGCAAGGCGATCGACGATCCCCACAATGCCAATGAAGACATCGCGCGACTGATCCAGCTCGACCCCTCACTCACGGCGCGCCTGATGAGTATCGTCAACAGCCCGGCTTTTGGCGGTTTCAAAAAGATCTCGACCATCAACCAGGCGACGACACGCCTGGGACGGCAGAAGGTCCGCAGCCTGGTCTACAGCTGCCTGATCAAAAGCATCTTCAAGATCAACTCCAACGGCCTGACCAAACGCATGGAGGCACTGTGGCGGCGCTCCGCACATGTCGCCGCGCTGTCGTTCGTGCTCGGTCGTGAGACGCCGGGCGTCGACCCGGAACAGGCAATGCTTGCGGCACTGATCCACGATATCGGGACCGTTGCGGTGATCGGCGGCCTGAAACACTTCCCGCTGCTGGCTCGCCGCGACGAGGTACTCGACTATGTAATCGCCAGTCTGCGCACCGAGGCCGGTGTCCTTTCACTGCGGCAATGGGGGCTGCAGGACGAGTTCACCGATGTGATCGTGAATGCCGAGAACTGGCGGCGATTCGGTACTGCGATACCCGACAACACCGACGTGGTTCAGCTCTCGCTGCTGCACGCATCGATCGGCCAGCCCCGTCAGGCGGCGCTGCCACGCATTGACAGTGTGCCGGCATTTAAAAAACTGGCACGTGGACGGCTGACGCCACACCATTCGCTGAGCATCCTCGAGGCTGCTGAGGCAGACGTGCAGGAAGTGCACTCACTTCTCAACGTCAGCTGATCAGCACGCGCCTACCGTCAAGCCCCTGCGTCAAGAATTCCAGGCGCTCGCCGCTAGACTGGAGACGCCGGGATATTGCTGTCCACACGGTACGGTAACGCCTCGCCGTCGGAAACCACCAGTCTCGTGACCCGCCATTTGGTTGCGGCGGCTGAGGCAATCGACCAACTCGGTCCTGAGGACCCACGGGGCACATGAATTCCCGCAGGGTCGACGGGACAAAATTCGGGAAAGCCATTTTGTTTGGACTCGGGAAACGTCTTGGCAGATCAACAAGCCGGCTCAGCACAGAGACGCTTGCCGCCCTGGGCCCCTATGCGAGCCTGCCAGCGGCGGAACTCCAGGCTGCACTGGAACAGGTCGAAACGACGCTGGTGAATCCCGGCCTGTTGAAAGATCCCCTGCCGCCGGACCGGCGGAGCTTTCTGCAACGTGGCAGCCTCCAGATCCAGACCCGTAGCGGCACGATGTCGCTGCTACGCGCCGGTACCGCAGCGGCACGCTATCCGATGCCACGTGCGCAAGACGTGGTCAGCCTGCTTGCCACCGAGCCATGCACATTCCTCAGTCTGCCACTGTCCGTCGGCAAGGTCCCCAGTGGGCTGCGGAATCCACGCATCGATCCATTGCAGCTGACCGTACAGGAGAACGCGGCCCTGGCAGCAATGCGCAAGAGCTTCCGCAACTGGCAGCGCGAACTGCCGAGCCTGCCAGATCTCGCACTGAAGATCGGCAAGGTCATGGATGACCCGGAAACCACCAACGAGGATATCGCGCGTCTGATTCAGCTCGACCCGGCGCTGACCGCGCGCCTTGTCAGCGTGGTCAACAGCGCGGCGTTCGGCGGATTGAGCAAGATCACCAGCGTTCAGCAGGCCGCGGCGCGGCTGGGGCGCAAGAAAGTCCGCAGCCTGGTCTACAGCTGTCTGTTGAAAAGCATCTTCAAGGTCCAATCGCCAGTACTCAAGCGGCGCATGGAGGCACTGTGGCAACACTCCGCCTCGGTGGCTGCGCTGTCGTTTGTTCTGGGTCGCGTGACGCCCGGCATCGACCCGGAACAGGCCTTGCTTGCGGGCCTGATCCACGATATCGGCGCCGTTGCAGTGATCGACGGGATTCGCGAGTTTCCGTTACTCGCGGAACGCGAGCAGGTACTCGATCTTGTGATTGCCGATCTGCGAATCGAGGCCGGTATACAGACACTCACACGATGGGGTCTGCTGGATGAACTGCAGGACGTTGTCGAGCACGCGGAGGACTGGTTGCGCATGGGTTCAGCGATACCGGACAACGCCGATGTCGTGATCCTTGCCCAATTGCATGCAATGATCGGTTCGCCCAACCGGGCACAACTGCCGCGTATTGATGAGGTACCCGCATTCTGCAAGCTGGCACAGGGCGAACTCACACCGTCACATTCACTGCGCATCCTCGAGGAAGCAGCAGCAGACGTGCGCGAAGTGCACTCACTGATCAGTTCGGATTAGCCCCGTTCCGCCTGGAACCCGAGCGCGGGTTGGCCGGCAGCAGTATTGCCGACGCGGCTCGGCTGCCCGGGCACGCAGCATTGTCAGGCGCGCAATACGCTGCGCATCTCATCGGCCTGGGACTTGGCGTCGTGCAGGATCTGCAGACTCCTCTCCGGCGTCGCATCCTCACCGAGAACACGTTTGAACGCCGAGATCTTTTCCAGCGGCGGCAGTCCATTCAGCTGGTCCTTGCGCAGACATTCGTGGACCTGGGCCACCACCAGGAGATCGGTGAAATCCGCCGGGCCCTGGTGCTGCCGCAGCCAGTACTCGGCGTCACGCGCACCCGCCACCACGGGCGCGGGCAACATCCAGTTGCGCAGGATCATCGCCCCCAGTTCCCCGCGCATGCGCGATATGGTCTCTTCCAGGCCGTCTTCATCTGCCCCCAGGTCCGGATATTTTTCGATGTAGTTGAGGATGGCGATCGCGCCGACGTCGTGCAGCAGGCCGATCAGCAGTGCCTCTTCGGCCTGCATGCCCTTGATCTCACGTGCCAGCACGAAGCACAGCGCCGCGATCTGCGAGCTGTGCTTCCACAGCACCTGCATGCGGTTGCGGACCATCGGATTCTTGGTCTGGAAGACTTCTTTGAGTGCGAAGGTCAGGACCAGCTGCTTGGTGGTCTGCATGCCGAGACGCACGACCGCCGCGGAACAGGTCTCCGCCGTCGCCATGCCACCATACATCGCACTGTTGGCCGCCTTGAGGATCTTCGCCGCCATCGACGGATCGGATTCGACCAGGCGCGCGACGGTTCGCGCATCGCTGACGTCGTCTTCGATCGCGCGCCGGATGCGTAACGCAAGATCAGGCAGACTCGGCAGTATCGCCTTGTTGCTCTTGAGGTCACGATAGATCTGAAAGCTCAGCCGCGACTCGGCCTCTCGCCGCTCGGCATCGTCCTCATCCTCATCGGTGATCAGCCCCTGTTTCAGGCTCTTGCCGTTGCAGCCCGCGGCCATCAGGACGATATCGGGAATGCGCAGTCCCCGCACCCGACTCAGGGCCGTCACACCAAGGATCCGCGGCCGCAGGTTCGCCACCGGCGTGCGCAGGGTTTCCGGGCTTGAATCGACCGTGGTCGTGACGCCGTCGGCAGCCTCCAGGGAGACCTCGCCTTCACTCAGAAAATAGGTGTAACCGTCGTCGCTGCCACGCTCGACGATGAGTGTCCCTTTTCTGGCCTCGACAGGTTCAACAGCCTCCGCGACCGCTTCAAACTGCCACGGCAGCAGGTCGGCGAGCATCGAAATCCTATGCAATGCTTCGTTGGTAGATATTGCCATGCCCCTGTATCGGCACCACACGGCAGGAATTTAGGCCCACATGCATGCCTGTGCGAACACTGCACCTGTCTTGTGGCGAACCGGCGGAAAAAGGGCCGGAATCGCGTGGCCCTCGCTGTGCTGTTCGGGCTTCACTCCGGTTCGACAGGCTCACGTCCGACCGGTCGCAACACTGACCGATGCCTCCGCACCCGCTGCCGGCATTACGTTACCGACCACCACTGCGCCGGCGTAACCGATTTCACGCAGCGCGGCGATGCAGTCTGCCGCACGATCCGCAGCAATACCGGCGAGCAGGCCACCGGCCGTCTGCGGGTCGAACAACAACGCATAGTGAGGGTGCCGTCCGGCGTCCCCCAGGTCGCGCACCGCGCGACGCAGGCGCAGATTTTCCGCTTGCAGCGATGACACAATCCCTGACTTGATCGTGGCAGCAGCGCCATCGAGCAGTGGCAGGTCGTCGATGTACAACTGCACATCGACCTGGCTGGCGCGTGCCATCTCCAGCAGGTGACCGAGCAGGCCGAACCCGGTCACGTCGGTGCACGCTTTTGCACCAAACCGCTGCAGGCAATCGGCGGCCGCCCGGTTGGACAACAGCATCGACGCCACCGCGCCGTCGATCCAGCGCCCTTTGGCGCGCCCCCGCATATCGGCCGCCAGCAGGGTGCCGGTACCGATCGGCTTGGTCAGGACCAGTGCATCGCCCACCCGCAGACCGCTCTTGCGCAACAGCTTCGACGGATCGACGAAACCGTTTACGGCAAGACCGAATGCCAGCTCGGCACCCTCGCTGGAATGCCCGCCGGCCAGCACAGCGCCGGCATCACCGATCACTTCCACAGCCCCACTCATCAATTCGAACAGCGTCTGTTCGACGATCTGCTCGCGCCCAAAAGGCACGCTGGCGATTGCCAACGCTGAGTGCGCCTGTGCCCCCATGGCGTACAAGTCACCCAGGGCATGGTTGGCCGCGATCCTGCCGAACAGGTAGGGATCATCGACGAACGCCCGAAAATAATCGACGCTCTGCACCAGGAGCTTACCGTCCGGTACCTCCAGTACTGCGGCATCGTCGGGTGCGTCCAGACCGAGCATCACGCCGTCGCCACGTTGCACTGGCAGGCGCGCAACCACGCGACCGAGTACCGTGCTGCCGACCTTGGCGCCACAACCGCCGCAACGTATCGCGTTGGCCGACAGCTGCTCGAGGGTCTGGCGATCGGCCACGCCAGGTGCCACCTGCACAGCCGGCCCTGGCATGCGCTCAGGAAGGGTGTTGAAACGCTGCATGAAGCGGCGATCGATCCAGTCCTTCAGGGTCCACAGCCATTCCCCCTGGGCGGACCAGCCACCACGTGACGCAATCGCATACCGGTCACCGGTGCTGATCAGCCCGAGAAACCGGCGCTGTGGCCGGTAGCGCCGCAACGGACGACCGCTGCAGGCTCGTCGCAGATTCTCTGCAAGCACCGCACCCTGGCGCACCGCGAACACTCCGGACTTCGGCCGCGCGTCCGGCAGGGACGCCACATCACCCACCGCAAACACCTCCGGATGCGACTGCGACTGCAGAAAGGCGTTGACGCGAATGAACCCTTTGCCATCGACCGCCAATCCCGCTGCACCCGGCCAATCCGCCGCCGCAGCCTCGGTGGTCCATATCACCGCATCCACGTCTCTTGCCGGACGCCCGGCGACATGCACCTGGTTGGCGCTGACCGCCACCACCGGGTGTCCACACAGCAAGGTGATCCCGCGTTGCCGCAACACGCGTTCGAAGCGCCGGCGCACACCAGGATTGTGGTTCTCCAGCAGACTCTCGCCATCGTGGAGCAGCTCGATCTGCAGCCTTCCCGGGTCACTGCCCCGTGCGGCCAGTAGGCTGCGCAGCCGGTACTGCATGGACAGCGCCATCTCCACTCCGCCCGCCCCGCCGCCGACGACACAGATACGGAAAATACCGGCGCTGCCGAGCACGCGCTGCTGCAGGTCCTGCCAACGCTGCAGCCAGGTGTCGATGGGCTTGACCGGCATCGTATGCGCCAACGTGCCCTGCACGTCTGCCATACGCGGGCGCGACCCGATGTTGATCGACAACAGGTCGAAATCGACCGCCGGACGCCCGTCAACCAACACCTGCCGCTTGTCGAGGTCCAGCCCCTGCGCCGTGGCGTGGTAGAGGCGTGCACCGGCAAAACGTGCCAGCGGCCCCAGATCGATATGACAGTCGTCGTAGCGGTAGTGACCGGCGACCAGACCCGGAAGCATCCCTGAGTACGGGGTGTGGACGTCGCGCGTGATCAGGGTCAGGCGGACACCCGGCAGCGGATCCATGCCGAAGCGGCGCAGTACCGCAACGTGCGCATGACCACCACCGACCAGAACCACGTCCTTGACGACAGGCACCTGTGAATACTGCATTTACCAGACCCGTCCGCTGTGAGCACAAAGGCCTGCACACGCAGGCCAGACCGTCCACCGGTCGCCCCGATGGCCCGTTCGCGAGCCATCACCTCGTGCGCGGCATCTGACCCATCTGCGCCATGCTCTGTTGCATGAACTCCGTGAAGCCGACGCGTGGCAGGCGGGACAGGTCGAAATCGGGCATG
Source organism: Chromatiaceae bacterium (assembly GCA_024235415.1). GTDB lineage: Bacteria > Pseudomonadota > Gammaproteobacteria > Chromatiales > Chromatiaceae > Thiosocius. The sequence goes on along the minus strand of JACKML010000006.1, from coordinate 84,863 downwards.
GTTGCGTTGCGCTCCACCCGGGTCACCACGGTGCCCTGTGTCTGCTGCCCCGAGGTACCGCCGAGCTGCTGCATGATCTGCGCACGCTGTGCCTCAGGCACGAACTGCAGCATTGCGGGATCGATGCCGGGAATTGCAGACACCTTCTGCATGTCGAGCATCGGGTAGCCCCGCTCGAGCAGTGCCGCCACGGCCTTCGCCTCGGGGTCTTCACCGGCCATCTTTTCCATCGACTCGCCAAAGCGTTTGAACATCTCGATGAAGCGGCCGTCACCCATTTCCGCTTTGACCTCTTGCAGCAGCTTCTCGCTGACGCATACCTCGCGACTGCCCCCTATCGCGCTGCACTGAGCGCTGTACCCGGCGATCGTCCGGCTGCCTGAACTGGTCACCGCCGGCGGCTGTGCAGGCTGCCGCATGGCCATCATCTGCTCCATCATCGCGCGCTGCTGCGGGTCCAGGCCCGCCATCGCCTGGTCACGCATACCGCTCATGGCAGCAAACATCTGCTCACAGGGGTCGATCACCAATCGGCCATCGGCAACAAACCAGCAGTTACCGGCACGGTCGACACCGAATGCCGGCTGCCCACCCTGGACAAGCACGAATGCCCCCCGGTCGAAGTACTGCTCGCTGGCCTCGCCCGCATTGTCTGCGGTAACGAGCACCGCGGCCTGCGCGACGGAAAACATGCCCGCGGCAAGCAGGCTGATGAGCATGGTCCTGATCATCTGAAAACTCCTCGTTCATTGATTCCCGCGCAGTCGGCCTGCGGCAGGGTCTGAACTGCGGAAACTAAGGTGTTTGTCCCTTCGAGGCAACCGGTTGCACCGAACCCGATTCAACCGCACGCACGCCTATAGCAGGCGTGGCGAGGGCCGTCCGATGTGGTAACCCTGGGCGAAATCGACGCCGAATGCCTCGAGCAGCGCCAGCGTCTCTGCGTTCTCGACGAACTCGGCTACCGTGACCTTGCCGAGGCCCTTGGCCACATCGGTCAATGCCTTCACGAACAACTGGTCGTCAGCACTGGTGGCCAGATTCTGGATGAAGGCGCCATCGATCTTCACGATATCGACCGGCAACTGCTTGAGATAGGCAAATGAAGAGAACCCACTGCCGAAGTCGTCGAGTGCAAACCGGCAACCCAGGGCCTTGATCTCGCGCATGAAGGCAATGGCATCCTGCACGTTGGCCACCGCAGCGGTCTCAGTGATCTCGACGATCAAATCAGACGGATCGATGCGGCTGTCCTGTAACTGCTGGTGGAACCATGCCAGCAGCGAGGGATCGTCCAGGACCCGCCCTGAAAGGTTCACCGACAGCGACAGACCGGGGCTTTGCCTGACCCGGTCGATCACCCTGCGGATAACCCAGCGGTCTATCTCGTGAATCTGACCCGATTGCTCGGCGACCGGGATGAAGTTGTCCGGAAACACCAGCTGACCCGCATTGTCGCGCATGCGTACCAGCGTTTCGTAACGCGTCACCTTTTGTCGCCGGATATCGAAAATGGGCTGGAAATGCAGCTCGAATGCGTCGTCGATCAGGGCCTGGCTGATGCGCTCGCGCCATTTCGCGCGCGAGGCGAGGAGTTCCTTGGCCTGCTCATCCGGTGAAAACATGTGCCAACGGCCACTGCCCGCTTCCTTGGCCTGGTACATCGCCATGTCGGCATTCGCCAGCAGGTCGTTCAGGTCATTGCCATGATCCGGAAACATGGTTATCCCGATGCTGCAGCTGACCTTGTGCTCGCGTCCATGCGCTGCGAACTCAACCTGTCGCAACTCATGCTGCAGTTTGTTGGCCATGTATACCGCTTCTTCGGCCTTGGCCTCGGGCAGTACCAGGGCAAATTCATCGCCACCGAGGCGCGCCAGGACATCGGAATGCCGCACGGCGTCGCGCAGACTGCTCGCCACCAGCAGCAACAATGCATCGCCGGCCTGGTGACCGCTGAGGTCGTTGACATATTTGAACTGGTCGAGATCGAGGAACAACAAGGCACCGGTTCGCTGGTAGCGCACGCTCAGTGCGAGGATGCGATCGAACACTTCCTGGAAACGGCGGCGGTTGAACAGGTTCGTCAGCGGATCGTGGTCTGCCAGCCACATCAGGTTCTGCTCCGCCTCGGTGCGTGCCGTGAGCGCACTCTCAAGGTCGTCGGACAGACGCTCCACGGAATCAACCACGATGTCGATCTCGTCGCTGGCGATGCCGCGGCGGCGCAGCGGCAGCGCATTGCGCAACGCGGCGAAGTTGCTGCGCCCGAGATCTGGCAACGCTGTCGCCAATTGACGGATGCGGTGCATCGGCTTGCGCAGAAACATCAGGAGGATGAAGCCCGTGACCAGCAGGCCGACGATGCCGCCGGCCAGAATCACCTGATTCGCCCGGGCCAGTTGCGCGAGGTCGTCGGTCACCGGACTCATCACGAGAAAGGAAGTGTCGACACCCGCGGCCTTGTCTCGCCCCAGCAGGCAGGCGAACCACTGCTGCCGATGCTCGACGAACACTGCCTCGTCAACCATGTCGGTGAATGCATAACGATCCTGCAGCGCGCCCAGCACCCCGAACGTGAGGTCCGGGTTGCTGAGTGCCGGCACGACCACGCCCCAGTCCGCCAGGAAACGCTGCCCGGAAAATCCGTCTTCCTCAGCGCGCCGCTCGCGGGCCACCAGGACTGCCACCTCGGATCCAGTCAGACGTTGAAACTCCAGGACACCGTCTGCGACCGAACGACTGATCACCAGGACACCACCTCGCAGTGCCCCCTCCAGCTGCGGCACGGCGAGCGTCAGCACACAGTCATCCAGGCAGTCCATGCGTCCCACCGGTGCATCGCTGGTCAACGCCTGTAACGCCAACTGTCGGTGATTTTCGATTTCCGGCTGCGCGCCCATGCTGTCACGCATCCCACCGTCGGCATCGAAGAACGATAGCGACTCGATCCCCCACTCCAGGCTCAGCATCGCGCTGTGACGGTCCAGGATCGCGCGCAAATAGGCCGCGCTTTCGCCACCACCCTGTCCACTGTCGAGCAGCGGAATGAAGCCGGCAAAACTGGTCAACTGTTCGTAGTCTCGCTGCAGCAAGCCGGAGATCATGCGCTGCTGCTGATGCAGGAGATCCAGCTTCTGCTCATTGAACTGCAGGTTCGACTGACGGTAGGCCACCAGGGTAATCAGCGAGTTGACGACGATCAGGACCAGGCTGACGATCAGGCCAACCTTCCATTTGAGACTGATGAAACGGGGCGATTCTTTCGAACCTTTCTGATTTTCGTCCATCATCCTGGATCCGTTTTCAGAAACGGTACGACGCCAGCAATGAAAACATTTCCCAGTCCTTTACCGTCGCGGATGGCACCGGGTTTTCGCGTCGTGGCAAGGTCCAGGTGCCGTCGGCCCACTGGTACTCTGCACGCAGCATGAAGCTCGGCGTGACATCCCAGCGCAGGCCAATCATCCAGTCTTTCTGGAAAAAGGCATACGGCGGCACAAGGCCACCTGTGGCCGCAGACTGTTGCGTCCCGTCGCGGTCGTCCTTGTCAGTGTATCCCTCGCTGTATCTCACCACCCATTCCAGATCGTCGCGCAACAGGTAACTGCCCTGCAGGTAGTAACCCTGGACGGTGCTGTCCCGATTGTCGACCAACGGGCCGAAGCCATTGAATTCGACCGGTTCTTCCATGTATTCGGCAGTCAGACTCCAGCGCTCGGCTGTGTATTGCACAGAGGCGATCCAGTACAGGAGGTCAATTTCACCGCTACCGATGGGGTCCGACGGGGCCGCGTCGAACGCTAAATTGACCTTGGCGGCACTGAGCGAGAGGCGCCATGCACCATCACGTGTCTCATACTCGCCACGTGCGATAAAGGCAGGATCTCCGGATTCCAGTTCACCACCAAAATCCGTACCAAGGAACGAGATCTCGACATTTTCATCGACCGGGCTGCTGCCGGCGCCAAGGTTCAGCGAGAAGGTACCGTGTTCGTCGTGCACACGTCCGTAGAACTGCAGACCATCGGCCGACAGGATCAGATTCCGCACCTGGTCGAAATAGACCTGTTGCGGGAGAAAGATGCTCGGTCGGGTGAAGGCCACGTCCCGCGTGTCGTTGTACAGACCGAGCGGATTTTTCGACCGACCGACCATTACACCGTACGCGCCTTTCGGGGTATTCGAGATCGTCCAGTCGACCAGTGCGTAGTCGATTACGGGCGACCCGTCATACATATCGCCCGCGCGGCGCGATAGCAGCTGCCCGGACAGCAACACCGAGGGCGTGGCCCTGAACGATGCGTTGACGCCCAACTCGGTGAACTCGGTACTGCCGTCATCGCTGTCGCCAAAGAAGCGGTTGTCAGTGGTCTTTATGAAGCCCTGCGACAGGAAGCCATGGACCTGGACATCGTCCGTCCAGTCATCTGCGTGCAGGACCGCCGACGCCAGTGCCAACAGCGCGGCAATGCCGCCTTGCAGGCAGGCCGCCATCCGGCGTTTAGCGGATGCTGAGTACTTGTACCGTGTCATCGATCATCTCGCTTGGCAGATAGCCAATGGCGCCTGGGGTATTCGCCACTCTCTGGCGCATCTCGACTGGATCACCGACCGGCTCGGGGGCCTGGCCGGTGCCGGAGTAAAGCTGGCGGTCCCACACCCGCCGCAACTGTCTCGGATACAGGCTCAGAAGATCTTTGGCAAAGGTGCGGTGGACCGGGCTGTCGTCAGGCAGGACATAAACGCGCACAGGCCCGCCGTCGGGCCATTGCCCCAGCTGCATACTGAATATCAGTCGCGTGGAATTGAGTGAGACCTCGCGCATGCCAACGGCGGGATGCGCAATAAGAACCGGGTCCGCGTAAGCCGGAAACACGCAAAGGAGCGCGACCAGCGCGCAACCGAGGCGCCGGACGATGGAAGTCGGTCTGGAATGGAGCACCGGCTGGCGTTCGTGCAGACGCTAGGCGGGGCAATTACCTTCGCAGCCACAGGAGTCGACCAATGCCCTTGAACCCACTGCCAGAATGCACACCGTCCCAACTCCCTGCATCAAAAACGCCGATAAACTTTTGAAGTCTAGGCCAATCGGCGCGAACAGCAACAGCTGCGGCGATCAGTGGTTCGACACGATCCGCGCGCCGACCGCGCGCCGTACATCCTGGAATATGCTCATCAGATCGCTTTGCCAACGTCCGAGCTGGATCTGCAGGGCCTCGTCGGGGAAGAAAGGCGCCAGTGCCTCGGGATTGAGAACTGTGAGCAAAGTCTCATTCTTCTCCGCAATCACCGCGATTTTCAATGGCAGATAGGACACCAGTTCGGGATAGCGCGCGCTGACCATGCGCACCTCGTCGACCTTGCCGAAAAACACCACCCGGTAAAAATCCGATTCATAACCGAAATCCTTCATGCCGCCATCGCACAGCTGCAGATGGGCCACGGTATAGCCGTGTTCCTCGACACTCGCCTTCACATACTCAAGTACGATTTCCGCGCGCAACGGCACACGCGCCATGATCATGTTGTCCGCAACACTGGCGCGCGCGAACAAGAACGCCGCACCCAGGAGGATCAACTTCAGCGCTGCACCTTTCATAGCGTGGCCTCATCGATGATGTTGGTAAATGTCTCTTCCATGCGATCCCACAGGCCGACCAATTCATCGTTATTGAACCAACGTGAGATGACACGCAGGTTGGGGACCACGAGAATCACCTCACCGCCCTCGCGTTCCATGATGGTGATGCGGCAGGGAAGGACGACACCGAGGCGCGGCTCGATTTTCAACATGCCGTACAGCACGTTGAAATTGCAGAAACGCACACCGACCTGCCGGGTGTTGACGCTGAACTCATCGGTCAAGCCCTGTTCCAGCAGCCGGTCAGGGAAAATACGGAAGTTGGCACCCGTCAATGCCGCTTTGACGTTCTTCACCGTGGTCTCGAAATCATGCGGTGACTCGAACACATGCGTCGGACGTTCGTCGGCGTCAATTTCCGCCACGCTGCGCTCCTGCTGCTCGAACGAGCGCACGTAGGCGACCAAATCGTCGATATCCGTCTCACTGAGCTTGCCGTCGAACGACGGCATACCCGACGACTTGCGGCCGACGTGAATGACCCGCCGGATCATCTGGTCCGGCGCCGACGCGAGAAAGCCGGTGTTGGAGATCGACGCCGGCATCACCAGGAAAGTCCGCTCGCGTGAGGTGGTGACACCGGTCCCCGGACCTTCTCCGGTGCCGTCGGCACCGTGGCACTTGACGCAGTTTTCGGCATACAGCGCCTGACCGTGAGCGGCATCCCCGGCCACAGGCTCGTCGGAGTACACGATCTCCTTTGTCTCGGAGCGCTGACGCAGAAACTTCACGATTGCCCCGACCTGCGCATCGCTCAGGCGCTGGAATGCCGGCATCACGCGACCCGGGCGACCAAGCCGAATGGTGCTGTGCAGGTAGTTGTCGGAGACGTCCGCCAACTTGGCGTTGAGCAGCGGCAGACCGATGCCCGACTGGCCCTCCATCTGGTGACAGGCACTGCAGTGCTCGATATACAGCTCGCGCCCATCGGGCGCAGCATTGGCTGTCCCCAGGACCGAGAATGCGGCGATGGCCAGACCGCCAGACAGGAGCCGGATCAGATTCATCCTTCAAACCCTAACCGAGGTTATGTTGCGTTGCAATATTAGCGACTACTGATAAAAATACTTTAGTTGATTGGTAAGAAATTGAGTTCGATCAAGTTTGGCAAAAAAAACTCCCAATGCCAGCCGCCTGACCGCCGTTCGACCCATTCACACCCGCGTAACAGTCCCAAGATCCACCGTCTGTGGACAATCAGGAAACATCGGCGTGGTCGCCATGTTGCTGCAACCAGGCCTTACGGTCGGCTGCGCGCTTCTTGGCCAGCAGCATGTCCATCAGTTGATCGGTCTGGTCGCCCGGCTCGATGGTGAGCTGCACCAGCCGCCGCGTGTCCGGATGAATCGTGGTCTCCCGCAGTTGCATCGGGTTCATCTCTCCCAGACCCTTGAAGCGCTGGATACCGACTTTCCCCTTGAGCTTGTCGGCAGCCACCCGATCGAGGATCCCCTGTCGCTCGTGCTCATCGAGCGCGTAGAACACCTGCTTGCCCACATCGATGCGAAACAGCGGCGGCATCGCCACATACACATGCCCCTGTGCCACCAGGGCCTGGAAATGGCGGACGAACAACGCACACAGCAGCGTGGCGATATGCGCCCCATCGGAGTCGGCGTCAGCCAATATGCAGATCTTGCCGAACCGCAGTTTGGACAGATCGTCACTGCCCGGCTCAACACCGATCGCCACCGAGATGTCGTGAACCTCCTGTGAGGCGAGCACCTCGGCTGAATCCACCTCCCAGGTGTTCAGGATCTTGCCGCGTAGCGGCATGATCGCCTGAAAGTTGCGGTCACGCGCCTGTTTCGCCGACCCCCCGGCCGAGTCACCCTCGACGAGGAAAAGCTCGGTACGGCTCATGTCGTCCGACAGGCAATCCGCCAGCTTGCCGGGCAATGCGGGACCCTGGGTCACCTTCTTGCGCACCACCTTGCGGCCGGCGCGCTGCCGCGCCTGGGCGGCACTGATCGCCAGGTCGGCGATGCGCTCGCCCACGTCGGTATGCTGGTTCAACCACAGACCGAAGGCATCCTTGACCACGCCGGCGACAAAAGGCGCGCATTCGCGCGACGACAGGCGCTCCTTGGTCTGACCGGAGAATTGCGGATCGAGGAGTTTTACCGACAAAACGTAACTGACGTGATTCCACACGTCGTCCGGCGCCAGCTTGACACCGCGCGGCAACAGGTTGCGAAACTCGCAGAATTCGCGCACCGCCTCGGTCAGCCCACTGCGCAGGCCGTTGACATGGGTACCGCCCTGCGGCGTGGGTATCAGGTTGACGTAGCTCTCGGTGACCGCTTCGCCGCCTTCAGGCAACCACGCCAGGGCCCAGTCCGCGACTTCGTCATTGCCGCTGCTGTTCCCGACGAACGGTTCTTCAGGCAGCGACGCCGATCCGGCCAGTGCATCCATCAGGTAGTCGCGCAGCCCGTCCTGATAGCACCACTCGTCGTGTTCCGCCTCTCCTTCGCGAAAAAACCGGATCAGCAGGCCGGGACACAGCACGGCCTTGGCACGCAGCAGGTGGCGCAGCTCGCGCACGCTGAACTTGGGCGAATCGAAGAACACGGGGTCGGGCCAGAACTTGACGCGGGTACCGGTATTGGCCTTGCCGACCCTGCCCACTTCTTCCAGTTCCGACACCTTGTCGCCATTGGCAAAGGCGATGTTGTACTCGGCGCCACCGCGCTTGACCCAGACCTCGAGGTGCTTGGACAGGGCATTCACCACCGATACGCCAACTCCATGCAGTCCACCGGAAAACCGGTAGCTGTCGTTGGAGAACTTGCCGCCGGCATGCAGCTTGGTCAGGATCACCTCAACGCCCGGAATACCCTGTTCGGGATGGATGTCGACCGGCATCCCGCGACCGTCGTCGCTGACCTCGACCGAACCGTCCTTGAACAGCGTGACTTCGATCTGCCTGGCGTACCCGGCGATCGCCTCGTCGACGCTGTTATCGATCACCTCCTGCGCGAGATGATTCGGTCGCGACGTGTCCGTGTACATGCCCGGGCGCTTGCGCACCGGCTCAAGTCCACTCAATACCTCTATCGCCGAGGCGTCGTAGGCGCTCATCGTCTGTCGGTAACCCGTGATACTTATTGGGAAAGGAACAGTTCGCGACGGAACTCGCCGCTGAGGTATTCGCGTATTTCGTCGGCGCTGCGCGTACCGCGGATGCCACAGAAGTAGTCGCGAAGCAGTTCGCCGTGAAACTCGCGGACCTGGGCACCCGGGACGGCCTTCCAGAGCGGTCTGTTCGCCTTGCTCACCGGGGGGTCTCGCCGCGGATTCGCATAAGCGTATACCTTGTACTCGCGCGTTTCGCAGCGAAAACCCTCGAAGGTGCCGTACTCGGAGCCGCTGCTGCTACGTATCCACAACCAGGCGCGCACCACGCGATCCTTGGGGTCCACGGTGATCCGCGACTTGTCGATCAGCAGCTCCAGACCCTGGGGCATCGTATCGATGCGCACCGCGTGCAGGTCTTCGGCCTTGGGCATTGCCAACACCTCGGTCTCGTTTTCTATCCAGGGGATGTCCTGGCTGTCGTCATATTGGTACTCGCCACGACTGACCTCGTCGCGGTACTCATGGTAGGGATCGACAATCGTATCCTTGGCGCCGAACGCGGGCATCAGCGCCAACCAGATCAGCGGTGCGGCACACCAGCGCCAAGTCGAACGCAGCGGGGATTTCGGGAATTGCATGGCCGCGGAGTTTACCTCGTGGCCGGGCGCCGATGCACCTGCCGGGTTTACGCCCTGGCGCTGCGTGCGGTAGCTTTATGCAGCCAACCAGGAAACGGCATGAGCAAGAAGAAAACCGAAACCGCTTCGTTTGAAGAGTCGCTGAGCGCATTGGAGGCGCTGGTCGAACGCATGGAGACTGGCGAACTGAGCCTGGAGGAATCGCTGAGCGCGTTCGAACGCGGCATTGCGCTGACCCGCAGCTGCCAGCAGGCACTGCAGGCCGCGGAGCAGAAGGTGGAGATCCTGACGGCGGGCACACCGCACGCACCGACCGAGCCGTTTGACGATGACGCTTGACCCCGCTTTCCAGGTCTTTCTCGGCGATTGCCGGATTCGCGTCGAGCGCGCGCTCCACCAATGGCTGCCGCCCGACAGCACGCAACCGGTCAGGTTGCACGGCGCGATGCGCTATGCCGCCCTGGGCGACGGCAAGCGCGTACGCCCGGTGCTGGTCTATGCCGCGGGCCAGGCGCTGGGGGCCAGGCCCGAATGCCTCGATGCCGCCGCCTGTGCCGTAGAGCTGATCCACGCCTATTCGCTGGTCCACGACGACCTTCCGGCAATGGACGACGACGACCTGCGGCGCGGCCGTGCGACTTGCCACAAGGCGTACGACGAGGCCACCGCGATCCTCGCCGGCGATGCCCTGCAGACCCTGGCTTTTCGCGTGCTTTGCGAAGACGACGAATTGTGCGTCAACCGCGCCGACCGTCTGCGCATGATCGCGGAACTGGCGCACGCGAGCGGCTCGCGAGGGATGGCTGGCGGGCAGGCACTGGACATGGAAGCAACAGGCCGCGAGATCGATCTCGCACAGCTGGAAAACCTGCACATCCACAAGACCGGGGCCCTGATACTGGCCAGCGTACGTCTCGGCGGTCTCGCCGCGGGCGCCTCGAGCGACGCGCGCATGAGCGGACTCGAACGCTATGCCAAGTGCATCGGCCTGGCATTCCAGGTCCGTGACGACGTGCTCGATGTGGAAGGCGACACTGCCGTCCTGGGCAAGACCCGGGGCAAGGACGCCGCCACCGACAAAGCCACCTATCCGGCGTTGATCGGCCTCGACGCCGCGCGCGAAATGACGCAGCGGCTGATCGACGAGGCACTGGACAATATCGCGACATTCGACGACGCCGCCGACCCGTTGCGCCAGCTTGCACACTATATCGTCGGCAGAACCCGCTGAATTCAAAGCCAATTTCTCCTGCCCGGCACACAAACTGATGGCACCTTTGCCTGCGGGCGGCGATAATGCGCGGCTCCGCCACAGGTTTTCCGGTGTTTTTTCGCCCCTGTGGTGGTCGATATAATCCCAACAAATCCACTCGACTTTAAGGGCGGGCGCGGCCCGTTGAGCAGCACATGACCGCAGCAACACGCAAGCCGACCAGCGGCGCCGACATCGAAGACGTCCAGGGCAGTGCCGATACCCGGCGTATCGCGATCAACAAGGTCGGGATCAAGGATATCCGCCATCCGGTGCGCGTGCAGGACCGTAGCGAGGGCGAACAACACACCATCGCCAACTTCAACATGTACGTGTACCTGCCGCACAACTTCAAAGGCACGCACATGTCCCGTTTCGTGCAGATCCTCAACAGCCACGAGCGAGAGATCTCGGTGGAGTCGTTCAAGGACATGTTGAGCGAGATGGTGGAACGCCTCGAATCCGAGCGCGGACACATCGAGATGGCGTTCCCGTTCTTCGTCAACAAAAAGGCGCCGATCTCCGGCGTTCAGAGCCTGCTCGATTACGCAGTGACGCTGATCGGCGAGATCCGCGACGGCAAACCCGAGATGTACATCAAGGTGGTCGTACCCACCACCAGCCTGTGTCCTTGCTCGAAATCGATCTCCGACCGCGGCGCGCACAACCAGCGCTCGCACGTCACCCTGACCGTGCGCACCTGTGATTTCATCTGGATCGAGGAACTGATCGACGTAGTCGAAAAACAGGCCTCGTGCGAGCTGTTCGGCCTGCTCAAGCGGCCGGACGAAAAATATGTGACCGAACGCGCCTACGACAACCCGAAGTTCGTCGAGGACATGGTGCGCGACGTCGCTGCCCAGCTGAACGCAGACGATCGCATCTGCGCCTACACTGTCGAGGCCGAGAACTTCGAGTCGATCCACAATCACTCGGCATACGCCCTGATCGAGCGCGACAAAGAGGCCGAGCGGCAGGCAAATTGACACAACCGCGCGTGGCGCGGTGATCAGTAGGTCGAACGCAGGATCAGCAGGTTTTCACGCTGATCGATCTCGAACTTCGACAAAACGTTCATCCCCAACAGGACATTGCGCGGACTGTCGCCGTCGATCACCACGGCCTTGACGTCGTTGAGACGCAATTCGCCGATCGACACCGCGCGCAATGTGATCTGATGCCCGTAGGTGTTGCCCGACGCGGTGCCCACGCCGACACGGGTACCATCCACCCGGTGTTGGATTCCCAGGCGCGCCGCATGGCGTTCACTCATCGCAATGCTGGTCGCCCCGGTGTCGACGAGAAACTGCACCGGCTGGCCGTTGATCAGGCCGTCGACGAAATAGCCACCATTGCCCTTCATGATGCGGATCTCGCGCCGCAGCCGCGGCTGGTAGCTGGCGCTGACCGACGAACCCAGGCGCAGTTCCTGGCGTTCGCCTTCGATCTCGACCATCGCCTTGCCAGGATCGGCGCTGATCAGGCGCACCCCGGCCGGGCCGGTGGAACCCGCCGACAGCACCTTGCGCTGACCGTCGATCTCCAGCATTGCCTTGTCCGGAAACAACGCCAGTACGCGCACCGAAGGGCCGGCACCGGCCGCACCGGAAACCAGCAGAGACAATGTGACCAGGGCCGCCGCCAGGCGCGCCCGGAGCCGGCCATGACCACTGTACCTACACATAGTGCACCAGGATCTGCAGACACACGGCGGCGAATACCCCGGCGACCAGGTCGTCCAGCATGATGCCGAAGCCCCCACCGACGTGGCGGTCCAGCCAGCCGATCGGCCACGGCTTCCAGATATCGAACAGACGGAACAGGGCGAATCCGGCGACGATCCACACCCACCCGGCCGGGGCCGCGAGCATGGTCAGCAGGTAGCCGGCGATTTCGTCCCATACGATACCCGGGTGATCATGCACGCCCAGGTCCCGGGCAGCCCTGTCGCACAGCCAGATGCCGGCCAGGATCACGGCGGCGAGCACGCCGATATACGCGGCCAGGGGCAGGTGTGACAGCGGCAGGTAGACCCCCACCGCCAGCAGGGTCCCCATGGTGCCGGGCGCCTTCGGGGAGCAGCCGGCACCAAATCCGAACGCCAGCAGGTGTACGAAATTGCCCATTGAGGGCTTGGGCAGCGGATCAGGTGCGGAAGTGGTCGAAGCCATCGGGGATCTCCTTGCTCACGCGCCCGTCCGGATACACCAGCGCAATACCTTCTTCATCGACCAGGCTGCCGATTTCTTGCACCGGCTCGCCAGCCGCACCACAGGCCGCGAGCACCGCGTCCACCTGATCCGCGCCGACACTGAACAGCAACTCGTAGTCGTCGCCGCCGGCCAACGCAAAGTGCCAGTCCCCGCGATCGCAGGCCGCCGCCACGGCGGGCGAGACTGGCAGGCGCGACAGATCGACCCGTGCCCCCACGCCGCTGGCCTCACAGATATGCCGAAGATCGGCGGCCAACCCGTCGGAGACGTCGATGGCGGCGTTGGCACGCCCTGCCAGCACACGACCGAGGGCAACACGCGGGGTTGGGCGGTCGAGTCGCGCCAACAGGCAGGCATCCTCCGTCCCATGCGCGGCGTTGTCACGCAGGCGCTGCAGCGCCAGGGCGGCATCACCGACCGTGCCGCTGACGAACAGGCGATCACCCGCCCTGCCGCCGGACCGCCGCAGGGCCAGCGCCGGATCGACGAAGCCATGTACCTGCACCGTGATGCTCAATGGCCCGCGCGTGGTGTCACCGCCGACCAGCTGCACATCGTGCGCCGCGGCCAGTTGGGCAAATCCGTCGACAAAGGCGCGCAGCCACACCTCATCCACGGTTGGCAGAGTGATCGCCAGCGTGACCCAGGCCGGCTCAGCGCCCATCGCCGCGAGGTCACTGAGATTGACCGCCAGGGCCTTGTGGCCCAGCGCGGCCGGGTCGACCTCCGGCAGGAAGTGCCGGCCCTCGACCAGCGTATCGATGCTGATCGCAAGGCAGCGGCCAGCCGGCGGGTTCAGCAGCGCACAGTCGTCACCTATGCCCAGCAATACATCGCCACGGTTGCCCGTGGCATGGGAGAAATAGGTCCGGATCAGGTCGAATTCGGAGAATGACACAGCACGGTGCGGTCAGCGCCGGGCCGCCGCCTCCAGCGGGCGCAGGGTACGCGCGGCCTTGTCGAGCACACCGTTGACATAGCGATGGCCCTGCTCGGCACCAAACGTCTTGGCCAGCTCGACCGCCTCGTTGATGACCACGCGATAAGGGATTTCCGGGTGCTCAATCAGTTCATAGGCACCCAGGCGCAGGATGGCGCGCTCGACCGGGTCAACCGATTCGAGCGCGCGGTCGATACAGGGTGCCAACGCCAGGTCCAGTTCCCCCAGGCGTGCCGGCACCCCACGCACCAGTTCGGAGAAATAATCGGTGTCGAACTTCTTGGCGTCCTGCTCGATCATGAAATGGTTGATGATGGCACCGACGTCCTGACCGGCCATCTGCCACTGGTACAGCGCCTGGATCGCCAGACTGCGCGAACGACTGCGTTGCCGGCTCACGTCCCGATACCCTCAGATTTCACGCAACAGGTTGACCATCTCGATGGCCGATGCGGCGGCCTCGCCACCCTTGTTGCCGGCCTTGGTACCCGCACGTTCGATCGCCTGTTCGATGCTGTCGACCGTCAACACGCCGAAAGCGATCGGGATGCCGTGTTTGAGTGTGACCTGCGCCATACCCTTCACGCATTCGCCGGCAACGTACTCGAAATGCGGTGTGCCGCCACGAATGACCGCACCCAGCGCGACGATCGCATCGTACCCGCCCTTGGCGGCGATCTTGTCCAGCACCAGCGGCATCTCGAAGGCACCGGGCAGTCGCACGATGGTGATGTTGTCCTCCGGCGTACCGTGACGCTTCAGGGTGTCGATGGCGCCTGCCTCGAGGCTGTCGACGACGAAACTGTTCCAGCGCGCGACCACGACACAGAAACGGGCATTGGTGACCGTCAGACCACCCTCGATGGTTTTGATGCTCATGCAGTAATCCTCTTCAAGGTCATCGCGTCGCTGTCACTCGGTATCGACGAACTCGACCACTTCGAGTTCGAAACCGGCAAGCGCATGTAGGTGCTTCGGCGCGCTCATCACGCGCATCCTGCGCACCCCGAGATCGGACAGGATCTGTGCCCCGACGCCGATGGTGCGCAAGTCGTCGTCTTTGGATTTCTGACGTTCCGGAATCGCATCCTCGACGCCGTGCCACTTGTAATCCTGGATACGATGGATGATATCGCGTGCAGTGTCGTAGTTGCGCAGCACCACGATCACACCCTCACCTTCTGACGACACCTGGTCCATCACCCGGCGCAGCGGCCAGCCGCAGTCACGCGCGCTCTCGAACAGGTCGCACAGCGTGTTCTGCACGTGTACCCGCACCAGGGTCGGCCGGTCCGGGCTGATCTCACCCTTGACCAGTGCGAGGTGCATCTCGTTGCCGATCACGTCCTGATAGGCGACCAGCTGGAAATCGCCACGTCGCGTCGGCAGGTTGCACGACGTGACCCTCTCAACTGTCTTCTCGTTCTTGATCCGGTACTGGATCAGGTCGGCAATGGTGCCGATCTTGAGGTTGTGCGCGGCCGCGAACTTCTCCAGATCGGGACGGCGCGCCATGCTGCCGTCCTCGTTGAGAATCTCGACGATCACCGAACTGGGTGAAAACCCTGCCAGGCGCGCCAGGTCACAACCGGCCTCGGTATGTCCGGCGCGTACCAGCACGCCGCCCGGCTGCGCCATCAGTGGAAAGATGTGTCCAGGCTGCACCAGGTCCTGCGGCTGTGCATCGGGCTTGACCGCCGCCAGAACCGTCGTGGCACGGTCCGCCGCAGAGATACCGGTGGTCACACCTTCCGCCGCCTCGATCGAGACCGTGAAATTGGTCGACTCGAGCTGGTTGTCGCTGTTGACCATCAGCGGCAGGCGCAGCTGGCGGCAGCGCTCCTTGGTCAGCGTCAGGCAGATCAGGCCACGGCCGTATTTGGCCATGAAATTGATCGCCTCGGGTGTCGTCTTCTCTGACGCCAGGATCAGATCACCCTCGTTTTCGCGGTCCTCATCGTCCATGATGATGACCATACGGCCGCGGCGCAGATCTTCGATGATTTCTTCGGTTGTATTCAGTGCCATGTCGCTGCAACTGTTTTGGCAAACGGTGCAGTCTACCAGTCTTGCCCTGTCCGAGAGAATGCCCGAATGACGGAATCTGAAGGCGTCATCCAGTACCGGCTCGACTACCGACCCGGCGATCTGCCTGCTGCGGTCGATCTGCAACCGCTTTTTGACGCCTTCGCGCGCTGCCGGGTGCGCGGTCTGATCGGTCAGGATCCCGCGCGTTACGAAGGTTTGGCGTTCGGCAACATCAGTTTGCGCGCGCCCAGTGGTTTCGTGATCTCCGGCACCCAGACCGGAGGCCGGTCTGCGTTGCGGGCCGACGACCTGGCCTGGGTCGAGGCGTTTAATGCCGACGGCAACCGGCTCAGCGCCAGCGGCCCTGCGCGCCCGTCATCAGAGGCCATGACGCATGGCCAGATCTACCGCGAGCTGCCGGCCGTAAATGCGGTGATCCATGTCCACTCTCCCCTGATATGGCAGCACGCCAGGGCGCTCGACCTGCCGCTGACGGCGGACAGCGCCGGTTATGGCACCCCGGCGATGGCACGCGAGATGCGCCGCCTGCTGCGCGCACCCGGACACGGCGATCAGGGGTTGATCGCGATGGGCGGCCACGAAGACGGGGTGGTCGCGTTCGCGGCGGACATGGGTGGCGCGGAGGAACTGCTGTTCGCTGCGCTCACAGACGCCGCCCGGTTGCACGCAACCACGGCGACTTGAGCCGATCGACCGGCCCGGGATTCGGTCGCTGGCATTACAGCCGCCTGTGCTACTGTTCGACAGGCACCCATCCAGGGCGCCCACTGCCACCGCCTCACGCGAAATGCCATGACCCCAAGCAGCGACAAAACCATCTCCCTGGTCCTTGGAAGCGGCGGTGCCCGTGGCCTCGCACACATCGGGGTGATACGCGTACTGGAACGCCATGGCTGGAAGATCGGCGCGATTTCCGGCAGTTCTATCGGCGCGCTGATCGGTGGCTTTTATGCAGCCGGCAAACTCGACGAATATGCCGAATGGGTGCAGGAACTGACCGAGTTCAACGTCCTGCGCTATCTCGATGTGGCCTGGGGCGGAGCCGGCATGTTGAAAGGCGAGATGCTGATGCAGACGCTGCAGCATTTCGTTGGCACCCACCGGATCGAAGACCTGCCGATTCCACTGAGCATCGTCGCAACCGACGTGCTGACACGCAAAGAGGTATGGCTGCGGCGCGGTGACCTGTTCGATGCAATCCGTGCCTCGATCGCCGTACCCACCGTGTTCACGCCGCACATGATCAAGGGTCGGCCGCTGCTCGACGGCGGCATCCTCAACCCGGTGCCGATCGCACCGACGCTGCAGGACCCGACCGACGCGATCATCGCGGTCAGCCTGTCAGGGGTCCCCAAGCGGGTCGGCGGGTCCAGTCGTCACGACGCCGTGCGTAAAACAATCGAAAAACCGCGGCACCGCTACCAAAAAAAGATCGAGGCATTCATCGACCAGTTGCAAGAGCGACTTGGCCTGCATGAGGAAGACGCAACAGACCGGCCGAACCTGTCGCTAACCGACGCGGCATTGCTGTCACTGGATGCGATGCAGTCCAGCATCGCGCGCTGCATGCTGGCCGCCTACCCGCCCGACGTGCTGATCGAGATCCCGATCGACACCTGCGCTGCGCACGAGTTCTACCGCGCGGCGGAGGTCATCGAGGCCGGGGAATACTGGGCTGAAAAAGAGATCGAGCGCCTCGACCACAGACATGACTGAACGGGCTGACGAACCGGGACACCTGCCACTGCCGAAGCGGTGCGTCGTTTGCCCACAACCGGAACATCGGTCAGCCGGCGCCTGGATCGCCGAGTGGCCCGCCCCCTGCCCGGTCCGGATCGTTGCGGCGCAGTTCACTGGCCTTTGACAAAACCGGTCCGTAGCAACATCGCCAGGTCGACCGCTGAAGCCTGCGGCTGAGCCGCATTGTCGCCCAACAGCAGCCTTTCCAGATAGCGTGCCACCAGGTCGACTTCGAGGTTCACCCGGTGGCCCGGCGCATAATCGCCCATGATGGTTTCCTGCAGCGTGTGCGGCACGATATTGAGTTCGAACCGGCTCCCGCTCACCGCGTTGACGGTGAGGCTCGTTCCATCCACGGTTATCGACCCCTTGTGCGCGATATAACGGGCCAGATCATCTGGTGCGGCAATGGCGAACCGCACCGAGCGGGCATCGTCATGACGCTCGACGACCGACCCTAGACCATCGACGTGTCCACTGACCAGGTGTCCGCCGAGCCTGGCGGAAAGAGTAAGTGCCTTCTCCAGATTCACCCTGCCGCCCGCCTTGAGTTGTCCAAGGCTGGTCAGCGAGAGGGTCTCGCGCGACACATCGGCGACGAAGCCGTCACCCGGCAGTTCGACCGCAGTGAGACAGACCCCGTTGACGGCGATACTGTCACCCAGCGCGACATCCCCGAGATCGAGCTTTCCGGTACGGATGCGAAGGCGCACATCGCCGCCGCGTGACTGCAGTTCAGCGACCTCGCCCACCGCCTCGATGATCCCCGTAAACATACGCCTGGTCCCCTTGAGCCCGATTTCGCGCATCGAATGCCAATTCTACTGTGCCCGGCAGTCAGAATCTAAAGTTCGCCGCCGCTGTGCCGAATCTCCCACCAAGACTTCTTTCGCAGGGAAATTCCGTGCTCAACGTCGGCAAACGAATCGGTCTCGGCTATCTCTTCATGGCCGCCCTCCTGGCAGCAATAGGTACGGCAGGTCTGCTCGCCTCAGAACGGATCAGCGACGCACTCGGCCGCATTACGGGCCCGGTCGACAGCACAGTCGGCGCTGTCGACAAGGGTATCCGCGGCGTTTTGCTGCAGATGATCGGAGTTGACGCTGCGCTTGGCGGCGGTGCAGAAAAAGCAGACGCACAGATTGCATCAGGCAGCGAACTGGCGGCCAATGCGTTCCAGTCCATCGAAAAGGCTGGACTGGTCCCTGTCGGACAACTTGATCGGGTCCGCACCAAGATGACCGACTTCAACCGCGTCCGCCACGCATTGCTGGAACTGCACAACAGCTATGTCACTCATTACCAGGACTTCCTCACCACGGTTCAGCAAACCAAGGACCTGCTGCTCGTCATCGAGGAACAGGCCAGCCAGGCACTGGTAAACATGGAGTGGAACGCTGGGATTGCCGAGGGCGAATCGAGCGGCGCACGCAACTCCGAGGAATGGGCAATCGTATCCGCCACGTCGGACGCCCGCCTGGCATTGATGACCCGCCTCTTCGACTACCGCCAGTTGCTCGATGTGCCGGAAGACCCCGAACTCCTGCAGACGGCAGAGATCAGCCTCGGGGATCTCAAGGTCTACATTGCGCAGCTCGCCGATTCGGAATCACTGCGCGGCAAGCCGGTGGGCCGCGGCCCCTTCGCCTCACAGACCTTCGATGCTGCGCTCAACCAACTTGCTGCGGCAAATGAGGCGCAGTTCCAGGTTGCGCTGCAGACTCACGTCGACCTGCGTCGAACACGCCAGCGCTACGGCGAGGTGGCCGATGCCTTGATGGAAGACGCACGACAGATCGAAGACGTAACCCGCGGCATCGTCGCCGAGCAACTGTCGGCGGCGTCGGATTCGCGCAGCTCGGCGATCTGGCTGGTCAGCAGCCTGATCCTGATCGGTCTGGTCATGGCCTTCGCCGCCTACCTTACGAGCATTCGCACGATCGCTGCGCCACTGCGCCGTGTCGCCGGCCGCATGCGTGAGATTGCCAGCGGTGATGGCGACCTGACCGCGCGCCTCGACGTCAACGGCACGGACGAGATCAGCGACGTCAGTCGGTCGTTCAATGAATTTGCCGACAAGATCCACGAAACCGTCAGCCGGGTCAGCGATGCAATACGTCAGCTCAGTCTGTCGTCCGACCAGATGGACGCAATGACCAATGCGAACCTGGACCGCTCGAGCCGCCAGCAGGCCGAGACGGCGCAGATAGCGACAGCGACCCAGGAAATGTCCCATACCGTGTCCAACGTCGCGGACTCTGCGCAAGGGGCGCTGGACAGCGCCACCCGAGCACATTCCGAAGCAAACTCCGGTCAATCGATCATCGAGGGCACGCTGCGGGCTATCCAGACCCTCGGCCAGCAGGTCGAGTCGGCCAGCACTACCATTCAGTCGCTGGAACGCGAAAGCGATGCAATTGGTGGCGTCATCGATGTCATCGAGGGCATCGCCGAACAGACCAACCTGCTGGCGTTGAATGCGGCAATCGAGGCCGCACGGGCCGGTGATCAGGGCCGTGGATTCTCTGTCGTCGCCGACGAGGTACGCACCCTGGCCAACCGCACCCAGCAGTCAACCGCCGAGATTTTGGGGATGGTCGAACGTCTGCAGACGCAGGCGCGCGAGGCCGCACGCGTCATGAGTGAGAGCAGCAAGATGGCCCAGTCCACGGTCGAGAAAGGTGAGCAGACCGGTGAGTCGTTGAGCAATATCGTCATCTCGGTCGCCAGCATCCAGGGTATGAACCAGCAGATCGCCAGTGCAGCCGCAGAACAGTTCGCCGTCGCCGAAGACATCTCGCGAAGTCTGGTAAGGATCAACAGTGATGGCGAGGAGATCGTTACCGACAACCACCGCTTGAGTGATGCCGCACGCTCGCTGTCACAGCTGTCAGGCCAGCTGGACGGCCTGATCAGGCATTTCCGGATCTGAGCGACGGCGCCAGCTCGATCCGCAGGTCGGCGCCGACACGGCGCACATCGATGAACGCAAGCTGCACACGCTCACTCAGCCGCTCCAGACCGGGCAGGTTGACCAGACCACGTGCCACATGTCCGAGCAGGTGCGGGGCCAGGTAGACGATCAACACGTCCACCACCCCCGCCAGCAACGCGTGACCAGCAAGCGTCGCCCCGCTCTCGATCAGCACCTCGTTGATACCGCGGGCACCCAGTGCCCGCAACAGACCCGGCAGATCGATGCGCCCGCCAAGCTGCGGCAGGCGCAGCACATCGGCACCGGCGGCGCGCAGTTCCGCTTCTGTCTCGCGCGGTGCGGACTCGCCGCACACGATCAGAGTCTCACCCGGCAGGCTGAGCATGCGGGCACGCGGTGGCGTGCGCAGCCGGGTATCGAGCACCACACGCAGCGGCTGGCGCAGATAGTCGACGGTCTCGACGCCGGCCAGTTGCCCGGGCTCCAGGCGAACGTTCATCGAGGGATCATCCGCCAGCACGCTGCCGACCCCGGTGACCACGGCGCTGCTGCGGGCACGCAGCCGCTGCACGTCAAGGCGCGCATCGGCACCGGTTATCCACTGGCTCTCACCGCTGGCCATCGCGGTCCGGCCATCCAGGCTCATCGCCAGCTTGCAGCGCACATAGGGACGACCGTGACGCATGCGCTGCAGAAACCCGGGATTGAGCCTCTCGGCATCGGCGGCGAGGAGACCAACCTCCGTGTCGACCCCGGCATCGCGCAGCATCGCCAGTCCACCACCGGCCACCAGCGGGTTGGGATCGGTCATTGCCGCCACAACACGGCCCACGCCAGCATCGATCAGCCCCTGTGCGCAGGGTGGTGTACGCCCATGATGGGCGCAGGGCTCCAGCGTGACATAGGCCGTCGCGCCGCGCGCGCTGTCACCCGCGGCCGCCAGCGCGATGCGCTCGGCATGGGGCTCCCCGGCCTTTCGGTGCCAACCCTCGCCGACCACCTGCCCGTTGCGCACCAGCACACAGCCGACGCGCGGATTGGGGTCGGTCGTATACAGGCCGCGTTCGGCCAGGCGCAGGGCGTGCGCCATGAAACGGTGGTCATCGGCGCTGCAGGCGCCGCTCATTGATCGTCTTCGAGGAAATCGAGTTGCTGACGGCGCGCCTCGGGCGTCAGCTGTTTCTCCAGCCGCTCGATCTCTTCGCGAAACGCATTCACGTCCTGGAACTGACGATAGACCGACGCAAACCGCACATAGGCCACCTGGTCGAGCTTTTTCAGCTCGTCCATTACCATTTCACCGATCTTGCGCGACGACACCTCGCTGTCACCGCCGGCCATCAGGCGCCGCGTGATGTGATTGATCGCGGCATCTGTCGCTTCGGTGGATACCGGTCGTTTCTCCAAAGCGCGCTCGATGCCGGCACGCAGCTTGCGCCCATCGAAATTGACCCGCCGTCCGTCGCTCTTCACCACCCGCGGCAGGTTCAGCTCGGCGGCCTCGTAGGTGGTAAAGCGCTCTTTGCAGACCGTGCATTCACGCCGCCGCCGTACCTGGTCGCCATCGCCGTGCAGGCGCGAATCGACCACCTTGGTGTCCTGGGCTCCGCAGAAGGGACAGCGCATGGCCTAGCTCCCCGACCCGGCCGGCCGGTGGGACATCAGGCGTAGACAGGATGCTTGGCGCATGTCTCCAGCACTCTGGCCTTGACCGCATCGATCACACTGGCATCGCCGCGACCGTCGATGACGTCGCACATCCAGCCAGCGAGCTCACCACACGCCGCTTCGTCGAAGCCACGTGTCGTCACCGCAGGGGTGCCCACGCGGATGCCCGAGGTGACAAAAGGCGACTGCGGATCGTTTGGCACCGCGTTCTTGTTTACCGTGATATTGGCAGCGCCCAACCACGCATCGACGTCCTTGCCCGTCAGGCCGGCCTCGATGAAGCTGACCAGGAACAGGTGATCGTCGGTGCCCTTCGATACCACGTCATAACCGCGGTCCATGAACACCTGGGCCATCACCTGCGCATTCCTCACGACCTGCTTCTGGTAGGCGACGAAGCCGGGCTCCATCGCCTCCTTGAAGGCGACCGCCTTGGCCGCGATCACATGCATCAACGGACCGCCCTGCCCACCCGGGAAAACCGCGGAGTTCAGTTTCTTCTCGATCTCCGGGTTGGCCCTGGCCAGGATCAGGCCAGCGCGCGGACCGCGCAGGGTCTTGTGCGTCGTTGTCGTGGTGACATCAGCAATCTGCACCGGGTTCGGATAGATCCCTGCCGCCACGAGCCCGGCGATATGCGCCATATCGACCAGCAGATAGGCGCCCACCGCGTCGGCGATGTCGCGAAAACGCTGCCAGTCGACGATGCGTGAATAGGCCGAAAACCCGGCCACGATCATCTTCGGCTTGTGCTCGTGCGCGAGGCGTTCGACCTCGGCATAGTCGATCTCTCCGGTTGCCGGGTCCAGGCCGTATTGCACCGCGTGGTAGATCTTGCCGGAGAAATTCGGCTTGGCGCCGTGGGTCAGGTGCCCGCCGTGCGCCAGGCTCATGCCCAGGACCGTGTCACCCGGCTGGCAAAGCGCCATGTAGACCGCAGAGTTGGCCTGCGAACCCGAGTGTGGCTGCACGTTCGCATAGTCGGCACCGAACAACTGCTTGGCACGGTCAATAGCCAGCTGCTCGGCCTTGTCGACATATTCACATCCGCCGTAATAGCGTTTGGCGGGATAACCCTCGGCGTACTTGTTGGTCAGCACCGAGCCTTGCGCCTCCATGACACGCGGGCTGGTGTAGTTTTCGGAGGCGATGAGCTCGATGTGCTCTTCCTGACGACGCTCCTCGGCCTTGATGGCGGCGAACAGCTCGTCGTCGTAACCCTCGATATGCATCTCTTTGCTGAACATCCGCCACCTCTAAAACCTTGAAACGAAAACGCAAACGGCCCCGTTCGGGGCCGCCAGCCGGGGACAGCCAGAAGGCCCCGGAAAAAAACGGAGTCTGCTGGAGATCGGTTTTTGCGTCAAGCCGCGCGCCAGCCGGGTTCTGGACATCAATCCTAAAGCGCATGCACGCCGCGCCGCTAAGCACTACAGAAACCAGGAAACCCCGAACCAGCATGGACCCCAAACGGACATCTTTCCCGCCGGGACAATCGACCCGGCTGCGGCTGTTTGTCGCGGTGCTGCTGGGTCTGCTCCTATGGCCCGGCCTGAGCGCCGCTGAGGACGGGCTGAGGCACATCGTGCTGCAGTTGCGCTCGCACCACCAGTACCAGTTCGCCGGTTATTACATGGCCAAAGAGCTGGGCCTTTACCGGGATGCCGGCCTCGACGTCGAGATCCGCGCCGGCGGTAAGGGCATATCGCCGGTTGCCGAAGTACTGGAGGGACGCGCCGACTTCGGTATCGACGGCAGCGGGTTGTTGGTCGAACGCGCAAATGGGCGGAAGGTGGTCGCCCTGGCTGCCATATTCCAGAAATCCCCGTTGCGCCTGATCGCGCGCGCCGACGGCGGCATCCGAAATATCGCCGATCTGGCCGGTCGCAAAGTCATGCTGCTGCCAGGCTTTCGCAGCCTCGCGCTGATCGCAATGCTCGGCCAGGTCGGACTGCTGGACAAGATCATCAGGATCGACTCCAGCGCCGACATCACCGACCTGATCAACGGCAACGTAGACGCGTTCGATGGTTACAACTCCAACGAACCGTACACCCTCGACGAGGCAGGCATCCCGAGCATCCAGTTCGATCCCGCCACTTATGGCATCCAGTTCTACAACGACGTCCTGTTCACCGACCAGCGACACACCAATCGTGACCCTGCGCTGATCACGGCGTTTCGTGACGCCAGCCGACGCGGGTGGATAAGCGCGCTCGAACACCCGGAAAAAGCAATCAGCGTCGTTCTCAATCACTACGCCATGGAAAAGACCCGTGCGCACCTGCGCTTCGAAGCCGATGCGGTACACGATTCGATCATGGCGGACGTCGTCGAGATCGGCCATATGAGCCCGCTGCGCTGGGAAAAAATCCGCGACCAGTTGGCCGACCTCGGCCTGGTACCGCGAGGGATGTCGCTCGCGTCGTTCATCTTCAGTGAACCGGATGACGGCCTGCGGTGGGAAGACCTGCAGCCCTATCTGCTGTCAGGCGCGTTGGGCATTGCCCTGATTTTTGCCGCGGTCGCGTGGGTGATCCGCAAGAACGTACAACTGCAGGACCAGGTCGACGAGCGCATCGCGGCCGAACAACAGGCCAATCACCTGGCGACTCACGACTATCTCACCGGGCTGCCAAACCGCATGCTGCTGATGGATCGCCTGCAGGGCGCGTTGGCCAGGGCCCGGCGTCACGACCAGACCCCGCTGCTCGCGTTCATCGACCTCGACAGGTTCAAACTGCTGAACGACCGCCATGGCCACGAATGTGGAGACAGGCTGCTGACCGCAGTCGCCCGCCAGGTGGAACTGGTGACACGTGACGAAGACACCTTTGCGCGCATGGGCGGCGACGAGTTCGTGTTGCTCATCGACCATATGCCGGTCGATCGCGCCGCACACGAGGCGGAACGTCTGGCGCTGGCGGTACTCAGCGCCAATGCGAGCCTGCAAACCGATGTCCAGGTCACGGCCAGTATCGGCATACTCACTATCGTCGACCCGCAAGGCCTGACACCGGACCAGGCACTGCGCATGGCGGACGACCTGATGTATGAGGTGAAGCGCAGCGCAAAGAACGGTTACCTGATCCGGGCCTGCGAGGGCAACACGAAACCAGACACCATCGGACCCGCGGAGCAACAGCATGCACGTGGTTGAATCGAACGCGCAGCAGGTCGACACGCCATCGCGCCGCAGGCAACGCCAACTCCGCTGGAGCATCGTTTTCGCTGTCGCGTCGGTTTACGTCCTGATTGCCATCGGCGCGTCCCTGTCGGCTTTTCACCTTGGCGTGAAACCGGCCGCCGACACCATGGCGAGGCATCAGGCCCGGCATGTCGCCGAGATCACGTTCGAATCGGTCTACAGCCTGATGCTGGCCGGAGCCGGCAGAGACCGCCTGCAGCAGGCGGCGCTGCGCCTGGAGCACACGGGTTCGGGCCTCTCGATAAACTTCGTCCGCGGCAGGCACCTGGTCGAACAGTTTGGCGACCTGCGCGACAGTTGGGCCTTGAAACAATCGGATGCGACCGTGCGCAGGGCCTTCGACAGCGGCGTGCCACAAATCGAGACATTGGACAGCAGCCTGCGCGTGGCGTACCCGGCGCTGTTCCGCGAGCAGTGCCTCGCCTGCCATACGAAAGGGGTTGTCGGCGAAGTCGCGGGCGTGGTCGCCATGACCTACCCCACCCAGTCGTTCGAAGACCCGCAGCGTCGCGCAATCGTGCCGCTACTGGTGTTCTTCGCGGCCGGCTTTCCGGTCGTGATGCTGGCCACTTATCTGTCGACCCGGGGGGCACACTGAAGGCACTGCAGAACGAAAAAAGCGGCGCCGGGGGGGCAACCGCTTTTTTGTTTGAATTGGGGTGGACGATGGGACTCGAACCCACGACGACTGGAATCACAATCCAGGGCTCTACCAACTGAGCTACGCCCACCATTGCGACCGGTTTACAGACTTCCAACGCCACGACAGGCGCCGATCAACCTGTCTGCAACGCGCACCCCCGTGGCGAATTTGGCGCCCCGAGGAGGACTCGAACCCCCGACCAATAGCTTAGAAGGCTACTGCTCTATCCACTGAGCTATCGGGGCCGATCTTCAACATTTCCCGAATCTGGTCGGGGTAGAGAGATTCGAACTCCCGACATCCTGCTCCCAAAGCAGGCGCGCTACCAGACTGCGCTATACCCCGAAAGGTTCCCCGCCGATTTGCGAAGGCGCTGAATGATACGCGCCACAGCCAGCGGCCGTCAATCAAACGAACCCACTCTGGTATCATGACGCCTCGATCTTCCAAGACAGCCAGCGACCACAGGGCACTCATGAGCGCACAGATCCTCGACGGAAAAGCAATTGCGGCCGACGTCCGCGAACAGATCAAACGGCACGTCGACGACCGGATCACTGGCGGTCAGCGTCGGCCCGGGTTGATCGTGATCCTGGTGGGGGAAAACCCTGCCTCACAGGTCTACGTACGCAACAAACAGCACGCCTGCCAACAGGTTGGCTTTCTGTCCGAACTGATGCAGTTGCCGGCGGATACCAGCGAAAATGAGCTACTCGAGGTAATCGACAGCCTGAACGCACGCGACGACGTGGACGGCATCCTGGTGCAGCTGCCGCTGCCGCCGCAGATCAACGAAGACACCGTGACCGAACGCATCCTGCCGACCAAGGACGTCGATGGCTTCCATCCCTACAACATCGGCCGCCTGGTACTGCGCCAGCCGCTGCTGCGCCCGTGCACGCCCAAAGGGGTGATGACCATGCTGGCACGCACCGGTATCGACCTGGTCGGCAAAGACGCCGTGATCATCGGCCAGTCCAATATCGTCGGCCGGCCGATGTTCCTCGAACTGCTGATGGCGCGGTGTACCGTGACCGTGTGTCACAGCAAGACCAAGGACCTCGCGGGCAAGGTGCGCGCCGCGGATATTGTGGTCGCCGCCGTCGGCGTACCGCGCTTCGTCACCGCGGACTGGATCAAACCGGGCGCGATCGTGATCGATGTCGGTATCAACCGCCTGCAGGACGGCAGTCTGTGCGGTGATGTAGACACGGCGGCCGTCAGCGAGGTCGCCAGCTGGATCACGCCGGTCCCCGGTGGTGTCGGTCCGATGACCGTTGCAACGCTGCTGGAAAACACCCTGATCGCCGCCGACCTGCGCGACAGCCGGGAAGACTAGGAGGATTCGATCTGGCCCGGCCCGCGTCCGGCGGCAACGGCCAGTCGGGCCACCGCGCGGCCACTGAGCTGCTCCAGTGACTCCCCGGTCCTGCGCAGCGCCACCCCCATGCTGACGGTGACCTTGATCAGGTCGCCATGCCAGTCGATCTGTTGGCCGGACAGCAACATTGCCAGGCGGCGACCGAAGGCCACGGCCTGATCGGTCTCACGGCAATGCAGGAACACCGCGAGATGTACATCGTCATACCGCGACGGCAGGTCGTCGGCCCGGGCCTGGCCACAGATCTGCCGCCCCACCAGTTGCATGACCTCGTCCACTGCGCGGTCGCCGTAGCGCCGCCTGACCTCATCGAGGTAATCCACGCCGATCAGGACCAGCGCGAGTTCGCTGCGCCCGTCGCGGTCATCGCGCGCCATCAGACGCGGGACCATCTCATCCGCATACCCGCGTGTGTAGAGCGCGGTGACTGGGTCGCGCGCGGTCGCATCCCCGGTGCCGCGGCGCACCCGCACAAGCAAGACTCCAGCCAACAGGGCCGCCAGCAGGACAACAGCCAGAAGCAGGCCCTGATAGCCACCCTGAGGCATGCCTGCCCGCTCTACCAGGCCGGAACCTGCCTGCATCAAGCGGCCCGCTGCCAGGCCCGCGGCGATTCCGACCACGGTGAAGGCCAGCGCGGCACGCGTCGTCGCCTGCCGCCGGACTCGATCTGCATAACCCTGCATGTGTGAAATCCGCAATGCGTCCGCGGGCGGACCGATTGCAGAAAGTAGCGGCCACAGGTGTTTTTTTTAAACCCCGGCGGAGCGTGTAAAATCGCCGCCTTCGCAACCATCCAGCCCAGCGCGGCAAAGAGTTATGGCCCAGTACATCTTCACCATGAATCGCGTCAGCAAGATCGTGCCCCCGAAGCGGCAGATCCTGCGTGACATATCACTGTCCTTCTTCCCCGGCGCCAAGATCGGCGTGCTCGGCCTGAACGGTTCGGGGAAATCCTCGCTGTTGCGGATCATGGCCGGCGTCGACACCGAGATCGACGGCGAGGCGCGGCCACAGCCGGGCATAAAGATCGGCTACCTGCCGCAGGAGCCGCAACTCGACGCGAACAAGGACGTACGCGGCAACGTCGAGGAGGCGCTGGGCCACATCAAGGAGGCGATGACCGAGCTGGACAAGGTCTATGCCGCGTATGCGGAACCGGATGCCGACTTCGACGCCCTCGCCAAGCGCCAGGCCGAACTCGAGAACATCCTGCAGGCCGCCGACGGCCACAACCTCGAGCGACAGCTGGAGGTCGCTGCCGATGCGTTGCGGCTACCTCCGTGGGATGCAGACGTCAGCACCCTGTCCGGCGGCGAGCGTCGGCGTGTCGCGCTCTGCAAACTGCTGTTGTCGAAACCCGACATGCTGCTGCTTGATGAACCGACCAACCACCTCGATGCCGAATCCGTGGCCTGGCTGGAGCACTTCCTGCACGACTACCCCGGCACCGTCGTCGCGGTGACCCACGATCGTTACTTCCTCGACAACGTCGCCGGCTGGATCCTCGAACTGGACCGCGGTCACGGCATTCCCTGGGAGGGCAACTACTCGTCCTGGCTGGAACAGAAAGAGGCCCGTCTGGAGCAGGAACAGAAGCAGGAGCAGGGCCGCATCAAGGCGATGAAGGAAGAACTGGAATGGGTGCGCCAGAACCCGAAGGGACGCCAGGCCAAGAGCAAGGCCCGACTTGCCCGCTTTGAGGAACTGCAGAACAGCGAATTCCAGGCGCGCAACGAGACCAACGAGATCTACATCCCGCCCGGCGAGCGCCTTGGCGACCTGGTGATCGAAGCGGTCAATCTGAAGAAAGGCTACGGTGATCGCCTGCTTTACGATGGGCTGACTTTCAAC
Source organism: Chromatiaceae bacterium (assembly GCA_024235415.1). GTDB lineage: Bacteria > Pseudomonadota > Gammaproteobacteria > Chromatiales > Chromatiaceae > Thiosocius. Next base: position 55,617 of record JACKML010000006.1, on the reverse strand, counting down.
CTGCCCAAGGGCGGCATCGTCGGGGTGATCGGACCGAACGGCGCCGGCAAGACCACGCTGTTCCGTCTGCTCACCGGGCAGGAAAAGCCGGACGGCGGTGAGCTGCGTATCGGGCCGAGCGTGCAGCTCGCCTACGTCGATCAGAGCCGCGATGCGCTCGACGGCAAGAAAAGCCTGTGGGAGGAGATCTCCGATGGCCAGGAGATCATCACCGTCGGCAAGTTCCAGATGCCGTCGCGCGCCTACTGCTCACGTTTCAACTTCAGAGGCGCTGATCAGCAGAAGAAGGTCGGCGACCTGTCCGGCGGTGAACGCAACCGCGTGCACCTGGCCAAGCTGCTCAAATCCGGCGGAAACGTGCTGCTGCTCGACGAACCGACCAACGACCTCGACGTCGAGACGCTGCGTGCACTCGAAGAGGCCCTGCTGGCCTTCCCAGGCTGTGCCGTGGTGATCTCGCACGATCGCTGGTTCCTCGACCGCATTGCCACCCACATCCTGGCATTTGAGGGCGACTCCCGGGTCGTCTGGTACGAAGGCAACTTCGCCGACTACGAAGAAGACAAGAAACGCCGCCTGGGTGACGAGGCCGTCAACCCTCACCGTATCAAGTACAAGCGCATCGACGCCTGAATGTGAGCCGCCGGATCACCGGCGGCATGTGCCCACCAACAAACCACCGGAATCCGACCCTCCCGCAGCATGCGGGATGCGGTCGGCCGGGACTCCGCTGCTGTTCGAGGAGATCCGCGTGAACCTGCGACTGATAATCATCCTGGCCCTCGCATTGTTCTGCGGCACCCTGCTCGCAGAGCAGGCCATATGGCGAATGGATCCGCCAACCCCGGCCTCTTCGCCGATACCGCAGTTCGCGCCGCGCCAGTCGATGGATACGGTGCGCCATGGCAACGTGCGTCTGACCAGTGTCTTGCAGGATGGAACCGCCTTGTTCCCTGGCACCAGTTTCACGGTAATGCGTGAAGAGGCGGCCGTGTTCGGCAAGCCACGTCACACGGTCATGGCGACCAGCGGCCCACAGGCCGAGGCGATCTTCAGCCTGCATCCGGGGAAGTACCTGGTACAGGTGCGCAACGGCTCGGTCACCCGCGAGGAGCGCGTCGAGGTGCCGTCTCAGGGGATGCTGAACCACCAGATCGTGCTGGACGCCGGCGAACTGCTGCTCAGCGGATTGATGAGTGAGGATGGACCGGTGGCCAGCGAGACCTGGTTCAGAGTGTTGCGCGACGACACCGATGCTTTCGGGCGTCCGGTACGCGTGCAGGTAGCGGGCAATGGCTACGCCGACAGCGCCCGCTTCGTGCTGCCCGCAGGCGACTACATCGCCGAAGCGACTTTCGGCAATGCGATGCTTGAACTGCCGGTGCATATCGAGGCCGGTGCAGTCACCCGGCGGGAAATGGTGCTGCGCGCTGCCCGCCTGGAACTGTTCAGCACCTTCAGCGGTCAGGGTGCGCGGGCGGATGGGACCAGGTTCCGTGTCTACCGCGTACTGCAGGGGCCAGGCGAGGTACAACCGCCAACAGTGATGACACAGGCACAGCCCACCGACCAGGTGGCATTCATCTTGCCTGCCGGCGAATACCGCGCAACCGCAGAATTGGACCATACCCGGGTGGATATCCCCGTGACCCTCGAAGCGGGCGAGACCAGGACACTGGAAATGCCTTTGAATGCCGGTGAAGTGACCCTGCTCGCCTCACTCAGCGGCAATCAGGATCCGCTACTCAACGCCTGGTTCGACATCCAACCGGAAGGCACCGCCATTGCGACAACGACCCCAACGGAAAAACCGGCGCATGGACCCAACCACAAGGCACGCTTCATCGTACCTGCCGGCCGCTATCGGGCATCGGCACGGGTTGGCGAGGGTAAAGGCAGTATCGTGATCGATGTTGCCGCCGGTGACAGCATGACCGCCGTCGTGAATGTTGACGCCGGACGGGTCGGCCTGAGGCTGGTGGACCAGGCGGCCCCGCAGGCCAATACCTTCACCTGGTATTCCGTGTATCGCATCGAGCGTGATGCACAGGGCAAGCTGCGTCGGCGACGGGTTTTCAACGATGGGTACTATGCGGAGACGGAGCTCGTGCTGCCCGCCGGAGACTACATCGCCTTCGCCCGCAATCAGACCCGCAAGGGCGAACGCGAATTCACCCTGCAGGCAGGCGAGATCAAGTCAGTCCCGATCCTTGCGGGCAACTGACCCGGCGGACAGTCAAAACTCTTCCCACTCGCCGTCTTCGTCGGCGGCAAGCGGCACTTCGCTGCGCCTGGCAGCGGCCTTTGGCACAGGCGCTGGTCGCGGCTTGGGCGCCGATGCTGTATTTGCGACCACAGCCGCACGCGATGCAGCGGAAGGTCGACTGGCCGGCGTTGGCGTTGCCGAAACCGCCTTCGCGGATGCCACCGGTCTGCCGGCAGGTCCCCCGCCCATCTTGAAGAACGCCATCAGCTCACGCATGTTGGCCGCATTGTCACGCATCGCCTGTGAGGCAGCCGACGTCTGCTCGGCGAGCGCGGCATTCTGCTGCGTCATCTGGTCCATCGTGCTGACCGCCTGGTTGACCTGATCGATGCCTGTCGACTGCTCGGTCGACGCCGCGCTGATCTCGGCAATGATGTCACCGACCTTCTTCACCCCGGCAACAATCTCTTCCAGGGTCGCCCCGGACTGATTGACCAGCTCACTGCCTACCTGCACCTTGTCCACCGAGTCGCGGATCAGGTCTTTGATCTCCTTGGCCGCGTTGGCCGAGCGGGACGCGAGATTACGGACCTCACTCGCGACCACCGCAAAACCCCTGCCCTGTTCACCGGCGCGAGCCGCCTCCACCGAGGCGTTCAACGCCAGCAGATTGGTCTGGAATGCAATCTCATCGATCACACCGATGATCTCGGCGATCTGGTTGGACGCGGCATTGATCTGCTCCATCGCCCCGATTGCTTCACCGACAACTTCGCCACCGCGTTGTGCAGTCGCGCGGGCACCCGTCGCCACCTGGTTGGCCTGCCGGGCGTTATCGGCATTGTTACGCACGGTCGCGGTCAGCTGTTCCAGGCTGGATGCCGTTTCCTGCAGGGATGATGCCTGCTGTTCGGTACGGCTGGAGAGATTCTGGTTGCCACCGTTGATCTGCTCGGCCGCTGTTCCCACTTCATCGGCGGCATCGCGCATCCGCACAATGATGTCGTACAGATTGTCGAGCGTACGATTCATATTGGCCTGCACCTCACCGAAGGTGCCGCGGTATTCGCCACGCAGACGCTGTTCGAGGTTGCCATCCGCCATCGCCGACATCACGCTGGCGATTTCGTCGAACACCTCTGACAATTCATCGAGCAACGCATTGAAGCCGGTGGCAAGTCGCTTGAAGAAACCGCGCTTGCCCGCCTCGTTGACGCGTTGACGCAGGTCGCCGGCGCGCGCCGCCTCGACCAGCCCGTCGATCTCCTGTTCCACGGCCACCTCGGCGGTACGGTCGGTCCATTCAACCGCAGTACCCAGGCGCCTCCCATCTTCATCGACGACAGGATTGGCGACGATGCGCATGGTGCGCGGACCGACCTTCACCTCGGCAGTGTGGGTCGAGGTCAGCGACGCCAGCAGCCCCGCCTGGTGTTCCGGGTGCTTGTGGAAGGCATCGATACTGCCGCCAAGCAGACTGCTGGGATCGAAGTCCGGCAGATCCTGGCGCAGGTCATCGGCAGCTTCCTTGAACAGCGCGAGCGCAGCGCGGTTCAGATACACGATATTGCGATCGGTGTCGGCCATCATCACGTTCGACGACACATTGTCCAGCGCGATGCGGATGCGTTGATTCTCTGCCGCCACGTCGCGTTCCGCCTGCAGCCGCACCTTGTCACGCTCGAGTTCGGCCAGTTCTTCGGTACGATCGATCCACTGCGTGACCCGCCCCTGGTATCCGCCGTCGGTGTCGTAAACCGGACTGGCCGCCAGACGCAAGATGCGGCCGGCGACCGGCCCCTCGATGGTCTTCCCGCTCGACAGCTTCGCCCGGTAAGCGGCCAGCAGATCCTGATCGGCCAGGTAGTCGGACAGGCGCTGACCGACCAGTTCGTGCACCGAGAACTTCGGGAAATCCTGCTTCCAGACGCTTTCCATCGCTGTAAACAGGCTCTGCGCCGCGCTGTTCATGTAGATAAGGACGTTGTCACCGTCGGATACGGTGACCGGTATACCGACATTGTCCAGCGCCTGACGGATACGCAGATTCTCAGCCGCCACTTTGGCATCAGCATCGATGCGTTGCCTCAGGTCGCGCTGCATGGCATCGAGCGACCGCATCAGCTGCCCTGTTTCATCGTTCGTGGCGACCTTGATGACATTGCCCAGATCACCGTGTGCGACCCGTTCGGCCACTTCGACGGCGCGCGCCAGCGGGCGCGTAATGCCGCGAGCGAGCATCCAGGCGATGAAGCCAACGACTGCAATGATGAGCGCGATTGTCGCCATGATGCCGGTGCGCTTGCTGGTGTAGATATCGACGATCTCGGCATTGGCCGCGTGCATCGCCGTCTTCTGCCGCTCGACCAGTTCATTCAGGTCATCACTGATCAGCTTGACCAGGGGCGATATGCGGGTCTTCACCAGGAACGCGTCCTGGCGCCAATCATCGCCCTGATGCAGCTCGATCAGGCGATCGAGGCCGCGCCAGAAATCATCGAGTCCACCGGTGAACGCAGAAAACGCCTCCTCCTGCTCGAAGGTAAACAGTTCGCTGCGTGCAGCGACCTCCTCGAGCGTACCGATCACAGACGCCTGGTAGGTTGCAACATTCTCCACTGCCTGCGGGGCGCGAAACGCCAGGAACAGGCGCACCTCGTTGTTGAGGCTGAGCCAGCGGTAACGCAAGGTCACGAGGTGATAGAAGAGATCCCTGCGGGCCTGGTCCTTCGCCTCGGTGGCGGCCGCCGCGCGTTGCGCAAGCTCCTTTGCGGCAGCCAGGCTGTAATTGCCGGCCGCATCCTGGTCCAGCAGGCCATCGACCGAGATCTCGGGCTCGAATGCATGTTCGGCCTCGATCAGCGCCGTGAGCTGCTGCAACTTCTCACGAAACACCGGGTTGGTGTTGCGGTTCGCGTAGCTCATCGCCTTAAGATTCAGTTCGTCGTTGGCAGCCACCGCAAGCATTTTCGGCGTCAGGCCCTTGAACTCGGCAAAACGCTTCTTGATCTCTTCGAGCTTGGCCAGGCTGGGTTCATCGGCACCGATGGCGGGCAGTTGCTCCAGTTCGACCAGCAGATCATCGACCTGCCCGATCTGGCGTTGCAGGGTGGCGGCGTCTTCCGCGGTCTTGCTCAACAGGTGGAAGCCGAGCGATGCAGTAGCCTCTTTTATCAAGTCACTGATCGCCACTGATTTCAGTGCCGCCGGAGTGCTCTGTTCGACCAGTTGCTGTACTTTGCCCTGCACGGTCGAAAGGCTGCTGATCGAGCTTAGGCCTAATCCCAGAACCGCGAGAAGAACCAGGGCGAAACCGCCGAGAATCTTGTTGCGTATGGAAAGATCGCCAATGAAACCCATTTGTAGTTCTCCTGACCTGTTGAGCAAGCGCGCGCGGGATGTTCGGGCATACGTTGCTGGCTCCGAATTACTGCCGTAGCGGCCGGACGCCCGGGAACTTGACGCCCGACAAGAAACCGGCATCTTCCACGCAAAAAAAACCCCGGCCTCATGCCGGGGTCTTTTTGCACACTCGAAGCGCCCGTCAGGGCGCGTCGCAAAATTGCGGGGGCCTACTCAACCGGCTGTGCGACCGGGACGGGTGGCAGGTAGCCGTAAGGCGCACCGTAGTACGGGACGTTCGCGTTGTAGCCATAGCCGTTACCCGCGCCATACCCATAGCCGTTGCCAGTCCCGCGACCCTCACCGCGCATACGCGCTGTCATGGTGAAATCGAAGGTGAAATCGGCCTCGGCATCCGCAGTGCCATTGCCGTCGAAATAGCCGTTGTTGTAGCCATTGCCATAACCGTAACTGCTGTTATCGTTCCAGCCCCAGAATGCCGAGGCCTGTGCCGAGGCAACCAGGGCAACGATTGCGATGATCTTTTTCATGTTTAAATCCTCTAAAAACGGCTTGCCTGACGCGACCCCATTCGTACCGGTCGGTGTCGGATATGAGCTCAAGTATATAAGCATTTTCTTATAATGCAAGTATTTCCTCCGTCGGCGGCGTCGTGCCGTTACACCGCCTGATGCCACAGAGGACCCCATTCGACGCCGCCTGGTGCACCAACCAATGAATGAAACCGACAACTTTTTTGCCCGTGCCAACCGACTTCTCGACCGATGGGAAGCTGCGTTGGAAGGTCGCGCCAACACACCCGACTGGACCTACGACGCCTACCGCTGGCGGCACGATCGACTCGGGACCCGCCTGGTACCGGTAAAGAAGCCACACCGCGTGGACCTGGATGATCTGCTGTGCATGCACAGACAGAAGGCCGAGATGGTGCGCAATACCGAGCAGTTCGTGCGCGGGCGGCCAGCCAACAACGCGCTGTTATGGGGGGCCCGTGGCACCGGTAAATCCACCCTGATCAAAGCAGTGTTCAATCACTACGTCGACCAGGGTCTGCGCCTGATCGAGGTCGAGAAGGATCACCTGGTGGATCTGGTGGAGATTGTCGAAGCACTGGACAGCCGGCGCGAACGCTTCCTGCTGTACTGTGACGACCTGTCTTTCGAGGCGGACGACGCCGGCTACAAGTCATTGAAAGCCGTGCTTGAAGGTTCGATCTCGTCCCCTGCAGACAACGTGCTGATCTATGCCAGTTCGAACCGGCGCCACCTGATGCCGGAGATGAAAGCCGAGAACCAGGACGTGCATATCGTCGATGGTGAGATCCATCCCGGCGAGGCTATCGAGGAAAAGGTCTCGCTCTCCGAACGCTTCGGCCTGTGGCTGTCGTTTTACCCGTACAGTCAGGACGACTACCTGGCAATCGTCGAGCATTGGCTCGGGCGCCTCAATGCCGGCAGCTGCAACGACGAGCAGACCCGTCTTGCAGCGTTGCGCTGGGCCGGACAACGCGGTTCCCGCAGCGGCCGTGTCGCCCGCCAGTTCGCGGTGGACCAGGCCGGACGGCATGCCTGAACAGGCAGTCGATGTGCGGCGCGTGGATTTTGACGACCCACGTGACATCGCCGACTATCTCGATCTGCTGGACGCCTACGCACGTGATCCAATGGGCGGTGGCCAGCCGCTGTCGACATCGGTACGCGCACGCCTGCCCGGCGACCTTGCCAGTCACCCGGGTGCGCGTTGCCTGCTGGCACGCCACGGTGCGACTGCTGTCGGTCTGGCCACCTGCTTTCTCGGCTATTCGACGTTCCGCGCAAGACCGCTGCTCAATATCCACGACATCGCCGTGCTGCCCCACTGGCGCGGCCGCTCGGTCGCACGGCAACTGCTGTCGACAATCAATGCGATCGCACAGGCCGAGGGGTGCTGTGCAGTCACGCTGGAAGTGCGCGCCGACAACACCCGGGCACGCGCCATCTACGCGCGAGCGGGATTCACTCCGGCGCCGTGTGGCCTGTTCCTGCAGAAGTCCGTCTGACCGGAAAAAACAAACGCCCCGCAGTGCGGGGCGTTACTCCATCCACCTCTGAACCTTTTCTTGGCTGGCAAGTTCTAGAAGTGCGGCGAGTATATCCGGCCAAATCTATTCAAAAAAATTAGCGGACATTAATGGGGCGTCCAAGCGACAGCGCCCCATGAAACAGCCGCGGACGCCAGCGCACCAAGAGCAACAGCGCGAGCACGCCGGTATAGATCAGGGGCTGCAGCAGGTCGGCCTTGACCAGCCAGATGTAGTGCAACACACCGAGAACGCCAACCGCGTATACCGCGCGGTGCAGACGCTGCCAGTTACGCCCGAGACGGCGCATCATGCCCCGGGTCGAGGTGGCAGCCAGCGACAGCAACAGCAGCCAGGCGGTGAACCCGACGGTCACAAAGGGTCGTTTGGCGATGTCGGCCGTGATATTGCCCCAGTTCAGTTCCTGATCGAGCCACACCCAGGTGAGGAAATGCAGGCTGATATAAAAGAAAACGAACAGCCCGAGCATGCGCCGAAAACGCAACAGACGGTTCCAGCCGGTCAGGCGCCGCAACGGGGTGACCGCCAGGGTCAACAACAGAAAACGCAGCCCCCACTGCCCCGTCACATCGGTCACCCGTTCCAGTGGATTGGCACCAAGGTCACCATCGAGTACGCCTTGGACCAACAGCGCAAACGGCACCAGGCAGGCCATGAACAGCATTGGCTTGGCCACGAAACGCAGCCAGCGGTCGGACGTGTGGATCGGCTGCATCAGTAGAACTTGGCCAGGTCCATGCCCCGGTAAAGGTCAGCCACCTCGTCGGCATAGCCATTGAACATCTGCGTGGAATGCTTGCTGGAGAACAGGCCTTCGCCGATCAACCGATGGCGTGCCTGGCTCCAGCGCGGGTGATCCACGCCAGGATTCACGTTGGCGTAAAAGCCGTATTCGTGCGGCGCCAGCTTCCACCATGTGGTCTCCGGCAGCGTCTGCGAAAAGCTGATTCGCACGATCGACTTGATGCTCTTGAAGCCATATTTCCACGGCACCACAAGCCGCAGCGGCGCGCCGTTCTGGTTGGGCAGCAGTTCACCGTACAGTCCGGTTGCGAGGATGGTCAGCGGGTGCATCGCCTCGTCCATGCGCAGTCCTTCGCGATACGGCCAATCCAATACTGCGCGTCGCTGACCAGGCATCTGCTGCGGATCCACCAGGGTTTCGAAAGCCACGTAGTTGGCCTTCGACGTGGGCTTGAAACGACCAAGCAGGCTGCCCAGCGGGAAACCCACCCAGGGCACGACCATCGCCCAGGCCTCGACACAGCGCAGCCGATAGATCCTTTCCTCCTGCGGGAAGGCCTTGAGGATATCCTCGATCCCGATCTCCCCGGGCGCCTCGCATTCGCCGTCGACGACGATACTCCAGGGCCGGGTCTGCAGCGTGTGTGCATTGCGCGCAGGGTCGTCCTTGCCAGTACCGAACTCGTAGAAATTGTTGTAGCCGGTCACGTGTTCGTACCCGGTCAACTCAAGCTCATCACCGTAGGGGGTATCGACGAGGCCAGCCATTGCCTCACCCTTGCCCGGCACCTTGACCAACGCCGCCGCAGGACCGGCGACCATGCCGACACCGAGTGCCGCCGCGGCCTGGAGAAACGCGCGCCGCCCCGCATAGGCCACGGGATCGGTGATCTCGGAGGGACGGATATCGGCGGGCTTTTTGATCAACATGGCTTGGTACTCAGACGGGTTTCGCAAATGAGACCGGTCGAACCGCAGTTAGATTTCATTCCGATCCCGTGCGCGAGATGCGGTTTTGCCGTGCCAGCCACAATATCGGCGCAATGGCGGCGAAGAATGTCGCGGCCATCGACAGCCCCGCAGACCCGCCGACCGCGAGCACGCCGTAGCCGGCCCCGGCACCGAGAAACGCAGACAACACGAATGTCCGCACGACCAGGCAGATGCGGCAGCTTTTCTTTGTCGCGGACATGCGAGAACCCATGACAAGAGGTGACAGAACCATAAACGCATTGCCTGACGACGACAGGCGTATATCCAAGTGTAAACTGTCTACTGCAATATCGAACCTGTCCGGCCCACCGGCCGCTGGCGGCGCCGTGCAGATACGGCCTGCACTTGTTCGCAAAGTCAGCGGCGTTGCCGGGATCGAGGAAACAAACTGATGAACAGATACCGCGTACCGACCTGCAGCCGGCGGCTGATCGCTGCAGCACTTGCCCTGTTGATCGCCGTGGCGGCGCACGCCGACCCGGCGCTGAAGGTGCAAAAGATCACCGACTCGGTATACGCATTGGTCGGACCTTTTGGCAACCGATCGGCGGAAAACCTCGGCAACAATGCCACTTTCGGTTTCATTGTCACCGACGAAGGCGTCATCCTGATCGACGCCGGCGGCAGTTACATGGGTGCGACAATGATCCAGGCCGCGATTGCCGAGGTCACGACGCAACCGGTGAAGATCGTGATCAATACCGGCGGACAGGACCATCGCTGGTTGGGCAACGGCTATTTCAAGGCGCATGGTGCGCGCATCATCAGCAGCCGCCGGGCTGTCGAAGACCACAAGGCGAGAGGCCGGGATCAGTTGATGGCGCTCAACAACCTGGTCGGCGTGCAGGGCATGGAGGGTACGGTACCTGTGTACGCCGATGAAGTGTTCGACGAACGTCTCGATATCACACTCGGCGGGGTCATACTGGAACTGCACCATGTGGGCCAGGCCCATACCCCGGGCGACCTGTTCGCATGGTTGCCGGCACAGTCTGTGATGTTCAGCGGCGACATCGTCTACGTCGGCCGCATGCTCGGCGTCATGCCCCATTCCAACAGCAGGGCCTGGATCGAGACGTTCAATGCGATGGCTGCCTTCTCACCGTCGGTCATCGTGCCCGGACACGGGCCGGCCTCGACGCTGGACGAGGCACGCGCAGACACCCTCGGCTATCTTCTCTCACTGCGCGGCAAGATCAGCGCCTTCATGGAGGCCGGCCGCGGCATCGAGGAGGTCGGCACCCTCGACCAGTCCGAGTTCGCCCACCTCGTGAGCTACGACGAACTCAAGGGCCGCAATGCGCAACAGGTCTTTCAGGAGATGGAGTGGGAGTGACACCGCGACCGGGCTCGCCCGGCCCGTGTCAATAGTGCGGTGGCGGGGGCTCGTGCGCAGAATCGCCGTCCAGCGGTGAGGGCCGCAGCTCCCGCACGGCCTCCTGCAGTCGCGAAAGCTCCTTGCGCATCTCCACAATCAGCTGGTCCTGACGTACCACCGTCTGGTTCAGCACCTCGATCGCCAGTTCCTGGTGGGTGAACCGGACCTGCAGCTCTTCCAGTTCGTCGCGCATCATCCCACCCATCGGCGAGCATTGCGGAACAGGCGGCGCCATGGCGCATCCTCCAGCCAGTCATCGGGGTGCCAGGAGTTCTGCACCGCGCGCACCACGCGTTCGGGGTGCGGCATCATGATGGTGACACGGCCGTCCGCACTGCACAGGCCGGTGATGCCCCCAGGCGAGCCATTGGGATTGGCCGGGTAACGCACAGCAGAATCGCCATTGTTCTCGATGTAGCGCAAGGCGACCTGCGGCACGACCGAACCGAGTTGCTCAGCGCTGGCGAATTCGGCCCGTCCCTCGCCATGCGCGACCACGATCGGCAGACGCGAGCCGGCCATGCCGTCGAGCAGGATGGACGGTGTCTGTTCGACCTCGACCATCACGAAGCGCGCCTCGAACTGCTCGGAGCGGTTGCGCACGAAATGTGGCCAATGCTGCGCGCCCGGGATCAACGACTTCAGGTTGGACAGCATCTGGCAACCGTTGCACACACCCAGGGTGAAGGTGTCCTCACGTTCGAAGAAGGCGCTGAACTGATCACGGGCACGATCGTTGAACAGGATCGACTTGGCCCAGCCCTCGCCTGCGCCAAGTACATCGCCATAGCTGAAGCCACCGCACGCTGCCAAGCCCTGGAATCCGTCGAGGCTGACCCGGCCGCTCAAGATGTCCGACATATGCACATCGACGCATTCGAAGCCCGCCTTGTTGAACGAAGCAGCCATCTCCACCTGCCCGTTCACGCCCTGCTCGCGCAGGATCGCCACGCGCGGGTGGCGCGACTCGGCAAATGGCGCCGAGATATCGTCGTTGTGATCGAAACTCAGGCGAACCGAAAGGCCCGGGTCCGTCTCAGCGATGCGTGCGAATTCCTCCGTCGCGCACTGCGGATCGTCACGCAGCGACTGCATCTGCAGCGTGGTCTGCGACCATGCCTGCTGCAGCGCGACGCGCTGCTCCGCATACACAAGCCGCTCACCATGCCGGATGCGGATTTCGGACCCTTCGTTCACCGTACCAATGAGTTGGCAACAGGCGCCCAGCCCGGCGTGTTCCAGCAGGTTCAGTACATCGTCGCTGTCGCTGTGGCGCACCTGCAGCACGACACCGAGCTCTTCATTGAACAGCACGGACAGGTCGTCCTGGGCCAATCCGGACAGATCGATATCGAGGCCGCAGCGACCGGCAAATGCCATTTCGCACAGCGTCACCAGCAGGCCACCATCGGACCTGTCGTGGTAGGCGAGGATCAACCCATCACGATTGAGATCCTGCAGCGCAACAAACATCGCCTTGAGCCGTGTCGCATCATCGACATCAGGCGGCATGTCGCCGATCTGCCGATACACCTGTGCCAGTGCCGAACCGCCAAGCCGGTTCCTGCCCCGCCCCAGGTCGATCAGCACGAGATCGGTATCGCCCTTATCGGTACGCAACTGCGGTGTCAGGGTACGGCGCACATCGACCACCGGCGCAAACGCCGAGACGATCAGCGACAACGGGGCACTCATCTCGCGACGCTCGCCCTGTTGCTGCCACACCGTCTTCATGGACATCGAGTCCTTGCCGACCGGGATCGCAATGCCAAGTGCCGGACACAGCTCCATGCCAACCGCATACACGGTCTCGTACAGTCGCGCGTCCTCACCGGCGTGGCCTGCCGCTGCCATCCAGTTGGCCGACAGTTTCACATCGGAGAGCTGCCCGATCGCCGCCGCCGCGATATTGGTCAGGGCCTCACCGATCGCCATGCGCCCGGATGCCGCGGCGTTCAGCAGGGCCAGCGGTGTGCGCTCGCCCACACTCATCGCCTCACCGCGATAACCGTCGAAATCGGCCACGGTGACCGCGACATCGGCCACCGGTACCTGCCACGGACCGACCATCTGGTCACGCGCCACCATCCCGGTGATGCTGCGGTCGCCGATCGACACCAGGAACGTCTTGTTGGCGACCGTCGGCAGGCGCAACACCCGCCCGGCCGCCTCGGCGATGGTCACGCCGTCCAATCGCAGCGCCTGCAGTGCCGGTTCGCTGCGCGCGACATCGCGCTGCATACGCGGCGGCTTGCCGAACAGCAGCGACATCGGCATATCGATCGGATTGGCTTTGAAGTGCCTGTCGCCAAGCACCAGGTGTTGCTCGTCGCTCGCCTCGCCCACCACCGCGTAAGGACAGCGTTCGCGTTCGCAGATCGCCTCGAAAGCCGCCAGGCGGTCACGCGCGACAGCCAGCACATAACGCTCCTGCGACTCGTTGCACCAGATCTCCATCGGTGACATGCCGAGATCGTCGTTGGGCACCTCGCGCAGTTCGAAACGCCCGCCGCGCTCACCGTCGTGCACCAGTTCCGGCAGCGCATTCGACAACCCGCCGGCACCGACGTCATGGATGAACAGGATCGGATTGTCGTTGCCGTGCTGCCAGCAGCGATCGATGACCTCCTGGCAGCGTCGTTCCATCTCCGGGTTGGCACGCTGCACCGAGGCGAAGTCCAGGTCCTCAGCCGAGGTGCCGGAGGCCATCGACGACGCGGCACCGCCACCGAGCCCGATCAGCATCGCCGGGCCGCCAAGCACGATCAGCGGCGTGCCAGCAGGAAACGCCTTCTTCTCGACATGCCCGGCGCGGATATTGCCGAGTCCGCCGGCGAGCATGATCGGCTTGTGATAACCGCGCAGTTCCTCGCCTTGCGCCGCAGGCACCTTTTCTTCAAAGGTGCGGAAGTAGCCAAGCAGGTTGGGACGGCCGAATTCGTTGTTGAAAGCCGCCGCGCCGATCGGACCTTCGAGCATGATGTCGAGCGCACTGACGATCCGCCCCGGCTTGCCGAAGTCCTCTTCCCATGGCTGCGCGGCGCCCGGGATGCGCAGATTGGAAACCGAGAAACCGCACAGCCCGGCCTTCGGCTTGGCCCCCACCCCTGTCGCACCTTCGTCGCGGATCTCACCGCCGGCGCCCGTCGCCGCGCCCGGGTCGGGCGAGATCGCGGTCGGGTGATTGTGGGTCTCGACCTTCATCAGGATATGGATTTCCTCGTCGTGCCGGCCGTACGCCCCTGTTTGAGGATCCGGGTAGAAGCGGTAGCCCTCGCTGCCGCGGATCACCGCCGCGTTGTCCTTGTAGGCCGACAGCACATCGCCGGGCGACCTCTCGGTGGTGTTGCGGATCATCGCAAACAGCGAATGCGGTTGCGCCTCGCCGTCGATCGTCCAACCTGCATTGAAGATCTTGTGCCGGCAATGCTCCGAGTTTGCCTGCGCAAACATCATCAGTTCGACGTCGCTCGGATTGCGACGCAGTGCGCTGAAACTATCCACCAGGTAGTCGATTTCGTCTTCCGACAAGGCCAGGCCGAGCTCACCGTTGGCCGTCAGCAGCGCCGCACGCCCCCCTTCCAACACGTCGACCTGCCGATAGGTCCGAGGTTCGGCGTGCCGGAACAGCACGGAAGCCGCGTCCAGGTCCTGCAGTACCACCTGCGTCATCCGGTCATGCAGCTGCGCGGCGATTGCGCCGCCATCCACCTCGCCGCGCGCGTCGACCCAATAGGCGACACCGCGCTCGATCCGACGGATCTCACGCAAACCGCAGTTATGCGCGATATCCGTGGCCTTGCTCGACCACGGCGAGATCGTGCCAGGCCTTGGCACCACCAGGAAAAGCGCACCGTTCTCGCTTGGCTCACCATGTGCCGGGCCGTAGTCGAGCAGGCGCTGCAGGACACGCGTGTCGGCGTCACTCAGATCGGCGTCGACATCCACAAAATGCATGAACTCGGCGCTGACGCGCACGTCGCGCCCTGCCACAGGGATGAGGCGGGCAAGGACCTTCTGCAAACGGAAATCGGAGAGAGCGGGCGCGCCGCGCAGTTTCAGCATGGGAACCCCAGAGACTTCGGCCAGGATGGCAATTTTAAAATGATACTGCAGCGCGATCGACGCGTCAGGACGAGATGGCGAACCAGTCGCTGGCCTGATCCTGGATCAACAGGCTGAGACAGGCGCTCAGGTCCGCGGACACCGCCTCCAGTGCCTGGCGGGCCAGCTCCGGCGAGTTGTTCTTTTCGCTCAGGTGTGCGGCCACCAGATGACGCAGGCGGCCGTGGTCGATGCGGCGCAGGAAATCCGCTGCCTGGGTGTTGTTGAGATGACCGTACAGGCCACCGACACGGGCCTGCAGCCTGGGCGGATAAGGACCGGTCGCCAGCATATCGGGGTCGTGATTGCATTCGAGCAACAGGGCGTCGACACCGTCGAAGGCCTCGACCACACGCGGGGTGATGCTGCCGAGGTCGGTCAACAGACCAAGACGCTGGCCGGCATGGTCGAAAACATACTGTGTCGGCTCACGCGCATCGTGCGGAACCGGGACCGGTGTAATGGCGATCTCGCCGATGTGGAATCCACCGGCGTGACTGGCAAAAAGGTTGAGACTAGTGATGGCACCGAAATCCGCAGCACGCCAGGTACCGTGCGTCATCCACACCGGGATACCGAAACGTCGCGCAACCGCGCCGACTCCGCGCATGTGGTCGCCGTGCTCATGGGTCACCAGGATCGCGGTCAGGCTGGTCGGGTCAAAATCGAGCCCGTGACAGCGCGCCACGAACTCGCGTGCCGCGAAACCACAATCCACCAGCACACGAGTCGCGCCCGCCTCGATGACGGTCGCATTGCCGCGACTGCCACTGCCCAGTGAGGCAAAGCGAAACGTCACTGCGGATCAGCGAATCTGCTCGTTCAACAGCGTAAGGATGCGGATCGACGTGGGCGATGCGTCCGGCTCACCCTTGTCGTTGGCCACGGTAACCACCGTACGCTCTCCGCCGTCGCTGACCTTCACCTGGTAACGGTTGACCTTGTCGACGTTCTTGTCGTCGCCCCAGAATTTGAGGCTGGACAGCCAACCCTTGTCAGCATCCTCTTTCGACGGATCGTTATAACGCACGTAGTAGACGCCTGCCGACCGATCGCGGTCCTCGACTGCAAAACCGACCCGATCCAGGGCAAGGCCAACCAGGCGCCACGAGCGGCTGAAGCTGTCGTCGATCAGCAGCTGCGTGCCGGTGCGGGTATTGAGCAACTGCGAGCGGGTCTGCTGGCGCTGACCACCCGCTGCCAACTGGGCCCGGGCGCGCTCATCCTGTGCACCGAGGTACACCATCAGACGGCGCAACATCTCGGCCTCGAGCTCGGGATCACGTTCGCGCGGCACCCAAACCGTGCGTTCAGTGGTCCCACCGGTACCCTGGATGACCTGTTCCTCCATGCCGAAATGGGTCATATAGACCTCGGTCTGGCCGTCCGCCGAACGCTCGAGGCGCACCCGGTACTGGTCGCGAAAACCGGTCTCGTAGAGGCCATCGAACGTCTTGCGGATGGTGTCGGTAATGAAATCCCTGCTGATATTGGCCTGGTTCTCAATCCACGCCGTACGCATGATGCCCACGGTCGGATCCTGTTCAAGCATCAGGATGCCGGCTTCCTGCCAGAAATCGACCACGCGCTGCCAGACGCCTTCGACCGAGTCTGTGACCAGCAACCAGCGCACATCACCATCGCGCCGCACCTCGACATCCCTGACTGCCGGCAACACGCTGCCCGCCACCGCCACGCGTGCAGTGTCGTCGGCACCACGCAGCTTGCGATCCGTCAGGTACTCGGAATAACTGGTCGATACGCCACCGATGCTGTCGGGCACGCTCATGCGGTCATTGATCCGGTCGGACGTCAGATCGGGTGGCAGCTCGAGGTTGCGATCGGCCTGGGCTTCGCGCTTGTATTCGACCGCCTTGTCCGGCAACACGTCATCGACGTTGACACTGCTGCAGGCAGCGATACCGACAGCAAGCAGTGCCAGGAGCGAGTTACGAGACAGATTTTTCATCATTATCAAGGATCCTGCAGCGCCAACCCGGGGCGGCGCGCGTTTGACGCAGTCTAAAGGATACCGGCCTGCTGCATGGCTGCACGCAGCTGCCCGTGGAAGCGTTCCGAGAACCAGGTCAGCGGCAGGCGAATTCCGCGCTCGATCAGCCCCATCTCAGCCAATGCCCATTTGACCGGGATCGGATTGGCCTCGAGAAACAGGTCCCTGTGCAGGCCCGCGAGCGGCGCATCAAGCTGCTGTGCCCTGGCACTGTCCCCGGCAAGCGCTGCCGCGCACATCGCGTGCATCGCTGCCGGGGCGACGTTCGCCGTGACCGAGATATCACCGTCGGCACCCAGCAGGATAGCCTCGCGCGCCGTGGCATCATCGCCGCTGTAGACCGCGAAGCCGGGCGGCGTCAGCTGACGCAGCAGTGTGATCCTGTCGAGTTGCCCTGTCGCCTCCTTGACCCCGACGATATTGTCGATCTCGGCAATACGCGCGACCGTTTCCGGGAGCATGTCGACCGCGGTGCGTCCGGGCACGTTGTACAGGATCTGCGGGATGTCGACCGCCTCGGCGACCGCCCTGTGGTGCAGATAGAGGCCTTCCTGGGTCGGCTTGTTGTAATACGGCGTGACCAGCAGACAGGCATCGGCACCGGCGGCCTTGGCGCACCGCGTCAGGTCAATGGCCTCGCTGGTGGAGTTGGCTCCGGTGCCGGCGATGACGGGGATACGTCCCGCAGCCTGGTCCACCGCCACAGCGATGGCAGCACAATGCTCATCTTCATCCAGGGTGGCCGACTCGCCGGTGGTGCCAACGGCAACGATCGCGTCGGTACCCTGCGCGACGTGCCAGTCGATCAGGCGCCGGAATGCCTGCTCATCGACCCCACCGTCGGCGTGCATTGGGGTAACAATCGCGACCAGACTGCCCTGGATCATCCGCTGGCTCCGATGGAAATCAAGCGTTTGATTCTATCGCGGCGCGTTTTGGCGTGCCAAGAAACATTCGGCCACGGCCACAGATTCGATGCCCCTATTAATATGGTCAGCTTGAGGGCGGACGCTGCTGCCAGTAGAAACTGGCTGATCAGCAACGGGGAATTGAATCGGCATGAGCGAATCCGGCGAAAACGTACGCGAGATCAGGATAAACCCTATCGTCCCGACCGAGTCGGTACTGGTTGCCACCGCACGCGGCATGCGCCCGAAAAACGCCGAGGAACGTGTCGAACGCGATACCCGCGCGGTGGTGGAGACCTGCCCGTTCTGCCGTGGCAACGAGGAACGCACCCCACCGCAGATCAAGTCCTACCCGGACGGCGATGCCTGGGAGATACGGATCGTGCCGAATCTCTATCCGGTGTTGGGTGATGACCGCACACAGTCGAATATCGCCTTCGGCCTGCAGCAGGTGATCGACGGATATGGCCGACACGAGGTGGTAATCGACAACGCGAGCCACGGGATCGCGCTGCACGAGATGACCCAGCAGCACCTTGCCGACCTGTTTTCCGTCTACCAGCAGCGCATGGCCGAGCTGTACGCGTCCGACCGTCGGCTGAAATATGTCCTGGTATTCAAGAACTTCGGTGCCGCCGCCGGGGCCAGTATCGCGCATACGCACAGCCAGATCATCGCCACGCCAGTGGTGCCGGAAAACGTGCAGAACGAGGTCCAGCACAGCCGCGAGTACCACAAGAAACTCAGCCATTGCGTGTTCTGCTCGCTGATCGACGAGGCGCTGACCTACGAGGCCACGATCTACGACCGCAATTCGGGGCAGATCCGGCGCAAGATCAACGTCGGGCAATACGTCATTGAACGCGGTCAGCGCTTCGTGGCAATAAAGCCCTTCGCCAGCCGCTTCGAGTGGGAGATCCACATACTGCCCCTGCAGCACGAGGCCGATTTTCTCAAGGCCGACCGCGACGATCTCGACGATTTCGCTCGCGTGTTGCGCCGTACGATGGCCCGCCTGGACAAGGTGGTCGGTGGCGTGCAGTACAACTTCTTCCTGCACTCGGTGCCGCACGGCGGCGAATACGACGATTGCCAGGAAAGCTATCACTGGCACCTGGAGATCTGCCCGCGCACCAGTATCCCCACGGGGTTCGAGCTGGGATCGGGCCTGTTCGTCAGCACGGTGAGTCCCGAGGCGGCGGCCGAGGCGCTGCGCAACGCCGATATTGGCGACGCCTGAGGTCCGCGGCCGCAAGGCGAGACAAGCCGCCAGCGCAGCAGTACACTGGCGCCCTTCAACTTCCAGCACGTCACCCATTGCCTGCCATGCCTGTCAAAAACAGTCACCTTGTCATTTCAGCCCTGGGAAAAGACCGACCGGGCATCGTCAACCAGCTCTCAAAAGCGGTTTACGAACTCGATTGCAACATCACCGACAGCCGCATGACGGTCCTTGGCGGTGAATTTGCGATCCTGCTGCTGGTCTGCGGACCCTGGAATCGGCTGGCAAAACTGGAAGACCAGGTGCCCGAACTGCAGGAACGTCTCGACCTCACGATCAACACCAAACGTACCGAGGAGCGGACCGGCAATGCCAATCTCCTGCCCTACGGTGTGGACGTGGTGTCGCTCGACCACCCGGGGATTGTGTACAGCCTGGCCAGCTTCTTCTCCGAAAAGAACATCAACATCGAAGACATGACCACCAGTTCCTATGCCGCCGCGCACACCGGCACACCGATGTTCTCGGTGCGCATGAGCATCGGGATCCCTGCCGACATCCACATCGCCGCGCTGCGGGACGAGTTCATGGATTTCTGCGACAGTATGAACATTGACGCGGTACTCGAACCGATAAAGGGCTGAATCGCACAGGAGGCCTGACATCCATGGCTGACGCCGTCGTTGGCAAGAAGGTGCCGGACCTGGCACTTCACCTGACCGGAGATCGAAAGGTGAAGCTCACCGACTTCGCCGGCAAACCCCTGGTGCTGTACTTCTACCCGAAGGCGAGCACGCCTGGCTGCACCCAGGAAGGGCTCGACTTCAGCGCTGCCATAGCCAAGTTCAGGCGCCAGTCCTGCGCCATCCTCGGCGCGTCGCGCGACAGTCTCAAGGCGCAGGAAAACTTCAAAACCAAGCAGGCGTTTGCGTTCGACCTTGTGTCAGACAGCGACGAAGCGCTGTGCAACGCCTTTGGCGTCATCAAAATGAAGAACATGTACGGCAAACAGGTGCGCGGCATCGAGCGCAGCACTTTCCTGATCGGTGCCGACGGCGTGTTGCGCCAGGAGTGGCGCGGCGTGAAGGTCAAGGGCCATGTTGAGCAGGTGCTCGATGCCGTCAAGGCCCTGAACAAGTAACCCCCCCCGAGATTCCACCTCCGCGGAGCACCATGGGTATTAAATCGCGCCAAGACAAGAAGATCTTCATTCTCGACACCAACGTGCTCATGCACGACCCGACCTCGATCTTCCGCTTCGCCGAACACGATATCTTCATACCGATGGTGGTCCTCGAAGAACTGGATCGGGCAAAGAAAGGCACCTCGGAAGTCGCGCGCAACTCGCGCCAGGTCAGCCGTTTCCTCGACGAGCTGATGACCTCTGCGTCCAAGGGGGCCATCGACTCCGGGCTGCCGCTGCCGTGTACCGCAAAACATCGCGAAGACATCGTCGACAGCGCCGATTGCGGCCACCTGTTCTTCCAGACCCAGTTGCAGCCGAAACAGCTGCCACAGACGCTGCCGGGCAATACGCCGGACAACAACATCCTGGGAACGGCCCTGGCTCTGGCCGAGATGGCGCCAAAGCGTCATGTCACCCTGGTGTCGAAGGACATCAACCTGCGGATCAAGGCCGCGGTGATCGGTATCCATACCGAGGATTACCACAACGATCAGGTCCTCGACGACGTCAATCTGCTGTACAGCGGCGAGTCCGAGCTGCCTGCCGATTTCTGGGAGAGCCACAGCAAGGACATCGACTCCTGGCAGGAGGACGGACACACCTACTACCGTGTCAAGGGGCCGGACACCGCGAAGTGGTACGTCAATCAGTGCCTGTACATCGAAGGTGAACCACCGTTCGAGGCGGTCGTCCGCAGCAAGGACGGCGACGACGCGATCATCGAGATTGTTAAGGATTTCCGCTCCAGCAAGCATGCTGTGTGGGGGATCGCCGCACGCAACCGCGAGCAGAACTTCGCCCTCAACCTGCTGATGGACCCGACGATCGATTTTGTCACCCTGCTGGGTACCGCAGGCACCGGCAAGACCCTGCTCGCGCTGGCTGCCGGCCTTGCCCAGGTGCTGGACAAGAACCGCTTCCGCGAGATCATCATGACCCGCGTCACTGTACCGGTAGGCGAAGACATCGGCTTCCTGCCGGGTACCGAGGAGGAGAAGATGACGCCCTGGATGGGCGCGCTGATGGACAACCTCGAGGTTCTCACGCAGACCGAGGGCGGCGAATGGGGCCGGGCCGCAACCGACGACCTGTTGCGCTCACGGATCAGGATTCACTCCCTGAACTTCATGCGCGGACGCACCTTCCTGAACAAATACATCATTCTCGACGAGGCGCAGAACCTCACACCGAAACAGATGAAGACGCTGATCACGCGTGCCGGACCAGGCACCAAGATCGTGTGCCTGGGTAACGTCGCACAGATCGACACGCCCTATCTGACAGAGACCACGTCTGGCCTCACCTATGTGGTCGACCGGTTCAAGAACTGGCCACACGGCGGCCATATCACCCTGTTGCGCGGTGAGCGCTCGCGACTGGCTGATTTCGCCTCCGAGGCGCTTTGACAAACAGCGCTCTGCGCGCGCTCGGCCCGACGTCAAGCGGCCGAGGCGTTGTCGACGTGGTCTCTGAGTGCCTCTTCGGCAACCTGGTATGCGGCTTCAACAGCACGGAATGCTGCCGACGCATCGGACAGGTTGCCACCCCGCGCCAGGCGCTCGGCCTCGCGCGCCAGGTCCGACAGTTGCATCGCACCGACGTTGGCACTGCTCGATTTGAGTGAATGCACCGGGTTGACCAGCGCCTCGACGCTGCCCCGGTCGATCGCCGCATGCGCTTCGGCAAGCAGTTTTGGTGCATTGCGCAGATAGGTGCGAAGCAGACTGAGGTAGTCATCTTCCATGATTTCCTGCAGTTCACGCAGGACGCCGTCGTCGAGAACCGGGCTCATCGCCTTCTCCTGCTCCTGTTTGACCGGTGCATTCAGAGCTGCCTGTTGCGGCAGCTTCGCCGCCGCGGTGATCCAGTCTGCGACACAGTTGCGCAACTCGTCGAGACTGACGGGCTTGGCAAGGTAATCATCCATTCCCGCATCAAGACACTTCTCACGGTCGCCCTCCATCGCATTGGCCGTCATTGCGATGATCGGCGTCGGCACCCTGCCCTCGTCGCTTTCACGCTGCCGGATCCTGCGCGTGGCCTCATAGCCATCCATCACCGGCATCTGGCAGTCCATAAAGATCAGATCGAAGCTCTGGCTGTCGAACTGTGACAATGCCTCGCTGCCGTCGGTCGCGGACACACAGCCCAGGCCCAACTTGGACAGGGCCTTGCGCACCACGCCCAGGTTGACCGGATTGTCCTCGACCAGCAACACCTGGCCGGAGAACTCGCCAACGCGCATCACTTCGGGGGTCTCATCGAGCGACACATCCCAGGCCGACACGTTCAGGTCATCATAGATCTCTTCCGGCCTGAGTTCCGGATTGCCGAAATGGCGGCTCTCGACATCGAACAGACGGTGCAACACGCGCCGCAACGGCTCGGGGCGCAGCGCATCGGTCAGCACCAACACACCGAATTCGCGTTTTATCTTCTGTGCCAGCGCATCCGAGCGCACTGCAACGACGATATTGATGCGTTTCAGGGCATCGACGCCGCGTATCTCGGCCAACAAGCCCGGCAAGCGATGCTCGATACCGGTGCCATCGATCAACACCAGCTCGTAGACCCAGCTGTCACCCAGCATCGCCGAGGAGCGTAGTTTGGATACCGCCTCTGTGGGTTCGATCGTGGCCTCCTCGACGACCCCCCAGTTGCGCAGATTCTGAGCGACCCGCGCCGCATTCTCGGCATCCGCTATCAGGGTGAGGATGCGCACCCCCTGGAGATTGCGGCGTGCCGAAGGCACTTCCATCACTGATTTGCGCAGCGGCACCAGGAACCAGAAGGTCGAACCCTGGCCCTGGGTCGAGCGCACGCCAATCTTTCCGCCCATCAGCTCGACCAGACGCTTGCAGATGACAAGCCCCAGGCCGGTGCCGCCATGCTTGCGCGTCGTCGAGGCGTCCGCCTGGGTGAACGACTGAAACAGACGATCAGCGGTCTCCGGCGACATACCGATGCCCGTGTCGGCCACCGCAAACAGGAGTTCGACCTCCTTCTGGCTGGTCTGGCCACGTGACACCTCTACCCGGATGCCACCTTCCTCGGTGAACTTGATCGCATTGCTCACCAGGTTGATCAGGATCTGGCGCAGACGGATCGGGTCGCCACGCACCACGTGCGGCACGCTTTCCGCGACACTCGCGCTCAGCTTCAGGTTGTGATTGCGCGCGCTGCCGCTCATCAGCTCGGTCACCGAACCCACCAGGTCACGGACGTCGATCTCGATCGACTCAAGCTGCAGTTTCCCGGATTCGACCTTGGCGAAGTCGAGGATGTCGTTGATGATGCGCAGCAGGTGCCGCGACGAACTCTGCGCCGTGCGCACCAGTTTCTGCTGCTCCCGGTTGAGTGGTGTCTCGCGCAGCATCTCCAGGATCGGCAGGATGCCGTTCAGTGGCGTGCGGATTTCGTGGCTCATGGTGGCCAGGAATTCGGTCTTGGTGCGGTTGGCGTCTTCCGCGAGGTTGAGGATCTCGGCCAGCTCGTCCTCGAGGGAATGATGCCGATCGTCCGCCTGCGCCAGCTGGCCCTGGGCGTCTGCGACCTGATTCTGCAACTCCGCGGCCTCGAAGCGCAGGCAATGTACCTCGCCCTTGGTCAGGTCGACGCGGCGCACGTAGACAGCTGCCATCAAGGCCAGAAAGCTGAGCGACACCCACAGCCCCAGGGGCAGCAGAAAGGCGTTGACACCGTACTCCGGATAAACCGCGAAACCGGCGGTAAACAGCAGCTGCACCGCCAGTTGCATCGTTATACCCGGCAACCATGACAAGGTCGGAAGCAGAGAGACCGACAGTGCCAGCGAGGCAATGACGAGCAGCGTGAGTGACGGCGGCTGCGCACCCATCGCGATCGCCGAGGCAAACGCCCATGCAGTGCTGCTGAGCGTCATCACCGCCACCAGCGTCAGGCGCCAGCGCGTAAGAAACCGCCGGCTCAGCAATTGCCGTCCGAGCAATGGTCCACCGAATGCCGCAGCCAGTGCCGGCACTGCCGCCCAGATCAGCCAATAGCTGTCGAGGCCCGTAACAACGGTGCCCAACCAGGCGACAAGCGCCGCAAGAAGCAGCAATACACCACCCGCCAGGCCGGCCAAACGGGCGCTGTGTTTCAGGCTCTCGATACCAATCAGTCCCTGAAGGGCATAGTCCCCGGCAACCACTTGTGGTTCTTCCGGCCGGGGCTGTCCGTCTAACGGGCTCACGTGGTAGGTCGTCTCCGTCTGTGAAAGCACGCGTCCCCTGCCTCATTATTTAATCGAAACAGCGCGTTGGCCTGTATCATTGTGGCAGAACGCGAACAGATAGCATATCGTTGCTGTGGGGCTCTTCATGCCGTCCCGGCGCGTTCCGGGAGTTTCCTTTCTTGCCACCAGCACTAGGGTACTGTTCGCAATGGCGCCACCGCCGGTCGATATCGAAGCAAATCAATTGCAGGAGCGCGACGCATTCGTCAGCCAACTGCCGAAACGCATCGCGGCGATAGAGGATATCTGGGCCAAATTGACCGGCACCGCCTGGGATGCCGCTCAGCTGGAGGCCCTGTATGACAGGGTCCGCGAGATCTCCGAGTACAGTAAGTCCTATTCACTGTTTCAGCTGAACGAGAGCGTTTTCTCGCTTGAGGTCTACCTCAGCTCCTTCGTGGGCTCGGACATCAGTCCGGGAAGCACGCAGATCGATGCAATCTCCGGTCTGGTACGCGCACTGAAGACAGCTGCGAACATGACCACAACCGCGAGTCATGATCACGAACCACCAGCTGGCGAACTCGCCGTTTTCGTGCTGGGCAGCAAAGGCAGCCTGACCGCCGAGCTCACCAGCGCCCTGCGCGACCACGGTTGTAACGTGCAACATTTCCGCGACACCGCCTCGTTGCTGCAGGCACTGCAGGAACACGCGCCGCGCGTCATCGTCGCCGACACCGCGATGCTGCCCGAGATGCCACCCCTGTCGGCTGAGCTGGTGCGCCTGCGCAGCCACATGTCGATCACCATCCCGTTGATATTCGTCAGCAAATCGACCGCACTGCAGCTTCGCGTCGATGCGATCCGGGCCGGAGGTGACGGCTACCTGGTCGCGCCACTCGATGCCGCCGCGGTGGCGACACAGATCCGTGCCGCTGCTTCACCCGACCAGCAGAGACCGTATCGGGTCGTGGTGGTCGAGGATGACCCGACACAGGCCGACTTCGCCGGATCCATACTCAGAAAGGCAGGCGTCGAAGTATTGCAGGTGACTGAACCGGTCAAGGTCATCGAGAGCCTGCGAACGTTCAAGCCCGACCTGATTCTGATGGACATCTATATGCCCGAGGTGAACGGGATCGAGCTCACGACGATCATCCGTGATCATCAGGAATTCGTTGCGATACCGATCGTTTTCCTTTCCGGGGAGCAGAACGCCGACAAACAACTCGATGCCCTGAGTGTCGGCGGTGATGACTTCATTGCCAAACCGATTCGCCCCAAGCATTTGTTGGGCATCGTGCAAACGCGAATCAGGCGTGCACGCCAACTGCTCAGCGCCACCGGTCAGCCACCCAAGCATGATCGCGTCACCGGCCTGTTTTCACGCCAGCACTTTCTCGACCGTGTCGCCAAACAGATCGACAGCGCAGCCGATGAGGGACAGGCGGGCGTACTGCTGGTGCGTCTCGACAACCTGACGGCACTGCAGCAGCAGATCGGCGTAGGCGGCATCGATCATCTGATGTCGGAGTTTGGAGCAATCCTCGCTGGTCGCATTACAGATACCGACCTGGCGGCAAGGATCGATGACCACACGTTTGGCATACTGTTGCGACGGGATTCGGCAGACCACATAGTTCATCTTGCCGAAGCGATTCTGCGGGGAATCGGGGGGCATGCGTTCTCCAATCAGGTCAGCACGACCGCGAGCATCGGTCTCTGCTTTATCGATGACCGACTGGAAGACGCCAACGGTATCGTCAGCCGCGCCGCTTCCGCGTGTGAAGAAGCGAGCGACCATGGTGGCAACCGCGTTCACACACACCGCTCTGATGCCGACAGCCAGGAGATCCTGGCCGCTCCGGAAGACAACCTGAGTCAGCGCATCAAGGCGACACTGCACGAAAATGCATTCAGCATCCTTTATCAGCCCATGCTGGACCTGCAGACCCGTGGCAGCGAGACCTACGAAATCGTATTGCGCATGGCGAACGCGCAGGGTGATCTGATTGGCGACCGGCAGCTGCTCGAGGCTGCCGAAGTGGCCGGGGTCTGCGCCGAACTGGACCGCTGGATACTCGAACGCGCGATAGACATCCTGAAGCAGCGCCGCGAATCCGGCCGCCGCACACGCATCTTCGTGCATCAGTCGTCGCACAGCGCACTCGACGTCAACCTGCCCTCGTGGCTGCTGGGCCGCCTGCGCAACAAGCAGGTGGTCGGTACAGGACTGGTTGTGGATTTCCGGTTGCCGGACCTGTCGCAGGATCTCAAGACGGCACAGCAGAACATCAAGGCCCTGCGCGATATGGACGTCGATGTCTCGCTGTCACGCTTCCCCGAGAAAGAGGCGGCATTCAAGGTCCTTCGCTTCCTGCAGGCGGGCTACATCAACATCGCGCCACGCCTGCTCAAGGCCGACCGCGAGACGATCGGCAGTGTGATCCGCCAGGCCCACGATGCGTCGGCCAAGGTGATCGTATCCAACGTCGACGATCCACGGAGCATCGATCTTCACTGGTCGTCAGGCGCCGATTTCCTGCAGGGGAATTTCATCCAGAGGCCGTTGGAAAACATGGACTACGATTTTTCCCAGGTCGTGATCTAGCCCAACGTTCTCACCAGCCGGCAACCAGACGAGCGTGCTGCAGACGGACCAGACCAGAGGATTCGCCACCCGGTTTCCGGCCATCGCCGCCGATGCGCCATTGATGAAGGAGTTGATGGGCTTTGCGGTGACAGTCGATCTCGAGCGTGGACGGAATATCTGCCACGAAGGCGACCTCTGCAGCCATCTCGCCCTGGTCACGCATGGTTCGGCGCGTGTTTTCAAGCTCGCCGAATCGGGCCGCGAAATCACCTTGTATCGTGTTGAGCCGGGTGAATGCTGCATTCTCACAGCATCCTGCATGCTCAGCGGGCGCACCTTTCCCGCCAACGCCACCGTCGAGTCCGATCTGCAGGCGATACTGATCCCCGGCGCACAGGTCGTCCGCTGGATGTCCGACTTCGAGGCGTGGCGGCATTTCCTTTGGAATTTGCTGGCCGGTCGCCTCGCCGACGTCATCGGCCTGGTCGAAGAGGTGGCCTTCAGGCGCATGGATCAGCGTCTCGGCGAATACCTCGCGAGTCATGCACTGAACCAGGCGTCGGTTCTGCAGGCGACACATCAACAGATTGCCGCCGAACTCGGTACCTCGCGCGAGGTGGTCAGCCGGGTGTTGAAGGACTTCGAACAGCGTGGCCTGCTTCGTCTGAGCCGCGGCCGTATCGAACTGGGCCCGCCGGAAGCACTGCGCAACGCCGGTGTGGATTGTGATTAAGTCACAGACGCGCGATACCGGATCGCCTAACCTGCACGCGTCACACCGTTAACTTGAACAGACCGGGAGAATGAACATGACGAAGAATGTAGGTGGAATCGATCGAATCTTGCGTGTTGTCGTAGGGGTCGCCCTGCTGGCCTGGGGCTACATGGCGCAGAACTGGCTGGGCGCGATTGGCCTGGTGCCATTGTTCACTGCGGCGATCGGCTGGTGCCCGGTTTATCTGCCGTTCGGCATCAAGACCTGCAAGAACTGATCGGAAGGTACACAGGGTGATGCCGCTGGCGTCACCCTGTCACAGGGCACTGAGCACTGGCTTGCGCGTCGGCCAGGCCCGCAGAACCGCATTCACCAGTGTTGCCAGCGGAATGGCGAAGAACACCCCCCAGAACCCCCACAGTCCGCCGAATACCAGGATCGCGACGATGATTGCGATCGGATGCAGATTGACGACCTCGCCGAACAGCAAGGGCACCAGCACGTTGCCGTCGAGCGCCTGGATAACCAGGTAGGCGATCGTCACCCAGACGAAGTCCGGTCCCCATCCCCACTGGAACCATGCGACCAGCACCACCGGGAAGGTGACCACCGTGGCGCCGACGTAAGGGACCACCACCGACAGACCGACCAGCACCGAGAGCAGCATCGCGTACTGCAGTCCAAAGAACGAGAACGCGAGCAGCGTTGCCGCCCATACGATGATGATCTCCCAGAACTTGCCGCGCACGTAGTTGGCGATCTGTCGATCGACTTCACGCCACACCATGTCGGCAAGCCCGCGTTCGCCCGGCATGAAGCCGCCGAACCAGCGCATGATGATGTCCTTGTCCTTGAGGAAGAAGAACACCAGCATCGGCATCAGTACGAGGTAGACGAGTATCGTGAGCACACCCACGACCGATGACACCGAGACACTCAGCACCTGCTGACCGTAGCTGCCGATCTCACGCCTGATACCGTTCAGGATCTCTTCGGCCTGGGTCGGCGAGATCACGTCGGGAAAGCGCTCGGGCAATGCCATCAAGGCGTTCTGCCCCACCGAGATCATATTCGGCAGCTGCTGTACCAGTTCCGTCACCTGGCGCGACAACAGCGGCAACAGGCCGAACAGCACCAGGGCAAGGAACAGCACGAATGCCAGGAATACGATCGTGGTGGCCAACCAGCGTGGGATGCCACGGTCTTCGAGCACCACCACCAGGCCTTCGAGCAGGTAGGCGATCACCGCACTGGCCAGCACGGGCGCCAGCATGTCGCCCATGGTCAGGACCACGGCAAAGCCGATCACCAGCACAAGCGTCAGGAATACGATCTGGGGATCTGAGAAGGTTCTCTTGAACCAGTCGGTGATAAGTCGCATGGTACTGCTCGATTAGTCAGACGGCGATTTTACGCGTTCATAGTGGCGACGGAAAACGACTTCCAGTTCGTCGATCACCTCTACCGCCGGCTTGCCCTGCATCACGTGGGCCGTCATCAACGCCGATGTCTCGTGCAGCAGGTCGTCCCTGTCGAGCATATGAAAGGTTGCGGAGAGGCGCCGAATGGCGGCAATCACGCTTTCTGTTTCCGGTCGTTCGATTTCGGCCGGCCGGGCCTGCGGCGCCGACGATCCGGTGGCCGCCCCGTCGCGCTCGGCGAGAAACTCGGCATAGCTCACGAGGCTTTCCTGTGCAGCCGGTGACAGCGCCCTGAACAGCTTCAGCAAACGCTGTTGCGCGGGTGGCAAATGCGCCTTGGGCGGCAACATACTTCAGATACCTGCTTACGATTGCCGGCTATTTCCCGCGGTGCGCCTCGCAATAGGCGCGGGCGAATTCGAGCAGTTCCTCCATCACGCGCACGCGAAACTTCTGCTTTTGGTGAACGAAGGAGAACGGGCGCTCGAGTGGCGGGTCCAGTTCGATGGCGACCAGAGTGCCCAGGCGAAGCTCCTTCTGGATGGTCGCGTTGGACACCACCGATATACCCATGCCCGCCTCCACTGCACCCTTGACGGCCTCGGGGCTGCCCAGTTCCATCGCCACGTTCATGCAGGCGTTGCAGTCGGGTGAGGTGTTCATGTATTCGGCAATCACCTCGCGCGTGCCAGACCCCTCTTCGCGGCAGATGAAAGGGTACTCGAGCAGCTCGTCCAACGTAATCCGCTTGCGATCCGCCTTCGGGTGCCCCGGAGGTACGATCGCAACCAGGTTGTCTCGACGGCACTCGTCGACCACCAGGTTCTTGTTGCTGACAGGCGCCTCGACCACACCCAGATCAATCGTGTTGTTTTCGACCATCGACACGATACCGTCGGTATTGGAGACCTTCAGATGGATGCTGACATCCGGGTACTTGGCGCGAAAATCGCCCAACAACGCGGGCAGCATGTACTCGGCAATGGTCGTGCTGGCACCGATTGTCAATGAACCACTGATCTCACCGGTCATCTCGCGGACCGCGTTTTCCATCTCGCCGTACAACTCGAAAATCTTGTCGGAATATTGAAATACGCGTGCACCCGCCTCTGTGAGACTGATCCGATTATGCGTACGGTCGAACAGCCGGGTGTTGAAGTACTCCTCGAGCTGCCGCACCTGAAAGGTTACGGCCGGCTGGGTCATATGTAGGGTCTCGGCTGCCTTGGTAAAGCTCAGAAGCCGCGCCACTGTGTGGAAGACTTGCAACCGACGATCGGCCATGGATCAAATACTCTCAGTGGATCAATAAGCGAGCTTTATATTATAGCCAGTTAATAAAGCCAAGTCTGCCAAGCGAATGCGCTCTAACAACCACCCCCTTGCCATGATTCACTGGACAGCAGTGCGCAGACTGAAATAGCCTGCAAAAATTTAAGGTTTCGCGTCGGCGATAACGCGCTAAGGGCTGAAGGAGAGAAAATGGCAAAAGACCTTGTTCGATGGACGTCCGTCGCGTATTCCGCGCTATTGTTGGGAGTCGGCTCAAACACCTTTGCAGCCGGCTACAAGCTTCCCGAGTCCTCAGTCAACGCAACCGCACTTTCAGCCGCCAATATCGCAAACGCGAACGGTCCGGATGCCTCCTACTACAACCCCGCGGGGATGGCACTGAATAGTGGCGGTGGCGCCATCAGCGGCGACTTGACCCTGGTACACCTGCCCAGCATCAAGTTCAGCGGCACACAGAATCCGCCGCTCGCACCACCCAACACCAATGCCAGTGATCGCAGTGAGACCGAAAACATACCGGTACCGACCTTCCACTACGTCAGCCCATACGTTGGCGACGCCCGGTTCGGCCTATCGATCGTCACACCCGGCGGGCTGTCAAAAAGGTGGTCGGGCTACGGCGCCCGCTCGGCAGAGGAATTCACGCTCAAGACCATCGAAGTCAATCCGACGATCGGCTATCGGCTGTCCAACAAACTGGCTATCGGCGGTGGCTTGCGCATGGTCTACAGCGAAGGCGTGGTCAAGAGCCGTGTGCCGGGTTCGATATTCCGCGACCTGGAGGGAGACTCGGTCGATTTCGGTTACAACCTCGCGATTCACTATGAACCCACCGATATGCTCGCCCTGTCTGCGACCTACCGTTCGAAGATCGATCTTACGGTGGAGGGTGACGCCCGGCTCGGCTCCGGTCCGGTTACTTTGTATAACGGCTCCGCCGCGGTCACCATCCCGCTACCCGCCACGCTGGCGCTGGCAGCGGCGGTGGACGTCCGATCGGATACCACAGTCGAGTTCGTCTTCGAGCGCACCTACTGGTCGTCGTACGAGCAGCTCGATTTCAACTACGGAGCGCCGATTGCGCCACCACTGCAGCCTTTCTTCGACAACCCGATCGCCAAGAACTGGCAGGACTCGAACACCTTCCGCCTGGGGATCACCCACCATCTGAATGATCGATGGACCCTGATGGGCGGATTTGCCATCGATGAATCACCGGCACCGCCGAAAACGATTGGCTTCGAATTGCCGGAGTCGGACGGCAAGATCGTTTCGGTAGGAGCCCGCTATCGCGCGTCGCAGCAGCTCGAGTTCGCAGGTGCTGTCCTGTACACCAAACGTGATGACCTGAATCTCGTGGCAACCGCAAACGACAATGCGCTGACCGGCACCTTCAGCGATGCCGGTGCTCTGCTGGTGACCGTGGGAGCGCAATACAACTTCCAATAATTCGGGCGGGATCCCGAAAAAGAAAACCCCCGCTTTCTGGCGGGGGTTTCTTTTGCGTGCAGCAGCTGCCGATTCAGATATACAGACAGATGTCCGACTGGCCGGCAAACTCGAAGAATCGCGCGGCACCGGCAAATTCCACACCTTCGATAAAGGCTGCCGGATCCATATCGAAAAGGTCGACCGTCATCTGACAGGCGATCAGGCGGACTTCAGCCTCCTGGCAGAGCTCGCGCAGCTCCTCCAGACTGGCGACACCCTTGCTCGCCATCTTTTTCTTCATCATCGACGTCATTACCGATTCCATACCCGGCAACGCTGTCAACAGGGTCGGGAACCACTTGTCCATGCCCATCGGCATCGGCATGCCGGGGTTACCCAGCGGTGACACCTTGAGATCCAGATCCTTTTTCAGCAACTGCAGGCCGTAAAAGGTAAAGAAGATTTCCGTCTCGTACCCGAGGGCCGAGGCAGTCGAAGCCAGAATAAAGGGCGGGTAGGCCCAATCCAAAGTACCCTTGGTTGCGATGATGGCAAGTTTCTTCTCATCCATCTCTGCACCCTCCTCACATCAGGAAGTGAATGTGCCGCTGACCAGAAATCAGGCTTTCTTGATCAGGAACTGGAACTTGCCGCCTTCTTCTTTCGACTCCATCAGCTCATTGCCGGTCTGACGTGCAAAAGCCTCGAAATCCTTAACGGAACCCGGATCGGTGGCGATGATATGCAGGACCTTGCCAGACTCCATGCCAGCCAGGGTTTTCTTGGCGCGCAGGATCGGCAGCGGGCAGTTCAGGCCACTTGCATCCAGTTCTTCGTCGAAATCAGCCATGGGCAACCTCCAGTATGCTCTGTCGTAATTGTCGTGGTAAAAAGTGGTTAATCCTTATATTCGAAGCGACTAAGAAACGCAAGGATCACATCATGCGCGCACGCTGCTGCTGCGGCGCAGCAATTTCGAACCCCTGTCGTGCCCAGGAGATGATGCCGCCGCGCAGGTTGATTACGTTATTCACGCCCTGCTGGCCAAGGAAATTACAGGCGTGATAAGAACGTGCGCCACTGCGGCAGTACAACACCACGTCCTTGTCTTTGGGCAGGTCGTGCATCCGCAAGGGTATAAGATGCATCGCCAGATGCTCGGCATTGGGCAGGACACCCTGAGCAACCTCGGCGTCGCTGCGAATGTCGATCAGCGCGATATCTTCACCGGCGTCGATGCGCGACTTGAGTTCCGCCGCATCAATTTCTTTCACGAGCATCGCGACCTCACAAATTTGTGTGGGAAAAAGCAATCGGCTTAGTATATTATGATTTCCTCATATAGTCAATGCGACGTAACTCCAGCGACATAAACAGCGGCGGTTGAACAGGCCCATGGAACACCTACCGATATTCCTTTCCGTAAAAGACCAGTTCTGCGCCGTGATCGGCGGCGGCGAAATCGCGACACGCAAGGTGTCCCTGCTGCTGCGTGCCGGTGCACACGTTCAGGTGATCGCGCCCGTGCTGTGCGCCAGCCTCGCGAAACTGCGCGATGAAGGGCGAATCGAACACCTGGCGCGCCCCTACCAGACCGGCGACATCGACGAGGCCTACCTGGCCATCGCGGCAACCGACGACGCCGCGGTAAACCACGCGGTAGCGGCAGCCGGGCGGCTGTTGAATATCCCGGTCAATGTGGTCGACCACCCGGAGGACGGCAGTTTCATCATGCCGTCGATTATCGATCGCTCACCGGTCATCGCGGCGATCTCGACCGGTGGTGCCTCGCCGGTGCTGGCACGCCTGATCCGTGCGCGCCTGGAGTCGGTGATCCCCGCCGGTTACGGGCGCCTTGCCGAACTGGCCGGCCAGTTCCGCGACCGGGTCAAACAGGCGTTCACCAACCCTGCCGACCGGCGCCGCTTCTGGGACCGTGTGTTGCAGGGTGGTGTCGCCGAACGCGTTTTTTCCGGCCACCTGCGTGAGGCCGAGGTCCTGATGGAACGGGAACTCGCCAGTGGCGCATTGCAGCCGGGTATGGGAGAGGTCTACCTCGTTGGTGGCGGCCCAGGTGACCCGGACCTGCTGACTTTTCGCGCATTGCGCCTGATGCAACAGGCCGACGTCGTCGTCTACGACCGCCTGGTGGCCAAGGCCGTACTCAATATGACACGCAGCGACGCCGAGCAGATTTATGTCGGCAAGGAACGCGACAACCACGCCATGCCGCAGGAAGAGATCAACCAGCTGTTGGCCGACCTCGCCAAGCAGGGTCGGCGCGTGCTGCGACTGAAAGGTGGTGACCCGTTCATCTTTGGCCGCGGCGGCGAAGAGATCGACACCCTGGCCAGCCAGGGCGTGCCGTTCCAGGTGGTACCTGGCATCACCGCGGCATCCGGTTGCGCCAGTTACGCCGGGATCCCGCTGACCCACCGCGACTACGCCCAGTCCGTCACCTTCGTCACCGGGCACCTCAAAGACAACACGATGAACCTGAACTGGAACCAGTTGGCGCAACCCAACCAGACGGTCGTGTTCTACATGGGACTGAAAGGCCTGCCGGTGATCAGCCGCGAGTTGCAGGCGCATGGCATGTCGGGCGATACACCGGCGGCCCTGGTGCAACAGGGCACCACTCCCCAACAGCGCGTGTTCACCGGCACCATCGCCTCCCTGCCGGCATTGGTAGAACGCGAGCAACCGGTACCGCCGACCCTGATCATCGTCGGCGAGGTGGTGCAATTGCACGGCCGGCTGTCGTGGTTTGACGCTACTGGTCAGGCCGAGCAGGAAACTACGCCAAAAGCCATACCTGGCACTGAATCCTGATCAGGGAGTGCGGCGTCAGGCGTCGCGCGGGCGCAGCTGGTCGTCGCGCAGCCTGGGTGTGAAATAGGCGTCCGCGTCGTCGAGATCGACGGCGCCGCCTGCGTGATCGACCAGCGGCTGCTCGTAGTCCTTCCACCCACGCAGCCCGGTCTTCAGCGAGGCGACATCGGTGTAACCGAGCAGCAGCATCGAGTTCGTGGCAAGCACGCTGCGGTAGCCTGAACGGCAAACCACGACCACCTCACGGTCACGCGCACGCACCAGTTCCGGCTCGGTCTCTTCGTAGTCCCATTCACAAGCCGACTCGAGGATGCCACGCGGCACGTTCATCGATCCCGCGATATGCATTGCATAGAACTCGTAGGGCTCACGCACATCGACCACCAGAAGGTCTGGATTCTGCTGCATGCGCTCTTCCAGGTCCCAGGGCATGATCTCCCTGACGTCCTTCAGGCAGTCGCTGACCAATTGCAAAAATTTTTTCATCTGTTCTTTTACTGCCAATCAGGTTCGAAAACTTCCGTCGTCGTCATTGCCGCGACCGCACAAGTTCTGCTCCACGGCGATTACCGCGGCCTCGACACGTGAATGAACATCGAGTTTGCGCAGGATCGCCTTGACGTGGAGTTTGACCGTACCGTCAGAGATACCGAGGTTGCGCGCAATCACCTTGTTGCTCTGCCCGTCGGCGAGATGACACAGGATCTCCAGTTCGCGCGGCGTGAGCTCCGCCAGTGCACGGTGCTTCGGCGTATTGGTGGCCATTTCGCCCTGTACCGCCTTGGCCAGCACGATCGTCAGTTCCGGCGCGACCACGGTCTGGCCGGCGACGATGTCGTTAAGCGCTTTGATCAGGTCTTCGGGCTCCATGTCCTTGAGCAGGTAACCGCGGGCACCGTTCTGCAGTGCATTCACGACATCGGTCTCGTCGCGACTGGTTGTAAGCATGACCACCGGCATACGTACCTCGCGTCGCCGCAATTCCTGAAGAACCTCCAGGCCGTTCATCACCGGCATACGCATATCCAGCAGGACCACGTCCGGTGACTGTTCCGTGGCCCAGTCGATGCCCTGCTGGCAATCACCAACAGCGGCCACGACTTCGATACCGCGACGCTCCAGCAGTTCACTCAGACCCATGCGGAACAGGGCATGGTCATCGATCATCAAGACACGCATCAGATAATCCAGCGCCGGTCCGGTCTGCGGCCCGTCAGTTGCGGTTGATAGGTCAGTTCCACCCGGGTGCCCTCACCCACCTCGCTCTCTATTCGCAGGTTACCACCGAGGCGACGCGCCCGCTCTTCCATGATCGAAAGACCGATGTGTTCGCCCGGCCGACCGCTCTTCGCTGCGTCCTCGAAACCGACACCATCATCCTCGATCAACAGGCAATAGGCGCCACCGCTGCGGCAGCTCAGCAGCACGCGCACAGTGTGTGCATGCGCATGCTTGCGGATGTTGGCCAGGCACTCCTGGGCCACCCGCAACATCTGCATCTCCTCGGCGGACGACAGATTGGGCTCACGGCATTCATTCTGAAACAGCACATGAGTGCCTGTCTCCCGCCCGAATCGCTCGACCAGCTTCTCCAGTGCCGACACCAGCCCACGCTGGTCGACCGGCGCGCGGAAGCTGTTGAGCAGTTCGCGCAACTCGATATGCGCCTCGTCGAGGCCGGCACGGATGCGCTGCGCATCCTTGGTGACTGCTTCGCTGCCACCTTCCTGGGTTAGCAGGTCTTCGAGCAGTCGCACCTGGAAACGCAGGCTGGCAAGCGTCTGCGCGAGCGAGTCGTGCAGCTCATGGGCCAAGGTCGTGCGCTCTTCCATGATCGACAGGCGCCGCGCTTCGCGATCCGAGCGTTGCTTGGCGACCGCCATGCCGAGATGACTGCCAATGGTCTGCAACAGCTCGAGGATATCCTCGCGGCCCGAGATTCCCGGCTTGCGCACGGCGATGTAATACATGCCCAGCAGTTCACCATGGTAGTCGAGCGGCACCGATACCATCTCAATGTCGTCATGTCCGAACATCACCCGCCTCAGCTGCTTGACGCAATGTCTTGCCGGGTTGTCGCACAGGACGTCACCGGGTGACAGCGCCTTGCCGCACACACACAGTGCCAGGGGCAGCATCTCGCGCTCACGCAGCACTTCGTTGTTGATCCCGATCGAGCCGACCACGCGCATGATGCCGTCGGGTTGTTCGAGACGGACAGTCGCCGCCAGGCCGTTGACCATTTCCTTGAGCACACGCAGGAAACGCAGCAGCAGCTGCTCAAGATCCTGCGCCTGGTTAACGCTGGCGGCGACGTCGTACAGAATTTTCAGCGATGCGGTCTTCTGCGCGAGGCGCGTGGTGTGCCGCGACACCCGGCTGTCCATGTCTTCATAGAGATCGCTAAGTTCCTCGTTGAGACTGTCCAGATCCGAGACCATCGCCCGCAACACACCGGTATCGTTCAGTGACAGTGTCGCGCCAGGCTCCCCGGAACACACCTTGGACACAGAGTCCTCAAGACGTGCCAGAGGCTCGATCAACTCGCGGCGCAGCCTGTACAGCGCCAGCCCGAATGCCAGCAGTGAGCCGCACAGTGCCAGGGTCAGCACACGCAACAGGGCCACCGAATCCCAACTCCCGACGATCAACGAGACTGTGGCCCCAAGCATCAACAGCAGACCCAGTCCCAGCGCGAACAGCGGCACTGCAACATGCATACCGGTCACGATACGCCTGACACGCAGGCCTACGGATTGCCCGGTTTCCTGCTCTGAATGCTGCATCTTGAGCTCCCGACCCTGCGTAGACACGTTCAAGTTACCAGCCCGGCGTCGCCCAGCGCGCACCGCATCGCAGCACGCCGCGCCTGTGCCAGCTGTTCGCCCAGCGCAGGCCCACTGACACCGCTTGCCCTCAGCGAGTCAGCCGTAACCGCACGTGCCGCCGGCACTGCAGCCGACAATACGCGGCCCAGCCGTGCGTCGGCGATCTGCGCCTCGCAGACAGTGACCAGCGCACCGATATCCTGACCGTCGTCGAACGCACGCCACAGCCGTGCAAGATCGAACAGTGCCTCAATGTCGAGGCACTCGACCCGCGCGCACAGTTCCCGCGCGGCGACCGCGCGCCTGAGCAGCAGCGAGGTCGTCCGGTCGGCGCGCAACTGATCACTCAGGGCGTCAGCCTCCGCGGGCGTGTCGACACAGCTGAACAAGGTCGCGGCAATACGTTGTGCCGGATCATTGGTCCGCCCGGCAGCACGCTTGAGCGCGGCGATCGGCGCACGGTCAACGACGGTGCCATGTCCGCGTACCGACCCCATCGCGTCGGCCAGCGGCATGATCAACTCCTGTAGCGCACCACAGGCCTGCAGGACCTCGAAAAACCGCCACGGCTGGGCGGCCAGCATCGCTTTGTTCATTTCGCGCCACAGGCGTTCACGCGTGAGATGTGCCATATCGCCGCGTTGTACCATCGCGCACAGCAGACGGTGCGTGGCGTGCGCAACGTGGAACCCGTGATCGCCCAACTTCGCGGCAAAACGCGCAATGCGCAGCAGGCGCAGCGGATCCTCGACGAAGGCCGGCGACACATGACGTAACAGCCGGGCATCCAGATCCCCGCGCCCGCCGAACGGGTCGACGATAGCGCCATCCTCACCCTGCGCCATCGCGTTGATCGTCAAGTCGCGTCGGCCCAGGTCTTCTTCCAGCATCACATCCGCCCCGGCATCGACGCGAAATCCGCGATACCCCTCGCCATTCTTGGTCTCGCGTCTGGCCAGTGCATACTCATCGCCGCTTTGCGGGTGTCTGAATACCGGAAAGTCCCTGTCCACTGCCTGGAAACCTCGGTCCAGCATGGTCGCGGTATCGGCACCGACCACCACGTAGTCACGCTCGACCACCGGAATGCCGAGTAACCCGTCGCGCACCGCACCACCGACCAGGTAGGTCTTCATGCGCCCACCCACCCAATGTGCACAGAGCCCATCTAGGCGATCTGCGGCGCCGTTGGCGCCGCTTCCTGCTGTTCGCGCTGCTCACGCTGCAGCTCCCACATCTCACGGTAGCTGCCACCGGCCGCCAGTAGTTGCGCATGAGTACCCTGCTCGATTACGCGTCCGTCCGCCATTACCAGAATCTGATCGGCATCGACCACGGTAGAAAGGCGGTGTGCAATCACCAGTGTCGTATGACGTGCCGCGACTTCCGCGAGCGTCTCCTGAATGGCCTGCTCGGTACGGCTGTCGAGCGACGACGTGGCCTCGTCGAAGATCAGGATCTGCGGCCCCTTGAGGATCGCCCGTGCGATCGCCACACGCTGTTTCTCACCACCCGACAATTTCAGTCCACGTTCGCCGACCACCGTGTCCCAGGCATCCGGCAGACCTTCGATGAAGTCGCGGATGTGCGCCATCGCCGCGGCCCGTTCAACCTCGACGCGCGTCGCGTCCGGGCGGCCGTATGCGATGTTGTAGTAGATGGACTGATTGAACAGCACGGTGTCTTGCGGGACTATCCCGATCGCCGCGCGCAGGCTGTCCTGGCTGACCTCACGGATATCCTGCCCATCGATCGAGATAGAGCCGGAATCGACATCGTAGAAACGGTAGATCAGGCGTGCCAGTGTCGACTTGCCTGCACCGCTGTGGCCAACCACGGCAACCTTGTGACCAGCCGGTACCTGCAGTTGCAGATCATGCAGGATGGTTCGTTCCGGCTGATAACCGAAGGTCACTGCATCGAAGCGGATATGGCCGCCACTCACATGCAGCTCTGCAGCATCGGGCCTGTCCTCGATCTCAGGCTGACGTTCGAGCAACTTGAACACCAGGTCCATATCGGCCAGCGAGTACTTGATCTGACGATATACGATGCCGAGAAACCCGAGCGGGATGAACAATTGCAGCAGGAAGGCATTCAGCAGTACCAGATCGCCAAGGCTGATCTCGCCGGCCACCACGCCGCGCATCGCCAGGTACATCACCAGGGTGACGCCAAGCGCGATCACCGCCCCCTGGCCGAAGTTGAGCAGCGACATTGAGGTCTGGCTCTTCACCGCCCAGTCCTCCCACTCCGCGAGGGTCGAGTCGTAGCGCTCCATCTCCAGGCGTTCGTTGCCGAAATACTTGACCGTTTCGTAGTTGATCAGGCTATCGAAGGCCTGCGTGTTGGCCTCGGAATCGAGACGGTTCATGAAGTGGCGGAAGTCCATGCGCCACTCGGTGATGGCGAAGGTGACAAAAATGTACACCACGACCGAACCGAACATCGCAAGGGCGAACTCCAGTTCGTAGTCACGCAGCAGAATGAAAGCGACCAGGCTGAACTCGACCATGATCGGCAAAACGCTGAACGCCATGTAGTTGAGGATCTGGCTGACTGACCGGGTCCCGCGCTCCAGATCACGGCTGACCGCACCAGTCCTGCGGTCGAGGTGAAAACCCAGCGACAGCCGATGCAGATGTTCCAGCACACGGGTCGACAGACGACGCATCGCGCGATAGCGAACCTTGGCAAACACCACGTCGCGCAACTCGTTGAACAGCGAGGCAGCGAGCTTGAGTGCTCCGTATGCGACCAGCAGCGAAAGTGGCAGCACCGCGGCCAGCATCAGGGGCTGTTCCTTGGCATGTTCGAAGAATTCGACGATTTCCTTGAGCACCAACGGCACACCGACGTTGGCCACTTTCGAAAGAATCAGACACGAAAGGGCAAACAGGGCCCGACCACGGAACTCCCAGAGAAACGGCAGCATCCCCTTGAGGTTGTGCCAATCCCGGCGATCCTTGTGGACTTGGGGCGTCCCACCCCCGGCGTGCATCATGATAGAATTCTCTGCAATTTCAGTCAGTTCCTGACTTGAGAAAGCAGGCAGCTTACCAGAGTCAACGCGATGCAAAAGCCTCCAATGAACGATCCTTTGAGCAGCTGCAGCAATTCAGAGCCGTTTGCTCTGCAGGTGATTGGCGACAGCATGGCACCCGAGTTCCCGGATGCCTGCATCGTGGTTATCGAGCCTTCGGATTGGTGCCAGCACGGCATGTACGTGATGGCGCTGGTCGAGGGCGTGCGGTGGTTCCGTCAGTACATCAAGGACGACCGGGGCGAACGCCTGGTCGCGCTCAACGACATCTATCCGGAGATTTCACTGAAGGAGCTGGACTGGAAGGTCGAGGGCATCATCATGCAGCGCACGCTGCGCCGCGCGCAGACCGCTTCGGGTCGGCGCGAGGTCAAACATTACAAGTACGGTTAGCCGCGCGAGTCGCGATGTGATCGCGCCCCGGGAATCGATGTTGGCAGCACAGGTATGCCGCCGCCAAGAGCGACCCTGATAGCGCTACCTGGATCGACCGGCGCCGCCGACCGCCTTCGATTCGA
The DNA here is from genome assembly GCA_024235415.1 of Chromatiaceae bacterium. Classification (GTDB taxonomy): domain Bacteria; phylum Pseudomonadota; class Gammaproteobacteria; order Chromatiales; family Chromatiaceae; genus Thiosocius. Next base: position 14,553 of record JACKML010000006.1, on the reverse strand, counting down.
TTGCCTTCTGATATGCTGGCTCGAGTTGATTGAGGCAATTCACCACCTGGTGACTGGCATGGTCCATTTCGGCGAGTGCAGCCAATTCGGCACTGTGATCACCACTGGAATGCGCACGGATCGCACGCACACCGGCGTCGTGCACTTTCTGGTGGGGACTCTCCAGTGACCGGTAGGCCGCTTCCCTGTCGAGCAGTTCACCACCTAGACCCTCGTAATACCATTTGCCCAGGCGGCAGTGATGATGGCTGACAAAGTCCTCGGCCGTCTTGGCCGACAGGCCCGCCACCACCTTGAAAACCTCGAACTTGTACAACAGGTGATCCATCACCACGGTGTCGATGAACTGGCTTGCAGTGACCTCCGATATCACGTTGACCATCGAGTCAGACAACCCGTTGACCTCGTCGATGACCGACCTGACGCTGCTCACCGATTCGTCGATACCCGCCGCCACCTCTGACAGGCCTGAGAAGCTCTGCTGTGCGGCCCGTGAGAAGTTGTTGATCTTGCTGACAAGGTCTGAGATCTCCTTAGTCGCCTCTGCGGTTCTGCCTGCCAGATTGCGGACCTCGTCGGCCACCACCGCGAATCCGCGGCCATGTTCGCCCGCCCGGGCCGCCTCGATGGCGGCATTCAGAGCCAGCAGGTTGGTCTGCTCCGAAACCGAGGCGATCAGCGACGTGAACTTGCCGATCTCCCTGATTGCCGAGTCGAGCTGGTCGATCTGGTTCTCGCTGTGCTGGGTGATGCCGTTGAGTTTGGCGCTGCCCTCGGCGATGTGCGCCAGCATCACACCGCTGCGCTGAAACAACTGCGCCGATTCGGTCAGCGTCTCACTGTCACCCTGGAGCTTCGTGGCCAACATCGCTTTCTTATCGCGGATCGATGCCAGTGCATCGGCCTGTCCGAGGTGCACCTCGGTGTGCCCATGGTGCGCGTGTTCCTGCGTTGCAAGACATTGCGACAGGTAGTGGTCCTTCTCCTCCACTGACTGCTGGGCCTGATCGGCCAACTGCTGCGCCTGCGCGAGCGACGCCTCCAGCTCGGCGATGCGCTGCAGGTATCCCCGCTCTTTCCTGTTCATGCCGAACAACACTTCACCTCCGGACACACCGTCCGCAACCAGACCTACACGCTTTAGCGAGCGTACGGAGGAAAAACTTTAATCAAAGCAGGGCTATTTCGTGCAACCCACCTCAATCGATATCGGCCGCGCAGCGGAACCCGACGGAGCCGTAGATCGCCTCACCCTGCCGAGGTGGCTTCACATTGCGCAGGGAGCTGCGAAGATTCAGCCGATCCTCATCCCAGGAGCCGCCACGTACGACACGTTGGCGCCCCTGAGGGGGCCCGGCGAGATCACCTTGTGCATACAGCTCCGCAATCGCCCGCGGGCCATACCAGGCAGAGGTCCACTCACCGACATTGCCGTGCATATCGTGCAGGCCCAGTGCGTTGGCCGGACGACTTGCGACCACCCAGGTCGCATCGGTGTAGCAGCCGTCGGGTTCGCGCTGACTGGGCGCCGGGCTGACCTCGTCGAGAATCGCCTCCCGGCAGCTGACCTCCTGTCCCCAGGGGTACCGACTGACCGAACCGGCGCGTGCGGCGCGTTCCCACTCGGGTTCCGTCGGCAGGCGCCCCGCCGCGGATGCGCAGTAGGCCACCGCCTGCGACCAGTCGACACAGTTCACCGGATGCTGGTCACGCTCCGGATGGTCATAGTTGCAGTACTGATTGTCCCGGTTGGTCAACGGCGCAGTGCAGCGGCCATCGCTGACACAGGCGCGGTACTGCTCCACTGTCACCTCGTTTCGGTCGATCGCGAATGCCGGGACCCTGACGGGCGTGCCACCCACCGGTCCCTCGTCCGCATCGCAGGCCGGATCACCCAACGAGCATCCCATTGGGAAAGTGGCTTCCGGAACCACGACGCGATCGGCCGCGAGCGCAGGCACGCTGAAGGCCAGCACCGAGACCACCATCAGATTTCTCAGCAACACGCCATTCCCTCCTGCCATCGTCTGCCTGGATAGGATTGAGACCGGGTTCCGGGCCGGAATCTTTCACCGGAGGCAGGAATCATTGCGTCTTCAAAAAGCGCACCGGTTCGTGCGAGCATGTCCGCCACGAATGGTTTCCGGAGTAACCCATGCATTACCTACCGCTTGGAATATCGGCCCTGATGCTGATTGCACAAAGTGTCTTCGCGGACGTGACCATCACCGCACCGGACGGCCGCAAGATCTTGCTGCGCGACAACGGCACATGGGCAGTGGTGCAGGAGGGCGATGACGCAGAGGCTCGGCGGTATGCGCAGCTGACCCTGGAGAAGAAATTCCACCTCGAGCGCGGTTGCCGCCTCGGGCTGCGCCTGCAGAACAACCTGTCTGCACAGATTCGCAGCCTGGTCCTGCGCTTCACCGCCTACAAAGGCAGTGACATCCCATTCGAGACGGTGAGCCGGGGATATTCCTACATCAAGCCGACAGCGTCACAGTACCAGGAGATCAATTTCCGCGGCATCACCTGCGACGAGATCAGCTCGATCCAGGTCCTGGCTGCACGTAACTGTCACGTCGGCGACCTGACCAAGTACTCGGCAGACGCCCACCACTGCCTGAATCTGGTGGAGGTCGCTGTCAGCGACATACTGCCGATCGCCAAAGGCGTGGGTTCGGACTGAGCAATCCGCCTCAGAGCAGTGCCTGCAGGCGCTGGCTCAGAATATCCACCAGCAATGGATGCTCACCAACCAGACGCGAGATGCCGACCCGCAGACCCGGGTTCATTCGCATCGCATCGCGACAGATGGTTTCGATATCGCCACCGGGTCCGGCATGGCGTCCGGGAGAGATGAACATCATCGCCAGAATCACGACCGCGCGCGGGTCCTGCGCAGCGCAGCTGTCGAGCATATCGGCGAGCAACTGTCCGTTGAAATCGTACTCTGCACCCTGGCGCCGCTCCATCACCGCCTGACCAAGCGCAATACCCTCCTCGAGGTGATCTCGCAGTCCCATGGTCACCCTGGCGCGAACCTCCGTCACCTCGGGTATCGGCGAGCCATGATCGACGACCACGACACGCGTCGGCCGCGTATCGAGCTCAGCGCTGCATTGCGCCACCTGCTCGGCCAGAATCTTTGCCAGCAACGGCTCGCCCCGAGGCAGCGGAACCAACGCCTCGGCCAGGCGCAGCCGAAATGGACCGAACTCCGCACCCAGCAACGCCACTTGCTCGGGAATGAACGACGTCAGCGCACGGCTGTTGCCGAATATCAACGGGACCACGATGAACTCACGTTCCCCGGCGGCCAGTTGGCCACGCAGGAAAGCCGGCAGCACCTGGGCGGCGACCCCGTCGAGCTGTTCCGGCGCGATCTTGTCGGCGTGCTGCAGCGACACCGGATGCACCGGGCGTCCGCAGGCAACGGCCAGCCGCGCCGCGATGGAGCGCAGACTCAACACAGAAGCGGCGCGGGTCGAGCCATTGTCGACCAGAATTACCACCACATCAGACATGGTCTCTCCCGGTTACCTTTTCATCATCGTCATATACCGTATTGTCCGCCAGCGCTGTCACATGAAATCACCCAAAGCGGCAATTGTATTTCCATGCAGTCATGCCGACCCGGGTGTCACTTGGCAGACCTGGCGGCACGGTACAATTGGAAAAAACCAAGAAACGACCTCCCTGGAGTTGACATGTCAGACGAAGAGATCTTCAAAAAGGCCGCGGCGCTGATCGACGCGGCCAATGCCGAAGACCCAAACCACGAGACCGCCGACGGCAAGTCGTGGCCGAAAGAGCTGCTTTATTCGCAACGCATGACGGATATGCTGCAACGCTATTCACCACAGGCCGACGAGGCCCAGCGTCTGGCGATCCGCGCGCAGCACATCCAGCGTTGGAAATCTCCACGCAGCGACTTCCCGGAAGGACGCCAGGGCTACCTGCAATGGCGCACAGGACTGTACCGGTTCCACGCGGAGACAGCTGCACGCCTGCTGGTCGAGGCTGGCTACGCGGACGAGGTGGTCGAACGGGTGCAACAGGCCGTCGGCAAGCGCGCACTCAAGGTCAACAAGGACACACAACTGCTAGAGGACGTCACCGACCTGGTGTTTATCGAGCACTACATGCTTGCGTTTGCGCAAAAACATCCCGAGTACGACGAGGCCAAGTGGCTCGACATCGTGCGCAAGACATGGAAGAAGATGTCCGAAGAAGCACGGCAGTTCGCGTTGTCCGGCAAGATCCGTCTGCCCGAGCCGCTATTGCCGCTGATCCAGAAGGCCGTTTCCGGCGACTGAGCGGGACGGCCTGCCTGTTTTCAAGACGCCAATGTCGAGGATACGGTGTTTGCAAGCAGACCGAGCAGGATGAAAGCGCTGGCCGACAGCAGCAGGCGCTTCGGATTCAGTACCGTCGTTTTCAGACGGTAGCCAAGCAGCACGCCCAACGCCACCGGCAGGAGACCGGCTGCCGGTGATGCGGCCAGCAACACACTGCCGACGGCGAGCAGGAACACAACGAACAGTCCCCAGGCGACCGCGCGCGTCCGGTCGGCGCCATAGCGCACTGCGAATGACAGCTTTCCCGCCAGCCGGTCGGTCTCGATCTGCGGTGGCTGATGGGACAACAGCAGGGCGACCGCCAACGCGGCGAAGGCGGCCATTCCCGCCAGCATTGCGACCCCGGGAGGCTGTCCAGCGACCAGCCACAGGCAGCCGAATACCCCTGGGCCGTAGCAGATACCAGTCACCCATTCTCCCAGATGCGTATAGGAAAGCGGCTTCGAACCGGCGTTGTAGAGGTAGCCAAGACCCACCATCGGCGCAGCTATCGCGACGATCCACCACTGCCCCTGCTGCCACAGGACGGCCAGGCCGAGCAGGCCGCCGGCCAGCAGGCTGAGGACACCATGCAGCACCGCCAGTTGCGGTCGTTCATGGTGCACCCGTACCCACGAGTCGTGCTTTTCGACATCAGCACCAAGACGCCAGTCTGCGGCGTCGTTGAACAGGTTGATCGCATGCTGCAGCAGCACGACCGCGACAGTGGCCAACGCGAGGCTGACAGCATGCGCAACCTGTCCTCCCGCCAGCAATGGCACACCGAGTCCGGGCAGAATCGACACCAGGTAGACCGGTGGATTCAGCGCCTCGCGCCAACTCGTCGCCATCACGACGCTATCCGGCCGTGGACGATTCAGACCGGTTCCAGGCACTTCGCTGCGATTTCATAGACATCACGCGATACCTTGGCGGACACGATCGACTCAAGAACGCCCTGCATCTTCGCCTGGCGCCCCGAGTCATATCGCCGCCAACGTGATATCGCGCGCAACAGGCGTGCTGCGACCTGCGGATTCGATGGGTCGAGGGCCAACACCTGGGTCTCCAGGAATGCATAGCCACTGCCGTCGGCGGCGTTGAACCGCAGCGGATTGGCATTGGCGAAACTGCCGATCAGCGCCCGCACCTTGTTCGGATTGCGCATCGAAAACGCGGCATGACCCATCAGCCGGTGCACCTGCTCCAGCGTGTCGGCACGGCTGGACATCGCCTGGACGGCAAACCATTTGTCCATCACCAGCGGGTCGCGGTTCCAGCGCCGTTCGAAATCGGCCAGCACCTGCGTGCGTGCCGGGTGATCGCTGTCCGCCAGCAGCGACAGGGCGGCCACGACATCGGTCATATTGTGTTGCGCATCGTACTGACGGCGACAGAGTTCGGCGCCGGTCTCATCACCCACCGCAATCAGGTAGGCGAGCGCACGGTTCTTAAGACTGCGACGGCCGATGGCCTCGGCCGATGGCCGGTACGGACCGGTGTCGTCCATGGTGGCATAGACCTGCCGCAACTCGGCGTTCAGGGTACGCCCCAGCGTGATGCGCAGCGTCTCACGGGCCAGGTGAAGCGCATCGGTATCGACCGTGGTCATGAAGTCGCCGAGATAACCGAGGGTCGGCAGACTCAGGACCTCGGCGATCAGAGCCGGCTCGGCATCCCGGCTGAGAAGCGCCCCACGGCAGGCCTCGACGAAACCGTCCGGCACACTCATCTCGATGCCGCGCTGATACTGCTCGACCATACCGAGCAGCACCCGACGGGCCAGCGTCTGCGCAGCATCCCAACGGTTGAAACCGTCGCTGTCGTTTGCCATCAGGAACATCAGCTGTTCATCGCTGTAGGCAAACTCGAGCTTCACCGGCGCGCTGAACCCGCGCAGCAGTGAGGGTACCGGCCGTTCGGCAACATCGTGGAACTCAAAGCGCTGACTGGGCGCGGTGAGTTCCAGGGTGTGCTGCGTTGACGGCGTCGGCTGGTTGCCCAGGCGAACCGGCAGATCCTGCCCGTCAGCACCGACCAGGCCGGTGACGACCGGGATCAGGAACGGCGGCTTGTCGCGCTGGCCGGGCGTTTCCGGAACGGTCTGTGTGATGTCGAGTGTGTAGCACCCGGCCGCCGCATCGTAGGCCTCACTGACGTTGATCTGAGGCGTGCCGGCATAGTCGTACCAGTGCTGCATCTGCTGCAGATCCCTGCCCGATGCCTCGGCCATGCAGCGCAGGAAATCCTCGGTGGTAACCGCCTGCCCATCATGGCGCTCGAAATACAGATCGGTCGCCTTGCGAAAGTCCTGCCGGCCCAGCAGGTTGGCCTGCATGCGCACCACCTCGGCGCCTTTCTCATACACCGTCATGGTGTAGAAATTGTTGATTTCGATGTAAGACGCCGGGCGAATCGGGTGTGCCATGGGTCCGGCATCCTCGGCGAACTGGTGCGCCCTCAGCTTGCGCACGTCCTCGATACGCTTGACCCCTCGCGCCCCCATGTCCGCCGAGAACTCCTGGTCGCGGTACACGGTGAAGCCTTCTTTGAGCGAGAGCTGGAACCAGTCGCGGCAGGTAATGCGGTTTCCCGTCCAGTTGTGGAAGTACTCGTGTGCGATCACGCTCTCGATGCCGAGAAAGTCCTGGTCGGTGGCGGTATCGGGACGGGCCAGCACGTACTTGGAATTGAAGATGTTCAGCCCCTTGTTTTCCATCGCCCCCATGTTGAAGTCGTTGACCGCAACGACGTTGTACACCTCCAGATCACATTCCCGACCGTATTTCTCCTCATCCCAAGACATCGCCTTGATCAACGAAAGCATCGCGTGATCGCACTTGTCGATGTTTTCCGGCTCGACATAGACGCGCAGCTGCACCTCGCGGCCGGACGTCGTCGTGTGGTGGTCCTCGACATAACGCAGGTTCCCAGCCACCAGCGCGAACAGGTAGCTCGGCTTGGGGATCGGGTCGTCCCACTCCGCGTAATGCCGGCCATCGGCCAGATCGCCGGAGGCGCGTGGGTTGCCATTCGACAGCAAGACCGGGTAACGCCCCTTGTCGGCCTCGATGCGCACAGCGAAACGCGCCATCACGTCGGGTCGGTCGGCAAACCAGGTGATCTTTCGGAAGCCCTGTGCCTCGCACTGGGTGCAGAACATGCCGCCCGAGCGGTATAGCCCCTCCAACGCCGTGTTGTTCTGCGGCTCGATCACGACCTCCGTCTCGAGCACGAAGGCCTCGGGAGGATCCACCACGGTCAGCGACTCGTCGTCTATCACGTAACGGCCCGCCGCGAGTTCACCGCCGTCGAGGCGCACCCAGACTGGTTGCAGACCCTCGCCGTCGAGGCGCAGCGGGCCACCCGATCCGGCCGGATTGCGCCTGACGGCAAGCCGCGCCACCACCCGCGTGCCCTGCTCCTGCAGGTCGAAATCGAGATCGACACTATCGATCAGGTAGGCCGGTGGCTGGTAGTCCGAGAGCTTGATCGTACGCGGAGCGGCTTCTTTCATGTGACGGACCCGGAATTGCTGAGACGGGGCCGCAATCATATCGATGCCCGAATGACTCGCCAAATCGGCGCAACCCTGTGCAGTAAATGGGTAAACTCCCGCGGTTTCGCGCCGCCTGCGCGATTGTTACGATGATCGGCCTATCGTCAAAGGAGAACAGCATGCCGGACATCGTCATGTATACGACCGCCATGTGCCCCTACTGCGTGCGTGCCAAGATGCTGCTGCAGCGCAAAGGCATGAAGTGGGAGGAGAAGCGGATCGACCTGGACCACGGCCTGGTCAGCGAGATGCAGCTGCGCAGCAACCGACGCACGGTTCCGCAGATATTCATCGGGGAGCACCATGTCGGCGGCTACGACGACATGGCGGAGCTTGACGCAATGGGCCAGCTCGACCCGATGCTGGGACTGGCTCCGCCGCGAATGCCCGGCGATGCCTCGCACACCATGGACTCCTCGGAAGACGCCCCCACCTGAGCCTGCACATGTCCACGGCCGCCGACAAAATGCGTCTCGACAAATGGCTCTGGGCCGCCCGCTTCTACAAGACGCGCGCACTTGCCAGCGAGGCGGCGGAAGGTGGCAAAGTGCACGTCAACGGTCAGCGTGCAAAGCCCGGCAAAGAGATACGCGTCGGCAGCCAGCTGGAAATCAGCAAAGACGGTCTGCAATGGCAGATCGAGGTTGTAGTGCTACCGGCCCAACGTCGCCCGGCCTCGGAGGCCGTCGGCTTCTATTGCGAAACCGAAGACAGCCGCAGACGCCGCGAGGCGGCGATCGAGGCACTGCGCACCGCCCGACTTGCGACGCCGCTACAGACGGATTCCAAACCGAGCAAGCGCGATCGCCGCCTGATCCATCGCTTCAAGCAGGACCGCCAGTAGGACGCGCTGAGGAACGATGGACCAGGACGCCTTTCGACAGACCTATCGTGAAGTCAACCAGGTCTATTGCGCGTTCGAAAAAAGCGTGCTGACGAACCAATGCGCCTGCGGCAAAGCGGAACGCTTCTGCATTGCCGAGCGCGAAGGGGTGCATTGTCGTACGCAGCACAGCCAGCAGCGTTGTCTCAAATGGTTGGAACTGTTGCGCGAACAGGCGCGCTTCGCGTTGCGTGCCGACGAAGAACGCAGGTTGCTGCCGCACGGCAAGGCAATGCGTCTGCAGGTCGGTGGCCTGCGCGGACTGCTGTCATTGCTGTCCAACAGCGAACCGCCTCCCGCATCGATCGACAACGTGGATGCCACGCTGGCTGAGGCCGAACAACGATTTGGGCGACTCGAGGACGTGCCGTTCTCCGCCATCATGCGCGAAGTCGCGGCCTACCAGGTCCGCAGACGCTCCGGCCGCAAGCGCCAGCCGTAAATCGATTTTCTGCAGCGCGCAGGTCTATGCCGCTGCAAAATGCTTTTTCGACGCTTCACACCTGTCTGCTGCGCCATCGGCGCAACAGACAGGACAAGCGGTCTGGACCAGTGTCAAATCAGGCAGGTCTTACTTCGCCGCTACCGATTTGAAGTTGTTGCCGACCAGCGGCGGGGCGTCGATCTGGGGCACATGGCACTGGTTGCAGAAATAACGATTGCTGCTCGGGCGGTCGAGCTTTTTGCCGTCGCGGTTTACAAAGTGCGATTCACCCATCTCGACCGATTTCGCCTCGTCCTTGCCCGGCTGCTTCATATGGCATTCGAGGCACTTGTTTTCCTTCAGCGTAATGTCGTATTTCTCATTTTCGTGCGGGACCAGCGGCGGCTGCTCTTTGAAAGTCCGATTGATATTTTCCTTGTCGTTGATAAACCTCTGCAGTTCGGGCGCGGACTCAGTGACCGGGATCTCGGTCACCCCACGCAACGAGTTCACGTCAGCCACCGCCTGACCGGCCAGCCCGACAACACAGAGCAGCAGAAAAGAACCGTAGATCATTGACCGCTTCATGATGACACCTCGCTTTTATGGTTTACGCCGGATACAGCCTGGCGGGAGTTGTTTGAAAATCGTGTAGTAAAGGCAAAGACGTCGCGACCACAGACATCGATGCAGCGCCCACAGTTGGTACAGTGACCGGAGGTGATCACCGGACCTATACCCTTGTCCGCCCCCTTCAGAGCGGGTTTGATGACTTGATGCTCGGGGCAGATGGCGAAGCAGTCCATGCAATCGTCGCATTGCTCGCGACGCACCGCCGAAACGCGCAACACCGCGGCCTCACCCAGCATCCCGTAAAATGCCCCAACCGGGCAAAGACGCCCGCACCAGGCCCGGCGTCCGACAAACAGGTCAAGCAGGAACACCGCCGCAACGATGCCCCACGCCAATCCCATACCAAAGACCAGGCCGCGATAGACCATGGAAACCGGGTTGATCAGTTCCCAGGCAACGCTGCCAGTCACTGCCGCAACCAGGAGAATCGCGCCCAGCAGCCAATAGCGTGTCTTATCCGAAAAGTGCGCACTGCCCTTGATGCCGAGGCGACGACGCAGCCATTCGGCAACATCGGTAACGATATTCACCGGGCAGACCCAACTGCAGAAAACACGCCCACCGACAATCAGGTAGAAGCCCAGCACAATCAGTCCGCCAAGCAGCGCCGCGGTTTCCGGCACATGCCCGGCTGCAAACACCTGCAACAACACCAGCGGATCGGACAACGGCAATACATCCAGTGTCAGGCTGGACGACATGTTGCCCTTGACCAGCCAGATGCCGAACAGCGGACCAGCCAGAAACAGGCCGAGAATCGCCAATTGGCTGATGCGGCGCAGGATCAGGTAACGATGGGCGCCAAGCCAGCCCTTCTGCGCGATGGCCTCTGCGCCTGGACGACCGCCGGGCTCCATTACAGGCCTCCCTTGCGGTTCAGTGTATCCAGCGGATTGCTGGAGAACGGTGGCAGGGGGGCCTCGGGCGCCACCGGCCTTGATGGCGGCGTCGGCGGCAATGGCCGTTCACCAGTGATCAACCCTCTCCCACCATGTTCGTAGCTCATACCTTCCGGCAGGTTGTATTGATGCGGCGTATCAGGCGTGACCAGGGCCTCGCCCGCATCGGCCTTCTGCTCCCATCCGAGACGATAGTGCCGTCCGAGCAACCCCTTGGCCAATGCAATGGGAAATACCTTGATGGCTGCTTCTTCCAGGATGCATGCCTTCTCGCATTTGCCACAGCCGGTGCAATCCTTCGAATGCACGACCGGGATGAACAGCGCATGTTTGCCGCTACGGTCATTGTGCTGATAATTCAGCGTGATCGCCTTGCCCCGCACCGGGCAGACATTGAAGCAGACCTCGCAACGCAGGCCCTGAAACGCAATGCAGGCCTCCTGGTCGACAACCACTGCAAGGCCCATGCGGGCTTTTTCGATCTCTTTGAGTGCCGGATCCAGGGCGCCGGTCGGACACGCCTTGACGCACGGGATGTCGTCGCACATCTCGCAGGGTATGTCCCTGGCCTCGAAATACGGCGTTCCAAGTGCGACCTCGTCGCCCAGGCTTGCCAGCTTCAACGTGTCGTAGGGACAGTCGCGCACACACAGGCCACAGCGGATGCAGGCAGCCTGAAACGCTTTCTCGTCAGCCGCGCCAGGCGGCCTCACGGCCATTGCCGGCAATGCCCGCGCCTGCCGCTGATAAACCCCGAGTGAGACAGCGACCAGGCCGACGCCCACAGCCGTGCGTAACGAATCCGTCAGGAAGCGCCGCCGTGCCGCGTTCGGGACTGTCGAGTTGTTGTCTTTTTCACTCATGATGTCTTACTGATCATACGGGGCAGGCCACTATCGTGGCCCACCCCGTCATGCGTATCGCCTCAGGCCTTCATGACCTTGACCGCAACCTTTTTATAATCCGTCTCTTTCGACAACGGGTCGGTTGCATCCAATACCAGTTTGTTGACCAGGCGCCCCGCATCGAAGAACGGCACGAACACCATCCCTTCTGGCAGTTTGTTGCGGCCCTTGGTCTCGATACGGCACACGATCTCACCACGACGGCTGACGATCTTCGCTGCATCACCGCGCTTGAGTCCGCGTTTCTCCGCATCCACCGGGTTCATGTACACCAGCGCATCCGGGGCTGCACGATACAGTTCCGGCACGCGTCGGGTCATCGAGCCCGTGTGCCAGTGTTCGAGGATGCGACCGGTGCTCATCCACATATCGTATTCAGCATCCGGGGCCTCGGCCGGCGGCTCATAGGGCGCAGAAATGATGTTGGCGCGACCATCTGCATTGCCATAGAACGCGACCTGCGCACCCTGCGGCACGAACGGGTCATAGCCCTCACGATAACGCCACAATGTCTCCTTGCCATCGACCACCGGCCAGCGCAGACCGCGCGCCTTGTGATAAGCATCGAACTCGGCCAGATCGTGGCCCTTCTTCGGCCCCTGGGTCCCGAAGATACGGTATTCCTCGTACAGGCCCTTCTGCAGATAGAAACCGAAGTGATCCATCTCGTCACTGTCGTATGCGTTGCCGCGATCGTCGGTGACCTTCTGCTTCGGAAACTTGTTGACCACGCCGTTGGCAAACAGCACGTCGAACAGCGTCTTGCCACGATACTCGGGCATCTTGGCCAGCAGATCCTCAGGCCAGACCTCCTCGGTCTTGAAGCGCTTGGAGAACTCGACGAACTGCCACAGGTCGGAACGCGATTCACCCGGCGCCTTGATCTGCTGGCGCCAGAACTGCGTACGCCGCTCGGCGTTGCCGAATGCGCCCTCTTTCTCGGTCCACATCGCTACCGGCAGGATCAGGTCAGCGGCCATTGCCGACACGGTCGGATAGGCCTCGGAGACCACGATGAAGTTCGCCGGGTTGCGCCAGCCGGGGTACATCTCTTCATTGATGTTCGGGCCGGCCTGCATGTTGTTGTTGGTCGACACCCAGTAGCAGTTGAGCTTGCCGTCTTTGAGCATGCGGCTCTGCAACACGGCATGGAAGCCGACTTTGCCTGACAGGGTGCCTTCCGGCAGTTTCCAGACCTTCTCGGAAAACGCACGATGCTCGGGTTTGGCAACGACCAGGTCGGCCGGCAGACGGTGCGCGAAGGTGCCGACCTCGCGTGCAGTACCACAAGCGGACGGCTGACCAGTCAGCGAGAACGGGCCGTTACCCGGCTCGGAGATCTTGCCGGTCAACAGGTGCACGTTGTACATCAGACCGTTGACCCATACGCCACGCACGTGCTGGTTGAAGCCCATGGTCCAGTAGGAGACAACTTTCTTCGTCGGATCGGCGTACAGCTTGGCCAGTTTCTCCAGGCTCTCGACCGGCACGCCCGACAATTCTGAGACGTACTCCGCGGTGTAAGGTGCGAGTTCCTTCTTGTAGGCCTCGAAGTCGATTTTTTCGAGCTTGCCCTTGCCGGCATTCTTCGCCGCTTTTTCCAGCGGGTGATCCGGACGCAGGCCGTAGCCGATGTCGGTCGGGGTCTTGGTGAAATTGACGTGCTGGTTGACGAAGGTCCAGTTCACCGCATCGTTGTTCACGATGTAGTTCGCAATGTAGTTGAGGATCGCCAGGTCGGTCTGCGGCTTGAAGATCACACCGTGATCGGCCAGTTCGAAGCTGCGATGCTCGAATGTCGACAGCACGTGCACTTCACAACCCGGCTTGGTCAGGCGCGTATCGGTCAGGCGCGACCACAGCACCGGGTGCATCTCGGCCATGTTCGAGCCCCACAGCACGAAGGCATCGGCGTGCTCAAGGTCGTCGTAGCAGCCCATCGGCTCGTCGGAGCCGAAGGCGCGGATGAATGCGCCGACCGCCGAGGCCATGCAGTGACGGGCGTTCGGGTCGATGTTGTTGGAGCGGAAGCCTGCCTTATAGAGCTTGGACGCCGCATAACCCTCGAACACCGTCCACTGGCCCGAGCCAAACATGCCGACGCTCGACGTCAGCTGATCGGCCGGCTTACCGGCGTTGGCCTGCAAATCCTTGGCAAGCGCGGCCTTCCACTTCTCGGCCATGGTGTCGAAGGCCTCGTCCCAGGAGACAGGCTCGAACTCGCCCTCTTTGTCGTATTTTCCGTTCTTCTTGCGAAGCAGCGGCTGGGTCAGGCGGTCCTGGCCATACATGATCTTGGACAGGAAATAGCCCTTGATGCAGTTCAGGCCACGGTTTACCGGGGCATCGGGATCGCCCTGGGTCGCCACCACGCGACCACCCTCGGTGCCAACCAGCACTGAGCAACCGGTGCCGCAGAAGCGGCACGGTGCCTTGTCCCAGCGGATGTTGCTGTCGTCGGTCGCGGCGATTGCCTGGACACCGGGGATGGTAATACCTGCTGCAGCCGCGGTAGCGGCGATGGCATTGGTCTTGATGAATTCACGGCGTGACTGTTTCATTGTACGGACTCCTCCGGCAGGGATTCGTTGTCGATCTGGTGATATACGAGAGAAGAAGAGGCCACCCCATCGAGCGTCGCGAGTTGCGAGATGATGTCGCCGCAAAGCCCATACTCAGGCCCCTCCACGGTGACGACCATGCGCCCGCCGTCATTGGCGTGTAACTCCACCCCGGGAATTGCCGACAGGGCATGTTCGACCCGCGCCGAATGCTCCGGTCGTGACATCAGCAATACACCACACACGTGGTACTCGTTCATGCGGCCTCCTCCAACTGGATAACCTGAATCGGGCACGTAGCGATGCAGCTGCCACAGCCGTTGCAAATGGATTCGTTCACGACCGGGAC